>CALNYM010000040.1:0-85678 GCA_942490765.1 uncultured Desulfobacterales bacterium | reverse complement strand
AGTGTCTGGTTCTGAACTTTTTGGATGCTGATGCGGGTCCGGGACATATCGGCATCGGCAGTGGCTGCCAGGTTGATTTTTTTACCGATTTGATTAAACGCGAGACTGCCCTTTATTTCGATACCAGGGCTTTCAAGCCTGGTATCGGGATTTTTAAGGGTCAGATCTTTTAAAGACAGCTGCCAGGTGGCATCGCCGCTGTGACGGGTACCGGCGCCTGATATCGTCAGGAGCGGCAGTCGGCTTTTCAGGGTTGTTTTTCCGATTTTGAGAGAACAGACCCCTGACGATGGTAAAATTTTATTTGCAATTTGGGCAGACCAGTTCCCCTTTTTTTCAACATCGGCCAGAACATCCCAGCGGGTTTTAACCGGGGCTGCCAGGGCCACCGGACCACTGGTTTTTGTAAATTCGGCCCTGAAGTGGCCTTCGGCCTTATATCTTTTATCGCTTGTATCCAGTGAAAAAGCCATGTCAGACAGTTTTATGGGAACAGGGGCGGCAATATCAAAATGATCTGCGCTGAGGTGCCATCCGGTTTTATTTTTTTGGGTTAACTGGATTTTTAAAGGTTCAGGGGACACGTTTGAAAAAGAGCCGGTCGTTATTTTCAGGCCCGGCAGGGTTACATTTCCGTTTTTCCAGATCACCTCGGCATTCAAGGTGTTTACCAAAAAGGGGGAAAAGGCGATGTCGGCACTTGCCTTGATATCCACATTGCCGTTCAGGCCAAGTCCGGGAATCCCACCGCTGATATCTGCAAACCGCTCAAGGTCGATGTCCTTCCCTTGCAGGGTGAATGCAGCCTTCTTTTTATTATCAAGGTCAGCACTGATGGCCAGGTCAAGGACCTGGTCCCGGGGATAGAGCCGCAATAGCCCCTGTATCGTGCCGGGGCTGTTTTTATCCGGACGCAGATCGAGTTCAAAAGGGATTCTGTAAAGATTGTCCTGCCAGTTGAGGGCCATTACGGCGCTGCGGACCTGAATGCTTTCGGCCGGAAAAGCGCGGGTGTCGGATTTCGGTTGCCCCAGGCCCCCCATGGATTTAAGATCCAGTCCCGGAAATGAGAAAATCCCGTTATGCAAAGTACATTGTAAACGGACGCCGTTTAAGCGCACCTTTTGAACCCTGCCGTTGAAAAGGTCAAACGGGTCATATTCCACCCGCAGGGTGTCAATGGAAATGGTTGGCGTCCCGGATGGCCCCGTTGTCACCGGCCCAAGATCAGCACCGGTTAACCCGATGTGAATGATGCGGCAGTCAAGATTGGGAATTCCCATACGGCCGGACAGCTCAGGGAGCAGTTTTGATTCGATTAAACCGGGTAAAAGGGCCTGGATCGCAAGTAATGCACTGCCCGTCATGCAGATAACCAGCACGATAAAAAAGATTGCCCGGATTGATTTTTTTGAAAATGGGGTCATTGTTTTTAATTAAAAATCTTTTTAACCCGGCCCACCTGTCCGTCTTCCAGGCGGACTTTTATGCCGTGGGGATGACTGGGTGATTTGGTGAGTATCGTCTTGACAATACCCCGGGTCAGGGTGCCGCAGCGCTGGTCCTTTTTCAGCACGATGTCCACTTCGATGCCGGGTTTTATATTCCCACGAATGTATCCTTCCATTAATGGCTTCCTTTTTTTTATCTGGTTCCTCGCTTTTTGCGGGCCCCCGTCTTCCCGTCCCCAAAAACCTCGCCCCAACCGTTCTTACCGCCGGGTCCGCAACCTGTCTGGCAGTTATTCTTTCAAAATTATAATGTATTCTGTCGCTGTGCGCGGACCACAGCCACCCCTCAGACAGTTTCAAGCTTCCGGATAAAAGCATCCCGGGGCTTTATCGAGCATTTTACCGAAACTCACATACTCATTCTCTTTTGCCGTCCGTCCTCCGCCTTGCTCATTGCTCGCCCGTTGCCCTCCAGTAACGCCCTTATGTCTTCCATTTGCTCTTTACACACGAATACCCCTCTTCAATGGCATGTTCCACATGGTCAAAATCCATCATTTTCAACTCCCCCAGGCGCGGCTGGATTAATATGTCCGGTGGCTCCACGGCAAGGTTGATGCGGGTGATCCGTTCCTGCATGATGCCGATGGAGGTGGTGACCGTTTCCATGATATCCGGTACGGAAGATTCTTTGCGGAGCAGTTCATTGATTTTATTTTTAAGGCTTAATCCTGTATTTTCATAATAATCCGCCCATTTTTTCAGCAACTCATTTTTATATTCATGCCGGTCCTCGGTTTTTGGGGCGGGGGCAGGCTTTTTCCCCCGGTCTTTATTTCGATCCCTGCGTGAGATGAGCCCGCTGTTAAGGTCGACTGCAATGATCACATCGGGTCCCAGTGCCCTGGCAATGCTCACCGGCACCGGGTCCACCAGGCCACCGTCCACCAGCCAGCGCCCTTTGACGCGGGCCGGTGCAAAGAGCCCGGGCATGGACATGGTGGCCCGGAGGGCATCCAATAAATTTCCGGATCGCAGCACGACCTTGTCACCGGTTCCCAGATCCGTGGCCACCATCATCAACGGGATATGCAGTTGGGAAAAATCTTCAACATCGGTGTGCATGGAAAAGAGCTCTTTTACCTTTTTGGTGCCGTTTAAAAAACCGGACCGCGGGAAAACAACGTCAAAATAGGAAAAGACCTTTTTGCCGTCCATCCGGAGGACAAATTTTTTTAGACTGTTGAGGCTGCCGCTGGCATAGATGGCGCCGATATAGGATCCCACGCTGCAGCCGGCAATGTAATCGATGGGAATATTTGCTTCTACAAGGGCTTCAATGACACCGATATGGGCCCATCCGCGGGATGATCCGCTGCCCAGGACAAGGCCGACTGTTTTTATGGATGACATGGGGCGCTCCCTAATTAATTGAAGATTGAGTCGTTAGCTGTTAGCCAAATGATTCCCTCATCATTTTGAGCTGAAACCCAATGGCTAATACCTTTAATCTTAAATCTTTTTTTATTTATAGCCGGGTGATCTCTGATTGTCAAAACCTTGATTTTTTAACCGGTGCCGGGGGGCAGGGGGCGTGTCACTTGTCCTTGACAATCCGTTCGGGCTATATTAGCTCTGCGAAGGCTTTTGGATTGTTTAATATATTCTAAAGATTTTTAAGGTACAAATGATGGCACTGTTCAAGGTCCGGCCGGGGCGCCCCGGCAAAGTGCTGGCCTGCGGATGCGCATTTCATTTTTTTTGTGACGGCATCGCCGACGGGTTGTTTGTTTTTCTTCCCCTGTGGCAGATTGCCTTTGATCTCAGCCTGACCCAGGTCGGTCTTTTTATTACCTGCTTTGAGGGGTCCATGGCCCTGGCCCAGGTGCCGGCGGGGTTTTTGTCCGAGCGCCTGGGCGAACGGTTGCTGCTCATCATCGGAACGATTGTCGCCGCCGTCAGTTTCATGGCCCTTGGCCTGGCCGCCGGTTTTTTTTCCCTGCTGGCGCTCCTGTTGATCGGCGGTTTTGCCTCTGGCGTGCATCACCCCCTCTCTTCGTCAATGGTTTCTAGTGTCTATGCCCATGGCGGACGGCGGGCGGCCTTGGGCACCTTTAATTTTTCCGGAGATGTGGGTAAATTTACATTTCCGGCTCTGGCGGCCCTGGTATTGACCGTGGCGGACTGGCGCATGCTGGGACTTGTTTTCGGCTTTATCGGTATTCTGGTGATGCTTGTCTCCGGACGTGCCCTGCAGAAATTACAGGCCGGGGGTGCACCGGATAAAATTAAAACCCGTCGGGAAAATATCTCGGCAAAAGGCTGGGGCATCGAAGACAGGCTGGGGTTTTCCCTGCTGTCTATAATGGGGTTTCTGGATACGGCCGTGCGGACCGGCCTTTTTACACTACTGCCGTTTTTTCTGATTTACCGGGGACTTCCGGCGGAATCCATCGGGTTTGCCCTTTCTCTTGCCTTTATCGGCGGCGCAGGCGGAAAATTTTTCTGTGGGCTTCTTGCCGAACGGCTGGGTATCATCCCCACCGTTTTGCTCACCGAAGGGGTGACGGCGGCGGGTATTTTTTTATTGCTGTTCCTGCCCCTTAAAGGGATATTTATTTTTCTTCCTGTTCTGGGCGCGGCCCTTAACGGCACCTCCTCCGTATTTTACGGAACGGTGGCTGATTTTGTCT
Organism: uncultured Desulfobacterales bacterium; assembly: GCA_942490765.1. GTDB lineage: Bacteria > Desulfobacterota > Desulfobacteria > Desulfobacterales > 4572-123 > 4572-123. Next base: position 81,534 of record CALNYM010000040.1, on the reverse strand, counting down.
CCCCCCAGCGTCTGGGGCGTGTTTTCGGTCTTTTTTATACCTGTGTGATTGCCGGCGGCGCTTTGGCGCCGATGGTTTTCGGGAATGTCAGTGACCGGTTTGACATCCGGTTCACCGTTATGGCTATTGCTGCAACGGCGCTTGTAACCCTGCCACTGGCGCTCTGTCTCCGCAAATCCGTGAACCGTTCCACCGTCCGTTGAACATACTCCTACCCCATTGCACGGAAAAGATAGGCGCAAAATACGCCCAGGTAATTGCCGATGGCATAACCGATAATACCCGTTGTCAGGCCGGACACAACGATTTCCTTGTTTTTTATGGCGCCTGCGACAATGGGCACAAAAGGCGGAGAGCAGATGGCTGCCACGGAAGTGATCAATACCGTGTCGGCGTCCACTTTGAACACAATGGACAGCAGCAGATGAAGTATCATGGTGCCGAATACCATGAACGCCACCCAGATCAAAAGGATCGGTGCGGCGCTAAACAACCGGCTCAATTCCGCCATGGAGGCTACGGCCATGCAGAAGATCAGTATAAAATACTGGCCGAGCTGGAATGTCATGGGGATTTTTCGGATCCGTGGGACAGTGGACGCGGCAATCCCAAGGGTTGTGATGACCAGGATGGCCGCAGCCATGGAAATGCTCTTGGGCAATACCAGGGTGAGCCCGCCGCCCATGGCAAAAATCAATATCGAAAGTCCCAGCGCTTTTAACAGGCCGATGACCACCGGTTTTTTGAAAATTCCTGAATAGCAGTTGATATCTTTCCCGGGATCAGTATCGGCATGGGCATTGCCGGAAGAAAAGGCCGGCAGGAAAAAAAGAAAAATTTTCTGGGCAAAAGTGATGGCAAAGAGAATGTAGACGGCACTGACGGCAACGTCGGCGGTATGGATGGCCAGGTAAGTGCTGGGATCCACCGACAGGGCCGTTTTTATGGCGGCCAGATTGGGCGTGCCGCCGGTGTAAACCCCGACCATCAGTCCGGAAACCTTCCATGCATCATCAATTTTACCGTTAAACAGCAGGTTCCCGGCCAGGGCCATTACCATAACGGCCACGATGATCAGGCCCAGTGAAATCATGGTCTTGCCCGCCAGGCGAAACCATCGACGGATATTCATTGAAAAAAGAAGCAGGGGCAGTGCAACAGGGATGGTCACCGTGGTCAGGGCATCGAGAACCTTGAAGCTGTCCGGCGGCAGAAGATGGAGATTGCCGATGACGATGCCGCCGATGTAGCAGATAATCACGGCACCGATTTTATCCACGAACGGGTAGCGCTGGCACAGGTAAATGACCAGTGCGGGAAACAGGACGTAAAATGCGACCATCAAAAAGATCATGTGGGCTCCTTTTTTAAATGCCTGACCCTGATAAATCAGAATTAAATTGAATATATCATGGTATTCTTGGCAATGAAATTATAAAAACAAATTGGGATAACCCGGGATTGACAATGAGGGGGCCGCAGGGGTAAAAAACATGCATCACTAACGATCAGGCGTTGTTTTTCTTCAAAAGGAGTTTTATTGTGCCCTTTGAATCTGAAGTACTGCTTGCGATTTCATGCTCATTTCTGGCGGGCGCTGTTATTGTCTGGCTGATCATACGATCGCTTGTTTCCAGGTCCCGTCAAACAGGGGCTGCGGCCATTGATCGCCTTGAACATCAATTGATGGACTATAGGGTTAAGGAGAGACAGCTGGCAGAGGGTTGCAGCCGGCTGGAGAAAGATCTGGCCGTGGAAAAAGAAAAAAACAGTTTGATGCGTGAAATCAAGGATGAACGTTCAAAATTTGAGAAAAAAGCCCAGGATCTTGAAAAAGAGCTGCGTACACTCACAGCCGGTCTGGCTCAGGAAAAGGAACGGACAGCCAACCTGATGGACCTTAATAAGAAACTCGATCTGCGGGAGAAGACCATCGATGTGCTTAACGAACGACTTTCAAACCAGAAATCCATAGAGACCGAGCTCAAGACACAATTGGCCCAGGAAAGGCGGCAGGCTGAAGAAAAACTGGTGCTGCTGGATGAAGCCAAAAGCGAGCTGACCAACCAGTTCCGGGTACTTGCCCAAGAGATTCTGGAGGAGAAGGGAAAAACATTCAGTGAGCAGAGCAGGGCAGGTTTAAAAGGCCTTCTGGATCCTTTTCGCGACCAGCTCAGCGAATTCAGACAGAAGGTGGATGCCGTTTATGTGCATGAGGCCGGGCAGCGGACCTCTCTTAGAAAGGAGATCGAAACCCTGCGGGACCTGAACCAGCAGATCAATCAGGAAGCCGTTAATCTGACCCGGGCCCTCAAAGGTGACCGCAAAGCCCAGGGGACCTGGGGGGAGCTGATTTTAGAACGGGTGCTGGAACAGTCGGGCCTTCGAAAAGGCATCGAATACGAGACCCAGGGCGGTTTCAGAGACCCGGACGGCAGATTGCTCAAACCCGATGTCATCGTCCACCTGCCCGAGGAAAAAGATGTGGTGGTGGATGCCAAGGTGTCCCTGGTGGCCTATGAGCAGTATGCGAGGGCCGAGGAAGGCAGCGGTCAAAAAAAAGCGCTGTCTGACCATATGGCCTCTGTTCGTACCCATATCGAAGGCCTCAGCAGAAAGGATTATTCGGCGCTCAAGGGGCTTCGCAGTCTTGATTTTGTCTTGATGTTCATGCCCATTGAGGCGGCTTTTGTGGCGGCTTTCAGGGCGGATATGACACTTTACGCCTATGCCTTTGAAAGAAAAATCATTGTGGTGACGCCGTCAACCCTGCTGGCCACGCTTAAAACCATTGAGAACATCTGGCGCTACGAGCGGCAAAACAGAAATGCCCAGGCTATTTTTCAAAGGGCAAGCGCCATTTACGACAAGCTGCGGCTTTTTGTGGAAAGCATGGACAGATTGGGCAAACAGCTCGATATGGCCCAGTGCACCTACGAAGAGGCCATGAACCGGCTGGTGCGCGGTAAGGGAAACGTCATCAGTCAGGCGAGTCAGTTTTCCGATCTGGGGGTGTCCGTGAAAAGGCCGTTGCCGAAAACAGTGACGGAGATTGCGGAAATTTAAGATTCCGGCATTGCCCATGCGCATTCGACCATGCCCCGGCGGTGGCCGTTATTTTACACGTTTATCATCTTTCCCGGTGAACATTCTAATCGAAATTTTTTTCCTTCCGGCGTTTTGCCAACCCCCTGAAAAAGAGTGAAATGAATTTAATTCATCATTTGGTATGATATTTCAAAAAATACTTGACATATTATTACAGAACATCTATTTTTTCGTTCATGAATTGAACTTAATTCGATTTTAAAATCAACCTCAAGCGGGGGCGCTATGGATTTTGAATTTACCAAAGAGCAATTGATGTTCAAACAGGAAGTGATCCGTTTTGCCAGAAAAGAGATTGTTCCCCGGGTTCAGGAGCATGATCTTAAGGAGGCGTTCGATTTCGAATCCTTCCGCAAGATGGGAGAATTCGGTATTCTGGGTCTGCATTTTCCCGAAGCATACGGTGGTGGCGGGGCCGATGTGATCACAACGGTCATGGTGGGCGAGGCCCTGGGCGAAGCCGGTGTGGACGGCGGTATGACCCTGGCCTACGGGGCCCATACCTTTTTATGTGCCGATACGCTTTTCCGCAATGGCACCGAAGCCCAGCGCCAAAAATACCTTCCCCGGCTCATCACCGGCGAGTGGATCGGCTGCATGGGGCTTTCCGAACCGGATGCGGGTTCCGATGTGGCGTCCATGACCACGGTGGCCGAAAAAAAAGGGGATAAATATGTCTTGAACGGCACCAAGATGTGGATCACCAACGGCCCCATTGCCGATGTGGCCGTGGTGTACGCCAAAACCGACACGGACTGTGACCGGCATTCGGGCATCTCCGCCTTTGTCGTGGAAAAGGGTACCCCGGGATTCAAGCCGGGCCCCCCGTTGATCAAGATGGGGGTTCGTACGTCCCAGACCTCGGAACTGGTGTTTACGGACTGTGAAATTCCTGCTGAAAACCTGTTGGGCAAAGAAAATGAGGGTTTTTTGTATGCCATGCAGACAGTGGAATGGGATCGCAGCGCATTGCTGGCCCCCTTTGTGGGCGCCACAACCTATGTTGAAAAAAAATGTGCCCGCTATGCCAAGGGACGGGTCCAGTTCGGCCGGCCCATTGCCGCGTTTCAGGCCATCAAGCACAAACTGGCCGATATCCGGATCTTTGGAGAAGCGGCCCGGGCCCTGGTGTATCGCATTGCCTGGTGCAAGGACCAGGGGCGCCCGTTGAACCACCTGGAAGCTGCCGTGGCCAAGCTGTTTATCGGGGACTGGAGCCTGGCCGTGACCAACGATGCCGTGATGCTTCACGGCGGGTACGGCTATACCCATGAATTTGACATGGAACGGATTTTCCGGGATACCCGGCTGGCACCCATTGGCGGCGGCACCTCCGAGATCCAGAAGATGATTATTTCCAAAATGATATGACAGTGATGAGTTATGCGTGATGCGTTTTGAGGGAGGAGGGAATGGTATCTAATTTCTCACAACTCACAACTTTAAAAGGGACATAAAAGACATGAACTTTGATTTCAGCGAAAAGGAACAGGCGTTCTTTACGGAAATAAATGAGCTGATAAAAGATTTTCTAAAAGACAGCGCGTCTGAGACCCGCGATGGGGCAAAGGCGGCGGAATATCTTCGTCAGGCCCTCAAAGCCCTGGCCCGGACACCTTACCTGGGCCTTGGGTTGAACACCGCCCAAAGCGGCTTTGGGGGGCTGCTGACCCTGATGCCGGCCATGGAAACCATTGCCGCTTGCGCACCGTCCCTGGTACTGGCCATGGAAATGAGCACTCGGGTTTTCGGCAGAAGCCTGGCCCAATGGGGATCGGAAGAACAGAAAAAACAATACCTGGAACCGCTGCTCCAAGGAGAACTGCTGGGGGCCGTGGCCCTTTCCGAGGGGGCCATGAATGTTGAAAATGATCCCTTTGCCACAAAGGGTGTCATGGACGGGGATGCCATTGTGATAAACGGCCGTAAAAATTATGTCGTCAATGCCCCGGTGGCAGACCTGATTGCAGTGGCCGGCCGGTTGGACAGTGAAGATGTGCTGTTTCTGGTCCCGGGAAAGACCGAGGGCCTTGTCGTGGGAGAGCGCCTTTCCACCCTTGGCTTTTGACGGTGCGATTATTTCCGGGCTGACACTGGCTGATTGCCGTATCCCGGCCCACCGGGTCATCAGGGCCACAGCGGGCAGTACTCTTTCAGGAATGCTTCGGCTGTGGGAAAATCAGGTCCTTATGGGCATCTCTCTGGGCATGATGAAAGGATCGTTTGAATCTGCCAGGGACCATGCAAAGACCCATAAGAGCGGCGGGAAACCGATTATCGCTTATCAGGAAGTGGGTTTTAAGCTGGCGGAAATGCTGACGCTTTTCCAGACGGCCGAACTGTTTGTGTTTCGGGCCGCCTGGTATGCGGATGCCGGGAAAAAGGATGTGGTGCCCATGACCCTTTGTGCCAAGGTTTTCAGCACCGAAAATGCGGAACAGGTGGCCAGCTGGGCCCTGCAGATTTTATCCGGTGCCGGTTACAGCGGCGGCAATGCGGCTGAAAGCGCTTATCGCGGAGCCAAGTACGGTCAGATCGCCGGGGTCTCCACTGAAATTGCCCGGGTGAAGATCGGGGATGCCACACTGGGGGTCCGGGGGTAATGGAAACCATATGACTGGAGAAAAAGAGAAAACAGTGCCGACCAAAAGCGCCCTTAGACGGCAGCGGGAGCGCGAACAGCGCTACCAGACGATCTTAAAGGCGGCCGAGGGCCTGTTTGCCGTTGACGGGTACCACAAAACAAGTATGGAGAAAATTGCCGATGCCGCTGAAGTATCAGTGGGTACGGTCTATTTTTATTTTAAGAACAAAGAGGATTTGATTGTACAGATGCTCGACGGGATCGGGTTTGAACTGCGCAACTGCCTGGGGGCCGAATATAAAAAAGCGGCCGGTGCCATGGACGGTTTTCGTATGGCCGGTCAGGTCTTTTTTGAAGAGTTCTGCCGCCGGCATCCGGAAAAGATTGCCATTTTTTTCAGAGAATCCGTAGGCCGGAGCAGTCATGTGGAAAAACATCGCAAAAAGATATTCAGCAAGCTTATCAAAGATATCGAAGATGCCCTGACGCTCATGGGTGAAAAACAGGCGATCACATTTCAAAGCGATCTCTCGACTACGGTAATGGCCATCAGCATTCTGGGTATGTTCGAACGTATTGCCTACCAGTACCTGATCTGGAAGGATCGTTCCGGCGATCTTGAGGTGATTGGAAAAGATGCCGTGACCTTTATTGTGGGGGGGATCAACAGCCTGTGCCGATAGAAAGAAATACGGCAAAGGCATACCGATATTGCTTAGGTGCTCGTGCTCGTGAACGTACACGTACACGTACATACACGAGCACGGTGAAACCGTTGGTAACCGTTCACGGGGTTATAACGCCCGTTTTACCGTAATCTGCCGTAATGTAGGCGTTTACAGGGTGCCGCAGATGCCAGGCAGAGGGACCGCAGGCGTACTTCCTGTACTTCAAGTGCCCGATAACAAAGCAGATGAAGTGCCCTGTGAACGCTTACAACCGTTTAACACCGGCCCTGCCCAGAGGACGGGGGCTTTTCAACACAGTCAAAAAATTCAGGAAAGGATAAATCGCCATGGATGTCATTGAAACCAGCATCGATACCGGTTCGGACGCCTACCGGGAAAATTATGAGGCCATGGAAGCACGGGTCGAGGTGTTGAAAAAAGAGCTGGCCACGGCCCGGGACAACCGGTCGGAAAAGGCAAAGGCCCGTCTGGCCGAATCCGGTAAGCTGCCGGTGCAGAAAAAGCTGGAACTGCTGCTGGACCGGAATACGCCGTTTCTGGAAATCGGTGCCCTCACGGCCCACGGGATGTATGATAAAAAGGTGCACAAGGCGGGCATTGTGGCCGGTATCGGCATTGTCGGCGGCAAGGAGGTGATGGTCAATGCCAATGATCCCACCATCAAAGGCGGTGCCGCCTATCCCATGTCCGTGAAAAAAACACTTCGTTGCCAGACCATTGTCATGGAAAACAATTTGCCCATGGTCAATCTTTTGGATTCCGCCGGTGCCTTTCTCCCCCTGCAGTCGGAACTGTTCCCGGATGTCGATGACGGGGGCCGGGTGTTTTACAACCAGGCCATCATCTCCAAGATGGGGATTCCCCAGATAACCGCTGTGATGGGACTTTGCACGGCCGGCGGCGCCTATGTGCCGGCCATGTCCGATGAGGTGGTGCATGTCAAGGGCACCGGGGCCATTTTTCTGGGGGGCCCGCCCCTGGTGCTGGCAGCCACCGGTGAAGAGGTGAGCGCCGATGAACTGGGAGGGGCCGATGTCCATTGCCGGGAATCCGGGGTTTCGGATTATTATGCCGAAGATGATGCCCATGGCATCAGTATTGTGCGAAAGATCGTCGGAAACCTGCCGGAAAATAAAAAAACATGTCTGACCATGCACGAGTCGGCCCCGCCCCTTTACGACCCCAAGGAGATCTACGGGATTGTCAGCCGGGAATTGAGTACCCCCTATGATATCCGGGAAGTGATTGCCCGGATCGTGGACGGCAGCCAGTTTCTGGAATTCAAGGAGCTGTACGGTCCCACCCTGGTGTGCGGCTGGGCCCATATCCACGGGTATCCGGTGGGCATTCTGGCCAATAACGGCATTTTGTTTTCAGACAGTGCCCTGAAAGCAACCCAGTTTATTCAGATTTGTGACAAGCGGAAAATTCCCCTGGTTTTCCTGCAGCATATCAGCGGTTTTATTATCGGCCGGGAATATGAACGCGGCGGTATCACCAAAAACGGCCACAAGATGGTCAATGCCGTTTCCACGGCCACGGTTCCCAAGTTTACGGTGATGATGGGGGCCAGTTTCGGGGCCGGGAATTATGCCATGTGCGGCCGGGCCTATTCCCCCCGGTTTTTATGGAACTGGCCCAATGCCGAGATCGGCGTCATGGGGGGCGAACAGGCGGCCGGTGTGCTGATTACCCTGCAGAACAACCAGCGGAAAAAGGCGGGCCAGCCCCTGCTCACGGATGAAGAAGTTTGCTTTATCCATGATCCTGTTGTGGCGGCCGCCCGGAAAGAGGGCAATGCCTATTACAGCACCGCCAACCTGTGGGATGACGGCATCATCGATCCGGCGAAAACCAGGGATGTCCTTGGGCTTTCCATATCCGCAGCGCTGAATGCGCCCATCCGGGATGATGTGCCGGGGTATGGGGTGTTTCGAATGTAGAATTTAATGAAGGATATATACATGTTTGATAAAATTTTGGTGGCCAACAGAGGGGAGATCGCCGTGCGCATCATGCGGACGTGTCAGGAGATGGGGATTGCCACGGTGGCCGTGTATTCCGATGCAGACCCCAGGGCACTGCATACACTGACGGCGGACGAGGCGGTTTATATAGGCGATGCCGAGCCGTCTGAAAGTTATCTCAATATGGATAAAATCATCCGCGCAGCCCTTGACAGCGGGGCCAAAGCCGTTCATCCGGGGTATGGATTTCTGGCTGAAAATGCCGAATTTGCGGAAAAATGCAAGGCGGCAGGCCTGGTCTTTATCGGGCCGCCGGCAAAGGTGATCCGTGATCTGGGGGACAAGACCACGGCCCGTCGCATCATGGTCGCCGGCGGTGTGCCGGTGATACCGGGCATGACCCGGGCCGAACCCGATCCCGCGGTCATGGCCGAAAAGGCGGAAAAAATCGGCTATCCCGTGCTGATCAAGGCATCGGCGGGCGGCGGCGGGAAAGGCATGCGCGTGGTTAACACCCCTGACGAGATGCAGCAGGCCTGCGTTGCCGCATCCAGCGAAGCGGCCAGTGCTTTTGGCGACGGCGCTGTTTATCTGGAGAAGTATCTTCATCGTCCGCGCCATATCGAATTTCAGATTCTCGCCGATGCCCATGGCCATGTGATTCATCTGCTGGAAAGGGAATGCTCCATCCAGCGGCGGCATCAAAAGATTATCGAAGAGACGCCGTCACCGGCAATGACGACGGAATTAAGAGAAAAGATGGGCGCTGCCGCGGTGGCGGCAGCCGCTGCCGCGGGTTATGTCAATGCCGGTACGGTGGAATTTTTGCTGGATCAGGATAAAAAATTCTATTTTCTTGAAGTCAACACCCGGCTCCAGGTGGAGCATCCCATCACGGAGATGATTACCGGTATCGACCTGGTGCGGTGGCAGATCGAGATTGCCGCAGGGGGTGTGCTGGGACTGACACAGCAGGATATCACCGGGCGCGGCCATGCCATAGAATGCCGTATTTATGCCGAGGATCCGGAAAACAATTTTTTTCCGTCACCGGGTCGGATTGCGTTTTTAAAGGAGCCGGCCGGCCCCGGCATCCGTAATGACTGCGGTGTTTATGAAGGGGTGGATGTCCCGGTGGCGTATGACCCCATCTTATCCAAACTGGTCTGTTTTGCTGAAAATAGAAGTGCCGCCATACAAAGGATGCTCCGGGCCCTGGCCGGCTATGTTATTTCAGGGGTGGACACACCGATTTCCTTTTTAATGGATGTTCTCCGGTCCGAAGCATTTATGGCCGGGGAGACGTTTACCGATTTTATCGAAACCCATTTTACAAACTGGCATCCTGATACAAGATCCGCCGACCTTGCGCGGATCGCATTTGTCGTGGATGAGCTATGCCGCACCACACGGAAGGACAAAATCATGCCCGGCGCCGGCAAGGCGGTATCGCCCTGGGACACGCTGGGTGCCTGGAGGGGGTAAGGATCGGAAACTTAATAACTTGAACGACATTACTCGTCTTTTGGCCCGCCTTCTGTGTTGCGTTAAAGCCCACATACGTAAAGTATGAGGCCTTCAACGCGCCTTGAAGGCAAACCAAAATCCTTCGCAATCTTTGTTCAATTTATTTCGCTTCCGATCCTAACCGGTGAAATTGTTTTTGACACAAACCCCATACGGTGGAGACTGCACGTGGAATACCGATTGAAAATAAAAGAAGAGATCGTTCCTGTCCAGGCAGAGGCTGGCCCCGAAGATACAGTGACCATAGCGATGGCGGGAAAGCAGTTTGATGTGGCCTATCAGGTGATCGGGGATCATATGATTCATATGCGGGTGAAAGGCCGCAGTGTAAACGCCTACCTGACAGCCGATGACGGCGGCAAAAATATCACCATCAACGGGCGGACCTGCCGGGTTGAAGACGCCGATCTTACCGAACAGAACCGGGGCCGCAAAAAAACCGCCGGGGATGTGCCTTTGGAAGTGACACCGCCCATGCCGGCAGTGGTGGTGCGGGTGATGGTGGACATCGGAGACAATGTGACAAAGGGGCAGGGGGTGGTGGTGGTGGCGGCCATGAAAATGGAAACCACGCTCAATGCCCCCTTTGACGGAACGGTGACCGGTGTGAATACCGCTGCCGGGGACAAGGTCATGCCCGGAGAGATTCTGGTGGACATCCAGGAAGTGAAGAGTGAAAAGTGAATAGTTCCGAAATTCTATCTGTTTTTATATAAAAAGGCAGAGCGCAGCGATACCATAAATTTTCACTTTTCAAAATTCACTGTTCAATTAACAGGGGGATACACGGGAGGATACCATGGGTGACGAACACTTACTTTATACGGTAGACGATCATATTGCGACAGTTACGATAAACCGGGAACAGCAGCGAAACGCCATCAGTGTTGAGGCCATTGGTCTTTTTATGACCTGCCTGGACAGGGCCGAGGCCGATGACGATGTTCGGGTGGTCTGTCTTACAGGGGCAGGGGACAGGGCTTTTTGTTCCGGGGCCGATCTTGGCGGTGCTGTTGCCGATGGCGGACAGGATGCATTTAAAAATTATGCCGACCTGTTAAAACGGCTGGCCGGATTCACCAAGCCCACCGTGGCGAAAGTCAACGGGTACTGTCTGGCCGGCGGTATGGGGTTTATGCTGGCATGTGATATCGTCATTGCCCGAAATGATGCCAAATTCGGCACCCCGGAGGTGAATGTGGGGCTTTTCCCCATGATGATCGGCGCCCTTATTTTCCGGAATGTACTACGCAAAAAGGCCATGGAGATGGTGCTGCTGGGGGAAAAACTGACGGCGGACAAGGCAGTGGAAATGGGGCTGATCACACGGTCGGTGGCCCCTGAAGATCTTGATGAGAAGGTTCAGGTGGTGTTGCAGACGCTGGCCGCCAAAAGCCCCATTGGATTGAAAATGGGCAAGCAGGCATTTTATGCCATGGATGGGATGCCTTTTGAAGAGGCCCTTGATTTTCTGTCCGGCAAGCTGGGACAGGTGATTGCCACCGAAGATGCAAAAGAGGGCATCATGGCTTTTATTGAAAAACGCAAACCGGTTTTCACGGGCCGTTAAGGGGCTGTATAAGAGATAATGCGGAATGATGAATTCAAAATGATGAATGTGGTTCTGGCTTTGCCAGGTTAGAGATCCTAAGCTTTTCCCGAGACTTTGCTCGGGAAAAAAGGTCCCTTCGGGACAGCTGATATTAACCATTAATTCCAAATTTGACTCTATTATCGACTACTTGGAGATGACTCAAAACTATTTTTACCAGGAAGATCATGAAGGAATTGAAGAAAAAAACTTCATGTTCTTCCTGTCCTTCATGGTAGATCTATTTCAGATTGACCATCGACAAAATTTTGTCGATGTTGCTTTGTTAATCGCCTAACTCACAACGGGCAAGGTGCCAAGGAGATGCAATGAACGTGAAAGATAAACTGATTATTGCCAATTGCAGCGGATTTTTCGGTGATCGGCTCGCTGCGGCCAGGGAAATGGTCGAGGGCGGTCCCATAGATGTTTTGACCGGCGACTATCTGGCGGAACTGACCATGGCGATCCTTTTTCGTCAGACACTCAAGAGTCCCGATCTCGGTTATGCGTCCACTTTTTTAAAACAGATGGAAGAGATCATGGGCCGTTGCCTGGAGAAGAAGATCAAGGTCGTATCCAATGCCGGCGGCCTCAACCCCAGGGGCCTTGCCATGGCCTTGGAAAAGCTGGCTGAAAAACTGGGCCTGAAACCTAACATCGCCTATATCGAGGGGGATAACCTCATGCCCCGTCTGGGCGAGTTGCAGGCCCTGGGGGAACCCTTTACACATCTGGACAAGAAAATACCCCTCACCGCATCCGGGGGCCAGCCCCTAACCGCCAATGCGTATCTGGGGGGCTGGGGCATTGCCCGGGCCTTAGGCAAAGGGGCCGACATTGTCGTGGGGGGCAGGATAGCCGACGCCGCCGTTGTCATGGGGCCGGCCGCCTGGCACTTCGGCTGGCGGGAAAATGACTGGGACCGTCTGGCCGGGGCCGCCGTTGCCGGCCATATTATCGAATGCAGCGGTCAGGCCACCGGGGGCAATTACTCATTTATCGAAGAGGTGCCGTCCTATAAAAATGTGGGGTATCCCATTGCCGAAATGGCATCGGACGGCTCCTTTGTCATTACCAAACATCCGGGAACCGGCGGGCTGGTGTCCGTGGGCACGGTAACGGCCCAGCTGTTGTACGAAATCCGGGAACCCAGATACCTGACCCCGGATGTTGCGGCACGGTTCGACACCATCGATATTACCCAGGCCGGCCCGGATCGCGTCAGCGTAAAAGGGGTGTGCGGTGAACCGCCGCCGGTCACCACCAAGGTCTGCATCAACAATCTGGGTGGATACCGAAATGCCATGACCCTTGTATTGACGGGGCTGGATATCCAGGCCAAGGCCCGGATTGTCGAAGACGCGCTGTTTGACAGTATCGGGGGCCGGGACCAGTATGCCGTGGTGGATGTTCATTTAACCCGGTCGGACAAGGAAAATCCCGCCACCAATGAGGAGGCGTTTGCCTACCTGCGGGTATCGGTGATGGATCCTGATGCCAAAAAGGTGGCCAAACTCTCTGCCCGGATCGTGGAACTGGCCCTGGCCAACATTCCCGGTTTTACCGCTACTGCCCCCCCGGGCAAGGGAACGCCGGCGATTATGCACTGGCCCTGTCTGGTGGGGGGACACCATATTCATCAGCAGGTGTTTGTTGGCGGTGAGGACTTTGTTGTGGCATCGGTGGGGCCCCATCCGCCTGTTTCCGGGGTAACGCCGAAGACGGTTGACATTCCGCCGGTACCGGGCGGAGAGACGGTTCAGGCCCCTTTGGGCCGATTGTATGCCACCCGATCCGGGGACAAGGGCGGCAATGCAAATCTGGGGGTCTGGGCAAAAACACCGGCGTCCTATGCCTTTCTTCGGGAATTTCTGACAACGGAAAAATTAAAGGAACTGCTGGCGGATATGCGGGAATATGAGATCGAGCGGTATGAACTGCCCAATCTGCTGGCCGTCAACTTTTATATTCTGGGCCTTTTGGGAGAAGGTGTGGCCGCATCGGTGCGCAGCGACCCCCAGGCCAAAACCCTGGGGGAATACCTGCGGGCCAAGGTCATCGACATTCCCGCGGTGCTTTTAAAGGCATAATGCCGGGAGAAAAGGGGGCACCACACTTTATCTTTGGTGATGGTTCATCGTAGGGTGGGCTGTGCCCACCGAACCGGCCGAAGACCTTTGGCGGTTGTTCTTTTGATTCATAATTCGTACCCCCGGCCATACCAAATTTTAATTGAAAGCGAGTAGAACTCACGCATAAGTACCCGTAAAACCGGAAACAGATTTTCGGCAATTAAATATCTTTGGTCCAACGCTGCCAGTTTGGGCTGAGTCTGAGGATTATCTTGCCCGTGTCCTGTTTCCGGCTTAACGCGTACTAATACGCTTAAACAGCTACTCGCTTTAAATTAAAACCCGGTACGGCCTGTTGCTGATGGGGGGGTATTTTTTTCGTAGGGTGGGCTGTGCCCACCGAATCGGCCGAAGACCTTTGGCGGTTGTTCTTTTGATTCATAATTCGTAAACCCGGCCATACCAAATTTTAATTGAAAGCGAGTGGAACTCACGCACAAGTACCCGTAAAACCGGAAACAGATTTTCGGTAATTAAATATCTTTGGTCCAACGCTGCCAGTTTGGGCTGAGTCTGAGGATTATCTTGCCCGTGCCCTGTTTCCGGCTTAACGCGTACTAATACGCTTAAACAGCTACTCGCTTTAAATTAAAACCCGGTACGGCCTGTTGCTGATGGGGGGTATTTTTTTCGTAGGGTGGGCTGTGCCCACCGAATCGGCCGAAGACCTTTGGCGGTTGTTCTTTTGATTCATAATTCGTACCCCCGGCCATACCAAATTTTAATTGAAAGCGAGTGGAACTCACGCACAAATACCCGTAAAACCGGAAACAGATTTTCGGTAATTAAATATCCATGGAGAAAGGAAAAACACACATGGCATATGAATTCAATACCAAGGCAGGGTGTCAGGAATATTTCGGCAAAACCCACGACATGGTTCGCAGGTCCGTCCGTGAATTTGTAAAAAAAGAGGTCCTGCCCTATATCGATGACTGGGAGGAGCAGGGGGCATTTCCCGTAGAACTGTTTAAAAAGGCCGGCGATGTGGGGATTCTGGGAATCGGATATCCTGAAGCATACGGCGGCACGCCCGGAGATATTTTTTACAAGATTGCTGCCTGCGAAGAGCTTCTGCGCAGTGGGTCCGGCGGGTTTGCAGCATCCCTCGGCTCTCTTGATATTGCCGTTCCCCCGATTTTGAATCTGGGCACCGAAAAGCAGAAACAACGGTATGTCACGCCGGTGCTGGCCGGTGAACGGATTGCCGCCCTGGGGATCACCGAACCGGGGGGCGGATCGGATGTGGCCAATATCCAGACCACGGCGGTCCGCGATGGCGATCATTTTGTGGTCAACGGCAGCAAGACGTTTATTACCAGTGGCTGCCGGGCAGATCAACTGACCTGCGCGGTGCGCACCGGAAAACCCGGGGCTCACGGCATCAGTTTTCTGGTGATCGACTCGGACACGCCCGGATACTCGGTTTCGGAAAAATTGAAAAAAACAGGCTGGTGGGCGTCGGATACGGCCCAGATTTTTCTGGATAACTGCCGTGTGCCGGTGGAAAATCTGCTGGGTGAGGAAAATATGGGATTTTACGCCATCATGGCCAATTTCCAGTTCGAACGGTTGACCCTGGCCGTCATGGCCAATATGACCGCCCAGATGGCCCTGGAAGAGGCCATGACATATGCGGGTGAGCGTCAGGCATTCGGCAAGCCCATCAAGGGGTTCCAGGTGACGCGGCACAAGCTGGTGGACATGGCTACCCTGGTGGACGTCAGCCGGGAATTCACCTACCGGGTGGCAGCGAAAATCGATGCCGGTCAGGACCAGATCAAGGCGGTTTCCATGGCCAAGAATTTTGCCTGCAGCGTCAGTGACAAGGTGACCTTTGATGCGGTACAGATTTTTGGCGGGTATGGATTCATGCGCGGCTACCTGGTGGAACGGCTTTACCGGGACAACCGGGTCCTGTCCATCGGCGGTGGCACCACCGAGGTGATGAAGGAAATTATATCGAAATTGATGCTGTAGGCTAAATCAAAATGGGCGGGCACCATCGGATTCAGGGGGCACCTGAAAAGGGCCCCTTTTTTTATGGCCGAGAATTGAGCATATGATAAATCAGTTTGCAATTTCGGACGAAACGGGTGTATGATATGCAAAATAATTACAGCCTCACCAGAAAGTCTGCCCGAAACATAATGTTTGCTTTGGCAAATTGAATTCGATATGGATTTGAACCTATAACGGCAGCGTTATTCAGCTTGTATACACCTCTTTTTTTAAGACACCCGGACAAATCCGTACCGATCATTTCTGCCATTTATTACGGTAATTTTTAAAATCGTTTTACCGCGTTGAAAGGAGGGTTTATGAAAACCGTTTTTGTCAATGTTGAAAAATGTGTTGGCTGTCGTCATTGCGAAATCGCATGTGCCGTGGAACATTCGCAGACCCGAAACCTGCTTTCCGCATTGGGAGAAGACGTGCAATCCCAACCGCGGATCAGCGTTGGTTTGGGTGTTGATTTTTTGACATTCCCGAATCGTTGTCGGCATTGTAACCCCGCACCCTGCATGCAGATTTGCCCCACCAATGCCATTTTTAGGGATCGGGAAACGGATTCTGTTTTGATGAACGCCGATAGATGCATTTCGTGCGGTATGTGCGCCATGGTTTGCCCGTTCAGCGTGATACGCTTTCACAAAATGCCGGATATGGACAGAACTGTTTCTTTCAAATGTGACAACTGTTCCGATCGTCTAAGAGATGGTGAAGTGCCGGCATGCGTGGACGCCTGCAAGACCGGGGCACTCCTGTTCGGGGAGATAAACGAGATTGCCGCGGTGTCCCGGCAGGATGTTGTCATGAAGGTGACCCGTGATTTCAAGGGGAGCGAAGTTTCAGAAATGCCGCCCAATATTATTTTATTTCAACGCATAAGAGAAAAACTGGCCAAAATTGGACCGTTGCCGTCATCGGATTAGGAACGGGCCGGTATCGCGCTTGAAAAGATTATTATTTAAAATATTTCAATATGTTATCTAAATAAGGAGGGCATCATGAGCATGGTAACGGTTGATAAAGGGGCATTGAAAAAAATAATCGACGACAGGACCATTGATGAAACGGCAAAACCGCTGTTGGCACTTGCCCTGCAGGAGGGCGTGGAAACGGCCTGGGATCGTCTGGAAAAGCAACAGCCCCAGTGCGGGTTCGGGCAGATCGGTGTGTGCTGCAACCGATGCACCATGGGGCCCTGTCGCATCGACCCTTTTGAAGGTGGTCCCCGGAGAGGCGTTTGCGGCGCCGACGCCGACCTGATCGTAGCCCGTAATCTGCTGGATGATCTGGTTACCGGTGCGGCGGCCCATTCAGACCACGGGCGGGAGGTGATTGAGACCCTTTATGCCGTATCCCAGGGCCGGGCAGAAGGATATGCGGTTGCCGATACTGAAAAATTAACTGTCGTTGCAAAAGAGTTCGGGATTGAAACCGAAAACAGGGATAAAAACGAAATTGCCGGGGATTTGGCCCTGGCCATGCTCGATGAGTTCGGTACCATTAAAAATCGCATTCAGTTTGTGGAAAGGGCCCCGAAAAAAACCCGGGATATCTGGAAAAAAGCCGGTATCTATCCACGCAGCGTTGACCGGGAAATTGTAGAGGCCATGCACCGGATTCACATGGGTGTGGGCGCCGATTATGCCAATATTCTGCTTCATGGCCTCAGAACGGCCCTGTCGGACGGGTGGGGCGGCTCCATGATGGCAACGGAAACGTCGGATATCCTTTTCGGCACCCCGGAGATAGTCGAGTCCCAGGTAAATGTGGCGGTTTTAAAAAAAGAAATGGTGAACGTGATCCTCCATGGTCACAACCCGATTTTGTCGGAAATGGTGGTGCTCGCCGCTCAAAAACCGGAGATGAAGAAGCTGGCTGAAAAAAAGGGTGCAAAAGGGATCAATATCGCCGGAATGTGTTGTACCGGCAACGAGCTTTTGATGCGCAAAGGTATTCCGGTGGCCGGGAATATGCTGAATCAGGAACTGGTTCTGGCCACTGGTGCAGTGGAAGTAATGGTGGTCGACTACCAGTGTATTTTCCCCTCCATCACACAGACCGCTGCCTGCTTTCATTCCAAGATTATTTCCACCAGTGAAAAATCAAAGATCCCCGGTGCCCTGCACATGGAGTTTCATCCGGAAAGCGCTGAAAGAACGGCCGGGGCCATCATTGAAACGGCCATAGAAAATTTTGCCAACAGAAACCCGGATCGGGTCAAAATCCCCGGCAGCCCCGTCAAGATGATGGCCGGTTTTTCAGTGGAAGCCATTGTCAAAGCCCTGGGCGGGACCACCAAGCCGCTGGTGGATGTCATTGCCGCCGGGAAAATTCGAGGCGCCGTGGGAATTGTGGGGTGTAATAACCCTAAAATCAGGCATGATTTCGGCCATGTTCAACTGGCCAAAGAGCTGATTAAAAAAGATATTCTGGTGGTGGAGACCGGATGCGCGGCCATTGCTTCGGGCAAGGCCGGATTGCTGTTGCCCGGAGCGGCTGAAATGGCCGGGGACGGGTTAAAAGAGGTCTGCATGGCCCTTGGCATTCCACCGGTGCTGCATATGGGTTCCTGTGTGGACTGTTCCAGAATTCTGATGTTGGGTGCGGCCCTGGCCAATGCCCTGGGTGTGGGTATGGATCAGTTACCCCTGGCTGGTGCGGCGCCTGAGTGGTACTCTCAGAAAGCGGTTTCCATTGCTTCCTATTTTGTATCTTCAGGTGTTTTTACGGTTCTGGGTATCCCCCCCAAGATATTCGGCAGTAAAAATGTCATCGACCTGGTGACCGATGGCCTGTCACATGTGGTCAATGCCACCTTTGCGGTTGAACCCGATCCGGTTGCCGCGGCCCGGTTGATTGCAGACCATATTGAGAAAAAACGACAAGGGCTGGGTATTTGAATCTGACCGGTCCTGCTGCTGAACACTGACACCCTCGGAAAGGAGCCCCCGGCAAGTATTGTTTTTTAAGGGCTTCCATTGATCAGTCGCCGTTTTCGTAACATCAGGCCAGCAGGGCCGGATCCTAAGACCGGAGAAAGCATATGCAGATTGTCATTATCGGTATGGGCCCCGCAGCTGTATCCGTGGTAAAAACGCTGCGGGACAATGGGTGTAATGACCCGATTACCCTGTTTTCGGCTGAAAAAGTGCCGCCGTATTCACCACCGGCTTTAGGGGAATACCTGATTACCGGCAGGCAGGAGCTCCTGTTCTGGCAGGGCCGGAATTTTTGTGATAAATATTCGGTTACCTGCCGGAGCGGGGAGAAAATCATTCAAATTCTGCCCCGGGAAAATAAACTCGTAACAGATGAAAATAAAACCTTTGGATATGACCGGCTGGTCATTGCTTCCGGCTCTTCTTTGTATGCGCCGGTAAAAGGCGCCGATAAAAAAGGAATTTTAAATTTTAAAACCTGGGCCGGAGCCGGCCGTATCAGGCAGATGGCCCTGGAGGGCGGCAAAAGTGCCATCATCGTGGGTGGCGGGTTTATCGGGGTTGAAATTGCCCTCTGTCTGGCAAAAATCGGTATCCGGCCGATGGTACTGAACCGGCGGGGCTGGATCATGCCGCGTCTCCTGGATATGGAGACGGCAGTGTATGTTGAAAAGGATCTGCGCGCCCAGGGGGTCGATGTCCAGCTCAACACCGAAGCGGTTGCCTTTCTTGGTGATGCGCAGGTTAAGGGACTGGTTACCGCTGACGGAAGGGAACTGACAGCCGATATCTATATTGCGGCCACCGGCGTGCGGCCCAATATCGATTTTATCCGGGATACGGACATTGACCATAAAGATGGCATTATCGTTAATGACTATCTGCAGACCCGCTATCCGGATATCTACGCTTGTGGAGACGTTGCTGAGACCCATGATTTTATTTCCGGGAAAAGACAAATTCATGGCTTATACCCGGTTGCCGTTGATCATGGCCGGACCGTAGCCTGGAATTTGATGGAACAGAAATCCGCGTATACGCCGCCGATCAGTCTGAATTCATTAAAAGAATTGAGTTTTAAAATTATGGTGGCGGGGCATCTTGACGGTGAACCGATAAAGTACCGAACCCATGACATCCTGCGCAAACTTTACATCAAGGGTGGCCGCATTACGGGGTTTGTGTTGCTGGGCGATATCCGTAATGCGGGACTATACCTGTCCCTGATGCACAGGAAAACGGACGTTTCAGGACTGACGGATGACCTGGTGCTGCCCCGCTTTACCATGGCCCGGTTTATCACGGGGTAACCCTTATATGCTCAGACACAAATCCGCGTTGGACGGTCATCGGGTCTCAGTTGAAGGATTGAAAACCAGACCCCTGAGCCATTGCAGGCCTATAGCCGGCCTTTCTTAAGAATGGCGATGAGAAGCCAGATGCCCATTACCGCAGCGGCCATAAAGCCGATGATGCCGATGAGGGAGATGCCGTAGAACAGGGGCGGGGTCTTGGAGATGACGATGAGGGCCGAGCCGATGAGCAATGCTGCGATAATGATGGAAAAAGAAATGCGGTTGCTGATCTGGTCGTGGGTGTCCAGCATGGTGTCCAGATCTTTAATCTCATGTTTGAGGTAGAACTTGCGCTCACGGATCATGCGCGTGATCTCGAGCATATCCCTTGGAAATTGTTGAAAAAATTCAAGTGTTTCGGATGTGAGACGCATAATATCCCCGGCAATTCGGTGCGGTTTAAACCGGTTCAGCTTGATGCGCTTGATAAAGGGTGCTGTCTGGGCTACCATATCGAATCCCGGGTCCAGCATCAGGCCCACGCCTTCAATGCTGCCCAGGGCCTTCATCATCAGAAAAATATCAGGCGGAATACTCAGGCCGTGGCGGGCCGCCAGTTCCAGAAGGTGCTGGAGCAGTTTCCCGATTTCAATATCCTTCAAGGCCTTGTACAGGTGCTGGCCCATGAAATCCGCCACTTCTTTTTCCAGCAGGCGCCGGTCCGGTTCCCGTTCATAGGTGGTCATCGCCAGCAGGGCCTGGGTCGTACTGCTTTCATCCTGGTGCACGACGCCGTCGATGAGGTCCACAAAAGTTTCCCGGGTATGGCGGCCCACCGAACCGGTCATTCCAAAATCAAGGAGGCAGATGACATTGCCGGGCAGCACAAAAATATTGCCCGGATGGGGGTCGGCATGGAAAAAACCATGGTCAAAGATCTGCTTCAGCAGGATATCTGAACCCCGGTTGATTATTTCTTTGCAGTCGAGACCGGTATCTTTCAGTTTCTGGATATCGGATATCTTGATACCATCCACAAATTCCATGGTGAGTATCCGGTTCGTGGAAAAATCGCGGAACACTTTTGGAATGTAAAGGGTCTGGTCCTTCAGGAACTGGGTGGCCATCCGTTCCATATTGGTGGCTTCGATGGTGTAATCGAGCTCTTTTTCCAGGGTCCGGGCGAACTCTTCGACGATTTTGACCGGCTGCTGGGGTGTCAGTTCCTCGATATTCCGTTCGGCCAGGGTGGCCAGGTGGAGCATGATCTCAAGGTCCACCTCAATGATTTTGCGTATGCCCGGGCGCTGTATTTTGACGGCGACGTCTTCACCGTTTTTCAGACGGGCCCGGTGAACCTGGCCGATGGAAGCCGAGGCAATGGGCGTTTTGTCGATGGTTTCAAAAAGGTCCGGGACGGTCTGCCCGAGCTGTTTAAAAATAATATCCTGTGCATCGCTGAAAGGAAACGAGGGGACCTTGTCCTGAAGTTTGGCCAGCTCGGAGAGCAGGTCCACCGGGATCAGATCCGGGCGGGTGGACAGGACCTGGGCCAGCTTGATGTAGGTGGGGCCCAGTTCTTCAAACATCATCCGGATACGTTCGGCCCGGGATAGTTTTGCCACCTTTGCCCGGGGTTTCCGGGAGATCATCTGCAGTCCGATTTCGATATACTGCTCAATCTTGATGTGCTCCACCAGATTTTCAAAACCGTATTTAAATAAAACGGTTAAAATCTGTCGGTAACGGGTGAGGTGGCGGTAGGTGCGTCCGATAACCCCTATTTTTCGGATACTGCTGAGCATAGACCATCCAGATTGAAAAATGAAAACTTAGAGCGTCACTTCTCACTATTCAATTTAATTTTCTTCCTGGCTGCCAATGGCTTTTTTCAGATCCCGGATCTCTTTTTTTAGCGCTTTTAAATCATCCATGGTGGCTACATTTGCTTTTTTCAGAACGTCATTGACCGATTTTTCAACCCGATCCTCAAGTTTTTTCTGGGTCTTGTCATATTTTTGCTGAAGCTCATCTAAAAATTTTTTTCCTTCTTTTTCGGTCATATTTAATCTTTTTTCCAGATCACCGGCAATATCTTCCAGCTCATCCTTGGCAACGAGGGCCAGGCCGATACCGGTGAGCAGGGTTTTTTTGGCAAATTCAATTACATCAGACATATCAGCCTCCATATTTTTTAAAAAATCATAGGGCGCGGCAAAGACCGCGCCCCGGGAAAGGAATTGTTGATCAGTTGGGGGCGGTCGGTTATTTTAACCGGCCGATCACTGCGCTGGCAATGGTGTTTTTTTGAATTTCTTTGGTGCCTTCATAGATTTCCGTAATTTTGGCATCACGGTAAAATCGTTCCACTTCATACTCGGCCATATAGCCGTAACCGCCCAACAGTTGAATGGCCTCGTCTGCCACTTCTACAGCCGTCCGGGCCGCATACATTTTGGCCATGGAGGTAAGCTTGGGATCAATACGCCCCTGATCAAAATTCCAGGCTGCCTTGTAAGTGATCAGCCGGGCCAGTTCGAGTTTAGTGGCCATATCGGCCAGTTTGTGCTGGGTTACCTGAAACTGGGCGATTTTCTTGCCGAACTGTTCCCGCTGTTTCACATACGCCAGAGCCCTGTCAAAGGCACCCTGGCCGGTGCCAAGGGCCTGGGCCGCAATCTGTATCCGGCTTTCGTCAAAAAAATGGAGTACGTGATAAAATCCTTTGCCCTCTTCACCGATGAGGTTGGTCAATGGAACGCGAACATCTTTGAGCGTTACTTCGGCGGTGGCCATCATTCGGATGCCCATTTTGTTGCCCACATCGGCGGTGGAAAGGCCTTCCCGATCAGCTTCCACCAGGATCACACTCATGCCCCGATAGCCGGGTTTTGCTTCAGAATCCGTCTGGCAGAGCACACAATAAAATCCGGCTAATCCACCGTTGGTAATAAATGTTTTGCCGCCGTTAATCACCCACTCGTCGCCCTCTTTGACCGCGGTGGTGTTCATGAAGGTGATGTCTGATCCGTGATCCGGTTCCGTAAAGGCACCGGCAGAGAGCATCTTCGCCTCGGCCACCTTGGGCAGGAACCTGGCTTTCATTTCATCGTTGCCATAATGCATAATCAGTTCGGAGGCAAAGCTGGAAAGGGCCACTGCGCTGCCGATGGTGGAATCGCCGCGGCACAGTTCTTCAATGACAAGGATGTCCTCCAGGCTGCCAAGGCCCTGGCCCGAATATTCTTCCGGGAAATGGACACCGATAAGACCAAGGTTTCCTGCTTTTTTCCATATCTTTTTGGGAAATTCATGTTTTTCTTCCAGTTCCAGGGCCAGATCTTTGTCAAATTCACCTTTGGCAAAGTCCCGGACGGCCTTTTGAATGTCCTGTTGTTCCGTTGTGAGTTCAAATTCCATAAATGTGAGCCCTCCTTGTATCGAATATAAGCGTTAATATGGATATGGAAAAATAACAAAACGGTTCAAAATACCACAGGAAAAAGGGTATTGCAAGGAGTTTGCCCGCATCCGGAGGCGGAACCAGGCGTTACAAAAAAAGGGCTTCGGGTGGTCCGCCGGTAAACCCTATTTTTCTTCAGTGAAAAGGTAAAAAGAGAGCCTTTGTCTCCGGTCACCTGTCTTAACGGGCGCCTATTAAGACAAGGAGGATTTTTAACTGGTATTTTTTTGCTTATTATGATTATACATACGATCACATGCTTCAACATGTTTTAAAAAAATACCGCGGGGTACTGCACCTTGGGATGTCGGGTTTAAAAACATCGGCGTGCAGCGATTATTTTAATTTTACGTGCGGTTGCCGTTTGACCAACCGCTTCATTTTGATGTTTGCCATATTATAGATTGAAAGGAAACATACCGAAAATGCCATACTCTATCGCCCTTGCCGGAAAAGGTGGAACAGGTAAAACCACGCTGGCGGGCATGCTCATCGATTATCTGGTCAAAAAGGGAAAAACCCCGGTGCTGGCAGTGGATGCCGATGCCAATGCAAACCTCAACGAGGTTTTGGGCCTGGAAGTGTTAGAGACCATTGGAAATGCACGGGAAGAAATGAAAAAAGGGGTGGTACCCGGGGGCATGACCAAGGATATTTTTATGGAAATGAAATTGGAAGAGGCGATTGTGGATGCCGGTGGATTTGATCTGCTGGTGATGGGGCAACCCGAAGGGCAGGGCTGTTACTGCGCCGCCAATTCCCTGTTGATCGGTTTTCTGGAACGATTGACCGGCAACTATCCCTATGTGGTGACGGATAATGAGGCCGGCATGGAACATATCAGCCGGCTTACCACAAGCGCGGTTGATATACTGCTGATTGTTTCCGACACCTCGCGCCGGGGGCTGCAGGCGGCTATACGGATCAACCAGTTGGCTCAAAAATTGAATATTGGCGTGGCGAAAAGTTATCTGATTATCAACCAGACGCGGGAAGCACCTGCCGAAAGCGTCCTGGAGATGCTCAAAAAAGAAGGACTGGCCCTTGCGGGAACTGTGCCGGCAGACGATATGGTCTATAAATACGATCTGGATGGGAAACCCACGGTTGCCATTCCTGATGACAATGCCGCAGTACGGGCGGCCTTTGAAATATTTGATACAATTATCGAATAAACGGAAATCCGGACGGCAGTGACAATCCCGGGTAAACAGCCCATCCTCTTGACACCGGAGAAAACGATGAAAAAGACGGGTTTCTTACATGACGAAAGATATCAGCTGCATAATACAGGAAATTTTCACCCGGAAATGCCCCAGCGGCTCAAGGCGATTTACAAAGGCATTAAAGATGCCGATATTTTGCGTAAAATCAGCCTGATTCCTGCCGTTCCGGCTGACCAGGGATGGATTGAAACCGTTCATGATTTAAAATATATCCTGCGATTTGAGGAAGCCTGCCTGTCGGGGATGACGGATTTTGACTGTCCGGACAATATCATGGGCCCTGAAACATATGAAGTGGCCATGCTGGCAACAGGGGGTATCATCGATGTTGCCGCCAGGCTCATGAAAGGCGAAATTGATAACGCTTTTTGTGCGGTGCGGCCCCCCGGTCACCATGCCGAAAAAAGTGAGGCCATGGGGTTTTGTTATTTTAACAATATCGCCATCGTCGCCCGTTACCTTCAGCAAAAATGGGGCATAGAGCGGGTGGGTATCGTTGATTTCGATGTGCACCACGGTAATGGCACCCAGCATATATTTGAGCAGGACCCCACCGTATTTTATTATTCCATCCACCAGCACCCCTCTTTTGCCTATCCGGGCACCGGGCGTGAATTTGAAGAAGGTACTCTGGACGGTCTGGGGTTTACAAAAAATTCGCCTGTGCTGCCCGGACGCGGTGATTCGGAATACAAACGGCTGATGGAAAGGGATCTTTTTCCTGCCTTTGATGCGTTTAAGCCGCAAGTTATCCTGGTGTCCGCCGGTTTTGATGCCCATAAGGATGATGATATGTCGGATATCCGTCTTACCACACAGGCGTTTGTCTGGATAATGAAAAGAATTGTTGAAATGGCGGATAGGTATTGCGACGGGCGGGTGATTTCCCTTCTTGAGGGCGGTTATTCCATCAAACGACTGCCCGAACTGGCAAAGGATCATATGACTGTTTTAATGAACGGCTGAGTTCCCGTATCGAATAAATTTTAATAATTTATGGGGGTTATTATGTTTGTCTCCAGATCTATGAGTCGAAATCTTATCACCATCGGTAAGGATGCGGATATTTTTGCGGCCCAGGAAAAAATGACCAAAAATCGGATTCGCCACCTGCCGGTGGTGGAGGGAAAGGACTTTTTGATCGGTATCGTCACGGATCGGGACATCAGAAGTGCCCTGCCGTACAATATTTTCAAGGGGCCTGACTGCAGCAAAGTCCGGGAAAAGGTGACGTCCCTTACAGTGGGGGAGATCATGACCAAAAAGCCTTTCTGTCTCTCCCCCTTAGATACCATTCAGGATGCGCTTTTACTGCTTGACCAAAAACGGGTGGGGGCTTTTCCGGTGGTGGATGAAAACGGCAGCCTAGTGGGGATTATTTCCGTGCGGGACCTGTTACGGGCCTTTGCCAATGTTATCGGCCTGGGTGAGCCGGGCACATTGATCTGCATTATTGTCGAGGAACAGGTCGGCCAGCTTAAAAAAATTGTGGATATCATCACCGAAGAAAAAATCAGTTTTGGTTCGGTACTGGTGGCCCGTTACTGGGAAGAGGGCAAGCGGGCGGTTTTCCCCTACCTGCTCACCAATAATGTGGCCCGGGTCAAACGCAGGCTTAAAGATAATGGGTATACGCTGCTGGATCCCATGCAGTGGTATATGGATCAGTTACCGAAAAATGGCTGATGGCGGCAAATGTGGGGTCAACCCGTATCAGGACCTGTTTATATATTACATTAAAGGGCACCTGAACGCCGGGACTCGTATTGCAGGCGACCACTTTATCGGCAACTGGCAGGAGGATGACTTCTCTTTTCTGTTTTTTTCCATGGCAGCGGATGAGGCGGTGAATAAACTCCTGGGGTTACAGCCCGGCTTGAATCTTATCGATAATTATCGTATGTCATATGAAGAGTGGCAGGGCGGCCGGGTGGAACCCTTCAGGGCCGGGCGGTTTTTCGTTACGCCGCCATGGCAACCTGTCCAGGATGATGGGCCCGGCGGCGGGGTACCTGGTATTGCAGACCTGAAGATCATTCTGGACCCGGGGGTTGTTTTTGGCACCGGGACCCATCCCACGACCCGGGATTGTCTTGAAGCACTTGAGCGGGTGTGTGGCGGGGCAACATTTAACCGGGTACTGGATCTTGGCACGGGCACCGGGCTTTTGGCGCTGGCCGCTGCAAAGCTGGGTTGCCGAAGTGTTCTGGCGGTGGATTTCAATTTTCTGGCGGCAAAAACAAGTGCGCGAAATTTTCAACGCAACGGGCTCGGCCACCGGATTCTGGCACTTCAGGGCCTTGCGGAAAATTATATCGAGTCCCCGGCAGAGCTTGTCATTGCCAATATTCATTATGATGTCATGCAGCATCTGGTGACGGCAAAGGGGTTTTTACAAAAAAAATATTTTATTTTGTCCGGCCTTTTACGGAGCCAGGCCAGAGACCTTGCCGCCAGGCTGGCCCAACAGCCGGTTGAAATAATGAATCAGTGGGAAAGGAACGGTGTGTGGACCACTTTTTTGGGCAGGGTCATTTGAAATTTACAGTTTCGTCAGCCGGTTGTCATTGGACAACCGTGTACATTCGTGAAGACACCAATAGATGATAGCGTCTGCGTAATCGGTCTGAAAGGCTTGTCATGTATATAAAGTGCTGGGGGTCAAGAGGGTCCATTCCTGTTTCAGGAAAAGAGTACATCAAGTACGGTGGTGACACCACCTGTATTGAAATCAGGACCGTTAGTGATGATATCATTATTGTTGATGCGGGGACCGGCATCCGGAGACTCGGAAACCATCTGAGCCAGGAGGGACGCATGCGGGTCAATTTTCTGTTTACCCATGCGCACTGGGATCATTTAATGGGGTTTCCTTTTTTTAAACCCCTGTACCATAAAGAGACCCGGATACAGATGCATCGCTGCCCCTTTGCCAGCAAGTTTGTAGAGACCATGCTGTCAAGAGTTATGGCGCCCCCCAATTTCCCGGTTAAATATTCCGATATAAAAGCGCAAATTGTTTATGAAAAAGCGTGTCCTGTAAAATTCACCATCGGTTCGGTGGCCGTAGAAACGATCCCCCTTTGTCATCCCAACAGCGGCAGCGGGTATAAATTTACGGAGAACGGCCGCACATTTGTTTTTTTGACGGACAATGAACTCGGGTTCATCCATTCCGGTGGTTTGGAGTACAGGGACTATCTGGAATTTTCAACAGGGGCTGACCTGCTGATTCATGATGCCGAGTATACGCCCGGTGAATACAAGCAGTTTGTGGAGTGGGGCCATTCTTCCTATGATGATGCCCTGCGCCTGGCCCACGAAGCAGGCGTCGGTCGACTGGGCCTGTTTCATTTGAACCAGGAACGGACAGACCCGGAGATGGATAAAATCGTGGGGGCGTGCAATCAAATTATCACTGATAAAAAATACGGGTTTGATTGTTTCGGTGTCGCCGCCGATATGGAATTTGTTCTTTGATGACATCCTGGGAAACCCTACAATTATTTTGTCATATTGTTGTTTCATCAATCCGGTATTTTTGTAATCCCCCTTGGATTTTAGTAAATTTTTTTACGCGTGTTGCTGCCTGATGGGAAACAATACTCTCATTCGGGTATTAAAATGGTTCCTCGCTGTTTTGTATGGGTGCCCCGGGATGCTTTCAAACCCTGTTTATCGTAAATTGTAGGGTGGGCTGTGCCCACCGAATCGGCTGACGGTTGTCTCGGAGGAAACGTGGAAGATCTGATCATACGGGCGGCCCGGGATCTGGTAAAGGCCGATAATGCGGTGGCTCTCACCGGTGCCGGTATTTCCATTGAAAGCGGGATACCGCCTTTTCGGGGCAAGGGCGGTCTGTGGGAAAGGATCGATCCGATGCTGGCCCACATTGATACCTTCTTGAATGATCCTGAAAAAGTCTGGCGGATTTTAATGGGTGAAATGAAGGATGTTATTGATCGGGCCAGACCCAATGATGCCCACCTGTCCCTTTATCGGTTGGAAGCACTGGGGATATTAAAAACCATTATTACCCAGAATGTGGACGGTCTGCACCAGATGGCCGGCAGCCAGGATGTCATCGAATTTCACGGTAATTTTGCCTGGCAGCGCTGCATGGCATGTGACCGTCGATGTGAAACCCGCGATGTTGATATGACACAGATTCCCCCGCGCTGTGGATGCGGCGGGATTTATCGCCCGGATTGTGTTTTTTTCGGTGAACCGATACCCGGTCAGCATCTCCGGCGTTCCAGACAGGCGGCCAACGACTGTTCGGTGATGCTGGTTGTGGGAACTTCGGCCATCATCCATCCGGCGTGCTTCATGCCCGTGATCGCTACGGAATCCGGCGCAACGGTGATTGAAATCAATCCGGAACCCACCCCGCTTACCGGCAGTGTCAGCGATTACCTGATACGCGGTCCGGCCGGGCCTGTTTTAAGCCGTATCGTCGATGAAATCGAAAAGATAAAAAAGGATGAACAGCCACAATGACCCCCCCCACCTCCGGCTGGGTAACCACCGTTACATTGACGCGACCCAGCCTCCAGGACAATACGTCGGATGCGGATCGCCTTGCCGGGTCCTTGAGAAAGGTGCTTTCCACCGATGTGGTGAAGATCGATTTTGAGATTTTAAAGAAATTACCGGATCTGCTCAGGAAATGGGATTATACAGTGCGCTGTGTGGTTTTCAAGGACCAGGGGGGCTGGATGCTGATCCACATTGATTGCCCCGGCGATACCCCCTCCCCGGCAGGCCTGGCCGTGGACCTGGGGACCACCCGGGTCGTGCTGCGGCTGATCGATCTTGCCGGTGGAAAAACCCTGGCCGAGTCCTCCTTTGACAATCCCCAGATAGACATTGCACCGGATATTCTGGCCCGAATTCACCATGCCGATACTCCCGGCGGGCTGGCCCTGCTCAATGATTTGATCGTCACCGGGTTGAACCGGGCCCTGGCGGATTTGTGCCGATCCTGCGCCATCGATCCCGAAGATATTCACCTGCTTGCCCTGGCCGGCAATACGGCCATGACCCATCTTTTTCTGGGGCTCTGTCCGCACTGGATTATCCGTGAACCCTATATCCCGGTGGTTAACCGACCCGGGGTTTTAATCGCTGCAGACCTGGGCATTAAAGTCGCCCCCCGGGCGAGAGCCCTGATTTTCCCGAATATCGGCAGCTATTTCGGCGGCGATCTGATTGCCGGCATTCTTTATTCAAAAATTTATAAAGCCGAAGAGACCGCTATCCTGGTGGATGTGGGGACCAATGCCGAGGTTGTTTTAGGCAATTCAAGCTGGCTTATTGCCTGCGCCGGGGCTGCCGGCCCCGCACTTGAGGGTGGTGTGACCCGCATGGGTATGATGGCGGCCCCCGGCGTCATCGACCGGATATCCATAGACCCGGTAAATTGCGCATTCGATGTACATACCATCGGAGAAAAGCGGCCCTGCGGTATCTGTGGATCCGGTGTCATCGACCTTGCGGCCGGGCTTTTTCTGGCCGGCATGGTGGATATCCGGGGCCGGCTGCTGCCGGAAAGATGCGGCCGCCGATTATTGCAGAAAAACGGACTGACCCACCTGGTGGTGGTTTCCCGGGAGCAATCGGCCACAGGCTGTGATCTCACCATCAGTCAGGCCGATCTGGACAGTCTGATTCGTTCCAAGGCCGCCATGTACACGATTCTGGAGACACTGACCGCGTCGGTGGGGATGGTGCCCGGGGAGCTTTCAACATTTTACGTTGCCGGCACCTTCGGATCTTTTATCAACCCCGCGTCCGCCATTGCCATCGGCATGTTGCCGGATCTGCCCTTAGGCAGCTACAAACCCCTGGGCAACAGTTCCCTGGGCGGGGCAACCCTGGTCCTGACCACCCCTGCCTGTGTGGATGACATCGACGGCATTCAAGGTCGCATTACCTATCTTGAATTGAACGTCAATCAGGCGTTCATGAACCGTTTCAGCGCTGCCAAATTTCTGCCCCATACCGATCCGAGCCTTTTCCCATCGGTTAAAAAGATGGTCTCGTAAAAAGTCCAAGTTAGCGCTACGCTTCACTGCGTGTCTGCGTTGCGCTGCAGCCCGTAATCATTCAACGGTCGATGGGTACGACTCATGACGCCAAAATTCGCACGCCTTGAATTTGAACTTTTTACAAGACCATATAAAATCGACTTTTTACGAGTTTATCAAAAAAGTGTAGCTATCAACCGTGAACGGTGCGTTCAGTGACCGGATTTGCGTAGTGCCAGATAGACATTGGTGGTAAAAATAAGGCCGGCCCCGATCCACCCGGAAAGGGACAGGGCCGGATCGGAAGCGATGAGGGGACCGAGCAGGGCTGCCAGTAAAATACGGGTGGAAGAGATGATACTGCCTTCCACGGCCGTTACAAACAGAAAGCCGATGGTGATCAGGTATTGCCCGCCGATGCCGAAAACAGAGCATAAGGTCAGGTAATACAGTTCCGTCCTGTTTGTGGGTATGAATATTTTATCATGAAACAGGAGCCACATGGCAATGGCGCCGAGACCGAACATGAAAAAAAGAATGGTCTCTGAATCATGATACCGCCGGCTCAGGTTCAGGCAAATGATGGAAAAAGACGCGATAATACCCGATGCCAAACCCCACAGGTTTTCTATTTTAAACCCATTGCTCTGGGGGGAAAGAATCAGCCAGATACCGGCAAAGGCAATCAGGACCATCCCGATGGCGGTGATATCTCTCTGCTCCTTTAACAGTATCCAGGAAAAAAGGGCCACGAATACGGGAAAGGTCATGTTAAGGATATTGCCTTCGGCCACCGATGTCAGATCAACGCTTTTGTAAAAACAGTATACCGCAATACAATTAAACGCCATTCGCCCGAAGAGCAGATCATACCGGCGGGGCCTGAGGGGTTGTCTTTTTAACCCCAAAACGGCGCAGATGACGACAAACCCCATGAGGAAGCGGGCAAACGTAAAAAAGGCAGGATCGATGAAGACATGCCCTTTTGACCAGCGGATAACCGTTGTTGCCAGATAAAAACAAAAAGCGGAGGCAAATATACACAGACAGCCGATAAGTTGTCTGGTTTTTAAGGTTTTCGGCATTACGTTGTTTTTCCCTGTGAAACGCACCCGATAAATAATGAAAAATTACCATATACCGGTTTTGGTTTTGACACAAGCGTGGTCATGCTCTATAGGAGGTTCAAATAAAATGGAAGTAGATCGGCTAAACGATGACCCCGGTACCTGATACTAACCTGGCAAAACCAGAACCAAATTGAATATTGAAAAGAATGAAAAACAGTGTCACCAACTCCGATAATCAAAAAAAGACGTTCCGGCGCCATCTTGGGGCTCTCTTCTTCCTGGCGGTTATTTTTTTCTTTAATTTTATTGCCAGGGTCATTCTGGCACCATTACTGCCTTCCATTGAAAAGGACATGCAGTTTAGCCACAGTGTTGCAGGTTCCTTTTTTCTTCTGATTTCAGCAGGATATTTTGTTTCCCTGGCCGGTTCGGGATTTGTCAGCGCCCGTTTGACGCACCGGAAGACGATTATCCTGTCTTCCGTGACCGTGGGCCTGGCCCTTCTGGGTATCAGTTTCAGTCAAAACCTGTGGACGATTCGCCCGGCCCTGGTGCTTTTAGGGTTGGCCGCCGGTCTTTATCTGCCGTCGGGTATTGCCACCATTACCCACATGGTCAGTTCCAGGCATTGGGGAAAGGCCCTGGCGATTCACGAATTGGCACCCAATTCCGGTTTTATGGCGGCCCCCATACTGGCCGAAATTATATTGATATGGTTTTCCTGGCGCGGGGTTCTGGCGGTTCTGGGAATAGGTGCCATCTGTCTGGGCATGGCCTATGCGCGCTGGGGCCGCGGTGGGCAATTTGCCGGACAGGCCCCTGACCTGAATGCCATGCGGCAGCTTGCAGCAGCGCCGGTGTTCTGGATATTGATGCTTTTATTCGGACTGGCCATCGGCAGCACCCTGGGTATCTATACCATGCTCCCCCTTTATCTGGTGACCGAGAGGGGCATCGATCAGGGATGGGCCAACACCCTGGTGGGGCTTTCCCGAATTTCGACTGTGGGCATGGCCCTTTTAAGCGGGTTTGTATCGGACCGATTCGGTATTCGGCTGACCATGATAGGGGTGTTTTTTTTGACCGGCATGGCAACCCTGGCCCTGGGGATGGCAAAGGGCGATTGGGTGGTGGGGTTTGTTTTTCTTCAGCCCATGGTGGCGGTATGCTTTTTCCCGGCCGGTTTTGCGGCCCTGTCCGCCATTGGACCCCCCGAGACCCGAAACGTGGCCGTCTCCATGACAATTCCCCTTGCCTTTCTCATCGGCGCCGGTGTTTTCCCCACCCTGATCGGATTTGCAGGTGATATGGGAAGATTTTCATTGGGCATTGGGCTGGCAGGCGGACTGATTCTTTGCGGAACAGTCGTGGCCTATTTCCTTAAATTGCCCACCGATTAAAGGTTTTTAAAATATCGGCATTCTTCGCGGCCAATCAAACGGCTTCTGGCCAGGGCGCAATACCGTGAAAGTTTTTTTATTTTCCTTTCTCCAAGGTGCCATTTCAAAGTTGAACTGCTCCTTTTAGACCCTCCCATACCCCGGAAAATAAGATTGTCCGGTTCTGTTTAATCCTGAATAAATAATGGCCATATCGTAACACTTCGCGAACGTGACCCCGCAGGCGAACGCCTGGATGGGTTTTCGTTTTGGTTGATTTTTACAGCCACTATCCGCTATGCTTAATAAACGGACTTCATTCCGTGAAGCGTATTTTTTGCAAACCCTTTAATTCAGGATGGCACCATTTTGGCATTAGACTCCGAAACAAGGTCTGAAACCGATAGGCGCAAACGGTCAGGCATTAATATCCGAACCCTAATGGGATTTGGAAACAGGCGGATAATAAGGCGTCAAGCCGATAACGCTGTCATATTTATCGTTGATCAATTCAGTCCAGCGCTTTTTGTGCCTATTGTGGCCATTCTTTTTTTTAGTGTATTCGATGCGCTGTTAACCCTGTTTTTGATAGACCATGGCGCGTATGAAACCAATCCGGTTATGGCCTATTATCTGGAGCTTGGACCGTACATCTTTTTTACTGTCAAATACGCTTTGACAAGCCTTGGCGTTTTTTCTTTTTTGGTTTTCAGAAACCGCATTTTTCGATTTATCAAAGTAAGCATTCTCGGACTGTTATATCTTATCGCCGGGATATTTTTGGCCATTGTTTTATGGGAAATATATTTGATTTCCAGGATTTTGGGATGGGGATAGAAATTTCAGACAGGCGCGATGGCATCGATGCCACTCATTCGCATCAGCTGATCCGTCCCCTTACCGCCGCAGAGATGCATTCGCTGATCACCACAACCCCGAAGACCGCCGTCAGAATGACGGCCACCGCCTGCCACATGAACTGATTGATGGAAGAGTAGAGAAGGATGCCGATGCCGCCGGCACCCACAAACCCGAGCACCATGGATTCGCGGATGTTGATGTCCCAGCGATAAACGGTGGTGCCGTAAATGACGGGCAGAATCTGTGGCAGAATGCCGATCCATAACACCTGCAGTCGAGACGCCCCCGTGGCTTCGATGGACTCCACGGTCCCTGTATCGATTTCCTCGATGGCCTCGCCAATGAGCTTGCCCATGAATCCAATGGAGCGAAAGGCGATGGCCCAGATGCCTGCCATGGGCCCCGGGCCGAAGATGGCCACGAATAAAAGGCCCCAAATCACTGTGTTCACCGATCGCGAGGCCACCAGGATAAACCGGCCGATCATCCATGTCCATACGTTGAAGGTCGTGTTGCGGGCCGCCAGAAAGGCAACGGGAAATGCGATGACAATGGTGACGGCCGTACCGATGGTTGCGATGTGGATGGTCTCCAGTAAGGGATCCATTAGTTGCGAAACATAGCGCCAATCCGGCGGCCACATCCTGTATGCAAGATCCATTGCCTGGGTGTGGGCGTCGAGAAAGTAGATCCAGGGAATATCCAGATGACTCGCCGACCAGACGACCACAAAGACAATGGCCAGATACCAGGTATAGCGGATCAGGGTTTCGCGCGGACTGAACCGTCGCCATACTTCAGGGTATTTGAGCTTTTGCTGTTCAAGGGTCATCTCAGTCTTTTCCGCACCCAGTTCGAGAAAAATTCTCCCACGATCACCAGGGCAATAATGGCCAGTATAATGGCCAGGCTGAAGTCATAATCGTAACGGCTGAAGGATGCGGCCAGAACCTGCCCGATACCCCCGGCGCCGACGATGCCCACCACCGTCGAGTGACGGATATTGGCATCCAGTCGGTAGATGGATACCCCCAGATAACGCGGCAGGGCCTGGGGGGAAATGCAGTAAATCAATAGTTTGGGGAAGCTGGCACCGGTGGCCCGCACGGCTTCCATTTGCCCCGGGGGCATGTTTTCAATGTCCTCGGCCAGCATTTTTGAAATAAAGCTGGTACTGCCCACCGTGAGTGTCAGCACACCGGCCAGGGGTCCGAAGCTGAAGATTTTGACAAATAGAATCGCCACAATAATTTCATGGAAGGTGCGGGACAGAACAATGAGGGTGCGGGCGATCAGGTAAATCGGTCTCGGCACGAGATTGGCGGCACCGCAAAGCCCTAAGGGAATGGCCAGGGCCATGCCGAGAAAAGTAGCGATAAACGCCATCTGAACACTTTCGAGGACCCCCCGCGTCAGCAGTTGCCAGCGGGTGAAATCCGGTGGTATCATTCGCACCATCATGTTTTTGGCACGGGGCAGACCCGCCATCATGCGGGACCAGTCCATGTCGAGACTGCCGACAGACCAGAAAAGATACACCAGGGCCAGAAGGGTCAGGCCATGTCGGATCAGCGGGTTTTCGACCATCCGGATGGGCTGCCACTGAAGCGGTTTTTCAATTTTTGCGACGGAAGCGGGCATCATCCTGTTACCGCCTCCTCAGCAAGGGTGTTTTTGGGTTTAACCGGTTTTTTATGGGTCGAAGATAACCCGTTGGCGGTGACTTTTTGAATGGTCGTACTCCAGTCCTCTTCTCCGTAGATGTCGGTCAGGACTTGAGCGGTCAACTGCTGGGGCGTTCCGTCGAAAACGATTTTTCCCCCGGCCAGGCCGATGATCCGGTCGGCAAAAGACTGGGCCAGTCCCACATCATGAATGTTGACCAGTGCCGGGGTCCCGTGCTCCCCGGCCAGTTCCACCAGAAGCCGCATGACCTGACGCGAGGTTTTCGGATCCAGGCTTGCCGTCGGTTCATCCACGAGTAACAGGTCCGGTTGCTGCATGAGGGCCCGGGAGATGCCCACCCGCTGGCGCTGCCCACCGGACAATGCATCGGCCCGTGTGTTGTGATAGCCGGAAAGACCGACACGATCGAGCATCCGAAAGGCGGCGGCCACATCCTCGGGGGAAAATTTCCGGCGATAGGTTCTCCAGAAACCGACATACCCCAGACGGCCGGACAGCAGGTTTTCCATAACGGTGAGTCGCTCCACTAGATTAAATTCCTGAAAGATCATGCCGATGCGGCGACGTACCTTGCGAAGTTGGCTCCGGTTCAGGGCAACCACATCGATGCCTTCCAGCAAGACCCTGCCGACGGTCGGTTCAACCAGCCGGTTGATGCAGCGGATCAGTGTGCTCTTGCCGGCGCCGGAAGGGCCGATGATGGCGACCACCTGGGGGGTGTTCACGGTGAAACTGACGTTTTTCAGGGCTTCGGTTCCGGTGGCATATACTTTTGAAAGCGCTTCAACTTCAAGCATGATAAAACCCCGTATGCTGTATTGTGCCGAACTTTATTTTTTCTTTTTTTTCTTTCCGACCTTCAATGCGTTCAACCCCTCCTTCGAGTATACCACATTGTTTGCCTTCTGGATGGTGCGGATGACTTCCCAGTCTTTCACATAGTCCACTGCAATGAACGTGTCGGCACGTTTCCCAAATTCTTTGCCGAGCCCGGTTCCCGTCCAGTCAAACGTAAGGAATGCCTGGCGCACCAGTTTCTGCAGTTCGGGGGTCAGATCATGGGCATACCCATAGGAGGTACCGGGGAATTTTGCCGACTCCCAGATAATGCGGACCTCCGACTTGTCGAACATACCCCGTTCCATCATCCGCTGCATCACGGTGGACGCCACCGGTGCGGCGTCATAGTCCTTATTCACAACACCCATAATGGAATTATCGTGTTTGCCTGAATAAATGACCTTGTAGTCCACATCCGGTATCACGCCCATGCTTTTGAACAATGCCCGGGGCGCCTGGTTTCCGGAATTTGAAGAGGGGGTCACATGAGCGACTTTACGCCCCTTCAGGTCCTGAACCGTTTTGATATCGGAATCTTTGTGGGTGATGAGCCACAGTTTGTAGCCTCTGAAGCCACCGTCTTTTAACCCCATCATGGCAGCGGGATGAAAACCGGCAATATTGACGCCGTACACCGTGGCCCCGGCAGCAAATCCGGATACATGCAGCCGGCCGGATCGCATGGCTTCCACCTGGGCGGCATAGGACTCCGGACCATACCACTTGACCCGCTTCCCCGTTATCTTGGCCATATGCGCCATGAGTTCACTGAAAACATTTTCATAAACAGAGGGATCTTCGACAGCGGTATAGGAGAAAACGAGGGTGTCCGGGTCAAGCAGTTTTTGGGGGTCCGTGGGTGTGTCTGCAAGCAGATCATTGTTTTCATCACAAAAAAGGATATCCAAATCGCCGCGATGGCTGCAGCTATCCGCCACTGCTGTACCCGTGCTGCAGATGAGCAGCGCCAGCAGGGCGAAAGCCCCTAATCCCACCAATACTGTTTTTTTTCGAAAAATGGATGGTGTCGCCATAGAACCTCCTTTTATATACGGTTGGGTCATCGTAAACAAAAAGCACCGGTCAAACGCCCCATTGAGCAAAGCCGTCTGAAACAAAACACAGAACAGGGTCGATTTTTTTATCAAAAATTTTTTCCGGGTATGACCAAGCGCATCTTCACAGTGGTATTGCGCCGATGATATCTGAAATGGTTCATTATGGTTTTGACGGTGATATAAACCGTCATTGGACACCGGTTTTTTGAAAAACACCCGAACCGGTGTATCATTTTATTGATATTCTCCGGCTACGCGTTTTCTCGCTACATGTGGGTAATAGCGGTTGATATAGATGCTGATAGGAATTTTTGTCTAAACAAGATTTATGCCAGGTTTGAATGGTGTGTCAATGATTATTTAACACGTTACTTCCCTTTGCGTCGAAGGATCAGATTTCGGAGGGCGGCTTCATTCCTGGCGGACAGCCATTTTTTATTGAATCGGGCCTCCTGGACCAGTTCGGCAATGGCTGAAAGGGCATACAGATGGTAGTTGCGTTCGTCCCGGGTACCCAGCAGGATAAATACGGCCTGAACACGGGGAGCCAGTTCGCTGAAATGGATGCCGGCCTTGCAGCGCGCCAGTAAAAGACTGAAGGCATGGTTGCCTTCGATGATGATGTGCGGGATCGCCAGATCCGGTCGCAGTGCGGTGCTGCTGTCGGCTTCGCGTTCCATCATCAGGTCGAAAAGCAGATCCCGGGAACAATCGAGTTTGGCTGCCAGGACGGCTGCCGCCTGCTCGAAAAGCTGCGCATAGGGGATTGCCCCGCCAATGTCGAGGACGGTGCTGTTTTTAATCAGTGCGTCAAACCGGAGACGCCGGGCATCGTCTTTGGTCTCCATGATCCCTTTGACATCCTTGCCCAGAGAGTTTTTAGACAGTTCTTTGGGGGTCGCCTGGGTGATCATCCGGAAAAGGGCCTGGCTACGGTTCATGTCAAAACGCAGGATCATCTGTTCCAGGCTGGTCCGGGTTCCCACCGCGGTTACCCAGTCGCCAATCCGCAGGCGGGTATAGCCACCCGACAGCAATATTTGGTCCTGGCGGCGCACGGAAAGAATTTGAACGTCCAGCGGCAGATACAGGTCGCGAATGGCCAGGCCGTCAAAATCAGGGTTGCGCAGTTCAAATTCAATGACATCGCGCTGGCTTTCCATTCCCAGCAGCAGGGAAGCTGCCGACGGAGAGCGGACAAACTGATCCAGCAGGCTTACGATGGCGGTTGCCGGATCGACAACCAGCGCTCCGAGTTCATGAAATCGTCTGAAATTCTTTCGGTTATGAAGCCTGACGATCAAGGTCTGGGTGCCGAAATGTTCGAATGCGATTTCGCAGATCTGGTAATTTTCGTCGTCGGCCATCATGCAGACAATCGCTTCGGCGTGGTTTACCCCCAGGCCGTGCAAGGTCGCCGGATCAAGGCTTTTTATCGGAACGATCTCCAGGTCGGCATCATTGGCCATCTCCCGGATATAATCCACCTGGGTGGAAACAATCCGGACCTCCCAGCCGTGGGACAGTAAGGATCGGGCCAGGGCTACGGATTGACTCTCGAGACCAAAAATAACCGCGTCCTGAACCCCGTCCGAAGCCTGCTTGTCAGCAGACGGGTGGGCCTCTCCGGCCAGGTGGATG
This sequence comes from uncultured Desulfobacterales bacterium, assembly GCA_942490765.1. GTDB lineage: Bacteria > Desulfobacterota > Desulfobacteria > Desulfobacterales > 4572-123 > 4572-123. Next base: position 42,433 of record CALNYM010000040.1, on the reverse strand, counting down.
GCCCATTTAAACAGCGGCGGGCCAAAGATTTGATTCAGCACGATAACTGAAATCATGATGGTGGCAAATGCCGCCCCCCATGCCGGGAAGGCAACAGCCACTCCTTTGGCCAGCCCCAGACCGACGCCGGCCTGGGTAATATAGCACATCCATCCGATCCGGTTGTGCCGCGGCGGAATGCCGGCAAGCAGGCCGCCGCCAAAGGTGCCGATCATGATCGCGATCATGCGGGTCCCGAAAAGTATCAGGGCGATCAACCACGTCTCCGACAGGACGTCAAGGGCAAGTGAGGCGCCGGTCAGCGTAAAAAAGGCAATGTATATCGGCGGCCCGACATGGTGCAGCGTTTTGCGCAGTTCCGCCCGGTAATGGCTGTAGTTGGTTGTCATGAAACTGCCGACCATGCAGACCAGCAGCGGTTCAATCAGCAGTTCAAACGGCAGGTGCTCATGGCTTATGCTGCGAACAGCAGCCGATAACACAAATATGCCGTATCCGGACAGCAGGACCATTCCGGTTTTAAGGGGTCTTTTAATCGACAGCGAAAGAATGATTTCGATAATTCTGCCCAGCGCAACGCCGAACAACAGGGACAGCAGAATCTCTGTGAAAAGGAGCAGCAAAAACCGGATATCAAAGCCCAGATCGGTCAACAGGGCATCGGCAATCGCTGAATTGACGGCAAAAACCGCGATAACCAGTACATCCATGATCACGGTGACCCCGAGGGCGGTCGCGGTGAAAGGGCCTTTTGCCCGCAGTTCGGTAACAACAGCAATGGCCGATGATGGCGATCGCGCGATCAGAATGGCCCCGCCCAGAACAGCCACAGCCATCCGATGCGCCATCGGCATAGGGCGCATGAAGGGAATTTGCTCGGCCAGAAGGAAGAAGGCGATGCTGCCCAGGGTAAACGTGCTGAGCACAAGTCCTACGGTAACCCATCGAATACGATTAAAAAATCCTTTTAACTCCCTGATGTAGAGTTCATTCCCGGCGGCAAAGGCAATAAATGCCAGGGCAAAAGCATCCACAAAACGCAAGTGCTCAACAGCATGGAGGGAAATCAGGTTCAGCAGGTAGGGGCCGGCCACGATGCCGGTGAAAAGAAAGCCGCTGATCAGCGGCAGATTGGCTTTGCGAAATAATTCGCCGATCTGGTTGGATGCCAGGGCGATGATCATGAAAATGGTGGCAAAAACAAAAATATCCAAATTGTCACCTTGCGTCTATGGTTATCCGAAACAGCCAAAGGCGGTTGGCCCGGGAGTCCCGAATGGGATGATGCCGCATCTTACTATCCCAACACCTGTGCTGTCCAGCCAAATGCGCTATCATACTAGGGTATTGGTTGTAATTTTGGCACGGGACATGCCCATGAATTCGCCATGAGGTGCAAGATGCCCCTTTTACATGGACAAGGCTTATCCCCATGTGGTATTCGTTGTTTCGGGGAGTTTTATGTACACCGCATAAGGACTGCGGCAGGCCTCTGCCGCCCAAAGGGGGAGGAAACTATATGGAGTTTATCGATTATGCCAACATGCACGCCATGCTTAAACAAACCGTCGACCGATATGGCGAGACCAGTGCCTACAAGTGGTTTACGGAACCTGGGCAAACCGATTCGGTGACCTGGAACCAGTTTTACGGTCAGGTCCGACAGGTGGGCAAATCGCTCATGGCGCTGGGGGTGGAAAAAAGCAACAAGGTCAACATTCTCAGCTATTCGTGCTACCAGTGGGTGCTCTGCGATATGGGCATCACCAGCATCGGATCGGTGACGGTGGGTATCTACCAGTCTAACCTGGCCAAGGATGTCCGTTATATCGTCGATCACTCGGATGCGGTGCTGATTTTCGCCGAGGACAATGCACAACTGGCCAAGTTGATGGAACTCCGACCCGAGATTCCCGACATCCGCAAGGTGGTTCTGTTTGCCGGAGACGTGCCGGCAGACGATTGGGTGATCAGCTTCGAAGACTTTCTGGCGTTGGGCAAGGATGTCGCCGATGCCGATTTCGATTCAAGAGCGGATGCCGTGACACCGTCGGACCCGGCGGGCATCGTTTACACCTCCGGCACCACAGGGGTTCCCAAAGGCGCGGTGCTGACCCACGACAACATAACCTTTACGGCCCAGTCGGTGAAAGGCAGCACCAATATCAGCGAAGGGGAGGAAGTATTTTTATTCCTGCCGCTGGCCCACGTTTTTGCCCGCACCTGTGTCTACGCCACCCTGCTCACCGGGTGCGCAACGACATTCACGCGCAGTATGGACACCATTGTCGAAGATATCGGCGTGGCCAGTCCGCACTGGTTTGCCAGCGTGCCCCGCATCTACGAAAAAGTCTACTCCAAGGTCATCAGCGGCGCGGAAGCAAAGGGCGGCGCAGCACTGAAAATATTCCGGTGGGCCTGTGACGTGGGGGAAGCCGTCAGCGACTGCAAACTCAACAAACAGCCCATCCCCTTCGGGTTGGGCATCAAGTATGCATTGGCCACCAAGCTGGTCTTCAGCAAGGTACAGGCAGCCCTGGGCGGCAAGGTCAAATGGTGCATCAGCGGCGCAGCACCGTTGAATCCCTCCATTGCCAAGTTCTTCCACGCCGCCGGCATTCTGATTCTTGAGGGCATCGGTATGACGGAAAACACATCGTTTACAAATCTCAACCGCTACGACAACTATCGTTTCGGCTGGGTCGGCCCTCCGGGTCCCGGCATTGAGCAGAAAACTGCCGACGACGGTGAAGTGATGTATCGCGGCAGAAACGTCATGAAGGAATATTACAAAATGCCGGAAGAGACGGCTGAAACGATAACACCCGACGGGTGGCAGTACACCGGCGATCTGGGTGAGATAGACAGCGAAAATTTCCTGAAAATTACCGGTCGTAAAAAGGATCTCATCATCACTGCCGGCGGTAAAAATATTGCACCGTCCGCCATAGAAGGCGTCATCGCCACGTCCAAGTACATCAACCAGATATGCATCATCGGCGACAAGCGGAAATATCTCAGCGCGCTCGTCACCATCGATCCTGACAATGTGCCGGAATGGGCAAAGACCCAGGGCATCACTTTCAACTCACTGGAAGAGTTGATGACCAATGACAAGGTGCAGGCGATGATCGAAAAGGAAGTGGCCGATAAGAACAAGGCCTTCGCCAGTTTCGAAACGATCAAGAAGGTCACCATCGTACCCGAGTTCACCATCGAAAACGGCCTGCTGACGCCAACCATGAAACTCAAAAAGAATTTGGCAATCACTGAATACGAAGCAATGATCGACGCAATGTACCCGGATGATTAGTAACAGTCCGAAGGCTGAGAGCTGACGTCGGAAGGGGAGGTCCGAGGACCAAATACATATCCACTTAAACATTCAGATCTGAAGCGCTCTTAACCTTTAACAGGTCGGGATAATCAGACATGATGAATACAGGAACCCCATTTCTCAATGAACGCTGAGTAATGGGGTTCTTGTTTTGTCAGGATCGTCAGTAGCTAATATATCGGATACTTTAACGGAAGGCTTTAACTGTAGTGAAATTGGGATTATGGCCAGTGATGTTGTCGGTTCCGACAACCTGTTATTTCCGAAGTAGCCAGCACATACCTGTCTGGTTATTAGAATTCCAGAATTTGCTCTGCGGACGATCTATTTCAATGTTTGACAAGAATTGCCGTCCCAGGCTAATCTCAGTTTGTCCAAGGATAAGAGTTCAGTTCACAAACTCAGTGTCACTCGTTACTGGGTTTTAGAAAATGGTTCCTCGCTGTTTCGTATGGGTAAATTTGACTGTCCGGTCCCGGGATGTTTTTATTCTGATGCTCGAAACTGTTTGAGGGGCTTAGCGATCGTTAGGCCGGACAGTACTGTAATAACGCCATAGGGTTTCGGTTTTACATAAAATATCAATATGATAGTCTATAGCAAGGCCCTGTCCGGCGTTACGACCGCTTAACGCCGAGTTTTTTGAGCATCAGAATGGAAGCATCTCGGGGCACCCACATGAAATAGCGAGGAGCCTAGAAAATGAAACGGAAGCAGCGAAAAGATAAAATGATTTTTAAACCGGATTTTAAACCTGCACGCAATCAAACTGGACCCGCGCTCTGGTTCATCTTCGACAAGGGCTATCTGCTAACCAAAATCACTGCAGATCGGTTCAGTATCCCGGATGCCGCTGACCTGGAAGCCCTTCAGATCTCACCTTCCCGTAGACTGTATCTGGGATCGCTGGACGGGCAGCCATGCTACGCAGGTGCGCTGGAACCGGGTGGTTCCTTTGATGCAAGTTTTAAACTGAACAATTTGAGAACGCTGTTCGGATTAATTCCGGATAGATTAATCTGGATTGCTGGCCGGGGCAATCAGTTTTTATATTGGCATCTTACCAACCGGTATTGCGGAAAATGCGGTCAGGAAACTGAAGATAAAACTGACGAACGGGCAAAGATATGTCCCCGATGCCAGCACATCAATTACCCTCGCCTGTCACCTGCAGTCATTGTAGCGATTGTTAAAGACAACCGAATTCTCCTGGCCCGCAACCGACATTTTAAGGGGTCTTTTTATAGCGTTTTGGCTGGTTTTGTGGAACCCGGGGAATCCTTGGAGGAATGCGTTAAAAGAGAAATTAAAGAAGAGGTCGGCATTACCGTTAAAAACGTTCGATACTTTGGTAGCCAGCCCTGGCCTTTTCCCGACTCTCTAATGATTGCATTTGTAGCGGATTATGCTACAGGGGAAATTGTTGTTGATGGCTCGGAAATCATCGAAGCTGCATGGTTTTCAAAAGATGAACTCCCCCAAGTACCGCCTAAAATAAGTATTGCCAGACAGTTAATCGACTGGTTCTCTCAATTGTGATCGGCGTTAAACCTTGAATTAAAACCTAATGCTTCGATACACAAAGCTACATGGTAATCCATGGTAAGACAAATGGCGAATTTCAGGTACGGTCCGGTGAAGTATCAAAAAATGGTAAAATTGCCTGAGAGCCCGGACCCGGGATTTTGTGACATGAATGGAGGGATCGTTGTAGTCCCCCGAGAAACATCTATTAATAAAAGGCAAATCGCCCTAACCGCGGGGTTTGTTGGTTATAAGCAAGGATGACGAATAATGATATTAACAGATATCGATCTGCAGAAAGTTAAAAATACAGTTGGGGGGCTTTGTTCAGAGAGAACGCCAGAGCATCTCAGGGATCAATTGCGGTTTGAATATGAGATAGAAAACCACAATGTCATTATCTATGAAGTACGTCCGGCATGGGAAAATCCGTCGGAATTCACAAAAATGCCAATGGCCAAGTTGACGTATGTTAAAAGCCAGAACATCTGGAAGCTTTATTGGAAAAGGGCAAATGAGAAATGGGTTATATACGAACCAAACGGATCGGATAGAGACTTAGGAACGCTGGTGAAGGAAATTGATAAAGATTCCTATGGCTGCTTTTTTGGATAGAAATTGCTCATAACTGCATTAACGGCGGACCGGCAAAAGCTGCACCGTTTCGCGATGCAGTTTCCCCAGCCGGTTATGCATGGTTCGCTTCATAAAATCGTAAGGGTCATACGATGACAAAAAAAGTTTTCTGGAAAAACCCGTATCAAACAAGCATTGATACCCAAGTCTCTTCAACCAATGGGTCGAAAGTGATAGTGGCAGAAACAATTTTTTTTGCTTTCTCCGGGGGGCAAGAGAGTGATACAGGCACAATTGCGGGGTATCCAGTCATTGAGGCTGAAAAGGTTGGCAAGGAAATCGAATACACCTTGCCGGAGAATCACGGGCTCAAGGAAGGCGACCAGGTAACGATCAAGATTGATTGGAACCGTCGCTACAAGTTGATGCGCTTGCATTTTGCCGCAGAACTGATACTTGCGCTTATGTACGAGAAATTAAAGGGATCGGAAAAAATAGGCGCCCATATAGCTGAGAATAAGGCTCGAATCGATTTTATGTGGGGGAAGAGTCTTTCTCCGTTATTGCCGGAAGTTACTTCGGATGTTGCGTCGATCGTTCAGAAGAACCTGAAAATAGATAGTGCTTTCAGCGATGAAGCCAACGAAAGAAGGTATTGGAAAGTCGTTGGAATTGCCAAGGTTCCCTGCGGCGGAACGCATTTAAAAAAAACAGGTGAAGTGGGAAGGGTCAAGCTGAAAAGGAAAAACATTGGAAAAGGTAAAGAAAGGGTAGAAATATACCTTGAGCCAGAAAGATAGCAAGGCAGGGCCAGAACCAAATTGAATATTGGCGGTTGAGAACTGAAAACTTGTGGTATCGCTCCTGCCCGCCATCGCTCTCGCTCAGGTGAGGCGGGTGGGTCGCTCTATTTTTTGACATAAAAAACAAGAATTTCAGAATTTAGATACTAAAAAAGGTTCCTCGCTGTTTTGTATGGGTGCCCCGGGATGCTTTCATTTTGATGCTCAAAAAACTCGGCGCAAAGCGGTCGTAACGCCGGACAGGGTCTCGTCATAAATTATCATATTGATATTTATGTAAAATTAAAACAGCGAGGAGCCCTAAAAAAAGGTAAAAACCAAGATTCTTATGGTGGCTGGACTGAAGAAAAAGTAGGGGGTGATATGGCTGGAAATAAAAAAAGCTTTAAATTCTGTAAGCTACGGCTGGTGTGGAAAAATTTTAAAGGTTGATCTTTCTTCAGAAGACATATCAGAGATTGATACCCGTCCGTATGCCGATCGGTTTTTAGGTGGACGCGGCATCGCCACGCGCCTTTATTGGGAATATGTCCCTGCCACTGCCAGGGCGTTTGATCCGGAAAATCATTTGATTTTTATGACAGGGCCTTTGACGGCAACAGGCGCACAAGGGGCATCCCGGTTTGAAGTCGTGGGGAAATCACCCATGCTGATGCCCGAAGGCTTTTGTTATGGCAACATGGGAGGATATTGGGGACCCGCCTTAAAAAGGGCTGGCTTCGATGGACTGATGGTGTCTGGAAAGGCGCGTCGACCGGTTTATTTATTCATTTCAGATGGAAAAGCAAGGCTTGAAGAGGCAGGCACCATTCATCTTGAGGGCGTTAAACGGGTCCGAGCGTATTTAATACAAAAACATGGCAAAAAAACGCATTATATTACCACGGGCCCGGCCGGAATGAATCTATGCCGCAATGCCAATCTGATGACGGACAATGAGGGTAGTGCCACCGGTGGTTTTGGCGCCGTTTTGGGGGCTAAAAATTTAAAAGCCATTGCCGTGATAGGGACTCAATCTCCTCTGGTAAGCGATCCTTCGGCATTGGCTGAACTCAATCATTTAACAATACAGTTAAATAAGCGGGACACGTCGTTCAATCCATACCCGCCGGATCAGATTTTCCGTGCAGGAAAGGCGTCTTGTTTCCAGTGCGGTCTGGATTGTATCATGCGATCCACATTCCGAACCCAATCGAACAGGGAAGTTGTCAGGAAGTGCCAGGCCATGTTTGTGTATTTTCCCTGGGTGATGGGACGTCCGGGGGAACCTGCTGAAACGGCCCTGGATGCAACCGGGCTTTGTAACGACCTGTCATTGTGTACCATGGAGATGGCCAATATTGTTGGCTGGATCAGTGCGGGGTACAAGGCGGGTTTTTTAAGCGACGCCCAAACCGGTCTTGAAATAGATAAGCTGGGGACGTGGGCGTTTTTCGAACAGCTCTGTAACATGATCGCTTATCGAAAAGGGTTCGGTGATGTCCTGGCAGAGGGACTCTTAAGAGCCGGTGAAACCCTGGGCATGGACGCCAAACTGCTTTTTACCAATGAAGTTGCCGGTGTGGGTGACGGTGCCACCTATTCGGCAAGAGAATATCTCATGAATGGTCTGCTCTATGCCTTTGAGCCCCGGCAGCCCATTGCCATGCTTCATGAGGTCAGCCGGATCATCGGCATGTGGGTGATGAATTTGCACTATCCCGGATCTACACCGGTATCTGCAGATGTCTATCGCGCCGCGGCTGCCAAATTCTGGCGCCATGAGAAGGCCTGGGATTTGAATACCCATGAGGGCAAAGCCATGGCGGCTAAATGCATTATGGATCGCACTTATGTCAAGGACAGCCTGGGGCTTTGTGATTCCTGCTGGCCATTGATGTTTTCACACCATACAGACGATAAGGTGGGCGATTCAACCCTGGAAGCCCGCACATTCAATGCCGTCACCGGAAAAGCCCTGGATGAGGATGCCTTGCTCAAATTCGGTGAAACCATTTTTAATCAACAGCGCGCCATCCTTTTACGGGAAGGGTGGCATCCAAAGAAAGATGATACTGTTGCAGATTTTAATTTCACTGATCCGGTCCAATCTGTTTTTATGAATGCGGATGTGCTTGTCCCCGGTGAGGGGGATATTGTTTTAAATCGAAAAGGCCAAACCCTGGACCGTGAAGTCTTCAAGAAAATGCGGGATGAGTTTTATCAATTACGGGGGTGGGATCCTGAAACAGGATATCCCGGGGCGGAAAAACTTCATGAACTTGGGCTTTCAGACCTTTTTGACATGACGTGAAGCCATGCCGGATAGTTGCAATTGTGACGGGTAATCAAAACGCTATGGAAAATATGCTCAAACGCCAAAGATTAATTGCCGTATTTATACTTTTTATCAGTATTGCAGCAGCAACCGGTTTGTTGCCGGCCCGTATGTTCGCAGGGGCCATGCCGCCGATAGATGTCACGGTTTTGTTTTTCAATGACATTCACGGCCACCTTCTGCCCTTCAAGGTCAAAACAGACACAGGCGAACAAGAGACGGGGGGTATTGCCCGTATGGCGGCAGTGGTTAAAAATATCCGGAATGAGAACGATCATAAAGGGATACACACCCTGGTAGTGATCGCGGGTGATATTCTACAGGGGACGACCATGTCTACGGTTTTTCAGGGTCGGCCGGATATGGAATGTTTTAACTTCATGGGCGTTGATGCAATGACTGTTGGAAACCATGAATTTGATTTCGGATTTCAGAACTTTATGGACCTTAAAGAAAGGGCTGCATTTCCCTTTTTAAGTTCCAATATCGTCCGGAAAGATTCCGGTAAACGTATCTGCGAAGCATCGGTTTCCTTTAAACTGACAGAAGATATCTCGCTGTCAGTCATCGGGGCCACCACCAAGGACCTTCTGACCACAACCAAATCGTCCAATGTAAAGGATTTAGATGTTTTGGATTCCGTGCAGACAGTCAAAGCGGCATTTGACCGGTTGAAGAGCAGGGGCCCCATCATACTCCTGTCACACAGCAAGCATCAAACCGACAGGGCAATCGCTGAGGTCGTTCCCGAACTGTCGGCCATCATTGGCGGGCACGACCAGATCCTACTGGCGCCCTATCGCAAAGTCGGAAATGTACCCATCTTCCAGGCCTTTGAAAAATGCAAATATCTTGGCCGAATAGATCTGGAAATCGATCCGGATTCCAAAAAGGCACGGTTGGTTGCCCACAGCTACATTCCCATAACGGCAAACATAAATCCGCTGCCTGAAATTGAAGAGATCGTAAAACGATATCATGACCGGTTGGATGAAAAGTTCAAGGAGGTGATTGGTGAATCCCGCATTTTCCTTGACGGTGAACGGGATAAGATTCGTTATGAGGAAACCACATTGGGCAATTTCGTGACCGACATTATGCGTGAATACACGAAGGCCGATATTGCGCTGTTAAATAGCGGAAGCCTGAGGGCCAGCATAGACGCGGGGCCTATCACTTGTGATGAGGTGTTCACCGCCATGCCGTATGCCAATGAAATTATTCTGTTCGATCTGACCGGAAAGGAACTGACGCAGGTGCTGACCCGGTCGGTCAAGGGGACGCGGGAAGAAGAAGACGGCGGGTTTCTGCAGGTTTCGGGTATCCGGTTCAGTGTTCATGGGCATATGGTGGCAAAGGTTCGATTGAGTGAGAATGACCTGCCCATTGAACCGGAAAAGATCTACCGGGTGGCCATCACCGATTTTATGTCTTCAGGTGGCGACGGGTACACCATTTTTACCGGCAAACCCAGTGAAAACACCCGGTCGCCGTTGCGGGAACTTATAATGGACACCATCCGTTCAAGAGGGACGGTGACCGCTCACACAGAGGGCAGGATCGTCCGTGTTGGAAAATAATATGGGGAAACACGATAATCTGTGAGGGACTGAGGGCTAAATGCAGGTTTTGACAAGCATGTTTTATCGGGATATTCTCTCTGTATCAGTAGTTATATCATTTTTATGTCTTAAAGGACTTTATGGTTGATAGAGGCATTATGGAACGGTTGCCATTGGCAGATCTGGCCGGAGATCCATTCGACGTGGTTGTGATCGGTGCCGGGATTAACGGGTCGGGGGCGGTTCAGGAACTCGCTGCCCGCGGCTACCGCGTATTGATGGTCGACAAAGGCGATTTTTCTTCTGGTGCCACCAATCGTTCAAGTCGTATTCTGCACTGCGGGTTGCGCCATCTTGCGCCCGGAAAATCAGTCTGGGATTTTGTCTGGCATCCAACACGGTTTTGGGTGGCCTGCAAAAATGCCAAGAAATCCATGGACTCCCGCAGCCAGATTGCCAAGACAATGAAACCATTGGTGCGTCCCTTCCGTTTTTGCTTTCCCATTTATGAGGATGGCCCATACGCACCCTGGCAGCTGGATGTTGCGTTCAGGCTACTGGACTTCCTTGGACCCGGGGACCTGCCCATGGACTATAATCGCTACACCCGAAAGAACATGGATCAGGTGCCGTTTAGTAAATGGGTGCGCGATCCCCGGAAACTCAAAGGCTTTGCAGTCTTCAGGGATTATCAATTTCTTTCGGCCGACCGTCTCGTCGTCGACACCCTCAAAGATTCTCATCGCCTCGGAGCCGTCGTACGCAATTACACCGAGTGTGTGAATGCTAAAATGACAGGGGATCAATGGGAATTGGACCTGCAGGATCGTCACGACTCAAGCGAGAGGGCCACCATAAAATGCAGGATTGTCATTAATACCTGCGGTCCCTGGGGGGACCAGCTGAACCGACGTCTTACCGGTATTTCCAAACGGCGTATGGTGGGGCTCAAAGGGATTCATATCATGGTCAGCCTGCCGGAGGAATTGGCAAAATGGGGTATGATGGCCATTAACAGGGAGAATGAAACCCTTTATTGTCTGCCCTGGAAGGGAATGCACTATATCGGTCCGACACGAAGCCCTTATGATGAGGACCTTGATGCTGTCGTGTGTACGCAAAAAGAGGTGAACTGGATGCTTTCGGAAATCAATTTTGCCATTCCGAAACTTAATCTGACGGTCAAGGATGTTCATTATACCTATGCCGGTATCCAGCCGGTGTCCTGTGATCCAAAGGATCCTAAGGGAACACGGCAGATCCGTATTCATGATCTGGGCGATGCGGGGTTTCCCAATATGCTGATGCTGACAGGGGGCCCGATCATGACCTATCGTATTATCGGCTCAGAACTGGCGGACGCTGTGGCCAAACGCATTCGCCCCTCCAGCACCGCCCATGAGCTATCTTATTTTCCCAGTGCTGTCACCGAACAGATACATGAAGCGCAGCGCCGTCATTCCACGGGCCCCCTGGGTGCCGGGATTTTGAAAAAGATTATTGAAGACGAACAGATCAGCAGCCTTACCGACCTTTTCTTCCGGCGCAGCGATATGGGCTGGGATTTCGACCAGGGTCGAGCCAAACTGGAACCCGTTGCAAAGATCATGGCCGCGGTTCTGGATTGGGATGACCCGCAGCTTCAGGAGCAGTTATCGAGTTATCATCGCTATATAGAAGCGATTTTTCCTTAAAAAGAGGGACCCTGTGAAATCAATGATTAAATTTATCCATACCGCGGATATCCACCTTGACAGCCCCTTAAGAGGCCTTGAGGTGCATGAAGATGCGCCGGTTGAGGAGATTCGCGGGGCGACCCGGCGGGCATTTGACAACCTGATTGATCTGGCCATGGAAGAAGCGGTGGATTTTATCCTTATCGCCGGGGATCTGTATGATGGGGACTGGAAGGATTACAACACCGGCCTTTTTTTTGCCGCCCGGATGGGGCGATTGTCCAAGGCCGGGATCAAGGTGTTCATTGTTTCGGGAAATCACGATGCAGCCAGCCAGATCACCAAGGCCATGCCGTTGCCTGATAATGTGACGCTTTTTTCTCCCCGAAAACCCCAATCCCTAAGACTCGATGACATGGGGGTCATCATCCATGGTCAGAGTTATGCCGCCCGTGCTGTGACCGAGAATCTTGCCGTCCAATACCCCCGGAGCGATTCTGACTATTTTAATATCGGTCTGCTGCATACCTCCCTGACGGGTCGTGAGGGACATGAGGATTATGCGCCCTGTGCGCTGGCTGAACTGACGTCCAAAGGCTATGATTACTGGGCACTGGGCCATGTCCACCGGCGGGAAATCGTTTCTGAAGATCCATGGATTGTCTTCCCCGGTAATATCCAGGGCCGCCACATCAAAGAAACCGGCGTCAAGGGGGCCACAGTGGTGACGGTGGCCGATGGCCGCATCACCGGGGTCGAAGCCCGTGAACTGGATGTGCTGCGCTGGGCCATCTGTCAGGTGGATCTGTCGGCGTGTGAGACGCCCGAGGGGGTTTATGCCGCGGTTCGGCAGGGCTTTGAACGGGAACTTGATCAGGCCAACGGCAAGATCCTGGCCCTGCGGCTGGTTTTGACCGGAAAAAGCCCTGTTCATGCCCAATTGCTTGATCGGACAGCCCAGTGGACCGAGGAATTCCGAGGCATTGCCGCCGGGCTCGGCGACGTGTGGCTGGAAAAAGTGAAGTTTCAAACAAGCCGAAAAAAGCGTCTCGAGGACATCTATGGTGAGGATACGCCTATTGCCGGCCTGCTGCGGTCCATTCAACAGCTGGCACTGGATGGCGACACACTTTTGGAACTGGTACCGGAGTTGTCTGTCCTGAAAAGTAAATTGCCCCCTGAGATCCACAGCGGTGATGACCCCTTTTTTGATCCATCTCCTGATAAAATCGCAGAGCTGCGGTCGGAAGTGCAGGAACTCCTGATTGCCAGGCTTCTTCAGCATGGAGGTGCCAAATGAGACTGAAGCGTCTCGATTTGAGGGCCTTCGGTCCTTTCACTGACCGGACCCTGGTGTTCAACTCCAGCGCGCCCGGCCTTCATATTATTTTTGGCCCGAACGAGGCAGGCAAGAGCAGTTCACTTCGGGCGCTCAAGGCCCTGTTGTATGGATTTGATCAACAGACACCTGATAATTTCCGTCACAACTATGATCAGCTGCTGGTCGGTGGGTGTCTTGAAAACAGTGCCGGAAAAGAGATTTTCTTTCAGCGCCGGAAAAAACGTATCGGTGATCTCATTGACGAGGCGGGTAATCCGATTGATTCCGACGTATTAGCGTCATTTCTCCACGGTGTTGAACCGAAAATTTTTGAGTCCCTCTACGGCATTGATCATGATGCCCTGGTAAAAGGGGGTAACGAAATTCTTGATCAGAAGGGCGAAGTGGGCCAGGCCCTGTTTGCTGCCGGCGCAGGCATCTCATCCGTATGGGCGGTTATTGATCAACTTGAAAAAGAGGCGGCAGATCTGTTCAAGCCGGCAGGACAACTGCCCGAGATCAATAAGGCGGTCAAACGCTTCAAGATACTGCAAAAAGAGGCCAGGGCGGCCAGTCTTTCTTTCAGGGACTGGACGGATCATCGGAAGGCCCTGAAAAATGCCGAGGCGGATCGAACCGGTTTAGAGAAAGAACGAATTGATAAGAATAAGGCGCTGCATCGTCTGGAGCGGCTGAAGCAGGCCGTTCCCGAGTTAGCCACCAGAAGATCATGGCAGGAACAGCTGCGGGCATTGGGACAGGTTATTCCCCTGCCCCTTGATTTCGCCGAAAGGCACCGGCAGGTCAGCCAGGAAATGCGTGAGGCGGTCAAGCAATTGCAGCGTGATACGGATCGCCGGGCCATACTTAAGGCCAAACAGGCGGCTATTTCGTTCAATAAGGACCTTCTGGACCAGGCAGAGCGGGTGGATGATTTTCATCAGCGTCTGGGTGAATACCGTAAGGGCCAGAAGGACAGGCCGGAAAGAAATGGTATGCGGATCAGCCTCCGTAAAGAGGCGGCGCTTTTGCTGCAGCAGGTGCGCCCGGATTTATCCCTGGAAGCGGTGGAGACGCTGCGGCCGGTGCTTGCCAAGAAAAGAACGGTGCAGGCATTAAGCACTCAATATGAGTCAATAAACCAGCAGCTTACGTCGGCACAGAAGCAGATCCGGTCAGCAGAGCAGGAACTTAAGGCGGTGGAGAAGGGGTTGTCTGCAATGCCTGAGGCCAAGGCGCCCCAGGGCCTTCGCCAGGCCGTGAAGCTGGGGCAAAAGGTCGGCGATATTGATAGGCAGCTGGAAAAGAGCCGGCGTGATATTGAACTGAACAAAAAAGAATGCCTTGTGGAACTCAAACGGATTGGCCTCTGGTCCGGTGATTTGACCGTACTCATGGCACTCCCGCTGCCGCTTTCTGAAACGGTGCATCAGTTTGAAGATCGTTACAGCAAGCTTGCCGATGAACGGCGTGTACTTGAAAAAGAACGGGAAAACGATGAAAAAGAGTTGAAGAAAGCGTTGGCTGAGATCAAAAAGGCGGAGTATGCGGGCAAAGTGCCTTCAGAGGAGGCGTTGGCCCAGACCCGGGATAAACGGGACCAGGGGTGGCGGCTGTTGCGGCAACAATGGCTTGATCAGGCGGATGTCACCGAAAAAAGCCGGCGCTATGATGCTGAACGGTCACTTCCTGATGCCTATGAGGGGTATGTGGGAAAGGCGGATCTTATTGCCGACCGGCTGCGCCGGGAGGCGGACCGGGTAGCCAGTGCAGCGACCGTTCGTGCCCAGGTAGAGACCCTGCAAGCGTCCCTGGTCGAGAATGACCGGGACAAAGCGGCGCTTGGCCTGCGCGCACGAGAACTTGATGCATCCTGGCGCCGGGTGTGGCAGCCGGCAGGCATCACCCCGCTATCTCCAAAGGAAATGAGCGGTTGGCTGGCGGAGATGGATAAACTCCGCTTCAAGGTGGGTGATATTTTTAAAAAGGAGCAGGACGTCGGGCAGGCGGTAAGGCAAAGGAAAGATCTTAGACAGGTGGTACAAAAAGAACTTGATGCCATGGGAGAGGCGCCGGCACCTGCCGGCGAGGCGCTTTTGCCGGTTTTGATTTTGGCGGAGACTGTCCTGGAGAGGATTGCCGACCAGAAGACGACGTTTGAAAAATTAAAAGAGCGGCAGAAAAACGCAGAAAACGCCTTTCATCAGGCAGGAGAAAATCTTAAAAGTGCTCAGGAGGACCTGATCAAGTGGCAGGAGCAGTGGCAAAAGGCGCTTTTGGGTTTGGGACTTAAGGAAGAAGTGGCCCCTTTTGAAGCCATTGACCTCATGGAGACCCTGAAAAGCTGCTATGAAAAGTTGGAAAAGGCGGATGATCTTAAGAAGCGCATTGCCGGCATTGACCGTGATGCGGCTGAGCTTGAGAAGGCGGTTACGGCCTTGCTTGAGGAGGTGGTGCCTGACCTGTTGGGTTTGCCTCTTGATCAGGCCATCCTCCAATTGCGGACCCGGCTCAGCCAGGCACAAAAGGACGGCGCCCTGTATGACAAACTTTTCGAGGAGCTGGAATCGCTGGAAGAAGAGGTTTCCGGGGCCCAAAAAAAACGGGAAAATGCAAATGGGCAGATGGATGAGCTCCTTGGGATAGCCAAATGTGAAAGGGCCGAAGAGTTGGCAGCGGTAATCGTTAAATTTTCGGAATATCAAAGGCTGCAGGAGAAAATTTTGGATACCGAGGCAACCCTGGCCAAAATCGGGGAGGGAATATCCATTGAAGCGCTTGCCGGGCAGGCGGCAGAAATTAATGCCGATGAATTGCCGGGCCGGATAGCGTCGCTGCGACGGGATATCGATGAAAGGATAAATCCTGAGATCAATCGAATCTCCCAGGTGATCGGGGAGATAAACACTAAGCTTGCCGCCATGGATGGCAATGCCAGGGCGGCTGAGAGCGCCGAGAAAATGGAACAGGAATTAGCCGGATTACGGCGGTTGGTCGAGCGATACGTGCAGGTAAAGTTAGCCGCCAAGATCTTGCAACAGGAAATCGAACGCTACCGGGAAGAACATCAGGACCCGGTTTTAATGCTTGCCTCCGATTATTTTAGCGATTTGACCCTGGGTTCCTTTGCCAGCCTGCGTACCGATGTGGATGATAAGGGAGCGCCTATTCTCGTCGGTGTGCGGCCGGATGACGCGCGCCTGACAGTGGAAAAAATGAGTTCGGGAACCCGTGATCAGCTTTACCTTGCCCTTCGTCTGGCCACCTTGGAATGGCGTCTTGAAACCAGCGAGCCCATGCCCTTTATCGTAGATGATATCCTGATCAACTTTGATGATGATCGTTCCATGGCAACCCTCAAGGTGCTAGACGATCTATCAAATAAAAATCAGGTGATTCTGTTTACCCACCACCGGCAGATCGTGGAAGCGGCCAACCGTATTAAAGGCCGCGGCACAATTCAAATCCATACGTTGTGAGAGGAAAATTCGGCGGTATCGTCAAACCACAGACCACACTGAAAAAACCTAAAAAAGCTTTCCGGGTATTCGGTGTGGTCTGTGGTTTTAAATTCTTCTCTGTATCTGGTACCGTCCGTGGTTTCATCGCTTTTACCATATTTCAGGGCAATTTTCCATTCTCGGCAAGATCTTCCAATCCGTCAAGATCCAGAAGCCGGATATTTTTTCCATCGACTTTAATCAAATTGATGCCCGCCATCCGGGTCAGGATCCGGGACAGGGTTTCGGGTATGGTGCCGAGCAGACTGGCAAGGTGCCCCTTTGATATGGTCAAAGACACCGTGTCTTGATTTTTCTGTTCGGCGGCAAGATAGATCAGGTAGGATGCCAGCCTTCCCGGGACTTCTTTTAAAGAGAGATTTTCAACCTGGATGGTGAACCGGCGCAGCCGCATGGACAGAACGGCGAGCATGTTCAGTGACAAAGAGGGGTTTTCGGATATCAGTTCAAGGAATTTGACCCTTGGGAAAAAGAGCAGGTGGCTTTTTTTCAATGCCTGGGCATTGGCGGGAAAATTCTGGCCGGAAAACACCGGGACTTCCCCAAAGGGTTTGCCCGGTCCGTAGATATGCAGAATCTGTTCCTTGCCGTCTAAGGAAACTTTGTAGATTTTGACCTGACCGGCAGCCACCACGTAAAAGCCATCCCCCTCATCCCCTTCTGAAAAAATGAGTTCTCCCTTTTCACAAAAATAATCTTTGGCAATTTGTCCGAGTTTTTCCAGATGCGCTTTGGCAAGTCCATTGAAAAGAGGGGTCGCTGAAATAACCTGAATTTTTTTTTCCATGAAATTTTCCTGTTATAGCTGAGCGGTTAGCCATTAGCTATAAAGACAAAGGCAACAGACCGGGGATCATCCCAGAACAATGGGCACCTTTTTGTGCAATACGATTTCTTCAAGATCGATGCCCACATCATAGGCCAGCAGTTCCACCCCGTTTTGGGCCGCCTTGCGAAGTTCTCCGGCATAAGCCGGATCAATGGCATCCGCCGGTCTGAAAGAGAGGGCATCCATTCGCTGCACCAGAAAAAACATGGCGCATCGATGTCCCTGGGCCGCCAGTTTCTGGAGTTCCACCAGATGTTTTTTCCCCCGGGTGGTCACGGCATCGGGGAAAGATGCCCATCCGTCTTCAACCAGGGTGCAGTTTTTGATTTCCACAAAACAGGTGTCGCCGTTTTTACCGGTAAGGAGCAGGTCCAGGCGCGAACTTTTCGCCACGGTGACCTCCGGTTGTATTTTCTCATATCCCTTGAGTTCATCCACCAGTCCCACTTCGATGGATTTTTTCACCAGGCGATTGGGTACCAGGGTGTTGACCCCCACAAGAGAGGTGGGCATATCAATGAGTTCCCAGGTATATTTCAGCTTTCTTTTGGGATTGTCATGCCAGGAAAGATAGACCGGCCGACCCGGCTGGGAACATTCCTTCATGGTGCCTGAATTGGCACAATGGGCTGTAACGCGTTCTCCGTTTTCCAGCCTTACATCGGCCAGAAAACGCTTGTATCGGTTTAGGAGAATTCCGGGGATAAGCCTGGGCCATAGCAGGCCCAGGGGTTCAATCGTATCGTTATGATGATTCATATATCTATGGTGATTTCCGGCATCGCTCGGCCAATAAAATCAATCCCTTCGGCCAAACACCAGTTTGCCGCCCAGATGGCCGGCAATCCCTGTTGCCCCCAGCATGATCAGGTGAATGCCCAAAAAGACCCAGCGGCCCGGTGATCCAGAAGCGGCGATATCTGGATTGATCAGACGCCACATCACCACCACCACCAGCGTAACCAGGACTACCACCGCACAGGCCATTTTGGTCAGAAAAATGGTAGTGCGGGCGCCTTTATACCGCTTTTGCCACTCGATATACCCCGTTACCATCACAATCGGCATCACCGGCAATACAAACACCAGGTTAATAAACGCCGGAAACTCAAAGATGGTAAACCCGAGAACAATTGCCAGTGCCATAAAAATAACCGCTACCGGCAACAGCCCGTTGGGGGTATGCACTGAAATGGGGTGGATATGATGTTTCAGTACCAGTTCAACCAGTTTTTTATAAATGGCGTCGCGCGGGGCGTCCTTTTTTTGTGCATCGGCCTCAGGCGCCTGCGCTTTTTCTGTTATTTTCTCTTCTTCCACCACGGCCGTCTCTTCTTCAACAATTTCGACGAACTTGCTCTTATCGGCACCGCAGACAGGGCATTTTTCAGGTGGCTCATCTCCTGTATGAATGTAACCGCAGACCAGACACTTCCATTTTTTCATACGAATGTCTTCTCCTTTTTCCAGTGTGAAAGAATGTTTCGGCATGTGCCGGCGACAACCGGGATTTCCCGGACGGTGCCTGCAACATGGCAAAAAGCGTTACAAAAGAGTTTGCGTCAGGATTTCAGCTCACACTGCTTGTCCAGATGTGCCTTGAAAAAGTAATATGATATCAGGGCAAACGGCACCGCGGCGATAAAACCGATGACCGGCAGAACGGTAAATCCTGAAATGACAAGCCCTAATGTGGCAAACGCAAAAAATACACCCAGTGCCATCTTTGAAATTTGTTGGGGTAAACAGAAATTGGCCATTGATCTTCTCCTTAAAGTTTAATGTTATAAACCAACGCTATATCTATAGCACATATTCAGCAAAAAGCATACCAGATTGAAACGCAACTGTTCTTTCCGGACTGGCCCGGTAAAACCAAACCGTTTTTGCTTACAAGTCGCTGCCTCTATTTTCAGCCGTGGTGCCGGATTTTTACAAAAAAAGAACCTGTGCCTCAAAAAAAATATAAGCGCTCCACGGGCTTTATCCCTTTGCAACACAATCGTTTCAGGCTGGGCCGGCCATATCCCACCTGTATCGTGATACAGGTGTGTATCAAATCCCGCAACGAAACGGAATAAAGGTGGTATTGCATATAACTTCGAAAAGTTATATTGGTAAAAAGAAAAAAACGGTCATTGGTGGGGAAATTGCATTTGCCCGGATTGTGGGCTATACCCTTGAAGATTAATGCACCCGGGGATAAAAATCATGAAGGTACCTGTTGTTGACATTGGTAACTGCACACTTTGCGGTGGATGCATCGAGGTGTGTCCCGATGTCTTTTTTTTGAACGAAAGCGGTTTTATCCAGGTTGCCGACAAAAAAGTCTATCCGGAAGACGAAGTGGATGAAGCTATAAAATACTGCCCGGAAAATTGCATCAGCTGGGATGAATGATTTTGATCTGCGCACTTAGCCGGTAGCCAAAGGATTCTCTATCATTTCGAGCTAAAAGCCAATTGCTTTAAACCGTATCCACAGAAAGGATCGCAACGTTCATGCAAAACTGTCGGTTTGTCAAACAATGCGTGATCAAGGCGCCTGTTGACCGGGTGTTTGACTGGCATGCCCGGCCCGGCGCACTGGAACGGCTGAGTCCGCCCTGGGACCCGTTGGACGTGGTCCGCCAGTCCGGGGGCATTCAACCCGGCGCGGAAGTGGTGATGCGGCTTAAGGCCGGGCCGTTACCGTTGAAAATAAAATGGGTGGCCCGGCACACCCGATATGAAAAAAACCGGCTGTTTGAAGACCGGCAGCAAAAAGGCCCCATGGCCCACTGGGTTCATACCCACCGGTTTTCCCCCACCGGCCAGGCGGCATGCCTGCTGGAAGATGACATCGAATACGCCCTGCCGTTTCATCCCCTGGGCAGCTTTCTCGGCGCTCCCCTGATCCGGAAAAAACTTGAACGGGTTTTTCAATACCGGCATGCCACCACACGCCTGGACATTGCCGACCATTTGCGATTCAAGCGGGGACCCTTGACAATACTGATGACCGGGGCCGGCGGCCTTCTCGGGTCGGCCCTGGTGCCGTTTCTGACCGGTGGCGGTCATCGGGTCATTCGTATGGTCAGGGATAGATCCGCCACCGGCAGGGATGCCGTTTTCTGGAATCCGTTGTCTGATCAGCTTGAGCTCGGGGCCATGGACAAGGTCGATGCGGTCATCCATCTGGCCGGCGAAAGTATTGCTCAGGGCCGGTGGACTGCTGGAAAAAAAACAAAAATAATTCAAAGCCGTGTTCGCGGCACCACGCTTTTAGCCCGGGCCCTGTCCCGGTTG
Organism: uncultured Desulfobacterales bacterium; assembly: GCA_942490765.1. Lineage (GTDB taxonomy): Bacteria > Desulfobacterota > Desulfobacteria > Desulfobacterales > 4572-123 > 4572-123. The sequence continues at coordinate 21,680 of CALNYM010000040.1, read as the reverse complement.
CCCGATCCGCCGGAGGTTCTGGTCTGCGCTTCGGCCATTGGGTACTACGGCAATCGTGGCACAGCGTGGATGACGGAGCAATGCGGTGAGGGAAATGATTTTATTTCCGAAGTATGCCGTCTCTGGGAGCAGTCAACCCGCCCGGCTGATACAAGGGGAATCCGCACCGTACACCTGCGGATCGGCATTGCATTGAATCCTTTGGGGGGTGCTTTGAAAAAACTGCTGCTGCCCGCCCAGTTTGGCCTGGGCGGGAAACTGGGGGCCGGCACCCAGTATATGAGCTGGATTCATATGGATGATGTTCTGGGGGCAATTTATCACGTCCTCGACAGACAGCACATCCAGGGTCCGGTAAATGTGGTGGCGCCTGCCCCGGTCACCAATCAGGTCTTTGTTCAAACCCTTGGGCGGGTACTGAACCGGCCCAGTTTTTATTCGGTTCCGGAATCGGTCATACACCTCATGTTCGGGGAGATGGGGCGGGAGATCCCCCTGTCCAGCACCCGGGTATCACCGGACCGATTACTGGAAACCGGCTACCGGTTCCGGCACCCGGTTTTAGAAGCGGCCCTGCGGCACCTGCTGGGCCGGATGTCACCATAACAGGCTTTTTGCCCGGGAAAGGGCATTGCGGAGGACGTTGATGAGCTTGAAACTCAGGGCAGCGCTGACATTTTGTATGGTCACCGCACTTTTTTTCGGATTTCTACACCTTTTTGTACCCAACGGCACCGTGTACAATTTTGAACGGCTGCATATTTTTCTTTTCAATCTGGTGAGCGGCGGTACAATATTGATCCATTTCACTGAAGGCCACAGGCATCTGTCCCTTCGGGCGGCCTGTTTTATGGGCCTTTCCCTGGTCTACGCGGTTTTGGCCTTTAAAAAAATCTATCTGCCGGCAATGGTTATCGCCTTTATCCTGGCCGGCATCGTCGATGCGGTGCGAATCGACCGCTTTTCATTTTTCCCCTGGAACTTTTTCAAGGCCCGGGCCCCGGTTGCGGAAAAATTTCACCAGGCTGCATTGCTGTGCCTTTCCATGGGGCTTGTTATTTCGGGGCTTGTTATTTTAAACAATGAATACCTGAGGCTCATACACCTGGAAAAACTCAAACTGGATACCTTTTTTCTGGGATTTTCGTTTCCCCTGTCCCTGATTACCATGTCGGTCATGTTTTCCCTTATGAAAGAAGATGTCGGCGGGATGGTCAGTTACCTTAAAAATCTGGGCTTCTGGAATGTCAACCTTGGGGTGATCATTTTTTTCTCTTTATTCTGTTTGAAATGCTCATTCCCCAGCTCGTGGTCACCGCTATTTTGTTTTTTTCGGTGGTGATGATTTTTCTGCTGTTCAAAAACCTGGGCATCCGGGTGCAGCAGAAATATTTTTTAACCTCGGGAATCGTATTTCTCCTGTATACCGCCGTTACTGGTATTTTGTATATTGTCCTGGAGTTTAACCCGAACTACACCCATGAAAAAATGAAAGTTTTGCTCCGGATGCACTCTTTTGCGTCCCTGTACGGCTGGAACCTGAGCGGCCTTGCCGTCATCTGTCGAAAAGATGAATTTCCCCTGGTCCTTCATTCAACGCCCCTCATCGTGCTGCATTGGATCACGGCGATACTGCTGGCACCCCTGGGGACCTACTATCGACCGTTTGCGATGTTTGCATTGATGGGCTATGGGATGATTCTTTATTTTATCATGTTCAGTCAAAAAGGCATTGGCGATAGCAAAATTGAAAAGTGAGCAGTTATGGTATCGCTTCAGGCTTCACCTGTGGCTACGCCCGATAAATCGCGCTGTCTTTTTTATTAATCTGGTTAAAGTGCAGCAGATTAACCCTATAGTTGCATAAAAAAACATAAGCTACTGATCTAAATCCGCCAAGAGAAAGCGTTCAACGAGAATGATGCAACTTTTAAGGAATTCACGAATGGTGATATCTATCAAAAATACAAAAGGGCATAATTTTTTACCCTACGGGAAAGCCGGATGACTCCAGATCCATCGTTATCAAGGGATTGCGGTAGATGACTACAGCTTCACCCTTGATGCCTCGGCTCTGAAGCCATCCGTCTTTTGCAACGATAGGGTTAAGCCAAGGGGCAATCGTAGGGTGGGCTGTGCCCACCAATAGGCAGAATTCCTTCAATTCTCATCTTTTTCTTGTTTCCACGTTCTTGCGTGGGAACGCCTACGAAAACTAACAGCTAATAGCTAACGGCTAAACGCTATGGGCTATGGGCTAAACGCCCAGACCCGAGGTATCGCATGGAAACAACCCGGCAGATCAAAAAAAAGCTCCTTTCCCTTCTTAAAGCGGACGATTTTGAGAAAACCCTCGAAGTGTTTCCCCGCTTCCCGGCCCGAAAGGCTGTAAACCCCCTTTTTTCATTCCTGTACAGCAGTGATGAACGCATAAAATACCGCGCGGTGACGGCATTTGGCATCATCGTCGCCCATCATGCAACGCAAGATCTTGAATCGGCCAGGGTTATCATGCGCCGTTTCGTATGGAACCTTAACGATGAATCGGGCGGCATCGGATGGGGTTCCCCCGAAGCCATGGGCGAGATCATGGCCCGAAGCGAGCCATTGGCAAAAGAATATGCCAATCTTCTGGTCTCTTATGTGATGCCTGATGGAAATTTTCTCGAGCATCCTGTTTTGCAGCGCGGGTTGCTCTGGGGAATTGGCCGCCTGGCCCACGCCCGGCCCGGACGCCTGCAGCAGACGGCCAGGCATCTGCTGTTTTTCCTGCAATCAGAGGATCCGGTTCATCGCGGACTTTCAGCCTGGGCCCTGGGTGCCCTGGGGGATATGTCGGATATAGGGCGGCTTGAACCGATGTGCCATGACCGATTAACGCTGCGGGTCTATATCGATTTTCAGATGGTGGACCGCACCGTGGGGGAACTGGCCGCAGAAGCCATGGCCCGGATTAAAGGGGCTCACGCGAAGACGCCAAGAATTTTGAGTTACTAATCTTTCATGGAATATCCCAAGGGTCTAATCTATTGACAATGGCACCATTATGACGTACGTTTATGCATCGTACCAACAAAGAATAAGGGAATTTTGGCCATGGATACAGCAACTCAAAATAAAAATGAACGGATCAATCTCCGTGTAAAAAGCAGCGCAAAGCGGCTCATAGAGCGTGCGGCCGGTTTTGAGGGCAAAACCGTCAGCCATTTTATACTATCCAGTGCCCTGGAACGTGCAGAGGAAACCGTCCAGGAGCATCAGATGATGGTATTGAATACAAAAAATTCAAGGGCCTTTTTCGACGCACTGGCCGCTCCGGTACGTTTTAATCGCAAATTAACCGAAGCCCTTGAAGAATATGATAAGCGCGTTATCAGCAAATGACCACTTTGAGAGATATGATTATAGAGCCGTTGAACGCCGCTCACGATCGGACCGGCTTCCACTGCAATGTAAAAGCGTTGGATCATTATATTCATAAGCAGGCAGGACAGGATATCAGACGCCGCATCAGTCGTATTTTCGTTGCAGCACGGCCGGACGATCCCAAAGCGATGCTGGGGTATTACAGTCTGAGTGCATTATCCATTCAACTGAACCAATTGCCTGAAAAGCTGGCCCGGAAGTTGCCAAAGCACCCACTTCCAGCGGCTCTGATTGGCAGGCTGGCGGTCAGTCAAAATGTCATGGGCCGCGGCATCGGCAAGATGTTGCTGGTAGATGCCATTAAGCGAACCCTGTCGGTCAGTGACCAGATCGCAATCTATGCCATGGTTGTGGATGCCATTAACGAAAACGCCAAAAGCTTTTATGAACAATTCGGGTTTACCCGCTTAAGCGATGACAGCCCAAGACTGTTTTTGCCTTTAAAATCTTTTGAAGACACCCCATCATAAGTTCATCGACCTTAGATTCAACAGGGAAAATCGGATCACCTCTTTTCCGGGGAAGAATAATGCAAATTGAGATAATCGGTACCGAGTCGCTCGGGGTGCGCGGACTGTGCACCGTGGTGACCACGGCGCACAGACATATCGTGATCGACCCCGGCGTGGCTCTCGGATATCGGCGTCGGGGCAAACTGCCGCATCCGCTCCAGGTATACGTGGGGGCACAGGTGCGCCGTGCCATTATAGCGTCCCTTGAAGGGGCCACCGATATTGTTATCAGTCACTACCATGGGGATCATATTCCCCTTGTCGATGCCAATCCGTACCAGCTTGATGTAGGCTTAGTCGTGGCAGCCTGCCGGGATACCCGACTCTGGTGCAAAGCACCTGATTATCCCCTCAATAAAATATCCATGCGGTTCAACGACCTGTCACGTGCCCTCGGCCGCCCCCTCCCTGTTGTAGAGGGGACCGATGCGGGAATGATGACATTTTCGACACCCCAGCCCCATGGCACAGCGGGCAATGGTCTGGGGACCGTTATGATGACCCGGATCGCTGACGGGGGTGATGTCTTTGTTCATGCCGCCGACATTCAACTTCTCGACGACGGCGCCGTATCGCAGATTATCGAGTGGCGACCAGACACGGTACTCGTTTCAGGACCGCCCCTGTACCTGTCGCATATAACCGCTGATCAGAAATGTGAGGCACGACGAAACGCACTGCGCCTTGCGCGAAACGTGGCCACCCTCATTATCGACCACCATCTATTGCGCTCTGCTGAAGGATGCCGCTGGCTCGACGATCTGCCGGTGGCACCAGGGCACCGGACCATATGCGCCGCCGACTATATGGGCCGGCAAAGACGGTTTCTCGAAGCATGGCGGGACCGGCTCTATCGCGAGCGGCCGGTACCGGAAGGCTGGCACGAGGCCTATGCGAACGGGGAGATCGATATCGACGCGTATGGACCTTCGGAATGACGGCAACCCTGCTGTGGGGTAAGGCGAACGAACACGAAACCCCAATTGCCGTATTTTTATCCGTATTTCATGTCAACTTTTTCAGTGCCGCTCTTGCCGGATAACTTGCCATATTGAAATGTTTGTAAAACAATACGGCCACATTCAGAACTTGACTTTCGAGCAATTGATTGCTATTCAATTTTTGCATATATACTTAAACATTCAGATCTGAAGCGCTCTTAACCTTTAACAGGTCGGGATAATCAGACACTATGAATATAAAAAAACCCATTTCTCAATGAATGCTGAGAGATGGGTTTTTGTTTTTTGCAGGATCGTCAGTAATTAATATATCGGGCACTTTAACAGAAGGTTTTAGCTGTAGCAAATTTGGGATTATGGCAAGATATCAAACGGTTTTAATGGTCTGTTTTTTGTGTGATACTCTGAATGTATCAAGCCACTTGAATTTGATTGACATCTTTACGGTTTCCCATAGTATTTTAATTAGATCATTGTGCTCATCTGAAGCTCAATCTAAATTTTTTTTATTCGCTATTCCTCCTCATGATTTAATCGATTCCGACCTTGAATACTTTTCTTACTGAAATAGATACTGTGATGGTGGTAAGGTACCACACGATTTTAGCGGGTTGTTTTTCGTGTGCTACCTTAATGCCTGTATTGAAACACGATTTTTCATATTGTTATGATGGCCTTATGAGATAAAAATATTTAAATCTGATTGGTTAATTGATAGTAAACCCAAAATAAACCGCAAATATTTATATTTATCATCTATCCCATTGCCTATGTGGTTCTCACCGACTGATACAGGCCATCTTTTAGGCGTGTTAGCTTCGGCCATTGCCAATTTTCTTTATTGGAATGATAACTGTGGATGGAGAAAAACTCATGAAAGCTTTTGGGGCATTTGCTCCGCAAATATTAGCTGGGTTACTTTATTTATATTAAGTTGTTTTACACCTTTTGCGCTATTACAATTCCACTAAAGTGTTAATTGGTACTGGGATATGCTTTATTTCAGCTATCATATTTCACATCTATGTTGCCATTAAAGGTGAACCTAAATGGTTTAAAAATGAAGAGATCGAAGAAGAAATAGAAATTGATTATACCGCTTACTTGTCAGATGGAACCCTGACAATGGCTGATGGTATTGTCAAATGGTTTGACAATAAGAAAGGGTTTGGTTTTATAACGTGTGGGAAAGGAGGTCCTGATATATTCGTTCATTCCTCTAACATCAATGGAGACGGGTTTAAGATTCTCATGGAAGGTGAACCGGTCTCATTTGATATTGAGGAGGGTAAACTTGGCCCGATAGCAGTCAACGTTACGCCCCCTATAGTAATTTAAAATAAATTCTTCATCACAGCAGATTGCTACTGTCAATTTGAATTTAGATGAAAGCCTATGGATAGCAGATATAAAAAATAATGACCCAGCTCAGATTATGGCAATCGCACGATTTTAGCGGATTGTTTTTTCGTGTAATACTCTGAATGTATGCGGGTATTTTGATGATTTTGGTTTTTATGTACAATAATCTTAGAGTGAGGGAAGATGTATCTATGGTAAACTGTATTATTATCTTGCTCCAAATTAGTAGAACCGAGGCATTACAAAAGAGGTATAAAATGAAACGATTAATCGTTCTGTGTAACTTGTTATTGTTTGTCATGCCTGCAACGACAATAGGCAGCAGTAACGATGTCCTCAAGAGTTTTCAGGCAATTGATCTAGCAATTCAACTGGGAGGGACCCGTCAACATTATCGGAATCTTGTGGAATCAGCTCTTACAGAATTTTCAGTATGGGACAAAACTCATATAGGTAAAAAATATACTTCATGCAAAGATATATGGGCCAGCGCCTTCTTAGATTACTATATTTCAGCCCTTGAGGAATGGGAAAGCATAATGGATGAGTCTTGTTTTGGAAAGGGGTTTACCAAATCGGAAGTGAAACAACGCATGAAAAAACTGTGGAAAAAGGCCACAGAGTTATTGGATAAATCATATACTATTTGTATAGAGGGAAGGGAGGGCGCTGATCGGATGCCGAATATCTTATTAATGCGAATGTAGCGAAATCAACGCATCTAAAGCCATTCTATGGGTAGCTTATAAGATTAAGTTAATCACTAAAATATTTGATATGTCAAAGGAAAATGAACAGGATATAGTTATTAGGCATAAGATAAATGCAAATGCCGAATGTGCCTTAATCTTCTTTGGTGATTTAACTAAAGAGGATATTTCAAAAGAGGAAAGCATTGTTATTAGAGTAAAAATGGCTAAAAATCCGAATACACCCTTTGATATACTTTGGGAATTAGGTGAAGATAAAAGATTAGAAGTTAAACTTGCCTTAGCTATCAATGAAAAATGTCACCACAAAATTATTACAAAGCTTGCTTGTGATAAAAACTTCGAGTAAGACATTTGATTACAAAAGTAATAAATTGGGGAAACTTTTTCAATTTTATGAGGATAAAAAAATTATTGTGTTAGGTTAGCCATTTCAAATAACCCCAAATGCCCCAAAGCCGTTCTTAAAAACTTTTAAAGGATCCTCGTAGTAAAATTTGTATAAATGCGAAAAAAAGAATAGCAAATCGAAGAAAAAATTTTAATAAAAGACCGGAAAAAAATTAAATTTTCCGATTTTTTTGACTTTAGCTCAATTTTGTCAAACAATTTTCAGATAATTGTTTGGAAAAATTAAAAATGCTGGAGAATCTTCAACTAAAATATCAAAAGTATTGTATTTAAAAAAACTATCCGCTGAAAATTTTTTATATAAAATCTATGATCACAAATTTAGACAAATATTGCTTGACAATAAAAGTGCTTTTTTGTTTTGCGAATTATACTTAATCTTAAAAAAGAATACGAAAAAATAAATTTTTTTTAAGTATATTAATTTCGTTTATCCTCCAGAATATTACTATATTAATGGGACAGATAATTTCGATCATTTTAACGATATTAATGTTCATCGTTCTTTTGTTCATAAAAAAGTTAGTTTGAAAACCGAAATTATGAATTGGCATTTTGAAAAAAAAATAAAATTGACAATTGTTGATTCGGTTCCTTCAACAGGGAAGAACCTCCACTCTTTTTTAAATCGAGAAGAATGATAATATTAGATATATAGTATATAAAAAGTCCCATTTCAAATGCGAGGTGTGCGGCTCGCCCTATGGTGGGTTGCATTGTCACGAAGTTTGGGGGTACATGGACAATTTATGTGTTCAAAAATTAATAAAATTCAAAGCTTCGCGTAAACGCTGTCATGAAGTTAAGCATATTAACTACGCCATAGGAAAGGACACTATGTCTTAAGACACCTATCAGCAATTAATTCATGGAGTTTAAAAGACGCCCGGTATTATTTTGAATTGCATAAAGAACTTAGAGAATATCGTAATACGAAAAGCTGGACTATAGACGTTGGTTATTTAAACAAATTAGAATTGACCATAATATTAAGTTTTCGGAAAAGCATGAAAAATCCAGGAAAATATGAGAAAGCTATAGAGGATTATAGCCAAACTATCAATATTGCCCCTAATGACGCCAACGCATATAACAATCTTGCATGGATCTTATCTACTTGCCCTGATGATAAATATCGAAATGGAAATAAAGCAATAAAGCTTGCTAAAAAGGCTTTAAAACTTGAGAATATTGCATTGTTTAGAGATACTTTAGCTGCCGCCTATGCTGAAGTAGGAAGAATACAAGATGCAATTAGAACACAAGAAAAAGTTCTCAAATTATCTTTAAATGAATATAATGTAACAAGGATGTTCGAAATCAATAAACGGCTCAAATGCTACAAAACTGTAGACCTTGGCGGGAATAGCAAGGGTGCTGTCAGGCAAAGGAGATTAATTATGTCAGAAATCAGTGTGTTGACAGTCGCACCAAAAAAGAAAGAACTTCCTTTCCCGCCTTTCGTCTATATCTTTATCTTTCATCGCATTCAATAGACGATGATGAAGAAACGGATATTCAAAATTAATGACTGATAAAGAAGTTGATGAAACAGTTGATTATCTAATAGAACAGTTGAGAAAAGCACGAAAAAAAGCAACCAGAACTAAAAAGCGCAAAGGCAAAGCGTTGAAACATCATGTTATTATATATAGTTTTCACTGAAGATCACATAACAAGGCACTAAACTCAGACGGCTAATTTAGGCGGTTTGAAATAACATTTCTATTTACATTTTTCTCTGTGCTTTCCGGAAAGGCGCTTCTTTAACAACCGCCGGTTGCTCTGTGTTAGTCCTTTATAATCATTGGTCGATTTTTAAGTTGTTGAGGTGATGCCAAATGTCGTCAGACAATGTTACATGGTGCTGTGTGGAACACGTTTTGATGTGGAAACGGATGAGAATCCAGATAGTCGTTCCCCTTGTCCTAATTGTGGTTCTACTGCATAACATCTCAGCCAGCGCAAAGGACACGGTGCACCTTACGGCAAGCTTAGACGCGGTGCTTTTGCAAAGCCTCCCACCGCGGACCTGCTATTGAAGACGGTCATAATTCCGGAGAAAAACTGATGAAGGAAGGCTTGTCGAAGCAGTCAGCATCCCATGGTCGGATATCATTGAACTTTTAAAAAAAGATCCAAATGCCGCTTTCGAAATTTCGCCTGAGAAATGGGAAGAAATTGTAGCTGGTGCCTAAACTAAAGGCGGGTTTTGATAAAGTTATACTGACACCCCGTAGTGGAGATTATGGACGATGTAATCGCCATTAAAAAGGGAATCGGAACTATCCGTGTAATTGACCAGTTAAGGCTTTCAAAAAGGGTCATCTTGTGAAAGCCAATGATGTGGAGGGCACTAATGGGAATCTTTGCAGGGGGACAAAGCGTCAAAAGGTTTTCTGACAACAACCTCAGACTTCGCACCAAAGCTGAAATCGGATCCCCCTCATCATTCCATTTATTCCAAGGAAACTCGAACTCATCAATGGCGTTAACCTTTGGAGAAGGCTTGAGAGCCAGAAGAATAGATAAAACACGATTCTTACTCCATACCTCAGTCAAAATATGCACTCAGTTCTAATGAGTGTTTGGCCTAACTAAATCACTTCACCAGATCGCCTGATACGAAGCGCTTATTTCAAAATTCAAGATTTGATACCCAGGTACGAATTTTAAATATTTAATAAAATGAAAAAACTGCTCATCGTACTCGTTATAATTTTGCTGCATTTTTTAATATTGCGATTGTTATTCTTTTGAGCCAAACTATGATTTTGTCATTTATGAAGGATCAAAAATTAGTTGGCACCGGCTATGACCAAAAATATGCTATTTGGAAAATTGGAATAAATTTGAATGCAGATCATTTAATCAGGCGAAGGCCTTACTCGTATGGGCGGTCGTATAGCGGAGCAACAATGTAAGAGTTTCCAAGTAGTTATTTGATATAAGTAAGATTGATACTTTATTCGGATGCTTATAAAAAAGGGAAAATTTGGGCAGAAACGGCTAAAGATAACGAAGTTATCGATTATAGGAAGGAGATAATAAATTTTGGGAAAGAAATTAGGGTTATTTTTGAAGTAGATAGTATAGGAGAGAGTTATGTTATTTTAAAAAATGACTCATGGACGTATGATACATCCCGGCTGGACAATTTATCCATGGAACCGGAATGGGAGTATCGAGAACTACGTTTTGAATGCGAAGACAAAGACCTCGAAATAATGAGCGTTGATGAGTTCATACACACTTTTGATAATTATAAAATAGGGTACAAACAACACAAGATTGAGCAAGACACTAAATACAAGGAATACCTTAAACAAAAAAATGAGGAAAAAAAGAGAAAAAAGAGAGAGACAGCCTTTTTAACTGATCTGAATTATTGACATAGCCAAATCATACCACACGATTTGAAAAACATGTGCGGTCTGCTATTAAGCACGAGAAACGAAGTCGGCACATTCGGTCAGATAACATTACAAGGGCGATAATGTCCAGATCCGCACAATCAAATGTTCTGCGGGAAGGAGAATGAAATGAACCCAGGATTGATCGGAGGGATCGCGGGGTGCGTGATCGGCACCATCGGAGGACTGGATCGGGACGTACGCAAGCATACGGAACACGTCCAGCCCCCCGTGAAAAGCCTTCCAGATCAAAGCATCCACATCATCGGCTGGATCGTTGGTCTCACTTTCCTCGCCTTGCTGCTGCTTCTGCCCTCCCCGTGGCGTTTCTTCCTGTGGCTTCCCTACGGCATCCTTCTCTACCTCTTGGTATCATTACTTTGGAATAGAACACAGCAGAGAATCCGAGCTGAAGAATCACAGAACCAGCAGGTGCACAATGTTAAATAAGATCATATCTGGTGGGCAGACAGGCGCAGAGCGAGTCGATCTTGATGCCGCAATTAGACATCCCTTATGGCGGTTGGGTCCCGAAGGCCGAAAGACTGATGACGGCATCCTTCCATATCAATATAAGCTTAACGAAACGTCATCTAAATCCAACTACACGGGGGCATTAGCAAATGTGAGCGCCTTGAGCAAGTTATTTGAACATTATTCTGCAACACATGACCCCGGAGGGATTAGTCTAATCAAACAGACCGTGAAGTTTGGTGTCGTACGGTATCGAAAATGTGTTACCGTGAGATTTGGCATTGAGGGACTGTTCCTTTGGGTGCGTCCACCGCTGGGCAGATATAAACAGTTGCTGATCCCTTGGGATGAGATCAAACGGGTTAGTGGTACAAGTCTGTATGGGCGGCAGGGAGTGCACATGTCAATAGGAGATCCTGAGGTGGGGGAAATCACTGTGTACAGAGATCTATTTGAATTAATAAGAACATTTTTGAGAGGGTGAGCCTCCAGAGTTTTGGCCTCCTTTTTGAAATTTGAATTCAGGGGCGAATTTGGGGTACAGCATATTTATGAAGGAAACAAGCATGATCAATATTAAAAACGGGTTTGTTTTTGACTGTGGCCGTTATGCTTTCGTTTATCTCATCTTGTATTTTTATATCTTTTGCTGAAGCGACACAGCCATCAGGTATGGTTTTTGAGAAAAAAAATGAACCGCGGGAACACGCCTTCACCATTAAGGTACCCAAGGGTTGGTCCATGGAAGGCGGGATCTTTCGATTGTTGGCCCATAAGATCGGCGGGCCGTTAAATGCCACAGAATCAAAATGTGACCTGACATTGAAAAGTGATTCCCGGGGCAGTATTTACTTCAGAATTCTGCCGGACATTGTCTATGCCCATCCGAATATTGGCGGTGGGTTTTTCCCAGTAGGAAGCGGTTATCAGGGTGCTGAAATAAAACCATTTGTGGATGCTCCAACTTTTGTAACACAGGTTTTTACTTACCTGCATCCCAATGCAAAAGCACTTAAAATCTTGAAGCTTCAACGGCTTGCTGGAGAAAAACAAGCCCTTGACCAGGGGATGGCCCATATGAATCAGATCTTAAATTCTGTCGGGCTGCAGTCCAATCAAAGTGATGTGGCCGGTGGTGTCTTTGAATATATGGAAGACAAAACCATGTATCGAGAAGTCATTCTCTCTGCTGTTTTAAATATGCCTGCGGCGGTTATCTGGAAAAACACACGTACCCTTGCTTTCAGAGCGCCGGCCAAGAAATTTGATCAATGGCGAGCAACTATGGATATCATTCGTTTTTCTATCCGATTTAATTTAAACTGGTTGATAAAGGAGTTCCAGGGACAGGATCAGCTTGCACGAAAAGCAGCCAATGTGTTCAAGGAGATGAACCGCATTGATCAGGAAATTATGCAGAAAAGCAACATCAACCGTAGCGAAATCATGAACGATAATTTTCTGGCACTGACGGGGCAAGAGGAATTTGTCAATCCCCAAACCGGAGAGATTGAAACAGACACGGATGCATACCGATACCGTTGGAAATCACCTGGAGGCGATATGTACTACACTAATAATGAGGATGAGGACCCCAACATATTTCTGCACCAGTCAGGGTTTGAGCTCACCCTATACGAAAGCGAAAAATGAATAATGTCGTACCATCATTTTGGAATTCTCCCTGTTTTTCGGACTGGTTCTTGTTTTGTCGCAATAACCATAATCCACCAAGAAGAACTCACTTGGAATAGCTTAAAACGAACTTCTCTGGCTTATCCTTCTTGTCTTGATGCTTTCCGACTGAAATAATAAGAAACTGCCCTTAAAAACACCCTGATTTTGACTCTGTTTTCCACTCATCGTGGCCACAAAGAACGATGCAAAAAAAATTCCAACCAATCGATGGCCCCTAAAAAACAGGGGGCTTCATCCAGGATGCGGAACGCGCATGGAGTGTAATTGAAACGCATATTCGTACCAACTGAAACTGGCACAGACTGGCAACGTCTGCTCGGAAAACCAAAACTTCACTGGAAGAAGGGGCGGTCTGCGATGTCCGCAGCAGCTTGCTGGGAAGAAAGTCAGCCTCAGCTTCCCTCCGAGATAATCCAAGTCCTCGAAGGAAGTAGGGAACAGTCTTTTTCTAACCTCCAATTACTTGTGGCTATTCCAGAATGGGAAGTTGAGTTACCTGGTGGCACCACCGCATCACAGACCGATATCCTTGCCATTACAAGGAATATTTCCGGTCTGGTCATCCTCGGAGTAGAGGCAAAGGTCGATGAACCATTTGGCCCAACTTTGCAAGAAAAGAGGTCTGGTGCCTCCGAAGGACAGCTTAGACGAATTGCCTATCTCGAACAAGAGCTTGGTCTACACTGTACCATTTGAAGGCCATATCCGGTATCAACTCTTGCACAGGACGGTTTCTGCACTTTTGACCGCCCGAGCATTTCATGCGCCTGTTGCTGTAATGTTGGTCCATTCCTTCAGTATAGTTTCGAAGTGGCGTGACGATTTCGAATCTTTTTGCCAAGGACTCGGATGCACTTCACTGAGTCAAGATTTACGTGAGGCCCCGAATATCCAGGGGCCAAGATTGATCCTTGGTTGGTGCAAAGGCAATGAAAAATACCTTGATATTGAGATAAGGAGCGCGCTCTAACGAACAAGTTAGTCCGATGGAAGTCAAGAAAAAAAACTTTCCCTTAACCCGTTCTTTGAAAATTCGATAAAACCTACAATTGTGGTAAAATGTTTGCTATAATGTTGGCCATTGGAACGGGAGCAGTGATCCCGGAATGAGTGTCACAGACACTTTGGGACCTCTCTCGTTCCATTCTTTTTTTTCTCTGGCGCCTGCTGACAGGAGCCTTTTGATCGTATTTTTGAAACCGACGGTTCTTATTATCTGCAGATGTGTCCTTTTTTAATCGAACACTTCGCAGTCTATTGGCGATGTCGGTGGTTGGATTGAACGGCTTATTATTTTTAAGCATGCCGTAAAGTATCCGCAGGATTTTATGCATACAGATGCCTATAGCGGCCATGTTGTGTTTTCCCTGTTTTTGGTGTTTTTCATATATTTCCCTGATCAGGGGATTACATCGAATGGCAGACAAGGTGATCATATACAAAATTTGTCGAGGTGCTTTACGACCCTGTTTGCTCATTTTAATTCCGCCAATACCATCTCCGCTGATTTTATAAACCGGATGTACCCCAAAAAAGGAAGCCAGTTTTTTTGAGCTGGCGAAACGCTTGATCGTCTGAATTTCGATAATCAATCCAACGGCAGAAAAATCGCTGATACCGGGAAAGGTCTTGATCAGTTCGATTTCTGGAATTGAGCATTCACGCAGCATGCTTTTGTTTTGATCGGCAATGGTTTCCTTTAAGTGGAGAATCTGTTGAGCAGTGGCCACGATGAGTTGTTCGGTTACAATATCTTTGGCTGAGGCAATAGAGCGCTTGGCATTCCCCCCCACACTCCCCGTTTTCTTTTTTTAATTTTATTTTTTTGAATCATACAAGGAGAGAATATGGAAAATGAAATCATTGGCCCAATCTGTTGCCTTGTCATTGTCCGTTGCATCTGCGTTATTTGCGGTATCTGTTGAAAGGCCATCATGCTAAATCGGCATGGACTAACAAAAGAAGCCAAGGCAGAACTAATTGACATCGTTTTTAGCAAATCAGACAATTCCAGTAAGGGCTCAGGCTTATTATTTGCTCGGTAACATTGCCTTTGAAGAGAACAGAATTAATGTGGCTTTTGATTCATGGCGCAATCTCTCCAAAAAATACCCAAGCTCTGAGCAAGCAAAATTTGTTAAAGACAGAATAAATGAACTTGCTGAAATTGTTGCTGAGTCTGCTAAAGTGTCAATCGATAATGCTGTTGCATTGTCATATATTCGGCATGGTGATTTTTGGTCTATAGGGAAGGATGAAATATTTAAAATAGATGTAAGCTCAATACCAAAGGTTGAAACTGCGATAAAGTGGTACGACAAGGTTATTGGTGAGTTTCCAAAATCTGCCGCTTCCCGTCTGGCGTACCAAGGCAAAATGCGTACCCTCCTGGGATGGGAAGATTCTGACCGTTATGGCATTAAAGTTAGATTATCATATAACAAATATATGCCGCAGCTTTTGGAGACGTTCACTTCGTTCAAAACGAGCATCCAAGCGCTTCTACTACAACCTTTCAGATATCAGATCGCGCAAGTGTATTGGGGGAAAAGGAACGTAAGCGCTCTATTAACCCCATCTTGTCAGGCTCACCCAACTATGAAATTATGAGATATCAGGCGGGCCTGCAAGTTGAGATCGATCCAGTACTGGGGCAGCAGTGCTGAGAATCATCCTCGGTCATGCGCCGGAAGATTTTCTATGAGATCCGGAGATACCAGCATAGCTCAAGGCATTTGCTGGCTGTCTCAATCATTATAGAGGGCTCGGCAGCTGCACTTCGAGTTCTGAGAATAGCAGTTTTTTCGTCCGACCACAAATGGCCGGATGGTATTTTCAGCCATATTGTTGTCAGGGGACACATGACCCGTATCAGCATAGACGACAAGTCGGTGCCACTGGTTTAAGGCGTAGTGAATCGCTTTGCCCAGCAGGCTTTTTGGAGGTGCCATCCACCTTTACATTCAACCGTTTAAATTCATCCATACAGGTTGGCTTTTTCCTTCGTTAGAAGCCGTTCATGACAGACCGTTTTTCTTAAAAATCTTTTCAATTTTATAAAGCGCCGGATATATTTCAGCGCCTGATCGGCATTGCCGGATTTTTTCTTACCATCTTTTGGCTTGCCGGCCGCCTTCACCACATCGAAAAATTACGACGTACGTGTGCCCAGCACGCCATATGCAAAATTTCTTGGATGCCATCAATAAATCCATAACCGGCATACCCGTCCGTCTGAACCACGCCTGTATAGTCCTTCAGGAATGTAGCCGCAACATCACCGGCACGGCTTGGATGGTATTCGAAAATTATGCCGGGATGTTTTTGGGGCCCACCCCTGAATATCCACATATAGGATTTAGATTGACTGGTCCTGCCTGGTTCATTGAGAACCTGGACCGGAGTCTCATCGATATTGATTAACGATCCGGAAAGGATCTCTTGTTTAAGCATCGTAAGGAGAATATCACAACTTTCTGCAATTTTTTGGGCCCAACTGCACATGGTTGCCCTGGAGATTTTAACTCCGATTCTCAAGAATTGTTTTTCCTGGCGATAAAAAGGCAGTGCGTCGACAAATTTAGCCACGAGAACAAAGGCAATCAGACCGGGTGTCCCAATACATTTTGGAATAACCTGTTCGGGCAATTGAGCGATGGCGACCGTGGGGCCATCACTCTCAACACCTTCTACAATTTTTGCAGGCGTATTTTAGACGAATGTTGCGAATCCCTGGATCTTTGCAGGGATGATATCGTTGTTTCCGAGGTTTCCTTCCCGATGACCTTCTTTCATACAACCGCATTCGACACAATTCCGCCTCATCTTATCACAGCGGAACATCAACCCGGGGAAACGGAATAGCTTTCCGTCCGCGTTTAGTTTAGCCCGACAAATTCTCCGGCCGGCCTTGAAATTCTCGAGCTCAAAAAGAAATTCCATCGAGTTTTCTCATTCCCAACGCCGAGACGTCAAATTTTAATTTCATAATACTCGGTCTTCTTAAAATCGATTCTGCTAGCGTCAACATTTCAGTCTCTATGATAGCCTCGGAAATCATGATCGAACATAGCATAAATAACCGATTTTTAAAACTCTTTTTTAAAAAGTACGAAATTTCAAGGTTTTAGGGCATTTGTTGCAGATATCATGCCGTCCATCAGCCATGACTCCCTTAAATGGTCATGTCCCCTTTAGATGTCGTATTATTTGAAAGAATGCTTCTCCAGCCTTTTGTGCCACAGACAAAATCCGTTTCTATCCCAATACAGGATTTTAAGAATGTTTCGATTTCGGTTACAAAAAGCAAAAAGGTGACCGGAGAAGGGATCAAGCGCCATCTGTTCACTGACTAAAAGGGATAACCCGTTAATGGCCTTGCGCATGTCGGTACTGCCCAGCGCCAGATAGACCTTGGTATTGACTGCCGGTAGAAACATCAGACCTCCTCCAGGGTCAATATGACCTGTTCCAGATTGGCGGGGGAAAAACCGTCCGGGATTTCTACCGTAAACCGGGAGCCTACAGTGAGACGCAGAGGAGCACTGCTACCTTGAAAAAAACAATTGGATTTGATAGGTCTTTCAGGAATCCGGACAAACTCAACGGGCAAGTTTTCTCTATAAAATTTACGCTTCCAGTATGTAAAGCGATGGGCCTGCAAATTGTTCTGTCTGCAATATTCTGCCTGACTCAGTTCAGTGAGCGTCCATGCGTCCAAATGGGATTGCCAGAACTGTCGCCGTTTATGATTCGAATTCTCTTTCTGGAACTGACCTGCCATGATTGAAGCCTCCTTAGTTGTGAAAGTTGGCTTACTATGGCATGATGCGGACTGCTTGAGAAGATGCGGTTATAGAGCGCTTACAAAGGAACTGGGCGAAAACCGGGAATGGCTAAATTTAATTATCAAAAAATCCGGTGAAGGTGACAGCTTTTATAAAGATCTTGCAGAGAGACGTTTGGAAAAAAAGCGAATATTAAGGTCTAACCTGAACAAAGACGGTTGCACTTGGATCATAGGGGCTGAGCCACTGCAAGAGTTTTTGAATTTGGAAAGCAAAAGCTTGGCATTTAACAAGTTTCGTGGAAGCTCATGGGCCAGGTGAACCGCAACGTTATACATTACTTTGCATTTGAGGGCTGGAAAAAATGAACAAATATGAAGACAAGACGAATCACTACGAAAAGCTCTTTAAAGAGAAAAATAGATGAGATCGAAAAGAGCATTCTAAGCGCGTCTGCCCCCCTGTTCCAGAAAGTGCTTTATGTTAGCCTTATCGATGCTGTCGCAAAATCAGTTTACTTTCGAAGAGGAAATAGAGCCCGTTTTGTTCAATTGATTGAAAGATTCGGCCGGTGGGAGGATGGAAAAAGAGTAAGTCTTTACCCCACCTGGCCTAACCATACAGACGCACCCTGGAACCTGCTTTCGAGAAACTACGGACGTGGACTTTCGAAGAACTGGGTAAGTGGAAAGACACCTTGGAGGCCATCCAAATTGTGAAAGATCCGGAAGCAGATGTAGTTCAAAAGTTGTGGCCCGGTTCTAAAGATTGCCGTACACCTTTGGAAGGTATCAATTTGGAATCACTTCAGCACTTCCGCCTTTTCTATGCATACTGGAACATTTTGGTTCATGAATTACGCAGGCCGGGCAAAGGTTGGGAATCAATGGGTGGCGGAACGCCTTTCTACCATAAACTTACCACGTACACACAGCTTTGATGATCCTCTTGAATCGGTAGAACTTGTCTATCCAACGTTGTTTTTCAAAAGCCTGGCAACAACAATTATCGAAGGTGTAGGGGAATACTTCCGAAACAACCGCCTTAATCCTTACGAATACTACAAGTTCGGGAGCTATTGGTTGGATGAGTTGAATTGATAATCGTATAACAACCGACTGCAAGGATGCTGGCCACTACGTGCCCAACACCTCTGAGCCGCAATGTTGCAAATAGCCATGTATAATCACACGTGTACTCCGCTTGCAGATAGCTGCTATGTATCACCACTTGAATTTGATTGACATCTCACGGTTTCCCAGAGTATCTTAACAGTAGCATTATGCTCATTTGAAGCTCAATCTCACATTTATTGTAATCTTTTCTAAATTCTTATTCGTTAATTCTACCATGGTGAATCGAGTTCTTCGCTCCGAAATACTTTTCCTTGCCGAATCAGATACTGATTTTTCTTAAAATATAACCCGTAAATTTGGCATTATTTCAATGGAGAAACCCCCAAAAATCTGCCTGTTTTGCTCCTACAGGATCTTTTTTGGTTCTGTCAGGAGCTGAAAATTCATCTACAACACCAAATCGTACTTATATCCAAGCATTGATGTAAAACCAGTAGAATGGGAGAGCAACCATGGTCAATTCACAGAATGTTGGGGCATTTATTACTGTGGTATAATCCCCATACATCGTCATTCGATATTAATATCCATGGGGAAAAAGTGAACACTACGAAATTTAAATAGGAGATAATTATGAAAATCAAAAAGTTAGGTGGCATAATATTTCTTATTATCGCTGTTATTGTCTTATTTAGCACAATTCCGTGTTCTATAGCGGGCGATCTTATGATCATTGGGCATAGAGGAGCGGCAGGGCTGTACCCGGAAAATACTCTTGCAGGTTTTAAAAAAGCTATGGATATAGGAGTTGATACAATCGAAATGGATGTTCATCTTACATCTGACAATGAAGCGGTTATTCACCACGATAGCAGATTAAATCCTGCAACTACAAGAAATTCTAATGGAGTATGGATAAAGGAAAGACACCTTATCAAGACATTAACCTTATCAGAGGTTCAATCTTATGATGTTGGCAAACTAAATCGTTCGGATAAATATGCTAAAAAATATCCGGGCCAAAAACCTGAGGACGGGCAAAGTATCCCAACCTTGGGAGAGGGGTAATACAGTTAGTAAAAAAACAAGTGATAAAACGCATTTATTTATCGAACTGAAATATTCTCCTTTGAAACCTGAAGAGACAAAATCTCCTGAGGAAATTTCAAATGTTGTGGCAAAAATAATCAAAGATGAAAATTTTGCAAGGAAAGAGTATCTGTTATATCTTTTGATTGGAATATCTTGAATTATTTTAAAGGTCTTATGCCAGAAGTGCCAGCTGGATATGTCACTATTGCAAAAAAAATGACTCTGACACTTCTTCAAAAGAAAAAGCCCGGAGCTTCTCCTTGGATGGCTGGAATTGATATGGATGATTTTGATTCCATACCAAAGGCAATAAAATCAGTAGGTGGAACATACTGGATAACCAATTATAAGCATGTAATCGGTCATAAAAAAAAATTAACATCAAAAATGATAGAAGAAGCTCATTCCGAAGGACTTAAGGTAATTGTTTGGACACCTGATTCTAAATCAGATATGAAGAAACTCATTAAAGCAGGGTGTTGATGGTATAACAACAAATCGGCCTGATATTGCATTGGCTTTATAAAATGAAAATCTTGCCCTCTGTTAATTTTAAATATTTTATTAATAATCAACATTTCGGTCTATTGATTACTCCAACTAATCACAGGTCTATCGAAACTACACATAGCTGCTATAAAACCACAATTTTTTCGATACACCAAATTAAGTTAAATTTCCAAACATTCTCACCAAATCCGATCATAAATATCTGTTTAAAACTTATTCCTTTTCGCTCTACACCCTATCCCGTGAGCTTGTTTTAAAATAAAACCATATAAATAAGACCGAAATTATGTAATAAATTTCATGAATATTAAATATTTGTAAATACCATATTTTTTCACTCTTGTCCAAAAACGGTTTTGAAAAGCAGTAAATCAAAAATCTATTGAAAAAAAACCTCCTTGTGAGGCATGGTTAGTTTGCCAAAATAAACACATAGCCATCAAACAAGGAGTCGTCTTATGGTAAGCCATGCAAGCTTGTTTAGTCAACTGATAGCGCGTTGTCTGATCGAGGAATTTTTCATAATTTGGTCTATCAACATAAAGCGGAACAGTTTTCAAAAGGATTTAACAGCTGGGATCATTTCGTTGCCATGTTATTTTGCCAATTAGCCCAAGCCAAAAGCCTTCGTGAAATCTGCGGCGGATTAGCCTGCTGCATGGGCAAACTGCGCCATCTCGGGATGAAAAAAGCACCGAACAAATCAACCCTGTCCTATGCGAACGCAAACCGCCCGTGGGAGATGTACCGGGACCTTTTTTATAAAACCCTGGCAGTGTGCAAAATGAACGGCACCCGGGAAACACCGGTTTCAGCCAAAAACAAGCTTACTTTCCTCGACAGTTCGATGCACTCTACCTTGCCTCTCCTTTTTCCCCGGGGCAAATCTGACGAACCAAGGGGGCTGTAAAACTTCATCTGCTATTGGATCATGACGGCTATTTGCCGACCTACGCCTACATCTCAAATGGAAAAAAGCAAGATGTTACGGTTGCCCGTAAAATACCTCTTGCAGCACATTCGATCGTTGCCATGGATCGAGGCTATAATGATTACCGGCTATTTTCCTATTGGACGGAAAGCAATATCTTTTTTGTCACCCGCCTGAAGTCGAACGCTGATTACACTGTCGTTAAAGAACGACCTGTACCCCAAAAGCGAAACATTCTTGCAGATCAACTGATCCGTTTTAATGGGCATGAATCCTGCGTAGAAATGCCCCCACATCCTGCGGAAGGTCATCGTGT
>CALNYM010000039.1:0-72831 GCA_942490765.1 uncultured Desulfobacterales bacterium | reverse complement strand
GAAAGCCGCACCATGATCGACATCGGCACCCTGGCCGAAGCGGAACTTGTCGCAGCCCAGGCCGAAGTCGCGCTGCAACACCAGTATCATATCAATGCCAAAAGCGCCCTGCAAACCGCGCGCCTGAAGCTGATGCAGATTTTAAACCCCCCTTTAAAAAATTTCTGGGACCGGGACCTGAAACTTGTGCTGGCGCCGGCATTGCCCGAGAACAATCTGGAGAACGTCGAGCGCCATGTCGCCGTGGCACTGCGTATGCGACCGGAGCTGAACCAGGCCAAGCTGCTGATTCAACGCGGGGAGATTGAAATCGTCCGCACCAAAAACGGACTTTTGCCGAAACTGGACCTTTTTATCACCCTGGGCAAAAGCGGTTATGCCGATTCCTTCGCCGGTTCCACCAGCGATATGACCGGCGACAGTTTCGATGTCAGCGCGGGCTTAAATTTTGCGTTTCCCATAAAAAACCGCGCCGCCACTGCCCGCCACAAGCAATCTCTCCTAAACCGTGAACAGGCGCTGAATGCCTATTCCAATTTGTCCAGACTGGTGGAAACCGACGTTCGCACGGCCTATATCGAAATTAACCGCACCAAGGCCCAAATCGCCGCCAGCAGCGCCACCCGAACGCTTCAGGAAGAAAAGCTGCGGATTGAAACCGAAAAATTCAGGGTGGGCCGTTCCACCAGCTTTCTGGTGGCCCAGGCCCAGCGGGACCTGCTGGCGGCCCGCATCGCCGAAGTCTCCACCCTGATCAACTACCTCATGGCCCAAACCGACTTCTACCGCCTTGAAGGCTCACTTTTATACCGCCGCCAAATATCGGCTCCGGGCAGCGAACCGGTTGAACTTGCCGGTACAAATTAATTTTCGGTGCTTTTATGTAAACCTAATATGAGCGATTAGCTCTTGGCCATTAGCGGTTAGCACTTATATTTTGGGCGTTTACCGGTCAAATTTACCCATACGAAACAGCGAGGTGCCCAATATTTTGAACTTTTTACGAGTTCATCAAGGCTGTCACACGGAGAAAAAATGAGGCTAAAAATTCTTGGGTTCCTTATTGCCGCTTTCATCGCTATTCAGCTTGTTCCATATGGCAGGGAACACTCAAATCCCGCTGTCGTTGCCGAACCATCATGGGATAGCTTACAAACAAGAGAAACTTTTTTTATGCTTTGCGCTGATTGTCACAGTAATGAAACAAAATGGCCCTTCTACAGTAATATCGCGCCGGTTTCCTGGTTAGTTCAGGCCGATGTTGACGAAGGGCGTGAGTATTTTAATATCTCCATGTGGAATGTTCGAAAGGTGAATGGAGGCGATGAAGCGGCAGAGAAATACAAGGCGGGGGAGATGCCGCCGTGGATCTATCAGTTGCCTCGGCCTCAAACCAGGCTTTCGGATGCTGACAAAGCCGCATTTATAAAAGGACTTACAAAAACGTTTGGTGATTAAGAGCAGTATGTTGAACATCGGGAAAACCCAGGGGGGTCAAATATGAGCAGAAAATTGATTTTGATATCGCTGATGGTCTTTCTTCAATTTTATCACTTTGGATTTCGCTCTGATGCAAACGCAACGGATGCTTCGCTTGTCTCTTTCTCTTCCGGCGCATTACTTGTGGAGAAACCGCCAGGATACGACGCTGCGTGGGATAATATTTGGATTTTGGATGAAAATCCAAAAACCGGGTGGTGTTGTCCCGAAGGGAAGATTTTGAACAATGTGTCAGTGATTGAACTGGCAGAAAAAAGCGTGCTGGAATGCCTTGAATTTGACACGGGACAGATTGACGGCAAGGGCCGTGGCGCAAAAGACATCGTTGTTGAACTTTCGGCCGATGGTCCCCTGGAAGGGTTTGCAAAAATCCTCAGCGTGTCGCTGGTCGACAAAAAGGACAATCAACGTTTTCCCGTGACAGGGGATACGTCCGGCAAATGGCTTCGGTTGACCGTCCAAAACAATCACGGCGCAAACGATTACACGGAACTCATGGACTTCCGCGCCTACGGAAAACAACTGACAAAGACCCAACTGGCCGATGTCTCCGGAATGTATAAAACCAACTTCAATGATTTTCATCTCAGACAACAGGGAACCGCCGTTACCGGTTGTTATGAATGGGACCAGGGCCTGCTCAATGGAGGGATAGAAAATAATATCATGAGATTGACCTGGAAAGAAAAAGACGGGCAGGGGCCCGCCGTCATGATATTCAATTCAGAGGGGAATGCGTTTCTGGGGTTTTGGTGGTACGAAGGGAAGGAAAATGAACGGGGTGGCATATGGACCGGTCAAAAAATATCCCAGGATGTAGGCAGCTGCCCCCATTGGGCCGGCGGGGTACAGGGGCAAATCACCAAGGCGCTTTTAGAAACCGGGCGGGTAAGGCTTTACGGGATTAATTTTGATGTTGATTCTGATGTTATTCGGGATGAATCCAAGCCGACACTGGATAAAATCGTTGCCATGCTCCAGTCTGAAAAGGTCATGCAATTGATTATTGAAGGCCACACCGATTCAGACGGACAGACCCAACACAATCAAATACTTTCCCAAAAACGGGCGGCATCCGTTAAGGCATATCTGGTTTCTGCCGGCATCTCTTCCGCTCGACTGTCTACAACCGGTTATGGTGAGTCTAAACCGGTTGCACCCAATACAACCGCTACCGGAAAGGCACAGAATCGGCGTGTGGAATTGGCGGTTAAAGAGTGACGATCTCGTAAAAAGTCCAACGCCTGCGTTGCGCTGCAGCCCGCAATCATTCAACGGTCGATGGTTACGCCTCATGACACCAAAATTTGCACGCCTTGAATTTGAACTTTTTATGAAACCGTCTGAATCCGACTTTTTATAAGTTCATCAATATTAAACCCATTGGGCACAAAAATATAATGAATTGAGCAGGCGAATTGATATGATGAAGGTCAACCGCCAGCGAGTGTGAAAGTTATGCGGGGGTAGTTGTTGTTCAGAGGCGTTTACCCCGGGAGGGGGTGTGCCACAGAAGAAGGGTCAACCCGATATTGACCAGTGACACCCCAAATACGATGACAAAGGCGGCATAAACCCCGTTGGCTACGGCCTCCTGGAGAATCCCCCGGACCCCCTCGGGGATCAATGCCTGAAATTCCGCCTGGAACAGGTGTTCCTTACTTTCCTGCAACCGGGCCAGAAGTGCCTGGGGCAGCCGGCTTTCGGTGGCTATCAGGCGGTTCATAAGCCGGGCCGTGACCAGGCCGCCGCACACGCCCACCCCGATGGTGCCCCCCAGGGTTCTGGAAAACTGGTGAAATGAGGTGGCCACTCCCAGATTCTCGGGTTTAAGGCTGTCCTGGACAATGAGCAGGGTGGAAAGGGTGACCAGTCCCATGCCCAGCCCCACCACCTGGAAGACCATAAAACAGGTTGTCATGGAAGTGGTTCTTGAAAAGCCCAGGGTCAGACCGGCGCCGGCCACCATGAAGATCACCCCGGCCAGTGTGGCCCGCCTGCAGCCGACACGGTCCATTATCCGCCCGATGAAAAGAGATCCCAGGGACCAGCCCAGGCTCAGGGAGAGCATGGCATATCCCACCTGGAGCGGGGTCCGGGCCAGGGCCCCCTGGAGAAACAGGGGGGCATAGGCAAACAGGGCAAAAATGGAAAAGCTGGCACAAAAGGCAATGCTGTTGCCAAGGGCAAATCCCGGGTATTTAAAAAATGTGATATCCAGAATGGGATCCGTTGCCCGTTTTTCAGCCACATAAAATCCGGCCCCCATCATAAGGGTTGTCAGTGCCAGAAAAATAATCTGGACAGAATCCCAGGCCAGGGCCTGCCCCCCCACCATCACCAGGGTCAGCAGGCCCAGAATAAACCCGGACAAACAGGTGACCCCGGCCCAGTCCAGGTGAACCTGGCCGGGTTTTTCCCGAAATTCCTTGAAAAAAAGAGTAATACCGGCCAGTGAAATCAGCCCCAGGGGCAGGTTGATGAAAAAAATCCAGCGCCAGGAAAAAAAGGTCACTATAAAGCCGCCCAGGGTCGGGCCGATGACACTGGCAATCCCCCAGATGGAACTGGCAAGGGAAAGGGTCTTTGCCCGCTGCCCGGGCGGGGACACATCGGACAAGACCACATACACCAGGGCGAAAACACCGCCGGCCCCTAACCCCTGAAAGACCCGGGCTGCCACCAGGGCGCCCATGGACGGGGATGCGCCGGCCGCCACCGAGGCCAACATAAAAAGGCCGATGGAAAATAAAAACAGCTTTTTGGTGGCAAACAGATCGGACAGCTTTCCAAAGACGGGGAGGGAAACGGCCCTGGCAAGAAAATAGGCCGAGTAAACCCAGGCATAGAGGTGAAGGCCCCCCAGTTCGGCAATAATGGTGGGCATGGCCGCGGACATGACCATGGCATCCAGTGCCCCTAAAAACAGTGCCAACAAGGCGGCACCGATGATCCAGGACCTGTCCTGGCGTTTCTTGTTTGTGGGATTCATGGTCGTTTACGTTTGACGATCTCGTAAAAAGTCCAACTCCTTCGTTGCGCTGCATTTTGTAATCATTCAACGTACGATGGGTACGCCTCATGATTACAAAATTTGCACGCCTTGGATTTGAACGTTTTACGAAACCGTCTAAATCCGATTTTTTACGAGACCATTACGTTTGATGGCGTCGTAAAAGATTTTCATCTATTGCGCTATCCGTATTGATCTGCGCTACAAAGTCGGCCATCAGTGCCAGTACCACCGATTGGGCTTCCAGGTGCGGGGCATGCCCGCAGTTTTCAACGATTTCCTGCCGGGCATCCCCCGAAGATTGAGCGGCAATGGCCTTGACTTGCGCCAGTGTGCCGTAGTGATCATCTGCCCCCTGGATCACCAGCAGGGGGGCCGTAATGCACGGTAACAGATATTCTATGTTCCAGGACATGAATCCGCTTGAAAGCCATGTGACCGACCATGCTTTGAAAATAGTTTCGGTTTTATCACCATGGTATTTTGACAGCCCCTGCAACCGTCCTTTTTCCCATGCGTCATCCGCAACCTTGATGCCGGCAATGGTTTCCGGTTCGACAAATACATGGGCGGCTTCGGTGATGATGCCTTTCAGAAGAGCGGGGCGCCCGGCTCCATAAATTAAACTGATACTGCCCCCGTCGGAATGACCGATTAAAATAAAAGGGGTGTGGGGAATCACTGTTTTTAAGAGTTTAGGCAGTTCGATGAGCGCATATTCATGCAGATAGTGAATCGACCGTGCATGGGTCAACGGCGATGATTTCCCATAGCCCAGGCGATCATAAACCAGTCCGGGACAGCCGGTGGCCGCACATAGTTTTTCGGGAAAGCCTTGCCACATGGCGGTGCATCCCAGGCCCTCGTGGAGGAATACGAGATGCGGATTTTCCGCCTTGCCCGGGATTAAATGATAATAAAGGTGGGATTCGTCATGGATTTTCAGGTTTGGCAACGATTTCTCCCTGCATTATATCGGGCAGCTCAGGGGAAATTATCCCCTTTGCCCATAAGCGCCACTTTAGACGCGAATTGACCGTTGATGGTCTCGTAAAAAGTCGGATTTTTACAAAACCGTTACCGTTAATTTCTCAAAGTGGCCCTGATCCGGTCCGGCGTTTTAAAGTATGCAAAAACGTCCATGATGGATTTGCAGACAATATCGGCTGCCAATACCGCTGCCATGCAGGCGCCTTCATCCTGAATAAGGGCAATGCCGATGGCCGATGCTTTCAGCATCAACCGGTCGTTTTTACCATTTCCGACGCAGATCGTTGTATCTTTCCCGAGGCTCAGGAGATAATCAAGTTTACGCCGGTCCTGCTTATCGCCGGGAATTTTAACCCGTTTACACCTGATCCGGGCCAATGCCCTTTCCACGGATCCATAGGTATCCGCCGTTATCACGTGAAAATCAACAAGGTCTGCAAGTTCGTTGATCATGTCGCCGACACCGGCGATCAGTTGACCATCAACTGCAATGGTGCCGTTGTAATCCAATACGACAGCCTTTATTTCCATGGCGTCACACCCGGGTATCTCTATACGCATTTGAATCCTCTTAATATAAGAGTCGTGAGATATGAGTTTTGAGTAGTGTGAAATACATTTACAACCTTGCTTTCCTCACCACTCACCACTCATCACTCAATACTTTTATTTGTTTGCGGTTTTGGGCCCGGCCGTGTCATACCATTTAAAGTAGTTTTCAACCCCTTTGCGGCCCGAGTTCACCAGGTCGTCCTTTTTTGTATCCGGCAGGTCAAATTCGGTGGTTTTAACGCCGAGGGTGTCGATATAGACGGTCCGCTGCCAGTCATCGCTGTGCAGGTGCATGTTCTGCTGCGCTTCAAGGAGGGTGGCAATCAACCCGAAAGCATAGTCGAAAAAGTCATCGATTTTGTTGACCGCAGGTTCGGCATGGTCCCTGAAAACGGCAATTTCCTTGGCGCTGTCCAGCCGGAATCCAAGGGTTTCCTTGTTAAACACATAGTTGTCGACATGGATGCCGGTGTCGGCCAGTTTTTTATTGTGATTCCGGTAATAGACGGGCATGCTGCTTTTCGCTTCGACATATTTTTTCCGGTCAAAAAGTTTCACCGGATAATTGGCCAGCAGGCCGCCGTCCACGTACAGATCGCCCCGCAGGCTGGCTTTGGCCGTAAAAAACAGCGGTATGGACATGGAAATCCGCACCGCATCCGCCATGCACATGCGGGGGGTGTGCTCAAAGGAAAAGACCTCGCCAAAATGCGTGGACAGGTTGGTTCCGGTCAGATAGATATCTTTGAACCCTTTTTCCGTTTTGCGGCGGTGAACATCGGCAAAGGTTGCTTCGGGATTACCGGTTTTGGCGGCGATAATCCGGGCGATCCAGTTTCGGAAAAAATCGCCTTTATACCATCCGTATTGTTCAATCAGGCGATGTGTATCACGGATGATCCCCCATGAATCATCCAGAAAATTGTTAAAATTCAAATTCCTGAGGATGTCATCCATTTCAGACGGGGTATAATTCAGGCCCACCAGGATGGCATTGATGGCGCCGGCGGAGGTGCCCCCCACCCGCTTGATCGCTTCCAGAATATTTCTTTTTTCCAGTTCGGCGATGGCGCCGACATAGGCGATTCCCTTGACACCGCCCCCTTCAAAAACAAGATTTCTGAAATAATACTGGTCTGTCATGATACCCTCCTTAGGATCGGTTCAACCCGAATAAAGGGTCACCACGGGATCTTTCAGGATCAGCTCGGTGGCCTGGGTTGCAACGGCCGCCGCTTCCGGGAAAATTGTTTTCAGGGCGCTGATATGCCGCAGATGATCGGCGGTCCGCAGAACCAGCATTGCCAGATCCCCTTCGGCCAGCAGGGAGAAGTCGAGTACGTTTTCCCAGGGCTGGCCCGAGGCCCACAAAAACAGGGTCACAGCCGGGCGCAGGAATAAAGGCCGGACATCAAAACCGCTTTTCTGCATCTGTTCGGCAAAGGGCCCCAGTTTTTTTTGGACCTTGAAAAAATGTTTTTTGAGTTTTTCCGGTGAGATGGTGATCTCGATCCGGTCCTGTTCCTCCCGTTCGTTCACAAATGCCGCCACAATGCCGGCCATCACGGCCGGGTCGGATTTTGGAAAAACATTCCGCCGGAATCCTTCGGCAATGATCAACGGCTGATCTACCCGGAGCTGGGAGGCCCATTGCCCATCCGTGGTCAGGGTGCCGTCGGCGTTGACAAAACCGGTTTTTTTTAAAAAATTCAAATGTTTTAAAAAATCCTGTCCCAGTTTCCGGTTGGTGTGGGGTGACATTCGGTCGGGGTTTTTTTTGCCGGATTTTTCGGTCAGCAGATAGGTGGCAAAGGATCTGTCAAGCAGTTCTTCCACCTGATCAGGGCTATGGCTCAGCAACAGGTTGAGCACCATGGAAAAATTGATCCTGATCTGGCTGGGCACGGGGGTGGAAGAAGCGGAAAAGAGTCTGGCCACCAGCCGTATATCCATGAATTTGCCGGGGAGCACCATGGCAAAACCGATTTTGTCCATGCCCCGGCGACCGGCCCGGCCGGTCATCTGATGCAGCTCTGTTGCGGAAAGGGGCAGGAATTCACGACCGTTGAACCGGTCGGAGTTTAAAAAAACAATGGTCCGGGCCGGAAAGTTGACCCCGGCAGCCACCGTGGATGTGGCAAAGACCGCATCCAGCAACCCTTCGCTCATCAAGGTTTCGATGATCAGTTTCCAGGCCGGCAACTGTCCACTGTGATGGGCCGCCACCGCCTGGTGCTCCAGCAGAGAGCGCTGCAGGTGATGGGTTACATGGGGGCTTTCCGCCGCCAGTTGGGCGATTCTGGCCTTGCGTTTTGCGGCAATGTCCGGATCTGAAGAATGGTTGCTGCGGCAGAGTTCTACGGCGCCGTTGCAGTCGGCCCGGGATTTGAGAAAGAAAATGGCCGGCAGCAGGTTGTATTTTTTCAACACCCGGAGGATATCCCCGAAAAGCGGCAGACGATAGGGCGGCGCGAGTTCGGGGGGGTGCTTTTGAATGATATGGGCGCCAACCTTTTTATAGATCTTTTTTTTCCCATTTTCGTCGGCACCGGTGAGGAGCGGGTAAAGGGTTCCCGAGGGGTGGAAAAAAAGCGGATACAACGGGACCGGCCGCTTGGTCTCAACAATCACAGTGCAGGTTGTGCCGCGGATGGATTCGAGCCAGTCGGCGATCTGGCGGGCATTGCCGATGGTGGCTGAGAGCAGCAGCAGCGGGACCCGGGACGGCAGGTAGATCATGATCTCTTCCCACACCACCCCGCGATCCTCATCACCTAAAAAGTGGGCTTCATCCAGGACCACAAGGTCGGCAGCCAGGGTCAGGCCCTGGTGCATGGCATCGTATAGCTGGTTGCGCAGAATCTCGGTGGTGCCCACAATGACCGGTGCATCCGGGTTTTGCTTGCGGTCCCCGGTGAGGATGCCCACGTTCTGTGGTCCGAAGATCGCCGAGAATTCTTCATACTTGGCATTGGACAGGGCCTTTAAGGGGGTGGCATACCATGCCCGGCCCTGAACGGCCAGGACCCGCTCGATGGCTTTTCGGGCGATCCAGGTCTTGCCGGAGCCGGTGGGGACACTCACCAGGCAGTCGCCCTTTTGAATGGCGTCCACAGCCGCTATCTGAAACGGGTCCGGTGTGAACGGCATCTGCTCCGGCACGCCGATGGTTGAAAATACTTTTTTCAGGTGTGCATCCGATCCGGGCATGATTTTTAAACGGACCGTTTTTTTTCGGGTTCGGCGCCGGGCCGGCCTGGAGTATTTCCCATGGGTTTCAGTCATAGTTTTTCGACCATCTCTTTAATGATGGCTTTCGCCGGTGAATCCACCTCAAAGGGCGAAATGCCATTCAGATCCGC
This sequence comes from uncultured Desulfobacterales bacterium, assembly GCA_942490765.1. Classification (GTDB taxonomy): domain Bacteria; phylum Desulfobacterota; class Desulfobacteria; order Desulfobacterales; family 4572-123; genus 4572-123. The sequence continues at coordinate 63,414 of CALNYM010000039.1, read as the reverse complement.
TTCGATGAGGGTGTCCTGATAGGGAATAAAGCCTAAAAATTCAAAATCCGCAAGGTTTGATCTAAGGAATGCTTCATCTTTGGGGCTGCGGATTTTATTGCCCACAATGGCGATATCGACAAGGCCGATTTCAGCCGCCAGCCGTTTGATATTTTCCGCAGTATCCAGGCTGCGGCGGCCGGGTTCCACCACTATGATGAGTTTGTCCACGGCCCGGGCCGTACCCCGGCCCAGATGCTCTATCCCCGCCTCCATATCCATGATCACCACCTCATCCCGACAGAGAACGATGTGGGTCACAAGGGCCTTTAACAGCGTGCTTTCCGGGCAGATACATCCGGCACCGCCTTTTTTGACACCGCCCAGACGCATGAGTTTGATGTTGCCGAGTTTTGCGGATAAGGCATCGGGCAGATCATCCACCTTGGGATTGAGCTTGAAAAAACCGCCAATGGAGCCGGGTTGGGCTTCGGTTCTTTCAAAAATCATTTCTTTCATTTCAGCGATGGGAACAATTTTGTCCGCCCCTTCAATACCGAGGGCTGCGGCCAGGTTGGCATCCGGATCCGCATCAATGGCCAAAACGGATTTTCCCTGTTCGTTCAGGGTGCGTGCCAGCAGCGCAGCAAAGGTTGTCTTGCCCACACCGCCTTTTCCGCTTATTGCAATTTTCATATGAATTCCTTTCGTTATGTTTACTTTTACAATATAACACAATATCCTGCCGGAGCAAGGGGGGATTGGCAGTCGGTTGGATATATGCTATTCTACAACCGTGAACCGATAACGGTCACCCGTGAACGGATACCATTTTTTAAATATCGAACAGGGAACGATGAATGTCGAACGAAATAAGTGGGCATAAACCTGAAATTCTGGCACCGGCAGGCAACCGGGCATCCTTTCTGGCGGCTTTGGCAGCCGGGGCCGATGCTGTTTATTGCGGGTTGAAATCTTTTTCGGCCCGTATGGAGGCTAAAAATTTTAAAATCGAAGAGCTGGCAGCCCTCACCCGATTGGCCCATGAACAGGGCACCCGGGTTTATGTCACCCTCAACTCAATGCTGAAAGTAGATGACCTCGATCCGGTGGGCCGGATATTGGTCCGGCTGGAACATCAGGTGCACCCCGATGCCCTGATTGTTCAGGACATGGCCATGGTAAAGCTGGCTCGTCAGGCCGGTTTTTCCGGGGAATTGCACCTGTCAACCCTGGCAAATGCCACTTTCCCCGCAGCGCTGAAAATAGTTCGGGCCAAGCTGGGTGTGGATCGGGTTGTGCTGCCCCGGGAGCTGACTGTAGATGAGATCAAAGCCATGGCCATGGTCTGTCCAAAGGATCTCAAGCTGGAAACATTTATCCATGGTGCCCTGTGTTACGGGGTGTCTGGACGATGCTACTGGAGCAGTTACTTCGGCGGCAAAAGCGGGCTCCGGGGACGGTGTGTGCAACCCTGCCGCAGGCTTTACACCCAGGGCGGGGAAAGCGCCCGTTTTTTTTCCTGCTCGGATTTAAGCGTGGATGTCCTGGTCAAGGTGCTCATGTCCATTCCCGAAGTGGCCACCTGGAAAATCGAAGGCCGTAAAAAAGGTCCCCATTATGTCTTCTATACGGTCAAGGCCTACCAGATGCTCCGGGACCACGGCACAGATCCGAAGATTAAAAAAGATGCACTGGCCATGCTGGAGCGGGCACTGGGGCGCAGTACCACCCATTATAACTTATTGCCCCAGCGCATCCAGAACCCGGTCAATACATCCGGGCACACCGGTTCCGGTCTGTTCATGGGAAAAGTTCAGGGCACCCGGGCCAGCCCTTATTTGATCGCCAGGGAGGAACTTTTGCCCGAGGATGTGTTGCGCATCGGCTATGAAGACCAGAGCTGGCATGCCGTGCATCGCGTGGGTCGGTATGTCCCGAAAAAAGGACGTCTTCATCTGAAAATGGCTTCGGGGAAAAACAGCCCCCAGGGAGCGCCGATTTTTCTCACCGACCGGCGTGAAAAGGCCCTGAGGGAAATGATGGACAAACTGGCAGCCCGGCTTGAAGAAACAGCACCAGGTGCCCAGGCTGTGCCCGATTTTAAGATCCGGTTGCCCCGACGATTTTCCAATCGGATCAAAACCCTTGAAATGGCCGTGTTCCGGAACGCGGAAAAAAGCCGATCCGCCCGGGGCCCTGAAGGGATCTGGCTTTCCGGGGAAGCCATTAAAAATATACCGAAAAACAGGGTGGCCGACACCTGGTGGTGGCTGCCGCCGGTCCTGTGGCCCCAGGATGAAGAAGCGGTTGCAAAGCAGGTGAACACGGTCTTAAAACAGGGGGCTGGAAATTTTGTTTTGAATGCGCCCTGGCAGATGGCCTTTTTCCCGCATACTGAAAAGCGCAATTTCTGGGCCGGACCGTTTTGTAATATTGCCAACCCGTTAGGGATCGCCGTGCTGGCTGAAATGGGGTTTAGCGGTGTTATTGTCAGCCCGGAACTGGGCGGCGGGGATTATCAATTGCTTCCCCAGGATTCCCCACTGCCCTTAGGGATTGTTATTGCGGGAAACTGGCCCCTTTGTATATCACGGGCACTGGCAGACAATCTGAAACCCCAGGTTGCCTTTACCAGCCCCCGGGGGGAAGAATCATGGGTGCAGAAATACGGCTCATCCTACTGGGTCTACCCCAATTGGCGGCTGGACCTGAGTGCCCAGCGAAAAAATCTTGAAACGGCGGGGTATTGTTTCTTTGTGGATATGGACGATCCGGTACCCCCCCAGGTCAAACTGAAAAAAAGATCCGGCCTGTGGAACTGGACCATCGGCCTGGCTTGACAACGGGGGCGGTGATTTGTTCTTGACGGTCTCGTAAAAAGTCCAACGCCTGCGTTGCGCTGCATTTTACAATCATTCAACGTATGCTAAGTACCTCTCATGATTGTAAAATTTGCGCGCCTTGAATTTGAACTTTTTACGAAACCGGCCAAATTAGACTTTTTACGAGACCATCAATCATGGTTTATCTTTTGTCAATCCGGATTTCAACTTTTTCCCCAGCTCCGCAAAAAGATCTTTTTGTTTCTGGGCTTGTTCAGATTGAAAGGTTTTGACTTTTTGATCAATATCTTCGCGATGGCTCTGAAATCTGGCCAGTTCCTTTTCAAGACGGGTATCTTGTTCTCCTCTGGGAATTTCCTCCAGTTTGATATGGTTCTTGATGAAGAGCCGGATGCCGTAGGCACTTTCAATGCAGTCTAAAATGTCCAGTGTCCTGAGCTGGCGACAGATAAAATTGCCCTGCTCCGGGGAAAAGGACAAAAACCGGCAGATAGCATCCACTGTGGGTTCGCTTGATTTTTGATGTTCTATAATACGGATGGCCGCCACCACCAGATGGGCGTTGCTGTAAAAATCGTTTTGTTGCATTTTTGTTTTTCCTGATTAATTCGGGTTCCCGAGTTCACGCCTTGACATGTCCATGCATTAAGAGTAACATTTCCAAAAATTTTGTCAAGCAGCCGGCGGCCGCATCACGACCTTTTTATTCAGGGGGTATTGCCGGTTTAAATGAATCATGGTCCGGGCAAAATTGAAAATGATTTGTCCGGGCATAACGCAAAAGCAATTCAACAGGGGGTAATATGACGGAAATAATAGATATACATGCCAGAGAAATCCTTGATTCAAGGGGGAACCCAACGGTTGAAGCGGATGTCACCCTTGCATGCGGGGCTATGGGCCGCGCTGCCGTGCCCTCCGGGGCATCCACCGGAACCCGTGAAGCCCTGGAGCTTCGAAACCGGGATGATAAACGATTCGGCGGCAAAGGTGTCGCCAAAGCCGTTGAAAATGTGCGCACTATTATTGCACCGGCCCTGCTCGGTATGGATGCCGGCGACCAGGTGGCCATTGACCACCATATGATCGAACTTGACGGTACACCCAATAAATCAAAATTGGGTGCCAACGCGATTCTTGGTGTTTCCATGGCCGTCGCCAGAGCCGCCGCCCTGGCGTATGGCATGCCCCTTTATCGATATCTGGGGGGGATCAACGCCCGCTGTCTGCCGGTTCCCATGATGAATATCATCAATGGCGGTGCCCACGCCGCCAACAACCTGGATATTCAGGAATTCATGATTGTTCCCATCGGCGCTAAAAATATTGCCCAGGCGGTTCGGATGGGGGCTGAGACGTTTCACAGCTTGAAGAATATTCTGAAAAAAAAGGGACTTTCCACGGCGGTGGGAGACGAAGGCGGCTTTGCACCGAATTTTGGTTCCACCCATGAGGCCCTGTCGTTTATCAATACCGCCATTACTGAAGCGGGGTACATGCCGGGGGTGGATATCGGGCTGGCCCTGGACGCCGCCGCGTCCGAATTTTATCGTGATGGAAAGTATCAGTTAAAGTCCGAAGACAAACAGCTCACAGCTTCAAAACTCATTGATTACTACGAAGAGTTGATCGATACCTATCCGATTCTTTCCATTGAAGACGGCCTGGCCGAGCAGGACTGGGACGGCTGGGAGATCATGACGGACCAGCTCGGCAGCACCATTCAGATCGTGGGGGATGATATTTTTGTGACCAATCCGGAGATATTTAAAAAGGGTATCGACCGTGGTATTGCCGATTCGATTCTCATCAAACTCAACCAGATCGGGACATTGACCGAGACCCTGGACACCATTGAGATGGCCAATCAGGCCGGTTATACCACTGTCATCTCTCACCGTTCCGGGGAGACCGAGGATACCTTCATTGCCGATCTGGTGGTGGGTGTCAATGGGGGGCAGATTAAAACCGGTTCTCTGTCACGCACCGATCGTGTGGCCAAATACAACCAGCTGATCCGAATCGAAGAAGAACTTGGGGCGGCTGCGACCTTTGCCGGTGATATTTTTATCGCCGATGCTGAATCCATAAATCCGGATGAAGTGTAACGATATTAAATGTCGGTTTTAAATTTTAAAAAAATGGCCCTTGTCCTTACCCTCTTCGGGGTCCTGTTGTTTCAGACCATACCGGTGGCCCGGGCCTATGTGTTGCCCGGGCCCCATATACTGGAGCTGATGGCCAGCAGCCTTGACCGGTCAAAAGGCGTAAGGATCGATCAACGGGTCATTTTTAATGAACAGGGCCCGGGAAACGGCGCTGTTGAAGTTGAAGAAACCCTGTATTATAATTTTCACGGCGATTTCAGGTCCGATATCACCGGTTCGGATACCCGGTATATTCATTTGGTGGCCGGTGGCCATCTGCTGACCATGGTCAACGGCCGGGTCGTTGATGGCCCCGAAGATCAGTTTGAACAGTATAAGGATATTTTTTTATACAAGGCCCGGATTCTGGTTCAGGATAAGCTGGCCCAGCGCGGTGTTGATGTTCATGTCTCCAGCCTGGGGCGGTTTCAGGACGGTATTTTTTTTGTTATAGGGGCCCAGTATCCGGATGTATCAATGTCCCAGGTCTGGATCGACCGGGAACATTTTCGGCCGGTCCGCTGGCTGATGGTTGACCCGGATCCGTTGAAATCGGGAGACGGTCTGGATGTGCGGTATGAAAAATGGGGGAATGCCGGCGGCCTCTGGTATCCGCGGCAGATTCGTTTTTTTCGGCAGGATATTCTGGTGCGGGAGATTCGAGTGGATCGCGTACGGGTTTTGGATGGACTGCCCGCCAGTTTGTTCAATATCCCTCGGTTGAGAAAATCTTTATCCGACGATCCTCTTTAAAAAGCGGCCGAAAAAAAACCGCTATGCGTTGTGTCTGAAGATTTTTTTTAGGCACCTCGAACATGTTTTATGGGTAACTTAATCAGGACGGTCTCGTAAAAAGTCCAACGCCTGCGTTGCGCTGCATTTTGTAACCCTTCAACGTACGATGGTTACGCCTTATGATTACAAAATTTGCACGCCTTGAATTTGAACCTTTTACGAAACCGCCTAAAGCCGGCTTTTTATGAGTTCATCAATTAGGACTTGAACGAAAACTATCTAACAGTTTAAATCATAAGGCCTTGATATGAAAGAATAACGATTTTTACCATGAAGGACATGAAGGAATTGAAACAAAAACTTCATGAACCTCATGTCCTTCATGGTTATTTTTCGTTTTTTGTTATGTCCGAAGGGCATGGTTATTATAGATTTAAAACAACAACGGAGTAAACATGGCGGAGAATACAAAGTATATATTTGTTACCGGCGGCGTCCTCTCCTCACTGGGTAAAGGGCTCGCGTCTGCTGCTATCGGGGCACTGCTTGAAAGCCGGGGGCTGAGGGTGACCATCCAAAAACTGGACCCCTACATCAATGTCGACCCGGGCACCATGAACCCTTTTCAGCACGGGGAGGTGTTTGTCACTGATGACGGTGCTGAAACCGATCTTGACCTGGGACATTATGAGCGGTTTACAAATGCCAAACTGGGCCGGAATAATAATTTTACCAGCGGAAAAATATATGATTCGGTGATTCGCAAGGAACGACGGGGTGACTATCTGGGGGGGACGGTTCAGGTGATCCCGCACATCACCGATGAGATCAAGGACAGTATCCGTCTGGTGGCCGATGGCGTGGATGTTGTCATCGTGGAGATCGGCGGTACCGTCGGGGATATTGAAAGCCTGCCTTTTTTAGAAGCCATCCGGCAGTTCAGGGCCGATGCGGGAAGGGAAAACGTCATTTATATTCATCTGACCCTGGTACCCTATATCCCCACGGCCCGAGAGGTCAAAACCAAGCCCACCCAGCACAGCGTCAAGGAACTGCGCAGCATCGGCATCCAGCCCGATATCCTGTTGTGCCGCACCAATCAGATTCTCTCCCCGGAGATTAAAGCCAAAATAGCCCTTTTTTGCAATATCAGCAAGGAGGCGGTGATTACGGCCAAGGATGTGGATTGCATCTATGATGTCCCCCTTGTCTACCACCAGGAGGGCATGGACGATAAGATTGTCGAGCTTTTGAATATATGGACCCGTGCCCCCCGTCTGGAAGACTGGGAAAAGGTGGTCAGGGGCATTCGGGAGCCTAAAATAACGGTTTCCATTGCCATCGTGGGAAAATATGTTGACCTGACCGAATCTTACAAAAGTCTGAATGAAGCCTTATACCACGCCGGCATTCCCAACAGCTGCCGGGTAAAATTATTCTTTATCGATTCGGAAACCGTGGATGCAAATACCTGTGCAACAGCCCTTAAGGATGCAGATGGCATACTGGTTCCCGGCGGCTTTGGCGCCAGGGGCATTGAAGGTAAAATCTGTGCGGCGGGCTATGCCCGGGAAAACAAAATTCCTTTTTTCGGTATCTGCCTGGGCATGCAGATCGCCGTCATCGAATTTGCCCGACATGTGGCGGGAATGGACAACGCCAACAGCAGTGAATTTGATACGGCAACACCGTTTCCGGTGATTTATCTGATGCTTGAATGGTATGATGAACAGACCGGTAAGCTGGAAAAAAGAGACGACTGTTCTGAAAAGGGGGCCAGTATGCGCCTGGGTGCTTATCCCTGCGAACTGGAACCGGGCACCCTGGCCCATGACGCTTACCGCAGCGGCCTGATTTCCGAGCGTCACCGGCACCGGTATGAATTTAATAATGAATATAAAGACCGGTTGCAGGAAAGCGGACTGGTGATCAGCGGCACCTCCCCGGACAAAGAACTGGTTGAGATTGTAGAAATCAAGGATCATCCCTGGTTTTTAGGATGCCAGTTTCATCCTGAATTTAAATCAAGGCCACGAACGTCACACCCCCTGTTTGCCTCTTTTATAAAGGCGGCCCTGGCGTATTCAAAATCCGGAAAGGGCATGACGGAATGATGCCTTCGGTGCCGCCCTTTTGAAGAAAATTTCCCCCACCGGACCCGCCCAATGGATGCATAGATTTGACAATGTTCAAATCCTTCTCATCCATTGAGCCCAGGCCCTTGCCAGCGTTTTTCAACACCGTTAAAATTTCAGCGTATCCCCTCTGCGATTTGTATTGACAAAGCAGGTAGAAATGGTAGTAGGGTGGCAAAGATAGATTTATAAAAAACATAGAGCGGCCCCCAGGGTTCGGCTCCGGCATTTTGACACCCCGGCCTCGAAAACCGGCTTTTTCTGACTGACGCTTACCCGGCATAGCGGTTGCCGGCTGTTTTGCGGGGTACATATTATCTATGGAGCAGTTCATCGGTGTCGGCCTTGTCGTCCTGGCAACGCTCTGTTCGGGGATCAACCCGATTATTGCCCGTTTTGCTTATGCCGCCGGCGTAAGTCCCACCTCGTTTCTTTTTATTCGCTTCCTGATTGCCGGGATGATCATGCTTGTCATTATGCGAATTCAACGCCGCCGGTTTCCCACTGGACATCTTTTGTGGACCCTTATTTTTGTCGGCGGTGTTTTTATGATGGCCTCGACCTGGTTCTATTATACGGCCCTGCTTTTTTCCCCACCGGGGATTGTGGCTGTATTGTCGTATACCTATCCGGTCATTGTGACACTGCTGTCCGCAGTTTTACTGAAGACACCCGTTACCCGGAATATGATCATCGCCCTGGGCCTTACGTTGATCGGCGCAGCACTGACCGTGGGGACCGGTACGGCCTGCGGTGAGTTCAAGGGCATGCTTCTGGCATGGCTTTCGGGTGTGGTGTTTGCCTTGTATATTGTTTTTGGCAGCGTTTGTATCAAAAAGGCCGGCAGCATTCCGGCCCTGGCCGTCACCATTCCCGCGGCGGCCCTGGCCATTCTCCCCATCGTGGCCGTGGAGGGGATTGCGCTTCCTTCGTGTTTCAGCGGGTGGGTGGCCATTGGATGCAGTGCTGTTATCTCAACTGTTTTAAGTATGTTCCTGTTTTTTTCCGGGCTTAAACGGCTTAATCCCACGGATGCCTCCATGGTTTCCACATTTGAAGTTGTCGTCACTATTATTTTTTCCGCGGTTCTGCTCGGGGAACAGATTACTGTATTCAAGGTTTGTGGGGGAGCCCTTATCCTTGCCGCCGTCCTCCTGCTGGCCCGCACCGGGAAGATGAAACGCCAGGTGCCCAGGCTGCCTGAACCTGGCATGATCGGGTTTAAACGGCGGAATGGAAGGTAGACGGCTTATTTTACAGCAGGCCGTCAATAATATAGGCATCCAGCTGCCGGGGGTCGATGTGCCTGGGAGAGATGATTTTGTCGCGAACTGAGATGCCTGCCTGGTGGACCGTTTCCGGATCACCTGAAACAAGGGGATGCCACCACTGGAGATTTTTTCCCTCGGCCAGAAGGCGATAGGCGCAGGTGGCCGGGAGCCAGGCAATCTCTGTGGTTTTTTCCGGTGTCAGGAACAGGCATTCGGGGGCCCGGGTTGCCCGTTTTTCATAAACGGTGCACCGGCAGGTTTGAAGATCCAGGAATCGGCAGGCCACGCTCGTGTAGAAAACCTCGCCGGTGTCTTCATCTTCCAGTTTCTCCAGGCAGCAGCGGCCGCACCCGTCACACAAAGAGTCCCATTCCCGGGTCGTCATCTCTTCCATGGGTTTTGTTTCCCAAAATTTTTTTTTATGATTTGTCATGTAAACTGGCTTTCTTCACTGTATTGTTTCCAAATTTTTTCCAGATGGCATCCACGGCCTGGTCTACTTTTTCCCAGTTGGCATCTGTGCTCTCACATTTTTTGAAAAGGTCCATCTGCACGGCGCCTTTTTTTTTACCAAGGCCCGATGCGCCCACACCGATCAACCTGATCCGGGTGGCCAGCCGATAGGCTGCCAGCAGATCTGCAGCTGCCCTATAGATGGTTTCGGAAGCGTGGGTGGGGGCTTCCAGGGTCACGCTTCGCGTAAACTGCCTGAAATCAGAGTGTTTTATTTTCAGCGTAATGGTTTTTGCCCTGACCTCAAGTTTCCTCAGCTGCCGGCCAATATCTTCGGCCTGTCTTAAGAGATGCCGTCGCAGCTTTGTTTTGTCGGCGGTGTCCTCGGTCAGGGTCGTTTCACTGCTCACCGATTTGGCCCGGGAAAAAGGAACCACCCGGGAGTTGTCCCGGCACAGGGAAAGATCTCTCAAGCGGTGCCCGAACTTACCGAATTTTTTCTGCAGCATCTCATCGGAATATTTATGCACATCCCCCAAGGATGTGATCCCCATTTTTTGCAGGTGCATCAGGGTTTTCTGGCCCACACCGGGCACTTTCCCGATGGGCAGGGTTTTGACAAAGGCCGTGGCATTTTCCGGCCGTATAAACGTCAACCCGCCGGGTTTGTCCATATCCGATGCAATTTTAGCCAGAAATTTACACGGTGCAATGCCCACCGAACAGGTGAGGCTCACGGTATCAAACACTTTTGCCTTGATTTGTTGTGCCGTCTCTTCCGGTGACCCATGCAGCCGCCGGCACCCGGAAATATCCAGGTATGCCTCATCTATGGATACGGGTTCCACCAGCGGTGTAAACTCCCGGAGCAGATCCATGATGATGACGGACAGTTCTTTGTAGCGGCCTTTGCGGGGCCGGATAATAATGCCCCGGGGGCATTTTTTGCGGGCCATGAACATGGGCATGGCCGAATGCACACCGAATTGGCGGGCTTCATAACTGGCCGTGGCCACCACGCCCCTTCCCGAAGGGCTCCCGATAATAACGCACTGCCCTTTCAGTTTGGGATTGTCCAGTTGCTCCACCGCGGCAAAAAAAGCATCCATGTCAATGTGGATAATCATGATCGACCGTTATAAAACAAACGATGCCCGGTATCAAGGGGTGAATATAATACAATGATGAATGTGGCGTCGTTCGCTCTGCCGATTTTATGGCTTGTTGCTTTATCGTAGGGTGGGCTGTGCCCACCAAAAGGCAGAGCGAAGCGATACCAAGACTCTTCACTCTTCAATATGGTGCTGGTTTATCCAGGTTAGGATGCACATCCCCTTGTCGCCGCTTTACAGGCGTTGACCCTTTGGGCAAGCAGCCGGTCAAGGTCGGCAGCCTCAAGATTTTCCTCGATCATCCGTTCAAAGGCACTGCCGATAACCACACCGTCGGCAAGGGCTGCCACAGCAGTGATCTCGTCGGTGGTCGAGATGCCGAATCCCACGCAGATGGGAAGACGGGTACAAGACTGCAGTTGACGCATATGGGCTTTGAGCGGTCCTGTGTCCAGCCCGTGGCTGCCGGTGACACCGGTTTTGGACACCATGTACAGAAATCCTCTGGCGGATGCGGCAATATAAGGCATTCGCTCAACAGGGGTCGTCGGTGCCACCAGTCGGATCAGGGGCAGGTCATGATCCTTTTTGTGTGACGTCATTTCTTCTGATTCTTCCGGGGGCAGGTCCACCACCAGAACCCCGTCGGCGCCGGCAGCGACTGCATCCCGGTAAAATTTTGCCACACCATAGGCATGAATGGGATTGTAGTAGCTGAACAGGACAATGGGAACCGTGGTTTGACGCCGCAACCGGCAGGTCATTTCCAGAACTTTGGCGGTGGTGATCCCTGCGGCCAGGGCCCGGGCCGAGGACCGTTGAATCACCGGACCGTCGGCAGTGGGATCGGAAAAGGGGATGCCGAGTTCCAGGATATCCAGCCCGGATTTGCACATGCCCGTAATGATGCGCTCTGAGGCCGACATGTTCGGATCTCCCGCCGTTACAAAGCCCACCAGGGCGACTTCTTTTTGTTGTTTCAGCCGTTTAAACGTTTCTTCGATGCGATTCATATTTTTATTTCCCTGATTTGAAAGTTTGTTAAATATCCAGATTGGCAAAAACAATATCCAGATCCTTATCGCCCCGGCCGGAAAGGTTCACTACGATAATATCCTCTCCGGATCTTTTGCCCGCGGCCTGCATGGCATAGGCAAGGGCATGGGCGCTTTCCAGGGCCGGGATAATGCCTTCCAGGGAACACAGGGCCTGAAATGCGTCAAGGGCCCGGGCATCGTCGATGGCGTCATAGCGCACCCTTTTGCAATCCTTTAAAAGGGCGTGTTCCGGACCGACCCCGGGATAATCCAGACCGGCGGAAATCGAATGGGCTTCGGTGATCTGGCCGTGGGCATCCTGGAGGACATATGATTTTGAACCGTGCAGTACCCCAACGGACCCCTGCCCCAATGTGGCGGCATGCTTGCCGGTGGAAATACCCTTGCCCGCCGCTTCGATACCCATCATCTCGACATCATCTTCCATAAACGCATGGAAGAGCCCCATGGCATTGCTGCCGCCCCCGACACAGGCGACCAGCAGTTCCGGCAGTCGCCCCCTGACGTCAAGGATCTGCTGCCGGGCTTCGATACCGATGATTTTCTGAAAATCACGCACCATCATGGGATAGGGGTGGGGGCCGGCCACGGAACCGATCACGTAAAATGTGTTTTCCATTTCACCCACCCAGGCGCGCATGGCCTCGTTCATGGCATCCTTCAAGGTGGCGGTGCCCGATAACACCGGCACGATCTCCGCCCCCAGAAGCCGCATCCGGCGGACATTGGGGGCCTGGCGTTGGATATCTTCCTGCCCCATATAGATGCAGCAACCCATGCCGAACAATGCCGCCGTGGTGGCCGTTGCCACACCATGCTGACCGGCCCCGGTTTCGGCAATGAGCCGTTTTTTGCCCATCTTACTGGCCAGCAGGCCCTGGCCCAGTGTATTGTTGATTTTATGGGCCCCGGTGTGGGCCAGGTCTTCTCTTTTTAAAAAAATGGCGGCACCGTTCAGGGACGTGCTCAGTCTCCTGGCATGATACAGCGGGGTGGGACGCCCGGCATAGTTTTGCAGCAGGTCGGCCAGCTCCTTTTGAAAGGCCGGGTCAGGGGATATCTTCCCATATGCCTGCTCCAGTTCAAGGATGGCCGGCATCAGGGTTTCCCCCACATAGCGTCCGCCGTATGGCCCGAAATGGCCGTTGACATCCGGTCTCTGGATTTTGGTAACATCTGTTTTGGCTGGTTCCATTAGAAAATTCTCCATTGTTTTTGATTGGTATGGCAGCACGCGGCCCGGGATAAAAATTTTTTGATTCGGTCAAGGTCCTTACGGCCGGGACTTGATTCAACACCAGAACTGACATCCAGGGCCGCTGCCGTGGATTGACCTGCCGCCTGCATGACATTTTCAGGGGTCAATCCGCCGGCCACGATGAGGGGGAAATCATGGGCGATGGCCCTTGCGCCATGCCAGTCCCAGTCCAGGGCATTGCCGCCGGGCAATTTCCCCCGAGACCCTTCCACCAGAAATGCCGTTGCCGGATACCCGGCAGCGTGTTTCAGTGACGGATAGCCGTCTATCCACAGGGCCTTTATCACCGGCAATCCTTCCGCGGCAAGACGTGATACCAGCTGCGGTGATTCCCGGCCGTGAAGCTGGACGGCCCCAAGGCCGCAATGGGTTACCCTGGCCATGATCGTTGAAAAAGAGGCATCGACAAACACCCCCCACTGACCGGACATGTCCGGGCAGGGCCCCGCAGATGGCCCGGGCCTGGTCATCTGTCACATGCCGGGGACTGGCCGGGAAAAACACACACCCCACGGCATCGGCCCCCAGTGCGGCGCAGGCCGTTGCTTCTGCCACCCGGGTCAGGCCGCAGATCTTGACCTGGGGGGTGTCTGCAGCGGTTTCCGGATTATGTTCCATGTTCATCAGGGCTCCTTTGTATTCACGGGGCATTTAATATTTTTTTGCATTCAAATATCCTAACCTGGATAAACCAGAAATAACAAAATACAAGCACCAAATGACAAACAAATTCCAAATAACAATATCCAAATCTCAAACAAAACCCAAAGCCATTCAGTTAACCCCATTCAGTTTTGAATTGATGTGCATTTTGATTTGTTCTGTTTTGGAATTTTAATCATTGTGATTTATTTGGAATTTGTATTTTGATTATTGTCATTTTTTCCTTTCAGGGTCTGCACCATGGCTGCGGGATCAGTAGATCGCACCAGGCTTTCGCCGACCAGAAAATTATGGATTCCCGCTTTGAGGCCCATTTTTATATCCTTTCGCTCCCGGATGCCGCTGGCGGCCACCGCCACCTGATCCGGCCCCAGCATGCCGGCAAGTGCAGTGGCGGTTTGGACATCTGTTTCAAAGGATGCCAGGTTGCGGTTGTTGATGCCGATGAGCCGGGCGCCCACCTGCAGGGCTACCGCAAGATCTTTTTTATCGTGGATTTCCACAAGCGCGTCCAGTTCCAGTTCCCGGCAAAGGGATAGATAATCGTGCAACTGACGTTTTGAAAGAATTCTGACGATCAACAGTACGGCATCGGCGCCCAGGGCCACTGATTCAAAAATCTGATAGGATGAAATCAGGAAATCCTTGCGCAGCACGGGCAGGGTGGTCGCCTGCCGGGCCGTTTCAAGATCGGCCGGGCTGCCGTTGAAGAACTGCCGGTCAGTGAGCACGGACAGGGCCGCCGCACCCCCCTTTTCATAGGCGTTGGCCTGGCGGGCAGCATCCAGATCAGCACAGATGATGCCCTTTGATGGGGATGCCCGTTTGATCTCGGCAATAATATTCACGCCGGTATGATCCGGTGTGGCGAGTTTTTGCCCGAAAGCGCGGTTGCTTTGATACTGCCGGGCGTTTGTCCGAAGCACGGATTCAGGCATCCGCCTTCTGGCCGCGGCAATCTCCTCTTTTTTGAATTCAACAATATGCGTTAAAAAATCCATCTTCTATCCATTATCCGTTGGTTTGGGTGTAGTCGACCAGTGCTTCCAGCTTGGCTTTTCCGGCCCCGGTGTCAATGGCCTGCCTGGCCAGACCGATCCCCTGGCCAAGATCCGGGGCCAGACCTGCTGCGATAAGGGCCGCTGCCGTATTCAAAAGGATGACATCCCTCCTGGGCCCGGGTTCGCCTTCAAGTATGGTGCGGGTAATCCGGGCATTTTCTTCCGGTGAGCCCCCGACAAGGTCGGCCGGATCGGCCAGTTGTCCGAAAAATTGTTCCGGATGGATGTCATAGGTCCGGAGGGTATTGTTTTTGAGTTCGGTGACACGGGTGGGCGCGCAAACGGAAATTTCATCCAGCCCGTCATGGCCATGAACCACCATGGCGCTTTTAGACCCCAGCTGCTTGAGGGCATGGGCAAACATTTCAGTGAGTTCCGGGGCATAAACACCCAACAGCTGGCAATTGGCACCGGCCGGATTGGTCAGGGGACCCAGCATGTTAAAGATACTGCGCAGCCCGATGTCCTGACGGGCTCTGGCGGCAAATCGCATGGCGCTATGATACAGGGGGGCAAATAAAAAACCGATACCGATCTGGCCAATGGCTTCTTCGACAATTTCCGGATCAACATCCAGTTTTACCCCCAATGCTTCCAGAAGATCAGCACTGCCGCATTGGCTGGAAACGGACCGGTTGCCGTGCTTGGCCACGGTCACACCGCAACCGGCCAGCACAAAGGCGGTGGTCGTCGAGATATTAAAGGTTTTGGCGCTGTCACCGCCGGTGCCGCAGGTGTCTACCACCACGGAAGCAGCGGTCTGTACCCGTGTCGCCTTGCGGCGCATGGCCCGGGCCGCACCGGCCAGTTCCTCGAAGGTCTCCCCCTTGGTGGCCAGGGCCCCCATGAAGGCACCGATTCGGGCATCGGTGGCTTTGCCCGACAGAATGTCATCGATCATTTCCCCCATCTGGACGTCATTTAGGTTTTCTCTCCTGATGATTTTGCTTAAATTTTCTGTAAACATGGTTTACCTTCCTTTATATGGTTTTCAGCGATTTTTAAAAAATTGCGCAGGAGCCGTTTGCCCAGGGGCGTCATGATGGATTCCGGATGAAACTGAACACCCTCTGTGCAATGGCGCCGATGCCTCAGCCCCATGATTTCACCGTCTTCGGACTGGGCCGTGATTTCCAGATCAACGGGGAATTTTTCCCGGGAAATCGCCAGGCTGTGATACCGCATGGCCTGAAACGGTTTCTGTATGCCCTGAAACAGGTTCCGGCCGTCTGCGGTAATTAAAGATGTTTTGCCGTGCATCAGATGCCGGGCCGCCACAACCTTTGCACCGAATGCCGCCGCAATGGCCTGATGGCCCAGGCATACCCCGAAAATCGGTATTTTGCCTGAAAAAGCATGTATCACCGCCAGTGAAATCCCGGCATCATCCGGTCGCCCCGGACCCGGTGAAATAACGATGCCGTCGGGATTCAGATCGGCAATTTCCTGAATGGATATGGCATCATTACGAAAGATTTGAATACGGGCGCCCAATTGTCTGAAATATTGCACCAGGTTGTATGTAAAAGAGTCATAATTATCTATCATGACAATCATTTGAATGTCTCCTTGCCAGGGTTTGGCTGCATGAGTTGCAAGGCCCGCTGCAGGGCCATGGCTTTATTTATCGTCTCGATTCTCTCTTTTTCCGGGTCGGAATCGGCCACGATGCCGGCACCGGCACGCACGGTGAGGCGGCCGTCTTCAACACAGGCGGTGCGTATGGTAATCGCCAGATCCATATTGCCGGAAAATGATATGTACCCCACTGCTCCCCCATAGGGCCCCCGGGGTCCTTTTTCAAGATCTGAAATGATTTCCATGGCCCTTACCTTGGGGGCACCGGTGAGGGTCCCGGCGGGAAAGGTCGCCCGCAGAAGATCCCAGACATCGCAGTCGGATCGCAGGTCACAGCAGATATTGGATACCAGGTGCATGACGTGGGAATATCGCTCCACCACCATCAGATCAGTGACTTGAACCGTGCCGGTTTTTGCCACCCGCCCCAGATCGTTACGGCCCAGATCCACCAGCATGAGGTGTTCGGCCCGCTCCTTTTCATCGGCCATCAGATCATTGGCAAGGGTCCGATCCGTCTGCTCACTGTCGCCCCTGGGGCGGGTTCCGGCAATGGGCCGCAGGATTGCCACCTTATTTTCAAGGCGCACCATGGTTTCCGGCGAGGAGCCCACCAGGGCGGTTTCTTCCAGATGCATGAAGTACATGTAGGGTGACGGGTTGATATAGCGCTGGGCGCGATACAGCCGCCACAGGTCAGGCATTTGATCGCTGACAAATTCCTGGGAAACAACTGCCTGAATGATGTCACCGGCCCGGATATGTTTTTTGACCTGTTCCACCTGAAGCCGAAAGGCGGCGGCGGTGTCCACCGGTGTCAGTCTGTATTCCGGTGCGACAGGGGTGTCTGCTGTTTCGGGCAATGGCCGATTTGCTTTTGTCAAAAGGGCCGCTGTCCGCATGCGAGCGGATTCATAGGCCTGCTTATCAGGGAGTTTACTTTCTGTAAATGAAATCACGACGGCGGTCAGGGTGTTTCGGATATTATCAAAAATAATCAGCTCATCGGGAATAACAAAACGGGCCAGGGCTTTGTCGCCTTTTGACTGGCCCTTAATCGATTCAAAGAAGCCAACCATCTCATAGCTCAGGTAACCCACAAGTCCGCCCCAGAAACGCGGCAGTTCCTTTAGGTCCGCCGGCCGGAAGGTGTTCATCAGGGTCTTTAATACCTGCAGCGGGTCACCGGCATGGGGTATCTGTTCAAGGTCGTTTTGATGCTCTATTTCCACCCGGTCGGCATATACCCGGATGTGGCAGTGGGCTGAAACCCCCAGAAAACTGTATCGGCCCCATCTTTCCCCGCCTTCGACGCTTTCCAGCAGAAACACCGGCGCCTGACCGGTATAAAATTTTTTCAGCAGGGCCACCGGCGTCAGGGTATCGGCAAGGATTTGGGTGCATACCGGGATAACATTGAATTTTTCCGCCAGATGGCAATATCGCGCCTTGTCCGGAAATTGGTTCAGTAGCATGGTTGTTTTTTCTCCCGTTTTAATATTGACGGTCTCGTAAAAAGTCCAACTCCTGCGTTGTGCTGCATTTTGCAATCATTCAACGTACGCTAAGTACGCCTCATGATAACAAAATTTGCACGCCTTGAATTTGAACTTTTTACGAGACCGTCTAAGTCCGCTTTTTGACGAGTTTATCAATATTGACGGTCTCGCAAAAGGCGCAATAGCCATCGACTCATAAAAAAAGGGCCGTGGATATTTCCACGACCCTTAAAAATAAAAAAGGATCGTGGGCCTGTTGCAGCCCACGATCCAGAAGTATCGTTTAATTATTTACAAATTACACATATACTCCGGCGCCGGCATGCCTGTTTACGTTGGCCTGCCACCACCAGTAGTTTACATCTGAATTACAAATTATCTGTTTATCCGTTTTCATGTCCGCCTTTTGCCAAAATTTTGAATAACGGTGCCATTTATTAAAATTTCTGTCAAGTATTTTTTTGGTTCCTCGCTGTTTCAAGTGGGTCGCCCCGGGATACTGTCATCCGGATGCTCAAAAAACTCGGCGCTAAGCGGTCGTAATGCCGGACAGGGACTTGCCGCAACCTGATTGGCAGTTATTCTTTGTAAATAGAGATACAGGGTAATTGTTCGGTCGCTGTCCGGCCTAACGATCGCTAAGCCCCCTCAGACAGTTTCAAGCTTCCGGATAAAAGCATCCCGGGGCTTTATCGAGTCAACTTTACCCACATGAAACAGCGAGGAGCCATTTTTTTCAAGCCCCCGGGCAATGTTTTTTACAATACGTGAATTGTTTTTTCCAGTTTTCCCGATAATTCTGCAAGTGAAAAAGGTTTTTGGATAAAATCCTGAGCACCGGCTTCCAGAATTTCCTGAACCGGGCCATCCATGGACCGCCCGCTGCAGACAACCACTTTCAGATCAGGTCGGGCTTCCATGAGAAGCGGGTAGATGGCATTGCCGTCCATATCCGGCAACCCAATATCAAGCAGGACAAGATCTATATGCGTCTCAACTGTTCTGGCAAACTTGATGGCCTCCTGTCCTGTCCGGGCAACCAATACGCGGTAATTCAGTTTTTTCAGCAATGCCTGGGTTACCGTCATGACATCCTCGTCATCTTCCACAACAAGAATGGCAGCAGGCATTTTTCCCCGGGGTTTTTGGGGTCGAACCGGGCTTTTTGTTTCATCTGCGGTCAGGTGCCCCTGTCGGACTGGACACTTTGGGATGGATGGCAGGTAAATTTTGACAGTTGTCCCCCGGCCCGGCTCTGATTCAACGGTTATCCCGCCGTCATGATTTTGAATGATGCCGTAAACTGCTGCCATTCCAAGGCCGCGTCCGATAGACCGTGTCGTAAAAAATGGGTCAAATATCCGTTTGCAGGTATTCTCATCCATGCCTTCGCCGTTATCCGTCACGGACAGCCTGACATAGTCACCGGGTTCTAAGTCGGGCAGACCAGTGGTGGCCACATGGGTTGTTATTTTATGCTTCAAGGTTATTTCAATATGGCCTTTTTGGGCGATGGCCTCTGACGCGTTGGCGATAATCGCCATCAATACCATCTGCAGTTGAGCCAAGTCGCCAGTGATAGGGATTTTTTCAGCCGGCCATTCTGTTTTTATGTTGACGGCAGGGTTAATCGCATGTTTGACCAATGGCAATGTATCATGGATCAAGTCGCGTAAGAATAGTTTTTTAGGTTGAGATTGGTCGGCCTTGGCATAGTCCATCAGTTGACTGGTCAGTTGCGTCATACGCTGCGCGCACTCATTTATTTTTTGGGTATACCCTAACAGCTTCCGGTTATCGGTAAAAATCATTTCTATTAAATCAATGTTTCCGATAATTCCCGATAGCGCATTATTGAACTGGTGGGCGATCCCACCCGCCAAGGTTGAAATTGCTTCTATTTTCTGAATTTGATGGAGCTTTTCGGTGAGCCGTTTTTGATCGGTAATATCCAGGAGCTGAACAATAGTCTGTTGTTTTTCGGTTAACGCATTAATGACAGTTGCACTGGCCTCCACGCATCTCTTCTCACCGTTTTTGTCGATGATATTAAATCTTGGGGGTTGCTCCGGATTTTCTAAGGTCAAGTGCTTTTTATGAAGGTCTGGAAAAATCTGTTTGCTCTCTCTGGCAAGATATTTCCAAAAATCCCGGCCGATCATTTCATCGCGGGAGTATCCGAATATTTCGCAGGTTTTTTTGTTTAAATAAATAATTCTGTCATCAAGATCGGCAACAAATATGCCGCTGATAAAATTTTCGACAATAGACCGGAATTGGTTCTCATTTTCCCGTAATACCGTTTCGGCCCGGGTCCGTTTTTCAATTTCAGCCGTCAGCCGGTCCCCTGACGCAGTGGATTTTTGGGGATTTCCAGTCATTTTTTTTGAAGAATCATCAAGCCTATGATGGATATCGGAAGCGGTTTTTATCATAATTCCTTTTCTTTTTCGATGGGTGCATTATGCTGACTTGCCAGTCGGATAATTCTTTCGGCCGATATATTCCAGGGCTGTTGCCATGGATCCTTTCTTGCCCACCTGCATTTCAGCAGTTTAAACCCAAAAATGAAAAATTTTCGTGGAAAAACACTATGAGAAAAATCATCGAAAATCAACTCAAATTTGGTCAGGGGGACATTTCCAGCATTGAATTAGATCTGCGTTTTCGGGATGAAATTCCGCAACTATTGGCCGGATAGCATCAAAGGCTATAGAAATAGAAGGTTCCTCGCTGTTTCAAGAGGGTCGCCCCGGGATGCGTTCATCCGGATGCTCAAAAAACTCGGCGCTAAGCGGTCGTAATGCCGGACAGGGGCTTGCCGCAACCTGCTTGTCAGTTATTCTTTGTAAATAGAGAGACAGGGTAATTGTTCGGTCGCTGTCCGGCCTAACCCTCGCTAAGCCCCTCAAACAGTTTCGAGCAGCAAAATGAAATCATCCCGGGGCTGTAGCCGGTCAAATTTACCCATACGAAACAGCGAGGCGCCGATTTCTACAGTGCGTTGACGGTATGACGGGGTGAACGGTTTCCTTTACGGTATTAAAACTTGCGGTATAATGGCATTTCAAGTATTTATAATTGTCTCCATGTATTTGGGGCGGTGGAATAAAAATCGGATAAAAAATCAAACAACCGTAATCAAAACAGCAGGAGTTGAGTATGCATATTATTGACATGCGATCCGACACCGTCACCCGGCCAACGGATGCCATGCGGCAGGCCATGGCGTCGGCAAAAGTCGGTGATGATGTATTTGGCGAAGATCCCACGGTGAACCGCCTGGAAGAGATGGCAGCGGAAATGACCGGCAAACAGGCAGCCTTGTTTGTTACCAGCGGCACCATGGGCAACCTGGTCAGTCAGTTGGCCCACTGCGGCCGTGGGGACGAGATGATTTTGGGGGACCAGTCGCATATTTTTTATTATGAGCAGGGTGGCAGTGCGGCCGTGGGCGGTATTCATCCCCGGATCGTGCCCAATAAATCAGACGGCACCATGGACCTTGCAGACCTTGCTGCCGCCATTCGCTCGGATAACATCCATTTTCCCAGCAGCCGGCTCATCGTGCTTGAAAATACGCACAATCGCTGCTTTGGATCACCTGTTGACCGGCCATACATTCAGCGCGTTGCCGAGATGGCCCATCATAATGATCTGAAGCTGCATATTGACGGGGCCCGAATTTTCAATGCAGCGGCGGCCCTGCAAACCAAGGTCAGTGATCTTGTCAGCGATGCGGATTCTGTCAGCTTCTGCCTGAGCAAGGGGCTGGCCGCTCCGGCCGGCTCCATGGTCTGTGGTTCCGAAGGTTTTATCACCCGGGCACGCCGGGCCCGAAAGTTGCTCGGGGGCGGCATGCGACAGATCGGCATACTGGCGGCGGCGGGAATTGTATCCTTGACAGAGATGGTGGATCGATTGCCGGAGGATCATGCCAATGCCCGGGCCTTTGCCCAGGGGCTGGCGGTCATGGACGGTATCTTAATTGACGTGGACCGGATCAAAACCAACCTTGTGTTTTTTTCAGTTCAAAAAAGCGGCCTCACCGCATCGGCACTGGCCGGGAAACTGGACAAAGAAGGGTTGCGGGTATTGCCTATGCCTATTCCCATGGAGGAGGGGTGTATCCGGGCCGTGGTCCACTATGAGATCAGTGCTGAAGATATTCAGGCTGCGCTGAATATCATCGGACGGGTGCTCGACCATGGTTAAATAAATGAAAATGGTTTCTTGCATGACATCGCCGATCTTGAATTTTACCCGGATCAAAAATTAGACGACATCCATGTCTTCCTATTATACTGAAAAACTTTCGGCTGAGCGATTAAAACGCTGCTACGACCTGGCGCCGTTGGCGGTGAAACGGTATCTTGATGCTGAAATCGCACATGTAAGTGAGTGCATCCTTTCGTTCAGGCGGGTGCTGGAGCTTGGATGCGGGTACGGCAGGGTGCTCAGGCAGCTCTCACACCGACCGGCAATGTTCGTCGGAATCGATGTCTCCTTTCAAAATCTTGCCATGGCGAGGACTTACACCAGGGGATCTGGCAACGTCATGTTGCTGTTGATGGATGCGATTCGACTGGGTTTTCCAGCAGGTGTGTTTGATCTGGTGTGCTGTGTTCAAAATGGCATATCGGCGTTCCACGTGGATCAGCGTAAATTGATGATAGAAGCGGTTCGGGTTACCAAACCCGGGGGCAGGGTGCTGTTTTCAAGTTACGCGGAAAAGTTCTGGGAAGACCGGTTGAACTGGTTTCGTATTCAATCCTCCCATGGGTTGGTCGGCAAGATCGATGAGGCCGCCACCGGCGCCGGCCGTATCGTCACCAAAGACGGTTTTACCGCAACAACGGTTACCGCTGAGCAGTTCTTGAATCTGAGCCGGGGCCTTGGCTCTGCGAGGTCGGTGCAGGTCGTGGCGGATTCAAGTGTCTTCTGTGAAATTCAAGTTTGAAAGGTGATAAATGCATATAGAAAATGGTCGTTGCCGTTGTCCCTGGGTCGATCTGACCAAACCGGACTATGTCGCTTACCATGACGAGGAATGGGGGGTGCCGGTGCACGACGACCGGACCCTGTTTGAATTTTTGACCCTGGAAGCGGCCCAGGCCGGGCTCAGCTGGTATACGGTGCTAAGCAAGCGTGAAAACTACCGGATTGCCTTTGATGATTTTGATCCCGAAAAGGTGGCTCGTTATGACGACCGCAAGGTGGCCGCGCTTCTGGCCGATGCCGGCATTATCCGCAACCGCCTGAAAATTCTCGCCGCCATCACCAATGCCGGCCGTTTTTTGGAGATCCAGGCCCGATTCGGCAGTTTCGATGCCTATATGTGGCAGTTTGTCGATGGCCGGCCGGTGGTCAACGAATTTACCGCCATGGCCGATTATCCGGCCACCAGCCCGGCCTCCGAAGCCATGAGCAAAGACCTCCGCCGCCGTGGGTTCAAATTTGTCGGCCCCACCATCTGCTATGCCCATATGCAGGCCGTGGGCATGGTCAATGACCATGCCATGGACTGTTTTCGGCGGCAGGAGATTATTGACGGGTACCTGTCGGTTTTATGATTCGAAGAATGCCCTGATCCTGGCCGGATCAGACCAGATCCGGTCGGTATCGGCATACAGGGTATTGAGTTTATCTTCTACGGATTGCCGCATTTCTTCAAATTCGGAATTGTCCAGATCCGGGGGAATATGAATGGGTTCTCCGAACCGGATGATCACCCGGGAAAAGGGCTTGGGCACCATGAATCGGTCCCAACTGTTGAATACCCATGGTCTCTGGGCCGATGTGAGGGTCGGAATAATGGGTCGGCCCGCCACCTGGGCAATTCTCAGCAGTCCGGGTTTGACCACGCCAAATGGCCCCTGGGGGCCGTCCACGATGTGACCGATTTTGTATCCCGCGGCGGCCAGTTGTTTCAGCTGGTTCAAGGCCTGTGTGCCGCCCCGGGTGGATGAGCCCCGCACCGGATGCCAGCCGAATACCGTGACCACCCGGGCCATGAGTTCACCGTCACGGCTCTGGCTGATCATGATGGTAATGGGCCTTCGTTTTGAAAAAAAGGTGATCCCCGGGAAAAATCGTTGGTGCCAGGAGGCATATACAACGCTGCCGAATTTTTCCAGGCTGGATCTTTCGTTTTCAGCATCCAGTATCCGGACCCGATGGGTTAAAGAAAGTACGCGCACCACTATCAGCCCGCAAAAGGGCAGGATATAGCGATACAATAACCGGTAGAGCTTTTTTTTGTTCATGGTACGATGCGATAGGTTGAAATTTTTTTATCTACCTTGATTTTTACAACATTATTCGGGCTTAAAGCAATGAAAATAATGTCAGACGAGTGGGAGAGAAGAGAACGGCAGTAAAATAAATTTGGCTCCTCGCTGTTTCGTATAGGTAAATTTGACCGGCGCACCTACACAAAATAGCGAGGAACCATAAATTTGTCGGCCCACGGTCTGCCATGCCCATATGCAGGCAATGGGCGTGATTAAGGATCATGCCATGGATCGCTTGTGCCGGTCGGCAATCATCCAGAATATCAGAGACGATGGTGTCTTAAGCACGTTTTCGGTTTTGGAAAAGATCTTTGATGATGGAAATCAGCAGCAGGTACATGATAAAGATAAAGGGAAAGGCCCCGATGATGGACGCGGTTTGCAGGGCCTTAAGCCCGCCGGAATAGATCAACACCACGGCCAGGCCGCCCAGTAAAAGCCCCCAGAAGATGATCAGGCGCTGGCCGGACCGATTATCGGAGGCCCCCAGACCACCGGTGGAAAAGCGGCTGATCACAAAGGTGGCCGAATCGGCCGAGGTGATGAAAAATGAGGCGATGAGAATGTTGGCCAGAAGGGCCAGCAACCCGTAAAGGGGCAGATGGGACAAGGTCTCGAACAGGGCCACTTCCACGCTTTTCTTGACCACTTCCCCGATGGCCACATGGTCAAACAGCTGCAGGTGAATGGCGGTGCCGCCTAAGGCCGTTGAGAAGATAAAGGAAAAAAGGGCCGGTAGAATCATGACGCAGAGGACGAATTCGCGGATGGTGCGTCCCCTCGAAATGCTGGCGATAAAGGCCCCGACAAAGGGGGCCCAGGCCACCCACCAGGCCCAGTAGAAGACGGTCCAGCCTTTGGTCCATCCGGGATTGTCAAAAAGTTCCAGGCTGGTGGACAGCGGAACGATCTGGGTTACATAGTCGGCCAGGGCAAGGCCAAATGTTTTGACGATATAGCCCAGGGGCCCGAAAAAGGCAAAAAAGAGCAGCAGCAGCACCATCAAAAACACATTGGCCAGGGACAGGTAGCGGATCCCTCGTTTCACGCCGGTGAGGGCCGATGTGATGAACAGCAGCGTAATGACGGCAATGATGATCGCCGTGGTGGTTTTGCCGGCGGGCAGGCCCATGGAATGGGCCAGCCCGCTGGTGATCTGCAGGGCGCCCAGTCCCAGGGAGGTGACAACCCCCATAATGGTGGCCCAGATGGCAAGGGCATCCACCATTTTCCCGAAAATACCGTCCATCTGGGCGCCGAAAATGTAGCCCAGTGACCGGGAGACCAGATTGAAGGGCCGCCCTTCGGGAAAAGGTTGCGCCCCTGTCTGCGCCAGTGGTGTCAGGCATTGGGATACTGTGGCCGGGCTTTGCTTGCGGAACTGGAAATAGGCCAGGGGCAGGCCCACCACCACGTAGGTACCCCAGGCATGCAGTCCCCAGTGGAAGAAAAAGATCTCAAAGGCCATCCGGGCCGATGCCGGTGTCGACCCTTGGCCCGCAGGGGGGCCCATAAAATGGTACATGGGTTCTGCAATGGACCAGAAGACCAGGCCGATGCCCATGCCGGCGGAGAAAAGCATGGCAAACCAGCTGAGCAGCGAGAATTCGGCTTTTTCATCATCCCGGCCGAGTTTAACCTTTCCAAAAGGGGACAGGGCCAGTACCAGGCAGACCAGGACAAAGGCGCTGACACTTGTCAGGTACAGCCAGCTCCATGAAGTGGTCAGATAGGCCAGCACCGTGTCACTGATGCGCCCCAGAAGGTCAGGGGAAAATCCCCCCAACAGCAGAAACGGCAGGGCCAGGACCACGCTTGTGTAAAATACCTTTTTGTCCAGTTGTTTACCGAAGAGCCTGTTGATCCAGTTCAAATGGGCTGTGTCCATGTTACCTCCCTGCTGCCGTTATTAATTTACATGTTTTTCCGTCGGTTTACATAGTCGGACAGGGCCGCTTCCACACCATGGTCAATATCCGGTTTTTCATAGGTGGCCAGGCGCTTGCCCACCACATCCGTGGCGATTTCATCGATGCGCTGTTTGCCTTTTTTGTTCCATGTATCGTAATTGAACCGGTTGTTCAGGTCCGGTGTAAAAAAGGCCGTCCGGCAAAGTTTAAATGTTTTCGGGTGGGTCAGATACTGGCCCCCGATGCCCACGGATTTGATCATCTCCAGGTCAATGGACGCATCGGTGATGTCAATGGGTTTGAGCAGGTGCCGGACCATGCCGCAGATCTCTTCATCGACAATGAATTTTTCGAAACTCATGGAAATGTAAGAACCGAGAATTCCGGCCGCGTGCAGAATAAAGTTGACGCCGTTTCTGGCAGCGGTCAAAAGAGCCATGGTGGATTCCACACCGGACTGGGCATCGGTAAACAGGGCGTCGGTGAGCCCGCCGCCGTCCCGGCTGGGCAGGTTGTAGAAGCGGGCCATCTGGGCCGTTGCCGAGGTAATCATGGAAAGTTCGGGGGCGCCGATGGTCAGAGCGCCGGATTTCATGTCCATGGCTGAAGAGGTGGACCCGTAAATCACCGGTGTTCCCGGATTGACCAACTGGGCCAGGGTGATGCCGGCCAGGATTTCGGCGTTTTGCAGGGCCAGCACACCGGCCAGGGTGACCGGGCCTGAGGCACCGGCCATGATCAGGGATGCCACCACAAAGGCCTGGCCGTTGCGGGCCAGTTCAATGAGGGAGCCGGCCATCTCTTCGGAAAACTGCAGGGGCGACAGGGAATTGATCAGGGAAACGGTGACCGGCGGCATCTCTTTAAGTTTTTCCTTGCTCCCCCATATCATGCCGCACATTTCAATGAGGTCAAGGATGCCCTGTCGGGAGACCGGGCTCCCCATAAAGGGTTTGTCGCACAATACCATACTGGAAAAAAGCATGTCCAGATGGGCGGTTTCCGGCGGCACATCCGAGGGCTCCACCATCATAAACCCGTTCATGTCCATGTATTTGGATGTCTGGATCAGTTTGCAGAAATTATCGTAATCGGCCATGGTCGCTTCCTGCTGGGTGCCGTCGGCCAGGGTAACGAACGGTGCCCCGTAGCCGGGCAGGAAAACAAAGTCCGATTCGCCGATGGTAACATTTTTTTCGGGGTTTCTGGCGACTACGGTAAATTTTGAGGGGGTTGTTTCAAGGGCTTTGGTGATGTCTTTTTCATCAAAAAATACGGTTTTGCCGTCCACCGTGAACCCGTGGGCCTTGAAAATTTCAAGGGCTTCGGGATCATTAAAGTTGACACCGGTGGTTTTCAGCAGGTCCATGGCGCTGTCGTGGATTTTGGCCATCTGGTCCTTTGTCAGTGTTTGCATTCTATCGTACATGATTAACTCCTTTTGTTAAAAAATAGGTTGTTTCATTGGTGGCACAGGGGCCGGAACGGACAAACGGTTTTTGTCGTTCCGGCAGCGCTTATTTTTCAGGCTGGATAACAGCGCCGGCCGGCGGCTGATTCAGCCCCATCTCTTTGCGGTATTCGTTGAGTCCTTTAAAGGTCCCGTACATGGCCAGCAGCATCAGAAAAATCAGTGGAAAGGCCGTTGCAATGGATGCGGTCTGGATCGCCTTGAGGCTGCCGGTGCCGGCCAGTACCGCTGCTACCGCACCCAGGGCGATACCCCAGAATACCCGGAGATTCTTATTGGGGTTTTCATGGCCGGAGACAAACATGGCCAGTGCGATGGCAGCGGAGTTGGCGCTGGTTAAAAAGAAGGTGGCGATGAGGAAAATCATCACCACCGCCAGCAGTCCGGTCATGGGCAGGTGCTGGGCAATGGCAAAAATGGCGCTTTCCACGCCGTGCTCCTTGATCACACCGGTGACATCAAAATTGATGCCGGCACCGCCGACGACACCGTACCATAAAAAATCCCCCAAAGTCGGCAGCAGCAAGGTGGCGGCCACCGTGGCCCGAATGGAACGCCCTTTGGAGATACGGGCGATGAACATGGCCACAAAGGGCGCCCAGCTCAGCCACCATGCCCAGTAGAAGATCGTCCAGCCGCCGATCCAGTTACCTTCGATGCCCGGGGCCAGGTAAAGACTCAACGGGAGAAAATTAGCCAGGTAAGAGCCGATGGAGTTGGTGGTCAGGTTGATCAGGAAGACGGTGGGGCCGAAAACCAGGATGAAAAACCAGACGCTGACAAATACGATCATATTGGCGTTGCCGATAAATTTGATCCCTTTTTCAAGACCGGTATACACGGCGATGGTGAAAATGACGGTGAGCACACCGATAATCAGGTAGATGCCGCCGGTACCGATGTCCATGCCGTATTGATATTTAAATCCGCTGGAAAGCTGCAGGGCGGTGAGGCCTGTGGTGGTGGCAAGGCCGCCCAATGTGGCAAAAACAGCAAAAATATCGAGAACTTTTCCCCAGGTGCCGTGAATCCTGTCACCGATCACATAATAAAAGGCACTGGAAAATTTAAAGGGCAGATTTTTGGTAAAACAGGCATGGGCCAAAGGAACGGTGAGCATGACGTAGATGGCCCATGGGCTCAACCCCCAGTGAAAAAAAGACTGGGTCATGGCATTGGCACCGGCAACGGCGGTTTTGGCCTCACCCCCGAAAAAGGGCGGCGGGGTCATATAGTGATACGCCGGTTCGGCGGGCCCCCAGAAGACAATGCCTGCGGCAATGGCCGAACCGAATAACATGGCAATCCATGAAAAAGTTGAAAATTCAGGCTTGTCTTCGGGCTTTCCCAGCTTCATGGTGCCGTAGGTATTGCCCATGAGCACAAAGCAGGCGATGACCAGCAGAAAGACGGAAAGCAGATAGAGCCAGCCCCAGCCCTTTGTGGTCCATCCGAAAACGGCGTTGATGGTTGCCGTCATGTTTTCGGGAAAGGCAATGGCCCAGATGATGAAAAGAACCGTTACTGAAGCCGAAACCCAGAATACCAGGGGATCGAATACCTTTGAATTGTTGGGTGGTTGTGACATGTATATCTCCTTTTTAAAATATTTTTGATGGAAAAGTGGCTGCCCGATGATAGTGGCAATACCATTGCCGGGTCGGGCGGAATCTGTTTTCTGAAACCTGTTTATCAGGCTCAGCAAAAAGCGTGCCTGGATTATTATAAAGGTTAAATACGGATCACCGGCAGACGTATCTGGATTTTAAATAACTAAAATAAAAGGATATACAAATAAGTAAGGGTATGATCAGGGTCGAAAATCAACAGGGCTGGCGCAAACTTTTTTTCAGTTGCAGCGGACAAAGGAAGTGAAAAAAAAACTTTCGATTTACGCAAAATAATTTTCACTTAAACTCACAAAAAGTCAGATTTTTACGCGATCGTCAAACTTATTTTTAGCATTTTAGTGCCGGACTGCTGGGTCGGTGAGCCGGGGGAGGTATTTTTATAATGATTTAGTGTCAGATGCGGTTTCGGTGAAATTTTTTCTTTTGAAATCATATTTTTTGATTTTGTAGTTGAGCAGCTGGCGTGAGATGCCAAGGCGTTTAGCGGATTGCGTAACATTTCCTTTGCAAGTTTTAAGGGCTTGAAAAATTATAATTTTTTCGCTTTCCGCCTGAACTTCGGAGAGTTTTTCCAAAGGGTCGTCATGGTCGGCAGGGAAGGTGAGATGTGTTTTTTCCGGTGCCCGCTGACCCTTTTTTTTATTGGGGGGCAAAGCGGCACTGGTTTCAGGCATGATGCCGGCGAATTGCTTAAATTCAGGGGACGCTGAAAAATGAGGAGACAGGTGGCCCGTTTTCAGTGTGTTTTCCGATCCGACCATATTCATGGCCCCTTCGATAATATGTTCCAGTTCCCGGATATTTCCGGGCCAGTGGTAGGTTTTGAAAAACGCAACAACCCGGTTTGATATTTTTTTGATTGAAGTGCCCAGTTGGCGGTTGTTTTTATTGATAAAATGCTGGGTCAGCGCCATAAGGTCATCGGTTCGTTCCTTGAGCGCGGGAAGACGGATAAGGACGACGCCAAGACGGTAAAACAGGTCGTTGCGCAGGGTGCCTTTCTGGATGGATTCATAGGGGGCGGTGCTCACCGAGCTGATGATTTTGATATCAATGTCGATCTCCTTCAGAGACCCGACACGGCGAATTTTTTTTTCCTGAAGGGCGCGAAGCAGTTTTGCCTGGAGTCCGATGGGCATGGAGTCGACTTCATCGAGAAACAGGGTTCCGCCGCTGGCTTTTTCAAAAAGACCGGGCCGGTCAATGGCACCGGTAAAGGCGCCTCTGGTTGTGCCGAAAAGGTTGCCTTCAAGCAGATTTTCCGGGATGGCGGCGCAATTGATGGCGATGTACTGGTTTGCCCGGCGGTGGCTGTGAAAATGGATGGACTGGGCGAACAGTTCTTTGCCGGTGCCTGTTTTGCCGTTCAACATGATCGGCGACGGGGTGTCACAGGCCATTTTCGCGGACTTTATGGCCCGCAAAAATTCAGGATTTTTTCCGATGGCGGATTCAAAGGTGTATCGTGTGCTGGTAACGGATTTGCCGGGGGGCGATGGCGCGAGTCTGGAGCAGATGGTTTTTTCAAGGGTGCTGTAATCTCTGACAAAACAGATGGCGCCAATCAGTTGTCTGCCGGTGTATAACGGGAAGACACTATGGATGGTGTTGGCGATTTTTCCCAGGCGGGTCCGGTAGAAAAAGGTATGGTTGACCACGGATTCGCTTTTCTGGATGCACTGCATGATGATGCTGGTTTTGTCGGTGAGATCATAGATTTCGGTGGTTGTTTTGCCCATGGCGTATTCCGGGGTCAGGTCGTCGATATGTCCCATGGCCTGGTTGTAGAAGATAATTTTGCCGGTGGCATCGGTAATGATGATTCCTTCGTCAAAAGCCGAAAAAACATCCAGATAATTAACCTTTGAAAGGTCCAGGGTGTTATTGGAAAACAGCGAGTTGGAAAACAATGATTCGGCTGCCATGGCAAAATTGACTCGGTTCGTTTGAAATGGGTTAAAATGAAAAGAATCTTTTTAACGCCTATCAGCTTCGAGCATTGACTATTCGAATATCGGATGGCAGGGGTATTGTCAAGATGGGCTTTTTACGAGACCGTCAATTGTCAGAGGGTATACAAAATCACGAGGCATCGGGTGGCCTCATCGGACAGGCTTTTCAGCTTATGCGGGATGTCCGAATTGAAATGAATGGACTCTCCTTTTTTCAGGCCATACACCTTGCGGCCCAGGGTGAATTCAAGGGCGCCCTTCATGACAAAAATGAATTCCTCACCTTCATGCTTGTAGGCCACGGGCTTGTGGATGTCATGGGGCTCGATGGTCACCATGAAGGCCCGAAGATGATCGTTTTCCGCACCGGACGTGAGCGTCTGGTAGGAGTAGCTGCTGGTCCGTTTGGTATAATCCCGGTTTCTTTGAGCGCGGATTTTTGTTTTTTCACCGCTTTTTAAAAAGGTGCCCGGGTCCACATCAACAGCACCTGCCAGCCGTACCAGAAAACTCACCGGCGGTGACAGTTTGCCGGCTTCCACGTGGCTGATGAACTCGGGGGTCTGGCCTGTGGCATCGGCCAGTTTTTCCACCGTCCAGTCCCTGGCCACCCGCAATGATTTTATTTTTTCCCCGAAGTGTGATTTTCCGGTTTTGATGCACTGGTCTTCGCACAGCACATCTGCCAGCTTTCGCATGACCGTCTGCCGGACCCTGGCGTTGAAAACCGGAAGGAATGCATTGACATCGGCCACAATGCCCACATCCGCCATTTGAAAAATCGGGGCCAGGGGATCACGGTTGACGGCCACGATGGTGCCGGCCTCCATAATACCGGCGGTGTACTGGATGGCCCCGGATGTGCCCATGGAAAACAGCAGTCTGGGCCGAACCGTTTTACCGGTCTGACCGATAAGCCTTTCCTCATCCACCCAGTGTTCAAGAACAGGGGGCCGGGTCGCGCCCACCTGTCCCCCCACGGCTGCCGCCAGATCTCTGGCCCGGCCAAACCCTTCACTGTTGCCAAGACCGGCGCCGCCCACCACAACGATATCCGCAGTGTCAAGGGTATTGGCCTCGTTTTGGTCCACGGCCGAAGAAATAAGGTGAATGCCGTCACTGTTTTTGCCCGGTGTTGGGATATGCTCGATATGACCGGGCGTCCCGGGGATTGTGGATGCCGTAAATCCGTGGGGCTGGACAGTGGCCAGGCCGGTGCCGTATCCAGGGGTATAGGTTATTTCCGACATGATCTCTCCGCCCCATGCCGGGCAAAGTCCTTTGATGACACCATCTGCATCCATGAGAATGTCCACACAGTCGGCCATGAGGCCGGACCGATTGATGGCACTGGTTCGGGCGGCCAGTTCCCGGCCAAAGTCGGTGAGGGCAAACAGGAGCAATTGCGGCCGTCGAGCCCTTACAAATTCGGCGATTGCCGGGGCAAAGAGGTGGGGGGACGGCCATGAGAAATCTTTGTTCTCAAGAAAATAAACAAGGTCGGCGCCTTTGGCCACCGCTGCTTCACCGGCTGCATCCAGAAGAATGCAGGCATCTTCGGAACCCGGAGAAGCCGCCAGGTCCCCCGGTGCATTCAGAAAGAGCATGACTGCTTTTGCATCCATGGCATGGGCCAGGATCGCTGCCTTTGACAGTACTTTACAACTGAGGTCGAACAGTCGCTGGTTCCGCAGGTCGCCGAACACCCAGATGTCGCCGCTGCCTGATGGTTTCATATGTTGTCGTGTCATCCGATAAGCCCTTTGTCCACAAGGTGTTTTACAAGCTGAGTCGCCTGGCTTTCGACCGCTCCGTTGATCAGTTCACAGGCTCTTTTCTTTTTGACGGCCTGCATGGAGACCACCCGGGTGGGAGAGCCCGCCATGCCTGTTTTTTCCGCGGACAGGCCCAGGCACGTGATGTCGAGCACCTCGATATCCTTTTCCTCAAAGGCTCGCGTAATGCCGGCAAGCCCCACGTCCCTTGGCCGGACTGAATTCGGCAAGATGGTAAGGGCCGCAGGAAAGCAAACCTGGCAGGTTTCAGCATAACCATCCATGACTTTTTCCATCTGCAGGCGGGTGGCAGCGTATTCAATGGTTCGAACCTGTGCCACCAGAGGGACGTCCAGCATGACAGCTGTCTGGGGTCCGACCTGACCGGTATCACTGTCGGCGGTCCGGGTTCCGAAAAGCAACAGATCAAAAGGGGAAAGGTGGGTGACCACTGCCGCCAGGGTGGTTGCCGTTGCCAGGGTGTCGCCCCCGGCAAAAGCCGGATCACAGGCCAGCACGGCCCGGTCAACGCCCATGGCCATGGCTTCGCTAAGGGCGGCCTTGGCAGATGCCGGTCCCATGGAAACAGCCGTTATGGTTCCCCCGTGTGTTTCTTTCAGCCGGAGGGCCGTTTCAATGGCGGGCCGGTCAAAGGGGTTGAGCGTGCAATGATGGGCCGACCGGACGGTTTTACCCTTGGGTGCCCTGGTGACCACGGATTTGATAGCTACGATAATATGCAATGTTGTTTTACTCCCGAACAGGTGGATCTGTTTAGTAGCTAAATTTTAAGATTCGTGTTTTTTATGTCAGAAAATAAAAAATCCCAATAATCAAAATACAAACTCCAAACAAATTACAATGATTAAAATTCCAAAACAGAGAGAAACCAAAATGCACCCCAACTCAAGACAGACTGGGGGGTAATTAAATGGCTTTTGGTATTGTTTGAGATTTGGACATTGTTATTTGGAATTTGTTTGTCAGCCGGTGCTTATAATTTGTTATTTTCGGTTTATCCGGTTCAGGCATTT
Source organism: uncultured Desulfobacterales bacterium (assembly GCA_942490765.1). GTDB lineage: Bacteria > Desulfobacterota > Desulfobacteria > Desulfobacterales > 4572-123 > 4572-123. Next base: position 29,553 of record CALNYM010000039.1, on the reverse strand, counting down.
AAGACGCTTTTTGCAATGACCATGCGGTGGACCTCGGATGTGCCTTCATAGATCCGGGTGACCCTGGCATCCCTGTAATAGCGTTCCACGGGATAGGCTTTGGAATAGCCGTAACCGCCGTGGATCTGCACGGCGCTATCGGTTACCGCCGAGGCTGTTTCCGACGCAAAAAGCTTGGCCATGGCCGATGCCTGGGAAAAAGATTCGCCCTTGTCTTTTAAGGCGGCGGCCCGGTACACCATGAGCCGGGCTGCATCCACCTGTGTGGCCATGTCGGCGATCATCATCTGCACGGCCTGATGTTTTTCAATGGGCCGGCCGAACTGCTGCCGCTGTCGGGCATATAAAACAGCCTCTTCCAGGGCGGCCTGGGCAATGCCCACAGCCTGGGCCGCAATGCCCATCCTGCCGGTATCCAGGGCTATCATCCCGATTTTAAGACCCCATCCGGCCTTCCCGATGAGGTTGCCTTGAGGAACTCGGCAGTCATTGAGCCGGATGGAACTGACCGGATTGGCCCGCATGCCGCAAAGGTCTTCAAGGTCACCCACCACAAACCCCTCGGTTCCACGCTCTGCCACAATGACACTGATGCCTCTGGGGCCCAGTGCGGGATCCGTACGGCAGAATATCAGGCAGTTGTCCGCCACGCCGCCGTTGGTCACAAAAACCTTGTTGGCATTGACGACATAGTGATCCTTTTCAAGGACGGCCGTTGCCTCGATCCCGCCGGCATCGGACCCGGCATTGGGTTCTGTGAGGCAGAAGGCCCCGATTTTTTCGCCCTTTGCCATGGGCGGGATCCATTTTTTTTTCTGAGCGTCGGATCCAAAGGCCAGTATGGGATAGACGGCCACCGAGTTGTGCACCGTGACACAGAGCCCCAGGCCGGCACTGACACGGGATATTTCTTCAATGGAAATACAATAGCTGATGGTATCCAGAGCTGCTCCGCCCAGGTTCTGGGGGACCTGAATGCCAAAATAGCCCAGCTTTGCCATTTTTTCGATGACGTCCCACGGGAACCGTGCCTCCTGATCGATGTCGCCTGCGATGGGTTTTACTTCCCGTTCGCAGAATCGTCTGACACTGCGGCGGACCGCCCGGTGTTTTTCTTTTAAAAGAAGGTCCATAACCTGTTTTGTTACTTTCTGTTTTATAGGTGATATTTTTATTTTTTAAAAAAGCGCTGGTATCGCTATCAGAAATTCTAAGATCCGTCAATATGGTATCCCTGTCGGCCTGTTTGCGTTTTTTTGAAAAAAAGGATTGACACTGCGCGACCCAGTTGATATATCAGCTGTACACCCAGTAGATATAGCGTTTTGCGGTCACACCAAACCCTAATTATGTATTCCTGACCCGGATAAACCGATGCTGTTTAAAAAGGGGACGCCGCAAATAACAAATTACAGGCACCGGCTGACAAACAAATTTCAAATAACAATGTCCACCTGATCTTAAAATTGGGTCAAACAAAACCCCAAGCCATTTGATTATGGTGACTTTCTATTGTTGACATAAAAAACACGAATCTCAGAATTTAACTGCTATATATTAAAACCCCGGAGCTTCCATGAGTTCTTCCGTGCCATGCCCCAGCAGCCCTGAAAGCGTTACCATGATGGGCCTCGATTTCGGCTCTACCACCAGCAGTGCCATGGTGGCAGGGGCAACCGTGGGGTTTAATTCAGCCAGCGGAAGGATGGCGTTTGGGCGGCCCGAGGTGACTTACCGGTCACAGCCTGTTTTTACACCGTTTGATGATGAAAAAATTGATGCCGTGCAAGTGGGGCTTTATCTCGATCAATGGATTACCGAAAGCGGTGTGTGCTGTGATGATATTTTCGCCGGTGGGGTTATTATTACCGGGCTGGCCGCAAAACAGGCCAATGCCGGCGCACTGGCACGACTGGTGGGCAGGCGCATGGGGGAAGCCATCATCGCCACAGCGGATGATCCGTGCCTTGAATCATGGCTTGCGTTTATGGGCAGTTGCTCTGTGTTGTCGCGATTTCATCCGGAAAAAAGTTTTATCAATCTTGACATCGGCGGCGGCACCACCAACCCCGCTTTTGGCATCAACGGTAACGTCATTCACACCGGCTGTTATTTTATTGGAGCGCGTCATTTTCGGTTTACACCGGGAACATACCGGCTTAACGGGATGTCCCCCTATGGCCGGTTGCTGCTGAAAGACCTTGCGATTTCCAAAAATGTCGGCGACACCCTTTCTTCTTCTGAAACAGATGCGATCCTGGGATTTTACATTTCCGCCCTGGAGGCAATGGTTACCGGCGATACCGGTTTTTTTGACACGGCTGCTGCCTGCGGGTATTGTCAGGTCCCCTTTGATATGGCGTCGGGTGGGTCATTACCGGTGCTGACCTTTTCCGGCGGTGTCGGTGAACTGATCTATCGCAGCAGCCAGGGCCGGGAACTGCCGGGTACCACGGGGTATGGTGACCTCGGAATTGATCTGGCCCGAAAAATTATGAAATCACCTGTTTTGTCGGCCCATATCAGGACCATGATTCCGGAAAACATGGGGCGTGCCACCGTATACGGCCTGGCCCTTCACAGTACGGAAGTGTCCGGTACAACCATTTTTCTATCGCATCCCGAGCGCCTTCCGTGCCGGGATCTTCCCATTGTCGCACGCCTGACCCTTGATGCCGGGGAAAAGGAGATACGGAAAGCCCTTTCACTGGTGGAAAGCGGCCATGCCGGGGGATGTATTCAGATTCTGTCTGATCAGGATACAAACAAGGTGCCGGCGGGAATTGCCCTGCCGCCCTGTGAAAGCCTGGCCAGAATAAAGCGTTTTGGTATTGGTATCGCGCAAAGTTGTGCCCGGTTGCAGATCTTGCCCCATCAAGCCATGGTGCTTCTGGTGCCCCTTAATTATGGTCAGGTTTTGGGCAACTACGCCAGCAACTGGCGGCAATCGCCGGTTAATTTTATTGTGATCGACGAAATTCCGGACCGGTGCGCCCATTTTGTCAATATCGGCCGGATCCGTAATAACATTGTGCCTGTTTCTTTTTACGGAATATCCTAGTTGTTGAAAAATAAGAGGTCAATATGAAAAAAATGACGCCGGTAAGCGATATCCATGTACCTTCGCCCAAACCGGATGAAACATACAGCATGACCATTTTAGACAGGCAGATCAGCTTCCAAGGGCTTAAACAATTGCTGGGGGCCGCAGATATCGGTAAAGCCGGGGACCGGAATACCGGGATTGCGTCACCGGACGAAATGATCCGTGAGGCGGCACGTACCATTTTGTCGGGGCTCACCTTGCAGCATATTTATGATTATCCCCTCACCGATGACAAAGGGCGCGTGGATACGGTCATGCGGGTGGGATATGATATCGATTCAGCGGTTTTCAAGTCCATTGCCCCCATGACCCTGGGGGATGTCAAAAACCATCTGCTGCGAAGCAACGGATGTGAAATCAAGCGAACCGGCCGCGGGCTCACGCCGGTCATGGCTGCGGCCCTGGTAAAACTGATGGATGCCCACGAACTCATCTGCATTCCGCGAAAAGTCTCCAGCCCCACCAAGGCCAGAACCATTATCGGGTTGCCCGGCAGCCTCTCATTCCGATTGCAGCCCAATCATCCCAAGGACGACCTGGATGCCATTTCCCTGATGATTTACACGGACCTGGCCCTTGGCATGGGGGACTGTCTCATCGGTGTGAATCCGTCCGACGGCTCCGTGGACAATATTACGGCCATCTTGTGGCACATCGACAAGCTGCGCCGGGAAACCGGTGCCCCCACCCAGATCTGTGTCCTGGGGCATGTCAAGGCCCAGCTGGCGGCCCTGAACCGGGGGGCACCGGTTGAAATTCTATTCCAGAGTTTTGCCGGTACGGAAAGCACCCTCACCGATGAATTCGACGTCACCGTGGATTACATGGATAAGGCCTATGAGATCATGGCGTGCAAGGGGCCCCTCAAAGACGTGGCCCGGCAGTTTATGTATTTTGAGACCGGTCAGGGCAGTGAAATGACCTATCGCAAACACAACGGCATGGACATGACCACCTGTGAAGCCCTGTGTTACGGGTTGTGCCGACGATACGATCCTTTTATGGTCAACAGCGCCACCGGTTTTATCGGCCCGGAAACACTTCTCAATGACTTTGAACTGATGATGGCCAATCTTCAGGATAATTTCATGGGCAAGATCCTAGGACTACCCATGGGCATCAGCCCGAGCTATACCCTGCACGCCGAGACCCACCTGGAAGGCCAGCAGATGACCACCCACCTGGCTGCCGCCGCCGGTGCCAATTTTTTTATGGATATCTACCTGGGCACCGACCGCATGCTGGCCCATTTTGTCAACAGCGGACATGATGATCAAACCCTGCGCGAGGTGCACAACCGCCGGCCGGCACCTGAATTTCTGGCCTGGGCCCTTGAAAAGGGTATTTTTGAACATGCGCCCGACGGACAGATCTGCCGCGGCCCCCAATGGGGGAATCCCCGTCTGTTTTGTCCATCGGATGTCGAGTTTCAGCGCCTCCATGATGTTTTGCCATCGGCCCCGGGGTTTGAAAATGCGGGACTCCGTCCGGTCAATGCCGTTCAGCGCATCCTGCGGCTGAACCAGTCGGTGGGACGAGAGGCGGTCCATTCCGAGTTGCGTCCGGAAATACTGGCGGATTTTTCATTCCGGACCCTTACAACCCTGGCTGAGAACAAGGCGGATCACCTCCGGAATCCCGAACTGGGTTCCCGATTGTCAGAGCAAAGCCTGGAGGGCCTTGCCCCGGAAAAAAATGATATCCAGATCGTTATCACCGATGGTCTCAGTGCCGAAGCGATCCATCACAATGTTCCGGAAATGCTGGCAGTGCTTGAAGACGGATTAAAGAGCCGCAATTTTACCATGGGGCAGCATATTCTCGTGCAGTACGGACGGGTCAAGCTGGCCGAAAGCATCGGCCGGGCACTTGAACCGGCATTGATCATCCTGCTGGTGGGGGAACGCCCGGGGGGGGATGCCCTGGCCTCCCGGAGCATGTCTGCCTACCTGGCTTACAAACTCAACGACCCGCATGTCCAGAAGCGCGCGGCGGCCTACAGCCAGAATCCGGCCATAGGGTATGAATATTCTCTGATCACCAATATTTATGCAGGCGGACTGCCGTCGGTGGAAGCCGGCAGTGTTGTGGCGGAAAAAGCCATTGAGATCATGAAATATAAAGCTGCGGGAAATCGCCTTGAAGATATTCTCAAGGGACAGATAGACGCTTAATGATATTCTGCAGCGTTCCTTTTTCGATGGCTGACGTTGACGCCAACCCGTCAAAAAATAAGAAAGGGGGGATAACCAGACACAACACAGAACCAGGGGGTGGAATTTATTGAAACGAACTTTTTAATTTACTGAAAAGGAGGTCAGATGATGTCACGCAAACGCAGATTGTGGAAAAGAGGGTTGAGTGTTTTTTCGGTACTTTTGATGGTGGTTGCATTTGGGACGGTCAATGCCGATGCCGGTAAAATAAAAATGAAATTTTCTCACCAGAACAATGTTTTTGATGCAGACCAGCTTCTCGCCGAAACATTTAAAAAAATAATTGAAGAAAAATCCAACGGCGATATTCAGGTGACCATTTACCCGGGTACGTTGACCAACAGTGAAGAAGAAGCCATTGAGTTCATCAAATCAGGCACGTTGGATATTTCCGCCAACAGCGGTGGCCACATTGCCGGGTTTTATGAAGATATTCAGTTTCTGCAACTGCCCTATCTGTTTAAAAGTCCGGCACATTATAATGTCGCCCGGCAGTCCGGGGTCGTCAAGCAGATTCTCAAAGAAGTCGGGGATGCCACCGGCCTGATTGCACTGGGCATCTACTCGGACTGCAATGGTTTCGGTATTGCCAGCACCAAACCCATCAACAGCATTGATGATGCCAAGGGCATCAAGCTGCGCTGCATGCAGAATCCCCTGTTTATCGATGTTTATAACGCATTCGGGTTTACCGTTACACCCACTGACTGGGGCGAACTGTACACCTCTTTGCAAACCGGGCTGGTGAATGCAAATGACCTGGGGTGCTACTGCCAGTATATTTTCAAGCTCAAGGAAGTTGTCAACAGCTTCGCGGTTCTACATCAGATGTGGACACAGAAAATTCTCATGATGGCGCCTAAAACATGGGCCAAACTCAGCCCTGATCAACAGGAATTGGTCAAGACCGTTGCCAAAGAAGCAATTGAACTCACCGACGCATGGCAGTATACCAAGGAAAAAGAATACGTTGAAGTTGCGAAAAAGGAAGGCCTTAATGTGACCTTCCCGGATACGGCGCCATTTAAAAAAGCATCGGAAAAAGTCTATGCAAAGTGGTTTAAAGACCATCCTAAGTGGAAAACCTGGTACGATGAAATCCAGTACCTTGATCCGGGTGCCAGAATGCCGGCTGCGTCTAAATAAAATGCTGCAATGAATACCGCGATGATTGCAGCAAATGCATGCCTTTTGGATATTTCATTAGGGCTCTTGGCTGCTATTCATCTACGCGCATGGGATTGTTTCGGTTGTTTGGAACGATCCCATACGCGACGGATATCGTTTTTTAAGGTATGATTATCACTTCGGTTCATAATCGGTTTGAACTTTTTTCTTCAAATCGATTCCTGTACGGATGCGCTAAAGGGGGAAAAACTATTTAGCGATCTCTGGAAGGGGGGTCTGTATAATGACATCTGAAGAAAATAAACATTTTTTTAAATCAGCCCTTGACGCCATTTTGGAAAAAATTACAGGGGGTATAAATGTGGCCCTGTTTTTCATCTTGACGGCAATGGGTCTTATACTGGGCGTCAATATTACCATGCGGTATTTATTTGATAACCCCCTACCCTGGTCAAATGTGGTTACAAGGTATGCCTATATCTATATTGTGCTTTTTGGAACGGCCATTTCATATATAGAGGGCAGTCATGCCCAGATCGATTTCATACATGCCGCTGCACCTAAAAAAGTAAAGGGCGTGTTTGATATCATTCATTATCTGAGCATGATGTTTCTGTGCGGCATTTTGTTCGTTTTCGGCATGAAACATGTGATCACCATGTGGCCGGTGCATTCGCCGGTTGTAAAGGGTCTGTCCATCGGTGTACTTTATCTGTCAGTGCCCCTCAGCGCGGCTGTGATCCTGTTTTTTCTTATTATCAAAATGCTGGAAATAAAATTTAACTAAGGGGCGAGATATGATATATGTAATCCTTATGCTTATTTGTTTCATTCTGTTAATGGCCATTCGGGTACCTATTCCGTTTGCGCTGCTTATATCGACCCTGGTTTACTATTTCGGGGCTGACCTGCCGCTGAACATCGTTATCGTCCGTCTGTTGCGGTCGTTTGATTCATTTATTCTGCTGGCCATTCCCTTTTTCGTGCTGGCCGGCAGAATTATGTCGGAAGCCGGTATCAGCGATCGACTGGTCAAGGTGTCGGACCTGATCGTGGGCCGGGTCAAAGGCAGCCTGGCCTATGTCAATATCGTGGTCAGCATGTTTTTTGGCGGGATCACCGGAACCGCCATTTCCGATACCACCGCCATCGGATCGGTGTTGATCCCCACCATGGTGAAAAAAGGGTATTCCAAAAGCTTCAGTGCGGCGGTAACGGCGGCATCTTCCACCATGGGGCCCATTATTCCCCCCAGCCTCATGTTTATCATTTACGGTTCCATTGCCCAGGTCTCCATACGGGACCTGTTCCTGGCCGGCGCCATCCCCGGCATCATGGTGGGACTGGCCCAGATGACCGTGGTCAAGGTCATGGCAACCAGGCATGATTTTCCCAAAAGAGAAGAAAAAATCGAATTTAAAGAAGGGGTCAAGATCATTACGGATGCACTTCTGGCGTTACTGCTGCCGATCATTATTCTCGGGGGGATACTCCTGGGCATTGTCAGTCCCACCGAGGCGGCGGTGGTGGCCACATTTTATGCGGCCTTTATCGCCCTTTTCGTTTACCGCAGTTTAACCTTTAAACGACTCCTGGTGGTCATCAAGGACTCGGCCGTGGAAACCGGCAGTGTTTCCATCATTATCGCCGCAGCCGCCCTTTTCGGCTGGGCCCTGTCCAATGAACAGGTGCCCCAGCAGTTTGCCAATCTGCTGGTGGCACATATCTCCCACAAGTGGCAGATTCTGTTTTTGATCAATGTGATGTTATTTTGTATGGGCATGTTCATGGACAGTATTCCGGCAATTATGATTGTTACCCCTGTCTTTTTACCTTTGTTTAAAATTCTTCACATGGACCCGCTCCAGGCCGGGCTTTTCATGAGTGTCAATCTCATTACCGGGCTTGCCACACCACCGGTGGGATGCTGTCTGTTTGCCGCTTCGATTATCTCAGGTGAATCCATGGAAAGAATCAGCCGGGCGGTACTGCCGTTTCTGCTGGCCAACATTGTCGTTGTGCTGCTGGTGACCTATATACCGCAGATCACATTGTTCGTACCGTCACTTTTTAAATAACAACAGGTATTCGATGAAATTAACCAAGGAAAAAGCATACAAGGATCTGCGCTACAGAATCATCACCCAGGCCATGGCACCGGGAGAGTTGTTAAAAGAAAAAGATCTCATGATTTACTACGGGATCGGCCGCACGCCCCTACGGGAAATTTTTATTGAGCTTCAAAGGGAGGGGCTCATCCGCCGTGTGCCGCGGGCCGGAACCTGGGTGGCGCCCATGGATCTCGATTATGTCAAACAGGTGGCCGAAGTGCGGGTGGCCCTTGAGGGACTTGCAGGCGAACTGGCCGCCGAAAGGATCACAGAAGAACAGTTGGCACTGCTTGGCCGGATTCTCCAAAAGGCCAGGGCCGACCAGACTGCCGAGGATGTGAATTATCAGGAATTGGTTCAGTATGAAGCCCGCTTTCACCGCATTGTATATGCCGCCACAGGGAATAAAAAACTGGAAGAACTGCTTCTGGAATACCTGGGTATCGGCACCCGGCTCTGGTACTATCTTGTTTTTACGGAAGAGCAGTTGTTTCGGCTGTTCGATGAGCAGCAGTTGATGCTCGATGCCCTGAAAAAAAGGGATGGGAAACTGGCCCGGAAACATATGGAGGCGCATACCCGGGTATACTTTATTTCACCATATCAACGGGATCCGAAAGCCGGAGAGGAGAAAAGGTTTTGAATCATCATTGACGGTCTCGTAAAAAGTCCAACTCCTGCGTTGCGCTTCATTTCGCAATCATTCAACGTACGATAAGTACGCCTCATGATTACAAAATTTGCACGCCTTGAATTTGGATTTTTTACAAGACCTTCTAAATTCAACCTTTTACGAGTCCATCATCATTGATGGCGTCGTAAAAGGTCTCCATCTACTGCGTTATAGCGGTTGCCCAGAGGCTCGACATACCATATGGTTGCCTTCTCCCCTGGGCAACCGCGTTGTATATGAAGATTTCTACACAGCCATCTCAAATACTTTTTACGAGAGCATCATCATTCAGCGATCACGATTTTCATAAGAAAAAGATAAATGAACAAAGTTGCGAAGGATTGGTTGCTCAGCGCGTTGATCTGTTGTATTATGTCATTGACGAATAAGTTGCCATAAAACAAATAAGATTAATTGGAGAAAGGAAGGCGATTATGCCATTTAATGCAAAAAAAGTAGCGATTTTGGGCGGGGGAAACGGGGCGCACATCATGGCGGCAGACCTGACCGCACGCGGTTTCAAGGTAAACCTGTTCGAGATGCCCGAGTTTCAGTCGAATCTGTCCCGGCTGTTCGAGACAAAGACCGTTGAAAGCGAAGGCGAAATAAAGGGTCGCTATACCCTTGAAAAGGTGACATCGGATATCGATGAAGCCATTGACGGGGTCCGGTATATCTTGATTGTCACACCGGCGTTTGCCCATAAGGGGTATGCCGAACTGTTGAAAGGCAAAACAGACAAGCAGCATCAGATCATTATCTTGTATCCCGGTGCATTTGCCGGACTGCTGTTTAAATCCATTATGGGCGCTGACTGTCCGGTGATCGGAGAGGCCAACAACCTGCCCTATGATACCCGCTTGACCGGTCCGGCCAGGGTCATGCTGTATGGGTTTAACGCCATTAACATTGCGTTTTTTCCGGCGGACAAGGGCGCATCCCTATTCGAGGAAGTGAAAGCCCTGCACCCGTTTGTCAAGATGTATACCGATGTGCTGGAATCCGGGCTCAGTATCGTCAATCCGGCCTTTCACGCCGGATTGTGTCTTTTCAGTATCAATGATATCGAGAACTGGCCCAAACGGCCTTTTTTCCTGTATGAACACGGGGTGACCCCCGCGTCGGTTAAAATGAACATGGCCCTTGACAACGAAAGAAAGGCCATCGGCCGGGCCTTTGGCTATAATCTTCGGCCCATTGAGGATTTTTCAAACATGGACGAAGGGTATACGTGGCGGGATCTTTATAAGAGCATCCATGGCGATATCTCCCTGACCTCCATCAGTGGACCCCATGATATCAACAGCCGGTATCTCACCGAAGATGCCCCCTATGGCCTGGTGCCCTGGAGCTATATCGGCAAACAGGCCGGGGTGACCACCACCTATATCGATGCCGTGGTGAATATCTACAATGTGATCCATGAGAAAAACTGGTGGGAAGAGGGCCGCAACATGACGGATCTGGGCCTTGCGGGCATGACCATCGAGCAGATTCAGGCCTATTTGAAAACCGGTCGGAAATAGTATTCCCGGTCATGGATCAGCCTTTAGCAGTTAGCTTTTAGCTTAAAAAATTAAACAGATAACACATCAGCTAAGAGCTGACAGCTAATAGCTTTTTCGCAAATCTTCAGATAGCCAAATGAGCTGAAGCTATTGCCGGTATTACAAAAATATTTTTCGTTCAGGTACTAAATACTTTGCAGATTCTGCTTTTTATGTAAAAAATTAAGCTATGGGGGCTATTTTATGGCTGCCCGGCCTAACGCTCGCTAAGCCCCTTAAACATTTTCGAGTATCAGAATGAAAGCATCCCGGGGTTGTAGCCGGTCAAATTTACCCATACGAAACAGCGAAGCGCCAAAAGATTTGGCTTGATCAGGGAAGAAGGCTTGCAAAGATACCGGAATTGATGTAAGGGTTTCAACAATTTTCAATATGCCCCCGTAGCTCAGTGGATAGAGCATTGGATTCCTAATCCATGCGCCGCAGGTCCGATTCCTGCCGGGGGCACCATTTTTACCCGTTACGTTATAAGGAATCCAGGACTGGCATGCGTGAACTAACCGGTACGTTTAAAGACAAATTCCGCTTTTATTTTATCCGTTTCCCCCTGATACTCATTATTATTCCCATCGGCTTTATATTTGAATTCATAACGACCCTGCCGTTTTGGATAATTTGTCAGACCGGCAGAAAACGGTGAAACCGTAGAACAAAAAATAACGGCGTTCAAACAAAGCACTCGCCTTACTTTCTTTTTACCCGCAGGGCAATTTTGTTGACCACAGACTCAACGGTGGCCACATTTTTGTTTATATTATCCACATTAAAATCCGTGGCGGTGACGATGCTTTCAATGGCGCCCATATTGGATTTCACAAGATCAAGCCGCCTGTTGATGTGCATCAGTTCCACGCTGATCCAGGTAAAAAGAACAATACTTAAAAACATCCAGATGGTTGTACAATATAGTTTCCAGTTTTTTTAAAACGCCTCATCAGATTGTCCATTTTCGCCCCTATTTGTTTTGGGTAACATTTGATGGAGAAATTAACATAAGTTTTATTTTTTTACAACCGGCGGTTTTTGTTGTTTTTTTACGTGCTCGTGAACGTAATCGGGAACGTACACGAAACATCGCAATAGTACGTTTTTTAAAAAACAAACCGGTGTAGGTGTTTTACTCAAGTAGCCGTCCTCAATTCCAGGTTGCCGGTTCCAAGATCGTTTACGTTTACGCTCACGAGCACGAGCACGTTTACGGTAGAACCCCGGAACTCTGACCTGACCCTGATGGCCAGGTTAATTATTCTGCTGTGCGTCTTGCGTATCGTGATAAAATGGTTTATTTAAAATTGCAGATATCCGGTTGGTTGCCCCGTGTAACCGTAACGTCATGTTGAACTGATAGACAGGAAGCGGTATGAATATTATCCAGACGGAATTGGACGGCGTGCTAATTATCGAACCGGGTGTCTTTAAGGATCCACGTGGTTTTTTCATGGAAACCTATAATCTGAAGCGCTATGGGCAGGCCGGGATCAGCCATGGGTTTGTCCAGGACAATCTCAGCTTTTCCGTCAAAAATACGTTAAGAGGTCTTCATTTTCAAATCCATCATCCCCAGGCAAAGCTTGTTCAGGTGATTGCCGGTGAGATATTCGATGTGGCTGTGGATGTCCGGCCCGGGTCACCCGGTTTTGGAAAATGGACCGGTATTATCCTTTCCGGGGAGAATAAGCGGCAGCTTTTTATTCCCGAAGGCTTTGCCCACGGTTTCTGTGTGCTCAGTGAAACCGCCTATTTTTCATATAAATGTTCGGATTTTTATGCCCCCGGCGATGAGGGGGGGCTGTTATGGTCCGATCCGGGTATCGGCATTCAATGGCCGGTTTGCGATGCCATCATTTCTGAAAAGGACCGGTATTATCCACTTCTTGCCGACCTTGTTCCGGAACAATTGCCCCGGATGGGGACAAATGTATGAAAATTCTCATCACCGGTGCAGGGGGCCAACTTGGCAGGGAGCTTGTTATACAGGCCCGCAGCTTCGGGCTCGTGCCTCTGGCCATGCACCATAGGGACCTGGACATTACCCGGCCGGATCAAATCCGGAAAATTATCGGCGATGCCGCCCCTGCCCTGGTGGTCAACGCGTCTGCCTATACCAATGTCGATGGGGCTGAAACCCACAGAGAAGCCGCCTACGCGGTCAACCGCGATGGTCCGGATTACCTGGCGTCTGTTTGTTCCGCGTTTGCCATACCCTTGATCCATATTTCCACCGACTTTGTTTTTGACGGACGGAAAAAGACCCCCTACCTGGAATCAGACCCCATGGCACCGCTGAGTGTTTACGGAAAGAGCAAGGCTGAAGGCGAAATGGCCATCCGGGCTCATCTTTTACAGCATCTGATTGTACGCACGTCCTGGCTGTACAGTGCACAGGGTCATAATTTTGTAAAAACCATGCTGACGCTGGGGCGGGAAAGGGACCGGTTAAGTGTGGTGGCCGATCAGACCGGCAGTCCCACCTGTGCCGTTGATCTGGCCCGGGCTGTTGCGACCATGGCCTGTAAAATAATTGCCGGTGACGATAGCCGCTGGGGGACCTATCATTACTGTGGCCGGGGGACGACTACATGGCACGGGTTTGCAGAAGCCATATTCAAACTGGCTGCCCCTTATGAGCAGTTGAAAATCAGGCAAGTCACCCCCATTACAAGTGATCAGTATGCTTCATTGGCCTCACGTCCTTTGCAATCAGCTCTTGACTGCCGCCGGATTCTGGATCAATTTGGTGTTGAAACGATACCATGGCAGCAAAGCCTGGCAAGGGCCATTGGAAAGATTTATTCATAATGCCTATAATGCCCAAACCCGAACTGCTGGCCCCGGCCGGTAATTTCGAAAAACTGGAAATCGCCATCCATTATGGCGCAGATGCTGTCTACCTGGCGGGAAAGGATTTCAGCCTTAGAAATTTTTCCGGTAATTTCACCCTGGAAGAGATGGCCCGGGCCGTTGAACTGGCCCATGCCCATGGGGTAAAGGTCTATGTGGCCTGCAACATATATTCGAGAAACACAGAGCAGCCGGCGGTCACCGATTATCTTGCCCGATTGGCCGATATCAAACCGGATGCCGTGATCATTGCCGACCCCGGCATACTGATGGAGGCCCGGCGGGTGATTCCTGAAATCCCCATACACCTGAGTACCCAGGCCAACACCACCAACTACAGAAGCGCCCTGTTCTGGAAGGCGTTGGGGGTCAGCAGAGTCAATGCGGCTCGGGAGCTGACCCTGGGTGAAATCAGCGAAATTGTCGTCACCGGTGCCATGGAAGTCGAGGCGTTTGTACACGGCGCCATGTGTATTTCCTATTCGGGCCGGTGCCTGCTCAGCAGTTTTATGACAAATCGGGATGCCAATCGCGGCATGTGTTGCCAACCGTGCCGGTTCAACTACACGGTCATGGAAGCCAAGCGGCCCGGCCAGTATTATCCTCTGGTCGAGGACGATCGGGGCAGCTATGTTTTTAATTCCCACGATCTATGCATGATCGGGCATATACCGGAGATGATCCGGGCGGGTATTGTGGCACTTAAAATCGAAGGGCGGATGAAGGGCATCAACTATCTGGCCACCACCGTCAACGTGTACCGCGAGGCCATTGACAGTTTTTGCAATGACCCCGAAAGCTACCGGATACAGCCGGAATGGGGGCGTGAATTGGACCGCATTTCCAACAGGGGCTATTGTACGGGATTTTATTTTGGTGATCCCGGTCAGCTCATTCCAAACTACCGGGAGGATATCAATACCCCCCATACCTTTGTGGCCAAGGTAACCGGTGAATCAAGCGGGCAGACGGTGGCTATCCAGGTCCGGAACAAGTTGTTTCGAGGCGAACGGGTTGACATTATTCGTCCCGGCTGCCCGGTTAAACAGGATGTCATCGGCTCAATAATTGATTCTGAAGGCCATTTTGCCGAGTATGCCCAACCGGGCAGCACTGTTTCTGTAAACTTGTCATGCAAGTGCCGGCCCAATGATCTGATCCGAAGGGCGTAGAAAGATCAAAAAACCTGATAAACCGGCCTCCGGTTTGGAGGCTTTGTCTCAATGGACCGGAAGTGGGCTCGTGTTTTCTATGTTAAAAAAAAATACAATAATCAAAAGACAAATTACAAATAAATCACAATGATTAAAATTCCAAATTCCAAAACAGGGAGAAAGCAAAATACATAGCAATTTAAGACTATATGGGGTTAATCAAATTGTTTTGAATTTCTTTGACCCAATTTTAAGATCTGGGGGACATTGAGATTTGGAATTTGTTTGGTATTTGTTGTTTGTAATTTGTGATTTGCGGTGTCCGCCTTTTCAACTGCACCCGTTTATCCGGGTTAGGGGGCTATCGATTTTGCCGCTGCTTCAAATTTTTCACTGATCTGCCGGGTCATGTCGGCAGCCTCCTCAAGCAGAGCAGCCGCTTCAGGCAGGTTTTCCGCTGTGGCTTTTGCAGCCCAGGCGCGGTAGTCTGCTGCGTGGTCATCATTGTGCTTAATCCAGTGATCAAGCAGTTTGACCATTTTTTCGGTGAACGACAGTGTGCCCGGTGTGTTATGGTCATGTTCGTGGGTGTGGCCATGCTCATGGCTATGCTCATGGTGGTGATCGTGTTCGTGGCTATGGTGATGATTCATGGATTTCTCCTTATTTATACGATGGTTTATGAAAGAAACTGGCTGTCACCCGGGGTTGCCGGAATTCAGTTTATACCACAGATGCAATAATTCAGATCGGATCGATAGTCAATAGATGATGGCGTCTTAAAAAGTCTCCATCTACTGCGTTATAGGGATTTCCCAGAGACTCGACATACCATATGTATGCCTTCGTCCCTACAAATCCCTATGCCTTGTATATGAAGATTTTTACTTAGCCATCTCAAATATTTTTTACGAGTTCATCAATAGATGGGGTCGTTTTATAAAAATGGAAAGAGCGGCGCGGGTTTTTTTATATGAACGTGCAGATAAAGGAAAAGATATTGGAAAATTATGGTGAAAAGCATGACACGTTTACCGGGCACAAGGGATATGAAATATTTTTTAGAATGTTTGAAGCCCCCGATGAAAGGGCCCGCATGGTTATCTCACACGGTCTCGGCGAGCATTCGGGTCGATATCAAAACCTGGTCAGTCAGCTTGTTCCCATGGGGATCTCCTTGTGGATCCCGGACTTTCGCGGTCATGGGAAAAGTCAGGGAAACCGGGGGCATGTGGGCGCTTTTGATGAGTATACGTCCGATTTGAGCCAGATGATGGAACTGGCCCATCAGGGAAAACCCGATGACCGGAAACTGTTTTTACTGGGTCACAGCATGGGGGGACTTATCGCCCTGGCCCTGGCAAAAAAATCTCAAAAAATGATTGACGGCCTGATTGTGTCTTCGCCCCTTGTCGGTATGGTGATAGCGGTTCCCTGGCCCAAGCGGTTTATGGGAAACATCATGTCGTCCCTGTACCCGAGGTTATCGCTCAAAAATGAACTGGATCCGTCTAAAATCAGCCAGGATGGTGATGTTGTAAAGGCATACACAGATGATGCCCTGGTCCACAGCCGGGTGTCGGCCCGATGGTTTACCGAAACACTGGCTGCTATGGAAGCTGTCCGGACGTCCATGCCCGGGCTTAAAATGCCGTTTTTAATGCAGCTGGCCGGTGATGATTATCTCGTCGATGCCGCCGCTTCCCGCAGCCTTTTTGAACGCCTTAATGCCCCGGACAAAAAGTTGTATGAGTATGAAGACCTCTATCATGAAATCTATAATGCGCCCCATGATCAAAGAGCCAGCGTCCTGGCCGACCTTACACGTTGGCTGGATGCGCATATGAGGTGATGGGCCGGGCCGGTGACAGGGCCGGTCAGTATTGGCTGGCCAGGTCGTTGTCGATGACATAGATGCAGATTTCCCTGGCCCCCAGCGGGGTATATTTGCATATTCGGATCAGGTTTTTGATCAGGAAGGTGACATCGGTTCTAATCCGTTTGTCGTAGGATTTGAAGTCTTCCTGGTCAAAGTCCTTGATGGCTCGCCGAAAATTTTCATTGTTCAAAAACGGCTCCAGTACTTTTTCCTTGAGACTGTATATATACCGATCATGAAGGGCTTGATACAGTTTGGTCTGGGTCATGGGTTTTTTCTCCAGCATGATTTCCTGGGTCAGGGTGCCGGCAGTGTATTTTTTCTGGATATCTTTCCGGAAGGCAAGTCTTTTTTCCATCTCCACCTCGCCGTTGAGCAGGCGGTTTTCAATGCTTTCTAAAAATGTTTCGGTGATCTCTATCTTTTCGCCTGTAAAGGTGCATGTTTCGGCTGATCCGATTTCAAAATTCAATGCAAAAATATAGTTTTGAATGTCCCTGGCGATCTGCTCTTCATTGTAATAGTAAAGGGATGCTTTTACCTGCTGCAGCACGGTGTAATTATACATGTGGAGCAGAGAGTCCAGAAATCCTTCGGGAATCGAGGCGCCGAGATCCTTGCGAACCGTGGTAAAAAAATTGCACAACATGGACATATTGATGAGTTTGTCTTCCCCGGCATAGGTGTTATAAAACTCATTGAATATTTTAAGGGCCTCACGGCCAGAAAAGCCCTGTTTTCCTTCGGTTTCGGCTTCTGCAATGATTCTGCGGCGGCGTTTGGCCGTAAATCGCTTAATGTCCTCTTCGGAAAGCCATGGGGGGATATATCCCGAATAGATTTCCATTTTAAGCAGTTGCAGGTTTTTGTCACAATAGCGGTTGTATTTATCAGGTGTTTCAATCCATTCCAGCATGGCCTTTGACTGGGTTTTCATCCGCGATGAAATGATTACCCTGGCGAAATTGTGCAGCACCCTGGGCAGAAAACTGTCGTCGATATGATCGCCGAAAATATTACGATAGATGTCGACTTCGGTATTCAGGTCAAGGACATACAAAATGTTCACGTACTCGATGCGGTCTGTAAAAGATTGAAACGACTGAATATTTTTTTTATCTTCAGGGTTGGTGACGGCCATGAACAGCGAATTTACATGTTCCTCGATATCTTCAACCTTGTGCACCCCTTCGCTGATGATGTTGTGGAGTTCAATGGCGCGTTCCGTGTTGTTTGACTTGATATCCATGAGAGCGTAAATGCCGTTGTTGGTCTTGGCAAAGCGGGAATAGATGTACTGAATCTGATTGCTGCCTTTGAATATCTGATTGATCTGTTTTTGAAGAATCGGGTTGGATATGATGTTTTGCCGCAACGGTTTGTCCCCCGGGTTGAAGACACTGATGCCTTCACCGATACGGCGGTTGATACGGTAAGGACGGGCATAGATCATTTTGAATACTTCCAGGGGGTTTTTCAGCCCATATAAAAAAGACTGGAACAGCGAGCTGCAGATGGTACAGGGTTCATCCTGAAACACCCATTCATATTCCTTTTCATTGAAGAGTCTTGACTTGAATTTGTCATTTGGGAAAAGTTCGTCAAAAAAAGTGCGGCGATAGTGTTTGGGGATCATCAGGATGGGGCTGTCATGGCCGGGGCAGGGGATTTCAATATATCCCCTGACCAGGCTGGGGTACTGGTTTACGTCAAGATTCACACCGGGCCGGCCATCAAACGTGTTTCCATTGGATTCCTGATATGACGGTGGCCCGTTTTCCATGGCGTTGATCATCATGTGTATAAATTTTTCAATGGCCGGGAAGGCCTCATGCCCGCTGCCCGGGCCTAATAAATTGCTGTCCAGCCGCCAGACCGTTTCAAAACGAGTGCCCTCTTCGGTGTTGGCATATTCTTCAAATTTTTTGAGCAGGTTGTTTAAAAAGGTGCTTTTCCCGCATCCGGGAGGGCCGTCGAAAATATAGATTTTGTTCTGCTGTGCCCCGCTTTTCATGGCTTCTGTGTGAGCCATCAACCGGTTGGCAAACAGGCGGTCTGCAAAAAACGGCCGATCCGCATCCTTGACCAGAAGCCGGTTGAAATCATAGTTGATAAAACCGATGGATTCGGGGTCGTCGGGGTATTCATCAATGCCCTCAGCAACGTATGTTTTCACCATGTCGTGAAATATCTGGAAAACATTTCTAAGGACTTTGTCCGGGTTTTGGGCGAGTATTTTGATAAACCGTTCAAAGGGGACGGCCAGACGTTTATTCTGTCTTCCCATGCAGCTGTTAAGGTTTTGCAGTGCATTTTGAATATTTTCCATGGCATGTTTCCCTATGTTATGACTTTTCTGGACAGCTTTCGATCTTTCATTGTATACAGAACCCGCTGCCATTTTATATCCGCTTCCTTTATTTCGTCTGTTGCAGGAGGCCCCGGTGGGGGGGCAACGGAAACCACCTCGCTGGTTTCCAGATTCACCTTTCCGCCCCAGAGGTATTCAATCCCCAGCATGGTGTTGGCAATATATTCGGTTACCAGGGGGCGGCCTTCAAAATGATGGATCAGGTAAAGGCTGCCTTTGTCGTTCCGGGTGGTGTCTATTTCAATGTGTGGCGGGTGATACAGGGTGTTTTTCAGCATTTGGCGATATTCTTCGACATCGCGGCTTTTAATATAATATTCCCATACCATTTTGGCCTTTTTCAGTCGTTTGCCGGCAACAAAAAGTTTGTTGCCGGTCACAAAATCCTGGTCGACAAAGGTGTTGATCAGCATAAAATCGCAGAAATTTTTACGCACCGTGAAAATGAAATCCCGCCCTTTGCCGGTTTTCCGATCATATTCGTCACGCTGGCGGGCATCCTTAAGACGCTGGAATGGGTAGTCATATTTTCCCTTATCGGCCATTTCTTCAATGTGGTACAGAAGCCGCATTCCCAGTGCATAGGGATTCAGCCCTACCCGGGGCATGGACGTCACCGCCGAATTGACTCTGGCAAAATCAACTTCGTGCCCCTGGATGCGGTCATCTTTTAAAAAGAGGGTCTCATGCCAGTAACTGGCCCATCCTTCATTGAGAATTTTGGTCCTGATTTGCGGCTGAAAAAACAGGGATGTTTTTCGGACCACCTGGATGATCGGTTTCATCCAAGTGTTTTCATCGGCATTTAAAAACGGTGAATGGTGGAGGAGAAACTGGATGAGATCCAGATGTTTTTCCGATTTTTGGTTAAGGCTTTTCTTGAAAAGGGCTTCAAATTCGGGAAATTGCGTTTCCACTTCCGCAAAAAAATATTTTTCGCCCTGATCCCTGTATTGACGCATACATTCGTTATAGCGTTCTATGTTTTTGATATAGTCACTGATTTTGAAGTTTATGGCTATTTTGCAGAAACAGATCAAAATAAAAATCAAGGCGTTTAGATTGGGCCGTTGACGGTGGTTGATCTGTTTTTGCCAGTTCGTGATAATACCCGGTCAGGTTATCGATGCTGCGGGCAAATTCAATGATGTAATCGACCCAGCGGCCCTTCTCGGCTTTGGTTCTGGCCACCAGGTGTTTGTCGGCCAGGGCCTGCCCGGCAAAATCATAGTCCCAGGTATGTTTGAAAAACAGATTGTTTTGAAAAAAATCGATATGGGCCAGGACGTGATAAAAAATCATTACATTCAACCAGTCCGGATTGTTGTCGTTGTAAAAGGATATGGCCGGACGGGTGTTGATAACGGTTTCATAGGGATTGCCCGGATAAAGCTCGTAGCGGCCTTTTTCCTTTAAGACTTCAACATCGTGAACCCAGTAATTATAAAGAGTGGGGATCATCATCTTAGGTGATAATTCAATAAGATCCCGGTTGGTGACGATATACTCCAGGGTCTCGTCCTGGAAGCGTAGGCCGGCATCACGAGCCCTTTTTTTGCAGCCTTCCATTATTTTTTTGGTATGCTGATCAATGAGTTCCATGGCCCATGTCCTAAATTCCGGATAAACCGGTGCTGTTGAAAAGGCGTACGCCGCAAATAACAAAATACACGCACCAAATGACAAACAAATTCCAAATAACAATGTCCAGATCTCAATTTTGATGGTCTGGTAAAAAGTCATCGTAGGGTGGGCTGTGCCCACCGAATAGACAGAATACCTGTAATCAGGATATCAGTTTTTTTATCCCCTCAATAAGCCGGGGCTCGTCCGCATCCTGGCTGATGACGTCCATTCGGAGCAGCCGGGCATTTTTTGTTAACAACTCGGAAGCATTTAAATATTTTTCAACTTCGGTCTGGCTGCCGGCGCTTCGGCTATGCTGGGCTATGGTGATCCCTGTCCGGCTGACATAGCCAAGCGCTTTTTTGATTTCCGGAATGGTTTCTTTGCCGCCTGTGTCCCAGTCGTCACCATCGGTACCGTGAAAAATATAGATATTGTAGTCCCGGGCAAGATTTTCGCGGGTTACAATTTCATTCACCAGCCGAAAGGCGGAAGCGACCTTTGTCCCCCCGGCCACTTTTGAGTTGTAATAGGTATAAAAATCTTTTATCTCGGTAGCCTCGGTATCATGCAGGATAAAACGCGATTCCACCTGTTTTTCATACTGATACAGGAGCCAGGAGTAAATCAGAACATGCTGGGCCACCACGAGCTGGGTTGGCTTGCCGGCCATGGAGCCGGAGTAATCGCGCATGAAAAAAACCATGGCCTGGGATTCATAATCTTTTTCCCGGGAGAGAATCCGGTAGACTTTGTCCCGGGGTGCGATGAGAAATCCGGCTGGATCAATGTCGTTTATATCCGGGATATTTCCCAATCCCAGATTGGTTTTGATTATTTCGCGCAAGGTGGCCTTTTTGTCCAGAAGCTGGCCGAAGCCCCTGTGCCTGTCGGTCATATCGTAGGTATAACGGGTCAGCGCCCTTTTTTTACCTTTGTCTTCGAGATTCGGAAGCTTAAATTTTTCCGACAGTATCCGTCCCAGCTCATAGGCGCTGGATTCCATTTCATGGGGACCACTTTGCCCTTCCCCCGGACCTTCCCCGGCAGATCCTTCGGGCGCGCGGACCGGCTGTTCGCCGATGACGTCACCCGTTTCTCCTTCGCCTGAGCCGCCGGATCCGGGGGCCTCGTTTGTGGGCTGGAAGGTTGTGTCGTGAATGAATTTCTCTTCGACGGTGGTGGGTACCACAACGATTTTATCCTTACCGCCACGGCCCGGTTTAATCAGCCGTCCCACGCGGATTTTGCGGGGGAAGCCATCTGCTTCCCGCTGCTTGTCTCTTTCCAGTAGTTCATCCAGTGAATGGAGGCAGGTGGTGACGGAGACATGCGGCGCCTGCATGGCCTGCAATGAAAAAAGATCATTAACACCATAAATAGAAAAACCCATTATTTTTCATCCTCCTGGGTACAGAAATATTCGATGGTTTTCTGGGCACATGTCCGGCAGTAGTGGAGTTTGTCAAGCATGGTGCTCACCATCCGGTCGTAAAGTTTCTGGTTTTCCTCATTCGTACGGTTTGCCAGGGCGCCGATGAGGCTTCCGGTTCCGGCAATGTCGGACTTGAGGCGCACGTCGGTAACGGCCTTGACCAGTTCCAGATTGTCCATGAAATCATAATCCGGGGAAACTGAAATTTTCTGACCGTAAATCTTACGGATGGAGGTTCTAAAGGTTTCCCGTTGCTCTTCGGTTTTAAGTCCCATTCTTTCTTCGACACTCTTGATATAGCGATCATCGATTTTCAAAGCCCTCAGCTCCCCGGTCTGGGGGTCCTTGTATTTCCACATCTGATCGGGGCCCAGGTTTTCGGCGTCGATGCCGATAATCATATTCACGTAGTTCATGACATCCCGGCGAATGGCAAAAGGCTCATCCATATAGGCATTGAACATCTCGGTCATGATCCGTTCGCGGTATAATCCCTTGGCAATTTTTAAATCTTCCAGGTATTTGGCCCGGTCATTGGCATCGTTCACATAGTCCAGGACAATTCTTTCAAGGGTTTTAAAGATATCGCAGGCAAACATGCAGCACCCCTCGTTGGTTTCCGAGCTTTCCAGCAAGAGTTGAATGGCCCTTCCAAGGTTCCGCTGCCCCATTCCTTTCTGGCCGAACCGGTTAATGATTTCCGGATCCTGGTTAAGGGTGTCGATGACCTCGGCCAGGGTTTTGATACTTTTTTCGCCGGCAACTTCTCCGGCTGCCAGCTTCATGGTTTCCACAGGGGTCAGTTTTTCAGAGCGCGGGAGCCTGGTCAGTACAACGGCGATGGATACGGCATAGTTTAAATTGGGATCCTGATGAAGCGCTTCACCGGCAAGGGTGGTTCTTGTTTTACTGCCGATGGCATAGTCGGTGAGGTCTTTCTGAAGTTTGTAGTTGGTATTATGGGAAACGTAACAGATGCGACAGCGGTCAACAATGGGGGCCTCCTCTTTTTCAGCGAGAAACCGATGGAATTCCATATTATTGCTGGTGGCGATGATCAACGTGTCGATGGGCCATTTAAAACCGTCGATTTCAATGCTCCGGTTCTGGATAACCCCCAGATAAACCTGTACGAGGTCTTTTTTGTTTTTGTAAATTTCGTCGCTGAAATGAATGCCGCCGCCGGCAACCCGCGCCAGGGCGCCGCGTCTCAGATCGAACCGGTAGGGGTTGTTGGTGTCGCTGATGTGTAGCAGGCGCTGGATGGATTCCTCCCCCAGCAGGTCCACGGCCGAAGAGGTGATTTTGTCTTTCGCCGGGTATTTCCCGGTAACGGTCCCCAGGCTTTCGGTGAGCGGAACCGGTACGATTTCAACAAAATCGAGCATGGTATCAAGTTCCCCGTCCGTTTTGGTGCGAATATCATTCCAGATATATCCCGTGCAGGCCCCCAATGGTCGATAGTCTTGATAAAAAGTCTCGATCCGGGTGTCTGAAAATCCAAATTTCCTTCCCAGCAGTTCTTTATTTTCTTCCGGGTTGTCCACCATGTTCATGGCCAGTATCATGGGATCTTCGTAGGTCTGGGATTCAATGGCTTTTATTTTGCCGTAGCCGCCGATGTCATCCATCCGTTTAAATCGGAACGTATATTTTCGATTTTGAGGTCGGGTCAGGAACTGTCGGTATCGGGAACATAAAAAATCAACGAAAAATGTTTTTCCGTTGCCGGGTTCCCCCACCAGTACATAGGCCATTTCACTGGATGAGCCTCGTTCGGCGGCATCCTTTACATAAGAAACAAAGCTGTTGAGTTCGTCATACATTCCGATGATATGTTTGTTGCCGGTTCGGAAGATGCTGAAATCAAAGGTTGTTTTACCGTTTACAACAACCTTTGTAATATCGCTCTCAAGGATCATCCGTGAAACACCGCAAAAGGCATTTTCAAAAATCCGTTTTTCTTTTTTTACGGCAGCCATGTGGTATTGGAATGTATTGTCGGCTTGATTCCCCATTTGTTCCTCCCGTCTCGGTTTTACCGATTGATTCCCGTCAAGGGCGTTGACCCTGAAAGCATATGGTCGACTGGTGCCATACCTGTTTCATAAAATACAAAGCCTCCATGGCGGATATCACCCCCTGGAGGCTTATCGTGGCACCTTTCGAAGAAACTATGAATAGCCTCCTGCAGCAGGTGAACACTTCTTTGGTTTTGCAGATACGCACTTACCGGTAGTGTGCTGTCTTATTTAGCGAGCCGGTTATTTTACAATAGTATTGGCGGTGAGAGATCGTATCAGTATCAGCAGGAACAATTTTTAAGTTGCCTGAAGTGGTGGAGGTTGCGTTTGAATCGCTTTTCCATTGGGATGGTATGATTATAAAAAAAGAGACCGTCGAAAGTCAAGGAAAAAGCCGCGGCATGCACCAGGGGAGAATGCTTATGGCAGCGCCGGCGAAACAAAGGGGCTCAGATGCAAAATCAATAAAGTGAAAATTGCCTTTAAGGCGGCATGACAGATGCCGTCTATTCAATATAAAACTGGGTTTTATGGGTAACGGTGGTTTTGATGGCGTTCAGGGTTTCATGGAGTACTTTGATGACGTTGTCTCTGATGTCGCCGGCCACAACCAGCATCATGACATCGTCACCAACTTTCAAATTACGACCCTCTGCAATTTCAACCAGAATTTCGATAATGCCCGGTTTCTTCTTGTTTTCTTCTATGACCGTGGCCAGACCCGCATGGTCGACGTTGATTTTAAGTCCGGACACCCGGCGACCGTCCCGTGACGTGTCACGGACCACGCCGTTATGGCAGAGGATCATGCCCACTTTGTCATATTCTGGATGTTTTTTGATGGTTTTAATAAAGTCGTTGCTGTTCATGTAAACTCCTTGATGTTTTTTTCAGCGCTTGAATGATCCCGGGGTGTGTTGATGTTAAAAAAAGAGCTTAAATCAGGATCAAATGTGCGACAAAATTTATCGGACACCGTTTTTATCCGGTGTTTCTTAAAAACCCGTCGGATTTTAAACTTGTTTTGAGACAGGTGTCTTTCAATGGCGCCGACACATTTTTTTGAATAGACGGCGCACAGCGGTTCCATGCCGGCCGAAGTTTCGGGGATCATGGCATCGAAGTTAGGGTCAATTCGTTCAACCATGGCCTGCACCAGATCTTTTTTTAAAAAAGGGGTGTCGCAGGCCACAATAAATGAATAGGGCAACGTGGAATAGAACAGGCCGGCATGTATCCCTGTAAGAGAACTGCGTACTTCAAAAAGATCGGTCACGATATTCAGATCCCACGGCAGGTAATGCAGCGGTGTATTGGTTACCAGGATAATTTCTTCAAATATCGGGGCAAGCGTATTGTAGAGCCGATCCAGCAGAAGCTGCCCGTCCACTTGCAGAAATGCTTTTTCCTTGCCTGAAAAGCGACGGTTCAGACCGCCTGCCAGTATCACTCCGCTACAGGGATATTGCATGCATCGAATCCTTTGGATAAAAAAATAAATTCACAGAATCCATATCAGAATTTATCCGGTAATGCATCATCGAAAAATAAATTTTCCGGCCTCAGGGGTTGGCGTTCTGATAATCAGAAGCCCATTGCCGGATCAGATCGATAAAATTTCGCAGGGGTTCGGAAATATATTTATCCTTGTGATGGACCATATAAAATTTTCGCTTCATGGTGGGATCGGTAAACGGAATGGCAATGAGTCGCCCGGCGTCCACTTCGCGGCTGACGACATTTCGAGACATCAGCCCCAGACCGATGCCCTGTTCCACCACCCTTTTGATGCTTTCGTTATTGGAAAGCTCCAGGGGGATGAAGGTGTCGAGATTGTTTTTTCGGACAAAATTGTCCATAACCTGGTAGGTCGCCGATTCCTTTTCATGCATCACCATGTATTCTCCCTGCAGGTCGGCGGCCACTATATGTTTTTTCCGGGAGAGGCGATGTCCCGGGGGGGCCACAATAACGTAGCGGTCCGACATGACCTCCGTAATTTTCAGTTTTTTATGTTCCACGGCATAACTGATAAACCCCAGATCATTGTGAAGTGACGCCGCATTTTCAACGACCTGCTCAGTGGGCAGAATATTGGCCAGAATACGAATCATTGGGTTCGCCTTGCTGAAAGGCACGATGATATTATGCAGATAGTAGCCGCCGAACGTTTCGCTGGAGTGGATGCGAATGTGTCCTTTTTTCCGCTGTTGAAAATCCCGGATACTTTCATCGGCCTGGCTTTCCATTTCAAATATTTTTTCGGCAATCTCATAGAGTGCCTCACCGGCATCGGTCAGAACCAGTTTTTTGCCGATATGATTAACGAATTTTATTTCATAATACTCCTGGATTCGCTGAATTCCTTTGGTAATGGCGGGTTGGGTTATAAAGAGTTCGGCGGCGGCAGAACTGAGGTTCCCATGTTTTGGCCGCCATATAAAAAATTTTAAGTTGATTAAGATTCATGATAATAACGCCCGGTTATAAAGATTGTTGGTTTCATTACCTGCGGTATTATACATACTCGATGTTCGGTGTGCAAGTGCTATTCGGCCGAAATTGTTTTCCATATTTGGGGCTTACCGTCAGGCAGAGACTTTGTTGAGTAACCGATATTATTAGATAATTCAAATGCGCTCAACTGGTATTCAGTGGCTGGCGGTAGCTATGTCAAAATGAGAGGAGGTTGCGTTGGATTCGGTGGCCGGGTTGAAAGATTAAAATCGGTTGCAGGACTTGATTCAATACCTTATATAGTTCCTCGCTGTTTTAAATGGGTCGCCCCGGGATACCTTTATCCGGATGATCAAAAAACCCGGCGCCAAGCGGTCGTATTGCCGGACAGGGGATTGCCATAACCTTTTTGGCAGTTACTCTTTTTAAATGGACATAAAATTGTTTTGCATATTGGTAGAAAAATTCAGTAAGGTAGCTTGAAAAACAATTGGATTATGGATCAATTTTGATGTTCTCGTAAAAAGTCCGATTTAGACGGTTTCGTAAAAAGTTCAAATTCAAGGCGTGCAAATTTTGTAATCATGAGGCGTACTTATCGTACGTTGAATGATTACAAAATGCAGCACAACGCAGGAGTTGGACTTTTTACGAGACCGTCAATTTTGCCATGTAACAGACAGGGGGGACGATGGATAATTATGGGGACAAATACTATTCGTTTCAGGAAGGTTTTAAGTTGGTGGAGCAGGCTGCACAAGGTATCCCGGACCGGGTTCCCATTTATGCGCAATTGTGCGAGATGATCCCTGAGGAGATGGGGGTTTCGGCGGAAAAAATTTTTCATGATCCCGAATTGATCACCATCGGCAGTTTCAAGATTTGCGAAAGGTATGGTATCGATGTGCCGGTTGTTGATCTGGATGCCTATAATATCGAAGCCGAAGCAATTGGCCAGCGCTTGATTTTTGATGAAAATATTATGCCCGATGTGGATCGCATTCATCCATTGATCCAGGACCAAAAAGATCTGGGGAAGATTAAAACACCCGATTTCGATAAAGCCGCCCGCTGCCCTGTGGTGGTGGAGATGTACCGGCTCTTTGAAAAAATGACCGGCGGCAAGGCCTCACCGGCGTTTTGTGCCCCATTCAGTCTGGCGGCGAATATCCGGGGGATCTCACAGATATTGATGGATATTATGGAACAGCCGGATTTCGCACGAAATTTATTTGAGTGTGTGACGGAAGAGGTCTTGATCCCGTGGTTGCTTTATCTGAAAGATAAATTCCCCCAGGCGCCGGCATTTGTCGGTGCCGATGCGCTGGCATCTTTGCCTGTGATCAATGAGACAATGATGGCACAATGGGTTGTCCCTTATATTGAACGGCTTCGCGAGGCTGTTGGTCCGAATGTGTGTGTACCCAACCATACCGGTGAACGGTATTCAAAAAATCCTGAAAAGATTATGGATTTTCGCCGCCGGGCAAATCCGCTGTATGTGGAGGGCCAGGATCCTGATGTGGCGACCCTGGGGCCTGAATTTTACAGAAAATACGCGGACAGGCATGATCTGCCGCTGTTGCTGGGTGTCGGAGCGGTTTTTTTGAACAATGCGTCCCCGGAAGAGATTTCCGCCAGGATCCGGCATTACGTTCAGGTGGGAGGGAGAGACGGACGACTGTGGCTTTATTTTTGCAACCTGGCGCCCAGTACACCGAAGGAAAACATAAGGGCCGCGGTGACGGCCGCTCATGAATACGGTTCCTATGCGAAGTAAATCACATTCTTTTTGGCCAGGGCGTATTCGTTCCGTCTGATTTTTTTTATATTATCTGCAGATAGTATCTGCAAAAGGATCATATATTCATGAGCTATGGGGCCGTATTCGCTCTTTTGAGTCTTTTATGCGCGGGTGTGAATGACGTTGTATTTAAAAAATATACGCTTAAAAAGCGGTCTCTGGGGGCTTATATTTGCGGAATCGGTATCGTCTGGACAATTGCTCAGGTCTTGTTATTCAAACTGCAGGGCAGTCATTTCGTCTGCAATCTTCCCAGCATCGGGTTTGGTCTGGCGGCCGGTATTTTTGTTACGCTGTCCAACCTTTTGCTGCTTGAAAGCCTGACCCGGATTGATGTCAGTGCAGGTTCAACAATTTATCGCCTGAATACGATCGGCGTTGTTTTCCTTTCCTTTATACTTCTTGATGAATCACTGGGGTTCTTCAAAGTGGCCGGTATTATGGCCGGTATTATGGCGGTGGTTTTTCTGTACCGGAAAGACGGCAGGTCCCGATCCGATTCCGGTTGTTTTTTATTCTATGCCATTGCCATTGCGGCATCTCTGCTGCGGGCCTTTTACGGCATCACCACGAAAGCCGGTCTTTTGCACAGGGCGGACCTGCAGACCATGCTGGTGTTGATTTCATCAATCTGGATTGCCGGGGGGGCGGCATATGCTTTTTTCAGAGAAAAAAATTTGTCGGCAATACCTGACGTTTTTCCATATGCCCTATTGTCAGGTCTGCTGGTTTTCGGGGTTGCTAATTTTCTGATGCTGGCAGTCAACTACGGCGAGGCCAGCGTCGTCATTCCCATCGCCAACATGAGTTTTATTGTCGCACTTCTGCTCTCGGTCGGATTGAAAATGGAAAGGATCACCCCTCGAAAATGCTGTGTCATGGTCCTTGCCGTCATATCGATTGTAATGCTTTCGCAGGCATGATTTTTCTGCATGCGGTCAGGTATTGGATCGGTTACATCTATAAAAAACCCGCTACTTGATGGTCAGCACCGGACAGGGCGCATGCAGGATGATATATTGTGCCGTTGACCCAAACAACAGCTTTCCGACTTTGGATCTTCTTTTGATGCCGATCACAATTTCATCTATACCCTTGTCCCCGGCTAATTGAACCAGGTCTTCACCGGCTTCCAGGCCACGCACCAGAAGATGGGTTTT
>CALNYM010000038.1:0-8036 GCA_942490765.1 uncultured Desulfobacterales bacterium | reverse complement strand
ACCGATTGCCAATGACTTGAAAAATATCCGGATCAACGACGAAGGCACCATTGATATCCAGTACATGGCGCAAATCGGAGATGAATCCCTCTTTCTGGGCGCGCGGCCCATCAGGCCGAACATGGACCGGCCGCAACCGGAAAACACCCATGCAATCCTGCCCAGGGTAAGGCGCGGTGAAAGGATCGCGCCATCGATTGTCTCTACCGGATCTTCAACGATTTCACGCGTCCATGAAACCCGGGTGGAAATCGATGACAACTGTATCGAAGCGGATCTGGATTACATCCGACGAGACGATAGGATTACCGACGTGGTGATTGTTTCCGCAAAAGATGCCGTTGAATCGTTATTTCAAATCAGCAAAATAGTTCACGCCCTCGATGAAATCCCCCATGTAAATGCGGTGCGGTTGCGCAGCCTGAAGTTTAACTATGAACCGGAAAGCTACACCCCGGTGGTCATTGACAAACTGGGCAATCTGAACAAACTGGCCATGGTGGCGCCGCTGCGGCTGGAAATCGAGACCCAGTTTCTGGTGGCCGACGAATTCCGACCGGCCCATACCCGGTTGACCCGGCTGCTGAACAACAAGGGCATTACGGTTTACTGCAACACCCCGCTGCTGGGCAGAATCAACGATACACCGGATGCCATCCATAAACTGGCCTACGGTTGCCGGAAGGCCGGCATTGAATTTCATCATCTCTATGCGGCCGGGCTGACGATCCAGGACCACTGGAACCGGAAAAACCCGGTCGCCCTTTACGATATTATCGACATCGCTTCGTGGGTAAAGTTGACGGACGTCCGGAGATTTCTCTCCCGAATGCCCCCCCCCCACTAAATATCAATGATGATTTTTTACGACCGGTTCGCCGGTGCTACCCTGTGCCCGCGGGTTGGGAGCATCACGAAGCCCGGGGGTATACACACCGGGGCCTATTTAGATTCCCCCCGGCGGGAAGGCGAGTGGTCGAGAAATACCCAGAAAAATACATTATGTCCGCACCGCACTGGGAGAAGTTGATTTTGGCCTGTCCTCCACGATTGTGGGCCGGGACACGGCGCTTGCCGTCAAACTGCTTCCCTACGACCTGGCCTATTTCACGTCCATGTCACCGGATTTCACCTGGCCGGCAGATGTCAAAGAAGATGTTGACGGAAAGCCCATCGTGCCGGTTACCGGTCTGTTGAAAATAACCGATTTTGCATTGTCCTAACCAGGCAAAGAATTTATATTTTGATTATTGTGATTTTTTATTTTTTGACATTAAAAACACGAATCTCAAAATTTAGTTACTAAGCGTTTCCCGAGACGTTGCTCGGGAACAGAGGTCCCTTGGGACAGCTGATATTAACCATGAATTCCAAGTTTGACGCTATTCTCAATTACTTGGAGAGTACTCAAAACTATTTTTTACCATGAAGGTCAGGAAGACCATGAAGAAATCATTATGTTGTCCTTCATGCCCTTCCTGTCCTTCATGGTAGATCAAATTAGGGCTTGACCATCGACAAAAAATTATCGACAAAACGTTGTCGATGTTGGGTTGTTAAGCGCCTAAGGAGGTTCCATGCATTATCCATTTTTGCTCTACAGCCGGAAGATCAACCACCGGCCTGTGTTTTCCGACTTGGCGGGTGATCCCTTTGTCGCGGATCTTTCCCCGGACAGTCCGCTGCTCCAGGGGATAGACGTGAGGGACCAGAAAAAGTTCCAGCGCGTTCTATATGAAAAAATGGGATCGGACTATTTTTGGGGATTTTCCCCCTATCTGGAACGACGCGACACCCTCCTCGGAGACTGCCCCCAGATGGTGGCCGACCAGCGTTTTATCCATCTGGGCCTGGATGTGATCGTCGGTCTGGGCACATTGCTGCATGCACCCCTGGATGCCACCGTGGAAGAAAGCGGTTATGAGAGCGGGGAGGGAAACTATGGCGGCTACGTCCTCTTGAAGCACGAGGGCCCCTGGTTTGATACCTTTTACAGCTTCTACGGGCACCTGTGCAAAGACCGCCTGCCGGCGAGTGGCAACGTGTTCCCGGCGGGTGCAGCCTTTGCCGAAATCGGTGATTTTCACGAAAACGGCAACTGGTTCTACCACACCCACATCCAGATAATTACGCAAAAAGGGCTGGACCGGGGCTATATTTCAAAGGGATACTGCGCCGAAAAAGACCTAATGGAGATAAACGATCTCTGCCCTTCGCCCATCCCCCTTTTTAAAATCACTGAAACGCCATCATCATAAATTATTTCTACCATGAATCAGCTGATGGGGCCTTCGAAAAATATGCCCATTACTTTGCTATCGGATGTCGAGGCCCTTTGACCGCGCCTTCATCCCATCATAGGCATCCACAAAATTTTTCCAGGCGGCTTGATACGCTTCGATGAGACGGGAAATCACCGGCAATCGTTCGGCGGCCAGGGCCGCCAGATCGTTTTTCAGCTTTACATAAGACGGGTTGGGGTCGTCGGCATTTTCAAAATACGCCATCAGTTTGACGGCAAAGGCGATTCTCATGGTTTTCATCGGATCCGGTGGGTTGTAACGATGTTTATCCAAAATCGACTGAAGGCTCTTTTCCGAAAGCGAAAAAAGCAAAAAATAATCGCCCATGGCCGTAAAAAGCCGCATTCGCGATGCCTTCAGTGCGTCGAATTCTGATTCAAGCTGATAATAATTACGGGTGACCGCTTCTGAAATCAAATCAAATTCAAGGGGAGCGCTCTCTGCGCATACTCTTCCGGGGTGTTAAACAGTATTTTGAATCCTGCCCTGTTTTTCTGTTTACGCCTTATCTTTCGGTACCTATCCTGGATATCGACCATGGTGGGGCAGTCATCGGCCAGAATATCGGCCAGTTTGGCATGCAGCAGGGTATGCATCGTGGAAAGACCGAAATTTTCCTGTCCGCTGACCTGCTGCGTCAGATGGCCGCAATCCCTGTGCAGACAATCTTCCATGAGGGACATGAGGTGCAGGGTATCTTTGGCGCCTTTCCTGAAACGATAATTCTTATAAAACAAAAACCCCTTGTAGATACCGATCACTGAAAACAGCACCAGCAGTAGTGCCCCGGCATAGACAAATCGGCGAAAATGAGCCGGTATCGCATGGTTTTCAAGAATATGGAAGGTGATCACCAGAAGGATAAGCCCGCTGAAAACGGAAACAAAGCAACCCCGGATGGCCAGGCCGGTCTCAGCGTGTCGGA
The DNA here is from genome assembly GCA_942490765.1 of uncultured Desulfobacterales bacterium. GTDB lineage: Bacteria > Desulfobacterota > Desulfobacteria > Desulfobacterales > 4572-123 > 4572-123. The sequence continues at coordinate 4,808 of CALNYM010000038.1, read as the reverse complement.
TAGCGGCATTAGCCGATCTTTTGTTATCGGGATACAACACCTTGTTTATCATTCCTGCTGAAAATGAATATCGGGCCTGGGCATAAACACGGATGACCCGATATCTGTCTGTTGCCGAAAAGGGACGCTATTGCGGTGGGGGGAGAAATTGAAAGCGTTCCTTATCCGTCTTATTCATCTCCAGAAGACTGGTGTGCCCATCCGAGATGACCCGGCCGTTCTTATCAATGATCTTATTGTCCAGAATCAGCAACCCCAGGTTGTTCATCACCTCGTTTTTATAGTGATGTTGATTTTCAAGATGCTGCTTTCGCAGCTTGTAGTTGACGATAATCCAGACCACGCCGATAACAGCCGCTACAATCAGAAGGATACCGACAGCCATGAGGGAATACTTGACCGCCTTTTCACCGGCATTGGCGACAAAAAGAAAAATAACATCCAGTTTATAAAAAATGACGGACCCCAGAATAATAAAAAACAAAACCGGAAGAAACGGAATGGTCCGCATGGAATTGATAAACAGCCTGGTTTTGACCGTATTTTCAACCGAAGCGGTATCGGGGCTGGATTCGGAATCTGTTTCACTGGCAGGGTTTTTGCCATACACATATTTATTAAATGCCAGGATGAAAATACCCAGCAGAAACGTCATGGCAATGGGAACAATAAAGGAGATATAGAAATAAAATTTCCAGGAAACGGCCCGTTTTCAGGGCGCAGGTGACTGAAAAAAGTAAAGACAAAAATCAGAACCTCGGTTCCGGTGATAAAATACAAATAATTTATAAAATAGGACTTTAGCTGAACCGCATCAAACAGTCTGGCAATGCCGGCATAGTCATCCTTTGAAGCTTCGCTCATATGATTACCCTGATACCCATTGTTATTTTTGTTCTGAATGCCTGGCCCGATGTGGTTACACCCATACAAACCGGGCCGCAACACAAACACCCCATCCGTTTACCACTTCAAAATTCGGTGTAGCAGACGGATTAAATAACAATATTAAATATCATCCGCAAAGCCAACAGGCAAGTTATTATTTTATATATGCCTGTGCAAGATTGCTGCCGATTTCCAGTGCCTGGCGGTTCATCTCCAGAAATACTTCAGGAATACTGGTTTCCAGTACTTTCATGATCGATTCGGGCCGGACAAGTTCGGTCAGCACCCCCAGTGCACCGAGCATGCAGATATTGAACACAATGGGCTTGCCGATTTTTTCCATAACCGTTCGATACATGGGCAGTTGGATCTGCCGGGCGTCCACCTTCTTTTCCAGTTTCACATACCGGCTGTCGGTCAAAAGAAGACCGCCGGGCCGGATGATGGGATAAAAATTGGTATACGATTCCTGGGTCAGGCAGACCAGCACATTGGGCTGGATGACCTTGGGGTAATGAATGACCGAGTCCGAAATAATGACATCACTGCGGGTGCTGCCCCCCCGGGCCGCAGCACCATAGCTCTGGGACTGCACTGCGGTCAGGTCTTCATAAATAGCTGCCGCCTCGGCAAGGATGACAGCGGCGGTTATCACACCCTGACCGCCGGAGCCAGAAAATACGATCCTGCATCTTTCCATGATTATTGCCCTTTCATCGCCCGATCGATAATTTTAGCATATTCATTGCAATACTCCGGCACATCCTTTTGAACAAAAATTCCCCGTTCGAGCAAATTCGGATTTTCCTTTTTAGCCTTGGATCCAATGGGCGTTGTATTTCGTTTATAAGACTCCATCATTTCAGCGGCACTGCCCCCTTTGTTGCGCCTTCCGAACTGGGTGGGACACTGGGATAAAATCTCCACCACTGAAAACCCTTCATGGATAATAGCCTGCCGGATCAGATCCGTTGCCTGCTGTGCATGGTAAACGGTTGTCCGGGCGACAAAGGAAGCACCGGCGGCCTTGGCCATTTCCACAACATCAAAATCATGATCGATATTGCTGTAAGGGGTCGTCGAGGCCATGGCACCGACGCCGGAAAGCGGTGAAAACTGGCCCCCGGTCATGCCGTAAATACGGTTGTTCATCACAATGGCGGTGATGTCGATATTGCGCCGGGCCGCATGAATAAAATGGTTGCCGCCAATGGCCAGGGCATCACCGTCCCCCATGGGGACGATCACATTCAACTCAGGCCGACTCATCTTGATACCGGTGGCAAAGGCCAGTGCCCGTCCATGCAGGGTGTGCATGCTGTGAAAGTCAACATATCCGGAAATCCGGGCGCTGCAACCGATACCGGACACCATGACAATCTCGTTTTTGCTCATTCCCAGGCGCTCAACGGCCCGCAACAGACTATTGAGGACAATGCCGTGCCCGCATCCGGGGCACCACATATGGGGGAAAAATCTTTCCCTGATATAATCTTTAATCGCCATTGATCAAACTCCCTTTCCCTGAATCACCCGCAGAATATTCATAATATCCGTGGGAGTTATGAAAACCCCATCAAACCGGTTGGCCAAAAACACCTTCTCAGGCTCAGCAACCGCCTTTTTAACCTCCTGGACAATCTGGCCCATGTTCATTTCCACCACCACCACGGATTTGGCGTTCAAACACTTCCGCCGTATCATTTCGGCTGGAAACGGCCACAGGGTCTGGAGTTCCAGAAGCCCCAAACGCTCGCCCCGTGCACGCCTATTTTCCACCACATGGAGGGCCGAACGGGCCGAAGACCCGTAGGAAATTAGAATCCGTTCCGCATCTTCCAGATAAAATTCCTTGTACCGGGCAATCTGATTCACCCGGTTTTCAAGCTTATCCACCAGATGACGCATCAGACCGTAGACAATCTCGGGATTGGTGGAGGGAAACCCCCACATGTCATGGAACAGACCGGTGACATTATACCGATGCACACCGCCGAAATCCGACATGGGCAGACGGCCGTCTTCCCGGGGAAGGTACGGATGATAATCCACCCCGCCTTTGACCGAGGTGCGCAATCTATCCACCAGGGGAATCTCCCCGGGTTCAGGAATCACCACTTTTTCGCGCAGTATGGCCCACTACCTCATCAAACAGAAGAATAACCGGGGTCCGGTAGGTCTCGGCAAGGTTAAAGGCTTCCACCGTAACTTCAAAAACATCCTGATGATTGGAAGCGGTCATGACAATGATGGAATGATCTCCGTGGCACCCCCACCGGGCCTGCATTCACATCCCCCTGACTGCCATGGGTGGGAAGTACCGGTGGAAGGACCGCCCCGCATGGACATTGACGATGACACAGGGAACCTCGGCCATAACGGCATATCCAAGGGCCTCCTGTTTCAGGGAAATCCCCGGTCCGCTGGTGGCGGTCATCACCTTGCTGCCGGTGAGGGAAGCACCGATAATGGCGCACATGGAAGAAATTTCATCTTCCATCTGAATAAACCGCCCCCCTGTTTCGGGGAGGCGTTTGGCCAGATGTTCGGCAATTTCAGTCGAAGGCGTAATGGGGTAGCCTGCAAAAAAACCCAGCCCGGCATACAACGCCGCTTCCGCACAGACCTCATTACCCTGAATAAATTTCACATTTTTTTTACTCATAATAACGCCCTGGTTTAAATGATTGTTTAATTTTTTATCGCCATCCATTCAACCGAAAAAAACGATTATTATTCTTCCGGTTCCGTCACGATTTCGATGGCAAGGTCCGGACATCTGATTTCACAAAGCCTGCAGGCGATACAATCTTCCGGTCGGGCCGCAAAAACCTTGTCGTCGTCATCAAGTTCTAAAACGGATTTCGGACAAAAGTGCACGCAGATACCGCACCCTTACACCACCCCGTTCTATTTTATGTTCCTTTAACCTTAGCTTTCCCATTTACATGTCCTCACTGATAAGTGCAAAAAAATCCCCGGCACCGGCAGTAGAATGAAAGAGATGATAATCCGGTTCTCCTCCGTAACCAACTCCTGCGCCCGACAGTATCCGGATATGAGATCCTGTCCACATTGCAAGGTCAATAGTGCCTTTAATTTCTAATGTCAAGGCCTTTGCGGTGAAATATCCGGAAAAAAAAATTTATCGGTCTTCCTGAAAAAAAAATGACTAAACAAACCGCTTCATCCGCTCATCGATGATGTCATCCACATTTTCAGGTGTAACGTCCAATTTTCTGCAATTTTCTTCGGCTCTGGCCACAAGATACGGGTCCTGCATGTCAGCAAGGGCTGAAAAAACCCCGGTCCTGCGGCCGATCTGAAAAATGGCCTGTTTTTCCGGCGGCAGCGCTAAAAAGGTTTGAATAACGGCCATCATCGACGCCTTGTCATCGGGCAGGCGCCACTCTATTTCCTGGAAAAGGTTCAGGACATGGTCGCTTTTGATACGGCTGGTAACCCCTTCAAGGGTTTCGAGAAACAGCAAGATCTCCCCTGGCCGTCATCTGATCACTGCATTTGTCAAACAGCCCATGGGCACAGGCATCAAACAACGGTACCCGGTTGGGAATCGCAAGGGTACGCAGCGGATAAAAAATCCGGATTGATCTGGTTCAGCGCATCGGCGGTTCTCCAGAGCATGATTCCTTGAAAGCGCCCTGCTGAAGGCCCGGCATCACATACTCAGACAGTTCCATGCCGGCCTGTTTGATCTTGCCCCGCCTTGATCTGACCAGCTTTGGTAACCCCTTTGGCGACTTTCTTCAAAACCGCGTCCGAGCCGGACTCGAGTCCGATGTGAATTCGATTGAGATCGGCATGGAACACGGACCGGAAGATCCCTATCGCGGATACGGGCACACCGTATGAGAGCGTGTATAAGAGGTGATCCGTTTCACCCAGGGAAACCGTTTTTT
>CALNYM010000037.1:0-159970 GCA_942490765.1 uncultured Desulfobacterales bacterium | reverse complement strand
TTTGTCGAAATTTTCCCAAATGACTCCGTCCCATATCTGTTCGATTTTTTCTATCCCATTATTATTTATGTCAAATACAGCCGTTATCCTAGATTCATTTACCCAATTATTATCTAACCAAATTTGAAGTAATTCTTCGATCAAATTATTTGAAGCATCATAGCTAAACAATGTTGTGCTGCTATTTATAAATTCTGTACCTGTCCAGATTTGCCAACATTCTTCAGTACAATTATTGTTAACATCATACTGATAACATTTTCTTTGTTCATTTTTCCATTCGTCATTGTCCCAATCCATTTGCAGTTCTTCAATTAGGTTGTTGTTTACTTCATACGTAAATAATTTTTCCCAATCATTAACCCAATTTGTTATCTCCCATATTTGACAAATTTCGGAGACCAGAAGAGACCCATTATCAAATGTTGAAGTTTTAATTAATGTTCTGAATTTGTTTTCTGCAGAATTGCTAAATTGACCCATTGAATTTAAATGAACCGGAAATGAATTGTCTGATGGTATAATCGTGTGGTGGTGATGTTGAAGGGTAAAATTGACTTGAGAATTTACTTGCCAGCTTAAAAAAATCAAGCAAAGGAATATTACCTTTTTAATTGATCTCATAGCTGCCTCCAAAACTTAATTTTTAAATTTTAACGCCTTGGGAGAAGCACAAAAGGTAGGAGAGAAAACTGTTCTATACAAAAACGTCAGAACGTTTCCTCAAGGTTGTAGATAGTAGAGAATTGATTATATAAAAGTTATAGTAGAGTGTCAATAAAAATCAAATCAGATGTAAAGTCTTAAATTTAAAGCATTTGGAATATACTTAACTATAACTTGGAAATATTGGGGGCCCTAGCCCCCTTGTTTTATTTGAGTACAACCATCTTTTTAGTTTTAACAAACTCGCCTGCTTGTATTCTGTAAAAGTAAACTCCGCTTGATAACTTAGCTGCATCAAACTGGACTTCATAATTTCCAACCGGTTTTTTTTCATTTACTAATTCAGCTATTTCATTGCCAAGTATATCAAATACTTTTAAGCTGACATTACTTTGCTTTGGTATTGAGTATTTAATTTTTGTTAAAGGATTAAAAGGATTTGGATAATTTTGAGATGAATAATATGACTTTGGCAGAACTTTTAACTCATCTTTGAGATCAGTTGCGTTTGGATTTAACTGTATATTCAGTTCCTTAAACCCACTCTCTAATATTTGAACAAAATATAGAGTATCTGCCTGATATCCAGTTTTTGAAAATTCTACAGTATAATTTCCAGGATGTAAAAGTCTATAATACCTTCCGTATAAACTATCACTTAATCTTGGTTCAATTATGCCTTCATGATATGATTTTTCAAGTTCAAGAATTTTTATTCTTGCCACCAGTGGCTCATTTGTTACAGAATCAGTTATATGACCTGTTATACCAGGTCCATTTGTAATCTTTTTGAGAAGGTATAAAGCACCTTGTATATTATCTTGAGCAATTTGCAATGCATTTTGAAATAATGACATCCATTCAGGTGATGTTTCAACTGTAAACTCTATACACCCGTTTATTGCATACATCCAACAATCACTGTAACCACCATCACAAGGGACAGTTGCATAATCATAAGTATTATTAGAGTTGAACCGAGGAATTCTACTAGAAATACTATCTGACATCTCTATGATTAAACTTGAATCCGGGGGTGCATAACCACCAAAATTAGTCGTTGCCCCAACATATTGACCCCATGAATGATATGTTATGGATAATACAAAATTTTGGTTTTTCGCTAAAGCTCTTTTTGCTTTTGTTTCACCCTCAGAAAATGGAAATGGCCCCCTGTATAAATCTGAGGACGGATCAGAATCCCCATTATCCCATGAAAAACCATAATTCCTGTTTATATCAACTCCATCATAGTCTGGTGTAAATATTCCATTTGTATCATTATCCCTCTGATTTTTCCTCCACCAGGGCGATGAAAGATTCTCATTAACTAAATAATTCCATCCATCTGGATTCATAATTGGTACTATCCAAATTTGACTATTATTAATCCAACTAGTCACAGATGAATCTATTTCATAATTGGACAGTAAGTAATTTATAAGTGCCAGACAAACTTCCATACTCTGAGGTTCTTGAGCGTGATGCAGTCCATCATAAAGAACGGCTGGTTCATCCTCATCTATCTGAGGATTATCTGAAATTTTTATAGCAGGAATTGACTTACCCTGTAATTGACTAAAACCAATTGTTTGTAGGCTCGTGATGTTTGGATATAAATATGAATAATAGTTAAGATTCAATAATAGATCTTCATAAGTATGATATTCAGGATCCACAAGAATTTTATCTTGAGGATAATGTACTATCTCGACCTTAATTCCCTCATTGGTTATTTCTTCTAATTGGCATTCAGTTAGATATGCTTGGAAATAGGAATTATTTATTTTTCTTCCAATTTCAATGTCCATACTTTTAAGCAATTCTAAATCATCAGAATTTTGGTAATAAAGTTTAACATAAACTCCATTGCAATCTGATCGTGCAATTGTTACAGTAGTAAACAATGCAATTATTAAAACTATATATTGAAAAATTTTGAGATTCATTTTTACCTCTTCTCTTAAATATTTTAATCAGAGACGCATCACCATGCGCTTCTACAATTTCTTTATGATTGTTTCTCATCTTACGTTTTTTCATCTTCTCGTCTCTACTTTAGAAGAAACATTTTCTTTGTAGCAGTAAAGTTTCCTGTTTTTAAATTGTAGAAATACACACCACTTGGAAGATTGGCGGCATTGAAATCTACTTTGTAAGAACCGGGTTCTTTTAATTCATTTACTAGTGTTGCTACTTTTTTGCCTAGAATATTGTAGACTTTGAGTGTGGTAATTCCCTCGACTCCGCTCGGGATGACAAATTGAATATTTGTAGTTGGATTAAATGGATTGGGATAGTTTTGACTGAGTTCATAAGATTTTGCAAAGCTAGATATTTCAATTACATCCGAATACTCAAAGTTACCTCCGAAATCTATCTGTTTAATTCTATAACTTAAAGTACCGTTTGATAAATATTTAATATCATCATTATAAATATAATTCTGTTGTTCTGTTGTTGTTCCTGCGCCTTTTATAAAACCAATAATATTCCAGTTAGTATTATTTACATTTCGTTCAATTTCAAATCCTTGGTAGTTTAATTCACTTGCAGTTGTCCAGCTTAGTAAAACTTTGGAACCAATTAATTTTGCAGTGAACACTGTTAACTCAACTGGCAATGTACCTGGGGGCAGAATGTCACCATAAAACCTTAACATTATTTGATAGCCATCGTCAGGTGGAACATTTGTGGTATACTGTTGTGCACAGCCTACTATATCAACTGGCCACATTGGTTCGGGATTATCATCAACGTCAGTATACCGGTTAATTTTAACATCAATAGAATCTATTCCATCACTCAACTTAATCACTGCATTATTAAAAGGCGTGGGCCAAAAACCGAATCCATCTACCATATCTAAAGATTGAAATCCAACTAACGATCCCTCATAAGCTTAATAGTGAATTGCTTCAATCTAGCTGGGTTATCATCAACTTTGACGTTTCCTTGGGGCGTTCAGGGGACCTCTGTTGCCAAAAAGCCTGTTATGAGATCGGCGATATCGGATCCTTACTGCCAAATATGGAACGATTCGCAAAAAACAGCCGGCCATTGACAACAGACAACTGACAAAACCCGAGGTTTTTTAATGCTGATTTATGATGACATTTACTCCTGGGAAGGCTGGGGGGGAAGGTTGCGTTTGGCCAGTGGGAAATGCCGGTTGCGTATCTTTGATCTCAAAAAGGGTAACACAAAGGGATTGGCACATCTAAGGCCGATGATCGTTATTGTCTCGGATGTTGTCGGAAGCCCGATGTCGGTAAGAAGCTGCAGTGGCCATATCGCTACCAGTATTACCAGGGAATTCAACATCAAACCCCATCGGATGCTGTTTATCGAGTATTATCCGCAGACCGTTTACGGTCAGCATCAAGAGCATACGATTGCGGAAAAATACGACCTTGTTGAATTCAACTGGCATCGGGACAAAGCCATTGAACCCAAATGGCGGACGTTAAAACCGCCGTTGCTGGATATGATTAAAGAGATGGCAGAGAGCATGGGGAATTCGGAAGGGTGAATGGGGAAGGCGGAACGAAGTAAAGAGGCTTAGAAGGCAGAAGGTGGCAAGGATAGAAGTGAAACGAGTTAGAGGGTGAGAAGAGCGCTTCAATGTGATCAAGGCGAAGGAAGGTCGAGCGAAGATGGACGAAAAACAACAAATCAACGATTAGCACTATCGAGACATCTGAAAGTTATGCGCAAGGCTTTTTTGTCGTCCCTCTTCCTAAGCGAAGCGGTCTTCCCTTTTCCATCGGTCTTTTCTCAACCATCTCAACGAACCCAACGAACAAAACCATCTAAACGATCACAAACCATCCAACTAACAAACGATCCAACGAACATCTACATCGGGAAAACGGCAAATATAACCGTACTCCAGATGGAATGGGAAATAATTACCGGCGCCAGGTTCTTAAAACGCCAATACATGGCCCCCCAGAAGGCACCGGCCACTCCGGCAGCCCCGATAAGCATAAAATTAAACGACCATATGTGGACCCCCGCATAGATGGTGGTTGCCAGAAGCCAGCCCTGCCATTGACCGAAACGAACCATCAGGTTTTTTTGCAAATATCCTCGCCAGTAAAGCTCCTCAGCGGGTCCGGTGATAAAAAAGAGCAACAGCGCAATCCCCCACATGGGTGTTCCGGCCCCCTTGTCATATATCCCCCCGATTTGCGAACCGGCAAAATCCAAGAGAAGGGTTGAAACCATTTTGCCGACCCAGAAAATCAGATACAACACTGAGGCTGATAAAAGGCCTAAAATGAAGGCGTTCATATTAAATTTCAGATGTTCTTTTCGGTTGGGCTGCAGCCAGAGAGACAGTATGGCCAGGGTGGCCGCCGAAAACGAAATCTTTATCCAGAAAGTGGCCCAGGTAAGGTAAAATGTGACAAACCACAATACTAACGCCAGCAAAACAGTCCCGATCAGCGGACCGGGTCGAAATTCAACGCGATTCAAAACACACCCTCCAGAACCAGAGATATGACGAGCAGTACACCAAATGCCGTGTCCAATTGTGCGGTGCGTGCATCTGCATCCGCCGGTACCTGCTTCATCATCTGATGCAGCAGACGAAAAGCCAGGGGCACTGACAGCAGGACAATCAGAGACCAAAGGTAAAGCGGTCCGATAAAAGACATCAGGACGATACCCAGGTAGGCCAGTACCACCAGGGTCGCATACAACAGGAGGCCTTTGCGCCGACCCAGGACAATCGCCAGGGTTAAAATGCCTTTATCGCGGTCATGGATGATGTCGCGGATGTTGTTGGCCAACAGCACCAGCGCTACAAGAACCCCAAAGGGGAGGGAAATCCAGAAGGCATTCATGCTGAAAGCCTGGCGTTGGACAAAATAGGAGCCCGCCACCATGAGCGGTCCCCACATTAAAAAGACGGATATTTCTCCCAGAGCACTGTATTTGTATTTTAGCGGCGGAGCCGTATAGGTTAAACTGCCAAACGCGCCAATCAAACCAATCCACAGAAGTTCCCATCCACGGGTTGCCGCCAGATAAATACCGATGGCCGTGGACAAGCCGTAAAGAACGAATGCCACGTTGCGCACCTGCCCGGCATTCAGTTTTCCTTCCACCAGAGGGTGCGGCCGGTACTGGGCGGTGGAAACTTCCCGGGTGTCCACGCCACTTTTTACATCATAGTAATCGTTGATCAAATTAGTGGCGGCATGCAACAAAATTGTGCCAAGCAAAGTAACCAGATACAAAGCCCAGGAGAAACTCCCGTCTATGGCGCCGAGAGCGCCTCCGACGCTGACAGAGATAGCGGTCATTGCAAAAGACCACGGACGACTGGCCAGAAACCAATTGCGATAAATATTCATGCGGGTTTAGTTCGTTTTGATGGTTAAGATGGTTATGATCGTTTCGATGAAATCTTGCGCAGTCATTGTTAAACTTTTCTTCGTTATGGTTAAGCACAGTCAACATATGGTTGAATTATTATGGATATTATTCGTTACTGTCAAACAGGCTGATTTTCGCTTCTTTTCAAGGCATCTTCAATCATCGTTAATAGAAGGGTGATCGGTTTATAAAGGTTTCTGCGCAACCTATGCATGTTTAATCCAGGTTAATTATCCTGAGCGTTATGCCCTGCACACGGTATCTCTAAAGGTCTGGGGAGCGGGCAACCAAAGCCCGCCACTTAGGTCTATGAAGGCATAGAGGCAGCTGCAAGGCCATATAATTTTGGCGTATGATGCTAACAACATATATTTGATTCGTGAAAATACAAACAGGCGGTATTTCCGGCATCCGGCATCTGATTATTCTGTCATCCATCGATCTCCCGGTCATCTGTCATCTGTCATCCGACCTCTGTCATCTGTTTTCTTGGCTCCAGAACCGCTGCAAATCTTCGGCAAACTGCTCCTGATCCCGCACTCTAATAGGTTCCCATTCAACGGGAAGCAAAGATCGATAGCGATGGGTGGCATAGCGCTGGTCAACTAAAAGAACGACCCCGCGGTCGTTTTCGGTGCGGATTACCCGTCCGGCGGCCTGAAAAACGCGGTTGATACCCGGATACTGGTAGGCATATTCAAAGCCCGCGTTATGGGTGTGGGTAAAATAGTCCTTGATCAATTCTTTTTCCAGCGAAATTCCGGGAAGACCGACACCCACCACGACGGCTCCGGACAACCGTTCGCCCACCAGATCAATGCCTTCGCCGAATATGCCTCCCATCACGGCAAATCCCACCAGGGACGTGGGAGAGGCATGCCTGTAGCGGTTTAGAAACTCGTCTCTCTCGGATTCGCTCATACCCGGGGTTTGAAGCATAATTTCGCTGTCGGGGCAATGGGATTTGAATGATTCAAATACCATCATCAAATACTCATAAGACGGAAAGAAAATCAGATAGTTGCCTTTTTTTTGATTAATCAGGGTGCAAATAGCCTGTGAGACCTGCAGTCTGGTTTTTTCACGGTCTCGATAAAAGGTGGAAATTCTGTCGGAAACAAAAAGAGTGAGATTTTCGCCGGGAAACGGCGAGGGGATAGTTAAAGCGGCGGCGTCTTCATTGCAGCCCAGGATTTTTTTGAAATATGGCATGGGGGTCATGGTGGCTGAAAAAAAGATTGCAGCCCTGCAGCGTTTCAAGGCATTTTCCAACTGGATGGAAGGATCGATGCAAAACAGCTTGAGTTTCAGATCTTTTTTTAATTTTTCATAACAGGTCGCGTAACTCTCATCATAATGTTCCGCTACCCGCATAAATGCCGAGACTACAAAAAACAAGTCAAGCAATTCTTCGCGAAACGGAGCTTTGATGTTGAAGGACAGCCAACGTTCTGCAATTCCAAGAAATCCGCTCAACATGGGAAATAGATCATCCGGCGGCTGTTTCGTATAACGTCCGCGGCCATGTTCTTCGCATTTTTTTCTCTCCGTGACCAACCAGGAGTTAATCTTGCCAAGAATCTTGTATACGCGGGGAAGCTCGTTTCGAAGGGCGCGTCGCACATCAAGCACCGGCTGCTTGAAAATTTCGGCCGAAAACATTTCCCGCGACCGGTCGACCAGATTATGCGCTTCATCTATCAATAACGTGTAATTGTTGTTTTTTTCCTGAAAAAAGCGACGCAAAAAGACTCTCGGATCAAAAGCATAATTATAATCGCATATAATGCAGTCCGCCCAGTACGACAGTTCCAGGGAAAACTCAAACGGGCAGACCTGATGAGACCGTGCCACTGCTTCTATCGCCGGCCGGGTGAAGGCATCCTGGTGAAACATATCTTTTAGGGCCTTATTGACCCGGTCGAAGTATCCGCGGGCAAATTCACATTCTTCCGGATTGCAGGCATTTTCGGGTTTAAAGCAGATCTTGTCCTTGGCGGTGATGGTCAGGGATTTGAGTTTGAGCTGTTTTTTGCGCAATTCGTCCAGCGCTTTTTCCGCAGCGATCCTTCCGGTGGTGCGGGCTGTCAGGTAAAATATTTTGGTATTCAACCCTTCGGCCATGGCTTTTACCACCGGAAAAATGACCGCCATGGTTTTTCCGATACCGGTGGCGGCCTGGGCCAACAGCTGGCTGCCATTTCTGACTGTCCGGTAAACACCCACCGCCATCTCCCGCTGCCCAGGGCGATAATGACCGAAAGGAAATTGCAGCTTGCGGATGGATTCATCACGCAATAGTTCCCAGTTTACAAGAGTTTGTGCCCATTGAAGATAACCGGTGACCAGATCTTGAAAAAATGATTCCAGCTCAATTGAGGTAAATTGCTGTTCAAACTTACGGATTTCTCCGGTATCTACCTGATAGTAGGTCAGGCTGTGTGCCGATTTCACTTAGATTGTGTTCCTTAGCGTAGATGTAGGCATAGCATTTAACCTGGCCCCAGTGAAGGGGATCCTTGTTATTTGCAAAATGCTCCAGGCTGCGGGTGGTTGTTTTTATCTCTTCAATCAAGACCCTATCCGGTTCAAGATAGACTCCGTCGATCCTGCCGCCGACAGTTAAAGTAAACAGCTCAGTTTCAATCTGATGGGAGACGGCAACTTCAGCCGTATAGTTTTCCGGACGGGATTGCTGAATTTTTTGATGGATTCGAATGGCATCTACCGGACGGGTGGAGGAAAAAAATTCAAATGCCAGATCTCCCGTGCGCAACACGTGCGCAATTAGATCCCGAACCGCTATTTTCAGTGATTTTTTCAAAATAAACACCGCAGTTGAACTAAACTCCAATGTCGGAAAATCAACAGGCCAAAGAATAGCTAATGGTCTGTTATTATAATTGATAGTTAAAGCAGTATTTCCCGGATATCCCACCGGGTGAATTCAAAGGATGAGGTCGATTTTGCCATGTCGTGCTTACCCTCCGGCTTTTGCAACCAGGGTAATCATTAAATTTAGAGGTTTTGCTCTATGAAGTCAAGACGCATAAATTTTAGGATTAAATATGATTAAAGTATTGAAGAATTATGATTTTCTAGTATTCTTGTCTTGACTTTATCTGATTTTGTATACACTAGTAGGGTGGTTTATACAGATGGATTTTTATTTTTTAATGTTAAACGGCATCTTAGCGGCAATGTGTTAAATTTTAAGGTTAGGCGTTTGCCACCGATTCGCTTGCCTGTTTGATTCAGTTTCCCTGATTTAGGGTTGACTGCGGAATCAATTATCCGGGGGGTAAGTTTATGACGGATTCAAATCTCCAGTTGGAAAACAAGATTATTCCAATTAAATTACCACCCCAGGTTCTATTTAAAGACATCATCGGTCAGGGTTCCGCCATGCAGAAAATATTCCGGATGGTTGGAAAGGTCGCCGAATGTGATACTACCATTATGTTGAACGGAGAGACGGGTACGGGAAAAGGTTTAATCGCCAGAGCCATTCATGAGGCCTCGGGTCGAAAAGACAAACCATTTATCCAGATTAATTGCGGCGCAACACCGGAGGGCCTGCTGGAAAGCGAATTTTTCGGATACCGGCGCGGCGCTTTTACAGGGGCCACCTCGGATAAAGCCGGCAAATTCGAAATGGCCAAAGGCGGCACCATTTTTTTAGATGAAATCGGTGACATGAGCGCCGATCTGCAGGTGAAAGTGTTAAGGGTGCTTGAAGAAGGTGAATTTGAGCGTGTCGGAGGCAATAGAACCATCAAGAGTGACGCCAGAATTATTGCCGCCACACACCGGGATTTGGAAGAAGAAGTTCAAAAAGGAAATTTCCGTGAAGATCTTTTTTACCGTCTCTATGTGATACCGATAATGTTGCCGACTTTAAAAGAGCGCAAATCCGATATTCCCTTTCTTGTTTCCCATTTTTTGGAGCAGTTCGGCCGGAAAGTGAATTCACCGCTTGCGAAGCTGTATCCGAATCGGCCGTGAAAATTTTGATAAATTATTCCTGGCCGGGTAACGTGAGAGAGCTAAAGAATCTAATCGAGAGACTTGTTGTTTTACACGAAGGCGAGACAATATTACCGGAAGATCTTCCCGAAAAACTTAGAATTGAAAATGAGCGGGTAGCGCAGCGCAAATTGGAAGCGCACGGTGGCGGGATTTCGTTCAACACGGCTGTCAATGAGTTTGAAAAAGCACTGATTATCAGTGCACTTGAGAAAACAAACTGGGTAAAAAATAGAGCTGCTCAGCTTCTTAAGATAAAAAGAACGACCTTGGTTGAAAAAATAAAGCGATACAATCTGGAAAAAGGTTCCGAAGAGAACCGCTGAAAGATTGGCACACTGAATCAGACCCGCATTGTTGTATGGCCTGATCAGTAATTTCAGGTGGAGGGGATTCATGGAGGATTTTGAAATCTTATTTGTGGATGACGACAAGACCATTCTATCCTTGGTTGAGGAGTATCTTACCGCCTTTGATTACAGGATAAGTGTCGTTGATAACGGTCTTAAGGCACTTGAGCTTATTAAGGACAAAGATTTTGATGTCGTTTTTACCGATTTTAAAATGCCTGATATCAATGGACTTGAGTTGCTCGCCGTGATCAAGGAATACCGTCCTTTAACGGAGGTGATTATCGTCACAGGGCACGGCACCATGGAATCCGCCATTCAGGCTATGAAATACGGCAGTTATGATTATATCCAGAAGCCTTTCAAACTAGATGTTCTAAAAATTCTAATTGAAAAGATCTATGAGGAAAAAAAGCTTAAGCAGGGAAATATTATCCTGAAGAGCCGGTTAAAAGAAAGGCACAGATTCGATCAACTGGTAGGGATCAGCCTCAAGATGCAGGAAATTTATGAACAAATTGACCGTATGAGCCACAGCAGTCCCAATGTTTTGATACAGGGGGAAAGTGGAACGGGCAAAGAGTTAACGGCCCATGTAATCCATAAAAACAGTGATCGCCGGCAGAAAGCGTTTGTGCCGGTAAACTGCAAAAGTTTTGGAAAAGGAATCGCCGAAAACCAGATCTACGAGCATGCCCTCAATCTGTTTAATACCTCGACCGGCGGCACCATCTTTTTTGATGAAATCGCCGAAATTGCTCCGGATATGCAGGCCGAAATCAGTCGGGCATATACGAAGCACATTCTGCCTGCAGCCCCCGGCGACAATAAGCCGTCGTCCGGCGTCCGATTATTGGCAGCCACCAACAGAAATTTCGACCAAGCCGTCGGGCGTGAAATTGTTAACCAGGATTTTCTCAATTGCATAAATGACGTTATTATTCAGATGCCTCCGCTTCGAGAGCGCAAGGAGGACATTTGCCTTCTGATTAACCATTTCTTGGACAAGTTTAACACGAAACGTGAAAACACGGTTATGAACGTATCGCCGGATACACTGGACGTATTGTTACGCTACAACTGGCCGGGTAATGTGATTCAGTTGGAGAATGTGATCGAAAGAGCCTTTGCACTGAAGGTGGACCTGACCATTGAAGTCGACGATTTGCCGTCGGAAATTAAAACATTTGGAGAAATTTCGAAGATAAGTTAAAGGAAATTCAGAAGTTTAAGAAAGGATAGAATCCAATTTTGAACTTCTCAATTTCTGAATCCCCCACGTCCCCAAGCCCACAACGAATCCCTATCCCCTTAGAAAATCAAACGTCATAAAATAATGTTAAAAAACTCTTGACACAGATTTTTTGTTTGGTATAGTTCTCGCTATGAACGATTATAAAGATTTCAATAACCCAGAAGGTCTCAGAGTACCAGCTGGATAAATTTCAGGAACTTATTGCGAAATTGTTCCAGTGCTGCCAGGAGCGGATGCAGTACCAATGCGACCGATTTAAGTTGCCGGATGCAGAGCTTCGATGCTTGTTACTGTTTGGAGATGAGCGTTATCTCACGGCCAAAAGCATTGCCCACAGAATGAATGTGGTCAAAAGCCGGGTATCAAAAATCATTGACGGTCTAATCAGGAAAAACTTAATTCAGCGTATCGCAGACCCCGAAGATTCCAGGGTTAAACTGCTCAGTCTTACCTCTGCGGGCCAAAAAAAAATAAATGAAATCAGACACTTTATGGAAGATGTGCATAGCCAGGTGTTGTCCCAGATGGCACCGGATCAGCGCCAGACCATGCTGACCAATCTGGATATTCTGAAAGCATCAATGGAAGCTGTAAAAGAAATGATGGTGTGAAGGAACCATGATGTTGCCAATATGTTTGTTGGTTTAAGCAAAGCCAGTGAAAATATTTTGAATATAAGGTTCACAATATCAACTATATTCTGGTGGCAAATTTTTTAACAATCTAAAAATAAATAAAATAAAATAATAAGTTAATATTAAAAAACAAAGGAGAGTGCTATGGATATGCAAAATTTTGAAGTCCAATTTGAAGAATTGAAATCTCAAGTCGAGGCATTGAACAAAAAGACCGCTGAAAACAAGCTGTCTATGATTGTGTTCAGCGGTGATCTGGACAAAGTTCTGGCTGCGTTTGTCATTGCCACCGGAGCCGTTGCCATGGGTATGGAGGTGGTGATGTTTTTCACTTTCTGGGGAACGCCGGTTCTCAGGGACAAGCAAAAGAACGTTGGCGGTAAAGATATGATGGGAAAGATGTTCGGTGCCATGTTGCCGACAGGGACGGGTGATGTGAAACTTTCCAATATGAATATGGGCGGCATGGGAACAGCCATGATGAAATCATTGATGAAAAAGAAAAACGTGGCTTCCCTGGAGGAGATGCTGCCTCTGGCCGAAGAACTTGGTGTCCGTATTTACGTTTGTGAAATGTCCATGGACCTGATGGGATTCAAACGTGAGGAATTCATCGAGTATCAACACATGGGATTTGCCGGTGTTGCCACATTTTTACAAGAAGCCCAGAACAGTAAGATACAATTGTTTATTTAAATGCAACCGTTCAGGAGGATTAAAATGAGTGACGACGTTCAAGTAACAAAAGTTTTAGACCTAAAAGGATTGGCATGTCCCATGCCGGTCGTCAAAGTCAGCAAAGGAATTAAAGAAGTCGAGGTCGGCCAGATAATCGAGGCCCAAACCACTGATCCCGGTTCGATGACCGATTTTCCGGCCTGGGCAGCAACCAGCGGCAACGAAATCGTGAAAACCGAACAGGAAGACAAGCTGATCAAGTTTTATATCAAACGACTGGTATAGACCTAACGTTAAATTGACTATTGAATATTGACGATTGAATATTTGTGGATGTCGCTTCGCTCCGTCAATTTAATCTCTATCAAGGCTCAATTCAGCGCAGATTGCTGCGATAAAATTTCTTTTGCAGCAGATGATACCTCGCGACTCGCTGCAAGGGGTTCGTTGATGGTTTTTCTGTATTTTATTCGCCCGAGGCGGACCTTAACTATTCTATATACAATCGACGATATTCCATTTAAAGATCCAGACGCTATGTCTGGAATAGTAGCATCATTATTTGGCTGAAAATAAAAGAAGCATCAAGCCCCGCTCCGGCGCCCATGGAAACAATCCCTATCTGCTGAGAGAAAATTTTCTCTGCAAACCCTGGCGGCTTCGGGTGAAATTTTACTAAATGTTACAGGAGGCAGCTTTGCAAACACTAATCTACTTTATTTTAGTGCCGATGGTGTACATTGCTTTTGCTGTTTTTTTCATCGGCACTGTCATCCGGTTGATAAAAATATTCAGACAACCGAGACATCCCGCCACATTACAGATTTTTCCCGAGAAAAAACCAACGTGGCTGTGGGCCCTTCACGACACGTTCTTGTTCCCCAGCGTAAGACGGCACAAACCGGTTTTATGGGTTTTCCTAATGTTTTTCCACGTTGCGCTGTTGCTTCTTATTATCGGGCATCTGGAACTGTTGGGAGAGTTTAAAATATTCCAGATTATTCCCCATGACGTGTTTCTGGGCCAAGGGTATGTCGGCCTCATTCTCAGCCTGGCACTGCTCTATTTTCTGTTTCGGCGATTTGCATCGCCGGTCCGGGAACTGTCGGTGCCTGAAGACTATTATCTGCTAATTCTGCTGTTTCTGATCGTGCTCTTCGGCAGTGAGATGGATTGGGCCAGAAGGTGGTATGGCTACGAAGAGATGACGGTCGATGACTATCGGACCTATCTGCTGAGCCTGCTGTATTTAAAACCTGATTTGCCGGAGGCGGTGACAGACTATGGGCATTCCTTCATGCTGGTGCTGCATGTCTTTTTTGCCAATTTGTTTTTGCTGTTCTTTCCGTTCAGCCAGAGTATGCATTCATTTTTGTCATTGCCCATGAATAAATTGAGAAGAGGATAGAGACATGGATCAAAAAACTAGAGACGATTTGCTTCAACTGTTTCAAAGCAAATTGAATGAAGCGATGACCTTTTACCTGGAAACCTGCACCCGCTGCGGCGTTTGCACCGAAGCATGCCATGTTTACGCCTCCATGGGAGGACAAGTTAAGTATATCGCTGCCTATCGGGCTGAGATCATCCGCCGCCTCTACAAAAAATACTTCAAAGTGCGAGGGAAAGTCTGGCCGTCTGTGGGTGAAGCCAAGGAGCTGACCGAAATGGCGGTTGAAGAGCTTTTCGAGGCCGCTTATTCCTGTACCGGATGCCGGCGTTGCATGGTCTACTGCCCCTTCGGCATCGACACCCAGATGATCATGTCGATTGCAAAGCTGCTGTTAATCGGTGCCAATGCCGAGCCGGAAATTTTGACGATGCTGGCAGACACTTCAATTACAAAGGGCAAATCGTTTGAGCTTTTCAAAAAAGGCTTTTTTGACGGTATCAAGCGACTCGAAGCGGACGTCGTTCAAAAGTGGCAAATGGAAGCCGGGGAGACCGCCATTCCGGTGGATGTGACTGGTGCCGATCTTCTCTATGTCGCCCTGGCCGGTGCCCATTCCATCATTCCGGCGGCGGCCGTTTTTAACGCCGCCGGGGAAAACTGGACCTTGAGCTTCTTTGAGGCGGTCAATTTCGGTGCCTTTGTGGGCGATCCTACCAAAACCAAGCTGATTTTAGATCGAATCGTCAATGAAGCCAAACGGCTAAAAGTCAAAGAGGTTTGCATCTGCGAATGCGGTACGGCATACCGAGTCATGAAGCAGCTTTCCGGCAAGCAGCCTTTCAAGGTGACCTCTATTACCGAAGTGCATGCTCGATATCTGCGCGAAGGTCGCATCAAGCTGGACAAAACCAGGCTCAACGGCGCGATCACCTATCACGACCCCTGCCAGATTGCCAGAAACGGCGGTGTGATGGATGAGCCGCGCTATATCCTTCAACACCTGACAAACGATTTTCGAGAAATGACACCGGATCCCAAATATAACTGGTGCTGTGGCGGCGGCGGCGGGCTGGTCGCCCTGGGAGAAGATACATTGGATTTCAGGATGAAGTCGTCCCGAGTCAAAGCGGATCAGGTCACGGCCACCGGTGCAGCCGTTCTGACGACCGCCTGTGAGAACTGTCACACCCAGTTGAGCAATTTAAATGATCACTACAAAATGGGTGTCAAGGTAGAATTTTTAAGCTCCATTGTAGCGGATGCACTGCTGAGATAAAAAAGGACGTTGACGCTTTCAGTAGAGACAACGATCGTGACCTTTGGGAGGCCCGAGATTCGATCCCGATCCATTAAAATGAACAATACGACCCGCTGCCCTTGCATGGCAAGGGCAGGCGGGCCGTAGCTTGAAGCATTCCACCTTTCCTAACACTGGTTGATATAATTTTTATCGAAGTCCCATCAATTCCGTTGCTTGACACACCTCGTTTTTATTCGCCCATTTTATGCCGTCACAATCTCCCTGATCACAGGCTTTTTTAAAATCGTCGCAGGCCAGATCGCTTTGATTCAATTGATAGTAAACCAGTCCCCGATTAAAATGAGCTTTTGCGTAGTTCGGCTTCAGTTGCAGACTTTGATTGAAATCCGTCAGCGCCCGCTGATATTCGGCCAATTCATAATAGGAATTACCACGATTGTTGAAGGCTGCGACATAGCCGGGATCCTGTTTGATTGCCTGGTCATAATCTTTGATCGCTTTCTGATACTGTTTTAAATCATAATGGGCAAGTCCCCGATTATTGTATGCTTTAGCGGTATTTTGTTTTTGGCTGATGGCATGACCCCAGTATTCGATGGCTTTGTTGCAGGATTTTTATATTTGCCATTCTGCCACAGCGCCATTGCTTTTTGACTCCAGTCCACGTCTTGGTTTATCGTCTGATTTGCCGGATTTATCTTATTCGCGTTGGACGCTGCTTTTCCTTTAACAAGTTTTTTTGACCAGTTAATTTTCTGAGAACCCGGTTGATGATTCCTGCTTCACAAATTTAAAGTCTGAATTGTCGGTAAATTTTGCAGCATAATTCATAAGTTCCATCGTTCCGCTGGCCACGATGACAGGTGCCAATACGATCGAGGCTACCGTGAAGACGCTCCACAGCACCATGACCTTGGTTAAAGCAAGCTCTTTGTGTTTGATCCAGCCCCAAATGAAGGCATAAATCCCGAAGATGAAGCCCAATATCCCCTTCAGTGCACCTTCGTTTTTAAATAACTTGACCAGAACAATGAAAAAGAAAACGATGGACATTATCTGCATGATCATAAATGCTATACCCAGTGCGAAAGTCATAATTTTTCCCCTTAAATCGTTAGGTTATATCTATATTGGTTCAAAGGATTATCGCGGAATCCTTTTATTCAAGATTCAATTTGTGATGACACTGTCACTACGTTAAAATATTCAAAGCGGGGCGAAGCTTTTATTCCATTATCGGCACTTATTGGAAAAGCTTTATTTATTTTTTGGGTTCGTCAGGACGGTTTGGTTGCGAGGATAATTGGGATCATTGAGAGGGTTCCGACGAATTACGCTGGGCCGGCACCTCGTGGATTTCATTGCAGTCGATCATGACCGGCGATTTACTGAGCAGATGCGATTTAATCTGATTCTTTTCGTACTCGTCCTCGTGCTCGTCCTCGAAATCAGAATTTTATAGGGGACTAAGGACGAGGACGACGACGACTGTTCTTTTTAGCCGTCCGGGATTTGTTATCCTTGATGTCATCGGAGCTTGGACTATCCCTTACAAAGGCTTGATAGTTTTCGCAACCGACCAGTCCCCTATCGGCCAGTTGTTGAAGGGCCCGGTTCAGCGCCGCTGAGCTCAGGCCCGTAGCCCATTGGAAATCCCGCCCATCTGGTCCCGTTTTCTTTCAAAAAATCAAAAACGGCTTTTGAACCAATGTTCAATGATCGGGTGAAATCCAAGGCTGTTAAAATCGGAATTGGACATCGGGAGATTTAAGTGAAAGCTAATGGTTCAGCCACTAAGACACTCGGCTAGTCCCGAGACTACGCTCGGGAAAAGTGGCCCCGGAAGGGCAGCCAGCACGCTGATAATTTATATAGGTTTCAGGTGTCAGCCCAGCCGCCGGCCAAAAAAACGGCCGGTCAAATCGAAAAAGAAACATGATGGTTCACCGCAGGCTCGCAGCCTCCGGCCCATAGGGACGCTGGCCGAATAGCAAGTAGTTGAAATTATCTCCCGAGCTTTGCGTTCTCAGCGGTGAACTTAACTGTCACCAGAAAATTTCATACAAATGGCATCGAATTTCATGAAGTTTCACACGGCCCGCCCCGTCTGATCGAGAAACTTTGGCAAGGTGGATCCATGATGGGTTATTAAAAAAGAACATCGAACTGAACAACATCGAATAATGTGATTCTGTCAATTTAACTTAGAGCAAGACTACTCGCAGAGGCTAGAAGGCCAAGAGCGAAATACCCTTCAAAATTTGACCGCGTTGCCGAGTTCAACCAATCAGACGAAGGGTTATCGCAGGCTGCAAAGATTAAGCGTAGCGCATCAATATTGGACGTTCGATGTTCGACGTTCAATCTGTTTACTGTTCCGGCCAGGCGGAGTATCATACTAAGTTTCATAAGAGTATCTGACATCTCCTTTCCTGACACCCGACACCTGAAACCTTTGTTTTCTTACAACATGTTGTCAGAAAAAACCAGCTAATGGCCTAGTTCCGAAACTATGCTATTGGCTTCAGTTCGGGGTCAACTTGAGTTTCTGGCCGGGCTGAAGGGTCGCATTGGACCCCATATTGTTGTAGCTTCGCAGCTGGTCCAGTGTCAGACCATATTGGCGGCTGATCCCCCATAGGGTTTCCTTCGGACGAACCTGATGGAATTTGGGTTTTGTCTCCTTTTGATCTGTTTTAAGCGGTTGCGGCGCTTGAGATGATTTCTGATGTAACGCACCTAATTCTTTTATAATTTGATCGATTTGGGTCGTAACAGTCGAATTGAAGCGATCAAATCGCTCGCTGATTAGGTTCAATTTTTGTTCCTGTTTGCCGAGTCGGTCAAGGGCTTGATCCATCACGCCAATGGATGCCAGTTTTTTTTCCAGCTGCTGAATTTTTGCTTCGAGTGATTGCAGCTGCCTGCTGTCGACGGCATCTTTGGGGCCGGATAAAAAGATCACAAGAAGGATAACGATGATAATTAACCCGACACCGCCGATGGTAAGGGGTTTAAATATTTTTTTAGCGGAAAATACCTGAGTGATCGTCGTAGTAATCCTCTCGGTTTAACTCCTGTACTTCTTCATCGTCATATTTGTCATTGATAACAAAATTTTCGTGGTTCTCAAATTTTGGGTCGACCATAATGGTTAGCCTTCCTTGATTTTATAGACGTTGGATTTACGCCAAGTTTAAATAAGCTAAAAATGCCTATAAAGTTTTTGATAATCCTATTTGGAAATAAAGGCAACAGGAAATATTATCCTTAACCGGGTGTTTTATATACATCGGTATTTTGCAGCTGCCAGCGAGAGACTGCCAGCAGAGCGGCCAGGGTCAGGAGAAAATACCAGGGAAACCAGCCGATTGATTTTATAAACACTAAATTTTCAATCCCTGCGCGACTTAAATCAGGATGGGAGGCGGCAAGTTGCGGCCGTAGAAAAACCAACAAAATAGAATACAATACGCCAATTAAACCATAGGCAAGATTGAATGACAAGCCCTTAAAACTCAATACCGTGGCCCGCTGGTGCGAGGCGGTGATACGATTCAAATAATGGCTCTGGAAAAAGCGGCCCATATACATCACTACGGAAAGCAGCGCCACCGGAAGCAACCCGATGATCGGCAAAAAAAATGTTATCCCGATCAGGCCGATGATGCTGACCATGGCCATTACTGCCAGATTATAGGCCGGAGAGTGCCGATTCACCATTTTGTATGCCAGCCAGGGGATGATCAGACCCAGCATCGCTAATCCTGAGCCGATCAAACCGAAGGATGCCTCCGGCAGGTTAATGAGCCGGTAGTACTGGCTGCCTAAGGTGACGACCATGCGAATACAGTTGTCAAACATAAGACCTGCAAGAATGATCACCAGGGCAAAGGGCGTTTTCAATATCCAGCCGCCTGCCTGAAGGGTTAATTTGAAGGCCTGGATTATCGATTTTCCGCAATTTTCTGATGGATCGCATTCGGGTTTAACCGACGGCTTCTCTTCTTGAAGTTTCAAAGTGGTCAGCAGTGTCATGATGGCCATTATGAAGGTGAGATAAAGCGGAAAACGCAGGGTGATATCCTGGGTCAGATGTATATTCAGTCCCAGTGCATTAACCAATCGCTGCATCAGCGCCGGATCATAAACGGCGGCACCAAGACTCATGGCGCCGATGTAGGCTATGGATTGAATCCGCATTTGTTTTTCGATTACCCGGGGCCAATCTCGAGCATCGCCTTCTTTTTTCAGAGTATCGTATGCAATGGCCTCATCAGCCCCGCTGGCTGCCGCCTCGGCTGCTCCGCTCAAAACCCGATTAACCAGAAATATTCCAAAGAGCAAATCGCGGTTACCCAGGGGGACAAAACACAACAGCGCGATTTCAATCACCATCAGTATCCCGGTTACGACTAAAAGATTCCGACGGCCGATGGTATCGGCCAGCGCACCTGAAGGGACTTCCAGCAGAACAATGGATGCCGCCCAAGCGGCATTGAGCAGGGCAAATTGTTCGAGGGTCAGACCGAAATCTAAAAACAGGATGGTGAAAACAGGATAATAAAATCGGGCGTTGAAAAATACGCGAAAGGCGATGAACAGGCGAACATTTCGAATCACAAACGGTGATTTCCTGTTGGACGTATCCACAGGTCCTTTTACGATCAATAAATTATCCTTTTTTTCTATCAATCACTTCCTCGGTGATGCGCCCGCCGCCATAAAGGTGCTCTTCGCCGGCTTCATTTTTGTTCGTTTTGGAGCCTGCAAGCACTCCTTCCAGCCAGATACTTGGAAAAATAAGCAAATCATAGAGATTGATCACGAATCTGCCGGTATAGTATCCAATGTTTCCGATCAAGCGGAGCACAAAGGAAATTAAACTGAGTGCACCGACGACGATGATTCCCAGAACTGTGCGGGAAGATGACAGAAAGGATTCCAGTGGTATAGCCACAAACGCCAGAGCAAAGGGAAAGATAAAGCTCATAATCATTTGTCCGACAGCGGGTATCATGCCTGCCGACGCACTCTGCTCAATACCTGCCATTGACTGGCCTAATGTTCCTAAATCCCTGGCAATGCGATCACCCGCAAACGCCAATGCCGACTCGATCCCGGCCAGGATTGCCAACAGCGAGAAGGCTATCCAGATTATCCGGCGACGCATATTATCGTCCATACTGCCGATGGTGGGAAAAAGACGCGTGATTCGCAGTGATTCCATTATAAACAAGCCCATGGTCAATTCAATCAGAATAATAATCAGCACGGCGACATCCGATGTTTTATAAGGCCCGATATAGCTTGTGTTACCGATCATTTCCGACATGGGTAACGCAATCATATTGAAGATGATAAGGGCTCCGCCAAAAGCAATCAGCAGGAACAATCCGGAAATAAAAAACTGCGTCAGTGAAGAGGATGAAAGTAGCCTGGCGGCCTTATCCGTCTGCATACGAATTTGTTCATATTCATCCATATAGCGGTCAATGCTCTTGGCCCGCCGGTTCAGGTTGCCGATTGCATTGCCGACATCATTGAGGGTCTTTTGCGCCTTGCGCCAAACCGGCAGCATTTTCCTTTAAGATTCCATAGCGTGAAGCATTGGATTTTCGGTAGTTGTCAATGGCTGACTTGTGTTGCTCCGTCAAGGTGCGGTTGATTTCTCCCAGCATATTGGCAACCATGGAATCGCCGGTATGTTTGATACCGGCAATCGATTCGATGATCGGCCGCCAGTTCGGTAATGACGGGGGAACATCCGCACTGGAGCTGTAGTCCTCATCCAGGCGGGTGGTGAGTTCCAACAGCTGGCGCTGAAGATGCGGATAACTTGCCAGATCCCTGACAACTGCTGAGTTGATGCGATCGAATTCCCTTTCCACCAACCGTTCGGCTTTCTCCAGGCCGGCGGCCATCAGAACTTCGCGGTTGCGTTGGGCCAGTTTTCTCTCCGCTGAAAGCACTGATGTCGCAGTCAGCCGCATGGCATTATGGATAATCTTGGCCAGGGAACCCACCGCGCGATGAAAAGGTTTGCGAGCGAAATAAAGTGCGGCAAGCAGCAAAACAATCCATATCATCATGGATAGGAAAGGGTTTGACGTGATACTCAACATGTTGGCAATTGGCATGCCCACCTCCGTTCAACCGCCTTACTCGGACTCTTTTATATTTCCTTCGAAATTTTCAGGATTCTTGAAATACTTATCCGGGTCCTCCAGCAGGGCTTCCAGTCTGTAGCGGTAAAATCCGATACGGGCGATCTTATTTCTTTGAGATCCGAAGTATTCCAGCGGTTGTTCTTCGAGCTCAGCAATTTTATTTTCAAGTTTTTCCTTTTCGGCGGCAATCTTTTCTTCCTGTGTGGGCGGTCGATTTTTTTCTGCCTCCTCAGCTTGCAGTTTCTCTTCCTGCTGCTGTTTCTCATAATTTTCGTCTGCTTCTTTGATGAAGTCTTGTATCTGTTCTTGCTCTGCTTCGGTCCGCTTCTTATCTGCTTCTTCATCTTGCTGGTTTGTCTGAGATTCCGTTTGAACTTCGTAGTTTTCTATGTTTTCAGGGGGATGATCGCTGTAATGCTTAACGCCCTTTTCATCGGTCCAAATATAAATCTCAGCATTCAGGCTTGAAACGCAAAAAAAGGTTAACACCAAAAAAAGTTAAAACGGAAATGATTAGAATATTTAAGAGTTTCATGGGCCCTCCTATTCTTTTTGTTCGACGAAGGATTTTAACATAACATACTGTTTGCAGCCAATATGAATCGGTGAAGAAATGCAACCACTGTAACGGTCAATCTTCTGAGTTTGTTTAGTTGCTGCATTCCAACACTATCATTTTTTAAATAAATTTTAATAGTTTACCAGTAAAGTGTCAATATTATTTTTTCTAATCGGTTAAAACTCTTTCAACGAGAATGGGACAAAATGGATCAAGACGACTATTGTAATAAAGCAAATGACGTATCGACAGGATAACCAATTGACACGGCCCACTCTTGTGCTCTTAGTTCGTTTCGCTCACAATTGGATTAATGCAATGTTGGGCAGGCAGTGAAGCTTTAGCGGAATCTTGGGATGATGGGTTTAAAGAAACCAGTATTCAAAACATATATTATTTGATTGATTTTCTTGTTTTGATGGCGTAGTTTACCGAGAAAAACCAGAAAATAGATGCCTGGCGAGCACCATTAAAAAAATAGATTCAACCTTTTTTGTAGGATAATGCGTTTTCCGCTTTTGATGCCAATACCCCAACATTCCAACATTATGCAATATTCCATTATTCCGTCTCTCATTTACTTAACCATAAAGGAGGAATTAAACCAATGAAACAGCTCCTCAAAACCGTATTCTACGACAAGCATGTCAATCTCGGTGCCAAAATGGTGGAATTTGGCGGTTGGGATATGCCGGTGCAGTATGAATCCGGCATCG
The DNA here is from genome assembly GCA_942490765.1 of uncultured Desulfobacterales bacterium. Taxonomy (GTDB): domain Bacteria; phylum Desulfobacterota; class Desulfobacteria; order Desulfobacterales; family 4572-123; genus 4572-123. The sequence goes on along the minus strand of CALNYM010000037.1, from coordinate 136,873 downwards.
TGCAGGAGCATTTAAGTACCCGCAGGCAGGCGGGGTTGTTCGATGTTTCCCACATGGGCCGATTCATTATCGGCGGGCCCCATGCCCTTGATTTTCTCCAGTATGCGCTGACCAACAATGCAGCCGCCCTGGAAATCGAAGAAGGCCACTACACGATGATCCCCAATGAAAACGGCGGGGCCGTGGACGATGCTTACCTCTACCGCTTTGTTGAGGATGAATACCTGCTGGTCGTCAACGCCGCCAACCGTGAAAAGGATTGGGATCACTTGTTGGCGTTTAAGGATAAATTTGGCCAATTGGTGATTGAAGACCGCACCATGGACATGATGATGCTCAGTCTGCAGGGACCCTCATCCAAAGAAATTTTATCCGGTCTGATGGATTCCGGACGACTGCCGGAGCCTCTAAGAAACTATTTGAGCACCCTCTATATCGACGGGAGCCGTGTTTTTGTTGCGCGTACCGGCTACACCGGCGAACCGATTTGTTTTGAGCTCTTCATCGACCGCAAGGACGCTTTAATGGTATGGGATTTGCTGCTGGAAAAAGGTGCTGTGCCGGTGGGCCTGGGGGCACGCGATACCCTGAGGCTGGAAGCTGGATTACCACTTTACGGCCACGAATTAGGTCTGGAACCGGATGGTGTGGAAATACCGATTTTTGCCTGCGATTTGGCCCGTTTTGCAGTAAGCTTTTCACCGCTCAAGGGAGAATTTGTCGGAAAACAGCCTTTGGTGAGACAATTTGAGGCCTTTAAAAAGATCGTCGACAGGGATTATTCGCTCATAGAGGATCTTCCCCGCCTGATTCAGCCCATCGAACTGACTGGCAAAGGGGTTGCACGAGCCGGGGCCGGCGTGTATCGCGCACAAAAGAAGGTGGGATATGTTACCAGCGGCACCATGGTCCCATATTGGCAAACTGAAGGTGTCGGGCTTTCATCCATTCAGAGCGAAGATCGGAAAATGAGGGCCATCGGGCTGGCAATGATGGACAGCAATCTGGTTGAGGGAGACGAGATCGAAATAGACATCAGGGGTAAAAGAGTTGCGGCCGTGATTGTGCCATATCTTATTCGAAACGAAGCCCCGCCGTATTGCTGGCCCATTAAAAGCGATCAGCAGCGGGAGGAAAAAAAGACGATCTGTGCCGGCAAGCAAATGACAGACAATGTCCGCGCACTGATTGAAAAGGCGGCTGCCAATACCCGCTGGCGGCAGGAGCAATGTATTAATTTGATTCCTTCGGAGCAGACCGCATCAGCCATGGTTCGGCTGCTATCCATCACGGATCCGGCGGCACGTTATGCCGAGCACAAACAGGTTAAGGCATTTAAAGAAGCGGATGTTTTCTACTACCAGGGCACGGATTTCATTTGTGAAGTCGAATATCTGCTCACGTGCGAAATGCAAAAGTATCTGGAATGCGCCGAGGTTGAAACGCGAGTGATATCGGGCCAGATGGCAAACTCAGCGGTTTTCAGCGCCATGGTGGACTACCTGAACCGGGCCGATCGCAAGAGTGAGCAGCGCAGAATTCGAAAAATAATGAACAACCATATCATCAAAGGAGGGCACCTGAGTGCCCAACCTATGGGGGCATTGCGGGATTTTGTGATGCGTGATCCCAAACGGGAAAAACCTGCGGTGGTCAACTTCCCTGTATTGGCAGACAACCCATACAAAATCGATATGAAAGAGACCCGGGATTTGATTATCGAACACCGACCCGAGCTGATCATACTGGGCAAGAGTATGATAATTCATCGTGAACCGGTGGCTGAAATTCGCGCAATTATTGATGAACTTTCGCTGGACTGTATGCTGATGTACGACATGGCCCACGTTTTGGGATTGATCGGGCCGTATTTCCAGCAACCCTTCAAAGAGGGAGCGGACATTGTGACCGGCTCTACTCACAAGACCTATTATGGCACACAGCGCGGTATTATCGCTGTCAATTACACCGAAGACGACCTGCGGCTATGAGTTCTGGGAGGCTATTCAGCGCCGGTCCTTTCCGGGATCCATGAGCAATCACCATCTGGGAACCATGGTGGGGTTGCTCATGGCTGCATATGAGATGAACTATTTTAAAGATGAGTACCAGAAAAACGTCCTGGCCAACGCCAAAGCCTTTGCCCTGGCACTGAAGGATTGTGGTTTGGCTGTGGCGGGAGACCCGGAGGTATCCTATACCGAAACCCATCAGGTAGTCGTTGACGTGGGGTATGCCCGAGGACCTGAAATTGCCCGGCGCCTGGAAGACAACAATATTATCCTCAATTACCAGGCAGCTCCGGAAGAAGAAGGATTTACGGCTGCCGGGTCCCTGCGGACCGGGGTGCAGGAGATGACCCGCTTTGGGATGAGAGAAGATGATTTTAAACAACTGGCTCAGTACATAGCGGATGTCATCTTCAGGGATAGCAATGTTAAGCAGGAAGTCAGTTCCCTGCGCAAAAGATTTTTAGATATGCAGTACTGTTTTGCCGGCGGCGAATTTGAAGATCTGATGCAAACACTTCATAAATTGACCTGATGTAAAGAGGAAGGAGTTTGTGATGGGGCAGATCAGGATGACCGGAGAAGTCCGCACGGATTATGATTGCGAAGCCAGTGGTCTTCCCGCGGAAAGGTGGGCGGAAGCTGTGTTTAAGATCGGTGAAGAAGAGATTATCCTGGAAGTCAGTGTAGAAAAAGATATTATCATCGGCATAATGGCCGGTGAAGATGCTTCATGGCGGGGTCACTTGAGGGGTTGAAAAAACGCTTCGAGGTGAAATCGAGGTAAAATAAGGTATATACATATTAGCGCTCGCTGGCATCCTGGTTGGCTCGATGACTGACGAGGTGCCTGACGAAGGTGAGTGCCGGAAAACCTAATAATGATTGGCGCAAAACCTTCGGGTTTATCCGATTCTAAATGTTCCCAGCACTCCATCGAACCGACATCACCATCTGAGGACACCAGTTATCATCTAAAAAATTTTCAGGCTCAATCACCCCAGCGCAGCAATGACAGCTTCTACTGCTTTGTCTATTTCAAGGGCCCCGGTAGATGACCAGACGGCCCGATTCGGATATGCCCCGACCGATTCTGTTCGAATAATACGGCGTTTGGCATCTTCTGCTGTAACATCGAAGGTGCGGGCCACGTTTGCAATCCTGACATTCTGCGGTGCGACGATGCGCAGCCTGAAACGGTTTTCCGGTGGAATTACAAAATTTGCACCTCTGCCAACAATGATTGCGCGGCCGTGCTCTCCGATGGCACCAATTACTTTCATGAGATGCTTTAGGTATTCATCCGGCCACAAATGCCGATCGTATACCAGTGAAGATATACAGTCTTCCAGAACTGTCAGGCCCTTTTCATCCAGTGTTTCGAGCAGCTTTTCACTGACATCTGCGCGCCTGGCTATTTCGTGCAGCACTTCCTGATAAAACACCTCGAAGCCGAGTTTTCCGGCTAATTCTTTGCCACGACACGGCCGCCGCTGCCCGGTTCGCGGGAATAGTTGGCGGAAATACCCTGTTTTTCTTTTTTTCCCTCTTCTTTGTTCTTCGATATCTGCTGAATCGAACGGGTTCTGGTTTTCATAGGAGCCTCCTTAAAAATAAAATAGATTGCGCAGTAATTCCACCATTTTTTCCGCCATCAACAGATGCCCCAATTTATTGGGGTGAAGACCGTCTTCCAAAAAATATTTTCCCTGGACATTTTCATTTATGTCTAAAAAGGGGTGATAGAAATCAAGACAGGCAATGTCGCTTTCTTTGGCCGCCGTCGCCAATGCATCCACCAGTTCGGATAATTTGTTGAGGCATTTATCCCACCCGGCGATGGGTGCCATCATATTTTGATGCCGGATGTTTTCCATGTACAGGGGTAAGGGCAGACCTACAATCGGGACAATATTCCGATGCCGGGCCTGGCAGGCCATGGCGAATATATTGGCCAGGATCAAATTGATATCAAGATCCCACCATAAATCATTGGTTCCACCCAATATCACCACCATCTCCGGCTGATATCGCACCACGTCCGGGTAAAAACGGCCCAGCAGTCCGCCGCTGGTATCCCCGCCGATACCACTGTTGATGACGGTTACCTTAATTTTGTTTTCAACCAGGTGCGGCCAGGTATAATTTTTTTCCAGATCGGAACCCTCGGTGAGGCTGTCTCCATGGCATACAATTGTTTTCATAAATTTACATTCAACTTTGAAAAAAGATCTTTGACGGACTTGAGCAGCGGCTTGCGAATGTGAACTTTTAAAAGCAGGTTTCCGGGTTTGCCGCCGCCTTTGCCGTCCTGGCCCATTGCCGCCAGCCGAATCTGCTGACCGTCGCGGATGCGGGGGGGGATTTTTACCACCAGTTTTTTGGATTTATGGCGCAGATAGTATGCATAAGGCCCTCCATACAGGGCCTGCTGTGGATCCAGATAAAGGTGATCGTGAACATCGGTTCCATCTTCGGGGAATTGGAAGCCGCTGATTCTTTGCAGCAAAAAGCGGGATATTTTCCCGAAATTGCCGCCAAGCGGGGAATTTGCCTGTTGTTGATAGCCGGTCCCCGCGGCCGGTCTGCCGAAAAAATATCCCTTGGCAGAAAATCCCGGCTTCTTAAATTCGAACTGACGGTATCTCCGGCCGTAAAATTCCTTGAAGATCTCGTTAGAACCTCTCAATCCAAAATTCCTGGCCATTTCCTCAAAAATATGATTGATGTCCGAACCGCTAAATATATCCTGTTCGGAATAATTATTTCTAAAATGCGTATAGGCCGAAGATCCGAATTGATTTTTCAGGGTATCATATTCGCGTTTTTTTGCCGGATTTGAGAGAACGGCATACGCTTCATTGACCTTTTTCATTTCTTCGACTGCGCCGGTGTTTTCTTTGTTGCGATCCGGATGGAACTTAAATGCCAGCTGCCGATAGGCCTCTTTGATCTGCTTTGCCGTGGCGTTTTTATCCACTCCTAAAACTTGATAATAATCCTCTTGCACCATTGTCGTGTATTTCCTTTTGTGCATGGAAATTCATAGGATAAACAGCTATATGTTAAGGATAACCTGCTATAAGTCAACGTTAAATGCGGGTGAATCTGTTATCGGAAATCCAAATGAGGAATCCCAGATCAGAGATGACCGTATTTAGCAAATCCGGAGAGCACCAACCAGGCTTTGGCATCAAACTTCAATGCCGGATTCTCACACAGCCGGGATGCCTGGGAGGAAGAGATGAGTTCAACTTCGATGAATTCAGATCCGGTATTTCGGGCAGTGGAGGGATTGCCGTCGCATTCAACATACACCATGGCCACAGATTCATCGCTCATGCCGGCAGAGGAATATATTGACGGACTGATCCCGGTAAACCGGGTGACGTCCAATCCTGTTTCCTCTTTAAGCTCACGACGGGAGGCCTGCTCAATGGTTTCCCCTGCATCGATCAGACCCGCCGGGAAACCATATTCAAAATCCGCCAGCGGTATTCTGTATTCTTTGGTGATAACGATTTTATTTTCGGCTGAGTGAAAGGGAACAATCACCACGGCATCGGGCACCGCAAATTTTTTGGTGATGCATTTGGGCTCTTTTGCACGGGAGGCGACCTGCCAAGATCTGTTGCGACCGCTTTTATCGACATATGCAACTTCAAACATGTTCAGCCATTTTAAATCCGTGAGTTTCTGCGAGCTTCTGATTTTCACCGTCATGTCCTTTATGTTCTGTATTTATCAATATAATAAAGGGTTGCGCCTACGGGAGCAAACGAGAGAAACAAAATGTTGAGCAGTGGAATCAGAAAAAGAAGGCCGAAACCCAAATGAAAGGGAAGCGTGCTCATTAATAGCCGGAAGCGTTCTTTGAAAGGTGCCATCCGTCTGGCAGGAATCAGATCCGTATTATCCCAGGCAAGAAAAATAACCGCCGCCGCCGAAGATAAAATCATTACAATCGGACCCAGGGGAGTCAGCCAGCCGAGTCCGATCAGCACTAAGGACAACAGGACGGGGACGATTGTCCGGGGAATTTCCTGTTTGATCAAAAATAAAAATTGCTGCCACCAGGGGATTTTATTCGGCTCCCGGACACTGCCCGTCACTGTTTTCTCGGTAATCCTAGACATCAGATCCATGATGAAAACACTGAAAAGAATTTGAGAAACCAGATAAGACAAAACAATCGCACAGCCGACTAAAACTGCCGAAAGCAGCCAGGAAAGCAGATACCACAACCATATAATCCACTGACTTTCAGGTTTACTCCACATGAGGTTTAATATCTCTTGATGGTAAACCAGAATCAAGCCGGCGGAAAGAATCGTGATGATGATCACCACCATAAATCGAATGATCCCTAACAAAAGCAGTTTTGGGGTTTTCAACCCCAAACTCAATCCCTGCAGATTATATTTTATGCCGCTGAATAGGTTCATGCGCTAAATTCCTGACCCGGATAAAAAGGTTATAATTTTTGAAGTAATCATAAATGCCTACCGAAAGCGGCAATAATTGTCAATATGCATTCTGTTCAAGCTGTAAATCGGTCTTTTTAATTGGCGAAGGTCTTAAGTATATCATTGTTTTTACCGATATAATCTTTTAATTTGTTCCGAAGCGGCCGACGAACCTCAAACTATGGGGTAATTTAGGCAAAGATGACGCTATTTACTGTAACGACACCATCTAAGTAAAATGGAAAAAGAAAATGAACGCAAAAACGGTTTGAGTTCCGGCTCATGTGAGTCTCCTTACAAGGAAAAACGCCGTAGAATTGATCGCAGGACAAATAACAAAGCGCGATTAAAGTATTTGTTGTTCAATGGCCGCAGAGAGCGTTCTCGACGTGACGAAGACAGGGGGAAGGCATTTATTTTCGACCGTTACAACCAGAAATTATTTTTGGCCATCACAGCCATCCTGATACTGAGTATTTTGGACGCGGTGTTAACTCTGGTTGTAATTCAAAGGGGCGCCAGAGAGCTTAATCCGGTGATGGCATATTTTCTTGAACACGGAACGTTGACCTTCATCGTTGCCAAGTACGTTTTGACCAGCATCGGGGTGCTCATTCTGTTGATTTTTAAAAATGTTTTTCTCACCAAAATAAAAATATATACCCATTCCCTTTTTCCCTGTGTGATCTTTGTTTTCATGACCGTAATCGCCTGGGAACTCTTTCTTATTTATTCTGCACCTTGAGATGACCCTCTTTTTTCCACAGGCCGGCAATCATCATTTTTAGTCAATATCGAAGACTTAACCCCGGACAAATCGGAAATGAAGATATTCAATCGATTAAATGATAACAATATCCAAATCTCAAATAAGATCAAAAACCAATTGTTTGGGATTTTGAATTTCGGTCATTGTTATTTGTTTGGTATTTTGTTTTGTTATTTGAAATTTTTAATTGCTGAAACCTGAACACTTCAGTTTCCGACAAATGTTGTCAGAATAAGCCCGCTTAAGGCCCCACCTCTTGCCAATGAATGGACTTTATCTCCTTTGAATCGCGGTGATAGATCGTGACCTTTTGTGTGCTGAACCAATCCGGCAATACATGGAGTTCTTTGGCATCAGGGTTTCGGTAAAGATATTGCTGGTGAAAATGACCCATGAAAATAACATTGACGCCCTCGGCAAATCTGGCCTGCGCAAAATCTTCAATTTCCGCTTTGGGCAGCTGCAAACGGAAGTTGGCATTCGTTTTTTTTAATCCTTGCTTAATTGATTTTGTGATTTTCGGGCCGAAAGGTAAGCGGCAGATGATGAATTTTGATATTTTATTTTTAGTCAGTTTCCTGAAAGCCAGATAATTTTTATCTTTGCGATTGATTCGATCGCCGTGCACAAAAAGAACTCCGGTGGCATCCCGCCGCCAGGCATTCATAGAACACCATGTAAAGTCCGATGCTCTTTCATTTGCCAGGTAATACTCATGGTTGCCCTCCATATAGCCGATGGTGCGATGGCTTTTCTGTCTACGGCACCAGGCGATAAAATTCCGATGGATTTCTTCCTCATAGCGGGGCAGCGCAACCCACAGATCGAAAATATCACCCAGAAAGATCAGGTCCTGGTTATTTCTTTCGAAGGATTCAAGCATCTTAAAAAAAATTGCATGATTTCCTCTGGCTTCGCTAATGTGGGCATCCGTGATGATGATCATTTCATTATTCACTAGTTTTACGCGAGCGCCGCCTGGCCGCGAGCGTCCAGTCTGATCGGAAAAGAAACTCCAGCATGACAAATGTCGAATGTCGATTGACGAATGTCGAATTAAGGAATTCTTTCTATTTTATTTGTTAAAAAGAGCAGAGCGAAGCGACATCCACAATTCGTCAATCATCATTCGTCATTCCATGTAGTTTCACATGAGTGAATTCCACAGATAAAAGGTTGCATAAGCTTCCCAATTTTTCCAGCGTTTTGAAAATTTGTAGATTTCATCGACCGAAGGCTTTGCACTCAAGCGTAATTGCCGTTTGATTGCATTTTTGAAGACCGACATCATCAACTGGAAACGCGGCAGGATCCTTTAAACATCTCAAACACACATACTCTGCCGTCCATTTTCCCACACCATGCAAACGCATCAATTCTTTTTTAACTAATTTGAAGCTATCTTTTTTCAGTAACGTATTTTTGCTTAAGGTCCCATCTTTCATTTTTTTTGCAAGCTCAATGACATACTCCGACTTTTTTGCGGTAAATTGTAATTGTCTGAATCTACTCACAGTTTGTTTTGCAATCATTTCCGGAGTGGGAAACAGGTAAAAGATCCCGTCAGCGATGCGAAACCGTTCACCAAAAGATTCCACAAAGCGTTTTTTCAGAATGTAGGCAAAATTAAGATTGATATGTTGCCCCATGACGGCCCAACATATGGCTTCAAACAAATCCGGAATAGACACAATCCGGAGGCCGTAATATGTGTCTGCAATATGTTTTAAAACAGCATCATTTTTTGCCATTTGATAAAACGGTTGGAGGTTGGTCTCCAAGTCAAACCAATTCCAAATATATTTTGCAATTTTGGCACGGATGGATTTTATGGGACGCTTCATTAGAAATTCGATAGACAGAAAGGTTTTGTTCCGGAGTTGAATTTTCAGCAATATAGGATCATCCTGAAATTTTAATACTTTATATAAGGTGTCCTGTTTAACCAAATGGCAGGGTTCTTGAGGGGATCTGTCCAGAAATTTCAGGCATTTGGCAAAGTCAAATTCTTTGGGTAGTCTTAAAAAGACTGAAGTCCCCCCGTCATCCCATTTCTCGACCGGAAAATCCGGAAAACATCTTTTGCAGGCACGATAACCGTCACGTTCAGCCTGGGCGGCAGTTTTAAAATGTACGATATTCTCCGGCAAGGGTGCTTTTGCCGGGCAAGAAGGCCTGCAATAAATCCTGGTAGTTTTAACGCCGATAAAAAATTTTTCATTCATAACTTGACTTGGTCGGTATAGACGTTACTATTTATTAGTTCTCAAAAAACACAGCTGATACCACTGTCAGTGAGGATAGAGGGAGATCACCCGGTAAGGCGTCTATCCCCTTTTGGCGGTCCGGATTTAACGGAATAACTCAACCGGATGTCTTATCCGGTAATACAATCAGAAAATAATCAAAAGGAGTCCTTGATGCCGATCTATGAGTACCAATGTAAAGCCTGCTGTCACTGTTTTGAAGAACTGACCCTGTCCGCCAATGACCCGCCTGTGAAATGTCCCGAATGCGAATGTGCGGATGTGGAAAAGCTGATGTCAGCAGGCTGTTTCAGGCCCGCGGGGATAGCTACCGGATCGGGTGGCTTTACCGCACCATCCTGCAAGCCGTCCGGCTGAGGGATTTGACCATATTCCTTAGGTTAAGGAATAAATTCACCGCGATTCAAAATAAGGTGTTTGATGTTGCGGATTGCGCACGTGATATCGGATGCGGGATCGGTTTGCCAGCCGCAAGATCAAATGCCACGGCCGGAAAGCCGCTCCTACGAAAAGTTAGTTTAATGGTAAACAGGCTGTCCATATAACCATAATTTGGTTGTTTGAGACAATACCATCGATATTTCAAGACATTAAAGTTCCAGACTGTCTCCGGGCTTCATCACCGTTACTTTGGCTGCTGTCTCTTTTTCCACTCGTATGGCCCAGGCCTGGGGATCCTGCTTGATTACCTCAAAGGTGTCGTAATGAATGGGAACCACCTGCCCGGGTTCGATGAGTTTTACGGCGCGCAGAGCGTCATCGGGCCCCATGGTGAAATTATCCCCGATGGGTAATATTGCCAGATCGATGCCTTCCTCCCCGATGAGTTTCATGTCATAAAACAGCCCGGTGTCGCAGGCGTGATAAATCTTTTTGCCATCGATGTAAAACAGGAAACCACAAGGGTTGCCTCCATAAGAGCCATCCGGCAGCGCCGATCCATGCTGGGCCATGGTCAATTTGACCCGCCCCCATGGGTAGTCAAATCCGCCGCCGATATGCTGGGGGTGAACGTTTTCCACGCCCTGGGCCACCATCCAGTTTTGTATTTCATAATTTGATATCACCATCGCACCGGTTCGTTTGGCAATCGCGACACTGTCGCCGACATGATCGCCGTGGCCGTGGGATATTAAAATATAATCGGTTTGAACCTCATCGGCTTTCACCGGAGACAGGGGGTTGCCGGTAATGAACGGATCTACCAGCAGCCTGGCCTTATCGGTTTCAATCAAAAAACTGGCGTGACTGTACCATGTAACTTTCAGTGACATTTGAAACCTCCTTTACTACCTTAGTTGGTATTTTTATGCATTTTGTGGCAATAAAATTGTATTGGAATATTTTCGCTATCTTCAAATGATTGAATATTGTCGAAGGAATATTTCGGATTCTTTCGATTTTAAAAAAGACGGAGCGACACGCGGCGCAAGCGCCTTCCCTACGCAAGCGACATCCAACTTTCAATTCCGACTCGTCCGGTCTAAAAATGGTAGGGGAAAAGTCATAATCGATTCCATTGAAACCCTATATAACACAATATTCTGCTATCGAAAAGTGCTTGCATGAAGGTTCAAAGGATCTGGGTTCAGCCCAGCCGCCGGCAAAAAAACAGCCGGTCTGATTGAAAAAGAAACTAAGGCATAAAAAATCCCAAATCTCAAGCACCAAATTTCAATATTCAATGATCGAAACAGGCTTGGAGTTTAGGTAATCGGCAATCTGGTTTCACACGAGCGGCGCCTCTGGCCGCGAGCGTCCAGTCTGATCAGAAAAGAAACTTTGACCAGTTTCATAAGAGATCTCAAAGGTGCTAAATCCTCAAATAAAACCGCATCTTTATTTAATTAGAGAGACAGAGCGCAGCGACTCCATCCTTCCGCATTCCACATTCCCTCCGGGGCGTAGGCCCCTATGGCCCCTTCCGACTTCCGCATTCGTCAAATGTAGTTTCATAAGAGGTTTCAGGCCGGCTCCTGCGCTTTCACTACTGATAATTGGTTTATTTCGAGAGATGTCGATATATAAAAATCCAACCCTGAACGGTGAACCGTGAACCTCTGAACCCCGAGGCCCTGAACGGCTATATGTTTAGATCCTTATCAGGTTGCTCTTTCACCAGATAAATAGACGGCAGGCTGAGGATCGTTACCGCACCTTTCACCATAACATTGGCATAAAAGATGGACCAGACCACGTTATGCGGTAGTACAAATCCGAAAGCGGCCCAACAGAAAATCATGCTGTCAACGGGGATGCTGACGGCATTGCTGGAAAGAACGCGCAGCCACTGGTACCTTTTGGTGATGCGGCTTTGCCACAGATGGTAAATTTCGGTGTCGAGGAGTTCGCTGAAGACTTCGGCAATAATGCTCGCGATAACAATTCGCCATACCGGCCCCAGGATTGCGGAAAACTCCTTCCCCAAACCCCAGGACGGGTCCTGGGGCAGCCAGGCGGTGAAATGAAAGAAAAGCGCCATGAAAAGATTAACAGCTGCCGCCAAAATAATCACGGTTCGGGCGGCGGTCTTGCCGAGGCGCTTGTGGATCAGGTCCCGGATGGTGAAAGTCAGAGGATAGATAAAAGTGCCGGCATCCATACTGAAGCCGGCAATCAGAGTAATTTTCAGACTGGCAATATCAGACAGCAGTTGAGCAGCAACATAGATAGAAATGACAACAATTCCAGCGGTTGGAATTGGAGCGAGATGTTTCTGATCGGAGGCCACAACCATTTATAAAATTATAAAAATTTTTCTAATTTTGCATCCTTTTTCAGCTTATCAACATACTGAACAGCTTCTTTTTCAACTTTTTCCTGTTTCATGCGTTGTTTATTCAGCTTATAGGTCATCTATGGCAACCTCAATGGCGGTGGCTTTTTCATGTTTGCGGTCTTCATAGATTCTGCCCAATTCAATGTCTTCGGCCATTTCCAACAGCCGTTCGTAGATTTCCGGCGGCACAATGTACGCTGCTGTTTTGTTGCGGTTCAGCAGGGCAAAGGCTTCGCCACGGGCCGCATCGATGAGGGCCTGGGGATTTTTCTTAAATTCAGTGATGCTGGCCGTTTTATTTGCGTGAATAGATTCTAGCATGGTCTTGTGCTCCGAGTTTATTTTGGGAGTTTGAAATGATCATATAATAGACTATTTAAAAAGTCTTTGTCAAGGTCGTTAAAAAGTCATTTAAATCAATGATGTTGCCCGCCGTCGGGATTCATCAATTCGGAAACGTATCATAACCCACCACGGGTTTACCGTATCAGGTAATTTTTCTCCACAACAGTATCACCATCCTGTATATCAGCCGCCATGGTGGAATGATCAATTCCCTGTATTGTGACATGCCTTGACCCTGAAGTTCTGGCACGACGCGGCCTTTTTCACGGAGAGTATAAAGGTTTGAAGCTTTGCGTGTGATTTTTTGAATTGCTTATTTTCCAGGAAAGAAACAACATGCACTGGCGATAAAATAAAAAAAGTCCCTGAACGATATTCCGTTCAGAGACTTTATTATTTCAAGCCACCAGGGTGGCTTTTTTTAAAAATAAATAAAAATGGTTTATTATTGAACAGTTACATTTGTTGCAGAAGGCCCTTTGGGTCCATCTTCAATATCAAAGGAAACGCGATCCCCTTCATTCAGGGATTTAAAACCTGATGTATTGATGCCTGAGTGATGTACAAATACATCTTTTCCGCCGTCTTCCTGTTCGATAAATCCAAAACCTTTTGAGTCGTTAAACCATTTTACTGTGCCGTTAGCCATGCTGTAAATCTCCTTAATAAAAAATAAAAAAAACAATAGTTTCTAACTTTGGGGGGTAAACCGCATTTGAATGTTGGGGATATACACCTTGAGGAGGAAACATTTGCGCGTCACTCATATCAGCGCTGTTAAGTAAAGATAATGGCATATCGGTAAAAGTCAAGGGTCAGGTGTTTTTTTAATTGTTTGCTTCCAACCTGGGAAAAAATTTTTTCAGCAGCGGTTTTGAAAACAAACGGATTTGATGCGGGAAAACCACAGGAGAGGATTGCGAAGCCTTTTCAGGGCCAGCTTTGCCGTTGATATCTGATGGCTGTCAGGGGCGATACCGCCGTAGACGGCCTCATCGTGGACAAGGATGATAATGCGAATCTCTTTTTTTAATTGGGGGAAGCGATGCCCCAGGCGAAGCGCGTACTCTCTGGGGGTTTCAGCCGCGTCATGATTCAGGCCGCTTAGCCGGCCCCATCCCAGAAGGCGCCGGTAAAATTTATCGGCGGCACATGAGGTGTCGGCAATAAGGTGCATACGGCTTAAAATGGATATAAAAAGGCGTTTTACCGCGTCAGCATATAGGGTTAAAAGTACCCATATCCCCGGCCTGTCCCCGGCCTTCATTGTCTTGGCAAACAGCCTTTCAGACAGCCATTTCAGCAGGACATACAGTAACCATCCGAGGGTTGCCAGCAGGATGGCAATTGTAAGCCCTGTGACAAGGTGGACAATGATGGTAGGAACCGCCGGCCCTTCCATGGCCGGCAGGGCCGGCGGTGAACCGGTGGACGAATCCGCCCCTAATTTGAGACGATAGCCACTTTCAAGAAAAAACCGGGCCAGGATAAGCACCATCTGTTCTATGGGTCCTGCCAGGGTTCCCAACAGGCCGCCGCCTGTTTCAGCAACGGTTTGAAGCTTGGGTGAAGTAAAAAGGAACAGTCCGCCGCCCGTCAGTAATATCATAAACGTAAAGCCCAGGACAACGCCGGCGCCCCTGAAACCGGTGGCGTCTCCTGTCTGAAAGGCCCTCCGGGTACGGACAAATCCCATTGAAAACAGGCCCGCGATCATAAAGACGAAAAACGGCATCATCGATGAATGGGCCAGGGGCAGTGTGCCGCCTTTTACATTGATGAGCAGTTTAATGAGCCCCAGGGCCAGAAAGCAGGCCAGACCGATATCAAACCGGTGACTGATGGTCTCCTGATCCGTGGGTCTTAACCATAACCGTATCCCGCAGAACCACAGGAAACAGACACAAAAAAGGAGGAGGATCAGGAGCAACCAGCCGGTAACGGCCCTGTCCAGCATAAAAAAATCCAAAACCCAGCCAGGGTGCCGGAAGTTAGATTGAAGATTGTAATAGCGGTGGCAAAGCCAAAACGACGCAAACACCCATCCTGAAAGGTGGAGTCCGGCGATATATATCGGCGGCCACCCCCTTTGGCGGTGGGTGCCGGTGAGGATGGCGGCGAAAAAAAGAATTATTGCCGCTTGGGGTCCATGGATTGGTTTCTGGGAGATACCGGCCAGAATAAAACCGGTGCAGGCATAAAAGCAGCTGATCATCATCAAGCCTGATACTGTCATCAGAAAAATTGAGGGTCGGTGTTTCATTTTTTCCGATCCTCCGGGGCCAGCAGATTATCCAGATAGATGGTGTGGCCTTGCTGCAGGGTGTCCGTTATCTCCTCCTCATTGGATTTTTGCGCCAGGACAAAGCAGGCGGGGATGTTTCGATAGTCCATGAACGCTTTGGCCCGACGGGTTTGCCGGCAACGGTGACAGGCAAAGTAGATACCGGTGACACCCCAGGGGAGGGTATACCCGCCTGCCAGGATATCGGTTACCGGACCTGCCTTTTCAGCACGGATGCCGGCAAGGGTTTCAAGTATGGATGCCATCTGCACGGCACTTCTTGAGATGGGAATGATATTTGACCCGTTGCCGGCAATGGTGCCGTTGGTGGCAAATCCCACGGCAATGCGCTGACGATCCAGTTGAAGGATAAGAGAAGCGATGGCTTCCAGGCTTTTTTCAAAGTCGGCCGGCGTCTTCTCAAATTGATCAACATCGAGAAGGATCAGTATTTTTTCCTGCTGGGCCGGCTCGCAAAGCTTTTCCTGCAGCCGATGGTGTCGCGCACTCGCCTTCCAGTGGATGCCCCGGGCAGGCCGTCCCGCTTGATAATCCCGGGTTCCGAAAACATGGTACGGGTCTTCTATGGCACTGCGCATGCCGGGAATACCGAAAAACGCTCTTTTGGGAAGAGACAGGGGCCTGATGGGCACAATGCGGGGATAGACCACCACCTCGAGCTGGTCTTGTGTCTTTTCAGCCTTGAAAAAAAAGCCGAAAAGGTCGCCACCGCGAAGCCTCGGTGGACCCAGGTTGTAGACGCCCCTTTTCTTCGGGAACAGTTCCCGTGAAACCACAGATTGCTGAAACCAGAAAAGGCAGATCTCCTCCCTGAGCGATGGATCCGCATCCGTGCCTGTCATGGACCTGTGGGTGAAAAGATCGATCTTCAACAATACGGGGAGCAATTTTGAGTTGGTGGCGTGGATTTCGACTTTAAGCCGGTCTCCGGGAAACAGTCTTGTGGGTTTCAGTGCAATTTTACAGTTGACATGGTCCAGGCAGACCCGGCTCCATAGATAGGAACCGATGCCCATGGCCAGGATGATGAGGGAAAAAAGGGTCAGTTCCGCAACATTATACAGCAGGGCAAAAAACAGACAGACAAAGATAAAGGCCTGGATGAAAAATACCGGGAAGATGGACGCGGGCGCTTCAGACAACGGCGGTCTCATTGTTCACCTTTGTCGCTCAGGCCGGCACCGGGGTGCGGGAAAGGATCTCTTCCAGGATATGCTCAGGGCGTTTTCCCTTGAGTTTTTCCGCCTCGGTTAAAATGATGCGATGGCCCAGAACAGGGATGGCGAGTTGTTTGACATCGTCGGGAAGGACATAGTTGCGATCCCTTAAGGCGGCAAGCCCCTGGGCCGTGCGCATCAACCCCAATGAGCCCCTGGGGCTGGCCCCGAACCGCAGGCTTTCATGATGCCGGGTGGCCCCCACAAGGTCTGTAATATAGTCCCGCACCAGGGTCGATATTTTGATTTTTCGACACATCTGCTGCATATGGACGAGCTGGTCGGTGTCGGCAACGGGGGTGAGTGCCGCCAGCGGGTCATGGCTTTGAAACCGTTCTAATATGGTCATCTCCTCTGTCTTGTCGGGATATCCTATGCTGATCTTGATCAGAAACCGATCCAGCTGGGCCTCGGGCAGGGGAAAGGTGCCCTCCAGTTCAATGGGATTCTGGGTGGCCATGACGAAAAAGGGCTTTGGCAGGGGCCGGGTCTTACCGTCAATGGTCACCTGGTGCTCTTCCATGCTTTCGAGCAGACTCGACTGGGTCCTGGGAATCGCGCGGTTGATCTCGTCTGCCAGCAGAATATGGGCCATCACCGGCCCGGGCTGAAATTTGAACGCCCCGGTTTTTTGATCATAGACATTGAACCCGGTAACATCTGCGGGCAACAGGTCCGGCGTGAACTGGATTCGGTTGAACGATCCCTTGATGCTTTTGGCAAGGCTTCTGGTGATCAATGTCTTGCCCACACCCGGTACATCTTCAAGCAGCACGTGGCCATGGGCCAGGAGCGCCGCCATGAGCAGTTCCAGGGCACTGCCCTTTCCCACCACTACCTGGGAGATGTTTTTGATGATTTTTTTCGCTGATTCGAACGCCATAATCTGTCCGGCCATTGATAACCCGTCGTATTTCAATATTCACTTTTGTTCAGGTGGTTTTGGGCAATCGAACCACCAGAACCGGGACATCGGCATGCCTGAGCACCTGTTTGGCGATACTGCCCACCAGAATTTTAGCCATGCCGCCCTGGCCGTGGGTACCCAGGACAATAATATCACAATTCCGGGCTTTGGCTGTTTCAAGGATGGTTTCGGCAGGGGGCCCTTCCCGGATCAGAATTTCATCGGTGACAACGGTCTGGTCCTGGGCCTTGGCCGTTACTTCATCGGAAAATGCCTGGAGTATTTCCTTTATGGCCACATGTTTTCTCTTTTTACCGATGAGATTTTCCCGGGCTTCGGAATAGTGTCGATTCTTGATCTCTTTCAACGTCTGCGCATTGATCATGCTCGAAATAAATTCTTCACTGGCGGTTTCTGAGATCACATGGAGGATCGTAATTCCGGCACCGTAGGTCTCGGCAAGATTGACGGCATAGGGAAAGGCGTAAAGGGCGCTTTCCGACAGGTCCGTGGCGTACAGGATTTTTTTGATTTGAACATTGGGTAAATTCATGGCGGTTCCTTTTTTGGGGTACGAAAAATGATCCGGCATGGTGGGGCATGGGACCGGTTTTGAGGCAAGGGCACAGGGGGTTTAGCGTCTGCCCGCCGGATCTGATTTTTTGTTGCGCCAGAGGGGGCATATTTGTGTATGCCCCCTCTGGTGAACGGTTAAGACGATATGGCTTTTTTATCAGCGCTGGTACATGGATCCTCCGCCGGTGTCATTGACAAAGGCAGCGCCACTGGCCGATGTTATCTTCCGAAATAGACATTGGGCAGCCACAGGGCGATCTGAGGAAACATCATAACAAGGACCAGTCCGAACAGCATCACCAGCACAAAGGGCACAATGGAGCGGTAGATATCCCCCAGTGACACCTCTTTTGGCGCCATGGCCTTCATGAGAAACAAGTTATAGCCAAAGGGCGGCGTCATATACGCAATCTGGCAGGTGATGGTATAGAGAACACCGTACCAGATGGGGTTGTAGCCCAGTTCGATGACCAGGGGGACGTAAAGCGGCGCCACAATGATGAGCATGGCCGTATCATCTAAAAACATGCCCATCAGGATGTAGGAAAGCTGCATCATAACGAGTACGCCAAAGGGACTGAGGCCCCAGCGGTCCAGAAACAGGGACTTTATGGCATGAACGGCACCCAGGCCGTCAAAGACGGCACCAAAACAGAGGGCTGCCAGAATAACCCACATGAACATGCAACTGACGCTCAGTGTGTTTTTCAAGGTGTCATCTAAAACCTGCCGGGTCAGGCGACCTTTGAGGAGGGCGACAACCGTCGTTGCCGCGGCCCCTGCGGCGGAGCACTCGACCAGGCTGGTGATCCCCATCAAAAACAGTCCGGTCATGGAAAAGATAATGACAAGGGGAATGATGCCGGCCTTGAGCAGCCCCAATTTTTTTCCCCATGGCATCTGCCGCTCTGCCAGGGGTAATACCGGCCCCAGGTGCGGCTGAAGTCTGCATCGAATCGCGATGTAGGCGATAAACAGGCCTGCCAGCAGAAGCCCGGGGAAAACACCGGCCAGCCACAACTGGCCGACGGGCTGCCGGGCGATCATGCCGTAGAGCACCAGAACGACACTGGGTGGCACCATGATGCCCAGGGAACTGCCCGCCTGGATGACGCCGGTGACCATGACCTTGTCGTATTTTCGTTTCAGCATCTCGGGCATGGCGATACTGGCGCCAATGGCCATGCCGGCCACACTCAGGCCGTTCATGGCGGAGACGGCCACCATCAGTCCCATGGTGCCGATGGCGAGTCCGCCGTGGATCGGGCCCATCCAGACATGAAACATCTTGTAGAGGTCACTGGCGATGCCGGACTCGGAAAACATATACCCCATATAGATGAACAGGGGCAGGGTCAGTAGCGGGTACCAGTTGAGCAATGCAAAGCTGGCGTTGAACGGCATCTCTGCCCCGCCGTCCCCCCACAGCGTCAGCGCAAAAATGGTGGCGACACCGCCAATGGCAGCAAAGACCCGTTGCCCGGTAAGGAGCATGAGCATCATCGAGGTGAATATCAGTACGGCTATCATTTCATGACTCATGTTATATTTTCTCCCCTTTCACCTTAGCCAGGTCCTTGAACCATGTCGCAATTGCCTGCAGCATCATCAGCAGAATGCCGCTTCCCATAATGATTTTGATGGGGGCCATATACGGCGCCCAGGCTGATCGATTCCGTTGTCCATACATGACTGCATATTCAATGCTGGAGTAAGCGCCAATGAGGAGAAACGCCAGGTAGAAGATTAAAACGGGCATGGTGATGAGATCCGCCAGGGCCTGACGTTTGACGGACCAGCGGCCATAGAGGAGGTCCATTCTGACATGTCCTTTTAAAATCATGGAGTAGCCGCCGCCAAGGAGGTAGTAAGCCGCCATGGTGAACTGGGCCATCTCCACAGCCCAAATGTGGGGCCGGTCAAAAATAGTTCTTGAGACAGATTCATACAGCAGAATTCCCATCATGGCAAAGACCAGGTACATTGAGAACTTGCCGACGACCTTGTTCACCGCATCAACATATCGCACGAAGATTTTTATTGGTTTAGGCATTCAAGCCCCTTTCCTTTCGCTGCTTTAAACTGCATTGAGCGATTTTTACGATTCGACACCGGTTCTATTGGCAGCATCGGTTCGTAATAAATCGCTCAATGTTGGTTAAGCCTATAATTTTAGAAATTGTTTTCCATTATCGGTAATAAATGCGATCGTTCCTGCTGATTAATGCCTGTCAGCGGTAGGGAGGACCGGCATCTCTCATGATCTGGTTATATTCTTTAAGTATTTTTACCACCTTGGCACACCTGGGGCTCTTGGCGGCAATTTTGTCCCAGTATTTGATGGCCGCATCTTCCACGACTTTCCACTCATTATCGGGGATGGAGGTCAGTTCCAGTTTTCCCCCTTTGGTGCGGTAGTGTGCTTCTCCCCACCAGTACCAGTGCTGCCGGTAGTAGTGAGAGCTGTCCATGGACAGCTTGAACAAGGTCTTCAGGCGTTCGGGCAGGGCATTCCATGAATCGGAATTGGCAAAATAAGACCCCGACCAGGCGCCGGATATGTTATTGGTCAGATAGTATTTGGTGACATCGGCCCACCCGACAGTGTAGTCCTCGGTGATGCCGGACCAGGCGACACCGTCCAGTTCACCGGTTTGAACGGCCATCTCAATGTCCTCCCAGGGAAGGGACATGGGGACAACGCCGAATTGCTGCATGAACCTGCCGCCGGTGGGAAAGCTGAAGACCCTCAGACCCTTTAGATCTTCAAGGCTTCGGATCGGCTTGGTGGTGGCGAAATTGCACGGGTCCCATGCCCCGGCGCTCAACCAGGTAACGCCCTTTATTTCCGAGTAGGCCTCTTGCCAGATTTCATTTAACCCATACCAGTTCCATAAAACGGGAACATCCAGCGAGTAACGGGATGCAAAGGGAAAGTAGGCGCCAAATACAGACACATCCACAGGGGCTGCGATGGAGTCGTCGTCACTCTGGACCGCATCGATGGTGCCTTTCTGCATGGCCCGGAACAACTCTCCCGTGGGCACCAGTTGATCGGCATTGTACAACTCGATCACCATCTCACCATCGGCGACTTTGTTAAACGCATCGATGGCCGGCTTACAGACATGCTCGGACAGGGCCGCACCGGCATAGGTCTGCATTCTCCACTTGATGGTGGTTTTTTTTGCCGCATGCACAAAGGGCGCGTTTACGGCTGTGGCTGCCACGGCAGCGGCTCCGATGCCTGCCTTTTTAATAAAATCACGTCTTTTAATTTTACTGGGTTCTTTTTGTTTTTCCATTCTACCTGGCTCCTTTCGTGCTGTTGGGGTTAACGGATGTTCAAATCGACACAATATAAAAAGTCAATCGGGTCAACAAAGGATGTCAAGGTGACTGCTAAGCAATAATGGGTTAAATTGTAGATGTCTATACATCAAAGCGTCATGCGACGGCCGTACAGAGAACGGTATCATTATGTCGTAATCGGTGTGGATTGTTTTGTTGAAGATACCACCGCAAACGCCTCTGACCATATTCATGGAGATTCCGTCAAACTGTAACCCTGCCGGATAGAGGCTATTGGGCAAACTTGACACATTCATTAAATATAGTGCGAGATAAGCTTTAGTACATTATTGAAGCTATCATTGTCAAGTTTTTTTGTGGGGCGCACCGGTTGATTGGAATACAGCTGAATTCACGCGCGGCCCTGTTAAAAGGGCATTCGTGTCCTGATAAAATTAGGGCAATGTAAATGTACCAATCAAAAAGGGATTGACTCAATAGATGCCCCCTCGCTATATTACTTTTGCTAAAATAAAAATTCGATCCCAAAAAGAGGAGCCTGACATGACATCAGCCAACAGCTTATTGGAAAAAGAATTCACCCAGGCGATCTGCCAGGACTTGTTACCCGAGTGGAAAGGGCTTGATATTGACATCACCCAGTTGAGCGGCGGCATCACCAACAAACTCTACCGGATACGATCTGAAAAAGGGGATTACACGGTTCGGATTTACGGGGACAAGACAGATCTTTTTATTAACCGTGAGCACGAAGCCGACACCCTGCAAAAAATGTTTGAAATCGGTGTGTCGTCAAAGCTTATCAAGTTTTTGCCTGATCAGGGGGTTACCATTGTTGAATTCATTGATGATGTCATTGTTTTAACCAATGACCATTTCACAGACCGGTCACTTTACGAGAAAATCGTTACGCCGATTCGAAAAATCCATACCAGCGGTGTCATATTAAAACGGGTTTTCAATCCCCTCCAGGAAGTGATGAAAATGTCAGCGATCCTCAAAAAAGTCAATGTGGCGTATCCGGAATTTGATATTACCGGCACCATCGACCGTCTCATCAAGCTGTCGGGTATCATCAATATCCCCGAATCCGACTATACCGCCTGTCACAATGATCTGCTGGCAGACAACTTCCTCCTTATCAAAGATGAAGCGACCCATAAATATGATGCGTCCATGTACATCATTGATTGGGAATATGGCGGCATGGCACCGAAATACTATGATATCGCAGATATGTTTCAGGAGATTCTGGTCTCCAGGGCCATGGAAGAGCAGATCGTGAGGGCCTATTGCGATGGAGAAGATGTTGATCGAACCCTCTTTTTAGTCGACCTTTTTAAACCGTTTCCGGATATCTACTGGTTTTTGTGGAGCCTGATTCAATTAAACTTTTCCAAAATTACCTTTGATTACTATAAATACGGTCAGGAAAAATATGATAATGCCCTCAAGAACATGGCGTTCATGCGAGAGACCTACGGTGTTGCCGTTTAACACCTGCACAGTTTATTGCAATCTCTTTAAAGGCTCGGAATTATCCGGGCTTTTTTGGGTTTATGGTGGCAGGCAGTCTTATTATCAATATCCTAAGCGTCCAAAAACAACTGCACACCGGGCTGCGCCTGATCCCGATAAAAAAGAATTGCCTGATGAAACTTGACGAACGCTATCTTGTATTTAAATTGTTGGATGTGAATGATGAAGGGAACCGATAACGATAGAAGCTGCCCGGAAAGGCGGCTTTTGTATTCAGTTAATGATTTCCAGACCCTAAGGGAGATAACGATGCCGATATTTGAATTTGTTTGCAAGGAGTGCGGCCGGGAGTTTGAAGAGCTTTTTTTACCCTCGGATAAAAATGCGCCGGCATGTCCCGGGTGCCGGTCTGCCAATGTGGAAAAACTGATGTCCGCCGGAAATTTTCGGGCCCACGGCATCCCCAGCGGATCAGGTGGTTTCAAGCCTCCCCCATGCTCCCCTTCTCGCGGGTGAGGGGCCTGATTTTTTCCCCGGTTCGGGGAAATATAAATTATCTTCAAACAACATTGACGGTCTCGTAAAAAGTCCAACTCCTGCGTTGCGCTGCATTTCATAATCATTCAACGTACGATGGTTACGCCTCATGATTACAAAATTTGCACGCCTTGAATTTGAACTTTTTACAAGACCGTCTAAATCCGACTTTTTACGAGTTCATCAATATTAAGGAAGTAAGACATCAGGAGGCCTTTTCCGGAAAGGGACATATTGTCGCCAGGGGGCAGGCTGGGCAAACAGGCTTTTTTGCGCGGCAGAATTCTCTGCCAAAATAAATCAGGCGCAGCCCAAAATCATTCCACTCTTTTTTAGGAATGATTTTCATGAGGTCAAACTCTATTTTTTCCGGATTTCGATTTTGGGTCAGGCCCAGTCGGTGGGATATGCGGGCCACATGGGTATCCACCACAATTCCAGGGATACCAAATGCAACGCCCAATACCACATTGGCTGTTTTGCGCCCAACACCGGGCAACCGGATCAGTTCCGGCAGTGTGCAGGGGACCGCAGCGTTATGGTGGTCCACCAGGGCCCTGGCGCAGTTTTTGATGTGTCTGGCCTTATTATGATAAAACCCGGTGGAATGGATGATGGCTTCAATAGATTTCAGGGAAGCCGCTGCGAGTTTTGAAGGGGTGGGAAATGCGGTGAACAGATGCCCGGTTACCCCGTTGACCTGCCGGTCCGTGCACTGGGCCGATAAAATTGTGGCGATCAACAATTCAAACGGGGTTTTGTGGTGAAGCTGGGTTTTGATTTTCGGGTAGTTGGCTTTTAATATGCTGCAAATTTGATCGATGCGGTTCTGGTGGTCCAAGTCGGTTCCTTTCCCCGGTTTCAAGGGATTGTAAAAAATAAGAAATAATATGCACCAAAAATGATTCAGTGACTATAAAAAAATGACAGACGCAAATCGAAAAAAAGTTCGTGGGCTCGGCCTTTGCTCCGGCGGTCTGGACAGTATCCTGTCTGCCCTGGTGCTTCAACAACAGGGCATTGAGGTGGAATGGGTTACCTTTGAAACACCGTTTTTTTCTGCGGACAAGGCCCGCAAGGCCGCCAGGATGACCGGTATTCCGTTGACGGTTCAATCGATAACCGAAACGTATCTGCCTATGTTGAAAAACCCGCGCTGTGGCTACGGTCAGCATATGAATCCGTGCCTGGACTGCCATGCCCTGATGTTTCGACTGGCCGGCGAGATGATGCGGGCCCGCGGTTTTGATTTTCTTTTCAGTGGTGAAGTCCTGGGCCAGCGGCCCATGTCTCAGACCCGACCCTCCCTGCGGTATGTGGAAAAAAACTCCCTGTTTGACGGTTATATCGTGCGCCCTTTGAGTGCCGGGCGACTCGATCCGACGCTGCCTGAAAAACAGGGCCTGATCGATCGTGAGAGGCTGTTGGATATTACGGGCCGGTCACGCAAACGACAAATTCAACTGGCCAAGGATTTCGGGTTGAAAAGCTACCCGGCACCGGGGGGCGGTTGCCTGCTTACCGACAAGGGGTATACGACCCGGCTGAAAGATCTTTTTGCCCACCAGGAAACCTGCACGGAAAAAGAGCTTGAACTGCTCAAGTACGGACGACACTTTCGCTTGAACGAAACGACCAAAATCGTTGTTGGCCGAACAATGCAGGATAATGAACATATATTGACCTGTCATGACCCCGAAGAAGATACGATTATCAAGGTCAATCAATTTCCCGGCCCCACGGTGCTGATGCCCCACGGCGGAGAGGCCGATATCCTTACCCTGGCCGGTGCCATTTGCGTGGGATACAGCAAGGCGCCGGGGTTGACCCCGGTCAATGTCCGGATTGAGGCACCCCGGGGCCAAAGCAGCATCATGGTCATCGGATTGGCCCCTTTGGATGTCAGGCATTTGATGATTTGACATTGACAGTCTCGTAAAAAGTCCAAATTCTGCGTTGTGCTGCAGCCCGCAATCATTCAACATCCCCTGTATCGCATTTGGCCGCCAGCTGGCCGCAGGCTGCGGAGATGTCCTGCCCTTTGCTGCGGCGAATCATAACGGTATAATTCTGGTCGATGAGGATTTGCTGGAAGTCCTCGATGACGGATTCTGTGGGACATTTGAAGTCACTGCCCCGGTGTTCGTTAAACGGTATCAGATTGATCTTTGCCCTGATGGGGTGCAGCAGTTCGGCCAGGCGCCGGGCGTCGGCTTTAGAATCGTTGATGCCGTTTATCAGGATATATTCAAAGGTGATACGGCGATGCGGCTGCAGATTATATTTCCGGCAGGCGTCCAGCAATACCTCAAGGGGGTATCGCCGATTAATGGGCATCAGGTCATCGCGGGTCTTGTTGTCGGTGGCATTCAATGATATGGCAAGGTTAACGGAAAGGTCACGTCCCAGATCGGCCAGCCTGGGGACAACGCCGGCCGTGGAGACGGTGACCTTGCGTTTTGCAAACTTCAGCCCGCACTCTCCGTCGAGGATAACGGTCATGGCCCGGA
Organism: uncultured Desulfobacterales bacterium; assembly: GCA_942490765.1. Lineage (GTDB taxonomy): Bacteria > Desulfobacterota > Desulfobacteria > Desulfobacterales > 4572-123 > 4572-123. The sequence continues at coordinate 111,395 of CALNYM010000037.1, read as the reverse complement.
TCAGATTGTCATAGTTGGCCAGGGGTTCCCCCATGCCCATGACAACGATATTGGTCAGGTGTCTGGGATTGACCATGGCGTTTTTTACATCGCGAACCTGGGAAACGATTTCATCCGCCGTGAGATTTCGGGTAAAACCGTTGCGGGCCGTGAGGCAGAACCGGCAGCCCTGGGCGCAACCGACCTGGCTGGATATGCATAAGGTGGCATGCCCTTTTTCCGGGATCAATACGGTTTCGATATGGTGACCGTCCTTGAGCTTGAAAAGATATTTTATGGAACCGTCCCGGGATGTTTCCACACATTGAATGCCCAGGCGGTCGATGGTGAAATGATGGGCCAGAAGCGCCTGGGTCTCTTTTCTAAGATCCGTCATTGCAGTGAAGGTGTCAGCCTGGCGGGCATAAATCCATCTTAAAATTTGATTGGCCCGAAAAGAGCGGATGGAATGGTCGGTGAGCCATTCGATAAGTTGACCTTTTGTAAATTCTTTGATATCTTTTTTAATTATGGGCAAATGCATCTCTTTTTTTAGAAAAATGTGTTTTTTTGATGGGCTACGGGTCTTAAACAGCCGTTGCTTTTTTAAAATTGATTATTTTTCTTGACATAACATTATCCAAATTATAATTTCAAGGTTTAACTCGTACAATTGATTATAAATTTATGTTTGATAGCCTGAGTGAAAAGCTCGATGCCGTATTCCGGAAGCTCAAAGGGCACGGCAAGCTGAGCGAAAAAAATATTGATGAAGGCCTGCGTGCTGTGCGCATGGCCCTGCTGGAAGCCGATGTCCACTATAAGGTTGTTAAAAACCTGGTTGCGGATATCCGGCAACGGGCTATGGGACAGGAAGTTTTAGCAAGCCTGACGCCGGGTCAGCAGGTTATCAAAATTGTCAACGAGGAGCTCATTGAATTGATGGGCGGCCAGCATGAGGACCTTTGTCTTGCAGGGACCCATCCGGTGTCTGTTATGCTGGTGGGGCTTCAGGGATCAGGCAAGACAACGACGGCTGGCAAGCTGGCGACGTTTTTACGGAAAAATGGAAAAAAGCCATATCTGGTACCGGCGGATGTATATCGGCCGGCGGCTATTGACCAGCTGAAGAAACTGGGGCAGGAGCTGGATGTGCCGGTGTTTGATTCCACTACGGACATGGATCCGGTTGATATCTGCCAGCAGGCCAGGACGGCGGCCCAACTTCAAGGGTGTGATACGCTGTTGCTGGATACGGCCGGGCGGCTGCATGTGGATGAAGCGTTGATGGCGGAACTGAGTCGAATAAAAGACCGGGTCAAGCCATCTGATATTCTGCTGGTAGCGGATGCCATGACCGGTCAGGACGCGGTCAATATTGCGAAATCGTTTAACGATATCCTTGATATCGGTGGTATCGTTTTGACCAAAATGGATGGTGATGCCCGCGGTGGGGCGGCCCTTTCCATAAAATCCATTACGGATAAGCCTATAAAGTTTATCGGAGTGGGTGAAAAACTGAGTGCACTTGAGCCGTTTCATCCCGAGCGAATGGCATCAAGAATTCTGGGCATGGGTGATGTTTTAACCATGATTGAAAAAGCCCAGGATATGATGGATGAAAAAAAGGCGGCGGAGCTTGAAAAAAAGCTGCGAAAGAGCCAGTTTACCCTGGAAGATTTTCGGGATCAGATGGTTCAGATACGCAAAATGGGATCATTGTCCGATTTGATGGGCATGATACCGGGTATGGGTAAAAACAAGCAGCTTAAAAATCTTAAAGTGGATGATCAGGAATTGATAAGGATCGAGGCCGTTATCAATTCCATGACAAAAAAAGAAAGACAAAAACACAGCATTATAAACGGCAGTCGCCGTAAACGGATTGCCAAAGGCAGTGGAACCAGTATTCAGGATGTGAATCGTTTGCTGAAAAATTATACCCAAGTTCTTAAAATGATGAAAAAAATTAACCAGGGTGGTATGCGCGGAATGGGCCGGGGCATGCTGCCGTTTTGAAGGAGAGATTTTATGGGAGTAAAAATTAGATTATCCAGGCATGGTGCCAAAAAACGACCCTTTTACCGAATTGTTGTCGCTGATGGTGACTGTCCGAGGGACGGCAGATTCCTTGAAATTGTAGGCACCTACAATCCGGTTCCGGATCCTGCGGAAATTAAGCTGAAACCGGAACGGGTACGCCACTGGATGGATCAGGGGGCGATTCCAACGGATACCGTAAATAATATTTTGAAAAAAGAAGGTGTTTTCGCGAACGTGGCCTGACGCCTGTTTTATAAGTTCATGGCGGAATGAAAAAGACTGTTTTTTTATTCACGCATTGTTTGTCTGGCACAACCGACTATCGGAGTTCTCTGGTTTGGAATGGTGATACAAAGAACATCTTGAGCTCTAAATCTCAACAACCTGCAAAGGAGATGAAGATATGAAAGATCTGATTACTTACATTGCCAAAGCATTAGTTGATAATCCGGAAGTGGTAGAGGTGATGGAGGTCGAGGGAAATCAGACATCAGTGCTGGAGCTGAAGGTTGCCAAGGAGGATCTGGGCAAGGTCATCGGAAAACAGGGGCGTACGGCCCGGGCCATGCGAACGATTTTGAGCGCGGCTTCAGCAAAAATTAAAAAGCGGACGGTTCTGGAAATAATTGAGTAACGGGAACTGTTTCATGGAAAAAGAAGACTTCCTTCCCATGGGCAAAGTGGTGGGTACCCATGGAATACAAGGCACTTTGAAGGTTTATTCCGATTCCGAATCCTGGTCGCTTTTCGGTTCCGGCAGCTCGATTTTTATCCGGAAGCCTGATGGATCCGTAAATTCATGGCACATTAAATGGGTGCGGCCTCACAAACGATTTCTGCTGTTGTCACTGGAGGGGGTTTCAACGCTTGAAGCGGCCCAAGATTTCAAGGGGGCCCAGGTTTTGGTCGATAAGACGGCCTTGCCCCGACTTGAAGAGGGGTCCTTTTACTGGTTCGACTTGATGGGGCTGCGTGTTTTTTCCATGGACGGCAGTTTGCTCGGTAAAATTGAATCGATTATCGAGACAGGCAGCAATGATGTCTATGTCGTTCGGAAGGGCAACAGGGAAACATTGATTCCGGCCCTGACAAAGGTTGTGAAAGCCGTGGATCTTGAAAACAGAACAATGCAGGTGGATTTGCCTGAAGGATTGTAGTTTAATGATGATACGGCTGGTGTGGTAAAATATAGATGAATTTTGACGTTCTGACGATTTTCCCTGAAATGTTTGATGGTTTCTGGCACCACGGGATTGTCAGAAGGGCACTGGAAGAAGGCAAGATTTCAGCCCGGGCCTCAAACGTAAGGGATTTTGCCAAAGGCCGGCACAAGGTTACGGATGATCGGCCCTATGGCGGTGGTTGCGGGATGGTGATGAAACCCGAACCCCTGGCCGGATCGATCAGGGCGGCCAGAAAGCGGCATCCAGAGGCCAGAACGATTCTTCTGACACCTCAGGGGCGGCCCTTTAATCAGGAGATTGCCCGTGAGTTTGCAGAACTTGAGGGTCTTATTCTCGTATGTGGCCGGTATGAAGGGGTGGACGAACGTATCGGTTATGGTTTTATCGATGATGAAATATCCATTGGCGATTATGTGCTCACCGGCGGCGAACTGGGGGCCATGATTCTTATCGATGCCGTAACGAGACTGATTCCGGGTATATTGGGGGGAATTGATTCTGCTGAAAAAGATTCCTTTTCTCAAGACCTTTTGGAACATGCTCACTTCACGCGGCCGCGGGCGTTTGAGGGCCAGGATGTCCCCGATGTGCTTTTATCCGGAAATCATGCAGCCATTGAAACCTGGCGTCTGGAAACAGCATTGATTCGAACTTTTTTAAAGCGGCCGGATCTGTTGAAAACAAAATGTTTAAGCTGTCGTGAGATCAAAATTTTAAAAAAATGGTGTCTTGAGATTGAAAACATTATTCAGGCCCAATCTGTATGTGGCGCTGACACATTATCCGGTGATGAACAAGAACGGTGAGATGATTACCTCGGCCGTAACAAATTTGGATCTGCATGATATCGCGAGAGCTGTCCGGACATTTGGTGCACAGGCCTTTTATGTTGTTACACCCCTGACGGATCAGAAACGGCTGGTGGAAAAAATTGTCAGCCACTGGACCCAGGGGTTTGGATCAAAATATAATCCGAAGCGGCGCAAGGCCCTTGAAATGATTCATATCAAAGAATCCATGGACGAGGTCAGTGAACACATTGTTGCCAGTGGCGCAGGTTCTCCGAAAGTCGTTGTGACCTGTGCCCGCGATATTGAAACTCGGTCGAGTGTGGGCTATGATGAGTTTCGGACGATTTTACTGAGTGGGGCGCCGCACCTGCTCGTATTTGGAACGGCTTGGGGCCTTTCAGAGCAATTTATTGAAAAGGCCGATTATATCCTGGAACCCATAAAGGGAAATACCGGTTATAACCATCTGTCAGTTCGGTGTGCCGTCGCAATAATATTGGACCGACTGATGGGTAACCATAATTTGAATTAAAAGAATCGATTTTGTCCGGCACCTTGAATGTGATCGGGAAATGGGCAAAATCGGTTTTAAATTTTTAGGGGGAAATTATGCAAGTAATCGAGCAGTTGAAAAAAGAGGCCGTGCGTCTGGACTTATCCGCTTTTATTCCGGGGGATACCGTTAAAGTACATGTCAAGATTAAAGAAGGTGAAAAGGAAAGAATTCAGGCTTTTCAGGGTGTTGTCATCAGCAAAAAAAAGGCCGGGTCGGCAAATGCAACCTTCACCGTGCGCAAGGTGTCCTATGGCGTCGGCGTTGAACGTATTTTTCCGCTGCATTCACCCATTATCGATAAAATTGAAGTCGTTACCCGGGGCCGGGTACGCCGCGCCAAGATCTATTATCTGCGCAAACTGCGAGGCAAGGCCGCCAGGATCAAGGAACGCCGTTTTAGCTGATGATGTGATCAGGGCACGGATTGCCGGGACCTGTCCGGGGTGATTCGTGTCCTTGAGGCTATTTTATAAAATGGCCTGCAAAATATTTTTTAGCATGTTATTTTTTCAGAACCTGTCAAAAATTTCAGCCGGCGATTTGTCGACCAGAGAATCGGTCAAATAGTTTTTAAACGGCTGCTATCCTGTCTGGCTTTCCCTTTATCCGGTACGCGCGTTCCCATCGTGCTGTTTCATTTTTGCCGATTTTAAAAAATAATTTTATCCAGCTCGATAAAAACCCCATTTGATATGCTGAACAGTCAACAACAATTTGGTAAAGACAGCGAGGCGTTAGCTGTCATCCGGCTTAAAAAAAAAGGGTATAAAATTCTGGAAATGAATTATAAAACCCCGTTGGGGGAAATCGATATTATCGCCAGGGACCGGCAAACCATTGCTTTTGTAGAGGTCAAGGCAAGGAGATCCGGTAGATATGGCAACCCCAAATGGGCAATTACCGCTAAAAAGAAACGGACGCTCTCCATGGCGGCCCTCTCTTATCTTAAAACCACCGGGCAGAATACCGCCAAAGCCCGCTTTGATGTGGTGTCCATAAGGTTCAATACCACGGAACCGGAAGTGGAAATAATAAAAAATGCCTTTGAACTTGCCTATCCATGATTCAACCCCCAAAGAAACAGCGGGCATGCTCTATATCGTGGCCACCCCCATTGGAAATCGGGAAGATATTACGCTGCGGGCCCTTAAAACCCTTCGGCAGGTGGACCTTATTGCCGCCGAAGACACCCGGCATACTGCCCGGTTCCTGGCGTACCACGGTATACAAGGCCCCCTGGTTTCCTGTCATGAGCATAACGAACAGGAAAGAGCCGCTTCCCTGATCCACCGCCTCAAGGAGGGAATGTCGGTCGCCCTGGTCTCGTGCGCGGGCACCCCTTCTGTCTCCGATCCTGGGTATCGACTGGTGATAGAGGCCATCAAGAACAATGTACGAATTGTTCCCATACCGGGACCTTCCGCTGCGGTTACCGCACTTTGTGCCTCCGGTCTGGCCACCGACAGTTTTCTTTTTGAAGGCTTTGTTCCCAAAAAAAAAGCAAAGCGCCGGCGTCGACTGGAACAGCTTGCCAATGCATCAGGAACACTCATATTTTATGAATCACCCCGGCGTATCCTGACGCTGGTTAAAGAGCTGCTTGAAATAGCAGGGGACCGGTATGCTGTTCTGGGCCGGGAAATGACCAAACTCCATGAAGAATTTATCCGCGGCCGGCTGTCGGATATTTTGAATGGCTTAAGCCAGCGACCGGTTATCAAAGGAGAATGCACGCTTCTGGTGGCGGGGTGCACGGATAAAAAAGATCTGCCATCACAGGATTTTGAAAAAGAACTTCGTGACGGCTTGATCAATGGCAATGAACGGCTTTCTGTTCTATCCAAGCGAATCGCCGCAGAGCATGGCCTTTCCAGAAAAATGGTTTACGAAGAGGGCCTGAAGATAAAGTCCGAAACAGACGGTTGAACAGCCCGGGCACCTTTTTTGTCTTGTCCTGTGTCTTGTCCGGCGTTGATGTAAAAGGCAAATCAACTGATAAATGACGGATGCGTCTGTTGTTTACACTTTTGTAGTATTGACACCGCCTGGTTTACACCCTGTATAAAAAAAGATGACATTTGGCATACAAAAGTTGAGTTCGCTCGCCCTTATTTTTTCAACCGATTGAAATATCAATAAAATAAAAAATTATAAAAATAGTTTGCGCTGGCCTGCAATTTGCTTTACCCCATGTCTGCTTTAAGGCAGCTATTGGCGTATTTGAATTAAAATAAAAACAAGGAGTTGATCATATGGAAAGACTTGATGCCATTTTTTCGCCAGAATCCATTGCCGTTATCGGTGCTTCGGCAACACCGGGAAAGGTCGGGCATGACATTTTTGCCAACATTCTCAAGGGGGGGTATACGGGTACCCTTTTCCCGGTAAATCCTGGATCCAGGTCCATATTAAGTGTAAAGTCCTATAAAACGATTCTCGACATACCCGACCCCGTGGAACTGGCGATCATTATTCTCCCTCCCAAGCTGGCCCTGCCGGCCGTGGCCGAGGCCATTGAAAAAGGGGTCAAGGGAATTGTCATCGTCAGTGCCGGTTTCCGTGAAGTGGGCGGAGAAGGGGTGGAGATGGAAGACAAACTCATCGCCATGTGCAAGGCGGCCGGTGTCCGCTTGGTAGGGCCCAATTGTCTGGGGGTGATCAACCCGCTTGCCGGGGTTCGGATGAATGCCAGCTTTTCATCAAGAATGCCCCAGGCAGGGAATATTTCCTTTATTTCTCAAAGTGGTGCGCTCTGCACGGCGGTTCTTGATTTTGCAGCAGATCGTGATTTCGGATTTTCAAAATTTATTTCCATCGGCAACAAGGCCGACGTGGACGAACTGGACCTGTTGCTATATCTCCATGAAGATCTGGATACGGACGTTATCATGATCTATCAGGAAGCCCTGGGACGGGGTCCGGAATTTATTCAGGCCGTAAAAGAGATCACCTCGGGAGACCGACCCACCCCCATACTGGCCATCAAGTCCGGTCGCACCAGTGCGGGCGCCAAGGCCGCAGCATCGCACACAGGCGCCCTGGCCGGTTCGGAAGCGGTGTACGATGCCATTTTCGAACAGGCCGGCATCATCCGGGTGGACACCATCGATGAACTGTTTGATTTTGCCAATGCCTTTGCCTGTAAAAAAGAAAGTGCCCTGGGTAAAATGGTTCGAAAGATTCCTGCCGGCAACCGGGTGGCCATTGTTACCAATGCCGGCGGTCCCGGCATTCTGGCAACGGATATGACCATGTCATCAGGGCTGGAACTGGCCAAATTCAGTGACGAAACCATTGAAGTGCTGGCCAGCCATCTGCCGGCGGCGGCCAATATCCACAACCCGGTGGACGTCATCGGGGATGCCGCTTTTGACCGTTATGAAAACGCCCTGGCCGCCGTTATTAACGACGATGGGGTGGATGGTGCCCTGGTGATCCTGACGCCCCAGTCCATGACCGATGTGGAGGGAACCGCCAAGGCCATTGTCAAAATCGCCCGGCGTTCTTCCAAGCCCGTCTTAAGCTGTTTCATGGGCATTGTCGATGTGTCGGCCGGGGTAAAATACCTGCAGGAATATGGTTATCCGGTGTATAAGTTTCCCGAAAATGCAGCCAAGTCCTTTGCCGCCCTTTTTCGGTTTTCCCGATGGCTGAACCGTCAGCACATGGCCCAGTTTAAATTAAAGCACGATAAAAAGCGTGCCGCCGCCGTCATCAGAGATTGCCTTGCCGCGGGAAAAACGCGGCTGGGTGAATTAGACGGGGTTGAGTTGCTGAAATGCTACGGGTTGAATGTCCTGCCCACCAAACTGGCCAAAACAGCAGAAGAGGCGGCTACCCTGGCATCGGATATGAAGTTTCCGGTGGTCCTGAAAATCGCATCGGCCCAGATTCTGCACAAATCCGATGCCAAGGGGGTCATTGTCGGTATTAATACCCCTGCAGAAGCCAGGAAAGCCTTTGACACGATCGTTGCCAATGCCAAATCGTATGATCCCAAGGCGATTATCGACGGGGTCCTGGTGGTGAAGATGGCGCCTCCTGGGGAAGAAATTATCCTGGGGGTAAATCGTTACCCGGTTTTCGGGCCGCTGCTGATGTTCGGTCTAGGGGGTATTTTCGTGGAAATTTTCAGGGACGTGAAGTTTCGTCTGGCCCCCATCGGCAGGAATGAAGCCCGCAGAATGATGCAGAAAACAAAGGGGTACAAACTGCTGCGAGGGTTCCGGGGCAAGCCCAAAGCCGATGTGGACGTCATCGAAAGAGCATTGGTCAGTATCTCGGATATGGTCCTGGACAATCCCGAGATCATGGAAATGGATATCAACCCCATGCTGGTTCACGAGGAAGGCTGTGGGGCCACCGTTGCAGACTGCCGGATTATTTTAAAGGCAGTGGATTGATTTGAAACATCGTTAAACAGATGAAGCGAGTATTGCCGGGTGGGTGGTAAACAACCCCGCCCGGCAGACCTCAAAGAGCCAAGTTTTTAATTTGGATAATTGTCAATGCAGATCGGCCAAACCACCACCTTATATCCCGTAATTTTACGTGTCGACGACGAAGCGCAAAAATTAACCGGCCGGCAACAGGTTCAGAATTTAAGTCGCCTTGCCCGATGGGCCTTGAAACGCTCAGCCCGCAAGGGGGGGCTGACGGTAAGAGAATTTCTAAAAAATGAAAATGGCGCGCCATTGCCCAGTGACGGGATTTACTGGTCAGTGACCCACAAACCGGAATATGTCGCCGGCGTGGCTGCCGTAGCAGAGGTGGGCATCGATGTTGAAAAGATTCGGCCCTGTTCTCCCGGTCTGTTTAAAAGAACCGCTGTCGATGAAGAATGGTGCCTTGCCCCGGGCAGTCCCTCGTTTGAGCTTTTTTTTCGCTATTGGACGGCCAAGGAGGCGGTGATAAAAGCGATGGGAACCGGGCTGCGGGACCTTTTAAAATGCCGGGTGAACCGTATTGTGGACCCAACCCATCTGTCCATCGTATGTGGGGAAACGCACTGGTATATCGAACATTTTTTTTTTGACGGTCATATCGCGGCCGTTACAAAAAACAGCTTTGAAACAAAATGGACGGTCGTTTCCTGAGGGTTGGCCGGTGTTTGACAAATTATGGCCTGATGGTTATTTTTAAACTATAAGAATTTGATTTGGGTCGCCTTTTTACCAGTGTTCCAGAGTGCTGTAGACGGTTAATGAAACCGCCCCTTCTGTTTTTTCGACGGAGTTGTTCTTGTTCCTTTCTTAAAAAGTGCCCCCTATCCATGGTTTATACTCAATATTTTTAAAATTTACCCAAAATGGCTGAAAGAAGAAAACATAAACGGTATCGGGCGAATCAAAACACTTTTTCGGTTTTGAGATCAAAGCCGGCAGACCTTGGGCCGATCTGCAACATGGGTATGGCCGAGGTTGCCATGGCGGTATTCCGGTCCAAGCCCGTCCGCATGGGACGGGTTATTGATATCAGCAAAGGCGGGCTTTCATTTTCATATCTGGAGACCAAACAACACCCCAGACAATCACTGGGGCTGGAAATTCTTCTGGCAGATTGTGGTTTTTATCTTGAAAAAGTCCCCTTCAAGGTTGTTTCAGATATCAGGATGCCCCATGAAATCCCCAAAGATTCCATTTTAAACTGGCGCTGCAGCGTCAAATTCGGACCCCTCAAGCAAGATCAGGCAGACCAGTTGGCGTATTTTTTACATAATCATACCACTGCTATCAACTGAATATTGTTAACCGCCTTTGTGAACCGTTTCAAAGGCTGTTTTTTGTAAAAATCTGGCCTGATTTATCTCCAGATCAACAAGACATCGGTTATTTTGATACAGGGTTCCGGGCAGTCCTTCGGGACTGGCCTGGCAGATAAGTGTAAAAAAAACACAGGCGCTTAAATAGGCACCCGCCGGGTTGGCATGGCGATTATCGGTATGGTGCAGCCTCAGATCAGGGTCTGTTTTCAAGGCATTTTCCCAGGCAATGCCCACCGGCGCCAACAGCGCGCCGGTGGCCTTTGCCGCCACGGAATAGGCCTGGCTGATAATGTTCTGGCTGTTGGGGCGGTCGTATCTTGCCCAGGTCATGTAAAATATTGTTCCGGCACCCTGTTTTTTGATTTTGGCATCAAACAGACGGGCATATTTCTGCATGGCACCCGGGTCTTCAAGGGGGCCGCCACTTCGCTCCTGAAGGATTACATGACGCCATGTTTCAGCGGCTATTGTGTCGTGGGTGGCCTGTTGATGCCAATGCCATTCCAGGCTGGCGCCCTTGCCGGTAACCTGCTTTGTTCGCAGTTTTTTTTGATGCCCGGCGGTTTCGGCAAGTTGTTCGAGCATCCGGGGCATGTGGTGCAGATAGGTATGGCTGTTGCCGATAAACAGAATTCGATCTGGTTTCATCTCATAACCATCTCAGGCTAAACCTACAGGCTTTTCAGCCAGTCCAGAAGCAGTCGTACGCCAAAACCGGTTCCGCCGGCTGTGCAGCAGGCATCGGGTTTTTTGATCAGCGTCGGTCCGGCAATATCAATATGGACCCAGGGTGTGTCCCCGGTAAATTCAGACAAAAACAGGGCTGCCGTGATGGCGCCGCCCCAGCGTGAGCTGCTCATATTGTTCAAGTCGGCCAGGTCGCTTTTGAGCAGTTCCCTGTAATCTTCGGGCAACGGCAGATGCCAGCAGCGTTCGCCTGTTTTTTTGCCGGATTCGACAATGGCGCCGGCCAGTGATTCGTCCGGTGAAAAAACGCCGGCAATTTTTTCACCCAGTGCCACCACACAGGCGCCGGTGAGGGTGGCCATGTCCACCACTGTCCGGGGCTTGAAGGTTTCAATGGCATATGCTATGGCATCCGCGAGAATCAGGCGGCCTTCGGCATCGGTATTTCCGATTTCCACGGTTTTACCGGCGTAGGTCAGGACGATATCGCCGGGGCGGGTCGCGCTGCCGGAAGGCATGTTTTCCACCAGCGGGAGAACACCGACAATATGGAGGTCAAGGTCCAGTTTTGATGCGGTAATCAGGGTGGCGGCCACTGCCGCGGCACCGGCCATATCCATCTTCATGCCGTCCAGCGATCCGGAGGGTTTCAGATTAATACCACCCGAGTCAAACGTAACGCCCTTGCCCACCAGGGCAATGGTTTTAGTGGCGCCTTCGGGGTTATGTTCCAGTATCAGCAACCGCGGTGAATTCTGGCTGCCGGCGGCCACCGCCAGCAATGCGCCAAATTTTTTCTGTGTTAGTTCTTTTTCATCCAGCACACTTATTTTCAGATGGGTGGCCCCGGCTTTTTCCATAATGGATTTGGCGAATTTTGCCGGTGTTTTGTCATTGGACGGGGTGCTGACCCACTCCCGGGCCAGAATGGTGCCGGCACATGCTGCCGATACCTGGAAGGGGAGATGGCTGAATTTTTTTACTGTTGAAGGCCCTGCGATCAGGGTCATCTCTCCGAGGGGTGCTTCTTTTTTTTTATATTTATAGTGATCAAAGAGATGGTTGCCAAGACAGGCCCCCTCCAGCATGGCTTCCAGCATCAGGTCCGCCTGAAGCCCCGTTTTTCTGGCCGAAGGAACCGCGATATGACAGCTTTCCCGTTTTATTTTAATGCATTTTTTTACGGCCCTGCCGGACACTTCCCGCAGGGTGCCGGTTGTGAGGTCTTTAAATTTACCAATCCCCAGAAATAGAATATGCCCGGTGTTGATTTCGGGAAAAGAATAAAAAATGAGCTCATCTTTTTTCCCCCCGGCAAACTCTTGAAATTTTTCAGCCTCGGCAATGAGCGCTGTAAGGGTTTTGTTTTCATGAAGTTGCCGGTCTTCACAAACCGGAATGACCAGTGTTTCCATGCGGTCTTTTTTTAAATTAACGGATTGTAATTTCAGCATGATGGTGTCCCCTAACCCGGATAAACCGGAAATCACAAATTACAAACTCCAAATGCCAAACAAATTCCAAATTACAATGTTCACCTGATCTTAAAATTAGGTCAAACAAGATCAAAAGCCATTTGATTAATCCCATATAGTCTTGAATTGCTGTGTATTTTGATTTCTCCCTGTTTTGGAATTTTAATCATTGTGATTTGTTTGTAATTTGTCTTTTGATTATTGTTATTTTTTTTGACATATAAAACACGAATTTCAGTATCAAGATACTAAAAGTGAGGCGTGAACCGGTTATGTGTTGAGGGATGAACCGGGGGTCAGTCCGGATACAATTGTCTCTGCTATCTTTTCAGCGGATTTGCCAAAAAGCTGGTCTGTGGCAATGGCATCCAGCAGGCGGTCTTCCCAGGCGATGGAGTTTTCCTGTACCAGATTTTTGATATGATCATATTTGCCCCCCAGGGCTTTTATCCTGGCGGTCAGCGGAATATTTTCTTTAAGGGCGATATTCAGCAGCAGCAGGTACTCAATCATATTGGCGGTATCGGGTATGGTGGACATCACCGGGATAACGATGATGCTGCGGTTATCCTTGCGGCCCTTGCCGATATAGACGTTACCGTCTTTTATGATGATTCTTTTGGTTCCCTTGAGGTGGGTATCGGTTTCAACCCGTGACGGAATGGGTTTTAATACACCGGATTTCTTCTTCACCTCAATGGTGGTATCATCGGTGGGTTCTCCCAGCGAATTCAGTCCCCCGATCTTATACAGGATGGCCCCCTGAATACGATCCACCACGGCCTGAAGATTTTTCAGTACGATCACGTTCCGGTTGGCAAGCTGGGAGACGGTCAGGTCATGGGCGCTCAGGGCATCGAACAGGATACCGTCAATGGCGGTGCTGATGCGACTGGTCCCCACCGTAACGGTTTTGGCCTGGTGTTTGATGGCGTCGATGGGGCGTGCCGTTTTATTGATGGCTTTGCCCAGGTACTCAAACAACGTATCGATCATATTCAGGGCTGTGCCCTTTTTGTTGAAATCAAGCTCGAAATCCGCCACGGGAAGGCGACCGGCAAGATATTTGAGCAGTAAAATAAGATCGGTTGTGGGGGCTATGGCGGTGGGAAACTGTTTCTGGGCGATTTTAAGTCTGAATTCCTTGTAAAACCGGACAAATCTTTCCCGAAATGATTTTTCGAGAATAACTTCGTAAACATTCAGCCCCTGTGTGGCATAGTCGTCCAGGCTTTTTTGAATTTCTTCCCGGAACTGGTGGAGAAAACGCGAATTGTCGTTAATGGCCAGGGCCGCATAATATCCCCAGATATGTCCGGCCAGGGTATTCAGGATCGGTGATAGATGCGGGCTGATGCGCGGGACTTGAAACAGATCGGCGGCATAGGGCGTAAACCGGTTCTCCCCTTCATCGGCGATGACAATGGGGGTTGCCTTGTGGGCCTGAAAAATGGCCGTGTCCTTGATAATATCGCCGATAACGGTATCACCGGCCCCGGCGGCGCAGATGATGATCAGGGGCTCGGATGACAAATCAATATGCTTTTTATCTTCGACAAAGTCCGACGAAATTGTCTTGTAGCACAATTCACTGAGTTTGATCCGGATTTCATCGGCCGAGGCCTTGTTGGGGCCGCTGCCCACGGCGGCCCAGTATGTTTTATCGGTGGCATGCCGCTGGGCGGACGCCCTGATTTTGTCCTTCAAGGCCAGCACCTGGACCATCTGGGACGGAATTTTGATCAGTTTTTCAATCTCCCGGGATATGAAATCAGCCGTCCGGCACCCTTTGATGTCGGCAATATACAGGCTCAGCAGGGCACCGGCGATGATCTGGGAATAAAACGCTTTGGTGGAGGCCACGGACATCTCGATGTCACGGCCGCTGCTGGTATAGAGGATGCCGTCGACCTTGAAGGTGATATCACTGTCCCTTCGGTTGACAATGGCCAGGGTATGGGCGCCCCGGTCACGTACCATATCCACGGTACGATTGGTGTCGGTGGTGGTGCCGGACTGGCTGATGGCGATTACCAGGGCATCTGCCATACCCGAATTGGAATCGCTTCCCAGTTTAAAGCCGCTGAGCTCGGAGGCCTTGAAAGCCGTAACCTGGATGGACGGATCGGCCATATAGTGGCATAGAATATCGCTGCATACCTGGGCGGCAACACCGGCGGTGCCCTGCCCGATAAAAAATATACGTTTAATCTGGTTTTGGGCCAACGCGTCTGCAAGAGCTGGGGGGATCACCGTTTCATCAAGGGCGATCAGGTGCCTGCCAGGGTCTGATTTGCTGATTTTCCAGCGGTTTTCCAACGTCTGCGCAACGCATCGCGGGGACTCTGATATTTCTTTTAAAAAATAGTGGGGAAACTCCCTGCGATCGATATCCCGGGAAGTGATATCGGTGTGCTTGATATCATCCTCACCGAGGGGTATCACCGTCTTGTCATAGAACATGGCCTGAATGGCGCTGACCCCTCCGGTTGAATCCTGGTCTAAAATAAAAATCTGGCCCTGGGTCGGGCCCTTTTTGCCGGGGACGATTTTTTCGCCGTCCATTTTCAGATAATCAGATGTTTCTTCAATAAAACCATAAACTTCCGATGCAGGCATGTAATGGTTTCGGGCCAGACCCACGAAAATCGCCTGACCGCTGCCCCGCTGGGCCAGGAAAAATTTGCCGGGGGCAAGATCCGTATGCATGGATATGGCATGGGATCCCTTGAAATCATTGACCGCCAGTCGGAAGGCCTCTTCCACACAGTTGCCCGTTTTGATATACTTTTCAATCTGCAGGGGGATGATCTTGGTGTCTGTGGTGATTTGCCTATCAATAACACCGCCATTTTTTTCATATTCCAGCTTGAGATCAGGGAAATTATCAATATCCCCGTTAAGGCAGATATGGATAATGCCGCCTGGATTGCCCAGATCCCCGGTGGTGATATTGTCCACCGGATGGCAGTTGGGTTCGGTAATGGCACCCACGGATGCCCAGCGGGTGTGGGATGAGACGGTATGATACCGGTGGGAAAAACCCAGCAGGGTCTGAAGAATCGGATCGTTGGAGATCTGCCAGCGCAGATGGATAACATTGTCGCCCAGACAGCCGATTTCCGCGGCAATTTTGTAAACAAATGCAATGGAGACATTCTGGCCGGCCCTTTTGTGAATACGGATGCTGTTGTTGACCAAAACGGATTCGGCCATGCGATCGGCCAGTGGTTCAGCGAGCTTTTTTTCCCCAAGGGCTATCTGAAACAGATCGAATTCCTGGGGGTCCATAACAAACAAAAGGGAGAATCCCGCCGAATCCCGGCCTCTCACTTCAAGACGGTCAATACTGTTAAGGACGGCATTTATTTTTTTTAATATGGCAACGGTTTCCATGGACGGGTCGTCGGTGGCCCCTGCTGTCAGATGGCGCACTTTTTTAATATTATTCAGCAGTTCGAATCGGAGGCACCATGCGATATCCTTGAGCATTTCCATCTGCCGGGACATGACCGCAAACCGGTGGGTGTCGACATGGCCTGAAATCGCTTCTATTTGAAGGGATTCCGAGTCGACGACGGCGGTCAGTTGGTCGGCAATGCTGTTTAATCGGGACTGCAACGAATGATCAACATAGATTTTTGAAAATTGTGCATCTTCTTTCAGGGCCTGTACCTTTTCAGCAAAATCAGCAACAAGGGCCTGGCCGCCGAGATAGTCAGACGCAAAGTCCCCGGAATCGGATGAAACGGTTTTCAATACCTGGTTTTTGATGGTGGTTGTCATGGCCAGCATCGCATCCACATCAATGGTGGCCGGCACCCGGTCTTTGGGCTTGAAGGATACGATTCCGGCCAGCCCGCAGCAAAAGGTGGCGTTGCGGTAAGGGAAAAATACAAGGGACCCCCGGGGGGCATGGGCAAGAGACCTGCCGAAGCAGACACCCCCGGGAAGGCAGGATCGCAACCGGTCGACTAATCGTTTTAAAAAAACAACCGTGCAGTGAACTGTGTTCATATGTTTCCCTCATACGGCCTGGTTACATTTTCAGGTAAAGCGCCTTTACGCGATCCCGGGGCATTCTTTTTGTCCAGTTTTTTCCCAGTGCATTTTCCCAGAGGGGGGCCAGCCCCAGGGCCACATCGATCATGGTTTCGAGTTTGTCCGGTGCAAGGTCCGTGACAAGGTTGCGGGGGAGGTGGATGTCGTGGGTGGTCCGCATTTGGCGGAATTCGGCCACACCCTCCGGATAAAATTCTTCAAGATAGTCAAAGACAACGGCATTGCCAATACCGTGATGCAGGCCAAGGACAAATGCAAGACCATAGGAAAGGGCATGGCAGACCCCCACCTGGGAATAGGCAATGCTCATACCGCCGCAATAGGAGGCCATCATCAGCTTGTCATCTTTGTCCGGAATATTTTTTAAAAACACGTCGCGGCAAAGCGCCAGGGATTGTTCTCCATAGGCCTGGCTGAACGCATTTAAATAGGTGCCCGACAGAGATTCCACGCAGTGGATATAGCAGTCCATCCCCGTATAAAACCACTGCTCCAGGGGGACATCGGCAATCAGTTCCGGATCCAGCAGTATCTGATCGAATACGGTGTAATCGGAATTGAGTCCCAGTTTTTTTGTCGGACCGGTCAGAACCGTGGTCCGGGAGACTTCTGCGCCGGTACCCGAAAGCGTCGGAATGCCGGCATGATATACCGCCGGATGGCGGATCAGGTCCCAGCCCTGGTAGTCGGCCGATGATCCCGGGTTGGTGAGCATCAGTGCTACCGCTTTGGCAAGGTCCATGGTACTGCCGCCGCCGATACCGATGATCCCTGCCGGCAGCTGGTCGGCATAATGGCGAACCTGGTCTCTAAGACGGTCCACATAGGTTGTTTTGGGTTCATCATCAACATTCACCCAGATCAGCAAATCCTTGTCGTGTGCCGGGATTCTAGATCGAAAGTCCGTCTTCTCAAACACATCGTCCACCAGATAGACGATAAAGTCATCTGCGCCTTTACGCTGAAGGGAAAGAATATCATCCAGCTGATTAAAGCAGCCTCTTCCGAAAATAACATTTGAAACAAGTTTGAAATTGCGAAACATGATTATAACCTCTTAATAAAATTGAATTAAAGACCTTCAGCTGTCAGGACCTTTTTGATAGCTTCGATGCGCTTGTCTATCTCTTCGGCCGTCCATGACAATTTGATCTGCATGGAGATCAAGCGGCCCATGATGCTGTCCGAACGAGACAGTTCCAGATGGTCATAGTCGGGCAGGTTGTCCAGCAGCTGAATGGGAAGCCGGGCAGCGGATATCAGTTTTTTGAGATGGCCCCAGTGTCGCAGATAGTGCCAGTTGTTGTCAAACCAGTAAAAACAGGAATCCACCCCGGCTGCTTTAAGTTTCAGGGCAACCCGGCTGGCCTGGGCCGCATCGGGCAACAAAAAGGATAAAAACGTGGCCGAATCTCCGGCCGGGTCGGGAAGCTGGCGCCAGGTAAGGCCGGAAAAGGGGGCCAAGGCATCTTTAATCGCCTTTTTATGGGTCCGCTGTTTTTCCAGAATCCAGTCGAGCTTTCTGAGCTGGGCCAGGCCCACCGCTGCATTCAGTTCGCTGATTCTGTAGTTGGATCCCAGGATCAAATGGTCCTCCAGCCCGCGGTCATCACCGATATGATCGTGCCCGTGGTCGGCATAGGCATGGGCCCGTTTATAGATCTCCCCGTCATGGGTGACCAGCCCGCCACCTTCTCCGCAGGTAATGGTTTTAACCGCGTCAAACGAGAAGCAGCCTGCATGGCCGAATGTGCCCAGGGCCTTATTGTTAAAAGTTGCCCCCAGGGCCTGACAGGCGTCTTCAATCAGAACAAGGCCCTTTTTATCGCAAATGGCCTTGATTTCATCGATGCGGGCCATGGCCCCACACATATGCACGGGCATCACGGCCCGGGTTCTCTGTGTAAGGGCTTTTTCAATGGCTTCGGGCGCCAGGCACAGGGTTTCGTCGATGTCTGCAAATACCGGTACGGCACCGGCCTGGAGCACCGCTTCAAAGGTCGCCACAAAGGTAAAGGGGGGTACAATGACTTCATCTCCGGCACCGACACCGCAGGCGGCCAGTGCAATGGAAAGGGCGGCCGTTCCGCTGGTGCATAAATGGCAGTGTTCTGTCTTGAGGCGTCGGGCCAGTTCTGTTTCAAAGGTTCTCGCCTTCCAGTGGCCCTGGCGGGCCTGATCAAACCCATACCGAAACAGGACACCGGTTTCGAGCACGTCTGCCACCTGTTTTCTTTCTTCATCGCCAAATATTTCAAATCCGGGCATATTTTTTTATCTCCTTGCATTTAGGATAACAATGTTTGTTCTATTTATGTCGCTTCCGGTCCTTATCCTTTCCTTTTGCATCTACCGGTTGGGCCGTGGCTTCAACCGGTTTGTCTGTTTTTGAAAAATAACTACCGAAATATTCTTTCATGGCCAGCCGGGCATATTGACTGGCCCGTGTGCCGATATAGTCGCCATGGCCCACCACCACGGCAATGGCAATCTGAGCTGAACTTTGCTTGTCTGCGGCAAATCCGACAAACCAGTCAAATCGCGCATCCCGGTGCCGGTTGTAAATACTGCCGGTTTTGCCGCCGATGGTGAGTCGCTTAAGGACGGAATCCTTTTTTCGGCCCCTGAAGGCTTTACGGCAGGTACCTGATTTTATGGTTGTTTGCATCAAATCCATCATGGTCTCGGATGTTTGGGGAGTCATGGCCTGATGGATAACGGCAGGGTGATTCACGTAAACCGTTTTGCCTTTGTCATCGGAAACCTGGTCAAAAATGGAGGGTTCTATGAGGATGCCATGGTTGGCAACAGCGCTTGCCAGCATGGCACCATGCAGCGGCGAAAGGGTGGTGCTCCGGTTAAACCCACAGGCAATTTCAGCCCACTGGTACGGTTTTTCAGACAATTGAACCCGGCTGGGTGCCACGGGAATTTCAAATCCGATGTCCCGGTTAAACCCGAAGGCCAGTGCATATTTTTCCAATGTGTTTTTTCCCAGACGCAATGCCCCTATTTTGCCGAATACCGGATTTACCGATTGCGCGAAGGAATCTTTGAATAAAATCCGGTTCGTATATTTATTGGTTTTTTCCTTGATCTGGGATTTGTAAAGGGTATATTTGCCGCCGTTAAAGGACACATTGGAGTTGGGTTTTAAATCGCAGGTTTCCACAGCCGCTGCCGCCGTAACAATTTTAAAGATACTGGCCGCCGGGAATTTACCCATGATGCAGGGATTGCCTGTTTTATTGTCCCTGTCAAAACCCGTCATGGACAGAATTCTTCCCGTGACGGGGTCCATCACGACGATACCCAGATAACGGGGTGTGTACCGGGGGGAGCGCCAGTCCATCTGCTCGATCATATAAGTCTGAAGATCCGTATCAAGGCTGGTTGTGGCGTTGAACTGCTCGCCGGCATGTTCGAAAGAAACGGTTTTTCTTTTCAGGTTTAATATCAGGTCACTGTCGATACGGGTTCGGATATCGGCCTTGCTCATTAACATTGTATCGTCCGAAATGGCAGACGCTTGTTGCTTTTCAGGGCGGTATCGTCCGTCGGCCATATCCACGAGTCCGGTAATCCCGAAATATAAAAGGATCCCCAGAACCGGCAGGAGTATTGCGTATTTGATCCGTTTTAAAACCAGCCGTTTTATATTTCCGGTATGGATCAAACTGTTTTGGTAGGCCCGCCAGTCTGCCTTAAAGAGCTTGTTATGTAACGTGGGTCGTCGTTGGAACATGTTGCGCTTCAATTCAGTATAAATACGAATATGGTTTGGCATCCGTCATTTGCCCGGTCACGTTTTTGTAAAAAGGCAGGGCGTTTTTATCTAACCCGGGATGCTCCTGTTTTGTTTATTTTACAGGCGTTCCCGGCGAAACCGTGCCGTCAAGGGTTGCAACGGCGCATTTTTTACCGTCAACGGCCGCCAGCAGCATCCCGTTGGAGAGGATGCCCATCAATTTGGCGGGCTTCAGGTTGGCCACCACGATGACCTGTTTTCCCAGGAGCTCATCCGGGCCGTAGCTGGCGGCAATACCGGCAACAATGGTTCGGTTTTCCCCTATATCCACTTCCAGTTTGAGCACTTTTTTGGCCCGTGGGATCGCCTCGGCATGGACGATGGTGCCCACCCGCAGATCAATGGCAGCCAGCTTGTCAATGCTGATTTCCGGTTTGATTTCCGGTAAACTCGGCCGTGTTTCTTCCATGGGCGCCTCTTTTATTTTGACATCAATTCTGGGGAACAGGGTAATGGATTTTGGCAGTCGGGTGCCCGGTTTCATGACATTCCATGTTTTCAGCAGATCAATGCGGTAAAACGCCTTGTCAGGCGCCAGGCCCAGATGTTCTTGCATTTTTCCAGCGGTATCGGGCATGACGGGATAGATCAGGCCGGAAATAAACCGAAGCCCTTCAAGCAGGTTATAAATAACGACTTCGAGCTGTTTTTGATTTGATTTATTTTTTGCCAGCTCCCAGGGCGCGGTGACATCAATGTATTTGTTCATCCGGCTGATAAATTCCCATGTGGCCATCAGACCCTTGTGAAAGGCAAACTGGTCCATGGCTTTTTCGAATTCCAGCAGCGCAACGGTTGCCTGGGAGGCCAGTCCCAGTTCAAGCTGTTGTTCAGTGGCCGGATCAGGCGTCGGGACAATCCCGTCAAAGTATTTATGGGCCATTGTAATCACCCTGGAGAAAAGGTTGCCCAGGTCATTGGCCAGGTCCGAATTGATGCGCTGTACCAGGGCATCTTCTGAAAAATTTGAGTCCAGCCCGAAGACCATGTCCCGCATCAGAAAAAAGCGAAAGGCATCCAGACCGTACACATTTTTCAATGACAGCGGTTCCACCACATTACCAACACTTTTGGACATTTTGCTTTCATCGACATTCCAGTAGCCATGGACATTCAGGTGCTGATAGATGTCAATACCGGCTGCTTTGAGCATGATGGGCCAGTAGATGCCATGGGGTTTCAAGATGTCTTTGGCCACGATATGCTGGGCTGCCGGCCAGAGTTTTTTAAAACCAGCCCCATCAGGGTAGCCCAGTGCTGAGATATAGTTCAGCAACGCATCAAACCAGACATAGGTCACGTACTCTTTGTCAAAGGGCAGGGTAATCCCCCATTGCAGGCGTGTCTTCGGTCGTGAAATGCACAGGTCTTCCAGGGGTTCTTTTAAAAATGACAAAACTTCGTTTTTATACCGCTCGGGACGGATAAAATCAGGGTGGGTATTAATGTGATCAATGAGCCATTCCTGGTAACGGCTCATTTTAAAAAAATAGTTGGATTCCTTGATGATTTCCGGTTTTGTCTGATGGTCTGGACATTTGCCGTCAACAAGCTCCCGTTCGGTGTAAAACCGTTCACACCCAAAGCAGTACAGCCCTTCATATTCGCTGAAATAAATATCGCCCGTGTCATAAATGCGCTGCAGGATTTGTTTTACAAGCAGGATATGAGACGGATCCGTGGTGCGGATAAAAGCATCGTTGGAGATGTTCAGCTCCGGCCACAGGGATTTGAAAAGATTACTGATTTTGTCGGCATACTGCTTGGGTGTCAGATTTTCATCCCTGGCGGCCTGAACAATTTTATCACCGTGCTCATCGGTTCCGGTGAGAAAAAATGTTTCCCGGCCCTGCATGCGGTTGTACCGGCAGGTGACATCGGCGGCGATGGTTGTGTAGGCATGGCCCAGGTGGGGCCTGGCGTTAACATAGTAGATGGGTGTTGTTATATAAAAAGGTTCTGACATGTTTAGTTTGTCTCCTTGATGATGGTGTCCAGTCCGGTTTCTATTTCAACACCGTTGCTTTGACGCAGGGATATCCGGTTGCAGATAACATTGTGCCGGATAACTTTGCCCTCGCCGTTGGCGGTCTGGACGATCTTGCCGATTTTAGGGAAAGCTTTTTTTAAATTCCGGTAGGTTTCATCCTCAAATGTAAGACAGCACATAAGCCGCCCGCATTGACCGGAAATTTTGGTCGGGTTAAGGGAAAGGCCCTGTTTTTTAGCCATACGGATGGAAACCGGGTCGAATTTTTCCATAAACAGAGAGCAGCACAGCTCCCGGCCGCATCTTCCGATACCGCCGCACATTTTGGCCTGGTTACGGATTCCAACCTGGCGCATCTCAACCCTTACACGAAACTCTTTGACCAGCATTTTGACCAGCTGGCGGAAATCCACCCGGCCTTCCGAGGTGAAAAAAAATGTAAGCCGGCTGGCATCAAACGTGCTTTCGACAGAGAACAGGTTCATGGCCAGACCCAGTTGCTTGATGTACTTAAGGCAGCAGTCAAAGGCCTGGGCCTCCGTTTCCACGTTTTTTTCTTTTTGTTTAAAGTCCTGCTCGCTGGCGATACGGAAAATTTTTTTTAAAGGCTTACCAATGTCTTTTTCGGCCCTAACTTTCGGGTTGACGGCGATAAATCCAAAGCCGAGGCCCTTTTCCGTTTCCACAATGACACGATCTCCGCAATTTAACACAAATGCGCCGGGATCAAAGTCATACACCTTACCGGCGGGTTTAAATCGTATGCCCACTATTTTTTTCATCAGCAAAAGTTTGTAATACCTTAATATATGAAAGTCGTTAACGTTTTATTGTATTTGTTGTGGAATAAAACGTATCCAAAATGTCACCTATTTGTCAGCAAATTGAAGCATTAACAGCTCCAGGCTGAGGCGCGGGTTCGCATTTGATTCAATATTGTGCTGCACTTTTTGAATCGCCTCTATTTTCAGCAGCAGCGATTCGGTTGAAAGCCTTTTTGCAATTTTTTGAAGCCTTGGGGTCATATCCGTGTTGATAACCTTTTTTATCATTATATTGACACACCACAAGGTCCCGCAACCATGATTTAATGATTTCCAGTGCATCTGGCAAGGACTCTTTTTTTCTAGACAGATTTTCGGCAAACGCCAGGAGGACATTTATCGGCCGCAGGGACAATGCGCCGGGGTTATCCAGGCCGCTGGCGGACAAAAGCCAGTTGCGGTAATCCATCCATCCTGTTTTGCTCATGACGCGAGCCCTGGATAGACTGCCGCCGGCCATACCGGCAATGATGGTTGCCTGCTGTGCCGGAATCCGTTGATTCAGGGTCAGATAGCGCGCAATGCTTTTACGGGAAATCGGGTTGAATCTGATCTGCTGGCAGCGCGATACAATTGTCGGGAGAAGGTCGGATGTCTGCTCGGCGGTCAATATCAGTATGGTTGAATCGGGCGGTTCTTCCAGAACTTTTAGAAGCGCATTGGCGGCTTCAGGGTTCATGGCCTGGGCCTGGGAGATGATGACCACCCGTAACCTTGCTTCAAACGGTTTCAGGGTGAGCGTATGACACAAGTCGCGAATTTGAGCAATTTTGATAATTGCGCCACTGGGTTTAATAGACAGAACATCCGGATGAGCGTCGGACAGAATTTTTCGGCAGGGCCGGCAGGCACAGCAGGGTTCCACTATTGCATGTTCATCGGAAGGATTATCGGCGTTGCCTATATGGTGCACCTTGCTTGCGGTGTCTTTGCCACGGCAGTTACATGCCATGGCAAAAGCGATGGCGGCACTGTGTTTACCGGCCCCGGTAATCCCGGTAAAAAGAAGCGCATGGGGTATGGTGCCTTTTTTAAGGATTGTGGTTAAAAGCTGCAGGGGACGCTTTTGATCTATTATTGATTCAAAGCCCGACACAAAATTTACTTATCAACCCGTTCTTTTAATTCTTTACCACATTTGAAGAACGGCAGCCGTTTGGGTTGAATCGTAACCTTTTCACCGGTTTTAGGATTCCTGCCGGTGTAACTCTTGTATTTTTTGACAAAAAAACTGCATAGGCCGCGTATTTCAACCCTCTCACCCTGGGCCATGGCGCTGGCCATGGAATCAAAAAATATCTGGACGACCTTGGCAGCTTCCAGTTTTGAGATATTTGCTTCATGCTTCAGGGCTGAGATAAGCTCCAGTTTGTTCATAAACCCTCCTTAGACACGGTCAAACGTAAATGCTTGAAATATTATTGCGTATCCGTGTTAAATACGAATCCAGACCAACTAAAAAATGTCATTTGTGAGCGATATTGAGCTCTTTGGGAAAAGAGCGCCAAACGCATGGCTCACACGTTAACCGAGTCTGCCAATTTTAATTCTTTAAAATTTTCAGTTTATTGCACGCTGTTATCGAAAATAGTCAGAAAAATCTTTTATTGTCAATGTGCAGGATTTCACCCATCAGCCAAGGTCTTTGCATATTTTTATGACAATAAACCATAAGTTAGTAAGAAGTCAAGTAGTTAAGATAATATTTCAGGGAGTCTCTCAACATCTTCCTCGTTGACATCTACACCGGCGTATTGCCCCAGTACCTCGATGGTGACAATCACACGTCCTTTTCCCCGGTAGTGTTCAAAAAATCCGGTTATACCGGTCAACGGCCCGTTAACGACGATGACGGTGTCTCCCTTTTTAAACCGTTTGCCCGTGGTAATCTCATGGGCCGCCGAGACCATGATGATGAGGGATTCTATATTTTTATCGGGTACCGGAAGGGGTCCTTCTTTGTTGCCGATAAAACGAACCACGCCTGTTGTTTTCAGGATTTCAAGGTGCTCCCGGGCGTCCAGGTCGCTTTTTACAAACAGATATCCTGGAAAGAGCGGCACCCGTATCATGACCCGGCGGTCCCGCCGGCGGCTAGGCACCTGAATTTTGGGCAAAAAGGCCTCCAGGGATTTTTTGCTGAGTCCCTCATGCACCACATTTTCAAATCTGCTTTTCGTATGCAGAACATACCAGGCCCGGGGTAGTTTCACTTATTTTAATCCTTTTTGTCAGCATGATCCGCATCGGGCGTTTTTAAAGATATCCAGCCGGTCATGGGATGCAGTCGGACTGTTAAACGGCTGAATGCTGAAATTAAAATTGGTTTTGTCTTTTACAGTGCTGCTTTCAAAGTGTCAAGCAACTGGGTCGTTCCCAGCCAAAAAAGACGGTGGTTTTTATCTGGCTCCTCGCTGTTTCATATGGATAAATTTGACCGATACAGTCCCTGGATGTTTTTATTCTGATGCTCGAAACTGTTTGAGGGGCTTAGCGATCGTTAGGCCGGACAGCCATCAAATAGTCCTCTATGATTTTAATTTTACATTGAATATCAACATGATCGTTTATGAAAAGGACCTGTCCGGCGTTACGACCGCTTTGCACCGAGTTTTTTGAGTATCAGAATAAAAGCATCCAGGGCACCCACACAAAATAGCGAGAAACCTTTTATTTAGAAACTGGTGCCAATGTCACCAAGGCCGTTCAGGGTAACCATAAATGCGTATTTTTGGTCACCGCTTTCATCGCTGTATTTACATTCCAATGCCCAGCAACTGGCCCGGTAGCGGAACCCCGCAGCAACGGTCAGGTCATCGTTATCCTCAAAGCTGTGCTCATATTCGGAAAACAGCGCCCACCTGTCGCCTATATTTATCAGGCCGTTTATGTACAATGAGTGGGTTTTCTCGTTCTCGTCATCATCGACATCCTCATCCTGGTGGCGGTATTCTACAGACAATTTGTCTTTCCGACCGTTGGCGAATTTGAGCGCGATATTGTCGGAAACGAAATCGTTTTCATATACGGACCACTGGGCATCTGCTTGAAGTGATATCATGTCGGACGGCTTCAGTTCAAGTTCGCCGCTGATGGGGGAAAAAGGCTCGCCGGACGGCTCCCGGGCCTCGTTAAAGTCATAGCTTTGTTCCAGTTTGATGCGGCAAAATTGCTTATACCGGTACAAATCACCCGGAGAAACGGCCATGGCCTTTTCTGTATTATGATTTGCGGGCATTAAATATTTAGCGGTCAGGGTGTTGGTGATGGAATAGGTTATTGTATTTTGAGGGTCGATGCGGTCAATGTCGTCGAAATCAGGATATTCGTCCTGATTCTGATTCGGAATATAATCGTACACCACCCGGGGGGTGAGCGCGTGCCGCCAGGCGGGCCCCTCGAATACGGACGGGGCATATATCCGGTATAAATTCGTGGCAAGGTCCAGCTTAATGTCGTAAATGGTGCGGTGGTTAAAATTATCTTTTGCCGTGGCCTCGTTTTCATAATCGTCAACCAGCCAGGCTGTCTGCCTCAGGCCCACGGAAGGTTCAACGGTAAAATACCCGTTGCAGGCCCAGGGCAGATAAAATCGCGGATGGAGATCCACCCGGTTGCCCCTGGTGCCGGATTGCCTGTAAAAATAAGTATATTCAGAATCAAGGTCGTAATAAAACGGGCTTTTGCGGAATTGTTTTCGGGAGAGATCAAACCCGATAAAGGGCAATTGCTGGAGGGTGTCATCCTCTCCTTCCCCGCGTCGTTTGATGACGTCATCGTACCAGCGCATTTCGGCATTAAGACTGTAACTGTCCCATATTCTGTTTAAACTAAAGCGGTTGAGCCGGGTTGAATCATTGTAATCATCAAACCCCCGTCCAAAGGTGTTGCTAAAGTAGTTTTCGGAATCGGTAAAACCGGTGTACCCGTCTTTAAATTCAATCAGATAATCCTGGTCACTGACGATATCCAGATCGAATTTTGCCGTGAACCCAGAGCCCAGGGCCTGGTCGTGTTTCATCCTGAACCAGTAACGGTCCCTGTTGGTTCGCAGGTCATCGTCATCGTCATACCCCCAGTCACTACTGGTGCTCCCTGTGCCGTCGTCGATCTGTCGGTCATTAAAAAAATCTACCATCAGGGCGCCCTTTGATTCCCTGTTCAGGGCATATCGATATTCCAGGCCCAGTTTGTTGCCCCTGTTTGCCATATAATGTTCATAGAAAGTGGCATCGGTGTTTTTGTTTATGGCCCAGTAAACCGGCTGCATATACTCGGTTCCCTTGCGGTCACCGAAACTCATCTGGGGAGAGAGCAGCCCGGACTGTCGTTTGAGCTTCACCGGGAAAGCAAGCCAGGGCGTGTACATGACGGGCACCCCTTTTGCCCAGAGCGCGGCATGCTTTACCGTGCCATAGCCTTCAACGGTGATATTCAGGTCTCTGCCGGTGATTCGCCAGTCCGGATGGTCCCCGTCGCAGGTGGAAATACGGACTTTTTGGGCGCTGTATGAATTTTTGCCGATTTTTTCAATCCGATCGCCCCGGATGTAAAAATTGGTTTCGCTGTGAAACAGGATCCCGTTGAAAAGCGTACCGGTTTCGCTGTTCAGGTTTATATCGATACGATCTCCGCAGAGAATGTCATCTCCGCTGGTCATCACAATATGGCCCCTGGCATGGGCCTGCATGGTTTTTTGATCAAACCGAACAAAATCGGCACTGAGTTTTTTATCTGCCTTCTGGATCAGCACATTCCCGTTGGCAATGTATCGTTCGGCCTGGGTGTCATACTGGATCTGGTCGGCAGTGATTTCCCATGGTGAGTTGGGCGCTGAATCCGCCAAGGGCTTTAAGGGTTGGGCTTGAACCGTTATAAAAAAACCCGCTACCAGGGCCGGAACAACCATCAGCAGCAGAAACAGTGCAATGCGTTGAATTCCGGTAGATACCGAATCTGCGGGGCATGGGGCCTTTTTATCGCGTCCGGCCGGGTTGTTCGCAGGTGTTGTCTTAGGCATAGATATTTATTTTTCAGTTTTGGTCGGGTCGGATCATAATATTTAATAAAGCGTATAAAATCCAGCTATTATCCGATACCCCCATGGGCCTCGAAATTTAAAATATAAGATCATTTCGGTTGAAAAAGTCAAGTAATAGTTATATTTGTTGAACTTACGGCTTTGGAACCCGTTTGTTTTCAGGGTAACCCTTTACCGTGAAACGGCTTGTGCTATGAAACGTCGGGCAATGATACTGTTTTAAAGTATGGTGTTTAATGTAAAACGCATAAAAAAACAATTCGGAACATAAGGACCATGAAAATTTTATTGACCAACGATGACGGTATTTATGCCAAGGGTTTATGGGCGCTTTATAGACGGTTTGCCCGACGGCATGATGTCACTGTGATTGCGCCTGATCGGGAACGGAGTGCCGTGAGCCATGGTATTACACTGTATGATCCCATTCGGGCGTCAAAGATCAGCGTTAACGGGGCAACGGGTTATGCCGTCAGCGGGACCCCGGCGGATTGCATTAAACTGGGGATTATGGAACTGCTTGCAGACAGACCGGACATGGTTGTTTCAGGTATCAATCCGGGTGCCAATGTGGGGGTCAATATTAATTATTCGGGAACTGTTGCGGCTGCCCGGGAAGCCACGTTGTATGGTGTGCCGGCCATTGCGGTCTCTGTTTGCGGGCAGAAACCGTGTCATTATGATCCTGCCGCCCGGTTTATTGAAGACCTTGCGATAACTGTTTTACAAAAAGGCCTGCCTTCCGGAACGCTGTTGAATGTCAATTTCCCCGGTATGACAGTGGGTAAATCTGCCCGTGTGCAAATCAGCAAACAGGACACCCGGCTTTTCCCCGAGTATTTTGAAAAAAGAAAAGATCCTCGACAGCGAGTCTATTACTGGCAGGGATGTAAATTGCAATCTGATTTTGAAAATCCGGACATTGACGCAGCGGCTGTTTGCGATAACCTTATTTCAATCACGCCCATTAAATGCGACATGACCGATTATAACATGCTGGAAGATCTTAAAACCTGGGATTGGGAAGTACGGGGGTGATCGTATGAAAAAAATGTTTATCAAGGACATCAAGAGCGGGGATCGGATAGATGATGTTTTTATGTTGTCGGAAAAAACCATGGGCCAGAAAAAAGACGGCGATAATTTTTTAAATATTACCGTTGCAGACAAGACGGGGACACTTAAAGGCGTTATATGGGATAACGTAGATCAAATAGCGGCCCTTGTTCATCCCGAAGATTTTGTCAGCTTGCAGGGCCATGTCTCGGAATACAGGGGCACCCTGCAACTGGTGATTAAAAAAATGGTACCGGTCAAACCCGATGGTGTTGATCCCGCTGATTTTTTGCCGGCCACCGGGCGCAATGTTGATCAGATGTTTCAAAGGATTGTGGCGTTGACCGATGCCATGGCCCAGGGGCCATTGAAATCACTTTTAGGCGCTTTCTGGGATGACGGGGTTTTTGTAAAACAATTTAAAACAGCGCCGGCAGCCAAAAAAATGCATCATGCCTATATCGGGGGCCTGCTGGAGCATACCCTGTCGGTGGCGCTGCTGGTCGATAGAATCGCCGGGCATTACAGCGGGATCGACATGGACCTGCTTTTAACCGGAGCGATGTTGCATGATATCGGCAAGGTTCGGGAACTGGCATATTCCCGTTGCCTGGATTATTCCGATGAGGGGCGGCTGTTGAGTCATATTGTCATTGGTGTCCAGATGATAGAGGAAAAAATCGGCCGGGTGGCGGATTTCCCCGAAGATCTGGCCCTGCTCTTAAAGCACCTTATCGTGAGCCATCATGGCAGTCGTGAATTTGGATCTCCCGAGGTTCCCAAAACCATAGAGGCCATACTGTTGAATTATATCGATGAAATTGATTCAAAGGTCACCGGTATTCGAAACTTTATGGCCGCAGAAGATCCCAATGAGCCCTGGACCGGCTATCATCGGCTTTTGGGGCGGCAGTTTTTTAAGTCGTCTTTTTCTGCCGCGCGCACCCCGTAAGCGGATTCAGTTTAAAATGGAATAAAAACAGATGTTTATTACACTTGAAGGCATAGAAGGCGCAGGTAAAACGACCCAGATAAAAGAGATGGTTTGTTTCCTTGAAAGCAATGGCCATATTTGTACGGTCACCCGGGAGCCGGGGGGCACGGCCATCGGCAAAAAAATCCGTTCTATTCTGCTGGATCCCGAATGTGGTGAAATGAGTCCGCTGACTGAATTGCTGCTGTATAATGCGGATCGGGTTCAGCATGTGGAAACGGTTATCAAACCGGCACTGGATGCCGGGGAAACCGTTATTTGTGATCGTTTTTTCGATGCCACGACAGTCTACCAGGGCTATGCCCGGGGACTGGATGTCGGTCTGATCATGACATTGCATCATCTGGTGCTGGGCGGGTTAAAACCGGACATGACGATTTTGTTTGATCTCCCGGCGAAAACAGGTCTTACACGTGCCTGGAAAGCGGTCAGGCAGGGAGACCGGACCCAACGGGAAACACGCTTCGAAGAAGAAAAAATCGAGTTTCATGAAAAGGTAAGGGCCGGCTATCTTGACATGGCCCGGCAGGAACCGTCCCGTTTCAAAATTATAGATGCCGGACAGGATCAGGAGCGGGTTAAAGCGGAAATTTTAAAGGTATTGGCCATATGAATTATTCTATTTTAGATGCCATCGGTAATACGCCGCTGGTTGAAATCAAAAAACTGAATCCGAATCCCAACGTAAAAATTCTGGTGAAACTGGAATACACCAATCCGGGCGGTTCCATCAAGGATCGAGCGGCTCGTTTTATGATTGAGGCCGGAGAAAAATCCGGGAAATTAACCCCTGCCAAGACCGTCATTGAAGCGACAAGCGGCAATACCGGTATTGGCCTGGCCCTGGTGTGTGCGGTCAAAGGATACCGGTTACTGCTGGCCATGTCCGATGCCGCCAGTATCGAACGGCGGAAAATTCTAAAGGCCCGGGGAGCCGAGATCCTTCTGACGCCCGGCCACCTGGGCACCGACGGCGCCATCGAGGAGGTCTACCGGCTGGTTCGCGAAAACCCTGAAACCTATTTTATGGCGGACCAGTACAACAATCCCGCCAACTGGAAAGCACATTATCATGGCACCGCACCGGAAATATGGCAGCAGAGCGGCAGGCGCCTGACAATGCTGGTGGCCACCATGGGCACCAGCGGCACGCTGATGGGCATGGCCCGGCGTTTGAAAGAATATAATCCTGAGATTCAAATCGTTGGTGTTGAGCCCTTTCTGGGGCATAAAATTCAGGGCCTCAAAAATATGAAAGAGGCGTATTGCCCCGAGATATTTGAAAAAAGCCGGCTGGATAAAAAAGTGAACATCGATGATGAAGAAGCCTTTGAAATGACCCGGCGACTTGCCAGGGAGGAGGGCCTGTTTGTGGGGATGAGCAGTGGGGCGGCCATGGCCGTTGCCTGCCGGGAAGCGGGCACCATGACATCGGGCACCTTGGGCGTTATCTTTCCAGACGGCGGTGAACGATACCTGAGTACATCCCTTTTTACGGTAAAAGATCCCATCCCCCTTCGATTGTTCAATACCCTGAGCCGGTCCAAAGAGCCCTTTGAACCGTTGGTCCCGGGCAAGGTGTCCATGTATTCATGCGGCCCCACAGCCCATGCGCGCATGCATCTGGGGGAATGCCGCCGGTTTGTGTTTGCCGATCTGCTGTGCCGTTATCTTGAATTGCGCGGCTAT
Source organism: uncultured Desulfobacterales bacterium (assembly GCA_942490765.1). Taxonomy (GTDB): domain Bacteria; phylum Desulfobacterota; class Desulfobacteria; order Desulfobacterales; family 4572-123; genus 4572-123. The sequence continues at coordinate 79,452 of CALNYM010000037.1, read as the reverse complement.
GATGTTACCCATATCATGAATATCACGGATCTGGATGACAAGACCATTAATGGTTCCGAGAAAGCGATGCTGGCCCTTTCCGATTTTACCCGGCAGCATATCGATACCGTCATGCAGGACCTGTCTATTTTAGGTGTCAAACCGGCGGCAAAATATCCCCGTGCCAGTGAGCATATTGACGACATGGTGACGCTGGCCGGAAAGCTGATCAAAAAAGGGTATGCCTATGAAAAACTGCGGTCCATCTATTTCGATATTTCCCGGTTTGGTGAGTACGGTCGATTGTCGGGAGTGGATATCAATAAGATAAGGCTCGGTGCCACCGTGGACCTGGATGAATATGAAAAGGACAACCCCCGCGATTTCACGTTGTTGAAACGATCCCGGCTTTCGGAGCTGAAACGGGGCATCTATACCAAGACGGTGTGGGGCAATGTCCGACCGGCGTGGCATCTCCAGTGTGCGGCCATGGCCATGAAATATTTCGGTGAACGGTATGACATTCATACCAGCAGCCGCGAGTTGATGTTTCCCCATCATGAGAACCGGATTGCCATTGCTGCTGCGATTACCGGAAAAAATCCGGCCCGCTACTGGGTTCATTGTGACCGGGTCATGGTTGACGGTAAAAAGGTAGATGCAAACGGGGCTGGTTTTACCCTGGAAAATTTAATGGACATGAGGTATTCCGGTCGTGAAATTCGATATTGGCTTTTAACCGGACATTATCGAAAGCCGGTGACCTTTTCCGTGGATCGGCTTGAGGATGCCCGGCGTTCCCTGGATCGACTTGATGCGTGTATCCGGTCGTTGCTGACGGTTCAGGGCCAGGGGGCTTATGCCGATTTGAATCAACTGCTGTATGATATCAAACATGGATTTACCGATGCCATGGATGATGATTTGAATATTTCGGCGGCAATGGCTTCCGTATTTAAGAATATTAAAAAAATCAATATTCTGATACTGGAAAGAAAAATCGGAGCGGACGATGCCCTGAAAATTGTAACTGAATTTAAAAGCATCAATACGGTGCTTCATGTTTTTACCTTTGAAGAGCCCATGACAGATAAAGAGATCGAGAACCTTGTTCGGGCTCGGGAAGACGCCCGGAAAGATAAAAACTGGGTTTTATCCGATCAGATCCGGGACCAGTTAACGGCCCGTGGTGTGCGTGTGAGAGATGGTAAAATTTAATTTTGTAACCTATGACACAGGGACAGCCTTCATGAAACCCATTTATTTCCCATATACCTATGTTTCAAAATCCATGCTTGATAATTTGAATTTTTTTTTCAGACGGATCACCGTATATCAGCCGTGTGCCCCGTTGATACCCGATGCCCTGAAAGCCTTTGAAGATGAGGGGCTTCTGGATATAGGGCTACCCGTACAGGGGGCCGAAGGCAAAATAGCAGCGGTTTTAAAAGAATTTAACAACTGGACCGCCATGCATCAGGGCAGTGACATGGCTTTTTTGAAAATTCGGGGGAATTGGCCGCCCTTTTTTACGGAAACATCCACGGCCCAGATCAAAAAGGAAATCCGGAAAAATGCTGGCCCGGGCAGCCCCCACAGTCCGGCATTAAACGAGGGTGAAATGCTTTTTAATGCCAGGGTTTTTCTTTTGATTGCCCAGCAGATGGATCATCAGAATTATCAGTCCGCCATTTGCCTTGAAACAGCAGATGCAATGGAACGTACCCTTTTTAAGCAGTTAAAGGGAGAAGCGGAAACAGGGCCCCTGGATGGGGCATCCGCCACCTTGACACCCGGAGACAGTTTGGGGGGATACATGATTCCCGAACGTCTGAATGCCTTTGGATACCTGGTACAACATGCTGAAAAAACATCCGGCATATATGTGACCGACAACCGGGCGGTCATGGAATATCTGCTGGAAAAATCACCTCGGATGAAGATCCTGTCCAATGCCGAGGCTTTATTGCCGGCGGAAAATGCAAAAAAGGCCCATACATCCTGGCAGGAGCGGTTCCAGCGGAACCTGGAAATGCTGGTGACCGCCCCGGTGCCTGTGGGCGGAGACCCTATCGCCGCTGGGGCTGTTCCGGAAAAAGCAGCGGGCCCACAGGCGACGTTGACATTGTATCGGGCAGCGGGGCTGTCTCCCCGGGCGTTTTTTGCAGAATGCACCGCCATGGAAGGGGCCGGGTCCGTATCGAACCAAAGCAACGATGCCTCACTTAAAAACACATTGATCGGTTTTGTTGAGCATTGATTTTTATAACCGGTTAAATCCATTCAATAAAACGATTTTTTTGACATCCTGGCAGTCCTGTATTAAAAAATTGTTTATCGGAAGGTAATTACTTGAAATAATATAACAAAAAAAAATAAAAAAATATTGCGCCGTCCAATGAATAAAAAAAACACCAAGAAGGCTTGACTCAATGTATCAATTGGTATAAGGAAATTTTCGATAATAAGATATTTATTATTTTATGCTCAAAATTTTAATTTATAGACAAAGGAGAATTTCAAAATGGCGTTTAATCCGACTGTTGACCCGGAAAAATGTGAAGGTTGTGAAGAATGTGTCGATGTTTGTCCTGTAGAGGTTTTCGAAATGCAGGATGAGAAATCCGTCCCCGTAAATGCCGAAGAATGCTTGGGCTGCGAAAGCTGTGTTGAAGTATGTGAAGCCGATGCAATCACCGTTGAAGAGACCTGATCGGTTTTCCCTGGCCCTTTGACACGATAAAGGGCCAGGGAAAAATATCCCATCAGAATCAACCCCCGCCTCCCTTTCTTTATCCTTTTTTTTCTACCATGTTAAAATGATTTTTGCAGGGCCTTGAGGCCCTTAACCTGAAAAACAGGGTCCTTTAGGCCAGGATTCTTTACTCTTCTACCATGGTATCGTTTCGGCCATCAATCGGCACATAGGCGGTCTGGGAAGGGCCGGTATAAATTTGTCTGGGACGGTGCAGTTTCCAGTTTGGATCCAGGGTACTTTCTTGCCATTGGGCAACCCATCCGGGAAGGCGGCCAATGGCAAACATGACCGTGAACATATTGGTGGGGATACCCATGGCCCTAAGGACGATACCACTGTAAAAATCGACATTGGGATAGAGGTGGTGGTCTATAAAATAGGAATCCTTCAAGGCGACCTCCTCGAGTTTCCGGGCGATATCCAAGAGGGGATCATGACGGTGAAGTTTTTTCAACATCCTGTCACAGACGGATTTGATGATTTTTGCCCGCGGATCATGGGTTTTGTAGATCCGATGCCCGAATCCCATGAGGCGAAACGGATCATTTTTATCCCGGGCCCTCTTTATAAAAGGGGCTACATCCGATCCGGAGCTGTATATTTCCTCAAGCATTTTGATCACCGCCTGGTTGGCTCCCCCATGCAACGGCCCCCAAAGGGCGGCGATGCCTGCGGATATGGCGGCGTAAAGATTGACGCGGGCGCTGCCCACCACCCGTACAGTGGCGGTGGAACAATTTTGTTCATGATCTCCGTGTAATATCCAGAAAACGTTAAGGGCCTTCACGATATCATCATCGAGTTCATATGGCCGCACCGGGGTGTCAAACATCATGTTTAAAAAATTGGAGCAGTAGCACAGGTCAGGGCGCGGATAGACCACCTTGTGTCCGCGTGAAATTTTGTACGACATGGCCGCCATGGTTCTAAGCTTGGACAGCAGACGTGTTACCGTGATATTGATCTCTTCGGTCCGGGACAGATCCTCAAGCTCAGGATAAAAACTTTTCAGGGCATTCACCATTGAAGACAGGATGCCCATGGGGTGGGATGCCCGGGGAAAATTTCGATAAAAAAGCTGCAGGTCTTCATGAACCAGGGAGTTGTCGTTGAGTCTTATGGAAAACCGGTTGAGCTGTTTTCTTGTGGGCAGGCGCCCTTTCACCAGGAGATAGGCGGTTTCCACAAAGGTTGATTTTTCGGCAAGTTCTTCAACAGGTATGCCGCGATATTTTAAAATCCCCTTTTCTCCATCCATAAAGGTGATGGCACTGGTGCAGCTTGCGGAGTTGGCCATTCCATGATCCAGTACAATATGACCGGAAAGCTTCCTAAGCTGGGAAATATCGATGGCCTTTTCCCCTTCTGTCCCTTTGATAACCGGCAGTTCAAAGGTTTTACCCTCGATAACAAGTTTTACGGTTTCATCCATGAAAATATCCCTTTCGTAAAAAACGGCGGCAAAAAATATACAAAAAAGGATTACAATGAAAACCGTAATCCTGCAATTGACGTGCGGGCACTGCCGGGTTTGAAGCCGGCGGCTGTTTGCCTTTATCTGATGCATGACAAATGCACGTCTTTAAAGAATATGATAAACTTCTTGAAAATTAATTTTACACGGCTTTATTATGTTTTACCATATTTTTTTGTAAATTTTGATTATCAAGAACAGGCGATCCATTTTAGTAAATTATCCAAAATTTAACAGTCCCTTCAGGATCGACGGTTAAAGGGAGTCGCAGGTACTGAAATTACAGAGAGATTCACCACAAAAAGACATACCCCGCAATGTTCATATAAATACGAGAATAAAAATGAAAAAATGGTTTTTGTCTAAAAATCTGTTTTTTAAATTGATGGCTGCAGGATTGGCGTCCATTATCCTCATTATCCTCTCATCGCTGTCTGTGAGCGCCTTTTTTTTCAAAAACAGCGATCATGCCAATGAGATCCATATGAGTGTGGACAAGATTATGGTCAAGATCCACGATGCCAGATTTGCCGCTGACCATTTCATGCTCAGGGATTTGATTAAAAAAGAATTTTATCAAACCGGTAGTTCCGGCTATCTGAAAAAACATGCAGCCATTATCAAATCTATCAGTCACGATATCGTCTGGCTTGAGGGCATGACAAGCGGTGACCGAAGAAAAGATGTCAGGCATATCAGGCAGCTTCTGGACCAATACAATCGTTGCTTCCTGGCACTGGTCAAGGCGTATCATAAAAGCGGGTTCAAGGATTGGGGGGTTCTGGGAGAATGGCGGCAGGCCATTCATAATGTCGAAAATGATGTATCTGAGATGAAAAACATCCAACTGGTAAAGGATTTACTTCAATTGCGGCGCTTTGAAAAGGATTATCTGTTGTGGGGGGAGATCAGTTATATCCGGCAACACAAAATTTTACTCGAGCGGTTAACCGATAGGGTCGCTGAGATTAAAGCTCCCACGGCAGGAGCCATCTTAAAAAATCTGGAAAATTATAAAATTGCTTTTAAAAAGTATATTGAGCTGCAGGCGATTATCGGAAAAAGTGATACCCAGGGGCTCCAGGGTGAGTTTGCAGGTGTCATCAGCGTCATGGAGCCCGTGGTTGAAAAAATTTATCAGGATGCGTCAAGGGCCAGCCGGAAGGCCCGGTACAATTTTATAACGGCCAGTCTGTTCATTGACGGATTCGGGGTCGTGCTCGGTGCCGTTATTTTATTTTTGTTTGCCAGAACCCTTTCGCACCGTCTGGTTGAACTGAAAGAAGCGGTTTTAAAGGTGGGCCGGGGGCACTTGGATACACGGGTTAAGATCAGATCCCGGGATGAAATCGGCGTCGTCGCATCGGCATTTAACAAAATGACAAAAGACCTGGACCGCATCACCGTGTCTAAGGATTATGTTGAAAAAATTATTGAATCCATGGTTGATTCGTTGATTGTGACCGGGCCTGAATGTGATATCAGAACCGTCAACCGCGCAACCCTTGATCTTCTGGAATATTCTGAAAAAGAGCTGTTGGGAAAACCATTGCACCTCATCATGGGAAACGACGTCGCCGGGGAATCCTTTGTCGCCGAGTTAAAAACAACAAAAACGATTCGCAATGTTGAAACCCGTTATCTGACCAAAAGGGGTGTCGGGATTCCGGTTCTTTTTGCCAGTGCGATCATGGGGGACCAAAAAGGTCATATTCTTGGGATTGTATGCATCGCACATGACTACAGGGAACATAAAAGAACCGATGAAATGTTAAAACATTCCGAGTTAAACCTGCGTTTTCTTTCCTCCCAGGTTCTGGCGAACCAGGAGCAGGAAAGAAAAAGGGTGGCCATGGAACTCCATGACGGTATTGGGCAGTCTCTGACGGCAATAAAATTCTGTGTGGAAAGCAGTATCGAGGGCCGCAGCAAGGGGAAAAAAAGTACTGGTTTATCCTCCCTTGAACAGGTGGTGCCCATGATTCAGGGCACCATTGAGGAGGTCCGTAAAATAGCCATGGATTTGAGGCCATCTTCTTTGGATGACCTGGGCCTGGCGGCCACCATTACCTGGTTTTGTCGGCAGTTTCAGCTGATATACTCGGGCATCAGGATCAAAAAGCGGATACTTGTGGATGAAAAAAATATACCTGAAAATTTAAAGACCACTATTTTCAGGATATTACAGGAAACGTTTAATAATGTGGCCAAGCACAGCGGTGCCGATCTGATCCGTCTGGATCTGATTCAGGACGAAACGTCTGTGCGTTTGACCATCGAAGATAACGGCACAGGCTTTGAGATTAAGAAACAAAACAAAAATGCCCTTGATCATGGTTTTGGATTGCCCGGTTTACAGGAACGGGCTGAGCTTGCCGGCGGCATTTTTTCCATTTGTTCGAAAAAGGAGAAAGGGACGACCGTGCAGGTCATCTGGTCCTATGGGGCAATGAGTCCTTTTCCCAGGGCATAGGCTGTCAGGGCGGCTGTGGTGTGAAGATTAAGTTTTTTCATGAGGTTGGTGCGGTGTTTGTCAACGGTTTTGAAGCTGATACAGAGATACTCGCCCATGGCCTTGTTCGTGTAGCCTTCGGCAATTAATTTGAGGATTTCTTTTTCCCTCCCCGTGAGTGTGTCAAAAGGGGTTTCAGGCCCAGTCGTTTTTTTCCTTCCAGGTACCCCTTGATGACCCGGTCTGAAATGCCGGGGCTCAGGTAGGGTTTCCCGGCCAGAACATTTTTAATGGCGATGATCAGTTCCGTGTGGGTATCGTCTTTGGAGACATAGCCGTCGGCACCGGCTTCAAGTGTCGCCTGAACATACTCTTCGGTTTTGTGTACCGTCAGCACCAGGACTTTGGTTTGCGGGAATTGTTTCTTGATTTCCCCAATCGCCTCCAGACCGTTGGTTCTGGGCATGGTCAAATCCAGCAGGATGATGTCCGGCCGTAACTGACCCACACACCGGATGGCCATCCGGCCGTCTTCCGCTTCTCCTATAACGCTAAAATCGGGGTGGGACTCTAAAAGTGCCCGGAGCCCTTTTCTGACGATGGTATGATCTTCGGCAATTACGATTGTTTTTTTGCTGTCCATAAATATACTGACCGCCTTCCCAGACCGTTGAAAGACAATAGCGTTCAATGGTTTCAGCCGATATGCCCGGCTCCACCCAAATGAAAATCAGACGTAAATGGGGTCTATCCACTCAACATACAGGGTGATCACCCTATTTACCATAGGAATCATTCCGGGTAAAGATGTATCAGGCCTTTTATAATTCATCGGTGATGGCCGTCAATTTTTTGAAAGATGGAGAAAACAATGCTTTTAGGTCAGGAAAAAAAAGCAATAAAGCAGATTACAAACCATATATATCATGTTGAACAATGCCTTAAAACGGCCCATCAGGCAGTTGAAGGCTATTTTACAGATAATATTGAGACGGCCCTTGCGCTGATCGAGCAGACTCATGAAAAAGGGGAAAAAGCGACTGCCGTTCAGCATGACATTATAGCGGCCCTCTACGGCGGTGCTTTTCTGCCGATTTTACGGGAAGATGTCTATAATATGGTTAAATCCATGGGTAACTTGGCTCAAAGAGCTGATTTTTTTTGCCGTTTTTTATTTTATAACCAACCGCCTGTGCCAGTGGATTTAAAAATACCGTTTAAAAAAATGGTTCAAAAGGCCTTTGATAGTATCGATCCTGTCAGGGATGGGGTGCTGGGCTATTTCGACGGATATGGAAAGACCAATACGGTTCAGCATATGGCTGAGCGTATGGAAAAACTGGCTGTGGAAATTGCCGGGATGAAATGTGAATTGGACCATCTGATTTTATCGGCGGATGTTGGCCCAGAGGACAAAATCCTTTTAAAAGACTGCATCGAAGGCATTATCACAATATTTTCGGCAGCGGGGAAGACGGCTGACAGAATGGAATGTATTACCCTGAAAACAGGGTTTTGAATCAATACAAGTATGGTCTTCGTTTTTTCAGGAGGAAGCAATGTTCGGATTTTTATTTAAAAAACAGCATCAGATTGAAACATTGATTTTCAGCTACATTGAAAATTTCAGGAAAACCCAGAAATTGTTTTCAGAGGCCTTTACGGCGTGCAAAACAAATCCTTTTTGCAGTGGTTTTGATTTTTTGGCCAAGCAGACCCACAAATATGAATCCCGCGGCGATGATATTCGTGATGAGATCAATGATTTAATGTACGGCAAGGCCCTTTTGCCCGAATCCCGGGAGGATATTATGCGACTGCTGGGATCGGTGGATAAAATTTTAGGGCACTTTGAAACGATTCTGCATATGATAGAGGACCAGCAGATAGAGCTCCCTGATTTTATTGTACCGAAAATCGATGAACTATTTACCAGTTCCCTGGAGAGTTGTGACTTGATGCTGGAACAGGTCGAGGCCTTGTTCAGCACGCAGAAGGGGATACGGGAACTGGTTGCCAGAATTGATCTGCTGGAAAGTCGGTGCGATCATATCGAGCGCAATCTTATCCGTGCCGTTTTTGGGTCAGACCTTGATGTATACCAAAAAATTCAAATCAAACAAGTTATATTGCAGATAGGGGATATTTCCGACCAGGTGGATCGGGTGTCAAAGCGGGCCAATATCATTCGCATGAAGAGGATTGTATAATGTTTTCTCTGCTGGGCGGCATTTTCCTGGGATGGTCATTGGGGGCCAATGATGCCTCCAATGTTTTTGGTTCGGCAGTGACATCCAGAATGTTGAAGTTCTGGACCGCTGCTGTTCTGGCTGCGACCTTTGTTCTTATCGGGGCGCTTGCCGAAGGGCAGGCCGGCATAGAAACCCTTAAGGGCCTGACACAGTTAAACCTGCAGCAGGCAGTGGTCTCTTCAGTGGCCGCTGCTGTCACCGTCACGGTAATGACCGTACTGGGACTTCCGGTTTCCACCTCCCAGGCCGTGGTGGGCGCATTGATCGGCATCGGTATTTTGAACCAGCAGTTTAATATCACCGGTCTGGGAAAAATTGTCGGTTGCTGGTTCGGAACACCTGTGGGGGGCGTGGTGATTGCCATTATTCTATACAAGGTATTGGGGGCAGTTTATAACCGGCTCAATCTCACCATGATTCAATCGGATATCCTGATTCGCTGCGGGCTTATCGTCGGTGGATCATATGGCGCCTATGCCCTGGGTGCCAATAATGTCGCCAATGTAACGGCGGTATATGTAGGGGCCGGGATGTTGAGCATTTTTTCGGCGGCCCTGATCGGCGGGTTGAGCATCGGTTTTGGCATTTTTACCTATAGCCGCAAGGTCATGGAAACAGTGGGCAACAAACTCGTACGACTGGATCCTTTTTCAGCCCTCATTGTTGTTTTGGCCGAAGCGGTTACCGTTCATATCTATACTTTTGTGGGGGTGCCGGTCTCCACTTCCCAGGCTGTGGTGGGGGCCGTGCTGGGGGTTGGTGTGGTAAAAGGGATCAAAACCGTCAGCCGGCGTACCTTGGCAAACATTGTCATCGGATGGTTTTTAACCCCGCTGGTGGCCACCGGTATCGCCATTGCCATCTATTTTGCTATTCACCTGCAGTATATACCCGGGGTATAATCCTTGATGGCGTCGTAAAAAGTCTCCATCTACTGCGTTATAGAGATTTTCCAGAGACTCGACATACCACATGTATGCCTTCGTCCCTGGAAAATATCTATGCCTTGTATATGAAGATTTCTACTTAGCCATCTCAAATACTGTTTACGAGTTCATCATCCTTAGCTTCTATCTCCCCCTTTTTCTCTCCAATACATATCATTTTGCGCTTTCGCATGACCTGTTCGATATTATCACTAAATAAACAGTAGAAAACAATATAATAAAAATATTGAAAATTAATTGTATTCAGGTTTAGTATGGTTCAATATTTTTTATTGGTAATCATAGATTTTGAAAAGTACCTTTTTTGAATATTTTGAATTGTTGCCGATTTCATTAAACGCAGCCCGCTGAATTTATAGAAAGGCCCAGTGATGAGACAATTCTTTTACCCTTCCGCCATTGCTGTTTTTGGTGTCAGTGAACATCCCCGCAATCTGGCCCGCAATATTATTTTCAATTGCCGCAGTTTTGGTTTTACCGGCCGGATTTATGCGGTGGGAAAGCATCCCGGGGCCATTGACGGTCATGATATTATCACAAAGCCGGAATTTCTGCCAGGTGGCATCGAACTGGCTGTCATTCTCGTACCGGCACGCCAGGTTGCCGGGATTATGGACCTCTGCGGGCAAAAGGGCATTGGGCACGCAGTGGTCTCCACCGGCGGTTACCGGGAATTTGATGCCCAGGGCAATCGGGTCGAAAAGGACCTGCTTGAAACGGCAAGGCGGCACAATATTCGTTTCATCGGACCCAACTGTATCGGTGTGATCTGTGCCAATTCAGGTCTTTGTACGCCCTTTAACCCCATGACACCGGCAAATTTTAAAAAGGGAAGAATCAGTCTCATCGCCCAGAGCGGCGGTATTGCCACCCAGGCGGCGCATTATTTTTCGGAAGAACATGTCGGTTTTTCAAAAATTATCAGTGCCGGAAACAAAATGAATGTCGATGAAAATGATCTCATGGAATATCTTATGATAGACAACGATACCGATCAGATTCATTTATACCTGGAAAGCATCGATGACGGGCGCGCTTTGCTGAATCTGGCCAGAAGGGCAAAAAAACCGATTGTTCTTTTTAAATCCAATATCAGCCGGACGGCTGCAGGCATTGCCAAATCCCACACGGCCGCCCTTTCCAACGATGACCGGATTGTAAATGCTGCCATGAAACAGGCGGGCATCATCAGGGTTAAAGATATCCATGATATGACGGTTTGCGCCAAGGCCCTGCGATTGCCGCCCCTTGCAGGCAACCGACTGGTGGCCATCTCTCTTTCCGGCGGTTTTGCGGTGATCCTGGGCGATGCCTGTGAAAAAGCGGGTTTTCAATGCCCGGTCCTGCCGCGTAACTTGTTGAACAAGATCGAAAGTTTCCGGCGCGGGGGGGTGATCCGGATGGCCAATCCCATGGATTTCGGAGATGTACACGATTTACAGGCCCTTATTTTTACCATCAAACAATGCCTGGCCCTGGAAGAAATTGACGGCCTGGTGCTTTCTTTTATGTATGGGCCGGAGATGGCTAAAATGTTTGGTGGCGGCATTGAGAACCCTGAATCCATGCTGCAGTTTGTTAAAAAAATGGGCGAAGACGCCGGAAAACCCATTGCGATGAGTTTTTTCGCTGAAAGACGCTATATTGAACAGCTTAAGGCCATTGATGTTTTTCCGGTTTTCAATGATCCCATGGAAAGTGTCCGGGCCTTGGGGATGTTGAGATCGTACTGGCGGCAAAAAAATATATCGGTTCAAAAATAAGGTTCCTTGCTGTTTTGTATGGGTGCCCCGGTTATATTTATCACATGCCTTGATTTTGAGCAAAAATCAGAATATGCGTATCAGCACAACACCACCGGTGATAAAGACCATGCCGGCAACTCTCCACAGGTTTAATGGGTGCACCGGGTATCCCAGGCAGCCGAAATGATCCAGAAACAGGGACGTCACCATTTGACCGGCCACGATGAGCCCCAGCATGGGCGCGGCCCCGAGTCTGGGTGCCAGAATGAGGGCCGATGCCACGAAAAAGGCGCCGATGAGCCCTCCGGACCAGATCCACCATGGGTGTGCGGACGTTTCGGAAAAGGACGGCAGGGGTGTTTTGACAACCAGGGTATAGAGAACCAGGCACAGGGTGCCGACAGCAAATGATATGGCACTGGCAAGAACAGGGGATCGGGCCCAGAGGTTCAATTGCGCATTGATGCCGGCCTGGGTCGGAAGGCAGGCACCGGCCACAAGCGCAAGCAGGACATAGGGGGAAACAGATGGCATGAAAATTTCCTTTTTTAAAAAGTAAACTTAATTTATACCACGGGTCGTTAATAAATTTCAATAAACGGTTTTATTTTTGGTGTCATTGAAAAGACCTGGATAAACCGGATACGGCCCCCATTGGATTTTAGCCGGCAGGCACCGTGGATGGCGGCATCAACCGGGATAAAAACACGGGGGCATTATTGAATGGAGACATTTTGATGGAAAAAAAGGAACTGCTGATCAGCACCAATGGCCCGATTGCCACCTTGACCCTTAACCGGCCGGATCAGAGAAATACGTTGACGCCGAAACTGCTCGCCGGGATTCATCTGACACTGGAAAAATGGGCTGCCGGTGATACCATAAGGACGGTGGTGGTGACCGGGGGAAGCGGCCCTGTTTTTTCCGCAGGATATGATATCGGTGCCATATCAATGGATGCCGATCCTGAAAACAGCCGTCTGCTGAAAAAAGACAACCCCTTTGATCTGGCACTGAGCAGTATCCGGAATTTTCCGTACCCGGTTATTGCCATGCTAAACGGTCATGCCTTCGGCGGTGGACTCAACCTTGCCATTGCCTGCGATATCCGTATCGGGGTTGATGATATCAAGGCGGGCATGCCGCCGGCCAGACTCGGCCTGGTCTATCCGCCTGCCGGATTGCAGCAGTTTGTGGAAGTTCTGGGTATGGCCAGAACACGGGAGGTTTTTTTGACGGGGAAGACATACTGCGGGCTGGCGGTCAAGTCAATGGGGTTGGTGGATCATCTGGTGCCGAGAGAGGCTCTGGCGCATAAGACATATGATCTGGCTGCAGAAATTGCAGGAAATGCCCCTCTGGCCATCAAGGGAATTAAAAAATTGCTCAACATGCTGGGTGACCGGATGACCCTGGATGCCGCCGTTCTTGGAAAAGCCGAAAAACTGGTGGCAACGGCTTTAAACAGTGAAGATCTCAAGGAGGGCCGCCGGGCCTTTATGGACAAAAGAAAACCTGCTTTTAAAGGATACTGAGCGCACAGGACCGGTGCTCGACTAAGGCAATTGCTGACCGGCTGTTTCAAGTGGGTCGACCCGGGAGGCTATATCGGGGGGCTCAAAAAATTCGGTGTCAAGCGGTTGTAATGCCGGCTGGAGTTTTGAATTTGAATTGACACACCGGTATGGTTGCGATAGATATAATATTTGATCAGTTTTGACGGCCCGGTTGAAAATGATGTTCCGGGGAGGATTGACATAACACAGTTCCAGGTAAATTATAGAAAGGACAATATATTATGGCAGAGACTGTTTTTGAAATTAATGATGATAACTTTGATGCCGAGACACTGCAATCGGACAAACCCGTGCTGGTTGATTTTTGGGCACCCTGGTGTGGCCCCTGTAAAGCCATCGGACCGATGATTGAAGAACTGGCCGCGTCTTTTGATGGTAAGGTGAAATTTGCCAAATGCAATGTCGATGATAACCCGCTGACACCGTCAAAATTCGGTATTAAAGCCATCCCGACCCTGATTTTTTTCAAAGACGGCGATGTGGCGGAACAGATCACCGGCATGGTTGCCAAGGCCAAACTCGAAGAAGCCCTTAACCGTCTTCTTTAATTCATAAAAACCGCCGCCTGTACCAGTCGGTGGTTTTTTATGGTCCGTGATGCCCAAAGTGGCTGCGTGACTGTTTATTGTTTAATTTTGTTCCCTTCTTTGCCCAAAAGGGACCGTATAAATAAGTATAAAAAATGAAACGAATCGTTATCTTCAGCATTCTTGCCATGTTTTTGTTTAGCGGCTGTGCCTGGTTTCAGACCAAAGAGGAACAGACTGCCCCGGAACTTGCCGCTGACGGCATGGATGAATTCCAAAATGGAAACTATAGAAAAGCCATAGAAGCGTTCGAACAGTTGAAAGACTGGTATCCATTCAGCAAATACGCCATTCTTGCAGAACTGAAAATCGCCGACGCCTACTACCATCTTAATGAGTACGAAGATGCCATCCTTGCGTACGAGGCCTTTGAGGGGCTCCACCCCAGTAATGAGGCCATTCCTTACGTTATTTATCAAGTCGGGCTTTGTTATTTTGAGCAGATCGACACCATCGATCGGGACCAGAGCACTGCCCGCAAGGCTATGGATACCTTCAAGCGCCTGACCCGGCAATTTCCCGGCAACCCCTATGCTGTAAAAGCCGATGCAGACATCAGGGTCTGTATTAAAAGTATTGCCGGGCATGATTTCTATGTGGGGCTTTTTTATTATAAGAGCAAACATTATCAGGCGGCCATGAGCCGGTTTGAATCCGTGCTTAAAAATTATCCTGATGTGGGTGTTCATCTGCAGGCCCTCGAATATATCGCTTTGAGCGAACAGGCAATGCATTTAAATAAGAAAAAATAACCCTTTACAACCGCATTGTTTTTATGTATAGAAATCAATTCTATTTTTTTATGAGATATTTAAAATAAACACCCTGGTAGGGTCAAAGAGAGGCAAATATGTCTAAAATGTGTGAAATATGTGGTAAAAAACCACTGGTCGGCAATCATGTGAGTCATGCGCATAATAAAAATAAACGGCGGTTTAATCCGAACCTGCAACACGTCCGAACCGTTTATAACGGTGAAACAAAAAAAATGATGGTCTGCACCAATTGCATTAAATCCGGACGGGTGGTTAAAACCGCTTAGTACAGATACATACCTGCATGTCATTAATGGACGTGTCGCACCGGCATAAAATAAAATTTTTGCTAATCTATTCGTGTTACCTCCTGAACAAATTTTATTTTTTTTAGGGCTGACAATACCTTATGCAGGTGGGCGGTATTGTCTACGGCGATGGAGACAAGACTGTCGACAGTCCCGTTGTCCCGGGTTTTTGTGTTCAGGCTCAAAATATTGGCGCCATGCTTGCTGATGTGCATGGCAATATCAGCAAGCAGCCCTACCCTGTCCAGGGAAGAAATCTGAAGCTTGACCGGGAACGTTTCGGATGAATCCTCATTCCATTGCACGTCCACGCGCCTTTCAGAACTCATTTTCAACGCATTGATACAGTTGGACCGGTGCACGGTAACGCCGAATCCGCGGGTAATATAACCTGTAATGGGATCTCCGGGAACCGGGTTACAGCATTTCCCGAAACGCACCAGAATATCGTCTATCCCTTTTACCATGACCCCCGAGGCGGTTTTTTTCTTCCGCACACGACCAATGATTTTATCCAGAAAAGACTCATGAAGCTCATCAGTATCGGATTTGGGTTTGAATTTTCGGATCAGCTGCAACGGCGTAATTTTACCGTAACCCACACTGACAATCAAATCATCAATGGCCTTGAATCCGAAATGCGTTGCTATTTCCATCATCTTATCGGATTTAAGCAGGGCATGAAAATTCAGGCTCTCTTTCCTAAAGGCTTTTTCACACATCTCCCGGCCAAGGCTCATGCTGCGTTCTTTTTCCTGGCTTTTGATCCATTGCCGAATCCTTGAACGGGCCTTTACCGTTTTGACAAAATTAAGCCAGTCCTTGCTGGGATGATGGTTTTTGGATGTTATTATTTCAACGATATCACTGGTGTTCAGGTTGTATTTGAGGGGTACCATGCGGCCGTTCACTTTGGCCCCGGTGCACTGGTTGCCGATTTCGGTATGAATCAGATAGGCAAAATCAACCGGTGTGGCACCCCTGGGCAAAGATTTGATCTCACCGTTGGGCGTGAAGATATACACTTCATCCGGGAACAGATCAATGCGGACGTTTTCCAGAAATTCGTCCGGGTCCCTCACTTCCGCCTGGTTTTCAATCAGGTTCTGGAGCCAGGCAAAGGTGCTGCTCGTTTTTTCATCGGCCTGCTTGCCTTCTTTGTAGCTCCAGTGCGCTGCAATACCGGATTTGGCGATTTTATCCATCTCATGGGTTCTGATTTGAATCTCAATACGTTCTCCATAGGGGCCGATGACTGTCGTATGAAGGCTTTGATACATGTTGGGTTTGGGAATACCGATGTAGTCCTTGAACTTTTTGGCAATGGGCTTCCAGAGGGAATGAACCAGACCCAGTGCTTCATAACAATGGGGAATCGTATCTAAAATAATCCGGAATGCGATAATGTCGTAAACTTCTTCAAATGTCAGGTTCTGGCTGATCATTTTCTGGTAAATACTGTAATAATTTTTGTACCGGCCTAAAATTTCGCAATCAAGATGGGCCTCGGCCATTTTTTCCTTGAGAAATGTTTTTACCTTCTCAACATATTCTTCCTGCTCTCCTTTTTTCATGTCGACAAGGGCTTCTATTTTTGACGCCTCATGGTAGTTCAAATATTTGAATGAAATATTTTCCAGTTCATTCTTGATCCAGTAAATTCCCAGACGGGCCGCTATGGGTGCATATATATCAAGGGTTTCTTTGGATATCTGCTTTTTTTTATCTTCGTTTTTATGGTATTGAAGGGTGCGCATGTTGTGCAGCCGGTCAGCCAGTTTGATTAAAATCACCCGTATATCATTGGCCATGGCAAGCAGCATTTTGCGAATACTTTCAGCCTGCCGCGCCTGGGAGCTGTCAAAGGTCAGCTTGCTCAGTTTGGTGACACCGGCGACAATCTGAAGTGTATCCCGGCCAAATATTTTTTCCAGGTCTTCTTCTGTCGCATGGGTGTCTTCGATGACATCATGGAGCAGTCCGGCGGCAATACTCACGGCATCAAGCTGCATGTCCGCCAGGATGCCGGCAACCTCCAGAGGGTGGGACAAATACGGTTCACCGGACATGCGCATCTGCCCGTCGTGAACCCTGGCAGAGTAAATATAGGCCCGATCGATGATATCAAGGTCATCTTCCGAACTGTATTGCGACACCTTGTCGATTATTTCGTTGATTCTAATCATTACCGGCGGCTTTTTCCAATCAATAGGCTTTGGCAAAAATGGCGCGTTCAATACCGGGTTTTCCACAACAGATACACGGGCCTTCCGTTTTTTCAGTTTCTAATGGGAGGCAGCGAATGGTTACGCTCAGATCTTCTTTTATTTTTGCTTCACATTCAGCTGCCCCGCACCAGTTCGACAGGGCAAAGCCCCCGTGAATTTCCGGGTTTTTCAGATTACGCGGTGTAAAGTAGTCATAGAATTCAGCATTGGTGTCGATCCTGGCGGTATTGACTTTCCGGTAAGCGGCAGCCCGGTCATACAGCGTTTGCTGAATGTCGTCGAGAATCGTTGTGATACCGGCAACGAACTGATCCCGGGGCATCGATGTTTTATCCCGATGGGCTTTGTCCCGGCGGCTGAAAAACACCGCGTTTGCGGCAATGTCCCGGGGGCCGATTTCAACCCTGATGGGTACCCCTTTTTTAATCCAGTCCCATCCCCGGGCACCGCCGATATCCCGATCGTCTATCTCCACACTGATTCTGCGATGGGCGTAATACTGGTCGCCAAGTTCTCTGGCCAGGCGCCGGGTAAATTCCATGACGGTGGCGCGATCATCCGCCTTTCTGATAATGGGCAGCAGTACCACGTGGGCAGATGCCACTTTCGGGGGGAGGATAAGTCCGTCATCATCACTGTGGGTCATAATTAAACCACCGATGAGCCGGGTGGAGGCTCCCCATGAGGTGGTCCAGGCATATTCCTCGACTTCCCGGGCATTTTGAAATTTAATTTCCGATGCTTTTGCAAAATTCTGGCCCAGGAAATGGGACGTGCCGGCCTGCAGGGCCTTTCTGTCCTGCATCATGGCCTCTATACATAAGGTGTCCACGGCCCCGGGGAACCGTTCAGATGCTGATTTGCGGCCTTTTATGACCGGTATGGCAAGATACTCTTCAACACAGCGGGCATACACATCCAGCATCATACGGGTGCGCTCCACAGCCTCTTCCGGGGTGGCGTGGGCTGTATGGCCCTCCTGCCACAAAAATTCACTGGTTCTTAGAAAAATCCGGGTCCGCATCTCCCATCTGACCACATTGGCCCATTGATTGATCAAAACCGGCAGGTCCCGGTGGCTTTTGATCCATTTGGAAAAACTGTCGCCGATAATGGTTTCGGATGTCGGGCGGACAACCAGGGGCTCATTTAATCTGCCGGCCGGAACCAGGCCGCCGTCTGCTCCTTTTTCAAGCCGGTGATGGGTGACCACGGCGCACTCTTTGGCAAATCCTTCCACATGACGGGCCTCTTTTTCCAGGAAGCTCAGGGGGATAAACAACGGGAAATACGCATTTTTAACCCCGGTTGCTTTGAACATGTCATCTAACACCCGTACAATGTTTTCCCACAGGGCATACCCCCAGGGTTTTATCACCATGCACCCCCGGACAGGTGACCGTTCCGCCAGATCAGACGCCTTAACCACCTGCTGATACCACTCGGAATAGTCTTTCTCGCGGGTCGGGGAAATTGCTGTTTTTACCTGTTTTACCATTTTTTTCCTTCCATAATATTTAAATTTTGATGAACTCGTAAAAAGCTTTTACTTCCCGGCGGCCTTCAGTTCATAACGATCGACCTCTTCGAGGAGGACTTTGACAATCTGCTCCTGGGGAAATTTTTTCACCACTTTTCCTTTTTTGAAAAGGATGCCGATACCGTCTCCTCCGGCAATACCGATATCCGCTTCACGGGCTTCCCCCGGACCGTTGACGACACATCCCATAATGGCAATTTTTATCGGAACCGTTCGGGTCAGCAGTGCCTTTTCCACCTGTTCGGCAATATCAAACAGATTGATCCGGGTCCGGCCGCAGGTCGGGCAGGAAATAATTTCAGGGCCTCGTCTCCGAATATCCAGCGCCCTGAGAATCTCGTATCCTACCCGTACCTCTTCCACCGGGTCCCGGGTCAGAGAAACCCGGAGCGTATCGCCGATGCCCTCTGCCAGCAACATTCCGATACCCAGAGACGATTTTACAATGCCGGAAAAAATTCCCCCTGCCTCGGTGACACCGACATGCAACGGGATGTCACAACGCTCTGAAAACATCCTGTACGCTGCCAGAGTGCGGGGAACATCCGAGGCTTTGAGGGACACCTTTACCTGATGAAAACCAAAAGATGCCAGCAGCTCCACCTGCCCCAGGGCGCTTTCAACCATTGCCGCAGGCGTTGCCCCATTATATTTTTCCAGCAGTTTTTTTTCCAGGGAGCCGGCGTTCACGCCGATGCGAATCGGCGTGCCAAGGGCCGCGGCACAATCGGCCACCGTTTTTACGTTTTGTTTGCCGCCGATATTGCCGGGGTTCAGTCGCAGCCCGTCTGCTCCGGCCTCGGCCGAAGCAATAGCCAGTCGGTAATCAAAGTGAATATCCGCAATCAATGGAATTGAGATCTGTTTTTTAATTAATGTGATCGCTCTGGCGGCTTCTTCATCGGGAACGGCCACCCGCACCACTTCGCAGCCGGCCTTTTCCAGCCGGTGGATTTGATTTATGGTGGCTTGAATATCCTGGGTAAACGTATTGGTCATGGATTGAACGGCAATGGGCGCGTTATCGCCGATTCCCAGGCGTCCAAGTTTCAGCGGGCGTGTTTGTCTGCGGTGTATGAATTCTACCATAAAATTTGGCTTTTAAACGATTCTTTGTGGAATTTGTAGTGTTTCAAGGGGTGGACGGCCTTATACGAATACCCCGGAATAGTTACTCTTTATGCGCCATAAATTAACAGACAAGACATCTTAATTCAAGGGAAATAGCATCCGGGTCTTTATAATTGTATTTTGATATTATTTACAGTATGTTTCAATTTATTCAAAAATAATTTTATTTCTCAAAACAGGCTGGAACGTATGCAGCAGGGGCCTGTCTCCTGGAAAACCGCTGATTTTTTTAAAGGTATTGGCAGGCATGGTTTTTTAAATATCCTTTCCGGGGAGGCAGGTGGTTTGGAGTATTGCCGGACATGTCCTTTAAGATTTTTTATTTTTATAAAAAAGCGAGCATGCCATTTTACCTTATAATCCAAGCCGTTATAATGGTTCTCGTATTGTTTTGTTTCCCCGGTTGTTCAAAACCGCCGCAGCCCAGCACATACGACCGAATTCTTAAAAAAGGGGAAATTACCGTTATTACCCGTAACAACGCGCATTGTTATTATATGTACCGGGACCAGCCCATGGGCTTTGAATATGATCTGGCCAAAGCCTTTGCCGATGATCTGGGGGTAAAATTAAACATCAAAATTGCAGAAAACTGGAACGGTATGCTTCCTTCACTGCGGGGAAAAAAAGCAGGGGATCTGGTTGCCGCCAGTGTGACGATTACAAACAGGCGACGGCGTCTGGTTGATTTTTCCAATGAATATATGACCATTCAACAGCATATTATTATTCACAGGGATAATCATGAAATTAAACGGATCGAAGATCTGGCCGGTAAAACAATCCACGTGCGGGAGGGGACATCCTATGAAGAGCGATTGAGAGAGCTTATTGGCCAGGGGATTGACCTGCGTATCCGTGTCTGTGAAGACGACCCGGCCACGGAAGAGTTGATCCGCCTTGTCGCCGCAAAGAATATCGATATCACCATCGCCGACAGCAATATTGCTTTTCTCTGCCGCCGTTATTATCCCGATACGATTGTCAGTGCGTCTCTCAACGAAAAAGAATCTATCGGATGGGCGGTGCGTCCCGGGGATCGCCAACTGCTTGAGCGGATCAATCAATTTTTTGCCAAAATCAAAAAAAACGGTGTGTTTACAAAACTTTACAATAAATATTATGCTGATATCAACGACTTCGACTATGTTGACCTGAGGACCTTTCATCGCCGCATTGAAACCCGGCTGCCCCATTACAGTCAGATAATTAAAAAGCGGGCTTTAAAAAATGATTTTGACTGGCGGCTCATTGCCGCTCAGGTTTATCAGGAGTCCCATTTCGATCCCCAGGCCCAGAGCCATGCCGGGGCTTTTGGTTTGATGCAGCTTACCCGTTCCACGGCAGACAGCATGGGGGTGAAAGACCTGTTCGACCCGGTTGAAAATATAGATGCCGGCATCCGGCATTTAAAAAAGCTCTATGACTTTTTTGATAAGGCCCGGGGCCTGGATCGGCTTTTTATCGCCCTGGCCGCCTATAATATCGGCCAGGGCCATATTCTGGATGCCCGCAACATCGCCCGTGAAATGGACCTTTCACCCGACATGTGGCGTTCCCTGAAAAAGACATTGCCCTTATTGCAGCAGCGTAAATATTATAAAAAAGCAAAATATGGCTATTGTCGGGGAACCGAACCCATTGAATATGTAAAACAAATCATGATTTATTACGATATCCTGAAGCGGCAGGGCATTAAATTTACTTCAGGAAATGGGCATTTACGGAAAGGGGTACCCCCAAATTGAGCAAGCGTCCGCTGACACCGGCCTATGTTATTTTTTATATTCTTTTTTCACCGGATACCTGGCGGATACTCATCGGTACGGGTCTGGCCTTTTTGCTGGCACCGAAAATCATTGCGTCACGGGAATTAAGTCCTGCCGGTGAGGTCATGGTATGGGTTATGATAATAACCATCGGATGGGCTGTTTCAGCCATTCCAGGTAAAAAGAGTGCCGAATTTTTTAAACGCCTTGTTTTGGGAAAAAATGGCGGTTAACAAAAGGGGCAGGTTATGATCTCACGAATCGACCATGTGTCTATTGCTGTTCCGGATGCCGAGCGGGCCCGGGACTTTTTCACCCGCCTGATCCGGGATCTGGCAGATGATCCTTTGTGATTGATTTGATCTGCGATAGTTCAGGTTGTCGCCGTTGATCCGACGGTTCATACTCGGCCAGTGCGGCCTGGACCGCCCGGACGAAACAATGAAATACCCGGGTTGTTTTTTTACGGTGAATACGTGTTATCTCTTCAAACATATCCCGTCGTAATCCCATCGACAGCTCAAGCTGTGCCCCTTTGCCCCGACGGCTCCTGTTGCAGATATTCAGGGGGTTCATACCCGGGAATCGGGTGGATGCCTTTGCATCAAACCCTGCCTTGATTAATTCTGTTGTGATTCTTTCCACCAGAGCCTTGTCCCGGCCCCCCATGAAGATCGTTTTCTCCGTTTCCCGACATCCGTGGATGGTCACCACCGCATGAGCGGTCTGCGCCATCCGGACCCCTTCGGGCTCATCAAAATTTCGACTGGTGATATGCAGTTCCGCATTGCCTTTAGGATTGATGCCGCTGAAGTCTCCTCCCCCCTTCCGCTGATTTTTAAACCGGATGTACCCTAAAACTTTCCAACATCTCCCCCCCCCCCCTTTACCTTTTTCTGTTAAACCGCTTCTTCTCTTCTTCTCCCCCTTTTTTTTTTTTTCTCCCCCCCTTTCTTTCTCTTTTCTTCCTTCCCCCTTTTCCTTTTTTCCCTTTCTCTTTTCTTCCCTTTCCCCCACCCACGTGTGTGTTTAAAACGATCCCCCCCCCCCTAATGCGAATTACCTTTCCTTCTTTTCCCCTTGTTTTAACCCAGCCTCCCCCCCCCCCCCCCCCCCCCCCCATACTGTTCATCCCCCCCCCCCCCCCCCCCCCCCCCCCCCCCCCCCCCCCCCCCCTGGTCTTCTCCACTTCCCCCCCCCCCCCCCCCCCCCCCCCCCCCCCCCCCCCCCCCCCCCCCCCCCCCCCCCCCCCCCCCCTATGGTACCGGCCCCCCACCCCGTTTTCTTTTATTTGTTTTTTTATCATACAAGGTATAAAAACTGTGGCACTTGCCGGCAATGGCCTCTGCAATTTCTGTGGTTCCCGGTTCAATGCCGCCGCCGTGGGGGGCTATGAGCACGATCCCGGAGTTGCCGTGCCGTGTGCGAATACGATAATCCCAGTCCACCACTTCGTTTTGGCTCAAATTTTCATAGGAACTGTATTTTTCCATAATGTGATATCAGAAAAGGGCCAGTTAAGCGCATTTAGTGAATATGAAAGCATAGGATAAGAAATCGGCTGTGTCAAAACAATCTTTCCCGGTCCCACCGGCAGTCCCTTTGCTGCTCTACTCTTTGAGAAATCGTCTTTATTTTTCCCCCGGGAAAACGGCTCTGTCCCTTCCTGATGCAGAAAGAATTTGACAATTTCATTGCTCCCGTAATAGAGATCCGCCGTGGATGGTCAAGAAACGGGTTTTGGTCTATGGGGCGGGATACCGGGGAGGGATGTGATGAAGCTGTGGCTGGCGTATGCATTGATGACCGCGTTTTTGTGGGGACTGTGGGGGTTTTTCGGCAAACTGGCCGCCAGGTCCTTGAAGACGCCGGATCTTTTACTGGCAGCAGCCATGGGCGAATTCTTAGTGGTGGTCATCTATCTGGCGCCGATTTCAAAAGCGTTTCATTTCCAATGGATAAGTATCGATTTTGTCTATGCTTTTTTGAGCGGTCTGGTCATGATGGCCGGTATTCTGCTGTTTTACAAAGCCCTTGCCATCGGCAATGTGACCCCCATCGTTCTGATTACCGCATCCTATCCCCTGGTTACCGTATTTCTCGCTATTCTGCTGCTGAAAGAACCGGTCTCACTTCAAAAATTAGTGGGGGCGTTTATGACGGTGGCCGGCATCTGTCTGATATCCATTTGAATGATGTCAAAAAATACGCGGGAATTTCATTCGTAAACAACCTGGCAGATATGAGCCAATTAACAGTACCGATAAAAATACTGGAACTGACCTGCGATCAGCTCACCGCTGAATTTATGGGGCGATACGGCAAGGGGCAGTTTCATAGTGCCGCCGTATATCGGGAAGTGTTCCACCATAAAAACTGGGACCTGCATATGGTTGAAGCCCTGGGTCAAAATCAGGCCCTGGCCGGCAGGGTCACGCTTGATCTGAGCCTGACCCCGGGTCAAGTGGTGGGGGAGATCACGGATGAAGGCGTGACCAAGCTGATTTACCGGCTGCATGACGGCCATGAAATCGAATCGGTGGTCATCCCCATGCCCCGCCATATAACCCTGTGTATCTCCTGCCAGGTCGGTTGCCGCATGCGTTGCCGGTTCTGCGAAACCGGTTGCATGGGGTTTTATCGCAACCTGACGGTTGAAGAGATCGTGGGGCAGGTCTATACCGCTAAAATTGTCCGTGGGATAAACGTCAAAAATATCGTGTTTATGGGCATGGGAGAGCCCTTTGATAATTTTGATGCGGTGATTCAGGCGATCCGGGTCATGAATGACCCCAGGGGGCTGAATATTGCCCACAGCCATATCACGGTTTCCACGGCCGGTCGCATCGACGGCATCCGGAAGCTGGCGGCCCTCAACTGGCCGCGCCTGAACCTGGCGGTGTCACTGAATGCCCCCGGCGATACGATCCGGTCGCAGTTGATGCCCATCAATCGTCAATTCTCCATGGATGCCCTCAGACACGCATTGGCGGACTATCCGTTGCGGAAGGCCGGCTGTTTTCTGATGGAGTATGTGTTGATAAAAGGGATCAATGACCGCAGAGAACATGCCGGCGAACTGGCCCGGTTTCTAAAACCGCTGAGGGTGCGGTTGAATCTGATTGCCTTTAATCCAGGCCCGGGGTCCGATTTTGAGGCGCCGTCTGAAGAAGGATTGCACCGCTTTCGGGACTGGCTGGTTAAAGAAAAGGTGTTTGTCCGTCTGCGTTCGAGCCGGGGGCAAAACATCATGGCGGCCTGCGGTCAGTTGGGGAACACCAATTGACCCCGGCCCTGTGAGCTGGTATGGATTATTTTGCATAATTAAAAACGGACATGCTTTTATGTTGAAACAAAAACCAAAGAAGCGAAAAACCTGCAAGTGCTGGTGGCACGGCAGATAGCCCCTCCTTTTTCCCCATCAAGACTTTTGTTATTCATCAATCGACATGACCCCGGTTTAAGTTGACTGTTTTATTGGGTTTTTACTCATGGGCACGGTGCTGGATTATCATTTTTCATTGCATGTAACAAACAGCGCCCGTGACCTTTGATTTTTTCAGGATGAATCCTGCAGGTGCAGGATTCATCCTGACCGTAAAAAGGAAATTATCATGCATCATTTTGAATTGATTCATATCCTGGCCCTTCTTGTTACGGGCGTCGGGGTAGGGCTCGCCTCGGGCCTGCTGGGCGTGGGGGGGTGTTTTATCATGGTACCGGTCCAGTTCTGGGCCTTGAAATCCATTGGCGTGGATCCCACCATTGCCATCCGGCTCGCCTTTGGCACCAATCTGATGGTGGTCCTGCCAACCGCCATCAGTGGGGCCATGGCCCACCATAAAAAGGGCGCTGTGGTCTGGCGGGCCGGCATTATCCTCGGTATCACCGGTGCCATCGGCGCATTTGGCGGCGGGTGGATCGCCTCCCACCTGCCCGGCAGAATTTTAACCCTCTCTTTCGGCGTCGCGGTCATTCTCGGTGGTATCCGCATGCTTACGGCAAAACCGCCCTCAATACAGGAAGAACCCTCGGAGAATACGGCCGCCTATATCTTCTGGGGAATCCCTTTAGGGATCGTATCCGGCATTGTCGGCATCGGCGGCGGGGTGCTCATCATTCCCATCATGGTGTTTTTCTTAAAATTCAAGATGCACCAGGCCGTGGGTACGTCTACGGCCCTGATGATGTTTACGGCTGTTGGCGGTGCACTCTCTTTTTTCATCAACGGAATGGGGGTCCAGGGCCTGCCACCCTGGTCCACCGGTTACATCAACTGGCTCCAGTGGATACTCCTGGCCGGATGCAGCATTCCCATGGCCGTGGTGGGGGCAAAAATCGCCCACCTGCTGCCCGCCAGGCAGCTTAAGCTTCTGTTTGTCGCGGTCATGTTTTATATGGGGTTGAAAATGACGGGTATCTTTGCAATATTGCATCTGCCGTTATAACCGGTTGCCGGAATTTTCAGAAGAAACAAAGCAACCGCATTTGACTTTTGATAAAATGCAAAGAGTGGCCATATCGTTTGCCAAATGCGGTTGCACGCAATATAAGGGAGACAGAAACGGCTCTTTTGGGCGGGATGGAGTGAGGTGTTGTGGTGCCCCGATATCCATTACAAGTTTATCAATCCCCGAACCCATGCACTCGGTCCGGTCGGCCCGGGAAAGGAAAAAATGTCGATTCCGGCAATTGATATACAAAACATAACGGTTCGGTTTCAGGAAAAGTGCATCTGGGAAAATTTCTCCATGCAGGTCAATCAAAGAGAAACGGTTGTCCTCGACGGCCGCTCCGGGATCGGCAAATCCACCCTTTTTCGATGCCTCATGGGGTTTGTGACGCCGGAAACAGGGACCGTTCTGATCAACGGGCAGGCGCTGAGCCCCCAGTCAATCTGGACCCTGCGGACACAGATGGCCTACGTCCCCCAGGAGGTAGAGCTGGGCTCGGGACAACTCCGCCAGTGGATTAAGCGGCCTTTTGCCTTTAAGGCAAATTGCGACAATCGAAACAACCTGGGCCGCCTGCCGGAATTGCTTGACCGCTTTCTCCTTTCAACTGATCTTCTCGACAGTGATGTAACACGGCTTTCAGGCGGTGAAAAACAACGGGCCGCGATCATTTCCGCCATCTTGCTGGATCGGAAAATTTTTCTTCTGGATGAACCCACGTCGGCCATGGATCGCGTTGCCGGAAAAGCGGTGCTGGATTTTTTCCGGTCCATTCCCGACAGCACTATCCTGGCCATATCCCACGATCCGGCTATGCTGGACCTGGCAGACCGGGTTGTGACCGTTTCATGAAAGGGGGATACCATGGGTATTGTAAACATCAGCATCAAAGCACTGGCAGCCTATTATTCTCTGCTTATATTTCCCCTGGCCATCATGTTGTGGTGCAAGGTTCCCATGGTCGGCCAAACCCTTATGGCCGTTGTTCGGATGACCCTCCAGCTACTTTTTGTGGGGTTTTATCTGCAAGTGGTGTTTCAGCTCAACAACCCGTGGCTCAATCTTTTGTGGCTGGTGGTCATGGTGATCGTGGCTGATTTTTCCATTGCCAGGGGCTGTGACCTGAAACCCGCCCGGTTCCTGCTACCGCTTTTTGTCGCCCTTATTGCCGGAACGATCATTCCACTGATGGCTTTTCTGGGACCGCTGCTTCACCGGCCTAACCTCATGGACGCTCAGTACGTGATTCCCATCGGCGGCATGATTCTGGGGAACTGTCTGCGGGCAAACATTATCGGTGTCAAACATTTTTATGAGGCCATCAAAAAAAGCGAAAAAATATTTCTCCACACCCTTTCCCAGGGAGCACGCCTGCACGAAGCCATTCGGCCCTATCTCAAGGACGCCTGTCAGGCCGCATTGATGCCCACCGTGGCCACCATGAGCACCATCGGACTGGTGTCTCTACCCGGGATGATGACCGGTGTCATCATGGGCGGCGCCGATCCCATGACCGCCATCAAGTATCAGATCGCCATTATGATCGCGATTTTTTCAGGTACCGCCATCACCGTTGTTCTGGCGATCCTCATGACCATCAAGGGCAGTTTCACCCCTTTTGGCATCCTTGACCGACACACTTTTAAAGCGCAATTCTAACCCTATCGTTGCAAAAGCCGGATGGCTTCAGAGCCGAGGCATCAAGGGTGAAGCTGTAATCATCTACCGCAATCCCTTGATAACGAAGGATCTGGAGTCATCCGGCTTTCCCAGAGGGTAAAAAATTGTGCCTTTTTGTACTTTCTATGGATATCACCATGAGTGAATTCCTTAAAAATTGAATCATCTTCGTTGAACCCTCTCTCTTGGAAGGTTTAGATCAATAGCTCATGTTTTTTATGCAACTATAGGGTTAACCTGGCACCAGCCCGGCCGGGCTTGTCGGCGGCCCAGGGCAGCCGTATTTTTAATCAAGGCGTATGGTTGCATTCATCCCCATCGGCCGCCCCGGGATAATTCTATCCTGGTGCCCCAAAAACTCGGGACAAAGCGCTCGTAACGCCGGACAGGGCTTTGGCATATACCGTATACTGTTATGAGATGTAACATCGAAGCCGTAAAAACGGTTTGACAGCTGTCCGGCCTAACGATCGCTAAATCCCTCAGACAGTTTGGATCATCAGGATAAAACCATCCCGGGGCTTGGTTTTTGCATTCGTGTGGCGTTAAAAATTATAAATGCGACTGCCCCGGGTGTCGGCGGCAGCAGTGCTTGCCTTTGTATGGTATTGGTGATAAAAATCAAGGATTCAGCGTGTCGCTTGATATGTGAGAATGTGAATACTGTTAGCCAGTATTGAAGAACTCGTAAAAAGTCGATCCCCCAACCCCAAAGGAGACTTAGCATGACAACCGGCATCAAAGGCGCCATTTTTGATATTGACGGGGTTCTGGAATTTAAAGGAAAGGTCTATGACGGGGCAGTGGCAACCATTGATGGGCTCAGAAAAAAAGGCATTGTTCTGCGGTTTTTGACCAACAGCACGCTTAAAAGCAGACAATCCTGTGCCCATCGGTTGAGGTCGGCCGGGTTTGATATCTGCGATGAAGAAGTCGTCACCGCATCTTATGCCACGGCTCTGTATCTTGAACAGGTAAAACCCCGTTCGTGCTGGGTGATGCTCGAGCGGGCCGGGGCCGATGAGTTTGTCAATTTTGATGAGGATTTGGAAAATCCCGAGTATATTGTTGTCGGAGACAACAGGAGCCGGTTTGATTTTGACCATTTAAACAAGGCCCTGAGGCTGCTGCTCAGGGGGGCAAAACTGGTGGGCATGCAGTCGGAACTCACAGACGCCAGCATGGGCGAAGTTGAATTGAATGTGGGCTCGTGGGTGGAGATGCTGGCCAGAGCGGCCCGGGTAAAGGCGACATACATCGG
This sequence comes from uncultured Desulfobacterales bacterium, assembly GCA_942490765.1. Taxonomy (GTDB): domain Bacteria; phylum Desulfobacterota; class Desulfobacteria; order Desulfobacterales; family 4572-123; genus 4572-123. The sequence continues at coordinate 50,555 of CALNYM010000037.1, read as the reverse complement.
CAAGCCGAATTCTTATGTATTTGATTTAACGGTCAAAAGCATGGGGCTGGATAAGAAACAGGTGGTCATGATCGGGGATCGGCTGGTTTCGGATGTAAAGGGGGCCAGGGGATATGGCATACGATCCGTTCTGGTGAAAACCGGTGAATTTAAAGAGGGAGATTTGGAAGGTCAGACCATTGTGCCGGATTTTGTTTTGAATTCTGTCAAAGATGTACCGGCATTGTTCGATGGGGAGAATCCGGCGCCATGACCACAGGTAATTGTGCAAAACAATTTTATTTTGTCCTGAAAAACCGGGTCCTTTGGGCCAGGTCAGAGACAGATGCTATGCCTTGGCGTTTTGTGGCTAAAGTCACAGATTCCAACGGCCAAATTCCAAACCGGTTCAAAGGTGATTGGTTTTTTGTTTGGGATTTTGAAATTTGGTCATTGTTATTTATTTGTTTTTTGGTATTTGAAATTTCAGTAAATCAAAGAAGATGAACTCGTAAAAAGTCGAATTTAGACGGTTTCGTAAAAGGTTCAAATTCAAGGCGTGCAAATTTTGGTGGCATGAGGCGTAACCATCGACCGTTGAATGATTACAAAATTCAGCGCAACGCAGGCGTTGGACTTTTTACGAGACCGTCAACCATAAAGGAAAAATAAAAATGAACGATGCGATATGTGCGGGGTTTGAAGCCGCCGGGATTGTCGCCGGGATTAAAAAAAACGGTAAAAAGGATTTGGGTCTTTTGTTTTCGAAGGTGCCGGCAAGGGCAGCCGCGGTATTTACCCGCAACCGGGTCCAGGCCGCCCCGGTGCTGCTGGACCGGGAAAGAATAAAGAGCGGAACCTGCCGGGCCGTGGTGGTCAACAGTGGATGTGCCAACTGCTGCACGGGTGAGCCCGGGTTGGCAGATGCAACGGCCGTGGCAGCGGCTGTGGCCGAACAGCTGGGTATCCCTGAAGAGATGGTGCTGGTGGCCTCCACCGGCGTAATCGGTGAACCGTTGCCCATGGAAACCATCCATGCCGCGATTCCAAAGCTGGTGGCACAACTGACGCCCGGAGGAATACCGGATCTGGCCGAGGCGATCATGACAACGGATACAGTGCCCAAAGTAGTTACCCGGAAAGGACAGGTGAACGGACGGCCGTTTACCATTACCGGGGTGGCCAAGGGTGCCGGGATGATCCGGCCGGACATGGCCACCATGCTCTGTTTTTTGGCCACGGATGCGGACATCACCGCAGATCTGCTGCAACGCGCGCTTGTTTCCGGGGTGGACCGGTCCTTGAACCGGATTACCATTGACGGGGATACCAGTACCAATGATACGGTGATATTCATGGCCAGCGGTGTCTCCGGGGTCAAATTCAATGACACTGGCCGGCTGGAAACGTTTCAGCAGGTGCTGGACGATGTCCTGATGGTTCTGGCCAGGGCCCTGGTCAAAGATGGCGAGGGGGTTACCAAACTGGTGGAGATAACGGTCAATGGTGCCATGTCGGATAAAGATGCCCGGCAGATCGCCGATACCGTGGCCCATTCCAATTTGCTCAAAACGGCCCTCTTCGGCGAAGATGCCAACTGGGGCAGAATTCTTGCAGCGGCCGGCCGGGCCGGAGTGCCCATGGAGATCGATGGGACCGATGTTTTTTTTGATGATGTTCAGATGGTCAAAAACGGTATGGGGTGCGGTAAAACAGCTGAAGGCCATGCCTCTGCCGTAATGAAAAAAGACGAGTTTGTCATCTCAATAAATTTAAAAATGGGCCAGGGCAGGGCATCGGTGCTGACCTGTGATTTTTCCATCGAGTATGTGAAGATTAATGCCGATTATAGAAGCTGAGGATTATAGCCTAACCTGGCAAAGCCAGAACTAAATTGAAGGTTGAGAAGTACAACTTGTGGTATTGCCTCAATGCCATTAACTTAATACAAACGACATCTGTTTTTTACCATGAAGGGCATGAAGGACATGAAGGTTAAGGTCAGATAATACATTGATTTTCTTCATGTTCTTCAGTAACTTCATGGTGAAAGGCAGTTTTAATTGATCCCAAAAAAACCGAAAATATAAATCCAAATCCATAGAGATTCATATGGTTGCTGGTTTAAGTTAATGACATTGGGTATTGCCTTATTAATTGAATAGTGAGAAGCGAAAATTTGTAGTATCGCTTCGCTCTATCTATTTTATTTAGTACCTGAAATGAAGCTGTTCGCTAATGGCTGATTTTTAGATTAATCTGATTAATTTGCGGATTAAAATAGGCAGAATTCCTTCAATTCTCACTTTTCAATTATACCTCTCACCGCATGCTTTATTTTTGTACATAAAAAATACAAATTTCAGTATGTTGATATTAATGAAAATAGGATAATCCTTGTAATGCCCCTTGTAAGACTACAGAAATTTCTCTCAGCGGCCGGGGTATGCTCCCGCCGGCAGGGGGAAAAATATATCATAGGCGGCCTGGTGACGGTGAATGGCATTATTACCACCGAACTGGGCACCCGGGTTGATCCGAAAATCGACACCGTGGCCTTCAAGGGGCGTCTGGTGGAAACACGTCAGGACCTGATCTACATTGCTCTCCATAAACCAAAAGGGTATGTCACCACCTGTGACCAGCCCGGGGCCCGTATTGTTATGGAACTCGTGGATATCTCCCAACGGGTGTATCCCGTGGGACGTCTGGACAAGGATTCCACCGGGTTGCTGCTGCTCACCAATGATGGCCGGCTTCACCATACCTTGTCGCACCCCTCATTTGATCATGAAAAAGAATATGATGTACAGGTAAAAGCCCCCATCAGCGACAGTGCCCTGGAAAAAATGGCCCACGGCCTTCCCATGATGGGCACCCGCACCCGGGAGGCAAAAATTACCCGGATTTCAAAACAGCGGTTTCGCATGGTGCTCAAGGAGGGAAAAAACCGGCAGATCCGGCGGATGGTCAGAAAGGTGGGCGCTCAGGTGACCGCCCTCAAACGCATCCGCATGGCCGGCATCCGCCTGGGCAATCTTGAACCGGGGGCCTGGCGCTATTTGAGTGCCAGGGAACAGAGCAGTCTGTTAAAGCTGATGGCGTCGTAAAAAGTCAGATTTAGACGGTCTCGTAAAAAGTTCAAATTCAAGGCGCGCAAATTTTGCAATCATGAGGCGTACTTATCGTACGTTGAATGATTACGAAATGCAGCGCAACGCAGGAGTTGGACTTTTTACGAGACCGTCAAAGCTGCTTTAGAATAAAATCGGTCCGCTCGGAAACAGGCAGGACCGGCACATGCACCAGGGCATACCCGAGCCTGCGGTAGCCGATATCCAGTTCACGGCCTATCCGGGCGGCCTTATCTGTATTTTCGGACCGCACCGTATCTTTTTTAAACGGCAGGGGGTCAAAGAAAAATATTTTTTTATACCGGACCGCATTGCTTTTTTTTATGGGGTCGTCTGAGGGAAGCCCTTCGATTTTATAATAGGCAATACTGTCGGGTACGGCCCGGTCTAAAAATATGATGTCCCGGTCCGGCAGTAACGATTCCACCTTGAATTTTGTATGGAGGATGCGGCGTTCAAAAGCCGGCACGTCGGCCTTTATGGATGCCAGGGATTTTCCTTGTTTCAGGTCCTTGTCAATACAAGCCCTGGCAACCTCATGCACCACACGAAACCCCCGGCGGTCGAGTTCGCATATGACTGCAGTTTTCCCTGAGCAGGGGGCCCCTGTAATCTCACCAGAGACCATTTTTCATGACAGATCAAAATAGTACCAGTTGGTGTGGCGCATCAATATTCAATTCATTGTCGGGTTGTCCGGCAGCATGGTGCCATATTTTACAAAATTATTGTAAAGGTCAAAACAGCGGGTCAGGTCATGGTGAATATGGCCGCCCCCCGATTCCCTGACATAGCGGTGCAGATAATCACGGTACATGGGATGGGCACACTTTTCAATGATGGTCCGGGCCCGGACCATGGGCCCCATGCCGCGCAGGTCAGCCAGACCCTGTTCGGTGACGATCACCTGGACGGAATGTTCATTATTGTCCACATGGGGTACCATGGGCACGATGGAAGATATCTTACCGCCTTTGGCAATGGACGGGGTCATGAGAATTGAGAGCCAGCTGTTGCGGGTAAATTCACCGCTGCCGCCGATCCCGTTGACAATGTTTGACCCCATGACATGGGAGGAATTGGCATTGCCGTAGATATCGGCTTCCAGAATCGTGTTCAGGGCAATGACGCCCAGGCGGCGGATCATTCCGGGATGATTGGAAAATTCCTGGGGACGCAGGATAATATGCTGGCTGAAAAAATCCATGTTGTCGACAATCTGTTTCAGCTTATCCGGGGTAACCGTAAGGCTGGTGGCGCTGGCACCGAGCAACTTGCCGTCTTCCATTAATTCCACCATGGCATTTTGAAAAACCTCTGAATACATGAAAAAAGGGGGAATATGAGGATGGGCGCCCAGGCCGGCAAGGACGGCATTGGCGACATTTCCCACGCCTGCCTGAAGCGGATAAATACTTTTGGGAATCCGGCCCGATCGCATTTCGCTCAGGAGGAATTCAATCACGTGTTCGGCGATTTTTTTACTGACGTCATCCGGTGGCGTGCAAAACCGGCGATTGTGTCCGGTTCGCAGGTTTCCACAATACCGACAACCTTGGCAGGGTCTACGACGGCATAGGGCCAGCCGATCCGACAGAGGGGGTCATAGATCATAATGGGGTAGCGGCGGGGCGGGGGCGGCATGATAGAGATATCCGCCATTTCACGGAGCCGGGGGGACTGGTGCCGGTTTACTTCGATGATGACTTTTTCAGCACAGCGCAAAAAAGTCGGTGACGCCCCAATGGAAGTGGTCAGAAAAACCCGGCCGTCGGCGGTTATTTCAGAGGCTTCCACCACCGCCATATTGACTTTACCGAAAAATCCGGAGGCAACGGTCTGCGGCACATGGGAAAGATGCATGTCCACATATTCCACCGTCTGTTTGTTTATATGCTGCCTCAGGACACGGCCGGATTGATAGGGGGCTCTCCAGGAAATGGCATCGGCTTCGGCCAGGTCTTCTTCGATCTGGGGGCTGCTGGAGGCGCCGGTCAACACCCTGATTTTAAACGCCTCACCCCTGGCATGAACTTTGCGGGCATGGGTGGCCAGTGCCGCTGGAATTACCTTGGCGGCGCCTGCCGGTGTAAATCCGCTGAAAGCCACTGTATCCCCGTTTTTGATATAGCTGATGGCTTCCTCAGGGGTCAGAATCGGATAGGGGGTACCTGATTTCATGATTTAATATCTCCTTCATTGTTTTTTGAAACTATTTTGATGGACGATAGCTCAATGGATACAATTTAAGTTGCTTTTGCAACGATTTTTTATTCAAACGTTTATTGGGTTTATCCTGTATCGTCAAGATAAATAGGGGCATTCATTCAGAAATGATATATTTTAGAATCCAGGATATCCAGTAAACCCCATGCCCAGGCAGGCAAACAGCCAAAAATTTTGGCAGAAGACAGGAGCTATAAAATGAAAGTAACGCTTTTAATGGCGATTACGCTGGATGGGAAGATCGGGAAAGACCCGGATCATTTTCCGGACTGGACCGGCAAGGAAGACAAACAACTGTTTAAAAAAATCACTCAAAAAGCCGGGGTGGTGATTATGGGATCAAAAACATTCGATACCATCGGAAATCCGTTGCCGGGTCGGAAAAATATTGTTTTGACCCGCCGGTCCGATCGCGTATCAACATGGCCGAACCTTGTGTTTACGGGACAGGATCCCAAAAAGATCTTAAATGGTCTTGAACAGGAGGGATTTTCCGAGGCGATCCTTGCCGGGGGCGCTACGATCAATCTGCTGTTTGCCAGAGCAAACCTGATCGATGACATTCTGATCACCATCGTGCCGAGAATTTTCGGGGCCGGCATCTCCCTTTTCCCGGAAAAAATCGATCTGCCCCTGGCCCTCGAGGGTCTGAAGACGATGGGAAACGGAGATTGTTTATCCCTCCCGATGGTAGAATTACCCCCGTAGCCCTTCATTTTTTCCAATATGATGACTGAATTGCCAGCCGCCCTGGCCTCAATGGCCGCTGCCAATCCCGCAAAACCACTGCCTACAATGATAATGTCAGTCTCTTCATCCCATTTTGGGGGGAGTTCTTTATAACGCATCTGCTTTCTCCTCGAAATGTATCCGGTGCTATCAAAGCAGTGGAAATATCACTGCGGGCGGTCATAATTCGCGATATAAAAATCATCTATGATGTTACGGGCCTTCAAGGAAGTGCCGTAGGCCTTGGCGGCGTCTTTATCCGGAAAATGAGATATTCTGACCTGGTACCAGGTTTTTTCGGGGCCTTTAACAATGATTGTATAGGCATCCAGGTTCTGTTTTTTTAAATTGGTTTCATATTTAACGGCATGTTCCGGTTTCAGATAGGCGGCGACCTGGAGGGTAAAGGGGTCCGTGACCACGGGGGCAGCCACGATATCGGGCCGGGAATCATCCATGGAAGGGGGCCTGGCCGGTACCAGATGGCTGATGGTATTGATCATCGCAATGATGACGCCTGCGGCCAGAGCAGATGCCACGCCGACTTTTAAAACCATTTTGGTCCGTTTGGAAGTGCGGATAAAGGCCAGCAGGGTTTTAACCCCGGTGCCAATGGTGTGGGCCGATATTAAAATGGTCTGTCGGATGGTTTTCACCATTTGTCGGGCAAAGGCGATGATAGCGCCGATATTTTGAAAGGCTGCGGGTTTTGGAGGGGGCACCGGTCTGGTAACCGGGGGATGAAATTCCTTGAGCATCTCCTCTGTGAGGGATATGCCGTTACGGGTCAACAATTGCCGGGCATATTCCAGAAGAGGCGCCGTTCGATCTGTTCGTCGTACCCAGTGGGTACAGGCCGCGATGCCGCGCACCAGCCGGGCATGGTTGGTTTTTTGTTTGAGCGCCGTCAGGTATACGTTTAATGAAAGCTCATCGGCCCGGCCTTGTTTGAGAAAAAGATCCGACAGTGCCAGGGCAATGGATCCGACATCCTGCCTGTTTTTATTTTCCAGAATACGGCGATATGTTTGAAGCGCCGGAAAATCCGTCCGTTTTTCCGCCAGAAAAAATCTTGCCAGCGCATGCTGGATCGTCGTGTTTTCAGGCTGGGCATTGCCGATGCGGATGGCCAGTTCATTGTGCTCCCGATTGTTCGATTCCAGGCTGTCGGTGTGCTGGAGCCAGTTTTCCGCCACCTCAGCATCCTGGGGGTGGTCCATGAGATACGAGAAAAGAAAAGCGGCAGAGGAAAGGTCTTTTTCAGGTCTGGCCATGTAAAAACGAAGGATTTTAGCGGTAATTCCCTTAAGCAGCCGTCTTTTCACCGGCGGTGACATCAGAAAACTGTTACATGTTGCCATGGCTTTGTGATAGATCGCTTCTGCGCGGCGTGTGTTCTGGCCTCTTTCCCAGACTTCGGCTTCACGGATCAGCGGCTTGATCAGCGCCAGACCGATACGATTGCACAGCCATCCCATAACTATGAATATCAGACCCACCGCCACCAGGATGACGGTGATGGCCCATACCGGGCTTGCCATGGGGGGGGCTATTCGAAGGAGCAGCAGGCTGATGGTTATACCCAGTAAAACGGCAAAACCCATTCGAAGGGAAATATGTTTTAGCCAGTGAATCAAAAATATCCTCGTCGTCAGTTATTGTGGCCTAAATCTTCTTCAATGATGCCTGTTCCCGGCGATTCGGGCAGCAGGATGTCGTTATCTTCAGGGCTGTTGTTGTCAAAATCGATGCGCTGGTCCCTGAGCAGTGAAACCTGTGTATGATCAATGCCTTTACCGGTTGAGGTGGGTCGTCCGGTAACGGGGTCGACATCTTCAAAGGTGATTTCCGGCGGAATGGCAAACACCCGGGGCGGTTCATCTTCCATGGCCCGGAGCATAAAGTCTGCCCAGATGGGCGCGGCCCCGCGGCCCCCGGTAATCCCCACCCCGTTTTTATCGCGCAATCCCTTTTCCTGATCAAACCCCACCCAGACCGAGGTGCTCAGCGTCGGGGTGAAACCGGTAAACCAGGCATCCTTGAATTGATTGGTGGTGCCGGTTTTGCCGGCGGCCGGCAGGGTAAACCCCATGCGCCGGATGACGGCGCCGGAGCCTGAATCGATGACGCCGCTCATCATATCTTCAATCTGGTAGGCAATACCGGCATCCAGCATTTTTTCACCACTGGCGATGTGTTCTTCCAGTACGGTTCCACTTGAATTTTCAATTCTTCGGATGCAAAAAGCCTCATGGCGTATCCCCCCGGTGGCAAACGTTGCATAGGCCGAGGCCATTTCCAGGGGACTTACCCCCGATGTCCCCAGGGCCACGGAATATACCGGCGCCAGGGGGCTTTGAATTCCGCAGCGGTGCGCCGTTTCGATGACAGCCTCAGGGCCGGTGCGTTCCACCAGCTGGGCCGCAATGGTATTGACGGAATTCATCAGGGCTTTTTTCAGGATCATGGGCCCCTGGTGCTGTCGGCCGAAGTTTCTGGGCCGCCAGTTCGGAGCCCCCCGCACCGGAATGTCCACCGGTTTGTCCACCATCACCGAGGCAGGTGTCAGCCCCAGTTTCTCAAGGGCGGTATAATAGACAAAGGGTTTGAATCCGGATCCCGGCTGACGATGGCTGTGAACGGCCCGGTTATAGGCGGTTCTGGAATAATTTCGGCCCCCCACCAGCGCCCGGATGGCGCCGGAACTGGTCTCTACGGCAACCAGGGCCCCCTGGGGAAGTTCATCCGGTTTCAGGGTGATACCCGATGCCGGATCGTTAATCCCTATGATTCGGTCAAGGTTGACCAGACCCTCTGTCATCGCTTCCGTAGCCCAGGATTGAAGCTGGGGATCAAGGGTCGTGTAGACCCTGAGCCCGCCGTGATAGATGATATCCGGGCCATAGCGTTCTTCAAGACGGCTGATGACCATATCGATATAATAGCTGCTGCTATGGTCTCTGGTGGTTGATGGTACAAGTATAAGCGGTTGGGCAAAGGCCCGGTCGGCCCATTCCCGTGAAATATAACCGGTGGTCACCATCCGGCGTAAAACCACCCGTTGGCGGTTTTTAGCGCGTTCAAAATGGCGGTAGGGATTGTATCGGGTGGGGGATTTGGGCAATCCCGCCAGCAGGGCGGATTCGGCCAGGGTGAGCTGGGAGGCTGATTTGTTGAAAAAAGACAAGGCTGCCTGCTCGATGCCGTAGGCTTTGGGGCCAAAGGCAATCTGGTTAATATAGGCTTCAAGGATTTCCTGTTTGCTGAACCGGTTTTCGATCTGGAGGGCCACCAGCAGTTCCCTGAATTTGCGCTTATAACTTCGTTTGAAGCTGAAAAATAAATTTTTGGCAAGCTGCTGGGTAATGGTGGAAGCCCCCTCGATCCTGCCGGGTTTAAACAGCGTGATCCATAACGCTTTCAGGGTGCGGAGCTTGTCCACACCGTTATGATCCTGGAAACGATGGTCTTCGGTGGCAATAACGGCCTTGATAAAATGGGATGAAACCCGGTTCAAGGGCACGCTGGCATGCTGGCCCAGCACCATGATGCGCTCCCCGGTGGCGGCATAGATTTCCGTGGGAGGGGTCTGGATAATGCGGTTCAAGGGTTCGGGTACCCGGGGAAGGTCAGAGACCGTGTAAAAGAAAATACCGGCACCTGTAAGGACGGCCAGGCTGCCCAGGGCAAGCAGGGCATAGAAAACGGCGCTGAAGATCTTTAAAATTTTTACCGGCAAGGTCATGGCTGGGTCTTCCTTTGAGTGTCTGACGCAGCGCCGGTTTCTTCGAGGAGGGTGCGCAGGCGCCAGATGGCCCAGTCCTGTCCCTGGAGCAGGATGACAGTGTAATTGATGCCATTTTTGATTTCAAAGCCCAGTTCAATGGTGCCGGCTTTCACTTCATCTGAAATGCCGACCCGGACAATCCGTCCCGGTGCCGTCAATATTTTTTCAGGGTCTGAAATGATACTTTTGCGGATATCTTCCGGTAACGCGGCACATGCGGTAAAAAAGCGTTTGGCCGGGTAGATGCGGTCTTCAAAGCCGGGTAGATCCGTCAAGGAATTTTCAGCAGCCATTTCATGACGCTGGATGGTTTCAAGTATTTCACCCGGCAGGGTCAGGCTTTGCAGAACCCGGTTCTGGTTGTTCAGCAGATAAATATCCAGCCCTCCGCCGGTTTTTTCCATGTATGTCCGAACCCATTTGCCGGTGTTGAGCTGCTGAATCAGGTCAAAGGGGGAGACAATTTTTTTGGCCAGGTCTTCAGGGAGCCCGAGGTAGAGATCACGGAAATGATCGGCTGAAATCATGATTTCCCCGTTGATGGAAACGCTGTCCGCAATCTGTGTAAAGCTTGTGGCGCCCCGGGCTTCCCGTTGAGACGCCTGGCGATCTGTAACAATTTTATCGAGGGTTTGGCGGGCCGTTGTGGATCGGTGGCTGGTTTCCCAGACGGCCCCGGATTCGGGCCGAATGCTGTTGGTGGACACCAGGTAACCACCCACCAGGTGCTCGGCCCAGTCAAAGCGAAGCTCTAAAATCAACCCGCTGACCAGCAGCAGCGCCAGGGCCAATGCCTGGGGAGCAACCATCCTTTTAACCCATGATTTGAAATTTGTCGGTTCGGACCAATCCATGACGTTGATGCTCACTGCAGGTTCAGGCTGTCTGGTTTAATTATATAAAATTTTAATAATACGATGATATTCGATACAAATCAAGTATTGAACGTGGATTTGAATATGGTTGTACTCACGGTTCAAAAATTCAGGGAAATGGAATACTAAATTTTTTGCATCGCACCCCTTGTACAAGCGTTCGGTGCCTATCTCCTATTTTCTGGAATCAACTATCGTAGGGTGGGCTGTGCCCACCAATCAGACAGAATTCCATTTAAAAGAAGTTGCTTGGAAACAGCATATATTATTACCTCCGGTGCAAATCCGGAAAAACAGAAAATAAGGATTAAAACCAATTGGTGGGCACAGCCCACCCTACGATGGCTATCAACTGGATAGTTGTGGACGGTTTACTGAATGAGGCAATCCGGCCGCCAGAAACGGTGAACCGTAACTGTCCTTGACAATTTTCGCCAGGTTTGATTTAGGTCTTTAGCCTTTTGAAAAGGGGGCGTTTTAAAATGGTTTGACAATTTATTATAAACAATAAAATTCAAGGAGTTATAATGAAATCGAGGTATTCAGGGGTTGCGTCTGTTCTGGTTTTAATGCTTTTTGTTGTTCTGTGGTCACCCTCTTACAGTGACGGCGCCGGTTTTGGTATTTTTACCCAGGGCGCCACGGCGATGGGGCAGGCCAATGCGGTTGTGGCCCATCTGGACAGCCCTTCGGCGGTGTTTTTTAATCCGGCCCTGATCAATCAACTCCCGGGAACCCAGGTGGAATTCGGGACCACACTGGTCATGCCGACCCGGGCGTTTAAAAGCGATCTTACCGGGGACACTTATGAAAATAAGGACAATGCCTATTTCCCCGGCACCGTGTATATGACCCATACATTCACCGACCGGATCAGCGCGGGACTGGGGATCTTTGTTCCTTTTGGTCTGGGTACAAAGTGGGACGGCAACTGGGAGGGGCGTTACATCGCCACAATCTCGGAAATCCAGACCTATATGGTCAATCCGGTGATATCCTGTCGGTTGAGCCCCAGGGTATCTGTTGCTGCGGGCGTTGATTTTCTGTGGCTGGACACCACGCTGGAGCAGCGGGTCAACTCGGCGGGAATCGGTGCTTTGGTGGGATTTCCCAGCGATGTTGCGGCTGACTTCTCAGACGGCAACCAGAAATTTTCAGGCGACGGCAATGGGGTCGGGTATAACCTCGGTCTCGCGGTAGCCTTTACGGATAAGCTGACTTTCGGCGCTTCCTATCGCAGCAAAGTGACGGTGGATATTGACGGAGACGTGGCATTCAGTGATATTCCCGACGCATTGGCAGCCACCGGTTTGTTGCCCGATACCGACGGCCGGACGGAGATGGCCCTGCCCGCTCAGTTTACTGCAGGGGTGGCCTATGCCTTTACGGATCAACTGACCATCGAGGCGGGGGTGCGATGGGAAGGCTGGTCCTGTTTTGACAGCCTGGAAATTGAAATGGGCCAGGCCGTATTGAATCAAACCGCTCAAACCATTGAAAAAAACTGGCACGATACCTGGACGTACAATATAGGCGCCCAATACCAGTTGACCGATCAACTGGCCCTTTCGACCGGATATCTGTATCAGGAAAATGCCGTGCCCGACGATACGTTTGAACCGTCAACGCCGGACTCCGACTGCCACTTGTTCTGTGTGGGCGGCAGCTATGACTGGAAACGGGTCAGCCTGGCACTCAGTTACGGATACCAGTTGAATCTTGATCGGGACAAGGATAATGACGCGGGGCTGGCATCCGCAGGGGAGGGCAATACCGCCAGAGGGACCTACAGCGGTCATTTTCATTTGGTCAGCGCCAGCGTGACCGTGATGTTTTAAACGGTTTTCTGGGGGACAGGAAAACGATTGACCGTTATTGTTTTTCCGCCTCTGCATCCGTGTCCTCGGCCTCTGCATCCGTGCCCTTCACGGTCTTTTCAACGGTTTTGTATATATTTTTAAACGTTTCATCAAATCCTGTGGGAGAAACCCTTCCGGCTTCGATAAATTTGACGACGATTTCCTTGGCTGCCCTGAGAATCTGTTCTTCAATTGAGCTCATGTCTGCCCTTTTTATGTTGGTTTAAATTCACCCCTGTAAATATTTTGTCTTGAAAAACCTGGTCTTCTGGGCCAGGATTCTTTACTTTTCATGACTCAAACCGTATATCTCGCTACTTTCATAATAAAGGAGATAGCAGCCACTCTTTAATAAGAGGTGCTAGCAGAAATCCACAGGACTGTCAAGGGGGCAGATGTTGCCGGTCCTGGGTATGTTTTCCCAATGCGGCATTGCCGGGAGCTTTTATTTTTCCTGTTGGCAGATTTTTATAAACGCCGGGATAAAAAGGGTCAGATCTGCCACGATGCCCAGGTCTGCTGCATTGAAAATGGCGGCATTGGCGTCTTTATTAATTGCGATGACCGTTCCGGACGTGTCCATCCCCGATAGATGCTGGATGGCACCGGATATGCCGCAGGCAATATAAAGCTTCGGTGCCACCGTCATGCCGGTTACCCCCACCTGGCATCCATGCCCCAGCCAGCCCCTGTCGCAGACGATTCGGGAACCGGCCACGGCCGCTTTTTGAAAACAGGTGGCCAGCTCTCGGATCAGAGCCAGATTTTCCTGTTTTTCAATGCCGTTGCCGGCGGCAACAATGACCCGGGCCTGGGCGAGATTGGTATCCTGTGCCACGGGCGGTGCAATCCTATCTGATTTTACATGCCGGGGGGTTGCCTTCATGGTTCGGCGTTCAATTGACGCCTGCCCTGTCGTTTCTTCTTTTTCGGCTGAAAAAGCGCCTGGTTGTATTGTCAGCACTGTGGTATCGGCCTTCGACGTCATTTTTGCGATGCGTTTGGCATTGCAGATGAACCGCGAAAACAGCAGCGGCTCTTTTTGACCTGTAATCGCCATGACAGCCGTAATGCAGCCTGCGTCCAGTCGCATGGCCAGGGCCGGTGCCAGTTCCATGCCCCAGGAGGTATGGGGCAGGCAGATGTAGGCGGCATTCATCTCCCGGAGAATTTCGGAAAAAACGGTTTTATAAATTTCACCGTGATAGCCGGTAAGGCCCGGTACCTGGATGATGATACCATCAAGGCCTGTTTTCCGGACCCAATTCAGTGCCCTGGCTTTATCATCACCGGTTATCACAAGGAGTTTCAAGGGCGCTGAATAACATCTTCGAATTTTTTGACTTGCCCCCACCAGTTCATCTAAAGCAAGGCTTTTTTTATCATTGAAGAAGTCGGCAATGATGATGACAGGGCGTATGGCGTTACCGGTCATGGCTCAAAAAATCCTTTTTCCTTAAAATTCTGTACAGCGCCCGGGCCGTTTCATCCAAATTGCCCGTTAAAAAGCGGCCGGCTCTTGTTCTGGGTGGAGGGCTGGTTTCAACAACGGTCTGGCGGGGTGCCACGAAAGGGAAGGCTGCACTGTCAATGGTTTCTATTTTATAACGATTTGCCTTTAACAGATTTGAAAGTGACGGATAACGCGGCTGGTTGATACCCGTCTGAATGGCCAGAACAGCCGGCAGATGGATTTCCAGATGCTGGCGGGCACCGCCTTCTATCTCCCGCGTTGCCTCTATTTTGCCTTGCTGTGGGCCAAGCTGTTCATGAACAACGCCCATGGCACAGGGCCAGTGGAGCAGTTCGCTGACAATGGTCCCCACCTGCCCCTGCATCAGGTCTTCGGACAGCATGCCGGTGAAAATCAGGTCGTATTTTTTCTCCCCTGCAAGGGCCGCAATCCAGGCGGCTGTGACAAAAGGGCTTAAAAAGGCGTCATCATGGGTCAGAATGTGAATACCGTGGTCACACCCCATGCCCATGGCACGCTTTACAACTGCCGAAGCCCGCGGCGGCCCTACGGAAATGACATGGACAGTGATATCGCCGTGGGTTTCCCTCATCAAAAGGGCCTCTTCAATGGCACATTCATCGAATCGGTTGATGCAAAATTCGGTTTGCTCATCGGTTTTGAACCCCACTGATGCAGGGTCCATAGTCACCTGCGCAGTGGGATCGGGCACTTGTTTGATGCAAACCAGTATTTTCAAAATACTCCTTACAAATCGCTTGCTTCAGTAAAAATTTTACAACAATATATATGTAAATATAACCGTTTTCGGGAATTTTAACATAATAGTTGGACGGCACAATGCTTTATACAAAAAACTTTCCGTGTATTCCGTGAGGTCCGTGGTTTAATGTTTTCCTCAGAGATTTTTTTTGACCACTGACCACACGGAATACACGGAATATGTTTAATCCTCGTTCCCTCACTTTGGTTCCGGTAAATATAGAGCAATAAATGAATGTGTGTCAATATAAAAAACGAACGCTCGTTCTTTTTTATTGACAGGTTATATCCTTTTCTGTATTTTTTGATCTATTATTTTTTTGAGGCCAGTCACTACCGTCAAGCGCGTCCGGAAAGCGCAACACCGGATCATAAGGAGTCAATATGGATTTTACGATATCTGAAAAAATGCAGACCATTATCACCATGATCAATGAATTTGTGGACCGGGAATTGATTCCCCTGGAATCTGAATTTTTATCCGGAAAACGCTTTTCGGAAATGCTGCCTGTCCTTGAAGAAAAACGCAGGATTGTCCGGCAGATGGAACTGTGGGCGCCCAATCATCCCAAAAAATACGGCGGTATGGGACTGAATCTGATGGAGCATGCCCTGGTTTCCGAATCTCTGGGGCGTTGCCCCCTGGGCCACTATGTCTTTGGATGTCAGGCCCCGGATGCCGGCAATATTGAAATCCTTGATTTATACGGCACCGACGAGCAGAAGGAAACCTACTTAAAGCCCCTGGTGGCCGGTAAAATCCGGAGCTGCTTTTCCATGACCGAGGTGGAACTGCCCGGTTCCAATCCGGTGATGATGGATACCACTGCGGTAAAGGACGGAGAAGATTATGTCATCAACGGTCAAAAATGGTACACGTCATCTTCCGATGGGGCAACATTTGCCATTGTCATGGCCATCACCAACCCGGATGCGCCGCCTTATCTGCAAACCAGCATGATTATCGTGCCCACGGACACCCCCGGGTTTAATCAGGTCCGCAATATCCCGGTCATGGGCGAAGCCGGAGATGATTATTTCGGACATGGTGAAATTTTATACCAGTCCTGCCGTGTGCCCCGGAAAAACCTGCTGGGTGCCGAGGGCCATGCCTTTGTCATTGCCCAGGAACGGCTCGGGCCCGGCAGGATTCATCATTGCATGCGCTGGATCGGTATCTGCAACCGGGTGTTTGACCTCATGTGTGCAAGGGCCCGGGACAGAATGATTGCACCGGGCAAAACATTGTCCACCCGACAGATTATTCAGGCCTGGATCGGCGAATGTGCCGCCGAAATTCAGGCGGCCCGAATGATGGTGCTGCACGCGGCCTGGCAAATCGAAACCGTGGGGGCAAAAAAGGCCCGTAATGAGATCTCCATGATCAAGTTTTTTGTTGCGGGCGTCATGCAAAAGGTTATTGACCGGGCCCTTCAGGTCCACGGCGGTCTGGGTATGACCGATGACACCATTATCGCTTTTCTGTACCGGCACGAACGGGCGGCAAGAATTTATGACGGCGCGGATGAAGTTCATAAAGTATCGGTGGCCAGACGGATTTTAAAGTCATATGAGGGAAAACAGGTTAAATGAACTACGAATCGTTCAGACGGGAAATCCACATCTCCTGTCACGATTTCTGCCTGGATACCTATGCCCGGCATCGAAAAACAATTCGTATTAAAAAAGAAAAAACCGTTGTTAAAAACCTGGATAAAATTTTTACCGCCACGCTGAAAATCAGCAATGAAAAAGGCTTCCAGGCCATGACCATGCGGGATTTCAGTAAAGAAACGGGGTTGAGCATGGGGGCCCTCTATTCTTACTTTTCCAGCAAGGAGGAACTGTTGGAAATGATCCAGCACCAGGGGCGGAAAATGGTCAAACGACTTCTTGAGGACCATGTCCTGGCCCTGGAAGATCCCCTGGGCCGGCTGCGCAAGGCGATTTGTATCCATATTTATCTGAGTGAGGCCCTCCAGCCCTGGTTTTATTTTTCCTACATGGAAGCCAAAAATATGAACCGGGCCGAAAAAGAAAAGGCCCTGGCCAGTGAGCTCTCAACGGACCGTATCTTTGCCGACATCATCCGTCAGGGGCAGGCATCGGGTGTTTTTCTGTCCCGGGACCCAAAGCTTACCGCCGGCGTGATCAAAGCCATACTCCAGGATTGGTATCTTAAACGGTGGAAATACGCCAAACGAAAAATCAGCGTCGATCACTATGCCCGATTTGTTTTAGAATGCGTTGAAGCGATGATTCTGGCCGATCCGGCAGGGAACAGGAAAGAGGAATTAGTAGCTAAATTTTGAGATTCGTGTTTTTTATGTACAAAAAATAAAGCATAAGGTGATCGGTATAATTGAAAAATGAATAGTGACGGTTGAGAATTGAAGGAATTATGCCTATTGGTGGGCACAGCCCACCCTACGCTTGACCATCGAGATAATCTGTTGCGCTTAAACAGAATTAACAATTCCACAGGGCAGGCAGGTGATGCAGATTACTTTGAAGATCAGGGGTTAGCAGCTATCGTAGGGTGGGCTGTGCCCACCAAATCGACAAAATACCTTATATTTAAAATGGTAACAATGGCTTATGAATTAAGACAGAGCATAGAATTTTCAGCACATCATCAACCCTGACGCCTGTTTAAAGATGATGAACTCGTAAAAAGGCGGGTTTAGACGGTCTCGTAAAAAGTTCAAATTCAAGGCGTGCAAATTTTGTAATCATGAGGCGTAACCATCGACCGTTGAATGATTGCGGGCTGCAGCGCAACGCAGGAGTTGGACTTTTTACGAGACCGTCAAAGATAGAGGAGAAACCAGATGGATTATACGGATCAGGCAAAACCCATCAGAGAAGGGGAAGAACTCGATCAAAAAAGGCTCCGGGCATTTCTGCTGGACACGATTCCCGGTCTGGAAGGGGAGATGGTGGTCCGGCAGTTTCCCCAGGGGCATTCCAATCTGACCTACCTTGTCACCTTCGGCGACCACGAGATGGTTCTGCGTCGTCCGCCCTTTGGCACCACGGTTAAAACCGCCCATGACATGGGCCGGGAATATCGCATTCTCACGGCTCTGCAGGGCCTTTACCCGTATGCTCCCAGGCCTCTGGGTTACAGTGATGATAGCGATATTCTCGGGTCACCCTTTTATATAATGGAAAGAATCCGGGGTATTGTCCTGCGCAAGGACCTGCCCGCCGGCCTGGCCCTTTCACCCGAACAGGTCAACGCCCTGTTTCGCCGATTGATTGAAGTGCACCATGAACTCCATGCGGTTGATTATGAGAAGGCCGGGCTTGAAAATTTCGGTAAACCGAAAGGGTATGTGGCCCGGCAGATTCTTGGATGGAACCGGCGGTATCGCATGGCCCGAACCCCGGATGCCCCGGAAGGGGAGGCCGTTATGGCCTGGCTGGCGGATAAAATACCACTGGATACGGATCGACCCACGCTTATCCATAATGATTTTAAATTCGACAATGTCGTCCTTGCTGCCCATGATCCCATGCAAATTGTCGGTGTTCTCGACTGGGAGATGGCCACCATCGGCGATCCGCTCATGGACGTCGGCAGCGCGCTGGCTTACTGGGTTGAGCCCGATGACCCCGAAGAGATGCAGTTTATGCGCATGATGCCTACCCACCTGAAAGGGGCCTTTACCCGCCGGCAGATGGTGGATCTGTATGCGCAGCTGTCCGGACGGACCATGGATCGATACGACTTTTATTACTGTTTTGGTCTTTTTCGTCTCGCGGTGATTGCCCAGCAGATTTATTATCGTTTTTATCATGGTCAGACCAAGGATAAGCGGTTCCAGATGATGATTTTCGGTGTTCAAATTCTGGAAAAGGCCGCCCGCCGGGTCATTGATGCGTCAAAGCTTTAAGATGAGCGATTAGCTCTTAGCAATTAGCGGTTAGCTCTTATAATTCAGCAACTAATTTTTGAAATTTGTGTTTCTTATGTCAATAATAAAAAATCACAATGATAAAAATTCCAAATGACAGAGAAATCAAAATGCACACCAATGCAAGATTGAATGGGGTTAATTGGTGTTGTCCGACCTAATTTTAAGTCATTTTACATGAATTGTGGAATTTGTGATCTTGTAGGGTGGTTGTGTCACCAGGAGCGAGGACCAGGAAGCGATTTACCCACGGGGAAGTGATGATATTTGTATTTTTGATTTAGTTTAAATTTGGTTCCGGCTTGTCCGGCTCATGGAGTATAACTTATGCTTAAATCAATCAAAGAAAGCCCGCTGTACAAGATCGCGAATCCAGGCAGCATTGCCTTTTTAGGCGCGTCCAATAATTTTATGTCCATGGGCACCCAGATGCTGGATTCTGTCAAATTGCTGAAGTTTGAAGGCGCGGTCTATCCGGTCCACCCCAAAGAGGCGTCGGTACTGGGGTTCAAGGCCTATCCCAGTATTGCCGACCTGCCGGAAGTGCCGGATCTGGCGGTGATTGTGCTGCCGACAAAAATTGTATCGGAAATCATTGCAGCGTGCGGGCAAAAGGGCATCAAGCATGCCATTGTGGTGTCCGGCGGGTTCAGGGAGGTTGGCGGCAACGGCATCGCGTTGCAGGCTGAACTTCAGCGCACGGCGGCTGCTCATGGCGTGCGCCTGCTTGGTCCCAACTGCCTGGGCGTTGCCAATGTCCATCACCGGTTCAATCCCACGCCCATCCCGTGTGACTGTGCTCCGGGATTCGTGGGTCTGGCGTCCCAGAGCGGGAGCTTTATTACCCAGATATTTAATTATCTTCAACGGCACTCGATGGGTTTCAGTACGGCCTTCAGTGTGGGCAATGAACTCAATATCGATATGGTGGACTGCCTGGCGTACCTGGGGGCATGCCCTGACACCAAGGTCATTGCCCTGTATATTGAAGGTTTGCGCCGGGGCCGGGAATTTGTCAAAACGGCCCGATCCATTGTGCCCCACAAACCCATCGTGGCCCTGTATGTGGGCGGGTCGGAATCCGGCCGGCAGGCCGCCTTTTCCCATACCGGCGCCATGGCCGGGCCGGATCGGCTCTACGACGGCATCCTTCGGCAGAGCGGCATCATCCGGGCAACCTCTCTTACGGAACTTTTCGATTTTTGCTGGGCACTGGGCAGCCAGCCCCGGCCCAGGGGCGCCAAGGTGGTTGTTCAGACCCATTCCGGGGGTCCGGGCGCCACAGCCGCTGATTCCTGCGGGCGGGCCGGCCTCGCCCTGGCATCTCTTAAACCTGAAACAGTGGAAAAGCTCCGTCCCTTTGTACCGCATACGGCCAGCGTCAAAAATCCCATCGATCTGACCTTTAATAAAAATATGCAGGATTTTTACTGGGATATTCCAAAAATACTTTTAGAAGATGAAAATACCGATATGCTGATGCTCTATTTTTTGTCACCGCCGATTTTTATTGAACGGTTTATGACGGGTATGGGGGCGTCCGCCGAGCAGGCGGTTAAAGATGCCCGAAAGATCATCGATGATCAGAGCGATACCTTTATCCGTCTGGCGGACAGTTTCGACAAGCCCATTATCGGGTACACCTATCGCAGTTTGCAGGAGCAGTTTGTCCGCAACATAATGGACCACGGTATACCGGTTTATCCGGACCCCGCCCGGGCGGCCAAGGCCCTTGGGGCTCTGCGGCAGTATACGCGATTTCGGGCGCTAACAATGATGGACTCGTAAAAAGTATTTGAGATGGCTCAGTAGAAATCTTCATATGCAAGGCATAGAAATTTTACAGGGACGAAGGCAACCATATGGTATGTCGAGTCTCTGGAAAATTTCTATAACGCAGTAGATGGAGACTTTTTACGACGCCATCAACAATCAATGATGAACAATGAACGATCGGGGTGTTGACCCGGGCGTTAAAAACCCGTAAAACGAGACATTATGACGGAAATTTATTTTATCAGGCACGGCCAGGCGTCCTTTGGCAGCGACAATTATGATTGCCTCTCAGATCTTGGCATCTGTCAGGCAGAGCTGCTGGGCGATTATTTTCATCGCCTGAATATTTACTTCCAGGCTGTTTATGCCGGCCCCCTGGAACGTCAGATCGATACCGCTAAAATCGTCACAAAACACCTGAAGGGCGGCACTGCGCCGCCGCTTTGCATCACCGATAAATTTGACGAGTTTGATGCTGAAGCCCTGATCACTTCCCAGTTAGACGACATGATCATGGAAGAGCCGTCTCTTGCGGCAGTGGCGGCTGATTTTACAACGAACTTTAAGTCCTATAAGCGGCTGTTCGATTGCGCCATCAGGCGGATGATGGACGGCCGCAGTAACGACGGTAACCGATTGGCGGCCTTTGCCAATGCGGTGCAAGAGGGTATCCACCAGGTGGTACAGGAAAATAATACCTCAAAAAAAGTCGCCGTATTTACCTCCGGCGGAACGATTTCCGCGGTTATGCAGCAGGCCTTGAATCTTGTACCCACGGAAACCGTCCTATTGGGATGGGAAATTTATAATACATCGGTATCCATATTCAATTACAGAAAAGACCGGCTGGGGTTAAAAACGTTTAATTCTGTGGCCCATCTTCAGTTGAAACAGGACCCGGGTCTGATTACCTATCTCTAATCCTGACGGTCTCGTAAAAAGTCCAACTCCTGCGTTGCGCTTCATTTCGCAATCATTCAACGTACGATCAGTACGCCTCACGATTGCAAAATTTGCGCGCCTTGAATTTGAACTTTTTACGAGACCGTCTAAATTCGACTTTTTACAACGCCATCATTTTTCAATCTTAACAGGATGCCGAAATAATATGCAAAAACAAATAGTTGCCATCGTGCGATACGAAACGCCCTTAGAATCGGTGCGAAAGGTCGTTGCGCTTTCAAACGGCCTGGATCATATGCCGTCCAGGGCCAGGGTATTTATAAAACCCAATATCGTGTTCTGGACCCGTGCCGTCGTATTTCCCAAGTGGGGGGTCATTACCACCTCCCGGGTGATTGAAGACATGGTGGTGCTGCTCAAGGCGCACGGCATCGATGATATTACCATCGGCGAGGGCATGGTCATCATGGACCCCAGGGACACAAAAACGCCGGCCAGCGCTTTTGAATCCCTGGGATACGGCAGCCTAAAAAAACGCTACGGTGTCAAATATGTCAATGTGATGGAACGGCCTTTTGAGAAAGTGGACCTGGGCGAAGGGGTGGTGCTCAATTTCAACAGCGACATCCTCCACAGTGATTTTGTGGTGGACATACCGGTGATGAAATCCCACAATCAGACCCATGTCAGCCTGGGCATCAAAAACCTCAAGGGCACCATCGATGTGCCGTCCCGAAAAAAATGCCACAATGCGGATCCGGCCAGGGACTTGAATTTTCATGTGGCCCGCCTGGCCGATAAAATGCCCCCCATGCTGACCCTGTTTGACGGTATTTTTACCAATGAACGCGGGCCGGGGTTTGACGGGCGGATGCATCGAAGCAACCTTTTGATCGCATCTAAAGATGTTTTATCGGCGGACCTGGTGGGAGCTGCCGTGCTGGGGCATCGGCCTGAAACGGTTCCCCACCTGGTCCATGCCGCCAAAAATCACCACCGGCCCCTGGATCTGTCGGATGTGGCAGTGGTGGGTGAAAGAATCGAAGATGTGGCGGTTTATCATGAATTCGATTTTAACTATGTTGAAGATGAAAACGGTGACTTGCCGGCGCCCATGGCCAAAGAAGGGATACAGGGTGTTTTCTACCGGAAGTATGACCTTTCCATGTGCACCTACTGCTCCGGTGTTAACGGACTGGTTCTGTCTGCCATCCGTTATGCCTGGAAGGGCAAACGGTTTGACGATGTCGAGGTGCTCACCGGTAAGATGATGAAGCCCACACCGGGCAAAAAAAAGACAATTCTCATCGGTAAATGCATCTATCTGGCCAATAAAGACAATCCGGATATTCAGGAAATGATTCCGGTGAAAGGATGCCCGCCCCGGCCCATGGATATTTTAAAGGCCCTTCACAAGGCCGGGATCGATGCCGATCCGGGCCTGTTCGAGAACTTTGAACAGCTCCCGGGGTTTTTCATGGCCCGGTACAAAGACAGACCGGAGTTTGACGAGTCTTTTTTCCGGATTCAATGAATCAAATAGGCGTTAAGGAACCATTCAGGTATTTATGCACAAGACTTGAAATAAGTGTTTGATAGGGTATGCCTTCTTCAATGGCTTTTATCTGAATTTGGTGGTAATCCTTTTGTGAAAGCCGAAGATTTATTCGCTTATCTTTTTTTAAAGTATTTCGAGCGGCGTCTATTGCTTTTTTTGGGTGTATTTACGGTTTGGAAAAGCCGTTTTTAGAAATATTTCATTATCATTTTCCACGTAAGGTACGAGTATCGCATAGTTGTCAATTTCGAGAATATACATTTTTTGATTGGGATGCCCTGGATTTTCCTCGATTCCAATTACCCGACCAGATTCAATCAGATAAGCTATTTCCTCAAAGGAAATTCCACGCTCCTGTTTTAAAACGCTGTTTTTTTCAGAATTCCAATTCAAATATTTCATGTTAATAATATATGCTCATGTCTGCCTTATATCAACAGGCTGATTGGTTGGGGGGGCGAAAACGAGCCAATAGGCCAATGGAATGCCCCCCGGCTACCCAATTGTGACTTTTTGATATATTTAGTTGCAATAGGTTGTATTGCATGTCAATATAAAACTAAAATACAAAATAAAGGAGACAATATGCCAACCGCTGTCAAAATATCTGATGAACTTATCGCAAAAGCAAAAGTGCGATCCAAGGTATTCAAACGATCAGTAGCAGGTCAAATTGAGTACTGGGCGAAAATCGGACAAATAATTGAAGAAAATCCCGAATTACCACTTCCCTTTATCCAAGATGTTTTAATTGGTAAAGAAGAAATAAAATCTGGACTTGGAACCCCGTATGTTTTTGGAGAATAAAAAATGGGCAACATTTCAGAAATAATCCAATCTCCGACTTTCGCCAAACAAAAAAAGAAATTGAAGAAAAACCAAATTAAAAAATTGGATGAAGCTGTAAAGGCGATTATGGCAAACTCTGATATTGGCGACTTAAAAAAAGGAGAGCTACAAGGAATAAGGGTTTACAAATACAAAGCTGGAAACAATCTTTTTCTATTGGCATACGAGATTGAAGGTTTGACGCTATGCCTTTATTCCTTCGGGTCACATCAAAATTTCTACAGAGAGCTCAGCAAATACCTCCATCACTAACCGGTCTGCCCTCATAACCAACAAACCCTGCGGTTAGGGCAGTTTGCCGATTAAAAATATTGCCACCGGCATACGCTGTGATTTTTATTATTTACGATTAATCGTCAAGCTAATCTGCAATATGGCCTGATTCAACATAACTGCCATAAAAACGTAATTAAGTTTACTTTTCGAGGGTGATAAAAAATCATAACGATCCAGTTCAGATAATGGCAAATAATCCCAAGATAATGTCAATCCGTTTTTCGTTCGACACACAAATCTATATTGTATAGAGTATAGACCCATCTTCCACTGCCGAGCGCGATTGTTTTTTGATTTGTACGGAAAATACCGTAAGTAGTGCACGGTGGGAACCGGCTGGCATTGCCTGAGCACTCTTGGCAATAGTTCCCGGCTGGCCTATGGCGGTGACCGGTCTTCCAATGACAAACACGCTGTGATATAGATGTATAGAAGGATGGATTTTTTTTGCGAAGGTAATCCAGGTCACCACTGCATATTCATACTATTGGGATCAACCCCTACACACGGAGACAAGCATGGCTTTTTTGACGATTGACGAAACCAAGTGCAAACAGGACGGAATCTGTGCGGGCGAGTGCCCCAGGCGGATTATAATTCAGGAAATTGACAAGAGTTTCCCCCACATTGCACCGGCTGATGAAGCCAACTGCATCGCCTGCGGACACTGCGTGGCCGTCTGCCCCCACGGTGCCTTAAGTGTGACCGGGGTGGGCATTGAAGACTGCCCGGAGATAGAAAAAGACTTAGTCCTGTCCTGGGATCAGGCCGAGCAGTTCCTCCGCTCCCGGCGATCTATCCGATGGTTCAAGGACAAGGCCATGGACCGGGGAACCCTGGAACAATTGATCAATACAGCCCGCTATGCGCCCACGGCCAGCAATGCCCAGAACCTTCATTGGACGGTAATTGAGGGACGAGACAAACTTGAACGGCTTTCCCGGGAAACCGTCAACTGGATGGAACGGGTCATCAAAGCCAACCCCGACGCTCCGGCGGCCGAATACTTCCGCCCGGTGGTGGCTGGCTGGGAGGCCGGCTACGACGGCATCCTGCGCACCGCCCAGACCCTGGTTGTTCCCTCCGCTCCCAAAGAGAACGCCAACGGCTTGGTGGATCTGAGCATCGCCCTGGCTTATCTGGAACTGGCCGCCCTGCCCCTGGGTGTGGGCACCTGCTGGGCCGGGCTGCTCCGAGGGGCCATGCTGGCCACCCCCGAGTTGGTGACATCCATGGGCCTGCCCGAGGGACACACCTGGTTCTATCCGATGATGATCGGGTATCCCAAATTTAAATATCATCGGTTGCCGGAGCGGAAAGCAGCGGTGATTCACTGGAAGTAAACCCTATAGTTGCATAAAAACATGGGCTAATGATCTAAATCCGCCAAGAGAAAGCATTCAACGAGACAGATGCAATTTTTAAGGAATTCAACGATGGTGATATCCAGAAAAAGTACAAAAGGGCAGCGTTTTTTACCCTCCGGGAAAGCCGGATGACTCCAGATCCTTCGTTATCAAGGGATTGCGGTAGAAGATTACAGCTTCACCCTTGATGTCTCGGCTCTGAAGCCATCCGGCTTTTGCAACGATAGGGTAAAAAATGGTTCAATCATTATGATCTGGAATCGGACTGCGGATCGCGATAAATCCAATCAGGAGGTAAACCAATGACCTATCAGAAAATCCAGCTGGAAAAAAGGGAACAGATTGCTATCATCACCTTGAATCAACCGGATAAACTGAATGCGATCAGTCTGGAGATGAAAAATGAAATATACGAGGCACTGGGCGAGATCGAAAAGGACGATACGCTTCTGGTGTGTATATTAACCGGCGCTGGTCGTGCCTTTTGTTCCGGTCATGATAACGACGATCCCATTGAAACCCTGCCTGAATTTGCGAGTTTAAAAGAGGAAAAAAGGCTGTACCATTTCAGCAAACCCATTATTGCCGCCGTAAAAGGGTATGTATTGGGCGACGGCGCCCAACAGGCGATGTTGTGCGATATGGTTATTGCGGGAGACGACACCATCATCGGTTTTATCGGAGCTGAAATTGGCGCTTTATGTTATGGCGCCTATACTGTTTTACCGGCTGTTGTCGGGCGCCAACAAGCCAACGAGTTGCTAATGACCTGTAAAAGAATTTCAGCCCAGGAGGCTTACCGCATCAACCTGGTCAACCAGGTCGTTCCCAGTGACCAGGTAATGAATGCGGCCCTGGAAATGGCTGAACGTATCGCCAAACTGCCACGTAAATCGATTTATTACACAAAAAAGGCGATGCGCGTTCCCCTGGCCAGTGACCATCACCTGGATGTCGTGGATGAGGCATGGAAAGACATATTGGGGGATCTGTTCAAACCCGCTGGCAGAATGAAATGAAATAAGGGAACGATTGATTTTTGATCGGTACGGGAAATACCGTCAGCAATGCCCGGCGTGAACCGGCCGGCATTACCGGAGCACAATCGGCAAAAGGGCGCTGGACGCTAAAGGAGTATATATGCCCAAAGAGCTGCAAAAGAAAATGTTCCATGAAATGGAACAAAAAGATATTTTCAGGCAGGCGCAAAAATATGCCTTTGATTATGCCGATACTATTTTCGAACGCACTGTTTATCCAACGCCTGAGGCCATCGGCAACTTGGATCGGTTTGTAGAAAAACTTCCCGAATCTACGGGAAACGCTTCCGAAGTGTTAGCGCAATTGAATCAATACGGCACTCCGGCAAGCGTGGCACAGACAGGCGGCAGATATTTCGGCTTTGTCGACGGCGGTGTGATACCCGTTGCTCTTGCCGTACGATGGTTGACCGACTTCTGGGATCAAAATACCGCGCTCTATCTCATGTCTCCTGTTGCCGCAAAACTTGAGGAAGTCTCTGAATCATGGCTGAGAAAACTGCTGGGTTTGCCCGAAAAGGTTGTTGCCGGTTTTGTCAGCGGCTCTTCACTGGCGATATTTTGCGGGTTGGCCGCCGCACGGTATCGGATTTTTCAAAACAATGACTGGGATATTAATAAAAAAGGATTTTACGGCGCACCGAAAATCAGAATTATTGCCGGACGTCAGGCGCATGGAACCGTTGTCAAAGCAATTGCCCTCCTCGGCTTCGGCACAGACAACATAGAATGGGTTGCAACAGATACACAGGGCAGGATTATACCTTCCGAAATTCCCGAACTTGATGAACGTACAATACTGATACTGCAAGCCGGGAATTTAAGATCCGGCGCCTTTGACGCCTTTGATGAAACCTGTGAAAAAGCCAATAAAGCACATGCATGGGTGCATATTGACGGCGCTTTCGGTCTTTGGGCAGCAGCATCCAGCCGATTAAACCATCTGACAAAAGGAATGGAAAAAGCAACCTCATTTTCCGTAGACGGGCATAAAACGCTCAATACGCCGTATGACAGCGGCATCGTGCTTTGCAGCGATAAAGAAGCATTGGAATACGCGTTGCATACATCCGGCGCCTACATCGCTTACAGTGAAAATAGAGACGGGATGCGCTACACCCCTGAAATGTCCAGGCGGGCAAGAGCGGTCGAGCTCTGGGCAACCCTGAAATATCTGGGAAAAGAAGGTGTTGACGAACTGGTGTTCGGGCTTCACCAAAGGGCGGCACAGATAGGGCGGGAACTAAAAGCTGAAAACTTTCAGATTTTAAATGACATTGTCTTCAATCAGGTGCTTGTTGCATGTGACAGTGATACCCTCACTGATCTGACCCTGCGGCATATTCAAGCGTCGGGTGAGTGCTGGGTCGGCGGAGCGAGTTGGAATGGAAAAGCGGTTATCCGAATAAGTATCTGTTCCTGGGCGACGACTGAGGATGATATCACCCGGTGTGTCAGCGCCTTTGTTTCAGCAAGGAATAAAGCGATTCAAGAATCATGCAGCAAATCGTCCCCACCCTCCCGTTAGACGGAAACGCCATTTATTATCAGCGAGACGACAATGGCCCACATGGTTGCACATACCGTGCTGTCGAGAATCCGCCAGGATAGTTGCTTTTCGAACAGGGGTGCAAGAATCTGCCCCCCAAGACGCAGGCTGATAAACCACAGGGTGGAGGCGGAAACGGCGCCACCCCAGAAATATAACCCGCTTTGCCCGTTTCGTTTAATGGGAACAGGTTTAAAAACAAAAAATAAATGGCTGATGTAAAAAATATTGTTTTATAGATCAAATAGCGGTATGTTTTGATCTATAAAACAAAGGGTTATAGATCATGACATTAAAAACCTGGAATTGGCAGCAGGACGATTGGCCCAATTTTTCTTATGACAAGAAAAAATTAGATCTCCTTTAACCAATGAAACTCTTTTGGCCTGGCATGACAAATTATTGAACGGAAGAACGGATTTGGAAAGGGGAAAATACCGCAAAAGCGAAGATGATATGCGAGTGGTGTCTGGACAGATTGATAAACCCAAAATTCATTTCATTGCTCCGCCTGCCTCTAAAATCCCAAAAGAAATGGATCAATTTATAAGTTGGTTCAATAGAACAGCTCCAGGGGGAAAAGCACCGTTGTCGCCATTAATAAGGGCTGGTATAACACATCTGTATTTTGTTACCCGGTATGTACTTAATTTTGCTCCTTTTTATCCAACGATAGCACTTGAAGAAGAGGGGATAAAAAAAATTTAACAAGGAAAATGCTGACGGACAAGCTGCAGATTTTTCTAGGTTAAATGGAAAACAACGCTTTGGTATCGTTTTGACCCAAAGCGATACCCCCTGTTTTGCCTGGGCCTTGATTCCCACTTATTTTCATTTGTTATTGAGGACAGGGACGACGCCGATGGCCCCATACCGTTCCCAGATAAAAAAAAAGATTTTCCGACACTGAGCCTTGCCACTGTATACAAAAACATTATATTAATTAAATATTATGGTGAAGTTCTTGAGCTGGGATTCCCGGATGGGAGCAACCGCTATGATGGAAACAACCCTATCCCCCATCCACATGTCATCTGTATCAATTGTAAAAAGATTGTCGATCCGGACCTGGATAACCTGGATGAAATGAAAAAAGAGGTCGCATTAGAGACTGATTTTAAAATTCTGATGCACAGGTTGGACTTTTTTGGTTTATGCAGCAATTGTATGGCAGAAAAAGTTTAATATGTTTTTTTGCCTTTAATTGATAATTGTTATCATATAATATTTTATCTCTGTCACTTAACTCAATCGATAGGTTTGTTGTATTTAATTAGACAGATAGAGAAAGGGGGAAATTATGACTGAAGAGAGCAAATGTCCGGTAACGGGCAGGACAAGCAAACCCATAGCCGGCGGTGGCACGTCGAACCGGGACTGGTGGCCGAACCAGTTGAACCTGAAGATTCTTCATCAGAACTCTCATATGATCAATCCCATGGGCGAGGCGTTCAACTACGCCGAGGAATTCAAGAAACTCGACCTGGAGGCGCTGAAGAAGGATCTCTATGCCCTGATGACCGACTCCCAGGAATGGTGGCCGGCCGATTACGGTCACTACGGACCGCTTTTCATCCGGATGGCTTGGCACAGCGCAGGCACCTACCGCATGGGCGACGGCCGCGGGGGCGCGGGGTCCGGCAATCAGCGCTTTGCACCGCTCAATAGCTGGCCCGACAACGTGAACCTCGACAAGGCGCGCCGGCTGCTCTGGCCGATCAAACAGAAATACGGCAGGAAAATTTCCTGGGCCGACCTCATGATCCTCGCCGGTAACTGCGCCCTCGAGTCGATGGGCTTCAAAACCTTCGGCTTCGGCGGCGGGCGCGAAGACATCTGGGAGCCGGAAGAGGACGTTTACTGGGGTTCTGAGGCCGAGTGGCTCGGCGACAAACGCTATTCGGGGGACCGGGATCTCGAGGACCCGCTTGCTGCCGTGCAGATGGGCCTGATCTACGTAAACCCGGAAGGCCCCAACGGCAACCCGGACCCGGTCGCCTCCGGCCACGACGTCCGCGAGACCTTCGCTCGTATGGCGATGAACGACGAAGAGACCGTCGCCCTGGTCGCCGGCGGACACACCTTCGGCAAATGTCACGGTGCGGGCCCTGCGACCCATGTGGGTCCTGAGCCCGAAGCCGCCGGCATGGAAGAGATGGGGCTCGGCTGGAGGAGCAGTTTCGGCAGCGGCAAAGGCGGCGATACCATCGGCAGCGGCATCGAGGGCGCCTGGAAGCCGAACCCGATCAAATGGGACATGGCCTATCTGCGGGTGCTGTTCAAATACGAGTGGGAGCTTGTCAAGAGCCCGGCCGGCGCAAATCAGTGGCTGGCCAAGGATGTGGCCGAAAAGGACATGGTGGTTGACGCACACGACCCGTCCAAAAAGCACCGGCCGATGATGACCACGGCGGATCTCTCCCTTCGCTTCGACCCGATTTACGAGCCGATCGCGCGGGACTACCTGAAAAATCCCGAGAAATTCGCGGACGCCTTTGCCCGGGCGTGGTTCAAGCTGACCCATCGCGACATGGGCCCCCGCTCGCGCTATCTCGGCGCGGAGGTTCCGGCAGAGGAACTGATCTGGCAAGACCCGGTGCCCGTAGCCGATTATAAGCTGATTGACACGAAGGACATCGCCGCCCTCAAGGGCAAGATCCTTACCTCGGCCCTGTCTGTCTCCCAATTGGTCTCCACCGCCTGGGCCTCGGCGTCCACCTTCCGTGGCTCCGACATGCGCGGCGGGGCCAACGGCGCACGTATCCGTCTCGCGCCGCAGAAGGATTGGGCGGTCAACCAGCCAGCCCAACTCAAGACGGTGCTGGAGACCCTTGAAGGCATCCAAAAGGAGTTCAACAGCGCGCAGTCAGGCGGGAAAAAGGTGTCGCTGGCCGACCTGATTGTCCTGGGCGGTTGCGCCGGTGTCGAGCAAGCGGCGAAGAATGCCGGTCACGATGTGACCGTTCCCTTTACACCGGGACGCACAGATGCATCGCAGGAGCAAACCGACGCGGCCTCATTTTCCGTACTCGAACCGATTGCAGACGGGTTCCGGAACTTCCTCAAAACCAAATACACCGTATCGGCAGAAGAACTGCTGGTCGACAAGGCGCAACTGCTGACACTGACCGCTCCTGAGATGACCGTTCTCGTTGGCGGGTTGCGTGTCTTGAATGCCAACTACAAAAAGTCTCCGCACGGTGTCTTCACCAAGCGGCCCGAGACGCTGACGAATGACTTTTTCGTGAATCTGCTCGACATGCGCACGGCGTGGAAGGCAACCCCGGAAGACAAAGACGTGTTCGAGGGGTGCGATCGCAAGAGCGGCGAACGCAAGTGGACCGGCACCCGTGTCGATCTTGTCTTCGGTTCGAACTCCCAGCTCCGGGCCTTGGCGGAAGTCTATGGCAGTGAAGACGCCCAGGAGAAGTTCCTGCACGACTTTGTAGCGGCGTGGGACAAGGTAATGAACCTTGACCGCTTCGATCTTGCATAGATCATCGCATAACGGTCTTGGAGGGCTTCTGAGGCGTATTCTAAGCTGCAAATCGGATGATCTTCGAAGCGATAACCGCTATGAATTAACGGAAATTTTAAACGCTCAAGAAAGATATCAGCAACATATAGGGCGGCGTTTCAATACAATCTGAAACGCCGTCCTGTCTTTTTTAGGCCCCACCGTCTGTTGTCACATAATCAAAGCCAACAAAGACTCTTTAGGGACGTCCATTGGATTATTGGTTTACAATGAACGATACATATGATAATGGAAATGAATGCCACGAAAAGCCAGAATAGACACCCCCGGTGCACTGCACCATATCATTGTTCGCGGAATTGAGCGGCGAAAGATTTTCTACGATGATTTGGATCGGGAAAATTTTATTGAACGCGTTGGCATCGTTTTGACCCAAAGCGATACCCCCTGTTTTGCCTGGGCCTTGATTCCCAATCACGCACATTTGTTATTGAAAACAGGGACGACGCCGATGGCCACGGTGATGCGACGGCTTTTGACCGGGTATGCCGTAAGCTTTAACCGGCGCCACCGCCGTCATGGCCAGGTGTTTCAAAATCGCTACAAATCCATTTTGTGCCAGGAAGATGCGTATTTAAGGGAACTGGTGCGCTATATTCATTTAAACCCGTTACGGGCCGGCCTGGTTAAAGATCTGAAGGGGCTGGACACATATCCGTTCAGCGGTCACAGTGTCTTGATGGGCAAAAAAAAGCTGGGTTGGCAGGACGCAGACTATGTTTTAAAACGCTACGGCACCCAAAAAACAGCCGCCCGAAAGGGGTACCGTGAATATGTCGAAAAGGGGATTTCCGAGGGTCGCCGTCCGGACCTGGTCGGCGGCGGGTTAATCCGCAGTGCCGGTGGGTGGGGTGCCGTCAAGGCCATGCGTCGCGGGGGGAAACGGATGAAAGGGGATGAGCGCATATTGGGTGACGGAAATTTTGTGGCATCCGCACTGCAGGCCGCCCGGGAAAACCTGGAAGGCCAATATGAACTCACATCAAAAGGGTACGGTTTTGACTGGCTGGTTGGGCGTGTCGCGCTGCTGATGAATATCGAACCCGGTGACATAGTGTCCGCCGGCAAATACCCCCAAAGGGTCAAAGCCCGCAGTTTGTTATGCTATTGGGGAGCGCGGGAACTCGGGATGACGACGGTGGCATTGGCTGAAAAAGTCAATTTAGCGCAACCCACGGTCAGCCAGGCGATTTCAAGGGGGCAAAAAATTGCCGAAGATCTGGGATTACGGTTTTGCGATCAGATAAACCAATAATTCAATGGACCCCACGTCCCAATTAGGATGGCGTTTTTCGATGAAGCATAATGGGAAGAAGTTTTTTTTAACTGTCTGCAACCCTGCCTACCTGGGATAGTGGGCGTTGGCAAGGAGATGATATATGCGAACAGACATGAATCTACCACCGCAATTCGAGGCCATAAGAGGTCGTGACGAGGAGATTCTCTGGTTTGGAAAGCCGAACTTCACGGCCTTCATCATCCGGGGTATACCGTTTCTAATCATTGGGCTCATTTGGGGCGCCATCGATTACTTTGGCTTTATCCGGCTTATGCCGAAGCAAATGGCGGTGTTTACGATTCCATTTTTCTTCCTGCATCTCCTTCCTTTCTGGGCTAGTATCTTAAACATGATCCGGTTGTTCCTCGTTTATGAAAACACCTGCTACGCGTTTTCAAACATGCGTCTGATGATGCGTAGCGGATTTTGGGGAACAGACTTCAAGGTGATCGACTATGACAAGATTTCTGACATTGAGGTGAATGTCAACCCGATTGAGAATCTTCTCGGTGTGGGCACCGTTCAGGCGTTCTCTGGTCGGGCCAGCGACGAGGGGGGACAGACATGCGAAAAATTCATAGGCATCAGCGATCCGTACGGAGTGTTCAAGCGAATCAAAGAGGTCTCCGTGGATGTCAAGACGGACTGGCACTACCCCAATGCAATGCGTCCGAAAGTGAACCCTGGCTATCAAACAAAGTACAAACCCAAATGAATTGGAAACGAAAAAGAATAGGCTGTCCCCCGGTAGTTCAAGATAACTGCCCTCAACAAAAAAGGATTTTAATGTTTGGATAAACCTTCGGAATTGGAAACAAACAATTGGTTTTTCGCTATTTTGTGTGGGTGCCCCTGGATGCTTTCATTCTGATACTCAAAAAACTCGGTGCAAAGCGGTCGTAACGCCGGACAGGATTTTTTGGGTGCTGTCAGGAGCTGAAAATTCATCTACACACCAAATCGTACTTATATCCAAGCAGTTGATGTAAAACCAGTAGAATGGGAGAGCAACCATGGTCAATTCACAGAATGTTGGGGCATTTATTGCTGTGGTATAATCCCCATACATCGTCATTCGATATTAATATCCATGGGGAAAAAGTGAACACCACGAAATTTAAATAGGAGATCATTATGAAAATCAAAAATTTAGGTGGCATACTATTCCTTATTATCACTGTTATTGTCTTATTTGGCACAATTCCGTGTTCTATAGCGGGCGACCTCATGATCATTGGGCATAGAGGGGCGGCAGGGCTGTCCCCGGAAAATACGCTTGCAGGTTTTAAAAAAGCGATGGATATGGGCGTTGATACAATCGAAATGGATGTTCATCTTACATCTGACAATGAAGCGGTTATTTACCACGATAGCAGATTAAATCCTGCCACTACAAGAAATTCTAATGGGGAATGGATAAAGGAAAGACACCTTATCAAGACATTAACCTTATCAGAAGTTCAATCTTATGATGTTGGCAAACTAAATCGTTCGGATGGATATGCTAAAAAATATCCGGGTCAAAAACCTGAAGACGGGCAACGTATCCCAACCTTGCGAGAGGTAATACAGTTAGTAAAAAAAACAAGTGATAAAACGCATTTATTTATCGAACTGAAATATTCTCCTTTGACACCTGAAGAGACAAAATCTCCTGAGGACATTTCAAATGTTGTGGCAAAAATAATCAAAGATGAAAATTTCACGGAAAGCGTATCTGTTATATCTTTTGATTGGAAGATCTTGAATTGTTTTAAGGGCCTTATGCCGGAAGTGCCAGCCGGATATGTCACTATTGCAAAAAAGGATTTCAACACTATTCAAAGGAAAAAAGCCGGAGCGTCTCCGTGGATGGCTGGAATTGATATAGATGATTTTGATTCCATACCAAAGGCAATAAAGTCAGCAGGTGGAACATACTGGATAACCAATTATAAGCATGTAATCGGTCATAAAAAAAAATTAACATCAAAAATGATAAAAGAAGCTCATTTTGAAGGACTTAAGGTAATTGTTTGGACCCCTGATTCTAAATCAGATATGAAGAACCTCATTAAGCTGGGTGTTGATGGTATAACAACAAATCGGCCTGATATTGCACTATCTTTATAAAATAAAAATCTTGCTCCCTTCGTCAATTTTAAATATTATTGATAATCAACATTTTGATCTGTTGATTACGCCAACTAATCACAGGCCCAGCGAAACTATACATAGCTGCTATCTATCTTGAATAATATGAAAATACCAAGATATTGATTCAGCAAGAGAATATCCAGAATCATAAGTACCAATTTTCCGGAAATGGCAAAAGCTACCTTTTTTGCCGATGGGATATTGGTGATATTTCCTTTGGTCTTTAAATCGGTACAAACAGAAAAAGGATTCACACCTATGCGCTTGATTATCCTTTTGCTAACTATCATTACAATGGCTGTGCCGGTTGCAGCCGGAGACTTTCCAATTGTGGGCACTAAGGGCACCAAACTTGCGGCCACGCGGGTCGCTACTTTCGATGAGCCCTGGGCCATGAGTTTTCTGCCCGATGGCGCTCTTTTGGTGACCGAGAAGAGAGGGGTCCTGTGGTATGTTACCAACGACGGATCGAAAACAAAAGTGCAGGGCTTGTGGGAAGTTGCCTATGGCGGTCAAGGCGGCCTGGGCGATGTGGTGCTGCATCCTGATTTTGAACACAATTTCTGGGTCTATTTGTCTTATGCCGAACGCGCAGATGATAACGTCACAATCGGTGCGGTGGTGGTCCGTGCAAAACTCGATCTAAGAAACAGCCCGCTCAAGCTTGCGTCAGTGGAAAGACTGTGGGCTCAGGAGCCAAAAGTTACGGGGAAAGGACATTACAGCCATCGCATCGCGTTCGGCCCTGGCGGTAAAATGTTCATCACCTCCGGGGACCGCCAGAAATTTACACCGGCCCAAAATTTTGATGGTCATCTTGGCAAGGTGCTGCGCTTAAACGATGACGGAACGGTGCCCAATGACAACCCATGGCAGAATCGTGGTGAGATTGCCAGGCAATTCTGGACCGTCGGTCACCGCAATATGCTGGGCATCGATTTTGATGCCAACGGACGATTGTGGGTCCATGAGATGGGCCCGCGTCACGGCGATGAGCTGAATCTGATCATCGCTGGTAAAAATTACGGCTGGCCGATCGTATCGAACGGCGACCACTACTCGGGCATGCCGATCCCCGATCATGACACCCGTCCTGACTTCGAAGCCCCTCGGACGTTTTGGGTGCCCTCCATTGCACCGTCAGGTCTTGTTATTTACGACAGTGACCTGTTTGCCGATTGGAAAGGCAGTGCAATTATCGGTGGTCTTGTATCAAGAGCCCTTATTCATGTTGATTTAAAGGGTGACACTGCCAAAGAGGCCGAACGCTTTAAATGGGGTAAGCGCATACGCGAGGTCGAACAGGGACCCGAAGGGGCTTTGTACGTGCTCGAAGACGGTTCCGGTGGTCGTCTTTTAAAATTGACCCCCAGCCGTTAGAAATGATCTATTTGCATTCAGGTGAATTTTTTAGGGCAAAAAAATAAGGTTCCTCGCTGTTTCGTGTGGGTGCCCCGGGATGCTTTCATTTTGCTGCTCAAAAAACTCGGCGCAAAGCGGTCGTAACGCCGGACAGGGTCTCGTCATAAAGTATCATATTGATATTTATGTAAAATTAAAACCATCGGGGAATATTTGATGACTGTCCGGCCTAACGATCGCTACGCCCCTCAAACAGTTTCGAGCAGCAAAATGAAATCATCCCGGGACGGTACCGGTCAAATTTACCCATATGTAACAGCGAGGCGCCAAAAATAATATCGTTATTCAGTTCGGAATATGGCAAGGATGCACAGGCTTCGACAAGCCAACCTGTTTTATCCCCTGTCACTCATGATGATGTTAAACGAAGCCCCTGGCTCAGGATGCTATCAAATAAGGATCAATACGTTTGCCGTAGTAAGCGTGTGAAACAAAAGTATTGCAGAGCATATCCAAAATTAAGGCAACATGCACTTGAGACTGGCTGTCGTGGGTTCAAAGTGTGAATCAAGGATAGGTGGAATAATCTAAGGATATTATATTGGCTATTTTAGATAAAATACCATACTCGATTCTTATCGTTATTGCAGTTTTTATGCTTCTTGCCCCATTCACACCGATGCCCCACCTGGTCGAAAAATTGATCATGCTAAAAAATGGTACACTAACCAAGCCCATCGACATTTTCGATCTGTTCTACCATCTGTTGCCAACAATCATTTTGTTACTAAAGATTTACAGAGATTATTCAAAATAATCGTTTATCCCCAATCAAAGGAACATTCCTTGTAAACAGGGTGTAGGGGATTTGATTGATGGATTGGAGGCGGTGGTCATCAGGCCGTGGCATGCAAGAAGAGAGACGCCGTAGAACTCGGGAAGCCCCGTTGTGCTCCTGACGTGGATAGTCCGTGATCCAGGTGGGTCGTCGTAAGGCGGTTATATGCCGCGGGGTGTCTTATCAGGCATAGTACTTAGAGTTTGGGAAAGCCAGAATAGACACGCCCGGTGCACCGCATCATATCATTGTTCGCGGAATTGAGCGGCGAAAGATTTTCTGCGATGATTTGGATCGGGAAAATTTTGTGGCATCCGCACTGCTGATGAATCCCCACGCTCTTGGTTTAGAATTTTATTCTTTTCAGAATTCTAATTCAAATATTTCATGCCAATAATATGTACTTATGTCTGCCTTATGTCAACAGACCGATTAGTTGCTGGGGCCGCGAAATTCATTCTTGACATAGTATCAATCAGTGATATCATATTGCTATGAACAAAAAGCAACGGCGAATCTTGAAACGCATATTCGAAAGGCCTGAGCGCTCGGATATCTCCTGGTCGGATATTGAATCCATATTCACCGCACTTGGGGCGGATATTTCAGAGGGTAGAGGTTCACGCGTAAGGGTTGCGCTCAACGATGTACGGGCTGTATTTCATCGCCCCCATCCAGATCGGATAACAAACAAAGGGGCCGTAAAGTCAGTCCGTAGATTCCTGCAGGAATCGGGGGTAAAACCATGATGGAATATAAAGGGTATTTAGCAAAAGTTGAATTTTATGATAAGGATAATATCTTTCACGGAGAAATTATCAATTTGAGAGATGTCATCACTTTTGAAGGTGAAACGGTTGAGGCGTTGCGGAACGCTTTTCACGATTCAGTCGAAGATTATCTCGAATTCTGCGCTGAACGAGGAGAAGATCCCGAGAAACCGTATTCTGGCAAGTTCATAGTCCGTGTAGATCCTATCCTTCATAAAACAATTGCCATCCAGGCAAAAATGACCGGGAAAAGCCTTAACGCATGGGTGAACGACACGCTTATAAAGAATATCACCGAACAATCATTATAACGCCCAAGGTTTCTTTTTTGCCCTGACCTTTAAAAGGAGAAGCAAAACACGATGAATATAAAAACCCCAGCGCTCAATAAATTATGAGAGGTGGGGTTTTGCTGTTTCTTGGACGGATCTGCAATAGAGCGAACGGCATATTGTATCGGTCCGACCCGTAAGTCAGTGCGTCGCGGGATGACGACAGTCGCATTGGTTGAAAAAGTAAATTTAGCGCAACCCACGGTCAGCCAGGCGATTTCAAGGGGGCAGAGAATTGCCGAAGATCTGGGATTACGGTTTTGCGATCAGATAAACCAATAAACCAATGGACGTTACGTCCCTGGTCGAAAAATTGATCATGCTAAAAAATGGTACACTAACCAAGCCCATCGACATTTTCGATCTGTTCTACCATCTGTTGCCAACAATCATTTTGTTACTAAAGATTTACAGAGATTATTCAAAATAATCGTTTATCCCCAATCGGCTCATGTAAGGTACTCAACATATGAACCCATTATGGATTTTGGCTGCATTTATATTCGGTGCTGTTATCAGCAGAATCGGTTTGCCTCCCCTTGTGGGATATTTACTGGCCGGATTTGCACTTAACAGTATCGGTGTTACGGGTGGTGAAATACTTGAAACGGTAGCTGATGCCGGTGTTACGCTGCTTCTTTTTACCATCGGACTGAAGCTGAAGATAAAAAGCCTTGCAAAACCCGAAGTCTGGGCCGGTACATCCATTCACATGATTATTACCGTCACCATTTTCGGCTTTGTGATCTGGATGCTTGGTTTTTCAGGGATAACGCTCTTTGATCAATTGACTGGACAAACAGCGTTACTGATCGCATTCGCCCTAAGTTTTTCAAGTACGGTCTTTGCCGTGAAAGTGCTCGAGGGAAAAAATGAGATGGCCTCCCGGCATGCAGCTGCCGCGATTGGTATTCTTATTATGCAGGATATTATTGCGGTTATTTTTTTAGCGGCGTCCACCGGAAAAATTCCTTCTGCATGGGCAGCGCTTCTTTTTGTGTCGCTTTTTATTGCA
Source organism: uncultured Desulfobacterales bacterium (assembly GCA_942490765.1). Taxonomy (GTDB): domain Bacteria; phylum Desulfobacterota; class Desulfobacteria; order Desulfobacterales; family 4572-123; genus 4572-123. The sequence goes on along the minus strand of CALNYM010000037.1, from coordinate 11,222 downwards.
AGGCCCTTTCTTGGAAGGCTCATGGCGATGTGTGGCCATGGTGAATTGTTGATGCTGTTCGGTATCCTGATGACGGTTGCCGGTTATAGCGGCTTTGAACTTGTAGGATTAAAAGGCGACCTCGGGGCACTGGTGGTTGGAATGCTTTTCGCTGCTCACCCCAAGACGCCTGAACTGGCTGATAGATTGCTTGGATTTAAAGATCTGTTTTTAATTGGATTTTTTTTAAATATCGGCATTTCCGGCTCTCCAACTCCCACAGGGTTCATGATTGCGCTTCTACTGGCCATGGTCATGCCGTTCAAGGCAGGATTGTTTTTAATCATCCTTACACGTTTCAAGCTACGCGCCCGCACATCTTTACTTGCATCTCTCAGTCTGTCAAATTACAGTGAGTTTGGCCTTATTGTCGGTTCCATAGGCGTTGCCAATGGCTGGATTAGCAGTGAATGGCTGGTGGTAATTGCCATTGCACTTTCAATGACCTTTATCATGGCCGCGCCCTTAAATTCAGCTTCCCACAGTATTTATGCGCGTATTTCAGGCTGTCTAAAATTTTTCGAGACTTCGGATCGGCTGCCTGAAGACGAGCCGATCGATCCAGGTGACGCTGAAATTGCGGTTCTCGGTATGGGTGGCGTGGGGACGAGTGCCTATGATGAAATGAGGCGTCGATATGGTGATATCGTGATCGGTGTTGATTTTAATACTGAAAAAGTGGAAGCACATCGAAAAAAAGGGAGAAGTGTGTTTTACGGAGACGCCGGAGACAGTGATTTCTGGAAACGTATCGAACCTTCTAAAAGCATGGTAAATCTGGTTATGCTGGCCTTGCCTGATCCCAGGACAAGCATATTTTCAATTCAGCAGATGAAAGAAAGAGGCTACAAAGGACAGATCACCGCATCGGTCCGCTATGAGGACGAAATATATCCTTTAAAAGATGTAGGGATTGATGCCGTATACAGTTTATATGAAGAAGCGGGTGTCGGTTTTGCCGACCATGTATGCGAGCATATGGATTATTGCAAACTCAAAAATGTCGAGTAGTGTTTACGAGGTGGCGAACCGACTGAACGAAAGGCGGACAGGGAAAATAATGAATAAGGGGTCAACACTTAAGGACCGGACAACGGGTGCGCTTTATGGTTTGTTCATTGGAGATGCCCTTGCAATGCCGGTTCACTGGTACTACGATACCAGAGCACTGAAAAAAGAGTATGGAATGGTGACAGATTATATGGCACCACGGAACCCACATCCCGATTCCATTCTCTGGCGGTCTTCTTATTCACCGCGGAATAAGTCCGTTGACATCCTGCACAATCAATCAGAATATTGGGGTAAGCGGAATATACATTATCATCAATTTCTAAAAGCCGGGGAAAATACCCTCAACCTTAAACTCGCCGGGGAACTGCTGTTGCTGCTTCAAAATAACGGCGCCTACTCGGGCAGAGAATGGCTTACACGCCTGGTAACCTATATGACCACACCAGGGAACCATAATGATACCTATGTCGAGGAATACCTCAGGCATTTTTTTACACAATACGGTCGAGGATGTGACGTGATGGAATGCGGCCGGAAGGATGAGAATCATATTGGCGGATTGAGTCTGATGCTGCCGCTTCTCATTGTGTTTGCAAAAGATACAGACTATGCGTTTAAAACAGCATTAAACCATATGGGGTTGACCCATGGCGGTCCTGCCATGCAGTATGGCGGAAAAATAATGGGTCGCATCATTCTGGATGTGCTTCATGGTCGAAAACTTGAAAATGCCATCTCTTGATCATTACCGGAATGACCATAACCGCGCGTCAAAATATCCACTTGAATCATTGCTTGAATTTCCGGATCAGACGGTCGTTGGAAAACATTTTTCTTCAGCCTGCTATATGGATCAGTCGATCCCGGCCACCCTGTATCTGGCTCTGAAATATTGTCAGGATCCTGAGCAGGGATTGATCGCCAACGCTATGTGCGGGGGTGACAATGCCGGCAGAGGATCTGTTTTAGGGGCATTGCTGGGAGCTGCCGGCGGTTTAGCGTGCTGGCCTGAACGATGGATCCGGGGATTGCGGCAGCCACCGGCCATTATCTCTTTAGATCCGCCCGACTGAATTTAAGAAAATTTTATCGGCAGACGCAAAGCAGTTGAAAATCATTGTACGAAACGGCATCTTAAAAAGGAGAAAAAAATGAAACTAAAAGATTATTTTGAAAAAACAGCCGGCACAGGGGTGTTATCAACCGCAGATGAAAATGGTAATGTTAACGCAGCAATTTATTCTCGACCGCATTTTATAGAAAGCGACAAACTGGCGTTTATCATGCGGGACCGGTTGTCTCATAAAAACCTTGTGTCTAACCCCCATGCTGTTTATCTGTTTAAAGAAGACGGACCCGGTTATAAAGGGAAACGACTTTATATGACCATGGTAAAGGAAGAAAAAAACGCGGACCAAATTGCCTCTCTGCAGCGCAGAAAATATGAGAAAGAAGTGAATGAGGACAGGTTCCTCGTGTTTTTCGAACTCGTCCGCGAGCGTCCCCTTGTAGGGGGATGAAAAAACGGTCAACAATTTGAAATGAGAGGGTAAAAAAACAAACCGCGTTGGTGTATTTTACTTTCGCAAAAACACAGACAAGGAGTGAATTAATGGCTTACAACTATAATGCTGAAGAAGTTTTTGAAATGGCGATTCAAATTGAAGCAAATGGTGCTGCATTCTACCGGCAGGCGGCTGCGCTCCGGAAAGAGAAGTCAGATAAGGATTTTCTGGAAACGATTGCACGTATGGAAGACCGGCATAAAGAAGGGTTTGAAAAAATGAAAACAAGCGTTTCTGATATTGAAAAAACGCAAACCGTATTTGATCCGAATGAGGAAATGTACCTGTATTTGAAAGCAATGGCAGATGCCCACGGCGGAGAAGGAGATCCGGATGCAGCTGCTCGGCTGACCGGCAATGAGACCATGGCGCAAATAGTTGAAACGGCCATTGGATTGGAAAAAGAATCCATCCTTTTTTATATTGGGCTCAAAGATATTGTCCCGCCCGAACTGGGTCAGGAAAAAATAGACGCTATTATCGAGGATGAAAAAAAGCATGTCGCCCAGTTGAGCGGTTTTCTTAAAAAAGCTCAAAAATGATGACACGTAGAAATCACATACAGTGGGAACGGAAAACGCCAACTCAGTCATACTTTCTCAATAGATATAATTCTTGCAACTTTAGAATTTTACTTGCTATATCAAACAGATGTGTTAGTGAATAGTCATGTCATTTGCTGATTTAGCTCCAATTTAATGATTTTAAAAAACCAATACCTTAAATCTGTCTTTTTTAATTTTAGCGTATCCAGCCCTTTTTGTAGTGATTTAGACCGATTAGTCGCTCATTGTTTCTTTTGGAAGTATTTTTCAGATACAAACCGATAAGTTCTCAGGGGAGGCCCATGCTTATGTCAAAAGCATTGACCCCAAGGTCATCCTGATCGACGGAAACACCTTGACAGCACAGCTGCGGCCGCAGTTTGGACACAAAAACCATATCCGCTTGCCGCCGAAATTGCATGACGTCCAGTCAAAATTTATTCGTTGCTCAACTTGCTCCGTTTCTCTGAATCGGTATTGCAACAAAAGATATCGGTCATAAACCCGCCCCCCGATACTTCCTGTTTCATGCCCGTTGCGTGACCACCTGGAGCTGATTCTGCGTCCCGGCACAAGTAAGTCCATTCTTGCAAGCTCCCTGATGTCCAGCGGCAAAGCACCTTCCGTGGTCCGTTTAGCATTCCATCTATACCAACACCCTGAACCTGGCCCACCCATATTATCCCTCTCATTTTATCTTTTTTTCGAAATCATTAGACAAATATGCTTTTCCCTTGGCTTTCCGATAGCGTTTTAAAAATGTATGGTTTGTCAAACATTCATCTCATCGAGTAAATTTTCAGCATAGGCTTTCATTTTACATTGGAATGCGAAAACTTTTTCATCGTCAACCGTTTCTCGCCCCTGTTGCTCCCTAACCAAATCCATATCAAACTCAGATTCTACCGCTGATATTGCAATATTTTTCAATTCCTTTGGGTGCAGTGCATCCAGTTCAAAGGCATACTCCCCGTATTCATCGACAAATACCTGATACCGGCCGGAAGCGGCAGACGTGTCAGCGGCTGAAGCCCGCAGCCGAAGCCCCTCCGCATCCACCAGGCTCACCACTGTCCAACGGATAGGAATCCATCCTTCACTTGATTCTGCGCAACAAGAATGGTATCAATCATTTCTTTCGACGGTCCGGCAAATTGGTGTCGAAGTGCGTCCACCACGGGGAGCCAAATAAAAACAAGGGTTTAGATGTAAAATCTAAGCCCTTGTTTTATATCTAAAAATATCATACCCACCACTATACCCACCGTGAAGCGAAGCAGCGGGTAAAACGGCCCCGCAACACTTCAAACTGCTCTACCCTGATTTTACAGTCATGTGGGCAACGGACCTTGCGCATGGGAACATAGAGAAAGGTTCTTCTGCCGCAAAAAGGGAGATCTTCAACATGGATCCAGTCGATGCTATGAACAGGGCCACGATGAACGGTGCCGACCACAGGGGCAGTTCATCCATAAACACATTGAAATCATTCGCAGGCAGACGCCTTAAACCATTTTCCTCACACTGTGCCGGCCATTTCACAGGCGCCCGGCAGATTTCGCTGCTCAGTTACCAGCTCCTTGCCTTCCAGAACCCGAACAGTTTCAGCCCTGCCACAGCTGCCAGCGCATAACCTGTCAGCACGGCAAACAGGATAATGACATTCATCTGCGGCAGCGGAAAGATCACCAGGGTAAGTGGCAGCAGAACCAGGGCGAAAGCATTATATAACCCCAGTTCGGCTGCGGCTGGGGATTTGAAATCAGGATCCACGATCCTGAGCAGCATCAGCCCGCTGGCACCGGTTCCAGTGGCGGTACCAAAGATGGCCAGCATCCGCTCAAAACCGTACTCGTCCATTCTTCGCCCGAAATAGAGGATAAAACTGAAGGTAACCAGGCCGGCAGTCAGTGACACCAGCAGAATTGGGATAATGTTCCCCCAGATGGCAGTGACTTTGACACCGGTCAGCGTGGCGATAATCATGAAATCCACCGAAACGCAGGTTATCCGCCGCTGAACATCGTTGTCAATATAATCCGTCAGACCCATTTTCCCGAGAAGCCAGCGGATGATGATGGCGGTGAACATCCCCCACAAAAACATCAACCCGAATGCCAGAGCCTTGATCGGTCCCGGCAACAGTGATTCCATGAGCTGACATTCAAAATAGGTCAGTAAATAGAGAGCCAGAACGATAGACAGTTGAAAGGCAAGGCCATCGGCGCTACTGGAGTGGGTGGTCAGCTTTCCTGCAGGATCTCCTTTCTTCCTGGGATTCAACCCTTTCAGGATATCCCTGGAAAGCGCTCCGGGCTTTGCCGTGGTCAGTCCTTTGCGTACACCCCAGTTAGCTAACGGCACCCCCACCAGACTGGCGATGAAGAAGCCGATTGCAGTAAAGCAGAGTCCGATTGAGACAGCATCCTTTATGTGGAAAGAATTTTCCCAGACAGCGGCCAGTGCGACTGTTTGTCCAGGCCCCTGAGCAAAGCCGGTTCCGACCAGCATGCCCAGGCCCGGCCAGAGCGGTTTCCCGGTTATGAGGTTGGTCAGATAGATGGCAGCCCCGCCAACAAGGCCCTGGATCGAAATCATCGCGACGTAAATACAGGCCATCCAGAGCATACCGCGTACAATACTCCTGCTCATCGAACCGCTGTGGTTGGCTGCCGCCTCATCTGTTCCCGTCAATCCGATGGAAATAAAATTGATTGTGAACAGGTGGATAGCAAAGCTGACAAAGGTCTCATGAGGGATGTCACACCATCCGACACTTTTAACGATAAATCCGACCAGTCCGCCAATAATGGCTGCCGGAAATAAAAAACGCTGTAAAAAGCCAACCTTTGCCCTGAGAATCACGCCAATCAGCAACATCACGGCAAGCCACCCAAAGGGTGCGAAAAACGGCATAAAAGACTGCTGAACCATATCTCCTCCATCCTGCTGTTAGCAATGCAATGCGTACCGGGGCAATAAAAGCTTGGAATCTTACCATTTTCCAAGCCTGTCCAGACGAAACTGGACCTCTTCGTCCAGGGGGAACACGGGTCTTTCAATATGCTGAAATGGAAATCCGGTAAAATCGGAATTGGTCGGACCGGGACCACAGACCCATAACATGTGTTTGGCTATGGGACCGAACGCTGCCCGGAAATGCTGCCTGGATTTGATCAGCATATACTTTTTTTTTGCCGGGTTGATTCCCATGTGTGTTAAGATGCCAAGATCAATCGCTTCCCCTCTTTTTTCCGTTACCATAATCTCCATGGATCCTGTGGATAGAACGGCCATACGGCCCAGGGAGATGGTCAACCCTTTGAGCATGGGTCCGATCAGTGTGATCGGCGCATCGGAAACTGCCTTTACGATCCCGCTGATCTGCATCGGCTCGCTGGCATAGTTGAGGAGCGGTACTTGCGTTTTACCCCCGAGTGCCAGTGTCACCTCGCTGCCGACCCCTGCCTCGAACATGGTCCGAGCAGATTCCGGGTCGAAAATCGGTCCGACGCCAATATCCTCAAAACCCATGGCAGCCACCTCTTCCAGAACCGTTATGTCGGCGCCGTATCCACCGGATGAAGGGATGTCACCCGAGTCCGCCATGATGATCGGTCCCTCATCCAGACTCTTGGCATATTTCAGTGACTTCCGGTAGGGTTCTAACTGATAGATGAAATCATTACGGCTTTCCCATGCCATTTTAAGCAGCTTCTCAGCTGCCGTTGCACCTTTCTCAGGATTTTTGTCTGTAACGAATACGGCTGTCATACCGCCCGGTGCAATGTCTGAAAAAGGATGTCCACCTGACAAACCGGCGTTGAGGATCTCCGGTTGATCTGCTTCCATCTGTTGCAGCATCTCGAGTAATTGTTTCATCGGTGGGGTGTTGTTACCCATATTTTCCAGGCTTGCCATCAGCGGAATACGCCTTGCAATCGTGACCGCCTGACACTTCCCCTTGAGATGTTTGAGCAGTGTCCCGCCTGCACGTTGACCTGTTTCATACATATCAATATGTGGCGTGGTACGATAAATTGAGATCACCGTTGAATTATCGACCATTTCCGGTGTGATGATGCAGTGAAAATCGAGTGCCAGGGCAATGGAAATATCGGGGGCGATACTACGGATGCGGTACAGCAATTCTCCCTCTGCATCCGGATAACCGGGTGTCGCCATGGCCCCATGCAGATCAAGCAGCACTGCATCACACCCTTTTCCGACAGCAGCTGTAATTTTTTCACAAAAATATTCAAAGGCAGAATCCTCAACAGGCCCTGACGGCAAAGCTTGACCGGCAATGGGCACGACAACGTCTGCGCCGATACTTTCCGCAAGGTCAAGAAATGCGGTGGCTCCGCTGTTTCTCCCCTGCAGGGCAGCCATTGCATTTTCCCCCTCAAACGGCATACCGCCCCCCAGCGGATTAAAATCCCCCAGTGTGGTCAATTGCGGTATAAAGGTATGTGACTCGTGCAACATTTGTGCGATGACAAATTTCATTGGTTCGATCTCCTTACCAGAAGATTACAGCCGACGACGGTATAAATGAATTCCATTTCATAAAATCACTGCCTCCTGACATGCCGCTGTCTTGTCCGGTTAATCGAAAATTTCCACAAAATGTCCACGTAGCTTAATCACATTGCCGGCATATTGCAATCCTAAACAGAGTCATTACCAGGGGTTGACAAATACCGTAGAAATGGGTGAAGTGAGTTTCTTGAGCACAAAGATTCCGGTATCCGGAAAAGAACGTGAAGTGGACCCCAAGTCAAGTACAATTTTTTCTTAAATTAAGGTGCGCTTCTTTTTGTTTTTGAACGAATTGTTCATGCTACCTTTTTGGTAACTTCCTTTCCCCAATACATCTCAGCAGGTGTTTTTCCTGAGAACTAATGATGGGGTCGTTCAAAGTTGTAAAACTCAAAATATTCTTTCAGTCCGGCAATCAATTCCTTTACTGTTTCAAACTCTTCGAGAAATATCTTTTCGTACTTCACTGACCGCCATAAACGTTCCATGAAAATATTATCCATAAAACGTACTTTGCCATTCATGCTGATATATACTTGACTTAACAGCCCCGAATGATGGTGTCTGTAATTACAGCGAGTTGGGAATGATCTCAATATACCTAAAGTTAGGCAATACCGAGCATATAGATATCATATCTGTAAAATTGTTTGGACGAATAATTTGTGGTATTGATGGTTCCAAATATATTGCTTTCTGAAATGTCCTTTTAATTTGTGCGGTGATGTCGTGAAGTATCAAATTGTGAAAAACATAAAACTAATATCAGCATTTGCCCTGATTCTGTTTATTTTGTCGAATGGTTGTGCTGATAAAGATTGGCGTACTGCCAGTCGCGAATCTGCCGGGATTGCACCTGATCCTTCCATCACAAATGAAGCAATCCTTTATGTCTTTGGTGCCGATACTTGGGGTTGGCGCGGCTGGTTTGCAATTCATACCTGGATCGCCGCCAAGCGTACTGGAGAAACCGCTTATACTGTGTACGATGTGGTTGGTTGGCGTGGCAATCGCGGCCAGCAGGTTCTTAGGATTACCCAGGACGTACCCGACCGCTACTGGTATGGCGAGAAGCCCCGGGTCCTAAAAGAGTATAGAGGAAAGGGGGTCGACAAACTGATTGCTGCCATAGAAAAAGCGGCCTATGCTTACCCATGGAAAACAACCTACAAAGCCTTTCCAGGACCCAACAGCAATACCTTTACCGCATGGATCGCCAAGCAGGTACCGGAACTGGACCTGGATCTCCCCTTTTCCGCTATTGGTAGCGGTTACGTGGAATAATGGGGATACATAGAAAGCAACTCTTCACTTAATAACATGCCAGTAATGGTCTTAACTTGGTTTTACGTTTGCGGCGCATGGATAAAATTCGTAATAGATAACTTACTACATTGAATTATTTGTAAATTAATAAGATTCCATTCAAAACTTGACTTTTAAGCCCTTACCATGTATTTCTCTTTTGTATGTCTACTTAAAGATAATGATCTGAAGCGCTCATAAGCTTTAACAGGTAGGGATAATCAGATACGATGAATACAAAAAAGACCCCATTTCTCGATGAATTCTGAGAGGTGGGGTTTTGTTGTTTATTGGCAGGATGAGCAGTGGACAATAAATCAGGGGCCGGCGGCAGGCTGGTGCAAGCCCAAGGTAATATCAACCCATTTTTTATGGATAGCTGCAACACATCACATCCCTTGATATTTAGTTTTTTGAAAGGATGTCATGACCAAAATTGAAGGGCTACCAATATAAATTACCGTTTTTATATGAAAAATAGTTCTCATTATGAAATGAGTTACATAATAAAAGGCTTTTTGCACAAGGCCTTAATCATTTGTTGATCGTTTTAAATTATTGATATGTATTCAATAATTGTTTTGTAGCTTCAACAAGTAACACTGGTATATTTTTTGCTATCATTTAATTAAGGTTTCTGATTTCATAATCAAGAAAAAGCCAAACCTGCTGCGAAACAGGGGCGGAAAGCCACGGGTCTATTAAGACAACCGGGTTGCCTGAGAGGTGTAGCTCAGCTTTTTTTATTTATATACATTAGGATAGAGAAAAATTCGTTATGAAAAAGACTCATTTGATTACGTTGTTGCTCCTGTTTGTATTTTCTGTCGGTATGTCATCAGCTGTTGAGGTAACATGCTTTAGCGGGGAGTTTGTTCAGGGAAAAGGCGCTCCCGTTGTAGTAACTGACAATTTTCCTGGAGTCAGTGGTACCGCTTTTTAAGAGTTTACAATGGTGCTGAAGATGATTTTTTGAAAGTCAGCAGCTCAATCATTATGGTTAATGGTGTAGATATTTTCACACAGAGTAATTTTAATCAGGATGTAAACTATTTAGAGGCTGAGGTTTCTCTGGCTGAAGGGGAAAATTCTATTGCAATTGAATTGAGGGGGAAGCCTGTGTGAAGGTGGTTATCCAGATTATTTACGAAGTTTTTAACTTGAAGGTAGATCCAGATTTGGTTGTGTTTACGGAGATGGGGGCTTCCGAGCAACTAAAGGTTTCAGAGCTGGACGGCACCAGATTGACATAACAAGCGGAGCTTGGGAAACTTTGTATGTTTCGCAGGATATAAATGTAGCATCGGTTACTGCTAATGGCCTTGTTACAGGAAATACACAAGGGGCCACTGCCATAACGGTCTCTAATAATTTATTTAGTCAGGATATCCCAGTTATGATTCCGATAAAAAACGCTATGTTAGCTCCATGGACCCTGACAAAAGTGCAAAAAGACCCTGAAACGGGCGAAGAAATACTTGTGAACAGGCTATTGGTCGAGTTTGCACAAGAGATGTCTATGTCAGATGGTAAAATCTATTATCAGCAGCTTTGCGCCATAGTTGGTTTTTTTCCACTCTCAAATCAGTATGTATTTGAATTTGATACCGATTCTATCGCTGAATTAGAGGTGATTGCGTCACAAATTGAGTCTGAGAATGGTGTTATAAGTGTCCTCGAAGACATTGTAGTATATGGTGCGACTATACCTATCGATGTAAAAGGACTTAATGAGAAAGAAGCTCGGCCTATCGTATTATAAACGCAATAGGCAGCAACGTCGGTAGCGATGGCGACATTTGGAATTACGTAAAAATAGGAGGAATTCCAACCCAAAGTGTTAGGGTCGCCATAATTGATTCTGGATTGCTGGCAGACACAGGCAATACGGAGTTCATTGATTACGTTTTTGTCGATCCATCCCATCCAGGAATTAGCAATGCATTTGACTTTCAAAGCGATAGCCATGGTACAAACGTCGCGGGTATAATCGGTGCTCGCAATAATAACCCGTTTATTGATCCGGATAACGATGGAAAAATAGATGCCGTGAACGGGCTGTTGGCTGGATTAGGTAATACCTATTATTCTATGATGGTGTATGCCCGTGGTATGCCGACCGGTAAAGGTGCGCTTTACAACTTTAAAATTATAGCCTCACTCCACAACATTACACAGCACAATAATGGTCATCCGCAGGACACCATTCGTT
>CALNYM010000036.1:0-132757 GCA_942490765.1 uncultured Desulfobacterales bacterium | reverse complement strand
GATGAACACAGGAAACAATATCCACCGTCTAAAAAGAAACATAAAAAGAACAAATGGGATTAACGGCAATTATTTGATCTTGTTTGATATCTGAAGTTTGAATTCTGGAATTTATTTGGAAATTGGTATTCGGCGATCCAGTTCAGATTATGGCAAGTTCTGTTGTCGGTTTAGTTATGTTATGTGTTTAATTCCCCTGTAGTTCCATTTTCTTTCATATCCCCTGTTTGCATGGACTCCTTAAAAAACGATTTTAACTGGCTGTTTTTCGTGTGATACTCTCCATATATCAAAGACTTAGTGGCATTTGGTTTTAAAAAAAGATATCACAAACCGCCGCCGTTGAAATTGCTAACCCTTGACCCATCCCAGCAAATCATGTATTAATCCTATAACACGTCTAAATTACATTTCATCTCATACTAAATCTCATAAACTGCTCTTAATCTGAGCTCCTTTCAACTGGTATTATCTATCAAAAAAAGATCATCATCCATTTATACACGCGCAATGAATCGGTTCATCATTTCCAAAGAATAAAAAACCACATGTAGACGAGGCGATATTATTGGCTGTAAATAGTAAGCCTTTACAGGAGGTTTCTTATGAAAAAAATTTTTATTATTTTTGTGGCGGTCATTCTACTTGGAAGCCAATCTGGCTATTGCGAAGAACTCACTATTTTAACAGAAAATTTGCCACCATTAAATTATGTAGAAAATGGTGTGTTAGTTGGTCCTTCTGTGGAGATTGTGAGAGAGATTCAGAAAAGGGTAGGATCTTTGGAGCCAATACAAGTTTATCCATGGTCAAGAGCTTACAAAATGGCTCTGGAAAATAAAAATGTTGTATTATTTGGTATGACGTATACAAAAATACGTCATGATAAATTTAAATGGGTCGGACCGTTGGCAACAAAAAGAGACATTCTGATCGCTAAAAAAGGCTCAGGCATCATAATTAACACGCTTGAAGATGCCAAAAAAGTAAACCAAATAGGAACGCTTCGAGATGATACCAGGGGACGTTTACTAGAATCATTTGGATTTACAAATCTTGAACCTGTGTCGGATGAACAGTTAAACGCAAAAAAGCTTGCGCTGGGACGAATAGAATTGTGGGCCTATAAAATACCAGGCATGAGAACGGTCTGTGAATTAGCCGGTGTTGATCACACTGAGTTCCAGGAGGTCTATCATCTGCGTGAAATTGATCTTATGATCGCTTTTTCAAAAAAAACTTCAGATTCAATAGTCAAAAAGTGGAAGATTGCTTTTGACGCCTTGTCATCTGATGGGACTATCCTGCAGATTAGGAAAAATTGGAATAAAAGATTAGACGATGATCCATTTCCAGAGATAAATGAATAGGACATTGTTACCATTCTTAGAAAGATACCACTAAAAATTGGCTGACATTCTACCCTATGGAGGATGAAGCCCATGCAGAACGCCTTCTCATCAATAAGCTCTTCTAAGGCCAGCAGTATCAGTCGCCGTTTCAGCTACAGTTTAATCAGTATCACCGCCCTATTATTGATCGCGTTTACTGTAATCGTCATACTGTATGACCTCAATAAAATTGAATCAGTGATGCAAAAGCGGCTAGATAACGCAATCTTGTTTGCGGAAAACAGTCTTCCTATACCACTCTGGAATTTGAACTACATTGTCGTAAATGATTTTGTCGAGGCATTGTTTCTAGATGACTCAATCGTTTATTTAAAAATATCTTGGGAAGATAAAATTATCACTGAGAGAAACCGCCCTAGTTTTCAACATAAAAATATTGATTCAGAGTTCTCGCCGGTTTTGGTTCAGGATTCTAACTTGATAGCCAAATCATCCGATATTTACTTTAAGAAAAACATCATCAGCAAAATCTTAATCGTAATGTCGCGTGAAAAAGTAAAAAAGCAAGCGATTTTTCAAATTTACGGAACGATTGCTTTGTTAATCCTCAATATAGCCGCAATTTGGCTCACTTCTATTTTCATCACAAGACGTTATATCTCTATACCATTGCAGAAATTACAAGCATCAGCGTCTCTGATCGCACAAGGAGATTTAGAAACATTTGTGGACAAAAGCAGCAGTGACGAGATTGGAACCCTGGCTCAGCATCTAGATGACATGCGGCGTGCAATCAAGCGGTTATTTACAGAACTGAGTGAGAGCAAGATAAAAATAGAGGGCCACAGCCGCACTTTGGAACAAAAAGTTGAATTGCGTACCAAAGAACTTGCTCGATCAGTAGAAGAATTGAAAGCTTTAGGGGAAGTAAGCCAAGCGGTCAGTTCCACTCTCGATATTGAGAAGGTGCTGGCAAGCATTGTTCGCCACGCGGTACAGCTTTCAAATACAGATGCCGGAACGATTTACGAGTTTGACGAAACAGCGCAAATCTTCATACCACGGATAAACTATGGCCTAAATGTAGAAATCATCGACACATTGCGAGAGTATAGACTCCAAGTGGGAGACAAAACAGTAATCGGCCAAGCTGCTAAAAATAGGGCACCGAATCAAGTTCCGGACCTTTTAAATGTACCAGGGTATCCTGTTCAATCCATTAAAGAAGCAGGCTACCGAGCCTTGCTTGCCTTTCCACTGCTACGCGAAAAACGACTCATTGGTGGCTTGGTCGTCCGAAGAAAGACGTCAGGTGAGTTTCCACCCCCGGTTGTTGAAATGCTTCAAACATTTGCGGCCCAATCAGTCGTCGCTATCCATAATGCACGACTTTTCCGCGAAATTGAACATAAGGGACAAGAGCTTGAGATTGCCAACAAACATAAGTCCGAATTTCTTGCCAACATGAGTCACGAACTTCGAACACCCTTGAATGCCATTATAGGCTATTCGGAATTGATTATTGATAACATTTACGGTGAAGTCCCAGAAAAAATTCGAGGGGTCCTTGAACGCGTGGAAAAAAATGGACGCCATCTCCTTAGCTTGATTAATGATGTACTCGATCTTTCCAAAATCGAAGCTGGCAGGCTTACACTTTCTCTAAACGACTATTCGATTCAGGATACAATTCAGACGGCTATCACATCCGTTGAGGCGTTGGCGGTGGAAAAGAATCTTGATTTGAAAGTTATAGTCCCAAAGAGTCTCGAAAGAGGCAAGGGAGATGAACAACGCATAGCCCAAGTGATACTTAACCTTCTCGGAAATGCGATTAAATTTACTAAACAAGGGGAAGTTAAAGTGGAAGCAGCTCTTTCCAATGGATTTTTTTTGATCTCTGTAACGGATACGGGTATCGGGCTTTCTGATGTAGACCAAGAAAAGATATTCAAAGAATTTCAACAGGCCGACGGATCCAGCACTCGAGTAAAGGGCGGAACTGGTCTCGGCCTTTCCATCTCAAAAAAAATTGTAGAAATGCACGGGGGACAGATAGGCGTGGAGTCCGTTCTCGGTGAAGGCTCTCGGTTTTGGTTTATGTTGCCGATTCGAGTCGAAAGGCAAATGGCGTAAAATGAGTAAAACTATATTAGTTATTGAAGACCAGGAGGATAATCGGCGTATTATGCGAGATCTTCTTACAAGCGCTGATTATAAAATAGTAGAAGCGGTCACCGGTGAGGAGGGGGTTCGTTCAGCCGAGACCCATCACCCAGATCTAATTTTAATGGATATTCAATTGCCCGGTTTCGATGGATATGAAGCTACGCGGAGGATCAAGGCCATCCCTGCGCTTAGTTCAATTCCGATCATTGCAGTCACATCGTATGCCCTTAGCGGGGATGATGTTAAGGCATTTGAGGCGGGTTGTGATGCATATGTGTCGAAACCATTTAGCCCACGAGCACTTTTAATGAAAATCCGTGATATTTTACAATAGATTTTAGCAAAGGGTACACATGAGAGAACCACCACTGATCCTCATTGTGGATGATAATCCCGAAAACGTTGAAATTTTGCAGATGCGCCTCTTAGCAAATGACTACGATACTATCACTGCGACAGATGGCCAACTGGGTCTGGCTATGGCTAGAGAAAAGCATCCTGACTTGATTTTGCTGGACATTATGATGCCCAAGTTAGATGGCTTAGAGGTTTGTCGACGTCTTAAAGGAGACCCTTCTTTACCTTTCATGCCGATCATCTTGGTTACTGCAAAATCGGATTCAAAAGATGTCGTCACTGGTCTCGAAGCAGGTGGTGACGAATACTTAACTAAGCCAGTAGATCACGCTGCGCTTGTCGCCCGAGTTAAGTCGATGCTACGGATTAAATTGTTACATGACACAGTACTTGAGCAGTCGTCTCAGCTTAAAACACAGCTCAAGACTGCTACCAAAATTCAATCTTTATTTTGGCCAGAAATTCCTGACCTGGAAGCAGGGGGACATATTTGGGCAGTATCTGTTCCTGCCACATATGTTGGCGGTGATTTATACGATGTAATTCCAATGCCTGATGGCAGTTTACTGGCGTATGTAGCCGATGTTTCAGATAAAGGTGTTCCTGCTGCGCTGATTATGGCTGCACTATCAACTAAAATCCGCAGCGAAGCACAAACTCAAGGCGAAATCGATAACATCCTTGAATCTATTAATAACAGTCTGTACAACCTGATATCCGAAGAAGGTTTTTTCGCTACAATTGTTCTTGTGAAATATTGGCCCGTCAGTGGTAAAATGCAATTAGCATTGGGCGGTCATTTACAGCCTTTGTGGATCGTTGACGACGGTATTGGAAAACTGCCACAACTGAATGGAATGTCATTGGGCGTAATGCAGAATGCTCTTTTTGAGAAAAAAGAGATTACGCTATCTCCTGGAGAATCCGTTCTTCTTTATACAGATGGCGTTATCGAAGCAGAAAATGAAGATAAGGAGCTATTCGGAAATAACCGATTGGTTCGATATATTGAAGATAATAAAGGATTGCCGAAGGGAAAAGGGCTTTTGGATGAAATCAGAGTATGGCGTGGAGATGCTAAAGTAAATGATGACTTAACACTGCTTGAGATATGGTGCGATCAAGCGTAGTCCTTATTTTTTATAGCTTTGGATATCACATGAAAATTATGCTATCTGGAGAAGTCGTCTATCTTTTAACGTATGGCGGTGATTGCTGTTCAGAAAACTTCATTGAAGCCTCAAATTTTAATCTTCCAGACTCTCACTTAAACGTTTTAAATAGCCATGTCTAATCAAACCCTTGCCCTGTTTTTTGGCTTCCGGCTGCAACTGGTTGAATAGATTAAAAGCAGTTCTGTATCCTGGCCCGCACTGTAGCGCGTTTATCCAGGATCGAATAATCAAGTGTCCGCCAGGACGAAAATCAGAGTATCAGGGGCCAGAAAACCGACAGTACCAGCATCAGTACCAGCAAGACGATCAGGGTCAGGGGAAGACCGACTTTTACGTAATCCACAAACCGGTACCCTTCCGGCCCCATCACCAGCACATTGGCCGGATGGGAGATCGGCGAGGTAAAACTCGAAGACGCTGCCAGGGCAATGCCCATGAGCAGGGCATGGGGCGATATGCCCAGACTGCCGGCGGTTTCCAGTGCAATGGGTACCATGAGCACCACCACCTGAAAAAAATGCATTTTAACGGCAAAAAAACAAGCCAAATCTGCTCAAAACAGGCGCCGGCCTTGACAAGCGGCCGTGACAGGGCTATCCATATTTATCGGCGCTTTCAAACGGATGCAGAAAAGGACAAAACATCATGCGTATCTTTATCCATTACCTGTTTGCCGTTATCGCCCTCTCAATCTACGGGGGTCAGGTCTGACCGTTTATGGCGACCATGCCCCCCGTGAAGCTGGGGGCAATCATCTTGAGCGGATTTCTATCCGCTATGGCCCTGCGCATGGCAATTCAGGACCGGATCATCACCGGTATTGACGCATCAGGTCAGACCCGACGGCAATTTTTGCTGGATTTATGCCTGCCGGTCATTGCCGGCGCATTGGCATTCACATTCACTCATCTGGTCTACGGTTTCCCCTTGATCAGCGGCATCTCCCTTATTTTCGGCTGCCTGGTGGCTGGTTTTTTCATGGGTCTGGATATGGCCCTGGATCGCGAACGCCGACTGATACGGCAGACTCTCCGGCCCGATACCGCAAAAATACTGCCCTGGAAGCTCTACCCCATGACCCGAAAATTCACGCTGATTGCCGTTACCGTCTCTTTTTTCATCGCCATTATTATCGGACTGGTCATATCACGGGATATCAGTTGGCTGTCCCGACTTGACCCCACCGATCAATCCCTTGCCCATGCCCGCCTTTCAGTGATGTACGAGCTGCTTTTCATCATGGCCGTGCTGCTAGGCCAGATAGTCAACCTGATCATCTCCTATTCCAAAAATCTAAAACTGCTGTTTGACAATGAAACAGGTGTCCTGGAACGGGTGACCCGGGGGGATCTTTCAAAACTGGTGCCTGTTGCCACCAACGATGAATTCGGCGCCATTGCCGGGCACACCAACACGATGATCCACGGTCTGCGGCACCGCATCAAGTTGATTTCCGCCATCAAGCTGGCTGAAGAGGTCCAGCAGAACCTGCTCCCGCAAGCCCCCCCGGTGTATCCGGGACTGGATATGGCCGGTGCCAGTCAATATTGTGATGAAACCGGCGGCGACTATTATGATTTTCTATCACTGCCCGACGGCCGGGTCGGGGTAGTGGTGGTGGACGCCGCCGATCACGGGGTGGGGGCGGCCCTGCACATGACCACCACCCGGGCATTTCTGATTTCCGGGGCCCGCAATTATCAGGATCCCGGTACTTTCTTAAGGGAGGTCAACGGCTTTCTGACCCGGGACAGCCGCAATACCGGCCGATTTGCAACGATTTTTTTTCTGGAACTGGACACGGCCGAAAAAAGGCTTAAATGGGTCCGGGCCGGGCATGAACCGGCGTTGCTCTACGATCCGGAAAAAGACCGGTTTGTCGAACTGCGCGGCAAGGGAACGGCCCTTGGGGTGGTGGACCCGCTGCCCGTGGAAATTTGTCACCGCAACGGCTGGACACCGGGCACCATCCTCCTGATCAATACCGACGGCATACGGGAAGCCCGCAATCCGTTGGACGAAATGTACGGCCCCCAGCGGATGAAATCAATGGTCCGGAGCAATGCCAACCGCTCTGCCCAAACCCTTCTCAAGGCCTTGCTGGCAGACCTGGAACTATTCCAGGCCCAGGCCCCCCAGACAGATGACTATACCCTGGTGATCGTCAAATTGGGCTGAATGGCGCCGCGTTGACCTTAATTACCGCCAAGTTTACATCATCCGCCAAAATATAAACAAATTCCAAATAACAATGACCAAATCTCAAACAAGATCAAAAGCCATTCAAACTTTTCCTTGTCATCACTCAGAATAAAATTGTATTCATAGAAAAGAAGCCATCCGAAGCCCCACAAACCGATGGATGGCGGTTGGCCCTTCCCGATTATCCGTATCAGATTTCAAACCGGTGACCCGCCAAGGAGCAACTTTATGAAATCGGCAACATCATCACCCGTCACCCGTCGTTCTCTTTTTTCCTGGGTACGATCCAGCAACCTGAAGCTTCAGTTACTGCTGGTGCTGGTGATTCTCATCACCGTTTTCACCCGGGTGCTGCCCCTGGAAATGCAGAAACGCATTGTCAACGAAACCATTAAATTCAGAGATTTCAACCTCCTGATGGTCTATAGCGGCATTTACCTGGCAGCCATTGTAATGGCCAGCGGACTGAAATTTCTAATCAATTATCTTCAGGTCAAAATCGGGCAAAAGGCCCTGGCAGACATGCGGATCGCACTGTATCGGCATATTTTAACGCTCCCGCTGGGATTTTTCAGAAAAACCCAGCCGGGAATGGTGGTCTCCTCCCTTGTTTCGGAAATCGCCTCTGCCGGTGATTTTGTCGGTACGGCGGTGGCCGTGCCCGTCACAAGTCTGCTGACACTGCTCGCTTTTGCCGGTTACCTGTTGTCCCTCAATCCCCTTCTGGCGGTCATTTCGATGAGTGTTTACCCATTGGTATCGATTATCGTCCCGTGGCTGCAGCAAAAAACCAACCAGGCCAACAAACAGCGGGTGGATCAAACCCGTATCATTTCCAGTCAAATCGGTGAAACCATCGACGGCATTCAGGAAATCCAGGCCAACGGGGCCTTTGGCATCGAGGGGCGCAAATTCGATCGCACTGTTACCGCCCTGATGAAAACCCGAATCACCTGGAATCTGTATCGTTTCAGCGTAAAAATTACCAATAATTTTTTCAACAACCTGAGTCCATTCCTTATTTTTATCGTCGGCGGTTACCTGGCCATGAACGGACGGCTGGGATTGGGCTCCATGGTGGCGTTTTTATCGGCCCAGGAAAAAATTTATGACCCCTGGAAGGAACTGATTGACTTTTATCAGTCGTATCAGGATTCCAAGGTTCGATACAAACGGATAATGGAATATTTTGACGCCGAGCCCGATTACCTGCTGGCGCCCGTTGACCGCGCTCCTTACCGGCTGGGCGTGCCGACCCTGGAGGTCCGGGACCTGACCTTTGCCACCGACCAGGGGATTCGACTGATAGACCGAATTTCCTTTACCCTGAAACCCGGTGAGCACCTCGCTCTGGTGGGATTTTCCGGCAGCGGAAAAAGCACACTGGCCCTGTGTATCGGTCAGCTCTACAAATACAACCACGGTCAGGTTCTGATGAACAACCTGAAAGTGGCCGAGTTGACCAAAAAGGACATGGTACTCAACCTGGGGTTTATCCCCCAAAATCCCTATATTTTTTCAGGCACCATTGAGGAAAACCTGCTTTACGCCTGCCTGGCCAGAGATGAATCCGACACACCTGAACAAAATGATAAACAGCCGTCCCTGGACGACATTATTGCCATGCTTCATCAGACCGGGCTTTTTATCGATGTGCTGCAGTTCGGTCTGAACACCGTCATCGATTCTGAACGAGACAAAGAACTCGCGGCTACCCTTGTCCGGGTTCGGAAAAATTTTCAACAGGAATTCGGTGAAGAGCTGGCCGCCCACGTTGAGTTTTTCGATGAAAATCGATATCTCCGGTACAGCAGTGTCGCCGAGAATTTAACTTTTGGATCCGCCGATAAAATTGCTTTTAAAAATGACAACCTGGCCCAAAATGCCTATTTTCTGGACTTTTTAAACAAAGCGGACCTGACCCGCCCTCTCCTGGCCCTGGGCATTCAGTTGACCCGGCAAACCGTGGATATTCTGGGGGATCTGCCCCCGGACGAAATCTTTTTTAAACAAAGCCCCATCGCCCCGAATGATCTCGATCTTTACAGGGAAATCATCGGCCGGTTGAAAACCAACCGGCTCCATCAACTCGGGGAAAAAGACCAGTCCAAACTTCTTGAACTCGCCCTGCGATATACCCCCGGCAGGCACAAAATGGTGGCTCTGGCCGACATGCTTGAAGCGTTGATCCTGGAAGGCCGCGCCATGTTCCGCGAAGAGATTATAAGAGACAGACCCAACGCATTTTCCTTTTTCCAGGCGCTGACATATATCGATTCTCAGAATATTTTAAACAACATCTTATTCGGCAAGACCACCGGCAGCAGTCACCGGGTCCAGGATAAAATCAACCAGCGGATCATTCAATTGCTGATTCAGGAAGACCTGCTCGAAACGGTGACCCGCATCGGCATGCAGGTTCAGGTAGGCAGCAAAGGCGATCGGCTGTCCGGGGGCCAGAAACAGAAACTGGCCATTGCCAGGGTGCTTTTAAAATCTCCGGTGCTCCTGATTATGGACGAAGCCACTTCGGCCCTGGACCAGAAATCCCAGGCACGGATCCAGAACCTTCTGACAAGCCGATGGAAAGGAAAAAGCACCGTTGTTTCCGTGGTTCACCGGCTGGACATCATCAGCAGCTACGACAAGGTGGCCGTCATGAAAGCCGGCCGACTCATGGAAATGGGCACCTATCAGGAACTGATCAACAAGAAAGGAACGCTTTATGAACTCATGGGAAAAAAATAATGCATGTGCTTCATGTGAACTGGATGAAAATATCGCATTTTTACGTCAGATCGATTTTTTTTCAGGTTTTTCTCTTGAAGCCATTAAACTCCTTGCCTATCTTTGCACAAGGGAAATATTTCAGGCAGGAGACGTCCTTTTCGACCAGGGGGATGACGACGGCACCGCCTTTTACATTATCAACGGCAAAGCCGAACTGAGCCTCACAGACAACAGCGGGGCAGAAATCCCATTGCGAAGTTACAGTGTCGGTGAATTCATTGGCGGCCTGTCATTGGTTGGCGCTATGCCCCGACTCTTTTCTCTAAAGGCCCCCGTCGAGACAAGTTGTCTGGTGTTGACCCGTGAAAAATTTACCCGGGCCACTGAACAGTTCCCGGAACTGAGTACAAGAATAACAAAAGCCATTGTCAAAAGCATTCAAAACTGGGAATCGCGTTACTTGAACCGCGCCTTCACAAAAACAGGCGAATGCCGTTACAGCGTGGGCGTCAGCCTCGTATGAGCACGCTTTTACCATGGATCTGAAATGATAAGACAAAAAACAAGCTTCCAAATAACCAATCAATTGCCTCAACTGAAAAAATTGCAGCATCACCTGGAAACCTTTGTAGGGCCGCTGCGGCTGTCGGACAGGTCCATATTTGAACTGAATTTCATCCTTGAGGAACTGGTTTCGAATATCATACTGCACGGTTATACAGACACGACATTGCATTTCATTGATATCGAAATGACCTATGAGAATCAAATCGTAACCATTGAAGCAACTGATGATGGGAAACCGTTCAATCCCATAAAAGCAAAGGACCCGGACGTCCACAGCCCTTTGCACGAACGGGAAATCGGGGGACTGGGTATCTATATGCTCAAAAAATTAACCCGGAAACTTACCTATGAGAGACAGAGGGGCAAAAACCACCTGGTTCTGAAAAAAAAAGTAACCCTTCGGGAAAAATAAAAAATGGAGATCATATGAAGATAATAGAAGAAAAAACGAACGACACCGTCACCTTCAGTCTCAACGGTCGACTGGATTCAAACACCTCGGCAAGCCTTGAAAAAAGACTGGAAAACACCATTAAAAATGGGGTCACTCGCCTTATCATTGATTTCGAGCAATTGGATTATATTTCCAGTGCCGGCCTGCGCATTATTCTTAAAACTTCCAAGACCCTCGACCAAGCTGACGGAAAAATAATATTTTGCGCCATGCAGGACTATGTCCGGGAGGTATTCGAAATTGCCGGATTCGATACCTTCCTGGCCATTGTGGCCACCCGTGAGGAGGCTGTCGCAAAAATCTGACCAACGGCACAGCACTATAACAGGCCAATAATCCCCCGCCGGCCCAGGTCATACAAAAACCGGGTCACGGAGACCTCCGCCTCGCGACGCTGCATCTGATGCATTCGGGCAAAGGCATCGATGAGCTGATCCACTGATTGCCGCCGATCCATGAGGTCCCACACCTGGGTGCCCAGCGCATCCAGTTGCAGCCTGCGCGCAAAGCCGGCGGTCCCATTGTCCGAAAATCGCCCAAACAACCGGCCAATCCATGGACGAAGCTGAACAGGGTATGTTAATACCATTTCGCCGGTGTCCAGACGCATCTCCACCACCGATTCGTTTTTCAGGGGTGTACATCCGAGGGCATCCGACCGCATCAGTCCGGAGCCTACCGATTTTTTACGAAACAAGCCCATAGCCTGAACAAATTGCCTCCATCAAGTCATCACTTACAGGCGCCCGACTCTCTATCCGAACCCCCAGGATCTGGTTGTATCCTCGCGGGACCCACAACCGGCATTGGGCGTAGGGCAATGCTGCCGTGATCCGATGCCAGAACCGTCTTACCGGTCCCCCATCTGGGCCCATGACCCAATCGGCCTGACAATCGGTGCCATCCGGCCTATCGATGAGACGTCCCCGGACAAAGCCATCAAGGGAGACACCAAATTCAGCCAGCCCCTGATGGTCCAGCAGCAGGCCTGCCGGTCCCCGGCGATACAGACAAAGCCGGCCCATGGGACCGGCAAATGCAAGTTCAAAGGCCCCGACATTGAAACGGTGCCTCTTGAGGACAAACGCCTCGGGGATTTCGGCTCGCAGATCAAAAACCGACCAGAGTGCCGTTTTGTCTCTACGGCTTTGCCGAAAAGAGGCCAGAACCTGGGCCTGAACCTCCAGTGCCCCTGCCTCCGGTCGATGAAAAAACTGCACCATCACGGCTGTCTGCCAGAGGGGATGATACATGAGTGCCCCCACCCCTCCTTGCCCACCAGAGGTCCAGGAAAATCCCCGGGCCTTAAAACCCCCAAGTGCCGCTTCCCAGGCAGCCGGCAATGCCTCAGTCTGCAGATGGCGCCTTCCCTTTTTGGGATGCATGGCGGTCAGGCGGCGCAAAACAGTCTCATGGGCAAAGTAACCGCGAATCTTGTTCCATTTCACCTCGAACACCGGCCCCGCTGTATCACCCAGCAGCAAATACCGTGGCCCGATCTCCCAGACCTGCCACATGGCCGGCACCCTGAAGCGAATGCCCGCCCATGCAACCTCTTGCCATGGCACCGTTTTTTGGTCCGTTTCGCCTGCATTGGGGTTTCTCATGGTTTCCACGGCCCCCGGCTCATTGCGGAATCAACATTTCCCAGTCAACCGGCTCATTTTTGCCAGTCCGGGAACGCATCGTGTGCCTGAACTTATACATGTCCGGATTTTTCTTTTCATAACATAGCCGTTCCCTCTCGATCTGACTGGTCAACGTCAACTTGACGGCATTGCCCATCTTTTCTTCGCTGTCTTTGGTGTTATGCTGCAGGAAAAGACTGAAATGATCGCCGTCACCGTCCACAAACGACC
Organism: uncultured Desulfobacterales bacterium; assembly: GCA_942490765.1. Taxonomy (GTDB): domain Bacteria; phylum Desulfobacterota; class Desulfobacteria; order Desulfobacterales; family 4572-123; genus 4572-123. The sequence continues at coordinate 119,892 of CALNYM010000036.1, read as the reverse complement.
ATTTCCAGATCTTGACCACATGAAAAGGATCACCCCGCCACTCATGGGGTTTGCCGAACCGGTCCGTGAACCGGTCCATAAGCTGGTCATAAAATGCCTCCGAGGCATCGGCATATTTCAATTTAATCCGAAGTATCCGGTTGGGGGCTGCACAGCTACCATAGCCGATGATCCCGCTTTTGAATCCGGGAATGTTTTTAATTTCCACTTCCTGGATATATTCCATGTACCGGGAGCACAGGGCCGTATCCATATTGACCCTGGCTTTATAATCACCGATATCGCTGCCCAGTGCAAACCCGCCCACCTGGTGGGGCACCTGGGCCGCTACCATGAGGGGAAACAGCAGCACACCGGCCATCACAGTGAAACACAACATTTTGGTTTTCATCTTCAGCTCCTTGTGGATGCTGGAACCTGATCCGGACAGGCCGGAGTTAGATTGAAAATTGAATAGTGACGGTTTCGTAAAAAATAGTTGCAGCTGAAAAGCATGTATTAGCACAATTAAATATCTAATATATAAACTAATACAACGGGAGCCAAAGTCAATATACCCGCCATTCAGGAATTTAGGATCAATTTCAACCTGAACAACCTGATCTTGCAAAACCAGAACCAAATTGAAGGCTTGACAAGTGGGGGCTTGAAAATTTAGAGACGGTGGTCAATATGCCAGCCGCCCCAGGGATTTGAGAATCAGGGCAAACCCCATGGCGAACATGCCCATCAGCCCCATGCCGCAGGAAAAACCGGCCAGCAGCACAGGGGCATACTGGCGCCACATGGTACCGTATCGTTTGAGGAAAAAAAACCGTCCGAGCAGGGCCCCGGCAAGCTCGAGAATCAGACCGTGGGGGGTACTCTGACCCAGCCCCCGGACCACCCCGTATATCAGCAGCACCGGCAGCCCGAAAACGGTCAGCACCCCGTAGGTAAAAATTCCGAAACCCATGCCGGCCATGATGTAAACACCGCTCAGTGCCTGATAAAACAGCGAGTTACCCTCCAACGTGGAGGTCTGCATCAACAACGAATTGAGGGCCTGCAGGTGCCACAGTTCCTGGGCATAGGGATAGGCGGCCGAGGGGATGGGGGCCAGGCGCCAGATAAACTGCGAAAAGAGCAGACTGGCGATGATGACCACTGGGAAAACCACGATCTCGGCCTTGATGATGCCCCGGAAACTGGTGCCGGTGAGCTCGATTTCACGAAAATGAACCGTGGCTTCACCATAATTGTGCATGGGAATGGGGGCATACCAAATTTCAATGCCCTGATATCCGAAAAACCGGGCCCCGGCGATAAAACTGGCCTCCCTGACCAGAGGCAGGCTGACAAACTGACCGGCAATACCTTCCATCCGGGCGGTGATGTAGGAAATGATTGGTGTATAGATAAATCCGTAGGCTATAAAAAAAATCCATGGAAACCCGGGGACCAGCCAGACGCACAGGCCCACATACGCCAGCGTTGAGGCCACGTATATACCGATGGAAATCCAGATATTAAAATCTCCCCGGCCCGGCGGTGGATGAAAAAGCGCCCGCCAACGCCCGGCACCTGTTTCCCCCGCCTGACCGAACGATTTGAGCACATGCCAGATGCCCAGTGCCCCTATGGCCAGGCCCAGACCGATCCCGAAACTCATGTAGAAATCAAAATTATTGGCAAACACCGTATCCACTGTGCCCATACCCTGGTGCCAGCGATTGAGGATACCATAGTGATACAGAACAGGGTTGAGGGCGATGGTGATGACGAGCCCGACAAACCCACCGATCACGGCCCAGAAGGGCAGCACCATGCCGATAAAGATCAGGCCCAGATCCAGTTGAATACCAGTGGCCACTGCGGGCAGCAGGGCTTCAGTATGGCGGGTCAATTCAATCCAGGGGATGGGAATCAACCGGATCGGCTCGGTGAAAATGAGTCCGGACACCACAGGCAGCAGAATGTAAATGCTTCCGAAAACAAGGCCAATCATGCCGCCGATGGAAAAAACCCGCCATTTCCAGCTTTTTTTCTTATCTTCCGTGGATTCGGCCAGGGCCATGGTTCCCAGGGCCCCCACCGGCGCCATGGGAAAGGGCAGCTTCTCGACATCCGAGGTGAGGCGGTACAGGGCATACCCCAGGCCGAAATGGTCAATGCGCTGAATAATCTGGGCGCCCACGAGCAGGAGAATCGGAACCATCCAGTCCCGGTGGAAAAAAGTCCTCTCCACCAGAGACATGGACTCGGGTGCCGGGGCCACCCAGGTAGGGATAAACTCGGTAAGGCCCAGCATTCGGGCCGCATCGGACTGGACCAGATACTGGCTCCACAGCAACCCCTGGAAAGGAGAGGCAAGGGCTGCTCCAGCCATGTAGTAGAGCAGAAAGATCTCCTGCTGTTTCAAATCTTTGTACGATCGTTTGGCCACTTCGGCAAACAGGATGATGGTGACCCAGCGGGCCGCCGGCCCAATGCCGGTGCCGATAACCAGTTGCAGATACATGCTGCCGGGCATCATGAGAAAACCGATAAATATTGCCCCGATGACGGTCTTCCAGTTAAACCCCTCTTCAAAATGATCCGGGGCTTTCAGCAGATCCCGATATTCCTGCAGTTCCTTATCTTCATACATGTGGTTATTCTTTGTTTTATGTTGAAAGCCCCGGTCCTCTGGACCAAGTCAGATATAAACGACCCGCTTTTGCCGTTAAAGCAGACCTTCCTATGGGCCTGCTTTTTGAATTTTTTATACGACCGGTTCAATCCGGCAGTACCAGGTAGCTGGCATCGCCGAACAAACCAATGGCGGCCCAGATCCCGCCCATGAGAAAATCACCGACAATCAATCCCACAAAAAAATACCGCATCTTTCGGAAAAAAATAATGCCACCGTAGCGCATGCACAGCACATTGCACAGCCAGCCCAGAAAAAAACTAAGCCACAGGATGCGCATGGCGGAACTGTAAGCCACCAGATATCCAATGGGGTGAATCGGCCACCAGTAAAAACGGTGATAACAAAACACCAACGCCAGCATCACCACAGCGCCGGCAATGACAAAGACCATGACCCAGTGCCCGCTTTGGGTTTGAAATTCAATGAGGGTCTGGATATTATCATAAACGGCCACCGTGGTACGGGTGGCCCAGTCCATATGCAGTTCACGAATGCCGTATCGGTAACACACCGTGAGCATGGCGGCAAAGCTGACGCCCACACCAAGAATCAGCGCAATAACAATCGCACGGAGCATGGGGGCCTGCCGTCCGAACCCCCGGGACACCTTCCCGGCATGAAGCAGTGAGGGCAACAGAGATTCGCGCAGATCCACAAACAGCACCTTCTGGACCACCCCGGCCATCAAAATGCCGGCATGACTGAACAATCCCGACCCCCAAAAGGCCAGCAGTCCGTCCAGGGGTGCGGCCGTCAAGGTAAAATAGGCCACCCCGCCCTGACAGATCACCCGGCTGGCCACGATCATAAAAATGAAAAAAAAGCCCGACAATAAAAACGAGGCGGAAACCGACATGCCGAAATACACGAGCCATAGAACAATGCAAAGTGAGCCGATAGCGGTTCCCCAGAAGGAAAATCTGGCCGAAAACCAGTCCGGCGGTGTGATCCACATCGATGCCGATCCCGAAGCCGTGGCGTACCACGGACAACAAATGGTCCCGGGCCAGCCAGAACAGAAAACAGGAAAAATACCAGGTAGGCGCCGATCATCTGGGTTTCTTCAGGCCTTGAAAGGGTGGGGCCGAAGGTGACCCCCAAGATCAGCGGCGGGAAAGCGGTACCCCAGGACGCCCCAAAAAATCCGAACAGCAACGCCCCGAAAGAAAAAAAACCAGAACGAAAAAGATATCTGACGGGATGGTCAGGAAGGCAAAACCGATAAAAGCCGGATAGAAAAACATCTTAAGCTTGTGAAACCCGGAAAAAAATCCCTGTTCCGGGAAAATAGGGGCCGGCAAGAATCAGCGTGGGTATCTGCGGAACTGCCGGAAAATAAAAATTCAACCCGTTCAAAAGGTGCAGACAAAGGGGCACGGCAAGACCGGCCAGGAGAAACCGGTATCCCAAAAAATCGGATAGATCACCTTCATCCAGCGCCTGAGACATTATCCGCGGCACCTGCAGAATGGGAAAATTCATGCGTTCCTAGTCGATCCACTGGGGCCCGAACAGCACCACCAGGCAAAGCATCACGAAGTAACACAGCAAAATAAAAACCGTCCAGACGCCGAGGGGTTTTATCCAGGCGATCCAGGGAATATGGGAAAAAACTCCAACCAGCCCATGCTGGCGGCCCCCGGCCAGGCCGTTGTACAGCGTCTGCCACGGCCTCCGGATCTCTGGGATACCAGGCTTGTGGCAGCAGGGGTTGGAATACGTCCCCAACGGTTTTCCAGCGTGGCAAACTGAAATGGGGCCGTAAGGTTGATAAAAAAAGTCCGGACCAGTCCGGTATAAGCGATCCCGGATACCAGTACCATGAGAATCCAGACCACCAGAAGTTCCTTTCCGGTTAAATAGGCTCTTTTACCGCTGAAGTGTGCCAGAATGCCGACGAGCACGGTAAGCCAGGCAACAATAAAAAACGGGGCCAGGGGAAAGTGCCCTCCCCCCAGTGGGGTTCCCTGGTGAAAAGCGTTGTTGACCGGGGTCACCAGGCAGATGGCAACGGCAAAAATGAGTCCCACCACAAATGCCCGGGGCCGCACCGGTTGGTCAACCCCTTCGGATGTGCGCGTTTCCGGTGTTTCTAAAGTCAAGTCATTCATCCTTCCGCGTTCATCATTCATCGTTGTCTTTAAATGGTATTCAGTCTATCCGGTGGGCACAGCCCTTTACAACGGCACTGCGCTCTCGCCGACCTTCTGGTCGTATTCAAGCTGCACTGTCGGATCCAGGCTGCGCCAGATCAAAAGCTGTTTTCGCAGATCAAGAAGAAATGCCTTATTGACCCGTTTCCACATATTGGCTTCCCCGGACAGCCGCGTCAAGTACACTTTGATTTCAAGAAAGCCCGGGTCTTCCGGCGCCGGACAAAACTGAAGCCGGACTGCCTGCATGATACCGAAATCAAAGGGTGCTAGCCATACCCGAAGCTGCAGGATGATACACGGATCCATGCACCCGCCCGATGCCGGCCCGCTGTCAGCAGGGCAGGCCATGGTCCGGGTAATGTCACCGGTGGAAAAAATACCGTGGGAGATATCTTCATGGGCCTTGAAATAGGCCTGCAGAAATCCGCCGGCACTGGTGTGTTCGCTGTATTTCATCAAAAACGGCAACGTCAGTGCCAATATGTTGCCCTCAGGTTCGGGCAGGGTCCAGGATTTTTTTACATCCGGTATGGCGATCCGGGCCGCCACCCGGGCCGGATAGATCACGGAAATCAGCACAACGGCAATCACCAGCAGCATGGCCGCGACGCCGGCCAGAGAGGAATAGTTTACCGTGATACCGGCCCAGAGTGATGTCCGGGCAAACAACGTGGCCGCCGTCTGGGCGGTCAGGTACCCCAGCACCACACTCAACACGCCGAATGCCAGGGCTTCAGCCACGAACAGAAACGCGACGTGAGAAGGGGCCAGCCCCACGGACGTATAGATACTGATTTCCCGTTTTCGCTCGTAGACACTGCCGATCATAGTGTTTAACACAATCAGGATGGAAATCAGCATGGGAACCAGAATATTGGGGACACCGCTGTAAGCCAGCGTATCGCCGGCATAGTATAAAAACGTGCCCTTTGCCTGCCCGCTGAAAAGGTCAGGCCGAACCGGTCGGCCAGTTGGTCGGCCAGATCCGGCATGTATCAACAGCCAGGTGGCCCACGGCCACAGCCTTGAGACGGCCTCCCAGAGACAGGAGGGTTTTTGCCGGCATAATCATTGTCAGCCCCCAGTCGATATGCTGGTAGCGGCTCTGAAAGCGTCCTGACATCATCACCGGATTCCATGGCATCCATTTCCACTTCGGTGACAGCCATGGCTGGTTTCGCTGGGAAAGGTGACCGGGGTCAAGCACTTCGCCGTCCAGATCCGGCCGTTCATGAGGCGACGCTGTCTGAAAAAAGACCCGACCACCTCGAAAAGGGCATGCCCCAGAGCCGGACCTGGGCGACCCGGGATGCTGCAGGGTCGATGCCGAGGCCGTCGGCCATCCGCTGCGGCATCAGCACCGCATAGCGTTCGGTTGGATCGAACCAGCGGCCCGCCACAAGAATTTTGTCCAGACCCGACACCTGCGGTTCCGGATGGACCAGCCCCATCATGCCCCGGCTTCGAAAATTGGCGTCGCCGAACGAACCGGTATCCGATTGGTCGGGTTCGGTCTTCCGGCTCCAGCCACACCCGCGGGGCCACAGTGCCAATCGCCCGTTTCCGCCGACTCAAAGCTGTTTAAGATGAAGCATCGGCTTCCGGGGGCAAATCCCGCCAATTGGCCGTCTTGAACAAAAACCCGGTATAGGCGGCCCTATCCTGCAACGGCAGGTGAGTATGCCGCCGCTGGGATTTGACCGAGGTAAAGCTCATGATCGTAAAGGTCAGGATAATCAGGGTAATACAGGTCAGGGCCGTCCGGAGGCGTCGTCGTCGCAGATTGCTCACGCCCAGGAAAAAGGAGGCCGTAAGGCCTTCCAGCGGCTGATTTCAGCCGGCCGGATGCGATTTGGCCCGGCGCTGAAGCAGAACCATTTCTTCTTCAAACCGGAAAAAAATGATCAGGGTCACCATCAGGGAGAGCCCATGATGAAAAAAGCCAGAATCACCACCATGGGCTGTAGGCCAGCTGGAAAGCCGGGTGCACCTGGTAGATCAGCAAAATGAGCGCCAGCAGGATACCCAGAAAGGCGATAATCCGTTTGTGAATATTGTGAAAGGAAAAAAGCATCCTTTCCAGGCAGAAGGAAAAGGGGACAAACAGGGCAATATAAAACAGCACGCCGAAAAGAACGTCTTTTTGGACCTGTTCGACCTGGTTGTATACCCTGCCGGCCAAGGCCAGGGACTGGGTGGCGGTATCGACCAGGCGGTCGTACTGCCGGTGGTCCAGGGCACTGCGGGCCTGTTCGAGGGCCTTGTTGCCGGCCTGTGCAAGGGTGCGGATCCGCTGGTCATAAATACCGTGGGTCTCCAGGTTGGCGATGCGCGGGGCAAGCAGTGCCCACATATCCTCGGCCACATGCAGTCGGGTGTGGGGAATCGTCGGCCACAAGTCCACCCGGTATCCGGTCCCCTCCGAGTGGCCGGGTGCGGCATGGGTTAAAATCAGTTTTTTGCGTAAAACCGTGTCGGAAAGGGTCATCTTCATGTGGGTTCCCGGCGGCAGGTATACAGATGCCAGGGTCGATGAGCGGGTGTCGATGCGACTGTACCAGTACCGCTGCGGAGCGGCTTCCCGGCGCCCGTCAATAAGCTGGATTTTGGTAAGATAGGTAAACTTTCTCGGTTCCAGCAGATCAAACAACGTGGTCCGGGCACAGCCGAACATCACCAGGTCTGTTTCCATGGCCTTGCGGCGCACATTGATCCGGTAGGCGTCCTTGCCCGTCTGTTTTTTGTCGATGGCCCACTGCACACTGCCGCCCACCGGATCAAACCGGTAGCCTTCCAGAATGACTTTGTCCAGGACATGTTTTTTATCGGCCATGCCCTTGAGGGTAAAAATACCCCGGGTGTCGACCATGCTGTGAAAATAGGACGGCCCCTGGTAGGCCAGAATCAGCGTTTCCGGTGCGGGCTGATCCGGAAATATTTCACCCTGGCGGACAAACCGGGCCCTGCCGGTGACCGTTGCAAACCCGTTTTTAGGGAATTTCCCGTTTTGAATCCGAGGGGTGTGGACAAGGGAAACCAGCAGCCGGCAAACCCAGTCAGACTGTCTGCGGGCATCGTCCAGGTCCATCCGGTCCAGTTGGTCATGGGGGGTCCCCCAGAACTGCCGGCGGTCCCCGGTGGTCACCAGGCTCAGTCCAAGCAGCCCGCCAAGGGCGCTGATCTCCCCCCCCAGAGCCGGGTGGTCGGGCAGATAGCTTTGCCAGGCATTCAAAGCCCCGGGTCTCAAGGTATCCCGGTACAGATCCGGCAAATGCGGATCCTGCGCCAGGCTCCGAGCGGTTTGCCCCAGGGCCATCTCCAGACTGCGGTACGGGGCAAACTGCCGGGCCTGGGGCTTCAATGGATAAAGCCACCCGTCGTTAAATGCCCCGACGCCGTCTCCATGGCTGGAAAGATGAAGGGAGATGGCGGCAACCGGTTTCATCTCGCCCAAGCGGTCCTTAAGACGTCGCGCAGACTTGAGGCAGGCGAACTGAGCAGTGGCATCCTTATACGCGCTCTGAAAATCGATGATGGCCTCGGGCACCAGGGTTTCCAGAGCGCCCCGGGCTTTTTCCGACAAATCAACAAAAGCCCCCTGCCAGCCCAACTGCCGCAACACCAGTCGCCGGGCCGCAAGCTGCCGGATACGAACCGGATCCACCTTGTCCGATGCCTGCAGGCGCAGGTGCATGAGCTGCCGGGAGTAATCGTCCGACCGGGTCTTCATGCGGTCGGACAGGGCCTCCTTGACACGGGGATCAGACAGCGACACCTGTCCGGCCGACAGACCCTCAAGCACCGCCAGCATTTTTTCCGCATGACCGGATGCCGACTTCAAGGGGCCAGCCATCCGCTTCAGGTCTTTTTCTTTTGCCTGGAGTGCCCAAACCAGTTCCCGCATGCCGGCCAGGCCCTGGGCATGGCCGGCCGTCGCCGCCAGCAGCACGGACCGGGCCGGCGGCATCTGTTTAAACCGGGCGGCCAGTTCCAGGAGAGTGGCGATACTGACGGCCTCATCAGCACCCGGGGAAAGACCGACCACCAGGGGGGTGCTGTCGTAAAAGGCTTCAACGATCACCAGTTCCTCGGAAAGTTTGGGGTCACTGCCGGGAATGAGGCAGTACAGATTTTCAGCCGCTGTCGGCTTCCAGGAAAGATCCGAGATCAACCGGACAGGGCTTGGCAGATTTGCTCCGGGGACATCAAAATTACCGAACAAGTCCCGGGCCTGGTCCCGGGTCATCCAGAAACGCGGAAATGCAATGGGGGACAGCTCCAGTTTATCCTCAAAAAAAGAGCGCACTCCCACCCCGTTGTCGATATAGATAAGGGCTGCAGCACCGAAGGACGCGGCATTGAGCCAGTTCTTGCCCGAGGCCAGATCCATCAGGACGATAGCCCCTGACACGGCTTTACCGTTAAATTGAACCGCATCTCCGGATCCAACGTAGATCAAAGGACCTTTGATGCCGCCGGGGGGAGTGGTTTCCGGTGAGACCGCATTGGCGGGCATGGGGTGAATGGGAACAAAACCGCCCTTACCGGGAATCTCCAGACGGCTGCCCTTATGCCGGCGAACCGGCACTGAAAATTGTTGACGCTCCACGACATAGCCAAGGCCGACAAGCTGGTCCATGATATAGGCGGCTGAGCGCTCGCATCCAGACGTTCCGGTACCGCGATCGCCATGGGCACTCAACCGGTTCAGTGTCTGCACCAGCGTATCGGATTGAACCCCCGGAGCAGCCCCAGCAACGCCAACGACCCCATTCAGCCAGATCCAGACGGCTGCCAGCACCAGAAAAAAAATCGACCATCGATCCGAATCGGCCCTTATGTTCCGAAACTCCCCCATCCCTTTTTTCCACCACTTCTACCGCAATTGAATATCCCCCACGGAAATGGACAGCTCATCTCTGTTCTCGACCTTGTCCACACGCCCGTCCCGGATCCAGACGACCTGATCGGAGACATTGAGCATCTTGATATCGTGGGTCGCCGAAATAACGGTGACCCCCCGTTCCCGGCACAATTGTTTGAGCATAAAAATGATCTCTTCACCGGTGGTCAGATCCAGGTTGCCGGTGGGTTCGTCGGCCAGCAGAATGGCCGGATCATTGGCCAGGGCCCGGGCGATGGCCACCCGCTGCTGCTGACCGCCGGAAAGTTCCTGGGGCTTGTGCTGAAACCGGTCCCCCAGGCCTACAAGGTTCAACAGCCCAATGCCTTTTTCATTGGCATCCTCGGTATTCACCCCTGCAAAAATCATGGGCAACGTCACATTTTCCAAGGCCGTCATCACCTGGATGATGTTGAATGTCTGAAAAATATACCCGATCTTGCGGCACCGCAGCCATGCCAGTTCATGGGCATCCAGCTGGGCGATATCCACATCATCGATAAACACCTTTCCGGTGGTGGGTTTGTCCAGGCCTCCGATCATGTTGAAAAGGGTGCTTTTCCCGGACCCCGAAGGACCCATGATGGAGATATAATTCCCACCGATAATGTTCAGGTCCACCCCCTTGAGGGCCTGGACAGCCACTTTTCCCATCTGAAAGGTCTTGGTCACCCCGGAAACGCGCACAATATGACGCTGGGTTGTCATGTTTCTCCTTTGTTAGTGTTCCGCCCGCATGGCCTGGGCCGGCTCCATTCGGGCGGCCACCCATGCCGGGTATAATACCCCCAGAAGGCTCAAACCGGCCCCCACAAGGACCGCCAGCAGCAGGGAAACGCCCACCGCCCCCCAGGGCAGCGCTGACACTGCGGCCAGACCAAACCGCAGCATGCCGCCGACAATGGCAAAACAGGCACCGCCCAGGGCACCGATCACGGCCCCTGCCAACCCCTGCATGGCTGCCTCAAGCAAAAACAGTTTTACAATAAATCGGTCCAGGGCACCTAAACACTTCATGGTGCCGATCTCTCGGAACCGTTCCGTGACGGCCATTAACTGGGCATTGACAATGCCCACGACACAGACCAGAAGAGACAGAATCAAAATCCAGCGCTGCTTGGGGCTACTGCCAACCTGGGTATCTCCGTCTGCCAGATCGTAACCGCTGCGGACCAGTGTCTGGCGTACACCCTCGCCCCCATTGGACAGCAGACCATTGGCCACATCAGTGCTCACGCTGACAAAACTCAGAAAGGCAACAGCCAGCACCAGGCTCATGGTGGTAATCAGGCTCCGCAAAAACCGGACACGAATACTCATAAAAGCGATCCGCACCGAGTTTTTAAAGGGCAGCACCACCTGTCTCCGGATGGGATCGCCACCGCTTGGATTGCCTGCCGGGGGGGCTTGTCGAGTTCGCTCCATAAGCATTGTTTTCAAATGGTTGTTGCCATATCCCGAAAATGAACCAGGTCCATCTCTTTGCGTTCACGCACCAGTTTTAAAATCTGTTCCAGACCCTCAAATGCCGCATGGTTCATCCGCTGGTGGTGAATCATGATACCGCAAACACCGCTTGTAAGGGCCCGGTTCAAGTCTTCCATCAAATTTATCCACCCCTGCTGCACGTTGTCATCTTTACGGGTATGCAGGTCCACAGCGACCTGGAAGTCCGGCAGTCCGGGCAACGTTACAGGCCGGCTGCCCAGACTTCTGGAAACAGCCCGAAACCCCAGATGGGCCAACAGAACCAGGGTCTTTTCATCACACCGGTTCCAGGGCGGGGTAAATACCCGCTCAAACCGGTCCGCCAGAAGCGCAACCAGACGCCGGCAGCCCTTTTCCAGGTCCCGGCCAAGATCGCCCCGGGACCGGGAGGGACCGAATTCCTGCTTCTTCCCTGTCGATTCATGGTTCATGTGGCGCCACCCATGCTGGTGCCAGCACCACAGGGCCCTGTCCGGGCCGGTGGTCTGAAAAAGGGCGTCCCGTCGCTTTCCGGTGAGCCATGCCGGTACAACGGCCATGGCCAGGGGGACCCGGTACTGCCGAAACAGGGCGACAAGACGGGTAAAGTCTTTTCCCGGGGCCGCCACATCATCGGCCCGGAAAAAAACCCGCACCCGTTCATGCGATCCGCGCAGATTGCAGGCCCTGTCCGCACAATAGATGAGCTGCCGATGAAAATCAACGGGCAGTTTCTGCCATATCAAAGGGGCATTGTACTGCATCAGTGTCCCTCCTGCATCCATGCATGGATCCAGCGGGCCGTGTTGGCCGCACCGTCCAGATCCAGATCAACCTTCACCCGGTGGGCCAGAGCCAGTTTTTTCCCCATCTGCAGGGCCAGGCCATCGGGTTCCAGATCCGCGTCCTCTAAAACGGTCAAAGCCCCCCTTGCTTCCAGGCGCTGGGCCCGCATCCGCTGCTCGCGGTTCTGGCCAAAGGGCCACACCAGGGCCGGGACCCCGGCTGCCAGTATATTCATGGTGGTATTGTAGCCGGCCATGCTCACTGACAGGTCCGCCGCCGCCAGATATCCCGGAAAATTATCGGTAAACCGGGCAACCCGAATACGGTGACCGGCCAATCGATTGAGGGCATCAAATTCATCAGCGTCCATGTAGGGCCCCGTAAAAACAACCATCTGGATATCCCGGGAGGTCATGACCCGGGGAATAGCCGTTATCGCCGATGCCAGCAGAACCGCCCCCACACTGCCGCCACCGGCGCTGGCCACCACCAGGGCCGTCTCCGGTCCGATGCCCAGATCCCGGCGCATCTGATCCCCGGCCTGCTTTTCGGGATGCGGGGTAACAAAGCCGGTATAGGCCACGGGAATGCGAATCTCTTCGACCCTTGAAAAGGTTTCATTCAGTTGCACCAGAGAAGGGTCCGCATGGACCAGCAGGGCATCAAACGCTTGATTGAGGGTTTCAACCACCCGGGCTTCATATTTGGCAACATCATTTTTTTCCACGAGAATATCCCGCAGGCTGCAGAGCACACGACAGCTGCATTGCCGGGAGTTGCGAATATGTGCCAGCAAGGGATCCAGCTCAAACCGAAACGCCTTGCGCCCAAAGGGATACAATTCCACCATAAAAAGATCAAACCGGGTGCGCTCAAAAAGAGTTGTCAAACACCGGCAGCGCTCCTTCCGGATACTGTCCACAGAACGCCCCGGATCTGCCGGCAGCAGCCCATTGAATTCCGGATCCATCATCAGACCGGGCAGTTCCACCGCCTTAACCCCTGGCGGCAGACCAACGTCTATTTTCCGGCCCCCGGTGATCAGGGTAATACCACCATAGGCGGAAAGGGCTTTGCAGATCTCCAGAGTTCTGAAAAAATGGCCGACCCCGAGAACATGCTGACAATATATTGCAATCTCCATTTAATCTCCATTTTCTTCCAGGGCAATCCCATTGACCCTGTCCAGGGTCAGCAGCCCCTCTTGGCAACGCAGCAGATGCAGGTGCAAGGGGGCTATCAAAGGGGGTTCGGAAGGTAAAAACGCCCTGCACAACAACTTGTAGATCACGACCTTGATGACACCGGAATGGCAGACCACCAGAATGCGATCACCGGGCCGGCGATTGGCAGCCGCTATCAGGGCCTTCCGGCTGCGGCACCACACATCTTCCCGACGCTCTCCCCCGGGGGGACGAAAATCCCATCCGGCCTGCTCCTGGGCCGCCAGTTCATCCGGCATTTCCTGTCGGAGCTGTAAAACCGTGCGTCCGACCCACCTGCCCCAGTCCTGCTCCCGCAGGCCCGGTTCCGTTTCAAGGGGCAGGTTTAAAACCCTGTTGATCTGTTCGGCGGTCTCCACCGACCGTTTAAGATCACTGGAAAGCAGGCAGTCCCAGGATTGGACTGCCAGACGGTAGCCCCAGGCACGGGCCTGGGATCGACCGGTTTGGGTCAACGGGCTGTCCTTTTGCCCCTGAATGCGCTTTTCACGATTCCAGCGGGTTTCGCCATGGCGAATAAGTCCCAGGGTTGTTGTCATGTGTCTTGAACCATCTGTTCGAGTATCTCTTCAAGTCGAACATAATTTTTATCCAGGTCATGCTGTGAGCGAACATATGCTGACGCCGCAGACCCCATCTGCCGGCGCAGGTGGGCATCTGTGAGCAGCCGTTCCAGAGCCGCCACAAAGCAGCCTTTGTCAAATGGCGGGGTCAACAGCCCCGTCACCGTGTCTTTGACGACTTCCGGCACGCCCCCATTATCAAAAGCCACCACCGGCAGCCCGCAGGCCTGCGCTTCCAGGTAAACCATACCCAGGGATTCGCGAATACCCGGAAATGCAAACAGATCCCCGGCACTATAGTAACGATACAGGGCCGCCCGCGGAATTTTACCCGTAAAATGATAGGATTCCGGTACCAGCGCCCGGGCCAGTCGGCGTAGCCGATCTTCGGCAGCACCGGCACCGACAACCACCAGGTGAAATCGAATATTTTTGCGCGCCAGATCCCCGCACCGTTCAATCACCCAGGCCAAACCATCGGCTTTGACCCCGGGGCGGAACATGGCCGCCGTCAGGATCACCGGTGTATCCGATACATGCCAGCGCTGCCGCAGTGCGCTCCGGGCATCCGGATCAAAAAAAAATCCGTCCGGGAAAATGCCCGGGGCAATGTAGGTCAATTTTTCCGGCGCAATGATCCGCTGGAGGTTTCGATAATCCGCACACTTGTTGGTGCACACATGGCCGGCCGCTGCCAGGGCCCGGCGATTCAGCTCAAACCCGGCCCGGGTGCGAAGATTCCGCCGGCGCTTGGTCGAATAGATCCCCTGAAAAATGACATAGGGCAATCCGGTCTGCCGGGAGACCGCTGGCCCCAGCAGATCCGGGGCCTTGTAATAAGTATGATAAGTGAGCCACACATCCGGTTTAAGGCGCCGCACCCGCCGCACCAGTGCCCGGCGTTGGCGAATGATTTCGGGCCACAGCCAGGGTTTCCAGAATATCCAGCGGGCCCTGAGGACGCCGGCCGTGTGGAGCCGATGGCCCCGCGTGGTCAGATAGTCATAAAGTCCTGTGGCAATGGCCAGATCACCGGACGGATGGGAATGCCCCAACGGCTTGAACGGTGCATAGAAAAAAATCCGCATAATTTCCTATCGTTGACCTGCCATTGCGGCCTTGTGAATCCGGGCCAGGTCATCGATAAGCACCCGGTTGTCAAAATGCTGCCGTACCCGCATGTCCGCCTGCTGGATAATCTTCTGGCGCAATTTTGTATCGACCAGCATCCGGGTCATGGCCGCGGCCAGGGCCAAGGAGTTGCCCGGGGCCACCAGAAGACCGGTTTCACCGTCTTCGACCAGTTCGGGGATGGCCGAAACGTGGGTAGCCACCACGGGTACACCCATGGCCATGCTTTCAACCAGCACGTTGGGGATACCGTCCCTGTCACCGTTGGCGGCCACTTCGCAGCCCAGCACAAAAAGATCGGCCCGACGGTAATGGTCCAGGACCACATGGTGAGGCTGGGTCCCGATCCACTGGGCGACAGCCTCCAGTTTCAATTCATGGATCAGCGCCAGGACATCATCCCGGTCGTCTCCGTCTCCGATGAGTGTATGCTGCACGGCAATCCCCTGATCACATAAATGGCGCAGGGCCTTAAATACGGTGGGCAGCCCCTTTTTGGCGGTCAAACGGGCCACGGTCAGTATCTGGTACGGATCAGACGGCAACGCCTTTTTATCACGCCCCCCAAACAGGGCCAGGTCAATGCCATGATAAATTCGATGAATCGGGGTCCGGGAAGGACCTGCCAGCGATTTAAGGTGTTTTCGGTTATACTCGGTGCAGGTCGCCACAAACCGGGCCATGACAATTTTTTCCCTGAGCTGACGGGGATCGGTGGTGTATATATCCTTGGCGTGGGCCGTAAAACTGAACGGCAGGCCGCTTAATTGACTGGCAAACAGGGCCACGGATGTCGGCGAATGGGCAAAATGGGCATGGAAATGAACAATCGAGCTGCCGGGCAGTATCTGGTTCACCACGACCCCGGCCTGCAGCAGATGCTTTACGGTTGCCGATTTACGGGTTCGCAAAAACCGCCTGAAAGCTGTTTTCAAGGTGCCTGCGTAGATTCTCGGACGCTTTGCGGCCAGCATCAAGTTGTGGGCCATCAAACGGGGCAACCCCCCTAAAATAGTGGATGGCAGATAATCCACCTCGGCCCGAATGTTTTTGACGCTCTCGTGGCTGAAGGACTCCCGGGGATGACGCAGCGAGATAATCCGAATATGAATACCCGCTTGTTCAAGCAAGAAAATTTCATTGGATATAAACGTTTCAGAAATGCGGGGAAAGCCCTTGAGCACCATTCCCAGCACCGGTATATCAGATTTCTTCATATTATTTTTCATTCCGATTCGTTTCATCTCGAAGCAGGGCCAGCCGACGCTTCATGATGGTGAGTCCGGTCAGGGGGAACCGTTCAATGGCCCGCTTGTAGGGTTCGGGTTTTTCGAGAAGCTTGAACAGCTGCCGGCTTAAACGTTCAGGTGTCAGGTCATGCCAGGAAATATAGTCCACGAGTCCCCTGCCGGCCATGGCCTGAACCCGGATGAGCTGCTCCCGACGGGGTGTTTCCCGTGGGATCATAAGGGAAACCGTCTGTTGGGTCAGAATTTCACACACCGTGTTGTACCCACCCATGCTGATGACCACATCCGCCGCCGCGATGAGTTTTTCCATCTGCCGATAAAATTGATAAAATTTTATGCCAAAACGTTTTGCCCGGGCTGAAATCTGCAGCCGCAGATCTTTGGGCATAAAGGGCCCGGAGACCAGGATGCTTGCAACATCCCTGGATCGAGAATCGGATTCCAGCATATGCATATACGTATCCATTACGGCATATCCGTCCCCGCCGCCACCGGTGGTGACCAGTACGAGTTTTCGGTCAGACCGGGCCGTCAGTGCACCCTTTAAACGGGCCACCTCGACGGCACCCGGCATCTTACGGGGAATGTACCCGGTAAAAACAAACTTCCGGCTGGCGACATCATCGACGGCATATTCCCGCACAGCATCATAAAGATCCTGGTTGCCATACACCCAGATCTCATCGTACAATTTACCGAGAATCCTGTATATCCCTTTTTTTTCCCAGTCCCTGCGAACCACCACTGAGTCGTCCATCACATCCCGCAGACCCAGTATCGACCGAGATTGCGGCAGATATTTTTTGAGCCATTCCAGGGTCGGCAGCACCTCTTTTTTTAATCCCAACGGCTCTTTGTCCACAATGAAAAGATCCGGACGAAACGTTTTGGCCGTGGCCGTAATAATGTTTTTCCTTATATTAAGGGCCTGCCGGGCGTCAATCTTGATGGACAAAGGCCGATATTCTTCATTGGTGTGTTTGATCATTCCGGGAATCCGGACGAAATCCACCTGACTGGAAAACGTAAAACGACCGGCAATGGGGGAACCGGTTAAAATCAGGATATTAATATTGGGCTGTCTCAACTGGGAGGCGATGGACATGGTCCTGCGAATATGTCCCAGGCCGTAGGTGTCGTGGGAGTACATCAAAATATTGTAGGTCGAAGGCCCGGCCATGGACGCGTCTCCGTTGGAAAATACGTGTATGAGAGATGGGATCTGATTATTTTCGCGGCTCTGACCCGGGGTTGCCGCAAACGCTTTGCACCCGGCACAAACAATGCTTCTGGTAATACCTGAATCAATCCGATTGATTTTGATCAGTATGTTGTATCTGGACGCTGAAGTCAAGCGTTTAAGCCTTTGGCGATGCCCTGCCCGGGATCGACGTTCTTCGAATTTGTATCTCCCCTGACGATGTGATATGCTGTAATAAACAAATTTTCCGTAGTCCCCATGTATGGAGACCCGCTAATGGCACCTGACCCCATTGGACTTTTATCCAAATTTTTCGAACATGCGAAAAAAGGCACCCTGTTTACATCTACCGATCCGCAATTTTACCATCGCATGAGAGACCAACTCATCCACACCCTCTATGATCTCCTGGTGTGGCAGCGACCGGCCCTGGAACAATCGAAGGGCCTGCTCTGGCCTTACGAAACCCTCAGGTCGCTGAAAGTGATATTTGAGCGACAGGCCGAAAATACCGCCGATGTGTTTGCCGCACGACAGGCCCGGCTTTTTCTATCGCGGCTGCCGTTTCCCGGACAATGGGAGTGGCTGAAAAAAGCCTCCCATGAATTAAAACACCTTCCTGAAGTGACCGAATTGCTCAACAGCGAACAAGAAAAAATTCAGGCCAAGCTGACTAAAAAGCGCCAAAAAAGCTTCAAACTCCGCCATTTCTGCCAGATCCTCAAAAAACCGCAACTCCCCGCATCAAAAGGCATTTTGCGCATTTTTTCCCTTCCTTACCTGTTTCATGACCCAAAATTACTAACCGCTTTGAACAAACGCTATTTCCTGTATATCGAACCCCCCTGGGGGGTGCTGTACCGCCAGACCTGGTGCCGGGTTTTTTCAGAAATCGAGGATCCGTGCCTTTGGGGCCTGGGGGGAGCCGAAGATGCCGGCTTTATGCGCAGCCAGCCGGGGACGTTGACAACGTCCCTGGCCCATGGTGATTTTCTTGACCCGGACGAAGCGGTTTATACGGGCAGGCCCAAATCCCATGACATTGTGTTTAACGGCACCTTTGACGACATGCCCCGCAAACGGCACTATTTCCTCCTGAATTTGCTCAGCGACCCCCTGCTTGAGAAAAAAACGGCATTGGTCATTGGCCGCGGAAAAGCAGAAAATGTCACAAAATTTAAGCATCATGTCTGCGATCTTGGTCTGGAGAACCGGGTGACCATCCGGGCCAATCTGTTTCGACAGGATGTGCCCCTTTACCTGGCCAACTGCCGTATGGGACTCCACTTGGCCCTGCATGAAAACGGCTGCCGAAACATCTATGAATTCTTCCGATCGGACCTGCCCTGTGTCATCAGCACCTGCACCGCCGGGGTCAACCTGGCGCTTTTTACCCCCGAAACCGGCATTGCCGCAACGGATCAGAATCTCCCCGAGGCTGTTTTTCGGATACTCAAAAACCCCGGCGTTTTTTCCCCGCGGTCATGGTTTCTCAGTCACAGCGGTAGCCGCAATGCCACCGGACAGCTGAACAAAACATTTAAAAAGATCTTCAAAGATCTTGGATATACCTGGACCGAAGACATCATTTCTCTGGGTAGCAGCGGTGCCAGCCGTTATCTGCCCCCGTCTGCTTATCAATCTTTTTGCAAGGAGTTTGAACACCTGTTTGAAATATTCCGGCAGTGGGGAAAATCGCCGGTCCGCCTGACCCTGGACTGACCGCCATTTGACCTTTGTCGATCCGATGACATTTGTGCTGGCCTGCATCATCTCATTGACAGGCAGGATGAAATAAACGACATATGGCGTGATGTTTATCCAAAAAATAAGGAGAAAAATGGCCAGATTATTTGAACCCACCCGGATAAACGGCATGGCGCTAAAAAATCGCTTTGTGAGATCCGCCACCTACGAGGCAATGGCAACTATTGATGGAACGGTAACAGACCCGTTGTTGGACTGCATGGCGACACTTGCCCGCGGCGATGTAGGACTTGTTATTACCGGCCACACCTATGTAGCAAGAGAAGGACAGGCCGGCCCCCGACAGATGGGTATCTATTCCGACGCATTGATCCACGGTTTGAAGCAGGTGGCTTCGACGGTTCATAAAAATGGTGGCGTTGTGGCCGTACAGCTGGCCCATGCCGGTCAAAGGGGTATGGGAAAAGATGCGTATGCAGCCATCGGCCCTTCCGACACATTTGAAAAGGGCGTTAAAAAAGCGTCTGCGATGACCGCTGACGATATCAAAAAAACCGTGAAAGCGTTTGGAGATGCGGCTGAAAGAGCCGTCCAATCGGGCTTTGACGCGATTCAGATCCATTCGGCCCACGGCTATATGCTGAGTCAGTTTCTATCGCCCTGTTATAACAAACGGAATGACGATTACGGTGGCGCTCTTGAGAATCGGGCGCGTCTGCTTGTGGCCGTTTACGAAGAGATCCGGCAACGGGTGGGGACCTCATTTCCGGTCATGGTTAAAATCAACTCGGAGGATTTTCTTGAAGGCGGCTTCACCGTGGAAGAGATGATCCAAGTGGCCCATATGCTCGAAGATCGGGGCATGGACGCCATCGAGATGAGCGGTGGTTCCCTTGACTCCGGCAAACACGTCCCCTTCAGGGTCGGTACTTCAAAATCCGAAGAACGGGAAGTCTACTACAAAGAAGCGGCCAGGGCCTTCAAGAAGGAAATCGATATCCCGCTTATTCTCGTAGGCGGTTTTCTGTCGTTTAATATTGCAGAAGAAGCCGTCACGTCAGGGCTTGCCGACTATGTGGCCCTTTCAAGGTCGCTTATCAGGGAACCCCACCTCGTCAAGAGATGGGCCGGCGGAGACAGGCGCAAGGCATCGTGTATTTCATGCAACAAGTGCTTTACAACCTTCTCCATGGATGAAGGCTTGCACTGTGCGGCTGGAAAAAATTAAAGTCAGGACAGCGACATCGGAAAAAGCATCAATTGTTACTAAATTGGCTTTTAAAATGGCATGTGAACCCTATTGATGCAAAAGCCGGATGACTCCGGAGCCGAGGCATCAAGGGTGAAGCTGTCATCATCTACCGCAAGTCTTTGATAACGAAGGATCTGGAGTCATCCGACTTTCCCGGAGGGTAAAAAATTGTGCCCTTTTGTACTTTTTTCCGGATATCACCATCGTTGAATTCCTTAAAAATTGCATCATTCTCATTGAACTCTTTCTCTTAGCGGATTTAGATCGATAGCTCATGTTTTTTATGCCACTATAGGGTGAACTCTGGCCGGACCAGTCAGGTTCACTGCAAAAATCAAATTTTTTAAAAAACCGCCCATCTTCTGCTCCAACCGAATACCGGCCTATGGGCTTTTGTGGCGGTTGTTGAAAACAGTCAGTATGCCGGTGTGCTCTCGCGATAACGTTATATGAATGTACCGCGATCTATGCCGGTGGTTTTTTTGGCGAGATTGCAGACGTCTATGTTCTTCCGCCTTTGCCATCGGCCGGTATAGGCGGATTATTAATTGATACGGCAATGAAGTTTGGACGAAACCGGGATGGCCTTTTTTGGAGGTCGGCGCACCTGGTCTTCCAAGATAGCTGAAAACGGTCGATTTTTATAACCGATTAGGATTCAAAGAAATTGGACCAAGACTGGAGTTAAGTCTGTGATCCGTATCCCACCGATCTTTCGTTGCCCAGGGTCTACCAAACGCCCCCTTCAAGTATTTGCCATAGATTCGATCCAGCAGGTCAACCCCAATTCTAAAATTTTTAAAAGTTTTGAATCTCCTTGCTTTGACTTTGCAATTAAGGCATATAGCATCCATTGTGTACGGGTGGTGGAATGATGCTGAATGAGGACGATTGGCAATAATTGGCGATGGCCCTTTTACCGACTCAATGTGCCTGAATTTAAGCGTTTCCTATTCTTTGATACGCATCCCTGCCCTGCCACCCGCTGGGTTGATATCAATCGTTTTAAGGTGGAGAATCATCTATCGACATACGGGTCGTTATACCGAAAGCATAAAAAATGAATAGTGCATCCATCCTTGGATCCCTGGGGACATTGATCGGGTTGGTACGTGCCTTACCCCAACTGGTCAAACTTAACCGCGCAAGGGAAGCATACGGTGTTTCCGTAGATACGGCAGCCACCAGTTCCATCGTCAGCTTTGGCTGGGCATCATATGGCGTGATGACTGGCCAGCCATACGTATGCCTTGCCACCGGCGCATCGGGCGTCATCTTCTTTTTTATCACAATTCTGGCTTTGCGGTCTGGCCGCCAGGCCAGGGAACTTAAAATTACCCCAATCTGGTTGAGTGTATTACTCTTAGCGGGTATTTTCGCAGAAGAAAACGGACTGGGCATAGTTTTACCGATAAGCGTCCTTGCCGCGAACCTTCCCCAGCTCCGGGTTGCATATAAAGAAGGGAATCTGGCAGGGTTGTCACTTGGCACCTGGCTGCTATCTATTACCGATGGTATTGTATGGGGCGCCTACGCACTTATGCAACAGGATATTTCAATTCTGGTCTTCGCCTTTTTCCAGTTGACCACCAGCGGGCTGATTGTGACATTAAAATTGGCACATATGAACCGCACCCGTCTGGGAAAAAAATCGATATTATTAAAGCATGATGAACTCGTAAAAAGTATTTGAAATGGCTAAGCCCCTCAAACAGTTTCGAGCCTCAGAACGAAAACATCCCGGGGCTGTAGCGGGTCAAAATTACCCATACAAAACAACGCGGAGCCAATTAATATTTAGGTGGAACAGTTCTGCCTTTGCAACAGCGGATAAAACAACTAACCGAAAAATTAACCGTGGAAGGGGAAAAAACATGAAAAAAATGATGGGGGTCCTGTTTCTGACGCTTATGACAATATCATTTATGATCATCGGATGCGGGGGAAAGTATTCTGAGGCGGAAAAATTGAACAACGAGTACATTGCCCTGGTGGAAGACTATGTTGCCGACATTGACAAGGCAGACAATGCAAAGGATGCGGCAACGGCGATGAACCGATTTGCCGACGGCATGGAGGACCTGATGCCCAAAATGCGGACACTTTCTGAAAAATACCCAGAACTCAAAGACCGATCCAATCCGCCCGAGGAGCTCAAGGAAACCCAGAAAAAGGCTGAAGCAATGGGCCAGAAAATGGTCGCTGCCATGGTAAAGATGATGCCTTACATGATGGACCCCGAAGTTCTGAATGCCCAGAAACGCCTCGCCGCGGCCATGATGAAGCAATAAAAAAATTGAACCGCAAAGCCACAAAACTTGCAAAGAAACAATGGAAATGCTCTCGTTTCCATGCGCCTGTATGGGAACGAGAGCATTTTTTAGCTGTCAGCAGTTAGCCGTTAGCTTAAAAAATAAAACACATTCAGCTAAGAGCTGGCAGCCAATGGCTAAAAGCTAATCGCTTTTTTTCTATGGCCGGGGCTGTCTGATGCCCAGCCGGATGATTTTTCGGCGCAGGGTATTTTTGTCAATTCCAAGGGCATTGGCGGTGGCAACCCGTTTCCAGAGATGCTGCTCAAGGGATTGCAATATAGCGCGTTTTTCTATCTCTTTAAGCGTTAATCCCAGCAAAATGGGCTTAAGGGCTGCTGGCGGAAGCACGTGATCCGGAAGGCAGGAAATTCTGATCATCTCCTCCTGGCAAAGCACAAAGGCGTATTCAATGGCATTTTCCAGTTCCCGAATGTTTCCCGGCCAGTCATGAAGCATGAGTGCTGCCATGGCTTTGTGTGAGATTCCGGCGATGTGTTTGCCTGTATGATGGTTAAACTGTTCAATGAAATGATGGGTCAGTAAGGCGATATCCTCTTTACGCGCTGCCAATGCCGGCAGGGAAATTTTGACAATGTTGATGCGGTAATAGAGATCTTCCCTGAATCTGCCCTTTTTGACCAGCTTTTCAAGATTATGATGGGTCGCCGTTATAATCCGGGCGTTGGTTCGAACAGAAGTGGTGGATCCTAATGGCTCGTACTTTTTTTCCTGAAGGATCCGCAGCAGCCGAACCTGAATGACCGGTGATATGTCTCCGATTTCATCCAGCAAAAGTGTGCCGTTTTCTGCCTGGGCAAACCGGCCCTGTTTGTCTTTTTTGGCATCAGTGAAAGCACCGGCCTTATATCCGAAAAGTTCGGATTCAACGAGCGTATCCGGCAACGCCCCGCAGTTGACGGCGACAAACGGGCCTTTTTTATGAAAGCTGTTATTGTGAATAGCCCGTGCAATAAGCTCTTTCCCCGTACCACTTGCCCCCTCAATCAAAACCGTGCTGCTGCTCTGGGCGATCTGGGGCAGGATGGAGAAAATCCTGTGCATTTCAGGATTTTTGCTGACAATATCCTCATATGATTGCTGTTTCAGAAGTTCTTTTCTGAGCCTGCGAATATCGGTCAGGTCCCTGAAGGTGACCACACCGCCGATGACCTCTCCACCGGCATCTTTTAATATGGCGGTTGTGGCACTGACGGGGATCTTTTTCTTGTCTGCCCGAATGATGTAGATGGGCCGGTTTAAAATCGGTCTGGCGGTTTCCAGGGTTTCACGGAGAACGCAACTACTTTCACACACATTGCTGCGGAAGACTTCAAAGCATGAGCGGCCCATGGCCTCTATTTTTGGAATACCGGTTATTTTTTCCGCTGCCCGGTTGAAATAGGTAATCCGCCAGTCAAGATCCACCGAATAAACACCATCTGATATGCTGTCCAATATGGTTTGATACTGCTCCCCAAGATTTTTTTCAGATGGCATCATTTCTTTCAGCGCCCTTTTTTACGAACGGTTGTCATTGGAAACACATCTTCATTGTTTCACAACACCTTGAATCTTTTACAGGAGCATTTTGTTCCTTTTACACTAAAAGGAATGTGACAATTTGTTCCCTGTCCATACACCATTTCAAATTTAAAGGCAAGTTCCTTAATAAAAGTACCTGTAATAATAAATAGATAATTTTCTATTCGCATCTGAAGCCAATCGCCGGTATATTTTTTGCTTATGCTTTTGAATCACTTTCTCACGTATAGTCATATGCCAATTTCATAGCCTTCCGTAATGAAAACCGGATTCAGCTGACTACCGAAATATGATGGCGGGAAAACATTAATATCACTATGACAAGAAACTAAAGGAGACCATTATGACAAACCCCAACAGACTAGGAAAAAAGGTATTTTTATCCGTATTGGCAGTATGTTGTATGGGGCTGTTGTTTGTCGGCAGCCCCCCTGTCGCTTCAGCCTCGGACACCATCACCTGGAATATATCTCTCTGGGGAGGAGAACGGGACTGGACGCGGCCTTTGCACAGATGGGCCGAGGACATGAAAAATAAAACCAATGGCCAATGGATAATTAAGTTACATTATGGCGCGGTATTGTCCCCCTCCAAGGAAAATATAGATGGTATCAAAGCCGGACTGTTTGAGGGTTGCCAGTTCTGTGGCTCCTATGCCCCGGGCAAAACACCGCTGACCCGGGTCTTTGAATTGCCCTTTATTCTTCCCCAGGACCCGGAGCAAATCAGCCAGATGATGGCGGCCCTGTGGGAACATCCCGCCATTATAAAAGAACTTAAAAAATGGAATGCCGTGCCGCTGTTTCCGGCAGCCATTACCCAGTATGGCCTGATGGGTAACAAAAAGATTGTCAAAGCAGAAGATTTCGACGGCATCAGAATCAGAATACCGGGAGAAATGGCAAGGGTATTAACCCAGTTTGGGGCGGTTCCCGTCATGCTGCCCGTGGCAGACCTTTACGAGGCTATGGACAAAGGGACCGTTGATATGGGAACACTGCCGTGGCCATTTTCCTTTGGCGCCTTCAAAATCCACGAAGTATCAAAGTATGTGACCACTAATTTTTCACCAGGCAGTAACTCCTGCGCCTTTCTCGCCAACAAGGATGCCTGGGATGCCCTGCCGGATGAGTTTAAAAAACTCCATATGGAGTGGTATCAGAAAGCCCCGAAAGTGTGGGGAGAGGAATACAAAAAAGGCGAAAAAAAATGGCTGCCCATTTATAAGGAAAAACTTGAGTTTGTCAGGCTCCCGGATGAAGAGCGGGCCAAATTGTTAAGCAAGGCCGATGGGGTTCACAAGGCCTGGATCAAATTAATGGAAAAACGCGGTCTGCCAGGACAGGAAGTATATGATTTTTTTCTTGCAAAGCGCAAAGAAATAGCAGGGTTCTAAATTAATTGTCTCCACTGCCTGCATTCAAAAAAAGTTTCTTTTCTGGATGCAGGCACCCGGTCGTGCCGCATAAATCAAAAGGCAAATCTCTATGAAAATCAGTCAAAAAAAACCACCGGATCACCCACCGGTCATGGATGGGATCACGGCATTTCACTTTTTCGACAGGTACAGCGCCAAAATTGAAAACGTGTTAAACGTGATTGGTGTCATTTTTATCATGCTCTTGATGATCTTAACCGCTGGTGAAATCTTTGGCCGGTACGCATTTAATCATCCCATTCCTGGATATGTTGAAGACGTTGAGTTGATGATGGCAGCCATTGTTTTCCTGGGTTTCGGCTACACCCAAAGAGTCGGTGCCCATATCCGGATGGACATGGTCATCAACCGATTCACGGGCCGTACCTATCATTTAACAGAGGCACTATCCGGTTTTCTGGGACTGCTTGCCTATGCCATCATCTGTATTGCATCATTGCTGGCAACCATAGACGCCTTTCAGATGGGTGATGTGACAGAATATTTATATACACCGACCTGGCCGTCAAAACTGTGCGTACCGCTGGGATCATTTTTTCCTTTGTATCCGGTTTTTCATTCAAATTGTGAAGAACCTCGGACAGGCTTATGTGGACATTGAAATAAGAGATTTGGAGTAACGATTTATGGACCCTTTAATTGTCGGATGTGTGTCGCTGACTGTCATGGTAGTTCTGATTCTTATGGGCATGCGCATCGCTTTTGTGGCCCCCCTGGTTGCCTTTGGCGGAATTGCAGCCTTAAAAGGATGGCATGTGGCCTTTAATCTGGCCGGTTACCTGCCCCATGGCATTGCCGCCCATTATTCCCTGAGTGTTATACCGCTTTTTATTATCATGGGATATCTGGGTTTTCATTCCGGCCTGACCAAAGATATTTTTTACACGGCCCGTCAATGGTTCGGCCACCTTCCCGGTGGAATGGCCATTGCCACTACTTATGGATGCGCCGGATTTGCCGCCTGTACGGGCAGCAGTGTGGCTTCTGCTGCAGTAATGGGGAAAATGGCCATCCCGGAAATGAGAAAATATGGTTATGAGCCCGGATTTGCAGCTGGCGCCGTGGCTGCGGGCGGGACCATAGCCACCCTGATACCACCCAGTGTTCCTTTGGTTATTTATGGCATTATTACGGAACAGTCGGTGGGTTTTCTGCTCATGGCCGGATTTTTACCGGGAATCCTCTCGGCCATTATCTACGCATTTATGATTCAAATTCGGGTTAAATTAAAACCCTCCCTCGCCCCGCCGCTGAAAAAAGCCCCATGGAAAAGCAGGTTTATTTCCCTAAAAGGCACATGGGGAATAGTGGCTATCCTGATGCTGATGCTGGGGGGAATTTACACGGGTATTTTTACACCGACCGAGGCGGGGGGCGCCGGTGCTGCCGGTGTGTTCTTTATCGGACTTTTCACTAGACGGCTGGATTTAAAAAAATTCAAACGGGCGCTGATGGAAACGGGACGGGCAACCGTGATGATTTTTGCCATTATTGTGGGGATTCTGATTTTTGTCCGATTTCTGGCCCTCACCGGCCTGCCCGCGGCCTTCAGTGAGATGGTCGTGGCCCTGCCGGTTCCAAGAATCATCATATTGGGAGGGATACTGGGACTTTTTGTATTCCTGGGCATGTTCCTTGACCTGATCGGCATGATGCTCCTGGCACTGCCCATTGTTTTTCCACCCGTGGTTGCCCTGGGCTATGATCCCATCTGGTTTGGTGTTATTGTTGTCAAAATGGGCGAAATCTGTTTGATAACCCCACCGGTGGGCCTCAATGTGTATGTGGTCAACAGCGTGGCACCGGATATTCCTTCCCAGACCATTTTCAAAGGCATTATACCTTTTCTGTGTATGGATTTTTTAACCCTCGGGGTACTGATTGCTTTTCCGGAGATCGTTACTTTTTTGCCCTCTCTGATGATGAAGGGATAATGAACAATGGAGGTACGTTTAATACCAGATCGACCAAACCATTGCAACACTGGAAGAATTCAAAGTGGCGCATATCGGAGTGCCTCATGGCACCGGTATGCCTGCCGTTATGGCCTTGATGCAGCATTTCAAAGATCGCTTTTTTTTAATCATGCAGGAAAAGTAATGAAATTTTGAAGTGGTAACATTTGCAGTTATAGAACCGGAGCAGTTCAAAAAGATCCTCGAAAATTTCTTCAAGTATCAATTTGTTTCTTTCACGCCAAAGACAATGGTTCATTTTGTTCCCTTAATTTAGATCCATTCCAATGACAAAATTAAATTATTTCGTCTAAATTTTCAAATTTTATACAAATAATGATTTTTATTCATTATATTTTTTTAAGGTATGTTTCTTGCTTAATTTCTTTCCAACAGTTTTTATCGCTTAATTATTGATGAAAGGCGGGGTGTGACCATCGATCCGGAAAGCTTATTTCGAAATAAAATTGAAGGCATGCTGTCCACGATCTCCTGGGTAGACACCGTTAAAAAACTGCTGGGGATTGAAGGGGTCAGCCAGATCTGGGGAGATGCGCCCGCCTGGTATGTCTGGATTTCAGGTGCCCAGGGCGTTTACCATTTTCAATTATCCGAGGCATCCATCAGTAAAGACCATCCCAATACCGCACAGGGTATCTTTACGGTTAAATGTTACCCCTATAACAATGGGAATATTTTCAATTTTTTTTCTTTCCAGGAACGGCATTTAATACAATCCCGTTTTTTTGACGGCACCCATACACCGTGCTTTGACGACCGGGAGCGTCTTCCGGATGCGCTGTTCAATGTAGCGGTTATAGAATATATGGTGGACCTGGATGACGATATGGCGTGCGTTACCATTGAAAGTCTGGACACCATGCGGATCAGCTATGGAAAAGAGACCGTTGAAAAATATGAGCTGATTGGAAAAAACAGACATTTTGTAAAAGGTGAAGTTGACCGTTTAGTGCCGGGCTGGAAGCTGGGGTATCTTTTTTTTGACCGGTTTCTTTCCATGCTTGCATTTTATCGTAAAACAAAACCCATGCGGCTGCGCATCACCCGTTCCTCGGGGTTTGAATATGTTTACACGGGTGGCGATACATTCAACTGTGTGGCTGCGCCGGATATTCATTGTTTTTCTACCGCTGCTGTTTTTGGCCCGGCCGACGGCCACCATGGTGGTGTCGATTTTCAGACCCATCGCCTGGCAGAAAAAAAGTTTGAAATAGACGCGGCAGACGTTTTATACGATCAGATTTTTCATTGCGGTCATTGTCACCCATTGGATAAAGCGGTTTTAGATAAACTGCCTGAAGACACGCACATCAACCCGCTCTGGTGGTCCCTGGCCGATGCCGAACACAAGTCGGAACTGGCATCCTCGTGCGGCTGCGCCTGAAACAACCGCCCCACCCCTGCTGTCTTCTCACGGCTGGAAGCCGCTCTAACGCGAAAACCGAAAGTTGAATTTTAAATCCGTTTATATAGTAAAATGGCAACATATTTTGCTTGAGGATTAGAAATGATCCGAATTGCCATCCCCATATTCCATAAAAGAGTTTCACCGGTTTTAGACAATTGCACCCGGCTGATGATCATTGATTTTGATCAAGGCAGTGAAATCAGCAGGCAGGAGATTTGTCTTGAAAATTTCTCACTGGCTGAACGGTTTAACCTGATCAAAAAAATGAACGTTCATGTGATTATCTGCTGCGCCATCAGCGAAGTGATGGACCATATGATACAGGGCACAAAGATTCAATTAATCTGCGGCATCGCGGGTGACCTAAATCAGGTGCTGTCCGCTTATTTTTCCAACCGGCTGAATGAGTCATCTTTTCATATGCCGGGTTATGATAACACTCAATAACCGACAAACATCAACAATTTCTACGCCATCATCTTTCATCTTGACAATTCATACCGCACAGACCTATAAGCGGTAGTACAAATGCTTGTCTGAAGACAGGCGGTAGACAAAAAACTTAATATACTGATAAAGCCATGAAGGCCAAACGCTTCTGCGAAAGAAGCCATTGTCTTTGTGGCTTTTTGTGTTTCAGGGGGATAAATGATGGCGCATAAACGGCAAACCCTATTTTGCTGTATTTTTCTACTGCTTGTTTCAGGATTGTTTTTTACGTCACCGACGCTGGGTCGGATGATCACCGACGGGGCCGGCCGGCAAGTGGAAATCCCGGCAAAAATAGCGCATGTGATCTGCTCCGGCGCCGGAACCCTGCGCCTGCTGACCTATCTGCAGGCCCAGGACTGTATCGTGGCCGTGGATGACATGGAAAAGCGCCGGCCCCAATTTGATGCCCGGCCCTATGCCATGGCCCATCCCGAATTCAAGGCATACCCGGTTTTTGGAGAATTCCGCGGGCATGACCATCCGGAGCTGATTTTAACACTGTCGCCCCTGCCCCAGGTCATTTTCAAGACCCTTTCCGCGTCAGGGCATGATCCACTTGAGCTTTCCCGAAAGACCGGTATCCCGGTGGTGGTTTTAAATTACGGGGACCTGGGGAAGCACCGGCAGGATTTTTACCAGTCCCTGCGCATCATGGGACAGGTAATGGGCAAGACAACACGGGCGGAAGCGGTGATCGCCTTTTTCGAATCACGCATCGACGATCTTAAACAGCGCACAGCCGGCATCCCGAACCATTGTCGCCCCACCTGTTTTGTGGGCGGCATTGCCTATCGCGGCCCCCATGGCTACCAGTCCACCGAACCGACGTACCCGCCCTTTGCCCTTGCAGGTGCCCGTAACCTGGCCGAGGATACGGCCATGTCCGACAGTGCGCTGCAATACAGCAGCATCGCCAAGGAAAAAATTTTGGTCTGGGACCCGGATGTTTTGTTTCTGGATCTTTCCACCCTGCAGATGGGCGACACATCCGGCGGGTTGTATGAGCTGAAAACCGACATCGCATACCAGGGCCTGACCGCCGTGCAAAACGGTAAGGTGTACGGCGACCTGCCCTACAACTGGTACACTCAGAATTTCGGTTCCATCCTGGCCAACGCTTATTTCGTCGGCAGGCTTCTGTACCCGGAAAAATTTCCCGACATGGACCCGGTAACCATGGCCGATGAGATCTATACCTTTCTGGTGGGCAAACCGGTGTTTCAGCAATTGAATGCCGCTTTTGACAACCTGGCATTTCAATCGGTGCCAATGAAATAGGAGCCTTGTATGCATTTTGACACCGGCACGCTCAATGCCGACTACACCCGTTACATCGGCCGGAAAATCGCCTTTATCCTTTTCGGGTTGTTGATCCTGACGTTCATGATCCTATACAGCCTTTCCCGGGGGGCGGCCCCCATTTCCGTAATGGATGTGGCCCGGGCCCTGGCCGGCATCGGCGCCTCAAAGCGGTTTGACATCATCGTCTGGCAGATCCGGCTGCCCCAGGTCCTGGCCGCCGTGGTGGCGGGGGCCGGCCTTTCCGTGAGCGGTGCGGTGATGCAGTCCATCCTGCGCAATCCATTGGGGTCGCCTTTTACCCTGGGCATTTCCCATGCGGCGGCATTTGGAGCGGCATTTGCGGTAATGATTTTAGGGGCCGGGACCATGACCAGCACCCAGGCGGGGGCAGTGATGATCTCCAACCCCTATGTCACCACGGGCATGGCCTTTGTCTTTGCCATGCTGGCCGCCTTTTTCATCGTAGCCATGGCCCGCATGCGGGGGGCCACATCGGAAACCATGATCCTGGCCGGCGTGGCCTTAGGCGCCCTGTTTACCGCCGGCACCATGTTTCTGCAGTTTTTTGCCGATGACGTCCAGCTGGCGGCCATGGTATTCTGGACCTTCGGGGATGCGGCCCGGGCCAGTTGGAAGGAACTGGCCGTCATAACGGCGGTGACCGTGGCGGCAACCCTTTATTTTATGTTTAACGCATGGAATTACAATGCCGTGGACGCCGGTGATGAGACGGCCCGGGGATTAGGGGTGACCGTGGAACGGGTCCGGCTGACGGGCATGTTGTTGGCCTCCCTGGTCACCGCGGTGATCGTATCTTTTCTGGGCATCATCGGTTTCGTGGGGCTGGTCTGCCCGCATATGGTGCGGCGGCTCATCGGCGGAGACAACCGGTTTCTGCTGCCCGCCTCCGCCCTTGTCGGGGCGATTTTGCTCCTGGTCTCGGATACGGCTGCGCGATTGATGCTGTCTCCCCACCTGCTGCCCGTATCCATCCTTACCGCATTTATGGGTGCACCGGTGTTCATGGTGCTGATTGTGAAAGGGCGGGCCTGATGATTCTGCACATGGAACATATTAAATTCAGGTACAACGGCCATCCGGTGTTAGAGGATGTGACCTTTACCGTAAAAAAAGGCGAGGTCATCGCCATCCTAGGCCCCAACGGCGTGGGGAAAACCACTTTGTTGCGCTGCATCAACGGCATCCTCAAGCCCTCTTTCGGTACGGTGATGGTGGAGGATAAAAATGTACTGACACTGGCTCCCATGGCCGTGGCCCGCCGCATCGGGTACGTGGCCCAGCGTCAGACCACCGGAAAAATCACCGCCTTTGATGCTATTTTAATGGGCCGGCGGCCGCGCATCCGGTTCCGGGTCAGTCAAAATGACCTGCGAATTGTGGATGGCGCCATCAAGAGTCTGCACCTGGAAAAACTGGCCATGCGGCACATCGATAAGATGAGCGGCGGTGAACTCCAGAAAGTGGCCATGGGCCGGGCCATGGTTCAGGAACCGAGCCTGCTGCTGCTGGACGAGCCCACCAGCAGCCTGGACCTGAAAAATCAGGTGGAAATTTTAAAGCTGATTCGCCACGTGGTCAGCGAGCACCAGGTTTGTGCCGTGATGACCCTGCACGACCTGACCACAGCCCTGCGATTTGCCGATAAATGTCTGTTTTTAAAAAACGGCGGCATTTACGCTGCGGTTCGCCCCCGGGACGTCACCGCGGATATCATCAAAGCGGTATACGACATCCCCGTGGATATTCATCACCACAACGGATTTCCCCTGGTCATTCCACAATAATAGGAAAAAATTAAATGAATATCGGCAATACGGCAACATCAATCAAACCAAGCACTGAATCCATCGCTCTTCGTCCCATCGGTACGGTGCGAAGTGATATCACATCGGCCATGCTCAAAGCCCGGAAAGACGGCCTGAGTCTGCAGCAGCACATGGCGGAAATAAAAAAACACCATAAAAAACTCAAAACCCTGGTAAGTGAACTGGTGCTGGACCCATCATTTTCCGCTTTAATCGAAGGTATCGATGAATTCTCGCACATTCTGGTGCTCTACTGGCCCCACCTTGTCCCCTCTTCCGGCCGCACCCTGGAAAAAGTACATCCCATGGGACGAACGGATATCCCTGCAAAGGGGATTTTTGCCACATGCAGCCCGGCCCGGCCCAATCCCGTGCTGGTTACCGCGGTCCGGCTGCTGGAACGCAGGGACAATACCCTTCGCGTGATCGGATTTGAAGCTGTGGACGGCAGTCCGATTCTGGATATCAAACCCTACAACCCGCTTTATTACCAGGTTGAAAACCCAGTGATCCCTGAATGGATGGATCGGATTCAGCGGGAAATCGCAGCAGAAGGATAAACGTTTTATCGTGGGGTCGGGGTCATCATGTAGATCACGGGTCCTGTTTCCGGGGACTTGTGTATTGCACCCAAGCCGTTTTACCAGTTTTCATAAAGCAGTTCAAAATAACCGGTCGGTTTTACACAGGCAGGGCACTTTTCAGGAGCTGCTTTTCCGGTATGGAGGTATCCGCAGCTCAGGCAACGCCAGATCTTTGTATCGTCTTTCCGAAAGACCTTGTCCGTGGCAATATTGTCAGCCAGTTCGCGATAAAGTTTTTCATGATGTTTTTCAGCTACGATAATATTGTTGAACGTATCTGCAGCCCTCGCAAACCCTTCATCTTCGGCGATTTCGGCAAACCCGGCATACATCTCTTCGCTGACATATTTTTCCAGGGCTGCCGCCGAAAGAAGGTTGGCCCGGGTATCTTTAATGACACCGGTGGGAAAAGTCCATTTTATTTCAAGCGCCCCTCCGTTGAAAAATTTAAAAAACAGCAGGGCATGTTCAAATTCCTGATCCGCCGTTTCATTAAATATTTTTGCAATCTGGATAAACCCATCACTCCGGGCCTTGTTTGAAAAAAAATCATACCGGGTTCTGGCCTGTGTTTCTGCTGCAAAAGAGGTGTGAAGATTTTTTGCCGTCCGGCTTTCCCTGAATTTAACCATATTTACCTTTTTTTATTCTTCTATAATAATGGCATCGGCACCGCATTCACGAGCTGCCCGACGAACAATCTCTTTAAGATGGTCGGGTATTTCATCCACTTTACAGATGGATTTTAATTGATCTTCATCATACTCAAAAATTTCAGGACAAAGATCGTTACAGTTCCTGTCACCCATGCATTGTGCTGTAATCGTTACTTTCATCTGCATTTTTCCTTTTTTTAGATGGTTTACTCCAACGTTGCAAAAGCTGGCGGGCTCCAGAGTCAAGGCGGAAAGGGTGAAGCTGTAGTGAACTACCGCAAGCCCTTGACAACGCAGGATCTGGAGTTCTCCGGCTTTCCCGAAGGGGAACAAGATGACTCAAAAACAGATTTTTATGGAATTCACATATGGTGACATCTATACATAGCCCCAACTGTTCAACACCTTGTTGTAATAATTTAAAGATTAAAATATTTGGCATTTTTTCTATGCAACATTGGGGTTTATTTACATACCGGGGCTTTGTCACATGATAATTTATCTTGTTCAGATTATGATTTGCAATTATATACTATTAATTAAAAATTTACAAACTCATATTATATGAAAATTGGATACAAAAAACATTCAACACATTGCCATCTGTAAATAATTTCTGAAAACGAAAAAAAATATCTTGACAGCTATCCGTGTTTAGCGTGCTATATATTAAAAAACGGTACCTATCAGGTGGTCGTATGGAAAACAGAATATATGAATTAAGGAGAGAAAAGGGATTAAGCATAAAAAAGATTGGAGACGCTGCAGGAACCAGTCAGCAGCATATCGAACTAATCGAAAAAGGCCTTTCTTCGCCACACTTTGATCTAGCCGTAAAAATCTGTAAAGTGTTAGGTGCGCCCTTCCAAACAGTATTTCCAACAACCAAAGATGCTATTGCGTCATACCATCGCCGAAAAGATCTAAATGAAGATTTTTTTCAAGACGATGAATTTTTAAATGATATGCTTTCAGCGGGCATAGACATTAACTTTGAGCAATGGTTTTTCAGTTACGCACTGAGAGGCGGGGCAGAAGGAAACCTTCCAATATCAAACACTGAAAAACAGAAACTATCCACCGCCGTTCAAAGAATATCACACACGGGCCCATATGCCGTGTTCGATTCGCCCTATCATCGTATATTGCTGAATCTCGATCACCTCATATTCTGGCAGTTTCTTTTCGAAGGCCAATTGCCGATCAAACCCAAAAATAAAGGCCTTGAAGATAAAAACAATCATGTCTTTGTATATGTGTATGATCGGGCGACACCCTTCAAGCTGCGTGTCAATCCGGACACCGCTCTTTTAAAAAATGCCACTGATTGGGAAGCGGCACAACTGCAATCAATTATAATGGCTGCTGAACGAATTGAAAAAACCAATGTATTCATGATCACAGATCAAGAGGGGGAAGTTTCATTTTTTAAAATCCGCGATGTCTCTTTAATGAAAATACCGCTGGAAAACGTTGAAATCGGGTTGGCTGAAAAGGCCCACCCTTAAAAAAAAATACAACAGCCCCGGTGACGATCCTCTAACGGTTCACTACATCTTCTCTCATTTTTTTAACAGGGTCTTACCCGCAGGTGGTTTATTATCAATTATGTGAGGGATTGGTCTGAATTGTATCGTCATTTTATTATCAGCGGCAAAAATATTTGATATATCGAAATTGACAGTTAATACTTTTTCCAAAAACTCTGTCGTTATCGGATCAATTTCCTGAAGCGCCATAGGATATTCAATATCACTAAAGGCGATAAATAATGAATTTATAAAGATTTCATTGTAGCCCGCGTTTTGACTATCAACTGGATTTATTAAATGGGGCTTGATGTAAAAAACCTTCTTATCAATGTCAAATCGAAGAAAACATTCCCAATCGTTAACCAGATTCATACTCCCTATCTCTATACTTGCCGTCTGTTTGCCCATTTTGGCAAAATATGTAATGTCTTTACCGTAAATATGCAAAGAGAAAGAGATTTTATTATCTTCAATTTTAATATGATCTATGGCTTTAATAAAGAGAGCCCCCGAGAAGTTTTCGCCCAAATTTATCTCATATGGAAGTAACTGGGTCACAAATTTTGCAATACTCTCTGTCGGCAAAATAATTGAAATGTCTTCAGCAGTATCTTTTTGAGCAAAGGTATTTAAATTGAATAAAAAAACAAACGCCACGCCAATAAACAGAATCGCATATATTCTTTTCATGTTTACAACCCTTTTGGGCGCAAGGATTAAATCCCATCCGCCACTGTCATTTTCACTACACATACCATTATGTTCGGCTGGCAAGTCAAGAAAAGTTTAGCATAGGTCCCGGCCCTTGGGCGGACGGCCCCACGAACCAGCGCAAAACCGCTTTTACTCGTGCCTGAGCGCCTCGATGGGATCAAGCCGGGCCGCTTTACGGGCCGGGAAATAACCGAAGATGACGCCCACGGCCGCGGAAAAAAAGAAGGCAATCACCACAATCTTCAGATTGAAAAGAAACGGCACCCGCAGCGCATTCGCCCCGACAGCGGCAGCCCCGAGCCCTAAAAGGATACCGATGAGACCACCGAAACAGGAAAGGACCACCGCCTCCACCAGAAACTGCAGGAGCACTTCGCTCTCCAGGGCGCCGATGGCGAGCCGCGTACCGATTTCGCGGGTACGCTCCGTGACCGAGACCAGCATGATGTTCATGATGCCGATGCCGCCCACCAGCAGGCTCACGGCAGCCACCGCCGCCAGCAGCGCGGTCAGCACCCGGGTCGAACTTGTCAATGCGACCATGATCTCCTTCATGTCCCGCACATTGAAATCATCCTCCCCGCCGTGACCGATCCGGCGACGTTCGCGCATCAGACGTTCGATATCCGATTTGACCTTTTCCGTGGAAATCCCGTCTTTGGCCGACACATAAATGGCCCTGACATCCGTATCGCCGGCGATGCGCCGCTGGAACGTGCGCAACGGAATCAGGACAAAATCATCCTGATCGCTGCCGAAACTGGATTGCCCTTTGGATTCGAGCACCCCGACGACCTGAAAGGACAGTTTCTGAAGCCGAATCGATGCATTGACCGGATCCTGGCCGCCAAAGAGTTCCTTGCGAACGGTAGAACCGATGATGCAAACATTTTTTCCAGCCCGAACCTCATTTTCGGTAAATTCGCGACCTTCCGCCATCGACCAGTTCCGTACCTGAAGAAACGCAGTGGTACTGCCGGTGACCGAGGTGGACCAGTTTTCGTTTCCGTAAATCGCCTGGGCTGAGCCGGATGCAACGGGTGCAACGGCGGCGAGCCCTGAGATATTGTTGGCGATGGCCTCGGCATCCCTTATTTTGAACATGGGCGCGGCGGAACGCGTCCCCCCCGGCCCATGCATTCCCTGACCGGGACGGACCTGGAGCATGTTGCTCCCAAGGCCGGCGATATCGGCGGTGACCTGCGCCGTCGCACCGCCGCCGAGGGTCACCATGGTAATAACGGCCGCCACCCCGATGACGATACCGAGAATCGTCAGCGACGATCGCAGCACATTGCGCCGGATTTCCCGCTCGGCCAGAAGAAAGGTTTCCCAGATCATGCGTTTTCCCTTTCCGTATCCTGCCGGTTATCGATGACACCGTCTAAAAAATGAATCCGGCGGCCGGCATAGGCCGCCATCTCCGCTTCATGGGTCACCATGATGATGGTGATATGCCGCTCCCGGTTGAACGCCGTGAGCAATTCCATAATTTCCCGGCTCCTTGCCGAGTCCAGGTTTCCCGTGGGTTCATCGGCGAGCAGCACCATCGGCTGGGTGACAATGGCCCGGGCAATGGCCACACGCTGCTGCTGGCCGCCGGAAAGTTCTCCCGGCGTATGGGTTTCCCATCCCTGAAGCCCGACAGATGCCAGGGCTTCTCTGGCGCGTATCCGGCGTTCGGCGATGGGAATCCCCCGATAGATCAGGGGAAGTTCCACATTTTCCAGCGCCGACGTGCGGTTTAAGAGGTTAAACCCCTGAAATACGAATCCCAGATAATGTCGGCGCAGGAGAGCGCGCTGGTTCCGGGACAATGTGCCGACATTGATCCCTTGGAGCAGATACGCCCCGTCTGTCGGGGTATCCAGACACCCCAAAATATTCATGCAGGTTGATTTGCCCGACCCGCTGGGTCCCATCACGGCAACAAATTCCCCCGCATCAATTGAAAAATCAACCCCCCTGAGGGCATACATGGCCACCTGGCCCTGGCCGTATACCTTGGTCACGTCGTTGATCGTGATGATGGCATTCCGGCTGTTTTGACGAAAATTTTCGGTTTCCATATCAGATTCATTTCCCCGTGGTGATGGCATCGACCACCAATGCCATGCCGATGGCGACATCCCCGCTCTTGATCTCGGTCATGCTGCCGTCGGATTCGCCTGTAACCACCGCAATGGAAACAAGCTGTCCGTTGTTTTGCGTCCAGACCAGCTGATGATTGATCGTTGGGTGCACTGCCTCCCGCTGTTTGGATGGGCGCGGGCGACTGGGGAAAAGCTTCATAAATCCGCGCCTTGAACTCTTTGCGGTCGCCACCGTTCGCGGCGGCGTAAATCGCAAAACGGCATTGGCCACCAGAATGGCATTGTCAATTTTCTTCACAACAATATCCGCCGTAGCGGTCATGCCCGGTCGCAGCGACAAATCGGTATTGTCGACATTCAATACGGTTTCGTAGGTCACCACCCCGTCCACGGTCTTTGAGCCGTATCTCACCTGGGTGATTTTGGCGGGAAAGGTTCTGTCCGTATAGGCATCTACTGTAAAGGTGGCCCCTTGTCCTTCCCTGACCTGGGCCACATCGGCTTCATCCACGTCCACATGAAGTTCCATTTTGGTCAGATCTTCGGCCAAGGTAAACAAAACCGGCGCCTGCAGGGAAGCCGCCACGGTCTGGCCGGGTTCCACGGATCGGGTCAAGACAATGCCATTGATCGGAGAACGAATGACGGTTTTGGACAGTTCCGTCAAAATCGATTCGAGGGCGGCCTTGGCCAGATCCACCCCGGCTGTGGCGCTGGCCTGGTCTGCGACGGCCCGATCCAAAATCGCCTCGGCAGAATCCACGTCCTGCTGGGATACGGCTCTGGCATCACTCAACCGGCGTACCTCTTGAAGGCGACTGAGCTGATTACGGGCTTCTTTGACGGTGGCCGCGGCCTGCAAAACCTTAGCCCGGGCAGATGCCAGCGTGGCTTTGGCCTGAAGGACTTCGGCGTCGATCCGGGAAGTGTCCAGTTTCGCCAGCACCTGGCCCACTGTCACGCGATCGTTGTAATCCGCCTCAACCGTCTCGACAATGCCGGACAGTTCACTGCCCACTTCCACCTGGTTGGTCGGCGCCAGATTGCCGGTAGCGGTGACGGTGATCGTCATGTTGCCGCGCTTGACCGGCTGGGTTTTATACTGCGTTTCCGCGGTGCCGTTACCCAGATACCATTTGATCAGCAGCAGGCCAACGACCAGCAGCGGCAGCGTCCAATAAAGCCATCGCTTCACCGTTTTTTTCCGGCCGGTTGCCGCATCAAGCCCCAGTGTTTTTGCAATTTCCGAATGCTGATCCGTGTTTGTATTGCCCATTGGTTTACATCCTTTTATTTTGTCCTGAAAATCCTGGTCCTTTGGGCCAGCATTCTTTATTTGACATCTGTCCTGGCCATCGGTACGGCCGATTCCCATCCGCCGCCCAGTGCCTTGTAGAGCTGAACCAGGTCGGAAGTGACCGCCCCGTCGCTGATGGCCAATTGCTCCTGAAGTGAAAACAATGACCGCTGCGCGTCCAAAACAGTGGTAAAATCCACCAGGCCCGACTGGTACTTATCCCGGGCCAGGGTTTCCGCTTTCCCGGCGGCATCCACCGCATCCAGCAGCCGTTCCCTGCGAATCTGCTCCCCGGCATAGGCGGTCAGGGCATTTTCGACTTCCTCGAGGGCATTGAGGACTGATTTTTCATAGGCAATCAGGGACTGTTCCTGCAGGGCCGATTGAATTTCAATATTACCGCGGATCGAGCCGGCATCAAACAGATTCCAGGAAACGCCCGGACCGAAATTCCAGAACCGGCTGGCGGATTTGAAAAAATTCGCCAATGGCGTCGCTTCCAGTCCGATGGTTCCCGAAAGCCTTAATCGGGGATACAGGTCTGCCGTCGCAACGCCGACCAGGGC
Organism: uncultured Desulfobacterales bacterium; assembly: GCA_942490765.1. GTDB lineage: Bacteria > Desulfobacterota > Desulfobacteria > Desulfobacterales > 4572-123 > 4572-123. The sequence goes on along the minus strand of CALNYM010000036.1, from coordinate 79,838 downwards.
GGTCTGGGCGGCCAGTTCGCTTTCAGCCACGCGGATGTCCGGGCGCCGCTGCAAGGTGTCGGCCGGAATGCCCACCGCAACGGTGGGCGGCGCAATTGGAATCGGACGGGGCTCGGACAACATCGAATCGATTTTCCCCGGTATTTTCCCCGTCAACACCGCCAGCCGATTTTTGGCTTCCGCCAGCCCGGTGCGGAGACTGGGAATCTGGGCGCGCGTGCTTTCCAGATTATACCGCGCCTGCTGCAGGGCCAGTTCATCACTGAGCCCGGCCTGATACCGGAATTGAATTAATTCAAAGGTTTCTTCCTGGGCCTGAAGGTTGCCACGCGTCACGGCCAGCCGTCTTTGAAAGGTGCGCGCTTCAACATAATTCAGACCGACTTCGGCAGCCAGGGTCACCCGGACATCCTCTAACGCCACGGTCCTGGCCAATAAGATTCGCATCAGCGGCTTCCACGGCACGTCGGGTGCCGCCAAAAATATCGATTTCCCATCCGGCATCAAATCCGGCCTGGTAAAAATCATTGGTGTCATTGTTACTGTAACGCCGGGTATAGGCACCGGACGTATCAACCGCGGGAAACCCCCCTGCCCTGGCAACGCCCCGCCGGGCACGGGCTTCACGGATTCTGGATTCAGCCTGTTTCAAATCGAGATTGCCGTTTTCAGCAACAGAGATCAAATCGGAAAGCACCGGGTCATTAAAAACCGTCCACCACCTGGCCAGAATTGTGGGATCAACCGGCGCTGCGGTCAGTCCGTCCTCAAGCGCAGCATGCCAGTCAGCCGGCGCCCCGGGTTGCGGCGGATGATAATCCGGGCCGACAGCGGCACAGGATGTCAAGACCAGCAATGCGCCTGCAACCATCAGAAAAACCGTTTTGCGCGAAAAATAAAAATCGCCGAAGCGATACCGAATTTTGTTTTCTCTCATCAATTCACCTTCATCGGAAAGACACCCCATAAAATTAACGCTGACGTCTTAATAGTCGTCTGAAATGTAAATCGGGTTACAGGTTTGCCTTAAAACCTTTGCTTATGACTGTCTTTTGTCTATTCGATTGACCTGGTCTCCGAATTTCTCTATTCTTAGCACAGTGTGACCTGAAAATGCCAGTGCGCTGAGCGGGAATCAAAAAAATAAAACGACATACCATGCATAATCATAGCGTCGTTCCGCCGGAGGATACCGGAGGGGTCCGCCACCTCGACCCTATCCCGACCGGGGGCAAATCCTGGATGCAGCCCAGGACATTTCACCTTCATCATCGTGCTGCCCACGCTATCGATCCGGGTGCATTACCGGACCTGCAGTCTGGGGAGCAGAAAGGGCATTGGATATGAATCTTGATCTTCTGAGGAAAAAGCGGGGCTTTATCTGCGACATGGACGGGGTCATCTACCACGGGGACCAATTGCTGCCCGGCGCGCAGGCCTTTGTGGAATGGCTCAAAAAGGAAAATAAAAAATTTTTGTTTCTGACCAACAGCAGCGAGAAGTCCCCGCGTGAGCTCAAGGAAAAACTCGACCGCCTCGGCATCCAGGTGGCGGCGACCCATTTTTACACCAGCGCGCTTGCCACCGCCAGTTTCCTGGCATCCCAGTGTCCCAACGGCAGTGCCTATGTCATCGGCGAGGGCGGGCTCATCAACGCCCTGTATGATGCCAATTTCTCCATGAACGAAATCAACCCCGACTACGTGGTGGTGGGAGAAAGCCGTTCCTACAACTATGAAAAAATCGAACGCGGCGTACGGCTCGTCCGGAACGGGGCCAAACTTGTTGGCGCCAACCCGGACCTGACGGACAAGCTGGGTAAGAACTTCGCCCCTGGTACCGGCGCGCTGATTGCGCCCATCGAACTGGCCAGCGGTACAAAAGCCTACTTCGTGGGAAAGCCCAACCCGATCATGATGCGCCACGGCATAAAATTACTGGCCTGCAAACGAGAGGACACGGCCATTGTCGGTGACAGGATGGACACGGACATCATCGCCGGTATCCATTCGGGTATCGATACCGTTCTCGTGCTCAGCGGGGTCACCAGCGAAGAAGATCTCCGGCACTTTGCCTATCACCCGCGATACATTCTCGCCGGAGTGGGAGATATTCCGGTATAATCAGTTCCACGGTTCGTCGTCATGACCGGCGCTATCGGGAAAGGTTGACTTCAGCTGATCTCAGCCATGATGACCCCTTTCTCCTGGCGGATTTAGATCAATAGCGCATGGTTTTAGTGAGGTAGTCTGAATATATCTGCTGCCGATCGGGATTTGTTTTTCTGGTGACCAGCGACCATCTCTGGACTAATCTTTATTCAATTTTCGACTTGACTTTTTTCTTCAAACAACATTATGAAGATCATTAATAGCCTGAATATAATTCATGCACACCCTCATATCCGCTATCCATATTGATTTTTTATCAATATGGATAACGCCTGCATTATCAAGCCCCGGTTCATTTGGGCCATTGGAACTTTTACCTAAAATAAAATAGGCTCTGCGGTTAGCTCGTATATCTGGGCATTTACCGATAATGCGATTGTACCCGTTGGGTGAAATGATAACATTTGGCAACATTCTAAAATTATTGTGCTAATTGCTAAAAGCGTACTGCTAATCGCTCAATTTGGTTTAAGCATACAGTGTGCTTGCCCTTAAATTGATTTTTGGCAGCAATTTTGCCGGCCATTTTTGGGGTAACAGATGTAGCGTTTTCTTGCTTAACGCATATGTTGCCTGAACTTTTTAATTTCTTAAAACAATACAAAAGGAGGCTCTTTAATGGCGAAAGTACTGGTAGTCTATACAAGCAGAACTGGAAATACGGAGAAAATGGCGCAATTTATCGCAGAAGGTGTCCGAATTGCAGGGCACGAAGCGGATTTGAAAAAGATTAAAGACATTAAATCTTCTAAAGATTTTGCAGGTTACAACGGTTTTATATTCGGCTGCCCGACATATCACCGGGACATGACAGCCGGTATGAAACAGTTCCTTTTTATCGCTGAAAAGGCCAATCTATTGGGAAAATTCGGCGGGGCGTTTGGTTCCTATACCCACAGCGGGGAGTCCGGAACCATGCTGTTTGATACGATGCTCCATGTATTTAAGATGGACATGGTGGATCTTGGCCCGCTGTCGTTAAAGGAAGCTGTTCTCTCGGAACCGGATGGCCCCAAGGCCTGCCAGGATTACGGCAAGGCCGTGGGACAAAAATTATCATAATTTTCTGATCTTTTTATCTATCCAAATCTGTGAAAAAGGTAGGGCCAAATGTGAGGCTCAATGGTCTTATCGTATGCGGCACCATTTTCCAAGCAGATGTTAAACCAGGCGCCGACAATCTATTTTGAGGTGTAGCGCTGTTTTCACTCCTGTTAATGGGAAATCTATACTAGCTCTGAAAACAAGCTATGGGCCGGACAAACCCGAATTCCCTCGCGGTTTATTCTGTCCGGGCCGTTTCCCCGGTAGATCTGGACGGCGGCGGCTTCCTGAAAACGGACCTTTAAGTAATGCAGAGAACGGGAAATGGATTTATCGCTCTGTTTGCATTCCACCAAGAGAATCGGCCGTCCGTTTTCAGTCACCACGAAATCCACTTCGCGGCGATCGACATCCCGAAAATAGCGCAGCTCCATATCTCTGGCCTCGGTATCCTGCAGGAAATAACACCACTTGAGCAAATGGCACGCCGCCATGTTTTCGAATCGCGCGCCTGCATCCGGTACGACACACCAGTCGAGATGATAGTGTTTGGCCTCCTTTTTCACCGCCCGAATATGGGGCGCGCCAAAAGGGTAGAGCCGGAATACCATATAAAGATTTTCCAGCATGGCAATCCAGCGGGCCACCGATTGGTGGGCCACCTGAAGGTCCTCCCGCAGGGCATTAAGCGAAAGCGGGGAACCCACCAGTGCCGGCAGGCGCAAGACCATACGCTCGATGGTTCCCAAATCCTGAACGTTTTCCAGGTCGGCCAGGTCTCCGGTGATCACCCGCGTTCGGTAATCTCTGCTCCAGCGACGGGTTTCCATCTCCGACTGAAGCAGGAAAGGCTCGGGAAATCCGCCATAGGCCAACAGATCTTCGATGGTAGCTGCTGTTGGTGCACCTGTTTCGGCCAGACTCAAAGGCATGAGCCGGTAAAAAAAATAACGTCCCTGAAGTGAATCGCCGCCCCTGCGAAAGTGGTCCAGCCTGGCGCTGCCGGTGACCAGCACCGGCACCTCATGACCGCGCTTGTCAAAGAGACCTTTAACCACCTGACGCCAGCGGGAATATTTGTGAATTTCATCCAAAACCAGCATTCCCGGTCCGGTGGGAAATTGCTCCAGGAGAATCTGCTCACGGTCCCCGGCGGCATCCCAGTTTAAATACCGTTCTTCGACACGGACACCGGCCTCAGCGCAGAGGTGCTTGGCCAAAGTGGTCTTGCCGGATTGCCGGGGGCCCCCGACGAACACCATTTTCCGTTTAAGGTCTGCAATGGTCGCTTTTTCGATGTAGCGGTTAATATATTTGTGCATTTTGCACCCAGTCTTAAATTACACGCGTGTATTTTAGGATGAATATTAATATACCCGGATTGTTGGGTGTTGTCAAATCAGATGTATAGCCAAATTTGATTAGATTGCCAGGGCAAATCCGGTGTTTGGCCCTGCAGAGAAGGGAAATGAACCAGCTCTGGTAAAAACGCCAGATCGACCGATTCGGCAGACGCCATCTACCGATTTTCATCTTCCGTATATCCGGGCATGGACCGAATTTCCGGGAAGCTTTCCGATTCACCAGACAGTGTCTGGTGAATCGGCAATCCCAAACCGGCAGACATTGTCTGCCGAATTTCCAGTTTGCCCTATGTCAACGTTACCTGCCTGAAATTTTTCAGATTTCGGAGAGACAGTCCGCTGAGAACGCTTTCCTATTTTCTCAGCTTTCAGCTTGCGGCTTACCCCTTGTTAAAATAATAAATGAGTCAAGGGCGGACTTGATATCTGATTTATAATCATTTTTGCAATATAACTTAATATATAATATATTTTAGTTGACCTACCCCTTTTTTGTAACTATATTTGCAGTGAAATGATAATTTTGTGAGGGTTTCCCATGAAAACAACCGTTTTTGATTTTCGTCCGGCGGGTTACGCATATCTACTGAAAAAATTTGAGATTGCAGGCATGCCTCATTGGCACACGTCATCGGTTTCCACTACAGGCACGCACTATTCAAAAATTCAGAACAATTTTGTTGCTGAAGTTTTCAGAAATCAATATTGGCCCGGTGAAAAAGTCGGCGGCCATCTTGAATTTGCGCTGAAATATGACGGCGTTAACCTGGGATTGTTGGACCGCATCTTCGCACATGTTTCTCAGGAGGAACTCACCGGATACATCAGATCCAAGCCAACCGGAAAGTACGCTCGAAGGATCTGGTTTTTCTATGAGTTCCTGACCGGCAAGCAACTGCCTGTGGATGACATCGCTTCCGGCAACTATGTCGATGCATTGGAAGCAAAGAAGTATTACACCGTTCAGAACGGGGAAAAATCATCAGCGCCACCGCATTGTCAACAACCTCCTTGGTCCCAAAATCCTTCTGTCCGATCATCAGAAGAACTGAAAAGCTTTCCAAAATGGATTCATCTGACCTGCGGAAAAGATGTGAGGATATCGTCACCGCATATCCACCGGAACTGCTTCGCCGGGCACTGAGCTACCTCTACAACAAGGAAACGAAGTCGTCCTTTGAAATTGAGCACATAAAGCCCAATGCCTCCCGAACTGAAAAATTCATCACATCGCTGGAGCTTGCCGAAAAGGAAGACTTCTGTGAAAAGGAAAGGCTGATAGAGCTTCAGAACCGGATTGTTGACCCCCGATTCAAAGATAGCGATTATCGGGTGAGTCAGAATTATGTCGGGCAAACGGTCGCCTATCAAAAAGAGGTCATTCATTTTATCTGTCCGAAGCCGGATGATCTGCAGAATCTGATGAATGGGCTGATTGACGCCCACAAACGGATGAAAGCGGGAAATGTTTCTCCGGTGATCCATGCGGCGGCCATTGCCTACGGTTTTGTTTTCCTGCACCCGTTTGAAGATGGAAACGGCCGAATCCATCGGTTCCTGATACACAACATCCTTTCGCTACAGGAAATGATCCCGCGCGGCCTCAAGTTCCCGGTGTCGGCAGTCATGCTCAAAAATCCAGCGGATTACGATGCATCTCTGGAAGCCTTCTCCCGGCCTTTGCTTCAGCTTATTGATTATCGGCTGGACGAAATGGGACAAATGACCGTCGAGAATGATACCGCATGCTGGTATCAGTATATGGATATGACCGCTCAGGCAGAAGCCTTGTACGAGTTTGTAACCAAAACGATCGAAGAAGAGCTTGTGGAAGAACTCAGCTTTCTGGCCAACTATGACAATACCAAGAAGGCGATACAGGACATCATTGACATGCCTGACCGCCTGATTGATCCTGTACAATCAGTTGAGCTTTCTTCGCCACAAAGAGGTCCGCTCATTAAGTTTGATTCCCTTTGACTGACGGGGAACTGGCCGCGAACTTGCAGCAGGAGCGAGGAAATGGGAAAAATGGGTACAATAGACGAATGAATGGAACGTTGGGGCGTGGCTCCCACGAAAAGCCAGAATAGACACACCCGGTGTACTGCATCATATCATTGTTCGAGGAATTGCGCGGCGAAGGGTTTTCCATGGTGATTTGGAAACGCATTGAATTAGCCTGTTCGCTACTCATGGAAAACCTGGTGCCTGCTTAGTGCCTTACTTGGTCCCTACTTGGTCCATAACAGGCACAGACTCTGGTCGTGACTCTGGTCGTGACTCTGGCTGTGACTCTGGCCCGCGACTTTTTCCCTGCACTTCCCTGGCGCGGGTTTTTTCTGATTTTTTCATAATAAACTGAACCTGAAATAAAATTTCAGAGCACACTCTTTGTGAAAAACCTGTGAAATGGGGTCTACGTTTGACCCTTGTTAATAATGTACTGCTTTTTACAATCATATTTTTAGTTTTTCAGTTATATTTATAAGCCTTGAATCTCTATGGTGATAAGACAAAATCAAAGTTTAACTATTTTCTTTTACGACCTATGCCATCAAGGGTCAAACATAGTCCTGACCCCATTTCTTTGCTGTAAAGCGAGTCAATATATTTAAAATTGATGACGATTTTCATTTGGCCCGGCTTCCTTGTCGGGTAGTGATGATCTGGTAATGAAATCAATTAGCACTGGCAACTATGGGCATAACAATGCCATTGCAGGCGTTACAGGATTGACTTGGGGATGCGCACCCATGGATATGAAAAATTGCGGGAACTTGCCGAGCTTGGGTAGCTCTAAAAATTGATAAATGATTTTAATGGAATAGAGAAAAACCGAGGTATTGACTTATACTCAAAACCCACCTATAAAATTTAAACTTGTACTAAACGGGATTTTCCCCCATAACTGCATCAGAAGGTAGGCCTTGATGTCCCCTTTTTTCGACCTCATAAACCCGTCGAGTAAAATAAAGGCCGTCACCATCAATCACCTGTATACAAGGAAACGGAATAAAATAAATATATGGCACTGAAAAAATCTGAGTTGTATTCGTCCCTATGGTCCAGCTGCGACGAACTGCGTGGCGGCATGGATGCCAGCCAATACAAAGACTACGTCCTGGTGATGCTGTTTATCAAATACGTCAGTGACAAATACGCTGGCCAGCCCTATTCACCGATCACCATTCCGGAGGGCGCCAGTTTCAAGGACATGGTCGCGCTCAAGGGCACCATACGGCACCCCAATTTTTTGAAAAGTGGGCTCGTCATCCGTCATAGGGCGCACATCAATAAGGGTCACTGTATCGTCAACGGCCTTAAAAAGTTTATTGGATTCTTTGATTCCGATGGAATTCGCCATGACAGCGCTTTTGTTTTGTATTAAACAGCCCATTTCCAGATCACGCCTGCCACAGCGCCCAGAGGTACCAGATAGTGGATGGGAAAATGGAATTTCTGCAACAGCAATAACGAGATCCCACCGGATGTCAGTGCAAAAAGATCGATACCACTGTCGGGCATCATCACCTTATACCCGAACCAGACCGCCAGGTTGAGTATCACCCCCACAACCGCAGCGGTGACGCCGGTGAGTGCGGCCTGGAGGCGCTGGTTGCCCGCCATGGCTTCGATGAATGGCGCACCGGCGAAGATAAAGAAAAAGCAGGGCAGAAACGTCACATAGGTGGTGATCAGGGCGCCCATGATTCCCGCCGTTAATGGATGGAGCCCACCGGGAAAATTCCAGGCCGCCAGAAAACCCGCATACTGGGTGACCATGATCAATGGGCCGGGGGTGGATTCGGCCAGGCCCAGGCCGATCAACATCTGCTGCGTTGAAAGCCAGCCGCCGGACACCGCGACATCGGTGATATAGCTCAATACGGCGTAGGCACCGCCAAAGGTGACAAAGGCGGCCTTGGTGAAAAACAGACCGATCTGCGTCAAGATGTCGCTGGACCCCCGCCAGATCCACAGGGTCCCGACCACCCCCGCCCACAAGACGAGGCAGATCAGAAAGACCCGTAAGACATGGTTAAAAGACGGCCGGGTGATATTTTGGCCGGTGGCGGGTTCAGCTTCGATACGGCATTCACGGGTTTGCGTATCAAAGGTGTCCTTGCAGAAAACCTGCGGCAATGGCCGTTGCATGAGCAACCCGCCGAGTGCCGCCGCAGCCACGATATAGGGGAACGGGATTTTGAGGAAAAAAATGGCACCAAACGCCAGGGCGGCAAATGCGTAGAGCACGCTGTGCTTCAGCGCCTTTTTGCCGATACGCAGCACCGCTTCAATCACAACAGCCACCACCACCGGCTGGATGCCGTAGAAAGCGGCCGCTACGGCGGGGATGTCGATATGGGCCACGGCCAGATAGCTCAGCAGCATCATGACGAATATGGAAGGGATCACGAAAAGCGATCCGGCCGCGATACCGCCCCATGTGCCATGCAGCCGCCAACCGATGTAGGTAGCCAGTTGCTGGGCCTCCGGGCCGGGCAGCAGCATGCAGAAATTGAGTGCCCGCAGAAACGGGTTTTCACCGATCCATTTGCGGCGTTCCACCACCTCCTGGTGCATGATGGCGATCTGACCGGCCGGGCCCCCGAAGCTGATAAATCCCAACTTTGCCCAGAACTTCAGGGCCTCTTTGAATGAAACCGTCGTTGGCGGAATTGGATTGGATAGCGTCATCATGCATCCTCCCTTGTCAGGCCCCTGGACATCGCGGCCTTGACGGCGTGTATTCTTTGAAACGGCTGTCTGTGAACTGACACCCGTGAGCGGCGCAAATAATTTAACGACGTCCTCTGGAAAGAGGCAGGCTGAATCCTGTTTAAGGGGCAGGAACAAAAAACCCCCTGAATATAAGGGGGTTTTTAAAAATGGTGGCGATGCAGGGAATTGAACCCCGGACACTGCGGATATGAGCCGCATGCTCTGACCATCTGAGCTACATCGCCGTATTTCTTTATCGATGCAGAGAGTCGATGATGACCTGCTCTTGATTTTGACAAAACGAGTGTCTACCAGCTCACATTCATTAAGTCAAGCAATAAAATCAACCTTGAATTTTACCGGCGGCATGCATGCAAACGCTTTGCCCGCCTTTCAAAATCAGCTTAACAGAATAAAAAGTGCACCCGCTTGTCCGGACTGAAGTTCCCGTGTTTGACCAACCCCCGGAGGCACCGTGCCGCCAGCGTCCTTAATCGGCCAGAGACCCGATCACCTCTATGGTATATTCCTCAAGATTTTCCGGCAGCTCGGTAAAAACCACCATAAAAGGGAAGTATTTTACCCGGAGCGACATTTTCATTGGATCGGTTGTCACCAAGGGGGTTGGAAAGCCTCTTATTGATGGCTTCGACATCCATTTCGCCAAGTTCGGTATTGGTCAGCAGATTTCCGCAAAAAACCGTTTTTGCCTTTTCCAGCGTTTTCCCCTTTGAATAGAGCTTCCCACTGATTTTGATAGAACTCCGGGGTTCCGGATAACCATTTTTGATCTTACCGGTAATCACAAAAAACCGCCCGGCATGTTGATTTTCAACAAACCGGCTGCTGATACCGAACGTCGTCATTTTTAATCCCCCGGCATCTATGACTTCCGGGGTTGTCAGCTCACTGAGGTACGGAATCTTGATATCGGTATACAGGTGTACGAGATAAACACCCCCGGCCAGAAGAGACAGTATCAACAAAACAACCAAAGGAAGACTGACGCCTTTTTTGACCGGCACCGGCGGCAGATATCTATCCCTTTCATCTGTTTCTTCAACCGCGGAAAAGGGTTCCTCTTCTTCTATCTCGGTGTCTCCTTCCGGTTCCCCCATTTCAAACGTTTTAATCAGTTCGGCTTCTTTTTCAGCCATTTCCGCCAGATCGGCAAATTCTTTATCCTCCCCAATATCAAAATCCGGTCGCAGACCGGTCTTTGCTTTAGTCACCCCGGAAGTTTCCAGGTCTGAACGGTCCCCGGTTTCCGCTTCATCTTCTTCAAGGCTCAAATCAAAATCAAGATCGAGATCAGCCGCATCGGCCGGCAAAGCCACCTGATCTTCGTCCAGGGTATCTTCAAGTTCGGAAAGATCAAGCTCATCGGGTTCAAATTCAATTTCAGACACCGGCGCCCCAACCTTTTGATCCGGTTCAAGCTCAAGATCGAATTCAAGCTCTTCGTCTTCAGGTTCGTCTTCAGGTTCGTCTTCAGCATCGATTCCGGTTTCATCTATTTCAAGCATTTTTTCGATATCTGACAAATCAAGTTCTTCTGCCGATATTTCAGCCTGTTCATCGACATTGGCGATGGCGTCTATTCCCGTATCCGGTTCCAGGTCAAAATTAAACGCATCCGTCTCTTTTTCCAGTCCGGATTCGTTCGCATCCGTTATTCCATCCAGTTTCAGAATTTTTTCCAGTTCGGACAGATCGATATCTCCTGAATCGTCACCCAGTTCAATATCCTCCGTGTCTTCATCATGCTCCAATTCAAGGTCACCTAAGTCATCGGCATCGAAAGAATCATCGGAATCAGGTAGCATAAGCGCACCCAGTTCATCGCCCCCGTCTCCGGCATCGGTCTCCCCTTCTGCGTCATCCGAATCCATCTCTAAAGAAAAATCAAGCTCCCCGGCATCAATTCCAACAGCGCCGTTTTTCCCGGTTTCAAAAAAATCCTCATCATCTGAAAAATCCAAATCATCAGATTGGGCATCATTTTCCCTGTTTTCCTTAAAGTTATCTTCGGAACCGGTATCAACATCGAAGCCGGCAATGTGCGATTCTTCCCGCAAGGGTGCCTCAGGGGCGTCAACAGGTTCCGGCGGGTAGGCAAAAAAAACATTTTTGCACTTTGAGCAACGAACTTTTGAACCGGATGGTTTCAAAATTTTTTCGTTCAAATTAAAACTGGTTTTGCATTGTGAACAGGTAATGATCATGATGCATCCTCGCTGCTTAAAATTTTAGATGGTAAATTTCCGGCAAATTCCGATATTTCTCTGCATGGTCCAACCCGTACCCAACCAGGTACCCCTCCTGAGTCACATGCCCGGCATAATCAACATGAATGTTAACCGCCCGGCGCTCACGCTTGTCGATAAGGGTACAAAGCTTTATGGAATGCGGGTTAAACGATTTCAGGTGCGCCATCAGATAGGACAGGGTAAGGCCGGTATCGATGATATCCTCGACAATCAGCAGGTCACGGCCCTTGATATCCGTTTCAATATCCTTGGTCAGTTGAATCTGCCCGGATGATTCAATGCCGGTCCCGTAACTGGCAACTCTAACAAAATCTATTTCAACAGGGATGCTCAAATGCCGGACAAGGTCCGCCATAAAAATAAAAGCACCATTTAAAACACCTATAACCGTCAGATCCCGATGGGCATAATCCAATGAAATAGTATGGGCCAATGACACTACGGCCTTACTGATATCTTCTTTTTTTATGACAGGAACAAGTTCAGGCATATGCAAAATAGTGAACTGTTATATCGTTTTTCGGGCATTAAATAAAATTATCGGCCTGTTGGCCCAGCTTTAATTCAAAACTGGACAAAAATACATTTTATCATAGTACTTGTCAATAAAATGCTAACCGATGGGCGGTCACAAAAAAATCCTTATGGGTTAAGGACATTTTAGAGACCGGTATCTGCCATTTTTTCAACCAGCTTCTTTTGTTCACCGGTCAACTTTCGGGGCATTGCCACCTCAATGACGACATAAAGGTCCCCCTTGCCGGATTTATCCATGCGGGGCAGGCCACGACCGGTCAGACGCATTTTGGTCTTGTGCTTTGTCCCGGGGGGCACTTTCAAGGTCAGCTCTTTTTCGTCAAGCGTGGGAACGGCTATCCGCGTTCCTAAAAGTGCTTCGCTCAATTTGATTTCCCGATGGATAAAAAGGTCATATTCCTCACACCGGAAAAGCGAATCGGGCATCACCCTGGCCTGGATATACAGATCTCCGGAGGCCCCCCCGTAGGGACTGACATTTCCCTTACCGGCCAGCCGCACTTTTTTACCCGAAATCATCCCCGCTGGAATTTTCACAGTCACTGTCTCGGCGGCCCCCTGATGCTCCAGGGTAACTGTTTTACTGACCCCTTCGGCGACTTCCCTCAAGGTCAGGGGCAATTCATAGGCGATATCGGAACCTTTGGGCGGGGGTTGCTGACCGCGTCCCCTTCCGCCGCCAAAAGGACTGCCACCGCCAAAGGAAAACCGCATACCACTGCCGCGGCCCTGCTTCCCAAAACCGAATTCGCTGAAAATATTGGAAAAATCAAAATTTTGAAAAATATCTTCCTGGGAGTAGCGCTGATGGAAACCGGTCGAGCCAAACGTGTCGTACTGCCGGCGTTTTTCCGCGTCACTCAAGACCGCATACGCTTCGCTGATCTCCTTGAATTTTTCTTCCGCGGATTTATCTCCCTTGCTGTGATCCGGGTGGTATTTCATGGCAAGCTTGCGATACGCTTTTTTTATTTCGGTGTCGGAAGCGCTTTTTGAAACCCCCAGGCTCTTGTAATAATCTGTCTCAGCCATATCTGGTTTTCTCCAATATTATTTAATAGTACCCAAAAAATTAATTTGGAATACAAAAACCCATCCATTCCCCCCCCCACAAACCTCCCACCTTCACTTCATCAATTAATCTGCGTTTTTGGATAAATGCCCGCTGCTTGCTTTTAAACGCGATCATCAGCACGGACAATGCAGCGGGTGTGATCCCGTCGATGCGAGAGGCCTGGCCCAATGAGGCGGGCCGAACCCGCGATAATTTTTCTTTGAGCTCATTGGAAAGGCCATGCACGGCCCAAAAGTCAAAACCGTCTGGCGTTTTCATCTTTTCCAGGTGTTTGAATTTTTCGATTTCACTGAGCTGTCTGCTGAAATACCCCTCATATTTAATTTCAATTTCCACCTGTTGTACCACACGGGGGTCAAGGGCCACAGGACTCTGGGCCAGTTTCTCCACAGCCGTGTACTTGATTTCGGTCCGTTTGAGAAGCTGGTCCATATAAATCCCGTTGTCAATGGGATTGCTCTCACAGCTTTTTAAAAAATCGTTTACCGCCACTGAAGGCTTGACAATGCTCTTTTTTATTCTTTTAATTTCACCATCTATGGCAGCCTTACGCGTTTTCACGTCTTTTACCTGGTCACCGTCGATGAGGCCCAGTTCATGACCCATCTCCATGAGGCGCAGATCCGCATTGTCTTCCCGCAGCATCAGTCGATATTCGGCCCGGGAGGTAAACATGCGGTAGGGTTCCCGTGTGCCCCGGGTGACCAGGTCGTCAATCATGACCCCCATGTAGGCCTGGGAGCGGTCCAGGATAAAGGCCGGACGCCCTTGAACCTTGCAGGCGGCATTGATCCCGGCCCACATTCCCTGGGCAGCCGCCTCCTCATACCCGGAGGTGCCGTTGATCTGCCCGGCCATGAACAATCCGGAAATTTTTTTGGTCTCAAGGGTCGATTTGAGCTGCAGCGGATTGACATAATCATACTCGATGGCATAGGCCGGCCGCATGATCTCGGCCTCCTCAAGCCCTTTGACAGACCTTACAAACTGAATTTGAATATCCACGGGCAGGCTGTTGCCCAGACCGCTGGAATATATTTCCTGGGTCTCCAGTCCTTCGGGTTCAAGAATCACCTGGTGGCGGTCTTTTTCCGGAAAACGAACAATTTTATCTTCAAAAGAGGGGCAGTACCGGGCGGCCCTTCCCTTAATCATACCCCCATACAGGGCTGATTTTTCAAGGTTCCGGCGTACCAGGTCATGACTTCCGGGATTGGTATAACCGATATAACTCGGCAACTGGGGAAGGGTAATCTGCCGGGTGAAAAAAGAAAACGGCCGCGGGTTTTCTTCGGGTTCCTGGACTTTGAACACCGTAAAATCAATGCTTGATTTTTTTAATCGCGGCGGCGTACCGGTCTTGAGCCGACCCAGATCAAATCCCAGTTCCCGAAGATGGGCCGGCAGGCCATAGGACGCAAATTCTCCGGCACGGCCGGCCTTGATGGATGTGAACCCAATGTGCACTAGCCCGCTCAAAAACGTTCCGGTGGCCAGAATAACCATGGGGGCAAGATACCCGAACCCCGTGGCATCTTCCGCACCGATTATTTTCCCATCTTCGGTGATCAGGCGTTCTATCATGGCCTGCTTAAGATCCAGGTTAACCTGATTTTCCAGGATGGATTTCATGACCATATGATAGCGGTTTTTATCATTCTGGGTCCGTGAAGAATGAACGGCCGGACCTTTTTTGGTATTCAGGGTCCGGTAAGCAATGGCGCTCTTGTCCGTAACCCGGGCCATCTCACCGCCCAGGGCGTCGATTTCCCTGACCAGTTGCCCTTTGGCCATGCCGCCGATGGAAGGACTGCAGGGCATGGCCGCCACCTTGTCCAGATCTATGGCGGTGAGCAAAACCTTACAGCCCATGCGGGCAGCGCAAAGGGCCGCCTCGCAACCGGCATGGCCGGCCCCCACCACGATGATGTCATATCTTTCTAAAGTAGAATTCATTCTCCGTCCGTTTTTAAAAACCGGTGATTTGCCTGTTGTATGATACGGCCCGCTATGGTAATTTTGATGGCGTCTTAAAAAGTCTCCATCTACTGCGTTATAGGGATTTTTCAGAGACTCGACATGCCACATGCATGCCTTCGTCCCTGACAATACCTATGCCTTGTATATGAAGATGTCTACTTAGCCATCTCAAATAACGTTTGCGAGTTCATCAATTTTAATTGTTTTATAGCCTTTTAAACTAAAAGTATATAACCGCTTTAACAACAGGTCAAGTTACACCATGGGTTTACAGAATAAAAGATATACCGACCTGAACACATACCTTAGAGGTCTGTTCGGATGCCGGGTACAGAAAATCAGTATCGATGCCGGTTTTTCCTGCCCCAACCGGGATGGCACCATATCAAGGGGCGGATGCAGTTACTGTAATGCCAGGGGATCGGGAACCGGTGCGCATACCCTGGGGCTTTCGGTGACCGATCAGTTATTAAAGAGTCGTCAGGTACTGGCCCGGCGATACAAGGCCAAAAAATTTATTGCCTATTTTCAATCCTACACCAACACCTATGCACCGCTATCCACTCTAAAAGCACTTTACGCCGAGGCCCTGGCCGTTGAAGATGTCGTGGGCCTTTCCATCGGAACCCGACCGGATTGTGTGGACAAGCCGATACTGGACCTTTTACAGGCCTATGCCCAAGATTATCTGGTCTGGCTGGAATATGGGCTCCAGTCGGCCCATGACAGGACATTGACGCGCATTAACCGCGGGCATGACGTGCAATGTTTTAAAAACGCCGTGGCCCTGACAAAAAACAGGGGCATTAAGATCTGTGCCCATATCATCCTCGGACTGCCCGGTGAAAATCGGCACCACATGATGGAAACCGCTGATTTTATTGCGTCCATGGGCATTGACGGGATCAAGCTGCACCTGCTGTATGTCGTCAAAGGCACCCCGCTGGAACACCTGTACCGCAAAGGGGACTATACCTGCCTGGAACAACGCGCGTATGTAGACAGGGTCTGCGACTTTCTGGAACGTATTCCAGCGGACATTGTGATCCAGCGGCTCACCGGAGACCCCCACCCCGAAGAACTCGTGGCCCCCCAATGGTCCCTTAGAAAAACAGAGACATTGAACCTGATCCGGCAAACACTTGAAGACAGGGATTCCAATCAGGGCAAGTACTGTCCGTAAGCCCAAACCAAAAAAATCCCGCCCCATCAGGGGCAGGATTTTTTTATTCAATTTGAATAATCAAGACCGATTATTTTTTATCGTCCTTGACCTCTTCAAAATCGGCATCCACCACGTCATCTTCCGGGGCGGCACCTGCGCCCGGCTGGGCACCGTCTCCAGGACCGGCTCCGGGCTGAGCACCGGCTTCCTGAGAAGCCTGCTGGTACATGGCTTCGGCAATCTTATGGGAGGCCTGGGTCAACGCTTCGCTAAGGCGCTTGATTTCGGCCGTATCATTACCATCAATGGCTTTTTTAAGCGGTTCAATAGCACCCTCGACCTTGGCTTTGGTTTCGGCATCGACCTTGTCGCCCAGATCTTTAATGGATTTTTGGGTCTGGTAGATCAGGGCGTCGGCCTGGTTGCGTGCCTCCACCAGTTCCTTCTTTTTCTTATCATCTTCAGAATGCAGCTCCGCATCCTTGATCAATTTATCGATCTCCTCCTTGGACAAACCGCTGGAGGCAGTGATCTGAATGGACTGTTCCTTGCCGGTGGCCATATCCTTGGCCGACACCTTCACGATACCGTTGGCATCAATGTCAAAGGTGACTTCGATCTGGGGCACGCCCCGGGGTGCCGGTGGAATACCCACCAGTTCAAAGCGCCCCATGGTCTTGTTGCCGTCCGCCATCTCCCGTTCTCCCTGGAGCACATGAATGGAAACAGCCGGCTGACTGTCGGCAGCCGTGGAAAAAACCTGGCTCTTCTTGGTGGGGATGGTGGTATTCTTCTCGATGAGCCGGGTCATGACACCACCTAAGGTCTCGATGCCCAGAGAAAGCGGCGTTACATCCAGCAGCAGGACATCTTTGACATCACCTTTTAAAACGCCGCCCTGAATGGCGGCACCAATGGCCACCACCTCATCCGGGTTCACGCCCTTGTGGGGCTCCCGGCCGAATATCCGTTTGACCCGTTCCTGAACCGCCGGCATCCGGGTCATCCCACCCACCAGGACCACCTCGTTGATATCGCCGGCACTCAGGTTGGCGTCTTTCATGGCGGTGCGGCAGGGTTTTTCAAGATTATTCAGCAAATCACTGATCAATGCCTCAAGTTTTGACCGGGTCACCTTGATGTTCAGGTGCTTGGGCCCGCTGGCATCGGCCGTGATAAACGGCAGGTTGACATCGGTCTCCATGGCTGTGGAAAGCTCCATTTTCGCCTTTTCCGCCGCCTCTTTGAGTCTTTGCAGGGCCATCTTGTCACTTCTCAAATCAATACCCTGGTCTTTTTTGAATTCATCGGCCAGATAATCGATGAGCCGCAGATCAAAATCTTCTCCACCCAGATGGGTATCCCCATTGGTGGCCTTGACTTCAAATACCCCTTCACCGATCTCCAAAATAGACACATCAAAGGTCCCGCCGCCCAGGTCAAAAACGACGATCTTTTCTTCGCTTTTCTTGTCCATGCCATACGCCAGGGCCGCCGCCGTCGGTTCGTTGATGATCCTCAGCACATTCAAACCGGCAATCTTGCCGGCATCTTTGGTGGCCTGCCGCTGGCTGTCGTTGAAATACGCCGGGACAGTAACCACGGCATCGGTGATGGTTTCGCCCAGGTACTCTTCAGCGGTCTTTTTAATGGTCGCCAGAATATAAGATGATATCTCGGCCGGGCTGTGCTGGGTGCCCCGAAGGTTGATGCGGACATCACCGTTACTGGCCTGTTCGATCTTATACGGCAATATTTTGATGTCACCCTGAACTTCAGGAGAAGCGTACTTGCGCCCGATGAGCCGCTTGACGCCAAATACCGTATTTTCCGGATTGGTAATCGCCTGACGCTTGGCGATCTGACCCACCAGACGTTCGTTGCTTTCGGAAATGGCAACAATAGAGGGGGTGGTCCGCCCACCTTCGGGGTTGGTAATCACTTTTGCTTCCCCGTTATCCATTATGGCCACACATGAGTTGGTTGTGCCAAGATCAATACCGATAATTTTACCCATTTTCATCCTCCTTACACATTATATTTCAATATTTTAAATTTAAATGCCAATATCATCTTTTTCTTTTGCAGGCTTACATTCAGCGGCCATGGCCTTGGAAACAACGACCATGGAAGGCCGGATAAGCCTGTCATGGAGCATGTATCCTTTCTGGAACTCCTTTAAAACCGTATTTTCCGCCTGATCCCCGGTCTCTTCCTGAAGGACCGCCTGATGGAAACAGGGATCGAAGTTCTTTCCCAGGGCATCTATGGGTGTAACACTGAACCGGTCTAAAATTTTCAATATTTCCTTGAGGGTCAACTGGATGCCCTCTTTAATACTGTCCGTTTCCCCATTGTCTTCGGATGATGCCAGTGCCCGTTCCAGATTGTCCACAACCGGCAGCAGGTCCTTGACCAGAGACTCATTGGCGAATTTTCGAAAGTCATTCATTTCACGTGCAGTGCGTTTCTTGTAGTTGTCAAATTCTGCGGAAACCCTGAGAAAACTGTCATAATTTTTATCGGCGGTCTTCAAAGCGGTTTCAAGTCGGGCTTCCAGATCATCAGATGGCGCCGTTTCTGTCTCCGATGCTTCCACGTCCACATTTTCAGAACCAAGCATCTCTTCGGTTTCTGTTGCTTCGGACCTATCATCTTTTTTTATATTTTGTTTAGGGGACATCAGCAAAAACTGCTCCGATATTATTATTTTCTTATTATTATAGTAGCCCGACACCAAAGCATATCTTCCTTTTTCGGTCAAACCGCATAACCGTCAAAAACGAACTTGACCGAATGGACAGGCTTGTTTGACTGCCGGTTGACATACTTTTTATGTTTTCGGGTGATCCTTATTATCAATGACTGTATCATAATAAATCGTGAAAATTTATTGTCAAAAAAATAAGACCTCCTGAACCAATGTCAAGACACCGGAAACAACAATTAATAAAGGTAACCGTCTGTTTCACAAATCTTTTTTTGCACCGGACATATTGCCGGCCAACGAACTGACCCGCAGCAAACCGCGTAACATCAATAAGATATGTCCCCTTGTCGTAATATCAACGGCCGAAAAAAAATATTAAACAAAAATAGTTGTTTATAGGCGGACATCATATAAACCGAGGATTATCATAAGGCCTGTTACAAAATTTGCAATAACGTTGGATGGCAAACCGGTGAGATGACAAAGCGATGATCATTGCCAAAAAAATGTGATCCTACCAGAAAGGGGTATAATGACGCAGTGAATAGGGTGAAAAGGTTGTGCACCCTTTATCGAATTTTGCCTGAAAACATAAGCCATCAAATTAACCGGGATCGATCCACGACACAGACTGCATCATTTATCGCTGCTTCCTTCCGGACCTGACGAGGTTCATGACCGTCTGTTGCATGGCGGCCGGTAGGAAATGGCTATATTTTTCCAGGGCAATAACCCTCAAAAGGGAATTCAGCCCCGCGTAAAGCGGATTTCGGGAAAAGGGCACCGCTAGCTCCCCGCCTAGCACAACCAGACATAAAGTATATAGCATGAAACTTATTTATCAAGTAAAAAACGATAACTTGCAGAGCAGTCGCATTTTTATGCAAATCCGTTCAAAGCGGTCCCGGTTCCGGGATAAAGGCCTTTTCTATTGACATTAAAACATTGTTCCCCTACTTAGTGATTGACCGAAAACGTATATGCTTTTACAAATCATGTATTACCAAGGATTTGTACCTTTGAAGATCAGCTGTTAGCAGTTAGCCAAAAGATGCCTTCATCATTTCGAGCTAAAAGCCAATAGCCAAGAACCTAAATCTTCGTTTATTTAGATCTATAATAGAGCCTTGTCTTTTAAGCCGTTAGATAGTTTCCGTGGTTGAAAAACAGCCGATATGATCAAAAAAAGTTCTGACCCCATACATGACAGTATTGCCCAAAAATTCCAATGACACCGTTCTGGTACGCAAGGCGACCCGGACCATTGCCGATCATGAGATGCTTGCTCATGGCGATCACATTCTTGCAGGCGTATCCGGCGGGCCCGATTCGGTGGCCCTTTTGCACCTCCTCTTATTGCTGGCCCCGGGATTTTCCCTGCGCATCGGCATCGCCCATGTAAACCATTGCCTGCGACCGGCGGAGTCAGACCGGGATGCAGCGTTCGTAGCGGATCTGGCAACCCGATTGAATCTGCCCTGCCATAAATGCCGGATCGATGTACACCAGTACCGTGACCAAAACAGGCTTTCCACAGAAGAAGCGGCCCGGCGTGTGCGCTATGCCTTTTTCAACCAGATGGCCCGGGAAAATAAATATACCCGCATTGCACTGGGCCATAATTGTGATGATAATGCCGAACTTGTCTTGATGAATATCCTCAGGGGAAGCGGCCTTTTGGGCATTTCCGGTATCCCTGCGCTACGCCGTCAAAATGATCCCGATCCTACCATCATTCGCCCCTTAATTGCATCGAGCCGGGATGATATCATTGCATTTTTAAAAAAATTCGGTTTGAAATATGTTCTGGATTCATCCAATGCCGATACCCGGTTTCTTCGCAATCGAATCCGGCACAAGCTTCTTCCCCTGTTGCAGAATGCCTACAACCCGGCAGCGGTTAAAAACCTGAACCAGCTCTCACACATCGCCCGGAGTGAAGAACCATGGATTGAAGAGATGGTCACCCCGCTATTCAACGATGCGGTCATGGCTGTGAATTCCGGCAGTATAACGCTTTCCATCAAGGCCCTCTCAAGGGCCCATGTAGCCGCTCGGCGAAGAATGATCAGAAGGGCCATCCTGGCCTGCCGCGGTAACCTGCGGCGCATCGGTTTTTCACACGTCCAGGCGATCCTCGAATTGATGCACGGCAAGACCCCGGAAAAGACCCTCGACCTGCCGGATCGGATACGGATTCGGCGCGGCCCTGAAACCCTTAAGATAACACGGGAAAAAGGCCCTTTGCGGGAAATTTCACCCTGGCAGGAGGTTGATTCGGCACCTGATTTTTTCTACACCGTCACAGCACCGGGAACTGTTTATTTGAAAGAGTTGAACCGCTTTTTAAAACTTACCATCGTCGCACTTGAAAACCTTCATGATATCAAAGACAAGGGGCCGGACACGGCATTTCTTGATATGGATACGTTCTCTTTTCCCGTTATTGTGCGACCGCCGCTACCCGGGGATCGATTCACGCCCCTGGGCATGAACGGCACCCAGAAACTGAAAAAATATTTCATTGATCACAAGACGCCCCGATACGAACGAACAAGATGCCCACTGCTGATGAGCCGTGATAGAATCATCTGGGTCCCGGGTCATAGAATAGATGCATCGGTTAAAGTGACATCGGCAACCCGAAATGTCGTAAAAGCGGAACTTTTTCTTGCCTAATGCATAATAATGCATTATTTTTTTATACCTTTAACGATACGACAAGTTGAATTGAGCTCAAATCATTTTATACCAAAACGGACACAGAGGTCCGGAACCAAAGCTTTTCAGGAGGTAACTGAATTTGAATCCGTTTCATAAAAACCTGGCATTATGGCTCGTCATAACATTGATGATGATTATGCTTTACAATCTTTTCAATCAGCAACAGATGCCTGAAACCAACGTCAGTTACTCGGAATTTTTATCCATGGTTGAAAATGAACAGGTCTCTGCAGTGACGATCCAGGGCCAGGAACTGATTGTCACGGCCAGCAACCGTAACCGGTTTAAAATATTTGCCCCAGAGGATGGCGAGCTGATTAAGACCCTGCGGGCAAAAGGCGTATCCATCACGGCCAAACCGCCGACGGAATCGCCCTGGTATATGTCTGTACTGGTGTCCTGGTTTCCCATGATTGTACTCATCGGTGTCTGGATCTTCTTCATGCGCCAGATGCAGTCCGGCGGCGGCAAAGCCATGAGTTTCGGCAAAAGCCGGGCCCGTTTGCAGTCCGACAAGTCCGCCAAGGTTACCTTTGAAGATGTAGCCGGCATTGACGAAGCCAAGGAAGAGCTGGGGGAAATCGTCGAGTTTCTCAGAGAGCCCAAAAAATTTACCCGCCTCGGGGGCCGAATTCCCAAAGGGGTGCTCCTTACCGGGCCTCCGGGCACCGGAAAAACCCTTTTGTCACGTGCCATTGCCGGAGAAGCGGATGTTCCCTTTTTCAGCATCAGTGGCTCGGATTTTGTCGAAATGTTCGTGGGTGTCGGTGCATCGCGGGTCAGGGACCTTTTTGTACAGGGTAAAAAAAATGCCCCCTGTATCATCTTCATCGACGAAATTGATGCCGTCGGCCGGCACCGGGGTGCCGGATTAGGGGGTGGCCACGATGAACGGGAGCAGACCTTGAACCAGCTTCTGGTGGAAATGGACGGCTTTGAATCCAATGAGGGCGTCATCCTGATATCCGCCACCAACCGGCCCGATGTGCTGGATCCGGCGCTTCTTCGGCCGGGTCGCTTTGACCGTCAGGTATATGTTTCGCTACCGGACATAAAGGGCCGGGAAAAAATACTGAAAGTCCATATGAAAAAAACCCCGATTGCCCAGGATGTCGACATCCTGATCCTGGCCAAGGGAACCCCGGGGTTTTCCGGAGCGGATCTTGAAAATCTGGTAAATGAAGCGGCCTTGCTGGCTGCCAAACGGGATAAAGAAAAAATCGACATGGTCGACTTTGAAGACTCCAAGGACAAGGTCTATATGGGGCTGGAGCGAAAATCAAAGGTCATCAAGGAGGAAGACCGCAAAACAACAGCTTATCACGAAGGCGGACATGCCCTGGTGGCCCGTTTTTTACCGGAAACCGATGCCGTCAACAAGATTACCATTATTCCCCGGGGCCGTGCCGCCGGTGTCACCTGGTTTTTACCTGAAGAGAGAGATTTCAAATACAAGGATCAGCTCCAAAATGAACTGTCCGTGGCTTTTGGGGGCCGGGTGGCCGAAGAAATTATTTTCAACCGCATCAGTACCGGCGCAAGCAATGATATCAAGCAGGCCACCGCTATTGCCCAACAGATGATCCGCTCCTGGGGTATGAGCGAAACCCTTGGCCCCTTGAGCTACGCCCAGGGAGAGGAACAGGTCTTTTTAGGACGAGAAATTTCGCAGCACCGGGATTACTCCGAGGATACCGCCCGCAGAATCGATAAAGAAGTACAGGATCTGATTATTTCATCCTATGACCGGGCCAAGGAGATTCTTGCGGAAAACGTGGATATTCTTCATCGGTTGGCAGATTTGCTGCTGGAAAAAGAAACGGTTTTGGGTGCCGAACTTGATGAACTTATTTTATCTTTGAGGCCTGACTTTGAACCCCCCTTCCATGCCGGCACCGATACCGATACCACAAAACCCGGTGCCGAGAAAACCGCCGGTGAAACAACGGCCGAGAAAGGGGAAACCAGTGCCAAAGAGGAATCAACGGCGCCCCAAAGCCCTGAAAAACCATAACCATCCGAAATCAAAATGAACCATAGAAAATGAAATCCTATACCCTCACCTGGGGCAACCATCGTCTTGATCTGGGACAGCGCACCTGTATCATGGGCATTGTCAATGTGACCCCGGATTCTTTTTCAGACGGCGGGCGCTATTTTTCCATGGATACGGCCCTGGCACACGGGGAACGACTGTTCAAAGAAGGTGCCGATATCCTGGACATTGGGGGAGAATCCACCCGGCCGTTTTCCGACCCGATCTCTGCTCATGATGAAATTCAAAGGGTGGTACCCGTGATCCGCGAACTGGCCCGGCGCGTGCCCATACCGATTTCCATAGACACCCAAAAAGCAGCGGTTGCCAAAGCAGCAATTGATGCAGGCGCCAGCATCGTAAACGATATCAGTGCACTGAAAGCCGACCCCGACATGGCCGATGTTGTCGCACATGCCGGTGTGCCCGTTGTTTTAATGCACATGCTCGGAACCCCGAAATCAATGCAGGAGGCCCCGGTATACAGGGATTTAATCCCCGAAATTATAAAATTCCTTGGAGATGCCATAGCACATGCCGAAAGCCGCAGCATCCCGAGGGCAAAAATTATTATCGACCCGGGAATCGGATTCGGCAAAACCATTGCCCACAACCTGGCCCTGATCAAAAATCTTGCTGCATTCAATGCCCTTGATACCCCCCTTCTGATTGGTGTGTCCAGAAAAGCATTTATTCGCAGCATTCTCAAAAAAGAGTCCGGGGATACCGTAACACCCGACGCTCCATGTGCAGAAACCGCTACTCAAGGAGCCGTTGCCGCTGCGATTCTACAGGGTGCCCATATTGTCAGGGTACATCAAGCGGCAAACAGCCGGGCAACAGCCAGCATCATAGACGCTATTAAAACGGCCCAAAGCCTTAGGATTTGAATGCTTTTTCGTCACAACACCGTCACGATAACCGGTCTGATTTTAATACTCGGGGTCATTGCTGTCTTATTATGGCCCTTTGCATCCATTATCGAAACCACCATACGCATTCCGGTGAAAGCCAGTGACATCCCCGACGGATTGATCTTGATCGGACAGCCCCCGAGTGACCTGGAACTGGTTATCAGAGGACATAAATCTGTCATCAAGGCCCTGCCGGGCCGTTTTCCATATTACGCGCTTAACCTTTCCACGGTAAAAGAAGGCCAACAGACGGTGGCACTGGATGCAAAAAATATTTTTCTACCCAAAACCATCAAAATCAAAAAAATCACCCCCCCTTCTTTGAATTTAACGATTGAAAAAAAAATCAGAAAAACCTTACCGATAGACCTGCTTTTATCCGGCAAACCAGCCAGCGGTTATACCCTCACCGGGACCGTGGTAAAACCTGATGGTGTCGTTGTCACCGGCCCTGCCAGGGCTTTGGCCGGTATTGTGCGAATCCGTACAAAACCCATCAATATAGCCGGAACGTCCGAATCATTTAAAAAAGAAATCACAATTGATCTACCTGAAAATGTGGTCATGGCTGCCCCGGATAAAATCATTCTTGCCGAAATCCATGTGGACCACCGTATCACCACTCGAAAATTCAGCGGTATCACTGTAATGGCTAAAAACACACCGCATGCGGTGACGATTACACCGCCGAAAATTGATCTGGAAATTCAGGGGCCGGTGAATCTCATCGACAACTTCTATTTAAAAAAAAACCCGGACGTTTTTGTCGATCTCAAGGGGCTTGAACCGGGGATTTATGTCAGAAGGGCAACGATTGCGCTACCGGTTAAAATTATTCTGACAGGGGTTTCACCGGAAGTTTTTTCTGTAAACATCATAGGCAAATAAGGGGGAAAATGTTACTGGTCATTGATGTCGGCAATACAAACACGGTAATGGGGATTTATGATGGGTCGACGCTTGTCATCGACTGGCGGATACGTACGGAAAGAAATACAACCGCAGATGAATTTTATGTCCTGACCACCAGCCTCTTTGCCGGAAACAAAATCAGAGCCAAAAATATCTCCCGAACGATTATTTCCAGCGTTGTCCCCCCCATGGTCAATATCCTGGATGCGTTCTGCCGCAAATATCTGGCCCACGCGCCCATCTGGGTTGATGCGAAATCCGTAGCGACCATGCCCATCCTTTACGATAATCCGGCCGAAGTCGGGGCCGATAGAATCGTCAATGCGGTAGCGGCCTTTCACGAATATCAAACCAGCCTGATTATCATCGATTTCGGCACGGCCACAACCTTTGATGCGATCTCTGAAAAAGGTGAATATTTAGGTGGCGCCATCAGTCCCGGAATCATGATCTCCGCTGAAGCACTGTTTATCAAAGCCTCAAAACTCCCCCGGGTCGATATTTTCACCCCCCCTGAAAATGTGATTGGCACGAATACGGCCAACAGCATTAAAGCCGGTATTATTTACGGTTATGCCGGTCTGGTGGATGGCATCGTACGACGCATGAAAGCAGAAATGGACCTGCCTCCGAAAGTTATCGCCACCGGGGGGCTGGCAACGATCATGCAGCAGGTAGCGGAAACCATCGAGGCCGTGGAAAGCAATCTTACCCTGGAAGGCTTACGGATTATCAGCAGCTCGCTTGGTTGAGGGCCCGCAGATACCCCAGAAAGCCCCGGATGCTGTTTTTCAAAAACCCCAGTTCACGTGTTTGTACGGTCCCCTCAAGACGGGAAAAACCGCTCAAACAGGGATCCTGCGCCAATACATTTTTCAAGCAGGTCTCCTCAACCGATTCAACCCCTGCGTGCCGCAATACAGTGCCGATGATCTGTTCCCAATGCAACAACTGACGTTTGTGCATCTCCAGCATTTTTACCGCGTTTTTACGGGACCCGTAATGGCCGTAGTGAATTACCGCTGGATTTTTCGCCAGCAGTGCATCAACACTCTCAACGGCCGTATCCAGAAAAAGTCTGGGGGGCGTAGCCGGTCTCAGGTAGGTGTGACCGCACGGCAGTTCCAGGCATACCCCACCGGCTTCCCCTGCAAAGAGATGTTCCCCCATCAGGTAACTGACATGATGGGCCGCATGGCCCGGCGTGATCAGGGGCTGGATTAAATCCGACACAAACAGGGACGCATCGACAAAACGATGGGCTGAAACCGGCCGGATGGGTCCGTAGGCCCTGGCCACATCACCCAGGGTCTTCACCGTACCTTCCCAGAGCCGGGTCGGATCAATAAGGTGGGACATGCCGATGTTGTGACAAACAATCGGCGTTGTCGGAAAAAACCGAGCCATTTCACCGATACCGCCGGCATGATCAATGTGAATATGCGTTAAAAAAATATAATCAAGGGTACGAATGCCAAGGGTTTGCAAGGCCTGAACGAGATTCGCGCTGGTAACGGAGGGCCCCACGTCCACTACAAATTTTTTTTTACCGGTAAAAACCCATGCACTGATAAATTTTTTAAACCCTGTAATAGGCGGGCAAAGGGTAACCAGGAAAAGGTCTTTATCGATCTGCTGAATTTCAGCCGTTGCCGGTTGCATCAATCCATTCCCATGGCCGTTTCCAGTCCATGAATTTCCCTGATAATTTTCTGCCGCTCTTTTTCCGTTAAATCTTCCTGGTTAAGGCGTTGTCGCAGACCATTTAAAATCATTTCCGATCTGTAATCGGCACAGGTATAGTTTAATTTAGGTTCCAATCTCTAGATCCGCCCGGCTTCTTTCAGCTGTTCTGTATAGAGACGAAAAAACAGGTTCATATCGGTTATTCCCCGGCTCAATATTTTACCAACATCATCAATATTCTTGACGTTAATAATCATATTGACACTTTTATGCAACGCCATCATATGGTCCATCGTTCGAAACCGATGGCTTATCATGGCCACAAAAATATTGCGGCGCAGGTCCATTTTCTGACGCGCAAGATAAATCAGAACTTTGTTAAAATCCGGATCAGTGGTATTAAAATTTTCATTTACCAATATCAAATCATACTTGTGATATCGGATCTTTTTTAGTGCCTCCCGATCACTCTTCACAACGGTAATATGATATTCCATCAGTTTTAAGACATTTTTTACCCTTTGGAGAATTTGTTCATCCGTCTCGCACAGCAAAGCGGTTTTCCCCTCCTCTTCGATAAAATCAAAGGGTCTTTCAGAGGCATCATATTCATCAAATTCTGTTTCCGCATCGGATTCACCGCGAAGATTTGGGGGGAAGCGTATCAGGTCCGTTTTGTTCTTTTTTTTTCAGGGGACCCACAGATATCCGGTTTTTGCATTTGGGGCACAAAAAAGAAGCCGACTTTGTAGGGGAAAGTTTTTCATCAGGTATATTGAATTGGCTCTTGCATTGCTCGCAACTGATATTCATCGTATGTCATGCCTCCTTGCAATATTCGTATCCGCACCTGGCTGATACCAAAACGAAAACCCCGCACACATTGATCCTCGGGCATATCAATAGCTTTTTTCATAATTAAGATCAATTTCCAGGTTATTAATATCGGTGGTGGCTTCGCCACGAGAGCTCTTCACCATATCGATCCCCCGGCCAACAGAGCCCCGGTGGGATGCATAGGCCAGGGCGGTCTCCTGCGTAATCAAGCCCTGCTCATAAAGCCCGATGATATGCCGATCAAACGTCATCATACCCAGATGCACACCGGCGTCCATTATATCATGATATGTTTTGCCCTCGGCCTCGCCGTGCAAAATAGCATCTTTAACCCTGAGGTTCGTGCAAAGAATTTCAAAGGTAGCCACGCGACCGCCGCCGATTCGCGGCAACAGTCGCTGACAGACGATCCAGCGAAGCGTATCCGCCATTCTGATCCGCATCTGATTTTCTTCTTCGCTTTGAAACATACCCAGTACCCGGTTAATGGTCTGACCGGCGTCCACCGTATGCAGGGTGGTTAAAACCAGGTGGCCGGTTTCAGCAGCGGTCAAGGCGATCTCTACTGATTCCCGGTCACGCATCTCTCCCACCAGAATCACCTTGGGGGCCTGCCGGAGTGCGGCCCGAAGGCCGTTGGCATATGTATCAAAATCACTGCCCAGTTCCCGTTGATTAAAGGTCGATTTTTTATGGGGGTGTTGATATTCGATAGGGTCTTCCAGGGTCACGACATGCACTGAACGATTTTCGTTGATCTGGTCAAGAACAGCGGCAAGCGAGGTTGACTTTCCCGAACCGGTGGCACCGGTAACCAGCACAATCCCGTTCAATTCTTTAGCGATTTTAAAAAATGACTTGGGCAGATTCATTTCCGTTATGGTGGGTATGCGTGACTCAAGTTTTCTCAATACAATGGAATAATTGCCGGACTGGGAAAAAATATTAACCCTGAAACGAGCCTTGCCGGGCAGGGCATAGGACAAATCACAGGAACCGGTTCTGAGAAGCATTTCGGTGAGGCGGCGGTCATTGTTGATAAGATTCAGTGCCAGTATTTCGGTCTGAAACGGTGTGAGTTCACGAAAATCGGGAATCGTATCGACGCGGACCAGTTCACCGGAACTTTCCACCTGCAGGGATTTCCCCACAGTAAAATTAAGATCCGAGACATTATCATAAGAATCCAGCATTTTGGTAAGAATATGGTCAACTTCCTGTTTTTTCATGCCCTTCCCTCGTATATTTTTTTCAGGCTTCTGTGAAATCAGTGGGTGGCGATTTTAAAAGGGGTCTGAATCTTGCCTTTTCATTGGCCTTGGCATACGCTTCGTCTGAACCGATATAACCCCGGTTATAAAGCCCCATAATGGCATCGTCCAAAAGCTGCATACCGTATTTTTTACCGGTCTGCATACTGGATGCAAGCTGATGGGTTTTTGATTCCCGAATCAAGTTCCGAACCGCAGGTGTTGCAATCAATACTTCAAGTGCCGCGATGCGGCTCTTTTGATCGATCCGTTTGAACAGAACCTGGGCAATCACGGCTCTGATGCCATCTGCTAATGTGGATCTGATCTGGGCCTGTTGATTGGCAGGAAATACCTCAATGATACGGTCCACCGTTTTGGCGGCGCTGGTGGTATGCAGTGTGCTGAAAACAAGATGACCGGTGGAGGCGGCTTCAATGGCCAGAGAGATGGTCTCAAGATCCCGCATCTCACCCACCAGGATGATATCCGGGTCTTCCCGTAAGGCCCCTCGCAATGCATTGGCAAAGGACTTTGTGTGCAGCCCCACTTCGCGGTGATTAATGATGCACCCTTGACTGGTATGCACAAATTCGATGGGATCTTCAACAGTGATGATATGATCCTTACGGAGCCGGTTGGCCTCATCAATAATGGCCGCCAAAGTGGTTGATTTACCGCTGCCGGTGGGGCCGGTGATAATGACCAGCCCCCGGGGAAGAGTGGCCAGCTTGGAAATAACCGACGGCAACCCCAGTTGTTCGACGGTCATGATGGCACTGGGGATTTCTCTGAAAACGGCCCCGACACCATTTTTCTGCATAAAAAAATTGGAACGATACCTTGCCAGGCCGGGAATTTCATATCCAAAATCAACATCTCCGGTTTCCTCAAAAACCTTGATTTTATCTTCCGGCGTGATTTCATACAACATGCTCCTTAACGCATCGTTCTCCAGCACATTGTACTTTACCCGTTCGATGTCTCCCCTGATTCTCAGTGCCGGCTGTTGACCGGCGATCAAATGCAGATCCGAGGCACCCTGATCATTCATCAATTTAAAAAAAGCATCTATTTTTGCCATTCACCGCTCCTGCCGTTAGAGATGTGTCTTTCCAACCTTGTAGTCAAACAACGCTTTAAAACCATACAACGATCGGTTGCATTCATCCTGACATGCCCCCTTGCAGGGCGTGCCCGCTATGACTTTTTAATAAATTTCAGTTTGGATTCATCCTCATCAAGGGCCGCCATACCCTCTTTACCAATATCAAGCAACTTGGAATGGGCATCCAGAACCGCGCCGATCTGGACTTCAATCTGCATTCTCTGCCGCTTCAGTTCGGTAATATCTTCGTGAAGTTGGGCCAATCGGTTGTGGGCCTTGTTCAAAATTTTTTCTGCCTGCACCTCAGCCTCTGCAACCACCAGTTCTGCTGATTTGCGTGCATTGTTCTTCATCTGCTCAAGCACTTTCTGAGAATTCAGCATGGCCCGTTTAAATGCCTCTTCCCGTTCCTTATAGCCCTTGTTTTCCGCCTTAAGACGCTGGATTTTTTGAGAAAGGCCCTCGTTTTCCCGGAGCATCAATTCAAACGCATCGGCCATCTGCTCCAAAAAGCCATCCACCTCTTTAACATCGAAACCCCGAAACTTTGTTTTAAACTGCTGCTGTTGAATATCAAGGGGGGTAATTTTCATCGTATCTCCTTTCTGACAGCAGGGCTATACCAGGGCTGCCGACAATCGCAAAAGCGTGTTGACAACAAAGGTTCGCAAAAAAATAATTCCCAAAAAGACAATAATGGGTGAAAAATCCATCCCGCCATAGTTCACTGGTATCTTCGATCGGATGGGGTAAAGCACCGGTTCGGTAATATTATGGATAAACCGGACGATGGGGTTAAACGGATCGGGACTTACCCAGGACAATATGGCCCGGGCCACAATAATCCACATATAAAAAATCAAAACAAAATCAAGCACTTTCGCAACAGCAACTAAAAAATAACCCAGAATAAACATATTTACAGAAACCTTTCCCCTTGGACGCACAATACAAGGCATTGATATTTTATCGAGATAAACATCAAATATTAAGAAAATTAGTTATATTCTATAGATAAGTCAAGAAATTTCATGCAAAATCATTGACATACTCGCCCCCCGGACGATATATTCACGTTTTTTCAATGTATTGAAACGGTAACCCGACCATTGCGCATGGCGTGTCCTGCAACGCTGACAGATATTTAATTTTGCAAACAAAAGCGACTTGTTTGTGTAACCAAATGCGGTGTAGGGTACTCTTAAACTATCAGGAAAAGAAACACCCGTTTATGTGGATATGCTGACCAAAAGGAAACATGTGCCGGCCGGCCGGTTTAAACCGATGTACATATTTTTACGTATGTCGCTGGGGCTTGTTTTTGTCTGGGCCGCTTCAAGCAAAATAATGGACCCCAACGGATTTGCAACCATTATTCAAAATTATATGATTCTGCCGGATTGTTTAATCAACACCTTTGCCGTTGTCCTGCCCTGGATTGAAGCCCTGTGCGGGCTTTTGCTGATAACCGGCTATTTTGTCCGCGGTAGTGCCTTTATCGTCAATATGCTGTTGATTGTGTTTATCCTTGCCATATCCCTGAATATTTACCGGGGTATTGATATCAACTGCGGCTGCTTTTCACTGGGAACAAAATCCCGCGCGGGCATGTACTATTCCCTGCTCAGGGATCTACCGTTGTTAGCCCTGGGCGTCTGGGTATTTTTTGTAACTTCAAATCCGGCAATTCAACCGGATCATGGGAAACAATAGATACATGCACCACAAACCGACATCTAACCAATAGGCCCTAATGTTCACAGAAACCGTACATTTCCCAGCCGCATTCATAGCCGGCCTGCTTTCTTTTTTTTCACCGTGTGTGCTGCCGCTCATACCGGCTTATTTTACATTTATATCCGGCTTCTCCATGGAAGAGTTGACATCGGACTGCAACGCGGAAACAAGGCGGAAAGTATTTTTGGCAACCCTGGCCTTTGTCAGCGGATTTTCATTTGTTTTTATTCTACTGGGGGGATCGGCGTCGCTGATCGGATCCTTTATTATAAAATATAAGGATATTATCCGAATTGCAGGCGGCGTCCTGATCATCATCCTGGGCATCCATTTGACCGGTCTGTTTCGGATCCGCAAACTCGATTTTGAAAAACGAATACACCTGAGCAAAAAACCGCTTCATTTTTTCGGTACGTTTGTCATCGGAATGGCCTTTGCCGCCGGCTGGAGTCCCTGTATCGGTCCCATGCTGGGATCTATCCTGATCATTGCCGGCAGCAGCGAATCGGTCTTGCACGGTATTGCCCTGTTAACCGTCTATTCCATGGGACTGGCCATCCCGTTTATTATACTTTCCGGTTTCATAAACCTGTTGTTGATTTTTTTAAAAAAGGCCACCCGGGTTCTGAAGTACATCAATTATGCGTCCGGTTCCTTCCTGATTGTCATTGGGCTGCTGCTGTTGAGCAACCGACTGATGTTTTAAAAAAATTGCCGAGCCCACTTAAAATTTCAGGTAATCACTGGCGATACGCTGTCAGTGGTTACCCATCAGCTTTACCAAAAAGGATTTCAAATGAAACATAAAAAATCGCTGTTCCATATTTTACAGATCACATTTTTTATACTGGCAATGGGATTTTCAATATCTGCTGGCGCCAGCGAAATCATCTGGCATGATTATGAAAACGGACTGGCCCTGGGTAAAAGCAGTCAAAAAAAAATAATGATCAATTTTTATGCCGATTGGTGCGGTTATTGCAAAAAAATGGAGAAAGAGACCTTTGCAGCACCCAGGGTCGCTGATTATCTCAACGCTAATTTTATCTCAATCCGGATAAATTCCGATAAAAACACACAACTGGCCAAAGCGTACAGAGTCACCGGGCTGCCATCGACATGGTTTTTAACTGAAACCGGCGACCAGATCGGCAACCGGCCCGGTTGGATAGACGCAGGTAAATTCCTTGAGCTGTTAAAATACGTTCATACCGAGGGGTATAAATAAAACAGTTTCAATATTTCCCATCGGCATACTCCACCCACCCGCCGGAACCCACCAACTCGCGGTCAAACTCGGAAATCGAAAACAAAATTTCTTCCCTGACGTCGCCGGCGGTGAGGATAAACTTATTTTTTTCAAGATCTGTTTCGAGGTGGGTATCCTTCCGGGTGAATTTTGAAATCACGTGGTCTATGGTTTCAGATGGCAATTCTATTGCCATCATGCCGCAGTTGAACATATTCTGCCTGAAAATTCTGGCAAAGCTTTCGCCGATCACCAGGTGAATACCATTGGCTTCAAGGGCCCAGGGGGCATGCTCACGGGATGAACCGCATCCGAAATTACCCCGCGTGATGATGACACGCTTACCGGCGATATCCTTTTCAGGGGAGAATTCACCAAGATCCAGGTCCTCCAGGAGGTAGGGCTTGAGCGCGCTTTTATCGTTTTCCGTAAGGTACCGGGCCGGAATGATTTCATCCGTATTGATGTCCGAGCGATCCAGAAACAGAACATTGCCGCTGAATTTTTTCATAATCCCCCCCTTTGTCCCGCAAATATTTCCGAGTTGGTGATGCATCCGGCCACAGCAGTGGCTGCGGCTGTGGCCGGGCTCATCAGATGAACCATGCCCCCGCGCCCCATACGCCCACTGAAGTTACGGTTGGTGGTGGAGGCACAGGCCTCACCTTCGGCCAACACACCATTACTCATTCCCAGGCAGGCACCACAGGTCGGATTGGTAACGCAGAATCCGGCGGATAGAAATATCTGCAAAATCCCCTCCTGCAGGGCCTGTTCATATATTTTGGGGGTCGCCGGGGATACAATGCCGCGCACCTGTTCGTTGATTTTCTTCCCGTCCAGAACACGGGCCGCAACCCGAAGATCCTCAATGCGGCCATTGGTACAGGATCCGATATATATCTGATCCACCGGCGTACCGGCCATTTCCCGGACAGCCTTTACCTGATCCGGCTTGAATCCAAAGGTCACCATGGGTTCCAGATTGCCCACATCATGGGTCATAACGGCATCATATTCGGCATCCGCATCTGAATTCCAGCTTTCAAAGGCGGCAAGTGCATCTTCTGCCGATGGGTAATCCGCCTCAATAAAAGGCCACAGATAGTTCACAGTGGTTATGTCAGGGGGCATATCCCGCAGGTTGCCCCCGCCTCGACGGCCATATTGCACAATGTCATCCTCGCTTCCATGCTCATGGCCGATACAACCGGTCCACCGAATTCAATCACTTTGTTTGTGGCACCGTTCACACCTATTTTGCCGATAAGGGAAAGAATCACATCCTTGGCATACACACCGGGTTGCAGCTTGCCGGTGATATTGACTTTGATGGTTGCGGGTTCCCGGAAGACGCATACGCCCTTTAGTATCCCCACTTCAAGATCAGTGGTGCCGACACCGGCGGCAAAAGCACCAAAGGCGCCATGGGTACAGGTATGACTGTCGCCCATGATAATCGTAAAACCGGGACGGGCAAAGCCCTTTTCCGGGAAAAGGGCATGGCAGATACCATTGCGACCGATATCAAAAAAATCGGATATATGATGGCGGTGCGCCCAATCCCTGAGAATTTTACCCTGGGTGGCTGTTTTGGAATCCTTGGCCGGTGAAACATGATCGATGACGACCTTTATTTTAGCGGGATCAAATACGCGATCCTTGCCGCGCTGAATCAAATCATTGATCGCAATGGGTGTGGTTATTTCATGGCAAAAAACAGCATCCAGCCGCAGCACCTGAATATCACCACTGGGATTGTCAATCCGATGAGAATCGAATATTTTCTGTGCAAGGGTTCTTCCCATAAAAGGCTTCCTTTCCGGTAAATGTTCAAAAATCAATCGGCATCGGTTTTAAGTACCGCCAGAAAAGCCGACTGGGGGATCATGACCTGGCCCACCATTTTCATCCGCTTCTTGCCTTTTTTCTGCTTTTCCAGCAGCTTGCGCTTACGGCTAATATCACCGCCGTAACATTTGGCCGTCACATCTTTGCGAAAGGGCGATATGGTTTTACGGGAAATAATCTTGGCACCAATGGCCCCCTGGATGGCGATTTTAAACATCTGGCGCGGGATTTCATCCCTTAATTTGGAACAGGCATTCCGGCCTCGCTCAACGGCCTTGTCCCGGTGAACAAGCTGGGAAAGCGCATCCACGCGTTCACTGTTGATCAAAATATCGATTTTCACAAGATCGGTCTCCCGAAAATCGATCAAGTCATAATCAAAGGAACCATACCCTTGTGTAACGGATTTCAGGCGGTCATAAAAATCATACACCACCTCTGCCAGCGGCATCTCGAATATCATTTCCAGGCGATTACTGGTCAGGTATTGATAATTCTTATTGATTCCCCTGCGGTCCAGACAAAGCTTCATGACCGCTCCCATATAGCGGTCCGGAATGATGATCGCAGCCCGGATAAAAGGCTCTTTTGTATATTCAATAAGGGTGGGGTCCGGATACAGCGCCGGATTATCAATGATCATTACGGTTTTGTCCTGCATACCCAGTTCATACTGAACCGACGGGGCCGTAAGGATCAGGGAGAGGTCGTATTCCCGTTCAAGGCGTTCCTGGACCACTTCAAGGTGCAGCAGGCCTAAAAAACCGCACCGAAAACCGAATCCTAAGGCCGCCGAAGAATCCTTTTCATAGACAAGGGAAGCATCATTGAGTTTTAGCTTTTCCAGGGACACCGCCAGATCTTCATAGGCATCCGATGCCACCGGATAAATCGACGAAAAAACCACCGGTTTGGCCTCTTTGAATCCCGCAAGGGCAGCCTGGCAGGGGTTGTTTTTCAACGTAATGGTATCGCCGCAACGGGTATCACTGACGGTTTTAATGCCGGCAATCATATAGCCGACCTGTCCGGCCCCCAGGGTTTTGGCCGGCTTTCGCTCAAGCTGAAAAAGGCCCACTTCCTCCACCCGGTATTCGGCATTGTTAGACATGAAAACAATGCGGTCACCGGGTTTAATTTCACCCTGGAATACACGAAAATGAACAATCGTTCCCCTGAAAGGATCGTAATGACTGTCAAAGATCAGGGCTTTCAAGGGTGCCAGGCGATCTCCCAAAGGAGGCGGTAGACGATGAACCACGGTTTCCAGCAGATCCTGAATACCGATGCCCTCTTTGGCGGAAACCTGGATAGCACTTTCGGCATCCAGCCCCAGATCTTCGTCGATTTGAGCCTTGACCCGTTCAATATCCGCAGATGGCAGATCAATCTTGTTGATCACGGGAATAATTTCAAGATCATTTTCCATGGCCAGATAAAGATTCGCCAGGGTCTGAGCCTCCACCCCCTGGCTGGCATCCACCAGCAACAGAGCCCCCTCACACGATGCCAGTGCCCGGGAGACTTCATAGGTGAAATCCACATGACCGGGGGTGTCGATGAGGTTGAGAAAATAACGGT
Source organism: uncultured Desulfobacterales bacterium (assembly GCA_942490765.1). Lineage (GTDB taxonomy): Bacteria > Desulfobacterota > Desulfobacteria > Desulfobacterales > 4572-123 > 4572-123. Next base: position 42,913 of record CALNYM010000036.1, on the reverse strand, counting down.
TCCCGTTTTTGGCCGTATAGGGCAGGCACACGGACTGGCTTTTAATGGTAATGCCCCGCTCCCTTTCAATATCCATGGTATCCAGAATCTGATTTCTGAAATCCCGATCCGCCACCAGATCCGTGTACTGAATCAGGCGGTCGGACAAGGTTGATTTACCGTGATCGATATGTGCGATGATGCTGAAGTTACGAATATTTTTCATTTTAACAACAATCTGTTACTTAAGTTATAGCCCATCCCAGGCCCGCCATACAGGGTCTGATCAGACCGGATGATAGTGTTCCCATATTCAAATATGAAAAGGCTTTAAAACATATCCTGTCCAATTTCTCTCAAACTTTTAAAATTGGGATCTTATCACAATTTACAGACAAGCCACAACATAAAATCCCTCCCCTTTCAGCCATATGGCACCCTTCATTATATTTTCGTGCCTTTGTAACAGACATTCACCTGCCAAGTGTCCGAATCAATACCAACCATATGGATGATAAGATTCTTCTATCATTGTTTTGCTTATCTAACTTTATGTGTAAAAAAATATGAAAAACAACAAACACGATACGTCGACAACACCGAGTCTTTTCGGTTTCTAATCTTTCAGGCGATCTATCTTTTTCTTGAAATCAGAGGAAAAACTCAGGGTACGTTCAGCGCAATCCGCAGGCCTTCTGCCATGCAACCGAAATTCTTCAAATTGAGCCAACCAGCTTTCTCCGGCCCGGGGGCATGCCTGGATAAATTCCATAAAATCGGTAATACTGCTCAAGGTACCGGTGCTGAGTGCATGCTCCATTCTACAGGCCTCTTCATCGGCTGTCTGTGATTTAATTTTCAGAATATCCGTCAAAAACTTGAACAGCACCTGATGTCTCCTGGAGATTTCCTTCCCCACCGTGATGCCATTGACCGTTAATTCAACATACTCATATTTTTCATAGTTAACCAGCCCTTTGGCACTCAAGGTCTTGAGCATGCTGGTCACCGTAGGCATCTTTACATTCATCCGACCGGCAATATCCTTGACCCGAACCGCTTTCTTGCTTTTTTCCAGGTCAAAAATCGCTTCAAGATAGTCTTCCATGGTGGGGGTCAGCGGTTTTTCGGGCGGATAACCACTTTTTGCAGATACCATATTATGCCTTTCCTGCTGATAGAACTTTCAAACATTATTAAAAGCTTCTAATAGCGGCCGGGAGCACTTATTGTCAAGGAGTTTTTAGCGTTTGAAATATCCCATTAAAGGGTACAGGGATATCTTTTCTTTTCATTGACTTTGGCATCAAATTTTTCTTTGTTGACAACAAATCGTTCGTGACGGCCCTTTGAAATAAGATCAATTCCATCGTGCGCCGCTACTGAAAACACAAGCTTTTTGCCAACGACTTCCATTAATTCAACATTAGCGGTGATTTCCAGGCCTGGTGGGGTAGCTGCTAAATGACTAACATCTATATGCGCATGACCGCTAATCAGCCGCGTGGCTTTTTGCATTCGCTGCATTAGCATTGTCAGACAATTTCCCATGATCGACAAATATCAATTTGTTCGTTTCAAATCCCGATGCTGATGCTGCTTCTATGAGCGTATCTTTTATGTCTTGTTTCATTATTGGGCTTCTTGCCAGAATCCACAAATAAGATTTGTTAGGGCCGCATACGAGTGAATATTGGTAATTCTCATGGTCAAGTCCAAAAACGATATAAGAACCATAAAAGGGGCCAAAGAAAGACACTTTCAGGTAACCCTGATTAGATCCTTTCACAAAATAAGCCTTGCCTTCGGCTTCTTTCCATGAGCCTGCTTTAGCAGAGTACCCACGATTCAGTACTCTGACACCACCATCATCCCGCAAACTGTAATCTGCAGTTACGTGGGTCAAACCACGCTCAAATGAATGATCCAACCTCGCAATTTCGTACCACTTACCCAGATATTTCTCTAATCTTGAAATTATCAACGGGGTTTACATGTTCAGGTATTCCAACACACCCCATTAAGAATAAAAAAAATACGATTGATAGTTTCTTCATCTCTTTTACTTTATCTATTAAGTCTCTCGCTATTTTAAGGGGCCGGGCGTGATTGTCGAGGCATGAGTCAACTGCCACAGCAGGCCTTTTGATTTGCCTGGCCAAAAGCCCCCCGGATGGCCCGGTCCCTCTTCAAAATAATGTTGGGTATTTTTCTTTTTTTCCATATAAATACATCATTAAAATTCTTTTTACTGATTAATCAATCGCTTTTGCAAATTGAAATTTGTGAATTGAAACCTTGACCGATTATAGCCATACAGCCCAGTCACCATAGTCAAATGTTCCGCTGCCATGATGCAATTTGCCCTCATCTTTCAACTGCCGAAAAGCGTCACGCATTCTGCCCAGAATCTCAGGTTGAATATTCAAAGTGTGATGTGCCGGGAACACATACTTCACCGACAGCGCCGACACCCGCTCCAGAGATTTGAGGTACGCCTCTGGATCGGTTGACGGAAAGTAGGCCAATAACGTGTCTTTATAAACCAAGTCACCAGTAAAAAGATAACCGCGCTCCTTTTCCCAAAAACACATATGCCCTGGCGAATGGCCGGGCGTATGCACTATTTGAACAAAGCGGTCTCCAATATTAATAACTTCATTATCCTTTAGTACACTTGTCGGCTTACCCTGAAAGAATTCATATTTGTTTACATCATACCCTTTCGGCAGGTCACAGCGGTCAACGACCATGCCTTTAATCTGCTCCATCGTCAGAGGAAATTCTCCGCTAAGCCAGTTCAATTCATTCTCATGAGCGTAAAAGTCTGGAAAGTATTTATGACCGCCAATATGATCCCAGTGAATATGGGTGGCTACTGCGGTAACTGGCTTGTCAGTTAGCTTAATGACTTTATCATAGATATTACAGATTCCAAGCCCGGTATCAATCAGCAAGCTGTGTTCAGAGCCATTCAGCAGGTAACAATGCGTTTCCTCCCAGTGGCGGTATTCGCTTATAATATAAGTTTCCTTGTCAATTTGATCTATTTTAAACCAATTGTTCATTTGGCTTTCTCTTTAAATTTTATTTTAACAAATTCCTGTTTGTCTAGTCCGATCGCCGATGTGCGGCGCCCTCCTATCGACAGGCTCAACTGTGTTATGAGGAGCTTGCGACGAAAAACATCAGCTGTAACAATTTATTCCACTGGATAAAATCGTGGTTCGTTGTACATTGAATATATTGCTATCTCTACCTACTACTTTTAAATACGCTTACGCAATAAACACCTCCATGCCCTGAAAGCAAAACCAAAGGGCGCTCCTTCGACTTTTTGAGTGAGAAAATCAATATTTAATATACTACAGGTCAGATTCGCTTTTGAAACTTTATCTTTCGCTTTTTCCAATGCGTCGGAAGAAGTATCTGTACCAATTGTGTCGAATCCGTTTTGAGCAAGCCATATAGAATTATCACCGGTTCCGCAACCAATATCGAGAGCTTTGCATTTTTGTATGGGGATTTGATTTACGACCTCAATAAGATTGAAATCAGGTTTTCCGATATCCCATGGAGTGTTTTTTAATTTGTATCGTTCCTTATACATATCTTCTGTTTTCATTGGACACCTCGAACGAATTTAGGACCAACAAATGTACAACCTTGCGGGTAACCTGCCGGGCGCGTCGCTTTGCCCGGACAAATTCACCCGCTGGTTCGACCTCACGGTCATTCCATCAGATAAACAAAAGAAGTATCAAAAGCTTCTTCAGGTGTGCCTTCCAAACTACCGCTGTCAAAGACGCACGATTCATACTTTTCGTGGCATTCATTTCCATTATCGTTTATATCATTCATTGCAAACCAATAATTCAATGGACGTATTCCAAATGGCCATCCCCCAAATGCCCATTAACATTTTGTTGACCAAAGATACATGCTCGACTTCTTGTTTAGTATCTCCAATTCAAAACACTCCGAACAACTTTGCTGAGCAATACCGTAGCAGACGTGTAACGGTAACAAATGCTCTTCTCTGGGATGACAATAACGGGCAGAAGGGGCTTTAGCCCATTGGGACAGCCTGTTTTTCCTTTCCTTTTCACTGAAACCTGAATTGGCACATGTCTCCAGCAGCCAGGTCTCAAAGGCTTCATTCATTGCTTTTGCCGCGTTGGTATCTGATTCAAAAAAAGCCTTCATATTATGAAATGAAAAACCCGAACCAATAACGAGCAAATCTTTATAATCCAGATTTTGAAGAGCCCGCCCTATATTCAAGTGCTCATCGGGGTCAAGACCCTTAACAAGGGACAGTTGAACGCATGGAATATCCGCATTGGGGTACATTATTTTTAATGGCACAAAAAGGCCATGATCAAAACCCCGTTTTTCATTGAGATTAGCGTCAATTCCTGCGCTTTCCAGCAAATTGTAAATCTGCTCCGATAGCTTAGGCTCCCCCATACAAGGGTACTCAATATTGTACGATTCTTGTGGAAATCCGTAATAATCGTAAATTAAGCTTGGGTTCGCCCCGGAAGTAATGGTCGGTATGGTTTCCTCCCAATGTGCACTTACCACGATGATAGCCGCTGGCCTAATTATCTTAGTAGCGATGTCTTGCAAACAATTCACCATCTCTTTGTGCCCCTCATCGCCAAGAAGTGGCATTGGCCCACCACCATGAGATAGGAATAGTGTATTGGGATTATGTTTCACTGAGATCTACCTCTTGAGTTAACGCTAATCAGCCGCGCTGTTTTTTGCACCGGTTGCATTAGCCTTATTGTGTGATGTATTTATGCCTCCAAATTCAAAACAATTCTTCCTTTTATTTTTCCACTGAGCATTAGATCGATACTATCACTTAATTCAGTTAAAGAAATTTCGGTACAAACTTTCATCAAATTATCGGGTTTCCATTCTTTGGCCAATTTATTCCAAACGACTTCTCTATAAGCCATTGGATAATTTTGAGAGTCGATGCCGATTAAAGATACCCCTCTCAGAATAAACGGAAATACCGTGGGAGTGAGTTTTGCTGAAGCAACATTGCCACAGCATGTAACCACGCCCATAGGTTGAGTTGATTTGATTATATTATCAAGGATACTTCCACCTACTGTATCTATACCGCCTGCAAAAATCCCGTTCATCATGGGACGAGTATTTTCTTGTTCAAAATCTTTTCGCGCAATAACTTCGCATGCGCCTATGTCAAATAGAAAATCGGTATCTTTTTCCTTACCTGAAATAGCTGAAACAGTGTAACCCAATTTTGCAAGGATGGATATACTTAGAGATCCTACGCCCCCAGTTGCTCCGGAAACCACAACTTTTCCATGTTCAGGTTTTATATTTTCAGTCAGTCTTAAAACAGACATCCCGGCTGTCAAACCCGCCGTTCCAATTATCATAGACTCTTTCATCGACATTTCTTCCGGTAATTTTACCGCCCAATCTGATGGTACCCTAATATATTGTCCAAAACCGCCGGGTGTATTCATTCCCAAGTCATAGCTCGTGACGATAACATTTTCATTTTCACGGAACTTTTTATTATCGGAACGAACAACTGTACCAACAGCATCAATTCCTGGAGTGTGTGGGTATTTTTTTGTTACTCCCTTATTTCCATTTGCGGAAAGCGCATCTTTATAGTTTAAGGAGGAATATCGAACCTTGATTAACAACTCATTTCCAGGTAAATCACTAACAGATCTTGTTTTAATACTCCTTACAAATTTATCATCAAGCGCTTCGACTACAAATCCTTTAAATTTAATTTCTTCCATAATTTAAACTCCTTTTATATTTTCTCACATTCATGTCACATAACCAACAAACCTCGCGGTTAGCACAATTTGCCTTTTATTAATGGGTGTGTATGATGAAGCATGATCAAAAAAAAGAGGCCGATCATGTGGGTGTTGAGGGACATTGGATTATTGGTTTATCTCATCGCAAAACCGTAATCCCAGATCTTCGGCAATTTTTTGCCCCCTTGAAATCGCCTGGCTGACCGTGGGTTGCGCTAAATTGACTTTTTCAGCCAATGCGACTGTCGTCATCCCGAGTTCCCGCGCTCCCCAATAGCATAACAAACTGCGGGCTTTGACCCTTTGGGGGTATTTGCCGGCGGACAATATCTCACCGGGTTCGAGATTCATCAGCAGCGCGACACGCCCAACCAGCCAGTCAAAACCGTACCCTTTCGATTTGAGTTCATATTGGCTTTCCAGGTTTTCCCGGGCGGCGTGTAGTGCGGATGCCACAAAATTCCCGTCGCCCAATATGCGCTCATCTCCTTTCATCCGTTCCATCCCGCGACGCATGGCCTTGACGGCACGCCAACCACCGGCACTGCGGATTAACCCGCCGCCGACCAGGTCCGGACGGCGACCGTCGCAAATCCCCTTTTCGACATATTCACGGTACCCCTTTCGGGCGGCTGTTTTTTTGTGCCGTAGAGTTTTAAAACATAGTCTGCGTCCTGCCAACCAAGTTTTTTTTTGCCCATCAAGACACTGTGACCGCTGAACGGATATTTATCTAACCCCTTCAAATCGTTAACCAGGCGGGCCCGTAACGGGTTTAAATGAATATAGCGCACCAGCTCCTTTAAATACGCATCTTCCTGACACAAAATGGATTTGTAGCGATTTTGAAACACCTGGCCATGACGGCGGTGGCGCCGGTTAAAGCTTACGGCATACCCGGTCAAAAGCCGTCGCATCACCGTGGCCATCGGCGTCGTCCCTGTCCTCAATAACAAATGTGCGTGATTGGGAATCAAGGCCCAGGCAAAACAGGGGGTATCGCTTTCGGTCAAAACGATGCCAAAGCGTTCAATAAAATTTTCCCGATCCAAATCATCGCAGAAAATCTTTCGCCGCTCAATTCCGCGAACAATGATATGATGCAGTGCACCGGGCGTGTCTATTCTGGCTTTTCGTGGCATTCATTTCCATTATCATATGTATCGTTCATTGTAAACCAATAATCCAATGGACGTCCCTAAAGAGTCCAAAATGAAGGCTGTCCACAAAATCCAACTGTCCATCATTGACAAACAAAGGGTATTGGAAACCCAGAATTACAATAAATGGAAAAAGGTTGAAATTGCAGGACGGATCAGCTTAATCTTTTTCATATATCGCCGTCAAAAAGGAAATGAGGGGGTAAAACTATCGTACGAAAAACAGATCGCAAAAAACAAGGAATAACTGCCATAATCCCAATTTCAGCACAGCATAAGTTTTTCAATAATGCCATTACGGGACTGGGTTATTTGATTTTAGCACCCTATTTGAAACCCTTGCCAGTTAGCGCGGGGGGGTCTCTCCTAATGCGTTGTGCCGCTTTGCGGCGTCTGTTGCCCCCTGTTTTAGCCCCCTATCCGGGTCGTCCCTGTGTGCCCCCGTGCCCCTGCCTTATTGGCTCGTGTGCCGCTCGCTGCCCTCCGGGCCTGCTTCGGCCCGTTTTTGCGCGTGCTGCCGGCCCGCCGCCGGCCGCCCCGTTTGTCCGCTCCTGGTTTCTGCGTCCCGCCGGTGCGTCGGCCGTCCCCCGCGCCGTCGGGTCCCCCCGGCGGCGCGGCGTCGGGGTATCGGGAGGCGTGGCGTGACTAGTGGGTCGGGTCTCTCCCGTGGTCCCCCCCCGTTGTCGCCCCCCCCGGGGGCTTTCTCTCCACGATGTCCGTTGCCTCCATCCTTTTGAGCCCGCTCCCCCCCCCCCGAATGCGTGTCTTTTGCCCCCGCTGCGCCGGCTAATCGCCCGGGACGCCGGTGCCCCCCCGCGCGACGCGGTCGCCGACCCGCCCCGGGTTGGTGCTCCCCGCCGCGAGCGTCCTTTTGTGCACGCGGAATTGATTTTCGGCGTCCCGTGCGGTGTCCCCGTGATTCCCTGAGTGCCGGCAGCGCCCCCCTCGCCGGTCCCGACGATTCGGGCCCCCGGCATGTTGTTGACGCGCGTTTCCTGCCCCGCGCCCCACCTTCCGGTTCGGTGCCCCCGCGGGTCCGCGCCCCCTGGTCGTTTCCGGGCCCGCCCGGCCCGGGCCGTGCTGGAGCGGCCGTTGTGAATTGTAATTTGCGTGCTTGTCTCCCTGCCCCGGCGCCGCGGTGGGACTTCCCCCCCGAGTGCGTCGCCTGCCGCGGGTTGGCCCCTCCCGATGCGGCGGCCGGCCCCGTTTCCCGGCGAGTTCTTTCTCCTGATCGTTGCTCGGGCGGCGCCCGCGTCCCCGGCGGTTTTCGCCCGCGCGCCCGATTATGCGGCTACGGTCGCCCCCCTGCGGCGTCCTGCGGCCGCCACAATTTCGGACCTGGCCTCGCCCGGCCGGGATTCTGCCCTGGTGTGCCTACCTCGGCCCCGGCGACGCCGCCTTGATTTATTTTGGCGAACTTGGGTGAAATTTTATTCAACAAAAAACCCCAACAAAAGCCAAAAGGCAAAGGCTCACAGATTTGTTTTTCTGTGAACCCCTCTCAATATTAATGGTGCCGAAGGCCGGACTTGAACCGGCACGGGCGTAGCCCACTACCCCCTCAAGATAGCGTGTCTACCAAATTCCACCACTTCGGCACATGAGGTAACCATCTAAAAAAATACACTAATCGGTTTTCGCCGGCGGTGCCGGTTCCACCGGTGCAGCACTGCCTGTATCCTGTGGGGTTGCGGGCTGCTCCACCTGGGCAGGGGCCGTCGTCTTCATAATGGAGACGCCGGTCTTTTCATGACTGCTCGCATATGCCAGCACAAGGCAGGTCAGCATAAAAATCACTGCCGCAACTGTGGTGGCCTTGCTTAAAATCGTTGAAGAACCGCTACTGCCAAACAGAGTCTGACTGCTGCCGCCGCCGAAAGCGGCACCCATGTCCGCGCCCTTGCCGGTCTGCAAAAGGACAATGAGAATTAAGGCGATGGAAACGATAACGTGTATAACTATAAAAAATACTGACATAATATATTTCTTTAAAAACCCATCGGCTTGTTAATAAAGGACGATTTCACTGAACACTTTCGCATCAAGGCTGGCGCCGCCGACAAGTGCACCATCAATATCCGGTAAATCCATCAATTCTTTGATATTACCCGGTTTAACGCTTCCCCCGTACAGTATCCTGACGGATTCGGCAAAAGAACCTGAAAAGCTTTCAGCCATCAACGACCTGACAAACCCGTGAACCTCCTGTGCCTGCGCGGTTGTGGCGGTTTTACCCGTTCCAATAGCCCAGACCGGTTCATATGCAACAACCAGTTTTCCCAGATCATCTGAAGAAAAATCTTTTAAACCTTTTTTTATCTGTTTGTCAAGAACAGAAAAAGTTTCTTTTGATTCTCTTTGTTTTTCGGTTTCACCGATACAGAAAACGGGGATAAGATCGGCCTTGACGGCAGCCCGTATCTTTTTATTAACGGTCTCATCTGTTTCACCAAAATACTGCCGCCGTTCACTGTGCCCGATAATCACATAACTGCAGCCTGTTGACAACAGCATGGGCGCTGAAATCTGACTGGTAAAGGCCCCTTCCGTTTCCCAGAAAAGATCCTGGGCACCAAGGGATACCTTGCTGCCCTTAATGGCTTCGGCCACAACCGAGAGCGCTGTAAATGGCGGCGCAATCATCACATCAACAGTGGCATCAGCCGTCAGTGCTGCAAGGCGGGCGGCCGTGTCCTTAGCCTCCGGGCAGGTTTTAAACATCTTCCAGTTCCCGGCGATCAACGGTTTTCTATTTTCCATACGATTTCTCCATCCATTCACGACCGCTTTGTTACAACTGTTCCCCAATCATGGCGGCCAGGTCAACCATACGGGTTGAATAGCCGGTTTCGTTATCATACCATGAGAGCACTTTGACCATATTATCAACGGCATAGGTGGTCCCCGCATCAACGACGGAGGAAAGGACCGATCCATTAAAGTCCGTGGATACCAGCGGTTCGTCACAATATCCCAGGATACCTGACAGCATTCCTTCGGAAGCTTCCTTGAGCGCGGTGTTGACATCAGACACGGTCACCCCTGATTTTTCCAGTGTGGCCACTAAATCCACGATAGACACATTGGGCGTGGGGACCCTGACGGCCAGGCCATTGAGCTTACCGGCCAGTTCGGGCAATACCAGGGCCACGGCCTTGGCTGCACCAGTGGTTGTGGGAATCATGGACAGGGCGGCAGCCCTTGCACGGCGAAGGTCCTTGTGCGGAAAATCAAGAAGCCGCTGATCTCCTGTGTAGGAATGGATAGTGGTCATGAGTCCGCACCGGATGCCGAAATTTTCCAGCAACACCTTGGCCACCGGGGCCAGGCAGTTGGTGGTACAGGACGCATTGGAAACAATATGATGATTGCGTGGATCATACTGGCTTGAGTTGACGCCCATGACAATGGTAATGTCAGGATCTTTGGCAGGGGCGGAGATGATAACCTTGCGGGCACCGGCGGAAAGATGTTTGGAAGCACTTTCAGCATCCCTGAACAACCCGGTGCATTCGGCGACAATATCCACTCCGAACTCTTTCCATCTGAGAAGGGCCGGATCTTTAACAGAGGTTATGGGGATGGACCGGCCATCAACTTCAATGGCGCCCTCTTTGGCGGTTACACTTTCCGCCAAACGACCGTGAACACTGTCATACTTCAACAAATGGGCCATGGTGACCGAATCTGTAAGATCGTTGATGGCAACAACCTCCACATCGGGATGCTTCATTGCGGCCCTGAAAACCATCCGCCCTATTCTGCCAAATCCATTTATACCTATTTTTGTACTCATATTACCTCCCAATCAAATTTCCGGCAATCCATTGCCGGTATTTGTTTCAATCGTTTTTTGCCGTTTATCGGCGCAAAAGCCCAAAATGAACCTATTCAGGCGAACCTATCATTATACTTGAGCGCAGTGTTATGTGCACATAATGCACAAAAAAACAAACTCTTTTTTAACAAATATTTCAACTTCGTTTATTGCCCCTTAATATGCCACTGGCCATGGAGATGCTTTTTTTACCATAAACTTCGAGGGTTTCGGTCAGTTTACTTAAATCCATGGCAGACCGGGCATTCACCGCCTTGATAAGGATCGGAAGATTAACACCCGACAAAACTTCCACAAGGCCCTCATCGAGAAAAGCGTAGCTCAAATTGGAAGGTGTCCCGCCAAACATGTCGGTCAGAATAACCACCCCCTGCTGCCCATCAACCGCTTTTATGCCACGGGCAATCTTATCCCGCAATTTTTCAGCATCTTCATTTATATTGATGGAAATGGCCAGCGTCGCTTCAAGCTTTGCGGCAAGAATGAATTCAGCCGCATCAATCAATGCCTCCCCAAGCTTTTCATGGGTGACTATCAGTATACCGATCATATAAAAATTCCTATCATTGGGTGCGATACGCGACCTGTTGCTTTTCCCTGCCCTGGAGCTGACAACTAAAGATCTATATCTCTGTGTGTAATACCGGTTTTATACCCGGAATTTTGTAAATATTCATTAACCGCCAGCGCAATGGCGACAGAGCGGTGGTGGCCGCCGGTGCAACCAACGGCAATGGTCAGATACGCTTTACCCTCATTTACGTAAAGGGGGATCAGATAATCAAGCAAATCAAAATAATGCTTTAAAAATTGGATGCAGCTTGAATTACCTAAAACAAATTCCCGGACAGCCGGGTCTCTACCGTCCCGATCTCTAAGGCCATTCACAAAGTATGGGTTTGCAAGAAACCGAACATCCATCACAAGGTTGGCATCCATGGGGATGCCATATTTGAATCCAAAAGAAAGGATACCGATTCGCATCCCCGAAGGGTTTTTGTTTTTATGGGCCAGACTCTGTATAAGGGTTTTCAGTTCATGAACATTAAAGTGGGAGGTATCGATAACTCTGGCAGCGGCAGACCTCAAATCATGCAACAGATGATACTCATGGCGGATACCGTCTAAAAGCGTTTTTTCCCCAGACAGGGGATGCTGACGGCGGGTTTCGCTGAAACGCTTCATCAGGATCTCTTCAGCGGCTTCGAGATAAATAATTTCGAGATCGTATCCATCTGCCCGGATAGCCGCCAGTATGGACCCATATTCCGTTAAAAACCCTTTTTCCCGCGAATCCATGACAAAAGCGAATCCGGCGATACCCGGATCGGCCTGAATGGGCAAACCAAGGAAAGCCGGCAGAAGCGCTACGGGCATATTGTCGACACAATAAAATCCTGAGTCTTCAAAAGCATCAAGGGCCGTACTTTTACCGGAACCGGCACAGCCTGTAATTATAAATATCTTTAAATCCCTCACATTATTTTTTTAGATTCAGAACTCTTCGTCTACCTCCCTTATAATGGAAACGATATCATCGCTATCAACGGCCGCCAGCAGACGCTGTTTGAACTCATCGCTTTTAAGCATTCTTGAAATTTTTGCAAGCACTCTCAGATGAAGGCCGGTTGAATTTTCAGGTGTGACCAGGAGAAAAAACAAGTGCGTCGGCCGGCCGTCAATGGATTCAAAATCAACCCCCTCACGACTGAGGCCAAACCCCAGGCACAGGGATTTTAATTCTTTGAATTTACCGTGTGGAATGCCGACACCGCCGCCGATTCCTGTGCTGCCAAGGCGTTCACGCTCAATTAAAACCCTGACAAGGTCTTCCTTATTCTGATTAACGATCCGCGCCACCGGGGTTGCCAGTTCATCGAGAACCCCTTTTTTATCGCTGGCGTTCAAGTTCACTAAAATCGCTTCTTTTTGCAGTGCATCAAGTATTTTCATATAGTTACAAATTCGCTGAGGGATAGTGGCCAACCGGCTGTGTTGTTAAACATCAAAACTGAAGGCCGCAATAAAATCAAAAGACGCTATATTCAGCTGATATCCCCTGCCCCATAAAGCATTGAGGACATTGTTGCGTGTAAAATAACCAGGCACACCCCGTCACCCATCCGGCAACGAATTTCCAGGTATTACCGGTTTGGCTGAATTAATCCGTAATGACCGTCTTTGCAGCGGTAAAGGACATTCACCTTATCCGTCCGGGCATCTGTAAACACCAGAAAATCTTTATTGCCCAGTTCCATCTGCATGACCGCCTCTTCTACATCCATGGGCTTGAATTCGATATTTTTGACTCTGATCTGGGTGATACCGTCATCATCGGGGCCAGTTGTGACAGCCGTATCAAATTTTCTTGCCTTGCCTTTTGCGGCACTTCGGTGCTCCCTTGTTTTCTGTTTACTTTTTTTTATCTGTTTTTCCAGCTTATCCAGAACCATATCAATGGCTGAATACATATTGTCGGTTTCTTCTTTACCGTTGATATTCAGCCGATCTCCGGAAATATTAATTTCAGCCTGGTGTCTGAATTTTTCCACCGCAAGGACAACGCTGGCCTCCGCCGGATTGTCAAGGAATCGATCAAACCGGTCGAGTTTGTTACACACATATGATTTCAGATTTTCGGAGGAATCGAGGTTCTTGAATGTTACCGCTGTCTGCATATACAACCTCCTTTGTAATGGGTTTGAAAGAATTGAACCGGGCAAAACGGGGTGAAAAATTGTCATTCCCGATTTATCCGAATCCCGGATTGCATCCTCTCGCTGTTTAAAACTGCTTGCGCTTGCTTGAGGACAATACACCTAAAATTTCCCTGTACTTGGCAACCGTTCGCCTGGCGATATCGATATTGGCCTCTTTCAATATCATTTCAATCTTTTTGTCGCTGTAGGGTTTTTTAGAATTCTCTCCTGCGATAATCCGCCTTATTTCCTCCTGTACGCTGGCCGACGCAACGGATTCCCCATGAACCCGCTTAATAGAACTATTAAAAAAATATTTCAATTCAAAAATACCCTGGGGGGTAAAGGCGTATTTATTGGTTGTCACCCGGCTGATGGTGGATTCATGCATTTCAATGTCATCGGCGACATCCCTGAGCACCATGGGTTTTAAATGGGTGACGCCATGCTCGAAAAAATCGCGTTGGAAACGCATTATACTTTCCATCACTTTATAAATCGTTTTCTGACGCTGATGAATACTGCGGATCAACCATGTAGCGGAACGAAATTTTTCCTGAATATATTCCCGCGTCTGCGCAGATACCACCTGACCCTTCATAACGGCCTGCTTATAAAAATTATTGACCCGCAGCTTGGGCATACCGTCATCATTGAGCATGATGACAAATTCGCCCTCCATTTTGTAGACATAAATATCCGGGGTGATATAGATCGGCTCTTCTTCGCTGAATTCCCTGCCGGGCCGGGGTTCAAGCCCCTTGATAATTTCAACGGCGGAAACGATTTTATCGATACTCACCTTTAAAGCCGAACTGATGGCCTTGTAATTTTTATTCTCAAGGTGGTTGAGATGATCGCTGATAATATGGGTGACGAGGCTGTTGTCGATCTTAAAATGCCGAACCTGTATCAAAAGGCATTCTTTTAAATTCCGGGCGCAGATACCAATGGGATCAAACGTCTGAAGCAACGCCAGAACATCCGCTACCTTTTGGGGATCCATATCGCCGCGCTGTGCGATCCCTTCCACCGTTGCATCCAGATACCCTTTTTCGTCCAGGTTACCGACAATCAAACTGCCAATGATTTCCTGCTCATGGGTCGGATTGGTCATGGCAAGTTGCCAGAGAAGATGATCCCGAAGGGTTGTCCGGCTGGCAAGAAAGGTTTCAAAACCGGGCCGGTCTTTTTTTTCGGACTCAAAATGTGTTTTTCCGGCGGAGTTATACTCATCCAGATAGTTGGCCCAGTCAATTTCCTCATGGAGTCTATCGTCGATGGTTACTTCCTTTATCTCCGATGAATCGGGCGTATCACTCTCGCGGGTAGTGACCTCCACCGATTTTTCTTCAACGGTACCCTCCTGCATCTCTTCAAGCGCGGGGTTTTCTTCTATCTCTTGACGGATGACGTCCATGAGTTCCAGACGCGATAATTGCAGCAGTTTAATCGCCATCTGCAACTGAGGGGTCATGATCAATTGCTGGGTCAGCTTCAGTTGTTGTCTTAATTCAAGGGCCATGTTTAAAGTTTAAACTCGTCTCCCAAATAGATTCTTCGGGCAATTTCGCTTACGGCAATTTTTTCCGGAGCGCCCGATTCGATGATCTTACCATCACTTAATATATACGCCATGTCGCAGGCTTCAAGGGTTTCTCTTACATTATGGTCGGAGATCAAGACGCCTATACCACGATTTTTCAAATGGGCGATAATTTTTTTTATATCGATCACCGCCAAAGGGTCAATGCCGGCAAAAGGCTCATCCAACAAAATAAATGACGGTTCGGTGGCCAGTGCCCGCGTGATCTCCAGACGGCGTCGTTCACCACCGGATAACACACCGGCCTTTTCATGGGCAAGGTGCTTTATGCCCAGTTCGTCCAACAATGAATCGGTTAATTCTTTTCTGCCGGATTTTTGCCCCGGCAGAACCTCCAGAATCGCCATGATGTTCTGTTTCACCGTCAGCTTTCTGAAAATAGATGTTTCCTGGGGCAGATATCCCAATCCTTTGCGTGCCCGCACATACATCGGATCATCGGTGATATCTTCCTCATCAAGAAACACACGACCGCTGTCGGGTTTTATCATACCGACAATCATATAGAAAGTAGTGGTCTTGCCGGCCCCATTGGGGCCCAGCAGACCCACCACACAACCGCCGGGGACCTCCAGATTGACGGAACTGACAACCTGACGGCCATGATATTTTTTTACCAGCCCCTTTACTATTAATGTTGTCATCGCATATATTCAGTACCTGACCAAAATCAGTTAAGGCCCTTTCCATTTGTAAAAAACAAGGCCTTGACCTGATTTTCCGCACTATTTTCAACCGTTATCCGGCCACTGGCCCGATCCAGGGTGATCTTAGCGCCAACAATGGAATTTGGGCCACTTTTGATCATTGAATCAGGGCCGGTCAAGACAAGCAGGCGACTTTCATTTATATAGGAAGCCTCGCTGGTAAAGGCCGTCATGTCTGCGGCCGTTATGGTCACATTACCCCTGGCGATTATTTTTTCAACGGCATCTTCCCCCACAGCCAATTGCCCGGAACGGTTCGAGCTGCTTTTGAAAAAAATCCTGAGCCGGTCTGCTGTAATGACGGTGTCCCCCTGAACAGCCTTGACCGTGCCGCTGAATTCAGAATAATTTTCTTTGAGATCTGCCTCCAGCCGATCGGCTGTGATCACCAGTTCCTGTCCTTTGTCAATCAGGTTACCGGTAACCGGCAACGGATTTTCAACAGCGCCTGCCGACACCACACCAGGGTCGATATAGACAAAGCCTAGCATAACAATTAAAAAAAACCAAGAATCTATTTTTTTAAAAAATTCCGATGCCATTAAAATTTCCTTTTACAGAGCCGGTAAGGCGGGTTCTTCTCGTATTAAGATCAAAAAAAAGTGCGTCGGCCGTTATTTTCGTTGCCGGCCCCTCAATTTCAACCGGTCGATGGGATGAGATGATCCGTTTTTCATGCTGATAATCCAGGCTTTCGGTTTTTATCTCATACTTTTTATTCGTTAAAACCACGTCACCAGATACTTCAATATCTCTGCTCTCGGTATGAAGTACCCCTTTTTGGGCTTTCAGGAAAAGCTTTTCACCATTTTCCAGAAAAAAGACAATGGAAATATGATCTAAGACCGCCTCGCTTTTAGAATCACTGTACTTGGCTGAATCCGCCTTCAAGGTCCATTCGGTCATTCCGTTGCGGGTCGCCGTTTGAGAAATTTTTTTAATGGATAACAGACCCTCCTGGCTTAAATTTACGGAAATGTCCTCCGGCAGATTCATGGTGTTCCGATACTTTACATAAATAACAATCACAGTACAGAGAACGCCGATAACCACCAGGATCGATGCCAGTTTTATCTTTTTTATGTTACCACGGTGCTGAGGCATTATTGTAAAAAACGGCCGATAATGTTAGCCCAAAGTCCTTTCGCCTTGAGGATCGCTTCACAAACTTCCCGCACGGCCCCGGCCCCGCCTTTTGCACATGTTACCAGATGAGCATGTTCCAGCACGGTTTCATGGGCATCGGCCACGGTTACGGCCAGCCCCACTCTTTTCATCAACGGCAGGTCAATAAGATCGTCACCCATGAAAGCGATTTCTTCCGAACCAATGCGAGTCTGTTGCAATACCGGTTCCAGCACACTGTCTTTTTCGATGATGCCGTCAAATATGAGGCTGATGCCCAGATTTTTACACCGGTGCAACAGTACACCTGATTTTCTGCCGGTGACAATGCCAACGTCTATGCCTGCATCCATCAATATTCTCAGCCCAAACCCATCGCGACTGCTAAATTTTTTAATTTCCTCGCCGTGGTCGTTGTAGATAATACCGCCGTCGGTCATAACACCGTCTACATCCAGCAGGAGCAGTTTTATGCGTTTGAGTTTTTCAATAACCATGGAATCTGTCATGATACCCCTTTCAATCCGGTTCCGACACGGCCGCCGTGCGAATGGCCTTGAACCGTGCCAGCAGTTCTGCCAGAGAATCAAGGGGCAGAGAGTTCGGCCCATCGCAAAGGGCCTTGTCCGGGTCCGGATGGACTTCCATGAACAGACCGTCCACACCCACGGCAACGGCTGCTTTGGCCAGCACCGGCGCAAATTCGCGCTGCCCCCCGGAAGAGCTGCCCGATCCGCCGGGCAGCTGAATACTGTGGGTGGCATCGAAAATGACCGGCCAGCCCATATCCTGCATGATCTTCAGCCCCCGAAAATCCACCACGAGATTATTGTAACCGAACATCACGCCCCGTTCCGTCAGCAAGATTCGGTGGCTGCCGGAAGCGGTGGCCTTGTCCACCACATTGGCCATATCCCAGGGCGCCATAAACTGGCCCTTCTTGATATTCACGACCTTGCCGGTCCTGGCCACTGCCGCAATCAGATCGGTCTGGCGGCATAAGAAGGCAGGGATTTGAATGATATCCAGAATCTGGGATGCTTCGGCAATCTCTTCAACAGAATGGACATCCGAAATAATCTGAATGTCCAGCTCTTTTTTGATCTGACCGAGGATATCAATCCCCTTGTCTAACCCGGGACCTCTGTAAGAACTGATGGAAGTCCGGTTTGCCTTGTCATAGGAGGCCTTGAAGATAAATCCCATGGACAGGCTGGCTGTGAGTTCTTTCAAAAAACGGGCAATTTCAAATGTTGTTTTATAATCTTCAATGACACAGGGGCCCGCAATCAACACCAGCGGGCATCCCCTGCCGATGGAAACCGGGCCTGTCTTAACAATATGATTCATATTCTGCAGTCCTTCATGACCGATCAAGTTATATTTTTTTCATTATTTATCGTGGGGGTGTTTAAAAGTCAAGCAGCGAAAAAGGAAATCAGGTCTTGATTACATTTACGCAAGCTGTTATTATCTCTGGAAAATTTAAACAAACAAAATGTGGTGCAACTAATTGAAATCAAAGAAAAAAAATGTTAGGGCCTATCTATTGGCAATCGTTTCCATAATCGTTATCGTGCCACTGGCATGGCTTCTGTTCATACGCATGGAAGGTGAGATGCCTTCGATGGGTCCGCTGCCAAAGGGGCCGGCGATCGGTTTGTCCCGAACGATTCATATCCAGGTTTCAGATACCAAAAGTGGCATCAAACAGGTGCGGCTGACCTGCCTGCAGGACGAAAAAGAGACTGTTTTATTTGAACAAAATTTTTCATCCGCCGGTTTTTTAAGGGGCGGCACAGAGCATCGGGCGGATGCGGATGTTCTGTTTGAACCGGCAAAACTGGGAATAAAAGACGGAAAAGCGGTCCTGCACCTTGTTGCCAGAGATTTTTCCTGGCGCAACTGGGGTAAGGGAAACAGGACCCACATTCAGAAAGAGGTCATCATTGACAGCATCCCACCGGAAGCCGATGTCCTCAGTCAGACCCATAACATCACCCAGGGTGGGTCCGCCCTTGCAATTTACCGTCTCTCCGAGCCCTGCCGTGAAAGCGGCGTACAGGTGGGGGAAAATTTTTTCCCGGGCCATTCAGGCTACTTTTCAAACCCGGATATTTTTCTGACTTTTTTTGCTTTGAATTATACTCAGGGTAAAGATACCCGAATTTTTATCAAAGCCGTAGATGCGGCCGGTAACATCACCAAAAATGGTTTCCCGCATTATATAAGGGGTAAAACATTTAAAAAAGATACCCTTACCATTTCGGACCGGTTTCTCAATTGGAAAATGCCCGAATTTGACCTGTCCGGTTCCGGGAATACAGGCCTTTCTCCGGTTGAAAAATTTTTAAAAATTAACCGGGATCTGCGCAGGGCCAATTACCAGGAAATCCTGAGCGTCAGTCAGACCACAGAAAACCAGCTATTTTGGAAAGGGGCCTTTTCAAGGCTGCCTGGATCGGCTCGCCGGGCCGGGTTTGCCGATCACCGGGAATACCGTCACAACGGCCTTGTGATCGATCACCAGGTCCACATGGGGATTGATCTGGCTTCGGTGAAAAGGGCCCCCGTGCCGGCAGCCAATTCCGGCAAGGTTGTCTTTTGCGGCCCGCTGGGCATTTACGGCAAAACCGTCATACTGGATCATGGCTTCGGCCTGTTCAGCCTATATGCCCATTTAAGCCGTATGGATGTAAAAAAAGAACAAATGGTGGCAAAAGGGGACCTTCTGGGCAAAACCGGACGAACCGGTATGGCTGCCGGTGATCACCTGCATTTTAGCATGATGGTCCATAATACGTTTGTCAACCCGCTTGAATGGTGGGATGGTACGTGGATCAAAAATAATGTCACGACCAAAATCGATGCCGTCAGGTCACAGTTAAAATAATTAAGGAAAATTAAATTTTCACCAGGAGCTGTTTTTGAATACAAAATATAAAATCAACAAAACCTACCAGGAGATCAATGCAAAAATAAAATCCGGCAAGGTTGTTGTGGCAACCGCCGAAGAGATCATCGGTATGGTAAAAGAGGCCGGTGCTGTTGAAACCGCACGGCATGTGGATATCGTCACCACCGGTACGTTTTCCCCCATGTGTTCATCCGGGGCCTTTATCAATTTCGGTCATTCAGTGCCCGGTATCCGGGCCTCCAAATGCTGGCTGAACAATGTGCCGGCCTATGGCGGCGTGGCTGCGGTGGACTGTTATATCGGCGCCACGGAATTATGTGAAGACGATCCATTAAACAAGGTCTACCCCGGGGAATTCAACTATGGCGGCGGCCATGTTATCCAGGACCTTGTCGCAGGAAAAAAGATTCACTTAAAAGCCACCGGGTATGGCACCGATTGTTATCCCCGAAAAAATCTGGAGCAGGAGCTCACCCTGGCATCGCTGCCCTATGCCATGCTGTGTAACCCCAGAAACGGCTATCAGAACTACAACTGCGCCGTAAACTTAACCGACAAAACGGTATACACCTACATGGGTACCCTGAAACCCAGGGCCGCCAATGCAAATTACTGTTCGGCCGGCGAATTAAGCCCTCTGTTCAATGATCCTTATTTTAAAACCATTGGCCTGGGAACCCGCATTTTCCTTGGCGGCGGCATCGGCTATGTCACCTGGAGCGGCAGCCAGCACAAGGGCACCGTCAAGCGCACCGGTAAAGGCGTCCCCCTAACCCCGGCAGGGACCCTGTTTGTCATGGGTGAACTTAAACAGATGAGCCCCA
This sequence comes from uncultured Desulfobacterales bacterium, assembly GCA_942490765.1. Lineage (GTDB taxonomy): Bacteria > Desulfobacterota > Desulfobacteria > Desulfobacterales > 4572-123 > 4572-123. The sequence goes on along the minus strand of CALNYM010000036.1, from coordinate 22,233 downwards.
AATGGCTGGTGGGGGTCAGTATTCAAGGATACGGCGTCTCTCTTGCCGTGGGTCTGGGCATTCCGATTCCCATCTTAAACGAGGAAATGGTTCAGTATACCGCAATTTCGGACGAAGAGATCTTTACCCAGGTAATCGATTACGGCGCTGATTATCCGGCGGGCACGGCAAAGAGCCTGAAGCAGGTCAGTTATGCACAGCTGAAAAGCGGTTATATCGAACTAAACGGTGAGCAGGTGCCCACCGTTCCCCTGTCCAGCATGGTAAGAGCCCGGGAAATTGCCGAAACGTTGAAAAAATGGATCACAAATGGCAAATTTTTGCTGGGTGAGCCCCAGATGACACTGCCCGCCACAGGCAGCCAACAGGCTTTTTGATGGGGCAGGAGATGGACAGAAAATCCCTGAGAGCATTTATCGCAGCCCCTCTGCCCCGGCCCATCATCGCGGCCCTTGGCAGCCTTCAGGATGATTTAAAATCCCATGGGCTACGGGTGCGCTGGGTCCGTCCTGGGAATATTCATCTGACGCTGAAATTTTTAGACGACATCAATCCTGAGGATGTGGCCGGCATCATTGCAGCCGTTGAGTCGGCCGCCAGGGGACAAAAACCGCTTACCCTGTCAGCCCGGGCCATGGGTGTTTTTCCCGGACTCAGCCGGGCGCGTATCGTCTGGACCGGACTGACCGGGCAGGTCAATGCCCTTACAAAGCTGCACCGTTCCCTGGATACCGGTCTTGTAAAACTCGGTTTCCCCGGAGAAAAGCGTCGATTTAAGGGCCACTTGACATTGGGGCGTATCAAGGGAAATACAGACCCCAAAAAACTGGATCGTGCCATCACGGCCTGCCGTGATTTTAAATCCGAACCGTTTACAGTGGACCAATTGATTCTATTTAAAAGCGATTTACAGGCTTCCGGCGCCGTCTACACCAAACTTGCCGGCATACGCCTTAAAAAAAAACCGTCACTGACTGACCATGAACAATTCAAGGAGAACACACATGAATAAAACACCCGACCGGGAAAAAGCCATAGAATCTGCAATGACCCAGATCGAACGCCAGTTCGGCAAAGGCTCCATCATGAAGCTGGGCAGTCGTGCTGTTATGGATGTACCCATTATTTCAACTGGTTCCATCGCTCTGGACAGGGCGCTGGGTATCGGCGGCCTGCCCCGGGGCAGGGTCATCGAAATTTTCGGACCGGAATCATCCGGAAAAACCACCCTGGCCCTGAATGCCGTGGCCGAGGCACAAAAAAAAGGCGGTATTGCCGCGTTTATCGATGCCGAGCATGCCCTGGATACGGGATATGCCAAGAAACTGGGGGTCAACTGTGATGAATTACTGGTATCCCAACCCGATACCGGAGAGCAGGCCCTGGAGATCGCCGACATGCTGGTCAGAAGCGGCGCCATCGACATACTGGTCATCGATTCGGTGGCAGCCCTGGTGCCCCGTGCTGAGATTGAAGGCGAGATGGGCGATTCGCATATGGGGCTCCAGGCCCGGCTCATGTCCCAGGCATTGCGCAAGCTCACCGGCACCATCGGTAAAACCAATACATCCATGATCTTTATCAATCAGATCCGGATGAAAATCGGTGTGATGTTCGGCAATCCGGAAACCACCACCGGCGGTAATGCCCTGAAATTCTATGCCTCGGTAAGGCTCGATATCCGGCGTATTGCCGCGATTAAAAACGGTCAGGAAGTAGTGGGAAACCGCACCCGGGTACGGGTGGTCAAAAACAAAATGGCACCGCCGTTTAAAGAGGCTGAATTTGATATCATGTATGGTGAGGGCATATCCAAAACCGGTGATCTGCTGGATATCGGGGTGGAAGCCGAAATAGTGGAAAAAAGCGGTTCCTGGTACAGCTTCAATGGCGAGCGCATCGGTCAGGGCAGAGAGAATGTCAAAAAGTTCATGGATGAAAACCCTGACGTCTATGCTTCCATATATGATGAAATACGGGAAAAGCTGGGGCTTGCAAAAAAGAAAGACGCGCCGGCGGAAAATGGAAAAAGTGAAAAGTAAAATAGTTTAAATTTATGGAGCATCTCATGACCGGCAACGAAATACGCAGACGATTTTTGGAATATTTTGAAAAACACAACCACCGGAAGATCAGAAGTTCATCCCTGGTGCCCCAGGATGACCCTACCCTGCTGTTTGTCAATGCCGGTATGGTGCAGTTCAAACGCACCTTTCTCGGCGAGGAAAAAAGAGACTATGTCCGCGCGGTAACCTCCCAGAAGTGCGTCAGGGCCGGCGGCAAGCATAATGATCTGGAAAACGTGGGATATACCGCCCGGCACCACACCTTTTTTGAAATGCTGGGCAATTTTTCGTTTGGGGATTATTTTAAGGAAAATGCCGTTGAATTTGCCTGGGACCTGCTCACCAACGGGTATGGACTGGATCCTGAAAAGCTGTGGATCTCCATCTATTTAGATGATGACGAGGCTTATGACCTGTGGCATACAAAAGTCGGGGTGCCGGGCCATCGCATCGTACGGCTGGGTGAAGCGGAGAACTTCTGGTCCATGGGCGATACCGGCCCCTGCGGTCCGTGCAGTGAGATCCATCTGGACCGGGGCGAGAGGTTTGGCTGCGGCCGGCCCGAGTGTGCCGTGGGATGCGACTGTGACCGTTTTCTGGAAATCTGGAACCTGGTTTTCATGCAGTTTAACAAGGATGCCTCCGGAAAAATGACCCTGCTGCCCAAACCCAGCATCGATACCGGGCTGGGGCTGGAACGGATGGCCGCCATCATGCAGGATGTGCCCAATAATTTTCTAACCGACCTGATGCTGCCCATTATCAATAAGGCCGAGGAACTCTCCGGGAAAAGCCTGAACCAGTCATTTGAATCCGATGTGGCCATGAAAGTCATTGCCGATCACAGCCGGGCCGCGGCCTTTTTAATCGGTGACGGCATTCTGCCCGCCAACGAAGGCCGGGGATATGTACTGCGCCGGATCATGCGCCGGGCCATCCGCTATGGCCGCAATATCGGCCTGACCAGACCCTTTCTGCATGAGACCGCAGCGGTTGTATTCAACATTATGCAGGAGGCGTATCCGGAATTGAATGAGGCCCGGGCCTTTATTACAAATGTCATCAAAAACGAGGAACTCCGATTTTCCGAAACCCTGGACCACGGTCTTAAGGTGCTCAACGACGCCCTTGCTGAGATGAGGGTTCAGGGCCAGACCCAGGTCCCCGGGTCGGTTATCTTTAAATTATACGATACCTTTGGATTTCCCGTGGACATTGTCCAGGATGTTGTCCGGGATCAGAATATGACCCTGGATATGGCAGGCTTTGACCTGGCCATGGCCGGCCAACGCGAAAAATCCCGCTCAAAAATCGCTTTTTCCAGTGCCTCCAAAGCGTTTCGCGACCTTTCGGCCCACGGCATCAAACCCGAATTTGTCGGTTATGAAAAAATTTCGGCCAAGGGCCGCATCCTGCTGATTGTCAAAGAGGACCAGGCCGTCTCCATGGCAACGGCCGGTCAGACCGTTGACGTGGTCACCGACCGGACCCCTTTTTATGGTGAATCCGGCGGGCAGGTCGGGGACATCGGCATCATCAGCGCACCTGACTTTGAAATGCAGGTCAAAGACACCATAAAGGATCCCACGGGCCTGATTATTCACAAGGGGTCAATTGTTTCGGGCAGCATCAAAACGGGCGACGACGTCACCCTTGAGGTGGATGAAAACAGTCGCAGGGCCACCGCCTTGAACCACACGGCCACCCATATTCTACACAGTGCCCTTCGCCAGGTATTGGGGGATCATGTCAAACAGGCCGGTTCCCTGGTGTCCCCTCATCGATTGCGGTTTGATTTTACCCATTTTTCCCAGGTGGAACGGGCCACAATAGATGACATCGAAGCTGTGGCCAACCGGAGGGTCAGAGAAAATGCTGTGGTCGACATCACTGAAATGGCGGCTGAAAAGGCGTTTAAATCAGGGGCCACCGCACTTTTTGAAGAGAAATACGGCGACCGGGTGCGGGTCATCGACATGGCCGGTTTCAGCAAGGAGTTATGCGGCGGCACCCACACCGACCGTACCGGAAATATCGGCTTGATCAAAATTGTCAGTGAAGCCAGCGTGGCATCAGGGGTTCGCCGCATCGAAGCCGTCACGGGATCTGCGGCCCTGGCATTCAGTCAGAGCCGGGACAAAATTGTTTCCGATATCTCCGGCCTGATGCGCGAAAAACCAGAGGCCGTAACCCAAAGGGTTGAAAAACTCATCGCCGATCAAAAAGCCCTTGAAAAAGAAATGGATCAGCTTAAAAGCACCCTTGCATCAAAATCAGTCGGCGATGTAGCAAGTGAAATTAAAAATATCAACGGCATCAACGTCATCGTCAAGAAGGTGACCATAGACAAACCCGCGGCCTTGAGAGATCTGGCGGATCGCTTCAAGGATAAAATCAAATCGGGCATCATTGTCCTGGGTGCGGTCATCGATACCAAGGTTTTGCTCATCGTTATCGTCACCAAAGACCTCACCGGCCGATATCACGCCGGCAACATCATCAAGCAGGTGGCCGCCGTTGTGGGCGGGGGCGGCGGGGGCCGCCCGGACATGGCCCAGGCCGGCGGGACAAATCCGGAAAACCTGGATAAGGCCTTTGCCAAGGCCTTTGAGGTGATCACGTCGGTTTGACAGAATTTTGGGTCAACGGGTTAAACCCACACCGTTTATTTTTTCATACCGGACTCTTTTGGCATTTTCGGATGCCTGCGGCCAGAAGCAATAAAATTCCGAATATCAGAGACACCCGCCCGATATAGTCGCCATGGGCGGCAAAAAAAGTCCGGCCCTTGCGAAGATGAATCTTCCCTTTGAGGGTTGCCTTTTCCCACCAGGGGGTTTGGGTAATCACCATTCCTCTCGCATCGATAAGAGCGGAAATACCGGTATTGGCCACCCGGATCATCTCCCGTCGGCATTCAATGGCCCGAACCGGGCTGAAGTTAAAATGGTGTCGATACCCCGGTGTGTTTTTCCACCATCCGTCATTTGTGATCATGCAGATAAACCCTTTTTCCCATGGCAGACGATTTGCGCAGTAGGGGCCGAATACCGATTCAAAACAGACAATGGGCAGGATACGAATCGAATTGTCGGGCAATACAAACGTATCGCTCCCCTGCCTGGGACTATAGGTGCCGATATACCCGCCAAGCTCCAGGGCGTATTTTCCCAGAAAGCCGAGATACTGCACAAACGGCATGCGCTCGAACAAAGGGACCAGACGGGTTTTGTGGTAAAATTGCGGCGGTGCGCCAGGCGCCAGAAAAAGGGCCGTATTAAACGCTTCATAATAAAAATTCTTCTCCGGGTTGAAACGACTGCCCGGGGGAAGGTCTTTCGCATCCAGCCGCCGGTAGCTGTGTACCCCCAGCAGAATATTGAGTTTCGGGTATTTTTTCTGAAAATCCAATAACTGCCGATAGTGCGCGGATGCCAGGGGTTCTGCCTCATCAATCTGCGCCACGATGAGGGTTTCGGGACCCAGCAGGTATTGGGTCTGGTCATCACAAAGGGCATCGGCTGTCTTGAAAAACGTCTCCAGATGAAGGGATTGTCTTTCCGGTACAAATTTTTCCGTATACGGATCCAGATTGGGTTGAATCAGAACAAAAGAAACGGTTTCGCGTCCATCGTCAAAATTTTGAAACAACTGCCGGGATATAAGACCGGGCACAAGAAAAAGCAGCAATATCAATGCCGCCGGCACCAGGGCGCCTGGTTTCTTTCTCCAATAGAGATCAGCCACCTTCCAGACGACAAAATTGATCACTATAATCCAAAGGGTCCCGCCGCGAACACCCGTAAACGCATACCACTGAATCAGCTTTGGCGCCGTGGCCAGGGCATTGCCCAGGTTAAGCCAGGGCCATGCCAGATCCCAGGACAGATGGAAATGCTCATACCCCATCCAGAAAAGCAAAAACGGAACTACCAGGGGCACCTTTAAGGTCACCCGGACACGATTGGCTCCCCAGAATACAAGGGCCTGAATAAGGGAATTTGCCACCATAATGAGGATAGCACCCACCAGGTGTGCCCGGGAAACCCACCAGGTCCCCAGAATATTCCACAGCAGAAAACCGGCCAGGGCATAGTTAAACAGGAGATAGGGGTTTGGATGAGTCCTTATTTTTTGTTCCAGGGCGAAAAGGGGCACCCAGGCCATAAAAAGCAGAAAAAACAAAGATGAAACTGCCCAGGGGATGCCCAACAGAAGGCCCCCGGCCAACGCCAAAAAAATATTTTCTCTGCTGTCCTTACTCATTATTAACCATTCTGGCCGGCAGGAATCTCTGGTGCAAGGCGCTCAAACCGCTCAAAATAACCGATCAGATGACCGGTCGGATCACGCACAGCCACCATGGAGGCCTTTTCATTTTCCGGGGTAACCTTCACAAACACCTCATTGTCACCCTGCTCCAGGCGATGGTAAAGTCCGAGTAGCTTTTCCCGCGAAGCAACCTGATGACAATCAAACAGGCATTTTCCCACAAGGTCGGTATAGCCGCGCTTGTGGTAAAACCAGTTTTGAGCGGCCCGGTTCAGGTATCGGATGATGTGATCGGTGTCCACAAACACAATGCGATGGTGGATGCTGTCGAGAATCGCCTCATAGAGAGATAGGTCAGGCATGGGAATCCTTTTTTTAAGTCATTGCAAGAGCAGTCCGTATAATAGCAGGCAGGCGCAAGTCAATCAAAAACATTTGATTTTTTGCCTGCCAGGACATAGGATAATTTTTTTAATTCCGGCTTCGAATCTTTAAAACAGGGTTGCAAACACCCAGAGGACAGATAACAAATGAAATATAACTTTGATGAAATTGTCCATCGTGAAGGCAGCCATTGTTTCAAGTATGATTTCAGGAAACAGCTTTTCGGAACAAACGATGTACTGCCCATGTGGATTGCCGACATGGAATTTAAAACACCGGATTTTATCGTGGCGGCCGTAAAAGAAAGGGCGGCCCATGAAATCTACGGCTATGCCCATCTACCGGCAGCCTTTTGTGATGCCGCCCGGAACTGGGTCAAAAAAAAACACGGATGGGAGATTCAAACCCCCTGGATCTCTTTTTCACCGGGGGTTGTGCCGGCATTAAGCGCCCTGATCCTGGCCCTGACACAACCGGGGGACAAGATCATTACCCAACTGCCCGTGTATCCGCCATTTATATCCACGGTGAAAAATCACGGCCGCCAGTTGATCAACAATTCCCTGGCCTGTCAAAACGGCCGATACCGAATGGATTTTACCGACCTGGAACAAAAAATCGATTCCCGGGTCAAAATGATTCTCCTTTCCAGCCCTCACAATCCCACCGGGCGGGTCTGGGAAAGAAAAGAACTCATGCAGCTGGGTGAAATCTGCCTGGCCCATGATATCATTATCGTATCCGATGAAATTCATTCGGATATGGTCTTCAAACCCCACCGGCACATCCCCATGGCGATGCTGTCCAAAAAAATCGCCCGACAGACCATTACCTGTATTGCGCCGAGCAAAACCTTCAACATGGCCGGCCTCTCCACATCGGTGATCATTGCCGAAAACCCGAAATATAAAATGGCCTTTGACAACATGCTCGGCACCCTGCACATCCAGAGCGGCAATATCTTCAGCTACCCGGCCCTGGCCGCTGCCTATAACCAGGGATCGGACTGGCTTGAACAATTGCTTGATTATCTGGGAAAAAACATCGATTTTGCCGTTGATTTCATCGAGAAGCACCTGCCGGTGATCAAAACCCATAAACCCGAGGCATCCTACCTGCTCTGGCTGGACTGTCGGGCCATGGGCCTGGATGAGGGGGCACTTTTTAAGTTCATGGTTGAAAAAGCCCGGGTGGGTCTGAACAACGGCATTGATTTCGGCAGTGAAGGGAGAGGCTTTCTACGCCTGAATGTGGCCTGCCCCCGGGCAATGCTGAAAGAGGCACTGGTTCGAATAGCCGGGGCAGTCAACGAGTCGGTGAATTCATAAATAAAAAACAAACCTGGATAATAATGATAAACTCGTAAAAAGTCGAATCTAGACGGTTTTGTAAAAAGTTCAAATTCAAGGCGTGCAAATTTTGCTATCATGAGGCGTAACCATCGACCGTTGAATGATTGCTAAATGCAGCGCAACGCAGGAGTTGGGCTTTTTACGAAACCGTCAATAATCGGGAGACACAAAATGGCAATGAAAAAACTGGATATTGCATTGCAGGAAAATCTGGCGGACCTGCGGACAACAGGAAGAGATAAAGGGCCCGAAATGATTATTGAAACGGTCATCAGGGCATCGGGGACCAAAGGACCGCGCTATCTCATCGAAGGCGGCGGCAACCGGGAATTCATCAAGATGAACGCCAACTCTTATCTGGGCATGTCCATGCTCGATGAGATGATAGCAGCTGAAGAAAATGCGGCCCGGGAATACGGTGTAGGTCCCGGTGCCGTGCGCTTTATCAGCGGCACCCATCGGGTGCACATTGAGCTGGAAAAAAAACTGGCCCAATTTCACGGGCGCAACGCCGGTATGATTTTCAGTTCCGCCTACGTGACCAGCCTGGGGGTCATTTTCCCCCTGATAACCCCGGAAACCGTCATCGTCAGTGATGAACTCAACCATAATTGCATCATCCAGGCCATGCGGTTGAGCCGTCCGGCGGCAAAACTGATTTACAAACACAACCAAATGGATGACCTGGAAGCCAAGCTGCAGGCCGCTGTCGGCAAGGGACAGCGCTGTCTTGTGATTACCGACGGGATCTTCAGTATGCGCGGGGACCACGCACCCTTTGATCGGATTGTCCCCATCTGCCGCCGGTACGAGGACCGGTTTGAAGAAGGGGTCATCACCATTGCAGATGATTCCCACGGCGTCGGCGCTTTCGGGGCCACCGGCCGCGGCACCGAAGAATATACCGGCACAAAAGTAGATATACTGGTGGGCACCCTGGGCAAGGCGTTCGGGGTCAACGGGGGCTATGTGGTGGGATCCACCCCCCTTATCGAATATCTCCGTGAAACCGCGCCCATGTATATCTATTCCAATCCCATTACCTGTTCCGAAGCCGCCGCCTCCCTCAAGGCTCTGGAAATTCTGAACAGCCCGGCGGGTCTCGAGCGGCTCGGGCATCTGCAGAAAATGACCGGCAAGTTTGAAAAAGGACTGGTGGATCTGGGGTTTGAGACCATTCCCGGCGACCACCCGGTGGTGCCCCTGGTGGTCCGGGATACCCCGAGAACCGCTGAAATTGTGGGATGGCTTAAAGATCACGGGATTCTGGCCACCGGGTTGAATTTTCCGGTGGTGCCCAAAGGAGACGAGGAGATCCGTTTTCAGGTCAATGCCGACCATACCGAGGCCGATATCGATCATGTCCTGGCGGTGTTGAAAGAATATACCGCCACCCATTGATCGCCGGTAAAAATAGCCGAAGGCTGTCTCCTCGCAGCGATTCACGGTTGCCGTTTTACGGCCCGGCTATTTTTTTGGCATACGCCATTCCTTTTTCCGTCAGGGCCCAGTATTTATTTTTGAATCGCTTCTCTTTGCTTAAAATGCCCTGCTTTTTCAATGAATTTGCCAGAACCCGGATGGTGGTGTCATGTCGAAATCGCTTGGATGCGGTCAATTTGTAATCCGCAAGGGACAATTGCCCCTTGACCCTTTCAAGTGTTTTGGCAATGGCATCAAGGCCGGGAAGGCAGCCATTGTTTGCGTAGAGGGTAAGGACAAGATTGGGTTTGTAGAACTCGGCCTTATGGGCCTGTGCCACCGTCCCTTCATCCTCGGTTAACACCTTGTTCCATGTATCAAATTCTCTGAGCCGGTAGCGGGCGAGAAAGGCCTGCCGTTCTTTTATTTCAACCATTGCGATAATTATTTTTTTGAGCTTTTTTTTGACTGACAGGTCCGTTTCTTTTTCCCAGGCGGCCATCAGTTCAGACCATTCCGTTTTTTCTTCCAGATCATTTATCTCATCAAATATACACAATTGGCTGGCTGGCGCTTCTATTGTCCGGTTCATTCTGATCCTTTAGCCTCCGTTGGTTGCCATTATACTGCCGAATTCATTTGATGCCTGCTGCGTTGGAGAGATTTAAAACAAAAAAATCATAAAAAATGGTTTCTCGCTATTTTGTATGGGTGCCCCGAGGCTGTAGCCGGTCAAATTTACCCATACGAAACAGCGAAGAGCCTAAAAAATCTTCTGTAAATAAACACAGGTCAGGGGTGCCAGACAATGACCTGTCTTTCAAAATCAATTGTGTAGTTCAAACCCTTTAGAAAATTCATACCCAGTAAACCGTTGTAGGAAGGATCGGGTGGTCCCTGATAGTCGACAATATCCACGCGCAGGTCCGTTTTTGTATGGGGCCCGACCCTGACCTGGGTCAGGTGGGTGGTCATTGTTTTGATTTCCATACCGCCGACACCGAACCCTTTGGAAGCGGTTGCATCATCGATCCCCAGCGCTTGGGCGACATCACTGTGCAGCACCAGGCTTCCCGCACCGGTATCAAACAGCAGGATGGTTTCAATTTCCCCATCGCCATACCCTAACACAACCGGTACAAAAACCTTGTCATTTTTGATGACCACGTGGGTTTCAGGAACAGGGAGCGGGGCAAAAACAGCCTCCTTTTTGGGGAGCAGGGGCTTCAACCGATCTTCCTGCCCCGGGCTGAAAATATAAATTTTGGAAAGAATCAGTTTTTTTTCAATTGTGCTGTCGTTGCCCTCATTGGACGACTTCCAGAAAAATACATGGTTTAAAGACGTCAGGATTGATTTCAACCCTTCTTCCAGATTCCGGTTTTCAAATGCGGCCGATATGGTCGGATTGAGTTGAGGATCGATTCGAACAACGATGCCATGGCCGGCGACCCTTTGCAATATGTCGTGCAGGGGCACCTTCTCTGCCCGGAGGGAAAGCCGGTCCCCATCAATGCGCAGATCAAAGGCACCTGCATTCGCGGCCAATAACAGGATACCGGTAAGAATTATCATCTGTATGGAGTGGCCTGTTCCGGCCAGGACCTTTTTAAAAACAAAATTGGGCTTTTGAATTTTCAGGCGAGTTTCCTCTCCCATGGGGGCCATCGACAAACGGCATTTTTCGACCACCAGCACCATTCCCGTTCCTTTTCAAATCTCAAAACGGGTGATCTGCTTTGAGATTAAACGTTTAAATTCACCTCAAAAACCGGTAAAACCGGCCATCTATGAATTCACTGACAGGGTAAAACTATACCGCGGGGTTTCCGGTGTCAAGCTTGGGTTGTCAGGCACGTCATATTCAATTTCCCTCCAACCCGACCGCCACGGATCAGGTACCGGCAGATCACCCGCCGAAGCTAAAATCGGGGTGCCTGCCCCCCGGCAGGCGACCCGGCGGGGGCGACTATCTATTCAACTACTCTACCAATCTACTATTCTTCTATTCTTTCAGACCAATGCCCGGTGGGCCGGGTAGCTGCCCAGGCATTTCAGAGAGATGGTCATTTCCGCCATCTGCTTGAGCACAGCTGCGGCCCGCTCTTCCTGTTCAGAGGCTTCAAAATCCAGGAAAAAACTGTAATTACCCGGATCTGTGCGCAGGGGCATGGACGCGATGCGGGACAAATTGATATCGGCTTCAGCAAACAGACGCAGCACCCGGTACAATTGCCCGGCCTCGTGGGCTGTGGTAAAAATAATGGATGTTTTTTCGCCATGGTCCACGCAAGACTTTCGGGAAAGCAACAGGAACCGGGTTGAATTGGACACACCGTCTTCGATGCCACTCTTGATAATTTCCAGGTCATACAGTTCAGCACTCAACGAACTGGCAATGGCCGCCGCGGCTCTTGGATTTTCACGGGCCAGCATTTTAGCGGCGCCGGCGGTGTCATAATAGGGTCGGGGCTCCAGCTTGTTGCGATTCAAGAAACCACGGCACTGGGCCAGGGCCTGGGGGTGGGAGTAGACCTGCCGTATTTCACGGTAATCCGTATCTGCAGTGGCCAGCAGACAGTGCATCACGGCCACTTTGGTCTCCCCGATGACCTTTAAGCCAGTGGTGGTCAACAGATCGTTCACCTGGGTGACGGCACCTTCCAGAGAATTTTCCACCGGCACCACCCCCAGATCGAAATGTCCTTTTTCAACCCCCTGGAAAACATCGTTGAATTCCATACACGGGATGTAGGCCCCCCCGGGGACCAGTTGGCGGGAAGCCACTTCGCCGTAGGCACCGTGTTCGCCCTGAAACGCCACCAGGGGCCGATCTTCCTCCTGAAGCCGTTTGCTTTCCGCAATGATGGTTTTGAGCAAATGCCGGGTAAATGGACGATCCATAAGATCCAGATTCAGTCGCTCAATTCGCGCCAGCATATTTTCTTCCCGCTCGGGGTCGTTGACAACTTGTTTGAATTTTTTTGAGCGAAGAGCCAATCCCATGCGCTCCTGAAGCAATACCAGCAATTCACGGTCTATTTTGTCGATATTTTTTCTGATTTCAGAAAGATTCATGTGCTCACCTTTGGGTTGTTGGGTTGGTTGAGTAACGTCGCCAGCGCCAGCGTTGACGATAAAACTTCCACGTTTTCATTTTATTTTTCCGGTATTTTCAGGTCCCGAATGTCCGTGCACTGAATCATCCGGCTTCCCGGCACTCTGGTCCATAAAAGTTTTCAGGGGCCGCAGACGGCGCATGATATCTGCAAACATCACCGGGGTCAACGCCTGGTCCGCATCACAAAGGGCCTTTTCAGGGTTGTTGTGGACCTCGATAATCAGTCCGTCCGCACCGGCGGCCACAGCGGCCAGACTCATGGGCCCGATCAGGCTGAGTCGGCCGGTGCTGTGGGTCGGGTCGACGATGATGGGCAGGTGGGTCAGTTCCCGAAGAGCCGGGACGGCGCTCAGATCCAGGGTGTTGCGCGTATATTTTTCAAAGGTGCGGATACCGCGTTCGCACAAAATCACGTCCGGGTTGCCCTCACTGAGAATGTACTCGGCGCAGTTGAGCCATTCTTCCAGGGTGGAATACATACCGCGTTTAAGCAGCACCGGCCGGCCGGCCCGTCCCACCTCCCGGAGCAGGGAATAATTCTGCATATTGCGGGTGCCGATCTGCAGGACATCTGCAAATTCGGCCACCCAGGAAACGTCCCGGGGATCCAGCACCTCCGTTACAATGGGCAGACCCGTTTCCCGGCTGGCCTTTTCCAGAATCTTGAGCCCCTCGAGTCCCAGCCCCTGGAAGGCATACGGAGAGGTGCGCGGTTTAAAAGCGCCGCCGCGAATCATGTCGGCCCCTGCCCGTTTGACCGCCCAGGCGGTTTCAAGGGTCTGCGCCTCACTTTCCACACTGCAGGGGCCGGCAATCACCACTAGATCCTTGCCGACGCTTACCTGGGAAACCTTGACCACCGTGGATGTTTTTGCGTCTCGTGAAGCCAGTTTGAGATTTTTCATTTGTCCATCCTTGTGCTGTTGGGTGTCTCTCTATCTTTGACGCTCTCATAAAAAGTCGGAATTTCCGTTTTTCGTTTCTATAACCTGCTGATATTATACAGTGGGAAATTGCAAAAAGCGCATTTTTCCGACTTTTTACGAGAGCGTCATCTTTCAAAAATAAAAAAAGGCCCCGGGGGAATTTCCTCCCGGAGCCTTGATAACCATGTTCCGGGTGGATCTTGATTGGGTCCACCCGGGTATTTTACGATCGATAAAACGCGCTAAACAACCAGATGGACGCTTCTAAAGCTAAAAAAGAAACGAAAAAAACAATAAAATAGACGACCGGTTGTTTGTGCTGCGTTCATTTGAATGCCCTTTGGTTGATGCGTAATGGCCATTTGGTAACACACCCCTTAAGAGCCTGTCAAGTGCAACCGTCTCGATTTTGTAGACCGCTCGCCTTTTGCCATATGCGTTTTTATTAAGCACCATGCCGCAAGGCGATCTTTTCAAACATCAAAGCAACGCCTTCATTAAGCGTATAGTTGGATTCAATGTCAAGATTATCATCAGATGCAGCATCAAAATAGATATGAAGACTGGACTCAAGGCCATCTTCCGGTCTCCAGTAGCAAACCATTATCGGAAAAAGAGGCAGGGGATACAAAACAATTGAAACATCTGAGTCAATCTGACTGACGATTTCTTTTCCATCAAAAATTTCCAACATATCTTTAAAGAAATCCGTATAGGTATCGGCAAGCCGCTTTAACGGTTTTTCACAACGTTGTTGAAAATGAGCATATCGGGAAGGCCCGCCGGTCAACTCCCGGAAAGTGATCCAATTCCCCTGCGGAGATTTACCCGATCCGTTCAAGATATAGTTCAGTGCCGGCACGACCATATATGCATTGATATGAACTTCAGATGACAGGTTGCCCCTGGCATCAACGCTGAACTTTTTACCAAAAATCTTTATGGTCAATTTATTGTTGAAAACCTTAGCGCCCAACCGTTTGGCTGCTTCGGAAAGATCAATTGAAGATATCTTCTGTTTTAGTTCTTCAATGGCTTCTGCTTTATATTCATCAACGGTATTGGGTTTCTCAATTGCCCCCCCATACCGGTCAATCACTTCTTTTTCCAAATAAGGACACGCATGTATCGGTTTTTTTTCCTTAAACACGGCCACTGCAAATGCCAGGCAGGTTTTTTCACCACATTCTCTACAGTTAGAACCATTCAACAACTTAAAGATTTCCATGGGATTATTGATATGTGACATTCAAAAATATTCCTTTTTTAAAAAACTGGCTCTTCGCTGTTTCGTGTGGGTAAATTTGACCGGCTACAGCCCCGGGATGCTTTCATTCTGATACTCGAAACTGTTTGAGGGACTTAGCGAGCGTTAGGCCGGACAGCCATAAAATAGTACCCATAGTTTAAATTTTACATAAAATATCAATATGATGGTTTATGCCAAAACCCTGTCCGGGGTTACGATCGCTTAGTGCCGAGTTTTTTGAGCATGAGAATGAAAGGATCCCGGGGCACCCACACAAAATAGCGAGGAACCTATTTTTCTTTTTCACCTTTTTCCAAAAGGCAGAGATTACAAATACCCGTCAACTCCCTTCTTCGGACAGTAAGCATCTTTTTAAGATACCGGCCCGTATGGCTGTGTTCATTTTTGGCTACATTTTCCGGTGAGCCTGCTGCCACCACTTCCCCGCCGTTGCTGCCCCCTTCAGGTCCGATATCAATGACCCAGTCCGCAATTTTGACGACATCCAGGTTGTGCTCAATGATGACCACCGTATTTCCTGCATCAGTGAGACGCTGGAGTACGGCAATGAGCATGCGCACATCCAGAAAATGAAGGCCGGTGGTGGGTTCGTCCAGAATATAAAGGGTCTCTCCTGTATCCCGTTTGGCCAGTTCCCGGGCCAGCTTGATGCGCTGGGCCTCTCCCCCGGACAGGGTGGTGGCAGCCTGGCCCAGCTTGACATAGGAGAGGCCTACATCAATGAGGGTATCCAGGATATGGGTAATTTTCGGATGATTTTTAAACAGCTCTCTGGCCTGAATCACGGAAAGATCCAGAACATCTGCAATAGAGTGGTCTTTGTAGCGAATTTCCAGGGTGGCCTTGTTAAAACGCTTTCCGGCACAGACCTCGCAAGGCACAAACACATCCGCCAGAAAATGCATCTCCACCTTGATATACCCGTCTCCATTACAGGCTTCACACCGTCCGCCCTTTACATTAAAAGAATATCGCCCCTTGTTGTATCCCCTGGACCGGGATTCGGGCAGCAGGGCAAACAAATCCCGGATAGGGTCAAGCACTTTGGTATAGGTAGCCGGGTTGCTTCGGGGGGTCCGGCCGATGGGTTTCTGGTCGATGTTGATGACCTTATCGATATGGGAAAGGCCGGTGATCTCTTTATGCTTTCCCACACGCATCTGCGACCCGTTGAGTTTGACAGCCAGGGCCGGATAGAGAATCTGGTTGATCAGGGTGGACTTGCCGGCGCCTGAGACCCCGGTGACGGCTGACAAAAGCCCCACAGGAACTTTGGCAGTCAGATTTTTCAGGTTATTTTCCTTTGCCCCCTTGATGGTAATCCACTTATTCCCCATGGCTTTTGGTGTGCGCCTTTTTTAGGGCATTGCAATATTTTCTCTGCCGGTCAGAAACTTTCCGGTGACAGAGGCAGGATTATTCCTGAATTTGTTCAGGAGTCCCCTGCGCCACAATCTCTCCGCCCAGATGCCCTGCACCCGGGCCGATATCCACAATCCAGTCCGAGGCCTCCATGGTTTCCTGGTCATGCTCCACAATAAGCAGGGTGTTGCCGATGTCCCGCAGATGGTGAAGGGTGTACAAAAGTTTGATATTGTCCCGCTGATGAAGTCCGATGGAGGGCTCATCCAGAATATAGAGAACCCCGGTGAGTTCCGAACCCACCTGTGAAGCCAGCCTGATCCGCTGGGATTCCCCACCGGACAAAGTAGGGCCGGACCGGTCCAGGGAGAGATACTCCAGACCGACATTGACCAGGAACCCCAATCGATTGGAAATCTCCTTGAGCAGTTCGTCGGCAATCAGGTGTTTGTTTCCCTCGAGTTTAAGGCCATTCACAAATTCATACGCTTCTTTAACCGTCATTGCAGTGACGTCAATGATGGATTTTTCATTGATCAATACATGGAGGATCTCATTTTTGAGGCGCTTGCCCTCACAGGCAGGGCAGGTAGAGGCGGTCATGAAATTGGCATAATACTTTTTCTGGTGCTCGGACTGGGTATTCCTGTACCGGCGCATCAGGGAAGGGATCAGGCCTTCGTGGGTGCGGGTAAATTCCCCCTGAATTTTGGCGGAATGCCAGTTGACCGTCATCTGCTTGGTGCGGGAGCCGTACAGCATAAGATCCCGTTGTTTTTTGGGCAGCTTTTTCCAGGGTTTGTCAAAATCTATACCCCATTGTTCTTCCATGGCAAGCAATTGTCCCCTGCCCCATGAATTGTCATTCTGGAACCTGGGATTTTTAATAAAATAATTTTTCCAGGGGACCACGGCGCCCTCACGGATGGATAGATTGGGATCCGGCACCACCTTGTCCGGATCCATGGCCAAAAGGGTGCCGATGCCGTTGCAGTCCGGACACATGCCCAGGGGAGAGTTGAAAGGAAAAAATCTGGGGGGTGAGTTCGGGATAGGCAATACCGCAGCAGGAGCTTGGCCTCGCTCATTTTCAAGATCTTCCCGCCCAGCATGTGAACAATGAGCTGGCCTGCGCCCAGTTTCAGGGCCATTTTCCACGGAATCGGTGAGCCGTTTTTCAAATGCGCGTCCTGGTTTCACCACCAGGCGGTCAATCACCACCTCAATATGATGTTTTTTGTTTCGGGCCAGGGTCTGGACATTTTCAAGATCCTGCACCACCCCGTCCACCCGGACCCGGGCATATCCGTCTCGTTTCAACTCCTCCAGACGTTCCCGGTGCTCCCCTTTCCGGTTTTCCACAATAGGGGCAAGGATCAGAATCTTTGATCCTTCCGGCAGATCCAGAATCTGGGAAACCATTGACTGGGCATGGCCCCGGCCCACCTTTTTCCCGCATTTATAACAATATTGGGTTCCCACCCGGGCAAAAAGCACCCTCAGGTAATCATAAATCTCGGTGATGGTTCCCACGGTGGACCTCGGATTTTTGCAAGCTGCCTTCTGCTCAATGGCAATGGTGGGGGAAAGCCCCCGGATGGTTTCGTACCTGGGTTTTTCCATCTGCCCGATAAACTGGCGGGCATAGGAGGACAGGGACTCCACATACCGGCGCTGGCCTTCGGCAAAAATGGTATCAAAGGCCAGGCTTTTTCCGGACCCGGAAACCCCGGTAATCACCACCAGACGTTTCTTGGGGATTTCAACATCAATATTTTTAAGGTTATGTTCTTTTGCGCCCCTGACAATTATCCGATCGAGTTCTTTGCTCTGGCTTTCACAACTCTCAGGCAAGGGGCTTAAAGGTACAAGGGGGGACTCAATGCCCACCAATTCAGGCATATGGGATAAAGCACTTGGGTTGCGTTTCATGATCTTCCAATAATTTGACGGTCTCGTAAAGGTTCCAACGCCTGCGTTGCGCTGCATTTCGTAATCATTCACCGTACAATGGTTACGCCTCATGATTGCAAAATTTGAACGCCTTGAATTTTTAATTTTGGACACTTTTATTCATTCGTTATAGATAATCAACTCTGCATTATCATGCAGACGCATGGGAACAAGGATTATCGATTTTCCGTGTATTCCGTGTATTCCGGGTATTCCGTGTGATCAGTGGTTAAAAAGATCCCTGAGGAAAACATTAAACCACTGACCACACGGACAGACTTGCTTGTATAAGGCACTGTGTTGTCCAACTATTCTGTTGAAATTCCCGAAAATGTTAATATTTAATCATATAACGGTATAAAATTTTTACTGAAAAAAGAGGTCTTTGTTAGGTCACTAAAATCTTCTTCTTATGTTCAGCAAAAGTATTTCGTATACAACCCGAAAGCAATTCGGTAGTCAAAAATATTTATAATTCATTAATAATAACCATTATTAGATATATTTTGCGATAGGCGGGATATATAAAATATTGCAGTTGCGTTGCTTCCCGTCAAGACCGAGCTTGAGTTAACGGTGGAGGGGGGAAACTTCATCCTTTTGCCGCCGCCAAGCTGGGTGAGATTGAAACACTTTACCAGAGCTATCTTGAAAAAGAGTTCGACACTACGGTAAATCGACACCGTACCGCCAGCCTCATGTTACATATTTCGGGGATGCGGGTTTACGGCTATCAACGCCGTTCTGCTGACCGTATGCGCCCTCTGCGGTAATCTTTTTTTCATTTATTTACAACCCCTTACGTTTTAAAAAAGACAATAATATAAAAACGCCATGCTCTGCAAAAGCCATCAGGATATATCTTTTTCTCCTCGCTAAATTCCGGTTTGTTAATTTGAAAAAAGACATCAAAAAGGCTATAGTCGTAACATGAATACCACTATTGACGCCATTCCCTGAACCGGCGGGACGTATGGCAGGCGGCCAACGCCAGCCTGAACCATACGATTGAGAAAATTGGCATGCGCTGGACGAATCCAGGCACCTGGCCCACGGTCTTCAACTGCACCTCACGGTCCTTTTTCCCATCATGGATCGTCTGTGCCAAATCCTGTGCCCGGGTTGCACAGACAATTGCTGCCGGCGGGCCTGTGTGTGGGCGGATTTCAAGGACCTGCTGTTTTACCATCTGGCGGACATCCCCGTTCCCGATCAACAATTGCTCAGCCGACGGGGAGCGCATTGCCGCTATGCAGGTGCCCACGGCTGCCTGCTGGATCGCATCCAGCGCCCCTTTGTCTGCACCTGGTACCTGTGCCCGGCACAAACCCGATACCTTCGAAAAACACCAGCGGAAATGAAAACGGTGACAGGCGGTCTTGAACAGATCAAACACCTGCGGCAAAAAATGGAAACAACATGTATCCGGGCCATTTTATAGGTTTCCGATTAATGCCGAGGAAGAAATAATAAAATTCACCTGGTCTTGAATCAGTACTGGCTTTTCAGGTACTCTTTATCCGCGGGCAAATCTTTATTTGCCATCGCCTCAGTGGCCAGCTGATCGCAGCGCTCATTGCCGGCGTTGCCGGCATGACCCTTGACCCAGACAAATTCAACATCGTGCTTTCTGCACAAAGACAGCAACTGGTTCCACAAATCCCGGTTCAGGGCCGGTTTTTTATCGCTTTTAACCCAACCGTTGAGTTTCCATTTAGCGGCCCAGCCTTTGGTGATCCCGTTGACCACATATTTTGAATCACTGTAAATCGTCACCCTGTAAGGCTTTTTCAACTGGCTCAGCCCGACGATACAGGCCATCAGCTCCATCCGGTTATTGGTGGTCAATTGAAAACCGCCGGAAAATTCCCTGGTCGTTTTCCCTTTAGAGATAACAACCCCGTATCCGCCGGGACCCGGGTTATTGAGACAACCGCCATCGGTGTGGATGGTAAAATCAGCTTTCCGGGCAGCGGCAGATTTTGGTTTTTCAGCCGCCGGTCCGGTTTTAGCACTGGAAAATTTAACACCGGACCTCTTTGCCGGCTTTTTACCGAAATTTTTCTCTATAAAATCTTCGGCCTCTTCCCGGGTGGGAAACCCCTTATATCTGGCTCCCGGAAACCCTTTGATCTGAATTTCAGCCCCCTTGCTGCCAAACCATTCAGTATAAACACCGGGCTTTTCTCCTACGGCTACCGCATAATATTTCTTCTGGGCCATCTTTAATCCATTCCTTTTAATCCGTATCTGTTTTTTGGAGAAGCGTCACCGCTGTTTCATCATTCAGCATCAGTTTGTTCTATTGCAAATTCAAACTGGCTTTTACCACGCCTGACAATGTTGACCACCTTGGGTGCATCACATATCATTGACCAAACGTATTTCTCTAAAATTTTGTCTGATCAATGCGGAGTCAATAACGCAATTCAGTTTTCCCCACAACAGTTTTATATCCCTGAAAATGCAACAACCCAAAATATGATGGTCTCGTAAAAAGTCGAAAACGTAAATTTTAACCGCACTATATAGTGCTTTATAGATTTAAAAAAACCCGCATATTGTATCGAGAATATTTCCGGCTGACTTTTTACGAGACCATTAAATATAACCGGAGATGATTTTTAACTGAAGTTTCCTATAAAAGTATCACGCCGCCATGCGCAGTAGCACGGCCACAAGAGAATTAACCACGGATTTGCGTGGCACAGGGAAAAGTATACCAAAATTATCATCCAGTGCCTCCTTGGCGACCAATCTTCGGACATCGGAAAAGGCAAAATGGTTGCGACCTTTAACGACGTGACGTCGACTCGGCGTTTTCTCAAGTAGACTTGCGTAAATCCAAGCTACCGAAGTTGCCATCATGCAAAAATGCAGGTGGTTCATGACGGCTTTAGGGTGCCGGGTCTGTGTTTCCGCGCTGCCGATATCTCTTTTGAGTTCCTTGAAAGCCGCTTCAATCTTCCACCTGGCTCCGTAGTATTCGACAATTTCTTCAACGGAAAGGTCCAGGTCGGTAGAAAACAGTGCAACCCACCGGGTCTTGCGATAGATCCAAACGACTTGGACCGGACACTTGAGCGTTCTGAGCATCACGACACGGTTATAAGCTGAAACGGTCCTGATGCGGCCATAAAGATTGACGTTGTATTCCTTTGCCAAATTCTTGTAGATCACAGCCAAGGCTGATGCGTTCCCAAGTTTTTTGCCATATTTTTTGGGGCGCCCGGGACCATTTTGGGTACTGGAACCTGGCAGATCGAAAACGTTATTGTTCGATCGCAGTCGGGATATCAAGTGAAAACACTGACCCAAATTTTCATGAAGCGGTTTCCAAAGGCTGTTATTGCCGAACCATGAATCGGTTATTGCAATGACAGGTGTTTGTTTGAACGTACCGGCAATCTCCGTTATCATGTCGACTGCCTGCTCAAGCTTGGTCTTAAATCTGATTTCAGACTTGCTGGAAGACTGATTTCGTTTTTCAATACTTTTTTTCAGATGGTAGAAGCGATGGCTCAAGGGCAGACAGGCCCAGCGTCCTTTGACCACTTTCAGCAGCCCAATGGCGACAATGTTTTGTGCCCATGGATATCTTGACTGATTTTGCTTGGCGGCATGGTCGAAGATCTTGTCGCATCCAAAGATCTTTCTACCTGTCTTTGGGTTAATGTAATCGTCCAGAGCCAAGAGCAATCGGTCATTTGTCAAAGGATCAGGAATCATCTTCCATAGACATTGCCAAAGACTTTGCCAGGGGATCTTGGGCGATGCCATGAACGTGTAGTATCGCTTTTTTCGAATACCTGTAAACCCGAAAAGACTTTTAAGGCATCGAAGCAAGTTTGAAGTCTTAGACGAAGTGAAAGGGATGATGATCGCAACGAGTGTGTAGATAAACCAGGTTCCGCGTTCTTCGCCTTTTCGTGAATGGGCAAATTCTTTTTTGAGTTTTTTGAGAATGTCGTGTAGTATGAACATGCGAGGCCTTTCTGTGTTATGTTATTTTTGTTCTCGTAAAATAAACTTACCATAACACAGCCTCGCAATCAACAATAAACTCTTGAAATAGTTATGTTTTTAATGATTTTTGATTAAAAAT
>CALNYM010000035.1:0-7433 GCA_942490765.1 uncultured Desulfobacterales bacterium | reverse complement strand
AAATATTGCGAATGCCTTTCAGCACATCAAGTTCTCTGCTGTAATTGCCGACAACCACACCGAGGGGTTCGCCCCGAGCATTTCCTCGTCGTTTCCGGAATCTCCGCAGACCAGCATCTGCCGCAACGGGATGGTCCATTTATAGCTTAAATATCGAATGGCCTTACCCTTGGAAACCCGGTACGGCAGGATATCCAGATATTTACCATGAGAATAGACCATGTGGTAGCGACATTTTTGGGTTAACAGCAGGTGGTGAAGCTGGGAAAGCCGATCTTTGCCGGGTTCCATGAAATAACTGATCTTGTATGGCCGTTGGGTATCGGTGGCCTGGTACTCCAGGTAAGGCACATTTTTGAGAAGGGTGACAATTTTTTCCCGGTTCCATTTATGACGGATATGGGTGGCCCATCCCTGTCCGAAATGATGGTGGGGGCCATAATAGATTTCAGCCCCCACGGAACTGATGATGACATCGGGTGCGGGGACACCGTGCTCTTTCAAAAAGTCACGTGCCGAATCAAGGGTCCGGCCGGTGGCCACACCGAAACCAAGGCAGGTTCTGTTCGCCTTGATCAGCGAAATCAGTTCAGGCAGTCGGGTATTGTCCTCACCGATCAGGGTATGATCGATATCGGTTATCAGAAATGACTGCAGGGACAACAGGCGCCGGCCAATGGCGTCACTGGGCGTCACCGTATCCATCTCGGTGGTGGTGCTTTTCGACGTCAGATGACGGACCTTTTTGACATAGGTGGCGGCATGCTGCCGCCAGGTATAGTGTTTGTGAACATTCAGCACCCCGTTCCTGGAATATTTCTCCCAGATCTCCGGATCACTGATTATTTTTTTGACAGCAGCGGCTATGGCAAACGGATCTTTCGGATCCACCAGGATGCCGTTTTCACAGTTATGGACGATGTCCGTGGGGCCGCCGTCGTCGGTGGCGACAATCGGCAGACCCGTGGCAGCCGCCTCCAGCAACGTCAGGCCAAAGGGTTCGACCAGGGCCGGGTTGACAAATACCCCGCGTGTGTCGGCGGCAATACGATAGAGCGCAGGCACCTCAAACTCGAACTCGTGTTTTTTAGGAATCGCCATCTTTCCGTAGAGATCATATTTATCCATCATCAGAAGCATCCGCGTCAACACTTCACGCTCATTTTCCGCCATGGTATCAATATCTTTTCGAATCCCGGCAAAAACCGCCAGATTCGCCATGGTCTGCAGTTCAAGGTCCTCCCCAAACGCCTGGATCAAACCGGATATATTCTTGCGCTTGTCCGGTCGGCAGAGGGCAAGAATCAACGGCTTGTCAGGTCTCAGAAAGAAGCGGTTCAGCCCCTTCAGCATCGACGCCTGTGCGTACATGTCGTCTTCCATAATGCCATTTTCTGAAAGCATATTGTGATAAAACGGGTAAAATTTATCGATATCAATCCCGGGCGGAACGACCGTAAACTCGGGGACAGCCTTATTCTCGTATAATCCGTATTGCTCCTTGATCTCCTGGTGGGTGCTGGTGACCACCAGATCCACACTGGCCAGTATTTCCTCTTCGACCGCTATGCGGTGATCGATTTTGATTTTCTTGTTAATATCTTCTTCCCGCATGCCACCGGCAATCAGCTTCTGCAGTTTGGACTTTCCCAAAGAATGACCGGTGAATACAAACGGCAGGGCGAAAATACGGGCCAGGTGCATGGCGATGTACCCGGCATCGGCATAATGACCGTGTACAATGTCGGGGATGGGACCATTTTGCTTGATAAATTTGATCGTTTTATCGATATATTCGTCCAGATGCGGCCACAAAAGCTCTTTCCGCATATATTTCCGACCACCACACTGAATACGAATGATACGAAATTTATCGCTAATTTTTTCAAGGGGGATCCCATAGTCTTGGGACACGCGATTATCCGAAATAAGCCGGGTAAAGAGGTCCACCCGGCCGATATCAGGCCGCTCACTGAGTTGCCTGCTCAGTTCCAGCACATATTTCACCTGTCCGCCGGTGTCCGCATCGTACCCCAGTTCCATGTTTTCATTGCGTATCAATCCATGGATACTGAACATCTGTATATAGGGTTTGCTGTCATTGCTCATAAATATTCTCCAAAACGCGTTTTCCAGGTATCATAAAAGCCTATATCGGCCGGAACGGCGCCGGGGAGTTGACAGATTCGGGCGGCGAAATCAGCGGCAGTAGCGGCAATCGTCTCCAGTGGCAACCCCAAAAGCATCCCAAAGACCAGCATGGCAGCATACCCGTCACCGGCACCGACGGTATCAACCACATCGGCAACCGATATCGGCGGGGTATTGATGGTGTCTTTCCCCGTAATCAGCGTACTTCCTTCGGCACCTCGTGTAATGGCG
This sequence comes from uncultured Desulfobacterales bacterium, assembly GCA_942490765.1. Taxonomy (GTDB): domain Bacteria; phylum Desulfobacterota; class Desulfobacteria; order Desulfobacterales; family 4572-123; genus 4572-123. The sequence continues at coordinate 5,051 of CALNYM010000035.1, read as the reverse complement.
ACCATTTCAATATTGAAAAAGGTGATCAGGTATTCAACAAATGTATCCGGGGACGCCGGATAATCAAGAACGTGCCGGATCTCATCAAGCTCCTGATCGTTTAATTTCAGAATATCAGCCTGCGTCAATGACTGAATCAGGGTTGCGCGTGAATAATGCGGCGTACGCAGATTGATGTCGCAAAAACATTTTGTGCCGGCACACTGGCGGCGTAAAAACTGCCCGACCTGTCTAAACCCGACAGTGGTTCTTTGAATCAGGGAGCCGTAATAAATCAGGGCGGGTTCCTTCCGGGCAGATTGTCCATGGACAGTATCAAGTTGCAGATAATCGTAGGCAACATCCGAAAGAATCCGGAAGGCCGGTATGCCCCCATGGTCCAGGGCAACATTCACAAGACCGGTCTTGTGACGGGAATCGATCTGAATGTCGGACAGGTCAAATCCACTTCGATGGAGCATTTGCCGAAGTCGTTGACCATTGGCATCCTCACCGACCCTGGTGATAAGGCGAACCGGCAGCCCCAGATGCTTCAGATGAAATGCAAAATTAAAAGGCGCCCCGCCTTCGCGGATATAGCCCGGAAATTGATCGATAAGAATTTCTCCAATGACAATAATCACGATAATACCGTTACCTGTTGTCCCTCGGGAAATGAGGATTTTTTGTTCCATACCCGGACAGTTGAAAAATAGCCGGCGACAATTCCGGGAATTATTTTTTGAGTCTGACGATAAACTGGGGTGGAAAAACCTTATCTGGCGTGACACTATCCGGGCAATGACAATATGAAATATGCTCTCGGCCGACGATGCCCCGGTCTCCAATTTTCCATCGCAGTCGTTGATCCAATCAATGAAGGCGGCCAGCGTCACTCGAAATGAATGTTTCAATCATAGTCAATCCGGCCGCCAAATGCAAGGCCGGATGTGCCGCACACATCAGCCGATGGTGAGACATCCCGTATGCCCTCTATTGCGCTTTTGATGACGTTGCATAAGGCCATACTGCCGTTTGCACCGGGATAAGCCCGATTCACTTTACGGAAAAATCATTCGATATTTTGTATTTCCGTTGTTGACGGGCTGGGAACAAAAAACTTGCCCGGAAGGTGGCTGAAAGATACACTGTTTCCATTGGTGAACGCCGGTCAGGAGGTCAAAAAAGAGCGGTAGTAAACGCCCGGCGTGTCATATAGTGGATCGGTATCCGGGAATGATAAAGGATCAAGAGCCGCCCTCTTATCACGTATTCAGTCTTTTTTACCCTTCACGCCTTGGATATGAATTTTTTTGTTTCAGTATTGACCTTACACTTTTCTCCGGTCTCAAGATATTCCGGAATCTGAATCTCAACGCCATTTGAAAGGATCGCAGGCTTGGTCCTTGCGGATGCACTTGCCCCCTTGATGCCGGGCGCTGTTTCAGCTATTTCAAAAACAAGGGCATTTGGGATTTCAATGGAAACCATGTTTTCATCGATGATAAGGCCTACAATATCTTCCATACCATCTGTAATCCAGACGAGTTCATCTTCGATTGCCTCACCGTCTATCAGGTACTGGGAATAATCCTGACTGTCCATGAATACATGAAAAGCGCCGTCGGGATATAGATATTGTACAGGTTTTTTCAGCAGCGCCACCTCATTGAGCATTTCGTTTCCCTTGTAGCTCTCTTCATATTTTTGTTTGGTCTTAATATTGTTATATCTGATTTTATAAAGGGTCACAGCGCCTCTTGCCGAGGGCGTTTTCACATCGATATGTTTAACCATGTATGCTTCATTATTGATCTCAACAACATTACCTTTTTTTAAATCACAAACCTTGGGCATTTTTTATTCTCCTGAATCCTGTTTTAAACTTTTCTCTGGTTAAAAAAATATCAATACCATTCAAGAGAAAAATATAAAAGCACCTATACCCAAAAAATATCAAAAGGATGTTCACAAGGTGTTCATACAGACAGCATTACTGTGATTCATCTGGATATCTGCCTGGTCGGGCGTAAATGCCAAAATTTGGGTTTGACAGTGGCACCGCCAGCAAGATACATCTATGTCAAGCCGATCATAATTTTCGTAACGATTCTTTTTTAAAATGGCTTAGTAATAACCGAATGCTTTCGTGGGAAAATCCCGACCAGTCTTGTATGAAATGGGGATTCACTATTTTCTACTCGAAACAGAGAGGTTTTATTGATGACGCTTTTAACGAGAAGATCTTTTCTTAAAACCGGCCTGGCGGTTTCCGGAGCGGCCTGCGCCAGCCAGGTGCCGCTGCCGGCCGCCGCGAAGCCAAAAAACAATGAAGAACTGGCCACGCTCATCGACATTCGTAAATGTGTTGGATGCGAAGCGTGTGTCGAAGCCTGCCGGGAGGTCAATGATTTTAAATACCCGGAACCGGAAAAACCGTTTCCCAAGATGTATCCCAGCCGGGTGAAGGTGGCCGATTGGTCGACGGAAGACAAGCGGGAGGTGCGCGACCGCCTCTCCCCCTACAACTGGCTTTTTATCCAGTGGGCCACGGTCACCATCGATGGTGAAGAACGCGAAATTTCCATTCCCCGCCGGTGCATGCACTGCCAGAATCCGCCGTGTGCGGATCTTTGTCCCTGGGGCGCTGCCCGCAAACTGGAAAACGGAATCACCGTAATCGACTCGGATATATGCCTGGGCGGGCGCAAATGCCAGGTCGTCTGTCCCTGGGACATCCCTCAGCGGCAAACCGGTGTCGGGTTGTATCTGGATCTGCTGCCGGCTTTTGCCGGCAACGGGGTGATGTACAAGTGTGACCGCTGCTACAACCGGATTGCGGAAGGCGAACTGCCGGCTTGTATCGAACAGTGCCCCGAAGATGTGCAGACCATCGGACCGCGCTCGGAAATCATCAAGGAGGCCCATCGCATTGCCGACGCGGAAGGCGCCTACATTTACGGTGAAACGGAAAACGGTGGGACCAACACCCTTTATCTGTCACCGGTGCCGTTCGAAACCCTCAATAAGGCCATTGAAAAAGGGCCGGGGCGCCCCCACTTCAACCCGGTTGAGGATCAAATGGCCCATGCCGACAACCTGGCCAAAGCCATGCTGATCGCGCCGTTTGCCGGCCTGGCCGCTGCGGTCGGCCGTGTTGTCAAAACCACCAGGAATATGACCAAGCCACCGGAGGAACCCAATGAAGCCGGCTGAAAAACCCCCTGAATATATGGAACAAAAACTTGTCAAACCGGTCTATCTCTTCCTGCTTTTCATGATGGGCATGACCGGATTTGGTCAAATGCCGATTTTTAAACGGTATTACATTGCCGACATTCCCGGGCTGGGGTGGACGGCCGATTTTTATTTCACCCATTATCTGCACTACCTGGGTGCCATCATGCTGTTTATCCTCTTTGCATACATGATGGTCGTCTATTTTGGATTGATGCGTCGGTCCTATACCCTGAGTGCCGCCGCCTATGTCAGAATAGCGCTTCTGGCGGCGATAGTGATAACCGGCATTTTCAGAGTCTTGAAGAATATGCCCGATATTGTTTTCTCGCCGGGTTTTACGATGTTCATCGATATATCCCATCTGGTTTTCATGATGCTGCTGATGGGCTGCGGCATTGTTTTTGGCATCACTCGAAAAGGGTGGCTGGTGTCTAAAATCGTCTGAAACGGAGAACAAACAAATAGGCCAAACTTCGTGTGGGGGATTGAGGGCATCGCTGGGATCTAAACAAAAACCGTTTCCGTGCATTCAGTGTCTTCCGTGGTTGAAACATACCATCAGCGTTTAAGGGCTATTCGCCGTACATATCCGTTATGAGCTTGCGTAATTGAGCTCCTTCGCTCGTGGATAATGTATCAATTTTCTTTTTTAATCTTTGTTTGCTGATGGTACGCACCCGGTCAACTGCGATCTCAGCCTTTCTACAAAGCGATTTCGATCCGTATTGTCCCTGAAGATAATGCGTCGATAGATGCACCTGTAAATATTGTGATACAGAACACCTGGCGCATCTATTCTGGCTTGACGTGGCATGAATTTTTTTAACATAAACGAAAAAAAAACGCGGAATTTCAACCCCGTTTTCTCCATTCGACGTTTTCCCCGACGTTTTCCCCGACGTTTTCACCAGCGTTTCCACTACCACATCCTCATGCACGGGCAGGCAAATCAGGGAATAGCTGCAATCGTTGTCTGGGAAAAAATGGACACGGTGTTGAAATTGCGTGTTGCCATTGCTCCAGGGTCAATTTTTGATAAGCCACCAGTGGCACCACCTCTTTCGGCGCCCCGGATCATTACCGATTTTCAAAAGCAGGTGGAAATGGCCGGGAACCAAAGCCCAGGCATCACAGGGTGCGGCTCTCTTTTGTAAAGCAAAACCCACCCAGTCATTCTACAATCTGGTTTCGATCCATATTGCCCCTGAAAATAGTGCATCACTCGATGCCCATGCAGAAGATGTGATGCAGGGCACCTGGCGCATCTATTCTGGTTTGACGTGGCATGATTTTTTTCAACATAAACAAAAAAGAAACGCGGAATTTCACCCCGTTTTTCCATTTCTGCTTAAAAATCGAGCTGTAACGGCTTTTCAAGGTCAGATCTCGCTAAAATGCGATCAGTTCAATTGTTGCGCCAGTGTGGCAACAATCTCCCCATTTTGAAATGATTCATAAAATTAAAAATAAGGTCAAGAGCAGACTTGCCCCTTTTCTTGCCTGCCGAGGAGCAGATCGACGGGATCACCTATGGGGCGAGGCCGCCTAAAAAAGAATGCGTCAAAATGGGCAATCCGGCACCTGGGTCTGATGGCCGTTCGGTTGCCGATCCTACCTATCATCAGTATGTCACGGAGTTGACCTATAAACCCATTCGCTTTCCGGAAGAATAGTTCGATATTTTACATTTTGGTTGTTGACAGACTTCGAGCAAAACACTATATTCCATTTCAACGATTTGATAATCATAATGGCAGGCGATAGGGATAAGGCGACTCAAAATAGCTGACCCGACCATCGGGTTTAAAAATATCCTGACGGCAGCAATCGCA
>CALNYM010000034.1:0-176995 GCA_942490765.1 uncultured Desulfobacterales bacterium | reverse complement strand
TCGACCCAGTTGTCCAAATACTGATCCACAGACAAGCTGTAGTAGTAGTAGTAGTAGACGGTAACGAGGACAGAACGGCTGCAGCGGACAACATTGCGCTTTTTCTTTGCGTCGTCGCTTCAGCGGCTCGGGCCGTTGCCCCCGGAGCACCATCGTTTGCCGTTGCTATTGTGCAACGAGCTCGCTGAGGCCGCGTTGCCGGGATTGGCAGCAGTACAGCAGAGCCAAGGAAGCCAAGCACAGCCAAGCAAACAGGAGCCGAATTCGTTGAGCGTTCATTGTTGTATGCTAATGTAGCGAAGCCTCGGTTGCGGCGCCTCTCGGTTCTTCGGCGACGGTACGAAACGACCGCGAACGGGGATGGCGAACGCTAAAAACGCAGACGCTGCCGATTGAGCTGTCTGCGTGTACTATGTATGTAGTATATCATTCTCCTGTCCGTTGTGAGTTCAGAGATCTATTTGTAAATTGGAGCGATGGATCAAAGATGCGCGGAGCGTCTTTCGCCCCGCTTGGTCGAAAATTAAAAGGGAGAGATAAAGTGGACATCCAGAGTACTGCCAATACACAATATCTGTACTGTACACAAGTATCAGAACCGGCCGGCTTTCTCACTATGCATCTCGGGCAAGAACTCTGGGGTAATGAACCCTGCGTTTTAACAAAGCGCGCGTTCAGACCCATCCAAGCGCAAGCTCAAAGGGCGTCGGCGGCGGCCGCCGGCGGAGGTGGGGATGGAGTGGTGATCGTCACGATGGCGGCGACGAAAGACCGAACCGACAGAACCCAAGTGGCCGCCGCTTGTTCGTCGAAAGCGCCACGAGATAAGAAGAAGACGAAACATATAGTGAATAGTGAGGAGGAGGAGGGGACGTTCTCTTTGTAGTCGGCGCTGGCAACGAGAGTGGATGGTGGACTAGGATAGTCAAGAGATAGGTTTGTGGATAAAGAGTATCTCCTTTTGGTTGTTGTAGCTAGTAGATCTAATGCTAGACTAGATCATATTATTATTCGTACAGTGTGGAACGCGTAGTAATATATAGAAATAAAAGTGGCAACAACAATGCATGTTCGTGCAATCGAAATCTAGTCAAATCTTCGAAATCGTCTGTTCGTCTTTCGACGGCCCCGGTAGCAGCAGGATACACACGTGGACGCTCGCCGCCGCCGCAACAACCACGCCCCCTTCCCATCCAGACCGGCGGCGAAACGGGCGGTGCATCCATCTTCTGCAGACCCCCAGCCCAGGCCCAAGCGCGATGCGACGCGATCGCCGCGTCCATCATCATCGTCGCCCGGCGGCGGGAGGTAACGGCTTCCCAATTTCTTCGGTCGGCGACTCGCCCGACGGCGTGTGCGGGTCGGTTGCGGCGGTGTACCTCCTCGGCGCGCATGCATGCTGGAACGGTCTGTATGCATTGATTATGATTGATTCGGTCCGCAGGTGGTGTAGTACATGAAAGGTGGAAAACAAACGGGTGGTGGTAGCGCAAAACAACAACAACAACAACAACAACAACGCCGGGTGGTGGAAGCAAAGCGGGTGGTAGTAGGTCCGTCGTGGAACTCGCCACAGCCGGCTAGCTAGTGCTTCGGGCACCCGCACGGTGCCTGGAAGTAATCCTGGGCGGGATTGCAGAGCCGGTCGGGGAAGTTGCCTGTTTGGGATGAAAGTAGAAACGATGTGAGCGGATCGTGACGCAAGCACGGCATCATATCGCCAAGCAACTAGACGACTACGGCAGTTTGACTACTCACCGGTTTTTCCCATGTAGTACAGGTCCTCGCACGTCGGATTTCCCGGCACGTACAGGATCGCCGTCACCGTATTGGGATGGCGCGGGAACGACTTGTCGGGGCAGATGTCGCACGGTGGTTCCGGACCCTGGTTTGTTTCGACAATTGATGATAAGAACGATTTTATATTATGACGTATGCATGACGATGCACGCGAGACGACGCAGCAGAAGGATGTTGCGGAGACGAGGTAAGAGAAGAAAAGAGGAGGAGACGGCGGGCGGGCGGGTGAATCGGTATCGTTAGTTTCGATGAGTTTGTCACTTGGGCGTTCGATTCCCGATTCCCGACTCGTTGCCGGAAGAACAAAATAATAGAGTAATATTTCCCGTCCTCAGCATCAGCAGGAGGAGGAAGAAAAGACGCAACGCAACGCAACTTCGCGCAAGCTGCACAATGGATACGAACCTGGTCGTATCCTCCGTTGCCCTGCCCGGGAGTGGCGCTCCGGGTCTGCAGGACCTGCGGCGGCGAGTAGTTCTTTGTCGCAGCAGCTGCTCCTGTACTTGCCGCTTGCATGGACGTGCACTTGCCGTTCGTCGGTGCCCCGAAGTCGCCCCACGTGCCATGTCCATCGCGAGCGACATGCACGTGTCCTCGCTGACGGTTGCCGGCGTCGTGGCTCGCCCGAACAGTATCGTCCGGCACTCGCCGCACATGCAGCACATCGATTCGGTGCCCGTGGCAAGGATCGTCGCATTGGCGACAGCATTCCCGACCAGCAGCTGACAAGCCGCCGCAACGAGGAGAACCAGAAAGATGTTTCTGTTGCTGTTGCTGCGCATCATCTTTTTTTTTTCAATTTCTGCTTTTGCTTGGCTCGTGTTGATGTTACTTTTTGATTTTTGTGATGCTGTCGAGAGAGAGAGAGAGAGGGAGAGATGAAAAAGCGTTTTCGGAGTTTGGAACGAGACGGGTGTGATTTTGTGTGTGAAAAAATGTGTGTGTGGATAAAGGGGAGTGTGTGTGTTGTTGCCGTTGCTTGTGTGTAGTCTCCGAACTGTCTCTGAAATTCCTGTTTTCCTTTTTTTTCGGCGGGAGTCAACAAAAAAAAAAAAAAAAAAAAAAAAAAAAACTCACTCTTCTGTCCTTATCGTCGCGATAGGGGGAGTTCGAAATACCGTATTCGGGAGGGCGGTGTTGGATGTTGCTGCTGGGCTGTTGTTTTTGCTGTTGCGGACGGTGCGTGCAGGAGAGGAGATTGTAGGGAGGGAAGTTGCTTTTTCATCGATTTCGTCGAGCATGCGTTGTATGTGTCCGCCCCGAATTATCGAAATTAGAGAAGGATGTGCGCATTTTTTCTTTTTCGGGGGGCTGAACAAATAATTCCTGAATCACCACTTACGGCTTGCGGCTGTCGGAGTCTACCGGCGGGTTGTTGTCGCGCTCAGAAAAAGGGAAGGGTTGCTGTCGTTGTCTCTTTCCTCCACCAAAGGTGATGCTCGTCGTCGAAAGAAGGGTGCTGTTCGTTTGTCGGTCTTGTTGTATGTGAAAAGGCAACTCGGAGAGGGCTGACGAAAATAGTTAGGATTTGTTTTCAGAAGCGGCTTCTCGTCATCTCTCTCTCGTCATCGTCGTCGTCGAGCATGCGGGTCTGTTGAGGTTGGGGTGGTCCTAAATGCGAAATTTCCGAAAAGGGGAAGGAAAAATCGAACGGCCGCCTGCCTCGCGACGACGATGCAACGGCTTCTCCTTTTTACTGCGGGGGCCGGCCGGCGTACACCGTAGGGCATCCGCACGGGAAAACTTAGACCTCGGGGCCGTTGCGGAAAATTATTCTTCGATACTCCGACTCGCTCTATTGGGTGCTCCCTGCCTAATTGGGAAAACGCTATATTTTCCTTGCTGCGCGATCCGCGCCGTCCGTCCGTTCTCCGAAAAGCTCCTGCGATTAGTTTCCTTCCTCGCAGGCTCGCTCAGCTGCAGCCCCGCCGCGCCACCCCAATAAAATGGGAAGAGTGACAGGAAGAACACCCTTATCTCAAATAAAAATCAGTTCGGCGTAGCGCTCGCTGAGCGGTCGGTAGCAATCGTCCGAGGGAGGTTGGAATCGCCCTCAAACATAGACAAGGTGAACGGAGTGAACGGATGTGGGGCTCATGCCAGTTTTATTTGTCTTGGTGTTTGTCTGTTTGTTTGTGTCCGCACCTAAGGGATTTTTTTAGTATCAAATAATCAGTACTAGGGAGTTTTCACACTGAATCAGAAAGTACTTTATGCGAGTTCTCTGCCAGCTCAGTGTATGGCTTTTTGTGTAGGGACTATTCTTTTCTTCCAGAAAGCGTTTTTAGGGTGAGAAATTTTCTGGGGAATATTCCCTGGGAGTGAAAATTTTCTAAGGTCTGGGAAATTTTCCCTGGGAGTGAAAATTTTCTAAGGTCTGGGAAATTTTCCCTGGGAGTGAAAATTTTCTAAGGTCTGGGAAATATTCCCTGGGAGTGAAAATTTTCTAAGGTCTGGGAAATATTCCCTGGGAGTGAAAATTTTCTAACGTCTGGGAAATATTCCCTGGGAGTGAAAATTTTCTAAGGTCTGGGAAATTTTCCCTGGGAGTGAAAATTTTCTAAGGTCTGGGAAATTTTCCCTGGGAGTGAAAATTTTCTAAGGTCTGGGAAATATTCCCTGGGAGTGAAAATTTTCTAAGGTCTGGGAAATATTCCCTGGGAGTGAAAATTTTCGATGGTATCACCGACGGGGTCAAACGGCGTGGCACCATCTAGGATTTGTTTCTGTTCATGCCTTTCAAATCAGTTTGGTCGCCCAGATGAGTCCAGAGCCGCTGTTGTTCTTTGCTACCGTCTACGCGTTCATTTTGACGGCATCGGCGGTCACTATTTTTGCCACACCTCTCTATCTGCAACGTGCTGTCGCCATGATGCATCGGCGGCTCCATTGACTCTAATATTCAATCCCATTGTGCCGACCGGATTGGAATGGTTCATTCCCATTCTATCCATTGAAAGCTTTTGGTCTGCCATCTGGTTCAAGAGGCACCATTCCGACCAGTCCAGAAAGAAGTGGCAGCGTTGACGAGTGCGAAGAAAAAGTAGGCATAAAGCACCACATTATTAATAAAGAATTCAGTAACCCGCTTGGCTGTTCACCACGTACAACAGCTCTTGGCCCCATTCGCATCGTCTTAGGGTTTCCGCAATCACCGGTGCGGCCGTCTCGGGGCGTAGTTGGCGGCCACGTGGGGCGTGCTGGTAACCTTTGAGCACTTCCAGAGGGCATACGAAATCATTTTCGTGCATCAAACTTCCCCGTCCGGCATTGATAATCGCTACGCCCGGTTGACACTTGGCCAGAGTTTTGTGGCGAATGATGGTCTTTTTTTGTCTCGGGGGTCTGTTGTAGCAAGAGTACCAAGATTTCCGACGTGGTCAAGATATAATCGAGCGCCCCATGGACCCCACGGCATGTTTCGATCGATGATTCGTTGTTCATACGGTTGCTGCCTGCTGCTGCTGCTGCTGCTGGTAGTGGTAGTGGTAGTGGTGGTGTTTGCCCGTCCTTGAACATCCAATGACGTGGAACTGGAGGGCAGCCAGTGCCTGGGCACAGGCGCTGCCCAATACTCCCATTCCCAAGAGACCCACCGTCCGCTGGCCAGCCAAGCGAGGTGGCTGCGCTGGTTTGTTTTGTTCCAGACTCTGGCGTTGTTGCACTCGAAAGTGATCGGTTCGCAAATGATGTCGCAGCACGTTGCAACGACCAAGTATTCGGTCATGCCATTGATGAGACCGGGATCGACCAGACGCGTCAGTGAACGCCGAGTGGTAACGTGGGGAGTTGTGGTCTGGCAAATATTGTATCCACGCCGGCTTGCAGGGCCACGACGGCCCGGAGACTATTCTCCTGACAACAAGGCGTAAAGTCGTCCACGGGGCCGTGGGGTGAGTATAAAAAGTAATCAAAATCGTTGTCGTTGTCTGCTTTTGTTCGCTTTGGCATCCACGAGTTCGACGTATTCCAAACAGCCAACGTCATTCAAAAGACGGCACTAGGTGTTGGCGGTACTCTTGGTAGCGACCCGGGATGAGAAAATTTTCACTGGGAGAGAAAATTTTCACTGGGAGAGAAAATTTTCACTGGAAGAGAAAATTTTCACTGGGAGAGAAAATTACCGGAGGAAATTTTCCATTGAAAACTCACTACGAACTCCATACCAGACTCCAAACTCAAACAAAAAGGAACTCCGAACTCCAAACTCCATACCGGACTCCGAAACTGCCTCCAAATTCCATAATGAACTCCGACTACGAATTCCATACCGAACTCCGAAACTATTGCATACTCCAGACTACAAGAAGAATCTCCATAATGAACTCTGAACTCCATACTCTGCACTGCAACGACAACGTCGAAAAGATACCCAGATCAACCATGCTCTGCATTACTCCATATTAAAGTCCAAACTCCATACACCAGACTCCAAAACCATTGCGGACTCCAGACTCCAAAAAGAACTCCATATTGAACTCCAAACTCCATACCGGACTCCAAAACTATTACGGACTCCAGACTACAAAAAGAACTCCATATTGAACTCCGAACTCCAAATTCCTTTTCTCTAATTTTGAGGGCGCACCCCTCCGGGGAACTCGAGAATTATGAGCCTAACAGCGACAAAGAAAGAAATCCCACTTTACGACCGACAGCACGTTCGTGGCAATCGCTAGAGGAAACACTTGGCGCCTCTTGGAGTACGCACTGGATCCAAAGCGATGTTGCCAACTGGCTCAGGAATCGGGCACAGCTAGATCGGATAGAGGCGCCTCGCGAGACTCAATTGAGAGTGTCGTAAAGAAGTTCGATGTCTCTAGCAGGTAGATTCGGGAGATAGCCTGTAGTTTTCGGTGTCGTAGTTTTTGCCTTGTCCAGGTCTGCGACATTTTATGGCGCTGAAAGCAGTTCGTACAGGTTGTCTGAGTTCTGCTTGTACCCTAGGCTGTGTTTACCACCAACTGTGCCCCTCTGCAAGAACGATGCGTCAGAGAATACCTTTAGTAATGCATGTGAAGATACCGAAGAAGCCAGCGACCTGCCCTTCTCTCTCGCCTTCAATCTCTCTCTTTCTCCTCTCTCTCTCTCTCTCTCTCGCACGCGCGTTTGCCATTCGTTTGTTCGCCTTCTGTTTCTTCTCATCCCTCTCTGGCTAGAGTAGTTGTTATGAGCAGTACACTAGCTAGTCAACGCGTTCGTAGCAGCTCACGGTAGACAGCGGTGGCGACGCGGCTGTCTGGAGAAGAAAAGAAGAAGAAGTTCGAACACTGCCGACGGAAGAAACATGAGTTTCAAGTTTCAAAAACGCTAAATAAGATTGCCACTTAATAAGCACTTCTTCTTTTATAAACTAAGACATTCACTTATATAAGCCTTTCTTGCAAATCATTTCCGCCAATTAGACGAAAGTGCATTGAAACGAGCAAAGAATGGCGATCCATTTTCTGTTTCCACGTTTCCACCGATAATGAACTGCTCACCAGTCAACGGATCTGTGATTCGTTACTGCTGCAACACATACAGACAAAGGAACATCTTTGAGACGGAACTGTGATTCCAATACGACATTAAAAATAAAAAAGGAACATCTCTGAGACACGAAGTTGTAAAAACACTTAGCAGGAGAAGTTCATTTGCTACAGTACTTGCCACTTGCTACAGCACTGTGTCGCTGCTCGGCAGAAGAAACACCAGTTCTACTACTAGGTATGCAGTACACTATGGCAACTTCGAGTCGTATCCGATACGATGCCCAACGGCCGCCGAAACGGCGAAAGAATTGCACTGCCCTCGTAACTGTGACTGCCGATACCACGCATGCCGTATGGAGAAGGAGACACGGCAGAACTTGAATCCCGTGCATCGAACGCTTTTTGATGCTGGAGCGTTATCCTCTCACAAAGACAAAGGGAAAGTGAGATCAGCGAGGTCAATAGGCATATGGCATGCAGTTTAGAAGACCGCCTTGAGTCGCACTTCGAGTAATCCGCCACCACGTCCAGTCCTCAGACGGTTTAACACAATAAGCACATTGACCTCCTCCTTGTGCTCATAACTGCAAGTCGCAGAACATTGCGAAGCAAATCCAACAGAGGTGCCAAAAACAGAATGAAGTTTGTTGCCCCCCTCGCAATCCTTTGCAGCTTGTCGGCTCCGATCTCCGCTGGCCGCTACGTCCGGGGTTTGAAAGGAGGCGAGGACAAAGACGGAGCATGGTACTATGGAAGAGGGCGGGCTGCCAAGCTCTGGCGGTACTACGGATACACCTGTGCGGACGACGTGGTGACGGAATACTGGCTCGCACGTCAAGCAAGACGTGTACGACGATCCGAAGATATGGACTTGCGCGCTTTCGGCCGACAAGGTTGACAGTGGGTGCGCGAATGGGGCGGAGACCTATGTCGCTGGCGAAGAAAGATGAGTGCTTGTCGGGATGAAGGTGCGAAAATATCGGGATGATGGTGGCGAAAGAAATCGCGTCTGAATTCTGCAGCACATTCGCATATAAACGTTCGAAAGACGAAACATTCTGGCCCAAGCCGTGCGTAGAAGATAGCAAAGACCTTTGCAAGGTGAAGGTATTCGACTTAATTGAGGAAGACGATTGGGGATCATGCGAAGACGTCAAGGATTCCTACCGGGACATCCCCTACCGCAAAAGAAGGCAGATGAAGTGGGAGTGCGAAGACAAAATTGACTGGATTAACGAGAAATCGCAGTAACTTCCTTAAAAGCGGCTCATCGCTTAATCACTGCAAGCCAAAGCCGTGTGCAACAACTTGCAACTCGGGATCATGTGGAAGCGGAGTTCAATGAGGAGGAAAGGACAGGAAAGGAAAGTAGACAAGAACTTGCGTGTTATAAGGTGTCGAGATCGTGGATCGCACATTACAATAATATGCGTAAGGCGGAATTGCCCGATGCTGCCCCGGGATCCGCCGCTGCATATCGATATAATAAACAATTGAAACGACAAACACCCAGCAACAGCCGGAATCCTCACTCGTGTAGCGCGCTAGTACTCTCTCCGGCGCTGACTAGAGTAGCTCGGCCAGTTCAGGTATGATGGGAGCTGATTCTGTACCACTTAACGTCGATCTAGGCCAAGCAACCACATCGAGGCTGTCACCCAGTGGAGCGGAAAAGCGCCAGAATCGCGCACGGAGCAGCGAGAGACAGGAGAAGCACAATAGACGAAACTAACACTAACTCCAAGACGAACGAAGACATCTGCAAAGCCGAGCTCTTAAGATGAAGACCGCACAATCTCGACCGTCTTCTCGACCCGCTTCCTTCCGTCTACCGGGCTTATCGTTGTGACTGTCGTCGTGATCGCCTTCGAGCCGTCTGGATTAATGACCGTTTTCCACGAGAGTTTTGCGGGGAGGCGTATTTGGCGCGGGCGCTTGATATTGCTGGTTATTTTTGACGGCGGGCGGCGCAGGGGCAACTCGAGGAGTCGGAGGTGATTGGTGGGAGTTCCCCGTGGGGACACCGCGATTGCTCGCGAATTCGATGGCCAGAGATTCGCGGACTCTTGCTTGTTCGGAAGATTCATGCCTACCCCGATGAGGCCGCCCCAGAATCCCGCCACACTGCGCCCTTGATACCACCTGGACGCCGTCTGGATCGGGGAGAGATTTGTAAGAAATCAATTCGCTTGGAGGGGTAAAGAACTTCGGCTTGGTAGCAGTCAGAACTTACTCGGGTTCGAAACGTCGATGTCGAACTTGAAAGCCTGAGCACAGGCACCCAGCAGCACGTTATTAACCAAATGGCCACATTTCGAGTGGTAACAATGCTCGCCCAAGGGCCGAATCTCGTAGTGCTTTCCGCCCTCGGACAAAACGCGGTAGATCTTGGCCATCTCCTGTTGCTGATTCATTTTCGCAAGGGTGCTGTTGCTTTTTTATTGGGACCACTGGTAGCAGCCGGAACAAACCGTTCATTGACATCTCTGAGAGTCCACAATGTAGCAACTTGTTCAACACGTCCAACGAAAGCAACAGAAATCTGACCAACCAACATGTCACGTCTGTGACTCCCGATGGCTCCGTTTCTAGCAGGCAGCTTAGCGTGTTTGATCTTTTCTCGTCGAGAGTAACAAGTACGGTACTGTACATATACAGTTCCGCTTTTGGATACTGTCTCTGGAATATACAGTATATTGAAGAAAACAGTAGTTTATGTCGCGTTGACTCTTGCTCGGAATTCGTTCCTCGCTTGCGGCGTTGTCTCTGCCAGTGTTCAGTTAAATACTGAATCACAGGTAGGTGATACTTATAATAAAGTATCATATTGTATCGATACTGTATCGATACTTTTACCTAGTCAAAAAATTGAGTTTTAAAACATTTTTTAGTGGGCTTTAGAAGGCTCTAAGCTGCTTCTGTTGCTACAGCTGTGTCCTCCTCATCATCTAGTATCAAAGCACTCTCTAAAAAGTCTTCCAGATCATCGCTTGGGTCAAGTTCTTTCTGCAGTCTCTTGAGCAAGCGGAGGTTAGCATAGCAGTAGCACAGCATCTTCACATTCTCATTCTTCAGCCTGTTACGAGTTTTTGGTCTTCACCACCTTCTGGACTTTGCAGTTTCTTTCTACATCTGCTGTCTGGGTCATCATGCTGAGCAGCCTGAATCACTGCAAAATCCTCTAAGGAAGAAAATTGTGAGACAAAGAAATCCCCAACAGAGTGTCGATCATCGATCAAAACGACGATCGATCATACGTAGTATTCTACGGCGTAATACGTACTACGACTACGACTAGATTGAACAAGACCAGAAGTACAGTAAATTGTACTGTAAATAGCAAGCGGCATCCAACTCGCTGCTTTCTTGTACAGTGAAGAGTACGATCAACGACTCACGAACATGAATCGCGTTCGCGAATGGACCAGTGATTTGAAGAAAGTCTGTAGTACTGTAAAACGTACTCAAATCGTCTGACGGCACCCAACTTCAACCACACTTCAAGTATCACTAAGAGTATCACTAGTCGTACTGACGAAAATATAAGACCCAGACATAACAAATCAGTCTCAAGGCTATAATAATCATTCACGAACGACATCGTTTTTCGATCATTTTTGGTCTTGAAGAACAAGTTGGAGTTCTTGGGGAGTTCTTGGGGTTCCGAGTTGAAGAAAGTCTGTAGTACTGTAAAACGTACTGATATAGACTGACGGCACTCAACTTCACCCCTGAGATGCCCCCCTGAGACACATGATACAGAATCAGACAAAAGTGATACTTATAATCAAGTATGATCTTTTAATTAAATAGTGATACGCACTTTCATTTAAATGCCTACCCTTAGGAACGCTGAGTCTCTGCGAGGTTTGCGAATGATCCACAGGGGAAAAAACGGAGTGTATGACTTTATGTCGATTTCTACATCTCACACCATTGAAAATTGAAAAGCTCTTTCAGTTCTTTCTCGTTTTAATTATTATTTTTAAGCGAGTTTTAAGGGTATTCTGGTATTCTCCGTCCACCCCACACACTCTGTAATTTTGTATGGTTGATTCCGAAGTCACGAGAGAACTCTAAGGTGTGTCACATGCTGCGTCTGGGACTCGTCTGGGACTCCGAGTGTTCCGGTTTGAGCAGCTGGTACGGTACTGTAGCTACGGTTGTAGCCCGCGTCAAGAGTCTCTCAGAGACCTCGCAGACTCTCAGAGAAACTACTATACTGTAATCTACGTAATAGAGAGGTGAAGTGCGCTTTGTAAGAAACGAAAGTACAATAAAATACGAAGTAGCTAGGAGCATTGAAATCTTTGAGTGTACACGTCTCTGAAGTGTGACCACGGAAAAACGGCAATCGTGCATATCTTCTCCTATTCTTCATTGTAGCTACAATAAAAAACCTTCAATATCATTCGTCGTCAAATAGTATTTATCTCTTTCAGATTACTCTATCGCCGCTGCTAAATGTCTTCCCCGCCTCGCCCCCTCAACGGATTGTCGATTGCATCGATCGTCTTGGCGGCGTTGTTCCTGCATATCATCGCCATCCCTTTGCTGGCCTGTGCCGCAGACCAGTACAAAGCAGGAACCAGATGCCGAGGCAACCCGTCTTTCATGGCAACAGCCTGGGTGAACTACGGCCTCTACATTCTTACTTTTGGTTGGGCTTGGATATTCCCCCCAGCCGGGGTGGTTTTCCTTATCATCTTCGGATGGGTCTCCTGGACACTTATGTTTCTTTACTCGGATGAGATTCGCAAGGCGCCTCTTGCGAACAACAAAGCGGGGATCACCGAATTCGGGCCACCGCAAGCGCAACCATCTTACACCCACCGGTCCGAAACTCAAGCCCCGTATTATGTCGAACCTCATCACGCCTCGCCGCCACCCTATGCTCCGCAGTATGTCCAGCCTCATCACGCCTCTTCGTCGCCCTACGCTCCCCAGACGACGAAGGAGGTGAGCCTTCGGCCTGACGGATCGAAAGTCATTACAACGACGGTAACGACGATTGATCCGGAAGACGGGAGCGAAATGGTCCAGAAAACGGTAGAAGTACAGCCAGCTCCTCCAAAGGTTGAGCCTGGGCCTATCAAAACAGTCCCTCCTTCCCTCCGCAAGTCCAACATCGAAAGGCTGAAGGAGGTCCAGGTCAGACGTGACGGTTCGATCGGCGCCGATTTCTTGCTCATCAAGATATCACCACATACTCCCAAAATCATACACCTCAGGTATTAATAATCAAAAATAAACAAAATTAGTAACTTTATTTTTAATCATTTTTTTTGTCAACTATTTCGTTTGCCGCGCACGTAAAAATGATTTTCGGACCACCGCCATAAAAACCTTCCCATGCAAAAAAAAGGCACCCATTCAAGACATCGAACAAGAGACGGTTACCACCTTAAAGCGCATCAAGCAATTTTTCCACCCCTCAAAAAAAGCCCGGTGTTCCCCTTTCGAGGATGCCGGGCTTTTGGGCTTTTCATTTTATCGATGGCAACTGAGCAGCCCAACGAACAAACAACTTTGAGCCTACAACAAATTTTCCATATCATTGAAACCTATCAGGGCACAATAGTTAAAAGCCGGAATATATAGTTCCGTTAATATAATCGAATTGGGAAGAGGGTTTGTGAATGCAAGGAAATCATCATGCCATTCTAAACAGACCGATGCGGCATTCTTTCCGGCAGCAAGGTACACAGCAGCAATCACCGGACTTGAAAACCGTGTGATATAATTTGGACCACCGGATAAAATCGTGGTTCGCTGCGCTCACACAATCTATTCGTTCTGCCTTAAAGGTCTAGTTGGGTAGTAATGGCTTTGTTGACCCCTTCCATTTCAGTAGCAGAAATAACGCCTGCTGAATTGATAAGTCGTTTTTTACTTACAGTTGTAACCTGATCAGCCATCGCTTTCGACTTCTTACCATGAAAGGTCACATAAGCCTCACTTGGGTAAAGCTTACCAATATTACCTGTGATAGGCACAACCTGGACTCGGTTCAGATAATAATTTGCAGCATCATTACTGATAATGATGGCAGGTCTTTTTTTGCGGATTTCACCCCCGATAGAAGGCTCGAAATTAACCCACCAAACATCACCCCGTTTCATCATTTATGTCTCCAATAGTACCTTCGGCCCATTCCATGGCTTCGGATTCTCTGATTTGATCTGCAGCCATCTCTTTATAAGCTGCGTACATATCTTTTTTTAGAACATATGGACGAACCAACTCTTCAATAAAGCGACTAATTTTTCTTGGTCCAATTACCGCATGCAACCCTTCGTAGACTTCTTCATTTATTGTAACAGTTAGTTTTTTTTGCATTATAATCACCCCCACTAAGATTGCACGTATAATAACACGTGCAAAGGCGGCTGTCAAGAATACGACAATTCTTTGGGAGCAGAGCGGCAAAGTGAGGGGCCGGGGAGAATACCCCAAGAACGGCTAAAAATAGGTCAAAGCTATTAACTGCTAATTCTTTCAAAAGGCCCCGGAATAACCGAGTTCCCGGACACCGATCCACGACATGGCACCCCGGGCGTTTACCACCGCCCTTCTTCGACCCCCTGACCGGAGTTCACCAATGGAAACAGTGTATCTTTCCGCCACCTTCCGGGCAAGTGCTTTAATATCGATTCTTTGTCCCGACAGTCTTAAATTCTTTTTAACAAGATCATCAAGGCCCGATACGACCTGCTTGACAAAATCTCCGTCACCGAGTATCCGCTGATCTGCTGCCTCCCTTTCGCCGCGTCTCCGGCTGGCGAGAACCGCTGACCAACCGCCCATGCTCCGGATTAATCCGCCGCGGACCAATTCCGGCCGGCGGCCCTGATCAATAGTTCAGTTTGTATGCTTTGTCAACAACGTCCCCTAAGACGCTACTAAGCCAATGGTCAAAGTTACCGTGTGTAATGACCACGGATTTTATCGATGCATCTATCTTTTTATATATCGCGTCAAGCATCTCCCGGGTATGGGCTAAATCGGTCAGTGTGTCCACCAGCATAGACTGCTTCCCGTCAACAATCAGGCCTGCATTATTTAAACACCAGGAACCATCCGATTGAATATAGGCATAGATGTCTTCGCCCAGCTCATGCGACCCTTTTGTAAATGTCCACTGATTCATGATTCATTCCTCCCTTTTACACTAAATTTCTTTTTTTAAACCACGCTTCTATGCTGACCACTATTGTTGAAAGGCCAACCCCTAAATTTTGGAGTTGGCCCCTCAACAACTGTTGACAGAATTTCTGCCGTCACTGTTTGTAGTTTCTGGAGATCTTTATTTTAGAAGCCCCATTACATCCTTTTCCGTATCCACAATGGGAATAATTTCCATGTCCAGCAAATCATTCCACATCATAGTCCAGGCGTAATCAAAACGGTTTGTTTCGAATATCATGTATCCACCACTTCCATCGAGAGCCGTCCATTCACCAAGGATTTTCATATCTTCAGGTTTACCTATTCCTTTTTCCACACGCCTTTGTATGATTTCGTCTCTCTTGCCTTGTTTGTATGTGTAGGCGTTCAAGAATATCATAACAAACCTCCTTCCATTATGCGTTACCGTCATCTTATATCATAATGATTAGCCGCACTTAATTTACGCCCCCATATGGAAAAACAAACCAACTGGGGGCATTAATTTGGCAACTTCAGATCTCCTATCTTCAAGCAGAGTATCATTTTAATATTACCGGTTATGTTAGTATGATTGGATGGGGAAGTTGAATTCTGGAGAGAAAGAGAGGTATAACTACTGAAATTTAAAGTGTCAAATCATGTAGGATTTAACTGTAATGCATAACGAATACATAAATTGCGGTGATGTGTCAAGTGACTTTAAAAAGCTCCAAATAGATAGCAGTTATGTTGTAATAAGGCCATATTCCAGATTAGTTGGAGTAATCGGCAATTAGAGTGAAAAAAAGCCCCACTTTTTCCCAGAGAAAGAGTAGCTTTTAAAGTGATCGCTTTGCAACACCGGGTAGAGGAAGCAACATATTAATCAAAATCGTAAAGATAGACAGCTCCACTACCGATGGCCGAGTTGTCACTCGCGTCACCGCCGATGCCGGTGGCACTACTGCTTTCCCTGAAAGCTCCCACCGCCAGGGTGTCACCGTTACCGGATAAGGCCAAAGACGCGGCGAAAAATTCAACCGCCGATGCCTCTGTATTAGAAGGCTTGATGTAGGCGTCTGATGCCAAAAATAAGCCGCTGCCTGGAATGGCGGGAAATAAATACACTGCGCCGCTATCCACACCCGAGTTGTCGTTCATGTCACCGTTGATGCCGGTAGCGCTACTGTCTTCATTTACAGCTCCTACCGCCAAGGTATCACCATCGCGGGAAAGTGCCACGTTATAGCCAAAATTGTCATTCGGGTCTATGTTGGGGGCCTTGAGCCAGGACGTCTGGTGCCATGTAATGTTGGCACCAGTAAAGACATAGACAGCACCGCTTCCTATGGCAGAGTTATCGTCCTGGCTGCTGCCATCGCTGCGTTCCGATGCAGCTCCCACTGCCAGGGTTTCGCCGTCACCAGAAAGGGCAACGAACTTGCCAAAACCATCATCAGTCCCAACATTAGAGGCCTTCAGATACTTAGAAGAACCCCAGGGAATATTGCTTGGAGGAAAGCGGTCGAAGACATAGACAGCGCCGCTGTTAGTAGCCGAGTTATCGAGCTGGCCGGTGTTAGCGCTGTCTTCTTGTGGGGCTCCCACTGCCAGGATATCGCCGTCGTCAGAGAGCGCGACTGCTGCACCGAAACGGTCGTCAGGGTCTGTAAAATCGGAATCGTAAATCGCCTTGAGGTAGGCCTGTTGGTACCAGAAGGAAGCATCGTTGACAAAAACATACACCGCTCCGGTGTCTTCGCAGTCATCGTTTTCAGGATCCTCCCAATCACAACTGTCCTCATATTGTACTCCCACGGCCAGGGTGATACCATCGCCAGAGAGCGCTATTGCATTACCGAATCTATCTTCTTCCCCAGAATTGGAGGCTTTTACATAGAAGCCGAAATCCCAGGTGTCATCACTGCGTGTAAAGATATACACCGCACCGCTGTCAGTGACTGAATTGTCTACCAAACCACCGACACCATTGCTGTCTTCCAAGGGAGCTCCCACAGCAAGAATGTTGCCGTCATCGGACAGGGCAACGGAACGACCAAAAAGATCGTTTGCCTCAGTGTTTGGGGCCTTGATGTAGGCTTGCTGGTTCCATGTGGTGCCGGATCGGGTGAAAACATACACCGCACCGCTACCGGCGGCCGAGTCGTCCTCCTGGCTGGTGTAATAGTCAGGATCGCCCGGATGCTTTGGCCCCTTGGCGCTACTGTCTTCCCCGGTAGCTCCCACCGCAAGGGTATTGCCGTCACCTGAGAGGGCAACGGAAACGCCAAAGGAATCATCTTCCCAAGTGTTTGAGGCCTTGATGTATTCTATTACACTCTCAAGGTCATCGACATTGCCATCATTGTCAGTAACATCGTTGCTGCTACTATCGTAACAGGCTGAAAGGCACAGGATTGCGGCGCAGAGAAGAGTTGCCAATCGCAAAATGAAAAGATCTGCCAGTGTTGATATTTTCATGATGATTGTCCTCCATTCCCGTATGTATCGTTTTTTAATTGTGGTATTAAACCAACGATTAAATAGACAATATACTTAGATGTAGAAGACCATAGATATTCAGTATCGAAGTGTTGGCGAGAAGAATAAGTAATCTGAGAGGGCCTATTTTAATTACCAAGTTATTAGGAAAATGAGAGTCCTCTTATAACCGTAAATACTAATAAATTCTGCATTGTACGTCAATAACTATTTCACTGCATAAGGTTGCAGATGCAGTTTTTAGTTGGAGACATGCCAAAATTATATATGCCATTTTTCCTGTGATATCAAAATCAAACCCAACTCTTTTTCAATAGTGACCATGCAATTTTGATAGTTTTCGCGGAATGTCTTGTTTTTTTCGACAATCGAATGCCATAAGTTTTTTATTTCAAAATGTGGGGTTTTGTGCCTCCGTAAATATACATTGAGAGTATCACACGAAAAACAGACCGCTGAAAACCTGATAACTTGCCAATATCACCGCCGGACCCTGATTCATTGTCCACTGATCATTCTGTCAATAAACAACAAAACCCCACCTCTCAGCTTTCATTGAGAAATGGGGTCTTTTTTATATTCATTGTGTCTGATTATCCCTACCTGTTAAAGGTTATAAGCGCTTCAGATCTTTATCTTTAAGTGAACCTAAAAAACGAATACTAAGCAATAACTGGAAAGTCAAGTTCTGAATGTGGCCGTATTGATTTATCAACATTTTCGGTTTGACTATCCGGCTTTTGCAACAATAGGGTATACTCGATGTTGGACAACACAGTGCCTTATACAAAAGTCTGTCCGTGTATTCCGTGTGATCCGTGGTTTACTATTTTTCTCAGAGATCTTTTTACCCTATAGTTACATAAAAAACATGCGCTATCGATCTAAATCCGCCAAGGGAAAGGGTTCAACGAGAATGATGCAATTTTTAAGGAATTCACTCATGGTGATATCCAGAAAAAGTACAAAAGGGCACAATTTTTTACCCTCTGGGAAAGCCGGATGACTCCAGATCCTTCGTTATCAAGGGATTGCGGTAGATGACTACAGCTTCACCCTTGATGTATAGGCTCTGAAGCCATCCGGCTTTTGCAACGATAGGATTTAACCACTGACCACACCGAATACACGGAAAATGGATATTCATAATGCTTTCAAGAGCTTTTCATGAATATTATCAAAGGCGCCATTGGACATGACCAGTATGTGATCGCCGGGCCGGGCATGACCTGCCAGATAATCGACAATCAGATCCGTATCGGAAAAATAAACCGCATTTTTACCCCGGGCGTTTAAATCAGCGACCAGCACTTCAGAGGAAAACCGCTCATTGGGGGGGATTTTATGAAGCAGCGGCGGCTTGCGGATACAGATCAAATCCGCCGGGTCAAATACGGATGGATAGACGTCCTGAAACACCTTGCGCATACTCGAATTGGTGCGCGGTTCAAACACGGCAATCAAACGCCCGCCGGTACAAAACGGTTTGAGGGCGCAAAGCGTCTCTTTTACCGCTGTGGGGTGATGCGCGAAATCATCGATAATGGTAATATTGTTTTTGATCCCCCGCACCTCCTGTCGACGCTTTACCCCTTCAAAGGTTTCAAGGGCTGTTGCAATGGCCTGTCGAGGAACGTCCAGACGCACCGCAGCAGCGATGGCAGCCAGGGTGTTCATCAGGTTGTGCCGGCCCATGAGTCGGGTTTTGAAATGGCCGTAAGGCCTGCCCTGCCGGTAAACCTCAAAGGTGGTCCAGGGCGGCTGAACAAAAAACCGTTTCAAATGCCAGGTTGAATCCGGATTCAATCCATAGGAATTGACGTCACAGTGTTTCCCCTTAACCAGCCGGGCAATATTATCATCCCCGTCATATACCAGCAGAAGGCTGTCAGAAGAGAGCCGGGATAGAAACCGGTCAAATGTCTGCATCACATGGTCCAGGTCCCTGAATATGTCCGCATGATCAAATTCAACACTGGTTAACACGGCGATCAACGGATCATAATGTAAAAATTTGGGCCCCTTGTCAAAAAACGCCGTATCATATTCATCCCCTTCGATGACCATATACGATCCCCGGCCCAGACGGTAATTGCTGTTAAAATTCTTCAGTATGCCACCGATGAAATAGGAAGGGTCAAATTTTACATCACACTGCCCGGCCTGATATAGTATCCATGTCAAAATTGAGGACGTCGTACTTTTACCATGGGTGCCGGCAATCAAAAGGGTCTTTTTATGGGCAACCCCAAAATGATTGACGGCCTGGGGCATGGAGCAGAAATTGAGCCCTCGGCGCAACGTCTCCATAACTTCAGGGTTATCCCGGCTGACGGCATTGCCGATAACCACCAGATCCGGATTATCGGATACGTTTTCCGGGGAAAACCCATCTGCAACAAAAATCTTTTTTTGAGCCAGAAAATCGCTCATGGGCGGATAGATTTTCCGGTCTGACCCACTGACCGTAAAGCCCTGATCCTTAAGCATCCCGGCCAGGGCCGCCATTCCGGTTCCACAAATCGCAATCAAATGGATGGTCTTGACATCCTCGGGAATATGATTTTTGACAAGGTCTTTATCTGACATGGGAGGGGCACCACCATTATGAGTTTATGTTGCTTGTTGTAGTAAGGATCGCAATCTTTGTTCAATTTATTTCGCTTCCGATCCTTAGCAACCGTGCCATAGGTATTCAGGAACAAAATTTATGTCAACCTTTTTAAGCGACTGAAAAGCCGAATGCAGGTTTTTTTATGTGTTGTTTTACCGCTTTGAATTGACATAAAGATACGATTTTTGTATACTAAAAAACAATTTTATCTTTCCTATTAACCGGTATCTTTTTCAGCGGTAAAAATCATATGCCCAGCGGTCTCACAAATACCCTATCGCAGCCGGAAACATCTATTGCACGGTTCAAAGAAATATCCTCATGGGTGTCTTCGATTCAGGATATCGACAAACTCCTAGAACTTATTATTGAAACAGCCACTCAAATGATGCAGGCCAAGGCCAGTTCCCTGCTGCTGCTGGACACTAAAACCAGGCACCTGTACTTCAAGGTGGCCACCGGAGAGAAAAAAAACGCGGTTAAAGAGTATAAAATCAAGCTGGGCCAGGGTATTGCCGGTCGCGTTGCTGAAGAAGGGACACCGTTACTGATTCAGGATGTCAGCAAAGACCCGCGCTGGTATAGTGAAATCAGCCGCTCATTGGGCATGGAAACCCGCTCCATCGCTTGTGTTCCCATGAAAATAGAAAACGACGTTATTGGTGTTGTGCAGATTATCGACAAGCAGGACGGCACCCCGATTCAACACCAGGACATGCAGACCCTTGAGGTTTTTGCCGAACTGGCGGCCCTGGCCATTGGAAACGCCCGTAAAATTGATCAGGTAAAACAGGAGAACCGAAATTTAAAGGAAGAACTGGGGGCTAAATATCAGATCATCGGGGAAAGCAAAGCGATGAAAAAGGTCATCTCCGATGCCTTCAAGGTGGCCAACTCCAAAGCAACTGTCCTTATTTTAGGGGAAAGCGGTACCGGCAAAGAACTGCTTGCACGGCTGATTCACCAGGCCGGGCCACGGAAGGATAACCTTCTGGTGGTTCTGAACTGTGCGGCGATGCCGGAGTCCCTGCTGGAAGATGAATTGTTCGGACATGAAAAAGGCGCCTTTACAGGTGCGGTGGCAAGGAAAACAGGCAAATTTGAACTGGCGGATAAGGGCACCATCTTTCTGGATGAAATTGGCGAAATGAATTCGGGTATGCAGGCCAAAATGCTGCGTGTTCTTCAAGAGGGCGTATTCTATCGGGTCGGCGGTAACATACCTATTTCAGTGGATGTACGGGTTCTTTCAGCCACCAATAAAGTCCTTGCCAAAGAGGTCAAAAACGGTAACTTCAGGGAAGACCTTTACTACCGTTTGAATGTTGTCTCGCTCAGTTTACCAACCCTGCGGGAAAGGATATCGGATATCCCCCTGTTGTCCGAATATTTTCTCGATATCTTTAAAAAAGAAACCGGTTTTTCAGCACTGCGCATATCCAGTGACGCCCTGCAGAAAATGATGCGCTATGACTGGCCCGGAAATGTGCGTGAACTGCGCAATGCGCTGGAAAGAGCGGTGGTCATGGGCAATGGGCACAATATTGTACCCGAAGACCTCCCCATTGATATTTCAAGACCCAGTGTCCCCGATTCTCAGATCGGCATGACCATGGAAAAAGCGATTAACAATTTCAAAAAAGAATTTATCACACTGACACTCAAACATACCAGCGGCAACAGAAGTAAAGCTGCCAAAATTATGGACATCCAGAGAACCTACCTGTCCCGCCTCATCTCCCGTTATAACCTTCGGGATGTATAATTGACAGCCCCTGGAAACAATCACCTGAAACGAGTTGATCATTTAAATGCCATCCGGATTTTTTATGCGCAATCACGGCTCCCCGGGTATCGTTTACGAATAATCAAAACACGCTTTAACTATTGGCACAAGGTTTGCTTATCTTCATAGTCAGGCATAGCGGAAAAGCATATCCGCATGGCCGCTTAACCGCCAAAATAATTTAAGGAGCCCGTTATGAACTTATGCCGCCATTTTAATCACAATGTAACGACAGGAACGGGAAATCAGAAACTTTCAAATGAATTTCACAGTGTTGAATTTTTATCACCTGAAATCCAGATCCTTTATCAGTTCAAACTGTGGAACTCGGAATCAGAACCGCTGTTTGTGCTGGTCAAAAAAGAGTCGGGTATTATAGGGTTTCTCAAGACCGGCAATGTGTTTAAAATGAAATACTACAGTAGTGATTCAAAGTGCCCGACAAAGGATCTGCCGACCCAGATCGAGGATATCACCAAAGAAGATCAGGGCCGATTCAAGGGACATTACCTGGTCAGACTTTCCATTCTGCCGTCTGAAAACCAAACGATCCATTAACCATCATTAAACCCGCCATAAAATGCCCCCGGCAAGCGGCCACGTACCACCGTTTCAGTGATACGTTTTGCATACCCGCTGTATACAAAAAGACACATCGAAACACCCCCGTAGCCCCTTCTCCCCATCGCAATACCCGCTTGAAACCATTAAACGGCCCAACGTTTATAAACCAAACCGGCCTGAATCCCACGATGGTCAAAATATTGGCATGTTCTTTGAATTAACTAGTTAGAAATTGATTCCCCGCTGTTTCCATTGAAACAGCGAGGCATTAAAAAAAATACATCAAAAGGGCATCCCGAAAATGAAAAAATTTTGCATATCCGTATTGATCATGTCCATGATGATGACGGGTTTTGGCTGTGCGGTATGTAAACTGCCGGGTTTCGGCCACACCGCCGGCAATATCGCTGACTACGGCCCGGATGGTCAGACCGGTGCGTACGCAAACCCGATTACAACCGGTATCGATTTTTTTATCACCCGGCGGTATGCGATCAATCTGAAACTCAATTTATGCGGGCAAGACACCGATATCAACGCCCCTGAAATCCCGATTCAATTTGACGCCGGCAAAATCGGCCCCCTTGTCCGCTACAAGTATTATTTCTAATGTCAGCCACCGCCCGATTTCAGGGCTCACACGAAGCATACTGATTATTTCCGCAATCCCTCCAGCACTTGTTCCGCCGCTTCAATTGTCGCACCAATTTGTTCGGCCCCATGCGCTGCCGAGACAAAAAGGCTTTCGAATTGAGAGGGCGCCAGATAAAAACCCTTTTTCAACATACCATTATAATAGGCGGCAAACATTTCAAGATCACTGGTCTTGGCATCCTCAAAATTTGTCACTTCACGGTCCGTAAAGAAAAATCCAAGCATGGAGCCGACATGGTCAACCCTGGCTTTGATGCCGGCTTTTTCAGCGGCCTTTTTCAGCCCTGTGGCAAGTTGTTCCGCTTTTTGGTTAATATTTTCATAAAAACCAGGGACTTTCAGCTGCTCCAGGGTGGCGATTCCCGCCGCCATAGCCAGCGGATTACCAGACAATGTCCCGGCCTGGTAAACTGCTCCCTGGGGTGAAATATGTTCCATGATATCCCGCCGGCCGCCATAGGCGCCCACGGGTAATCCGCCGCCGATTATTTTTGCAAAACAGGATATGTCGGGCCTGATGTTATACAACGCCTGGGCACCGCCATAGGCAACCCTGAAACCGGTCATGACTTCATCGAATATCAGAAGGCTGCCGCTCGCATGGGTAAGCGTTCTAAGGGTTTCCAGGAATCCAGGCACAGGCGCCACAAGCCCCATATTACCTGCCACCGGTTCAACAATAATACAGGCGATGCGATGGCCCTTTCGGGTCATGACCTCCCGAACCGCCTCAATATCATTGTAGGGCAGCGACAGTGTATGCTCAACCACAGATTTTGGAACACCGGGGCTACCGGGGATACCCAGGGTTGCGACCCCCGAACCGGCCGCCACCAGCAAAGTATCTGCATGGCCATGGTAGCAGCCGTCAAATTTTACGATCATGTCCCGTCCCGTCACGCCCCGGGCCAGGCGGATGGCGCTCATGGTGGCCTCGGTTCCGGAATTGACCATTCTGATCATATCAACCGATGCCACGGCATCGACAATCATTTCCGCCAGATTAATTTCAAGTTCAGTGGGCGCTCCGAAACTGGTCCCTTTGGCCATGGTCTCTGCAAGGGCTTCCATAACCCGGGGGTGTCTATGACCCAGAATCATGGGCCCCCATGATCCGACATAATCGATAAAACCGTTTCCATCGGCATCAAAAAGCATACACCCATCGGCATGATCGATAAACAGCGGGTCGGCGCCTACTGCCTTGCAGGCACGTACAGGGCTGTTGACACCACCGGGTATGGTTTTTACGGCACGTTCAAATAAACAGCGTGATTTTTCTTTTTTCATAATTTTTAAATTCCTTTCATCAATCATCCATTTCATGGTATACAACTGATCGTATATTTATGCAGGGTTATTATTTATCAATCAGATTACTGTAAAATCAGCTGAAAATCAACCGTCCCTTTTAACCGATTAAAGGGAAAGGGGAATGGCAGGCCAGTTTAACTTTGAACTCACCTACGCTTCAACTTGACTTGCCCTCGCCTCGAAGGGATATAAAAAATAGTTTGACATCCATATTTAAAGCTGGTACGAAGCTTATCCGTTTGGATCTGCATGCAGATCTATTCACTTTGGGCCGTTAGCTCAATTAGGCAGAGCACCTGACTCTTAATCAGTAGGTTGTTGGTTCGATTCCAACACGGCCCACCATTTTTATACTATGGGTTAGCTTTTCAGGCTAACCCTTTTTTTATATGCAGGGCACGATTGTTTCACCGGCCACAACGCTTGACATTGCTTTGGAATACAATTTTTAATTGTCGGTTCCTGTTAATCAACCGTTGAAGATTTAATAATAAAAATAGTCTTGACAGAAAATTCATTACATTGATATTATATTCAATTTTATATGGTGATATTCCACCATATCCTTGCTCCGGTTGTTCCGGGGCTATAACATCCACAAGGAGGAAGTATGCGAAGGTATGAAACGATCATCATTATTGATCCGGACCTTTCAGAAGAGCAACGTGCACCGCTTTTCGAAAGATGCAATGATCTAATCCCGCAATACGACGGATTGCTTGTCATGCATGATGACTGGGGGCAGAAAAAGCTTGCTTACGACATCAAAAAAAAGTCACGGGGGTATTATACTCGGCTTGACTACTGTGGCACCGGTGAACTGGTTGATGAACTGGAAAGGTTTTTCAGAATAGACGACCGCGTATTAAAATTCATGACGGTACTGCTTGAAAAACAGGTTGATATCGACCGAATCAAGGAGGAAATGGCCCAGGCTGAAAAGGCCGAGGAAGAAGCGGCGGCGGCGGCCAGGGATGCGGCGGCGGCCAGGGATGCGGCGGCTGAAGAAAATTCAACACCTGATGCTGAAACGGCTGCAATTGAAACCGAAAAACCTCAGCCGGAAGCGCCCCAACCGGAAGAACCCCAGGCAACACCCATTCAAAGTAAAGAAGAGGAGTAAAAAATGGCTTTTCAACCTCGCAAACGAACCAATACCGGTAGAAACAAAAAAAAAGTGTTCCATCGTCGCAAAGTATGTCGTTTCTGTGCGGACAGCAGTCTTGTAATTGATTATAAAGATGCCAAGGCATTAAAATATTTTATCACCGAACGCGGTAAGATAATCCCAAGACGTATATCCGGAAGCTGCGCCAAACATCAGCGCGCCCTGACCCATGCTATTAAACGGGCGCGCACAATTGCGCTTCTGCCGTATGTCGGTACCATGGGATTTTAGTTGATTCATTCCACTCACCGGCCTTTTAAATAGAAAGGATGATAGTGCTGCAAAACGATCAACCCATGATCGCCAAAGATATTGCTAAGGGAACAGCCATAGCCGTTTTTATTTTTGTAGTATCCATCTACATACCGATAATTGGATTTTTCTGTTCCCTTTTTATGCCTTTGCCGCTTCTGTTTTATCGTTTAAAACTGGGTCGAAAGGCCGGTGTCGTCATATTTGCGGTTACGGTCATTATCATGACCGCATTACTTGATGGTCTGTCCATTGACATGTTTTTTTTCGTTGGGCTGCTTTTTTTAGGATTTGTTCTTGGGGAATTTTTTGAATTAAACCTTTCCATCGAAAAAACACTTCTTTATAGTTGCGGATCGGTTTTGTTAAGCGGCCTTGTGATTTTATTGATCTACAGCAATATGGCCGGCAAAAATATTGGTGTGCTGGTATCTGACTATGTGAAACAGAATCTTGAGCTTACAATGGTTCTCTATCAGAGCATGGGGATGTCTGAAGAAAGCATCCGGATCATTTCAAACTCCCTTGAACACATTCAATATGTTCTGGTTCGTATTGTTCCGGCAATGGTTGTTATATCGACTTTTTTTGTGGCGTGGACAAGCCTGTTGCTGGCCAGGCCGCTTCTAAAAAGCAAGTCACTTTTTTTCCCCACCTTCGGGTCTTTGCAACAATGGCGATCTCCTGAATTTTTAGTGTGGGGTGTGATTGGCTGCGGGTTGTTACTTATTTTCCCGTCCAAGGCCATTAAAGTTTTGGCACTAAATGGTCTGCTGATCTTAATGCCGGTCTATTTTTTCCAGGGAATTGCCATTGTATCACATTTTTTTAACAAAAAAAAATTCCCAAAATTTCTCAAGTTGTTCCTATACGGCCTCATCGCCCTGCAACAACTTCTTCTTCTTGTTGTTATCGGCGTCGGTTTTTTTGATATATGGTTAAATTTTAGAAAAATGGGAATCAAGAACAGTCCCGAGTAAAATTACCCTGAGCGGTGAACAGTTGAGCCCATGACCGCTTACAAATAAATTAATCGTACGGATCTATCGGCCTGACTGTCTTCAGGTCAGGCCGCTTTTGCGATTAAATGGAGGTTACAATGAAAGTCATATTAAAGGAAACAATTGAGGCCCTCGGTATTATCGGCAGTGAAGTAACGGTTGCCGACGGTCATGCCCGCAACTATCTTCTGCCTCAAAACAAAGCTGTTCCGGCCACACCGCAAAATCGCAAAATGATGGCGCAGGAAAAAAATAAATTCGATCTTCAAATCGCCAAAGAAAAAGCATTTGCCGAAGAGATGGCCAAAAGACTTGAGGGTATTGTCTGCACCATACCGGCTAAAGTCAGTGAGGGAGACCGTCTTTACGGATCTGTAACATTAAGAGATATCATGGCCGCCCTTGCGGCCCAGGAAGTCGAAATTGAAAAAAGAATGATCATGCTCAGTGAACCCATTAAAACTATCGGGACATTCAAAATCCCCATCCGGGTCTACACAGACGTAGAACCTGAAATTACGGTTGAAATCATTCCTGAATAAATCATTGCGGCCTCATACTATAACCTGATTATAGTATGAGGCCCGCTGTGTTCTGATATACGCCGCTGCTCAACCAAACCAATAGAACAAAAGACTGCCCATCGTAAATTCAGGCCACGAGGTAAATATCAGGCAATGACACCGAACCATTCATTAACGCCTAAAAATTCGCCCCCCCATGCGCTCCCGCCGCAAAATATCGAGGCTGAGCAGTCCATTATCAGCGCCATTTTACTTGACAATGAAACCCTCTTTGAAGTGCTTGACATCCTTAGGCCTGAGGATTTTTACCGCTCAGCCCACCAGAAAATATTTGTCGCCATCTCCGAATTGTTCACCAAAAACGAACCCTGCGATCTGGTGACCCTCACCGACATACTGAGAAATAAAGGGGATCTTGAGCAAATCGGCGGTGCCACTTATCTGGCATCCCTAGTGGACACCGTTCCCCTTGCAGTGAATGCTGTTCATTATGCCCGAATTATTCACAATAAAGCCAGTTTGCGCCGTCTGATTGAAAAAGCCAATGCCATCGTCAAAAAATGTTTCGAAGAGCAGGGGGATGTTGATGAAGTGATTGACTTTGCCGAATCCGCTGTTTTTGAAATTTCAGAGCACAAAATCAATCCCGCCTTCTTTGCCATAAGCCAGATCATTGATAAAAATTTTGAAACACTGGAGGAACGCCAGGCCAACAAAGCGATGGTCACCGGGGTGTCCACCGGCTTTTCCCGGCTCGACGCCATGACCTCAGGCCTCCAGCCGTCAGATCTGATCATCATAGCCGCCCGGCCAAGCATGGGCAAAACATCACTGGCCCTGAATATTGCCAGAAATGCCGCCATTGATGCCAATACCGCCGTGGCCATTTTTTCCCTGGAAATGTCAAAAGAACAATTGAGCATGCGGATGCTGTGCTCTGAAGCCCGAATTGACTCCAACCGCCTGAGAAGCGGTTTTTTCAGCAGGGAAGACTGGGATAAACTGACCGATGCCGGCTCAATTTTATCTGATTCCCCAATTTTCATTGATGACTCAGCAAGTATTTCGGCCATTGAAATCAGGGCCAAAGCCCGGCGCCTGAAGATGGATAAAAACATTGGACTTATCTTGATCGACTATCTGCAATTGATGAAAGGCCGCTCTTCGGCCGAACGGCGCGACCTGGAGATCTCCGAAATATCAAGATCTCTCAAGGGTCTTGCAAAGGAGCTGAACATTCCCATCGTCGCCCTTTCCCAGCTTAACCGAAAACTCGAAGAACGCGGTGACAAGCGTCCCATGCTATCCGATTTAAGGGAATCAGGGGCACTTGAGCAGGATGCCGATGTTGTGGCTTTTATCTACCGGGATGAGGTGTATAACAAAGACAGCAACAACCCCAACCGGGGAAAAGCCGAACTCATTCTGGCCAAACAGCGCAACGGTCCTGTGGGCACCGTCCCCATGGCATTTTTAAATACCTACACCCGCTTTGAATCACTGGCCCCTGAAGACATGGCATGAAAAAACTTTTCGGGAACTTTAAAGACCTTAAATCCGATCAACAACGCCGGGTTGAAAATCTTTACCGCCGTCGCATTGCGCCGGAATTTATTGTCACGGCAGGGCTGAGCCGTGACCTTTGCCGGCTCTCTGTGGAAACAGGCCGTCAAATCGGGTTGCTGATAAACCGGCAGGGAAGAATTACCCATATCATCATCGGCAACCATCAGGGCATTATGATTCCCGATATCAGTGAGTACCGGATCGCTGCCGACCGCTTAAGCGGCCTGCGCTGTATCCACACAAGCCTTGACGGAAAAGGGTTGACCCAGGACGATCTTACCGATCTGTCTCTTTTGAGGCTTGATTTGATGGGGGTCATCACCATCAAAAGCGATGGCAGCCCCGACAAAATCCATGTCGGCCATGTCCTCCCCCAAAACAGGGCCAACACCCCATACCGGTTGATCCCCCCCCTTCTCCCCATCAACTGAATATCGACTGTCGGAATCTTATTTCTGCTCTGGAGACCGAACTTGCTAAAACAGGTCGATCATATAAGGCCGAGACCCATAAAGAAAAAGCGCTGCTCATCAGTGTCACACCGCTATCGAAAAATGAGGCTAAGGACTCCCTTGCAGAACTGACAGAACTGGCGCGCTCAAATAGCATCGATGTGACTGAAACCATCATTCAGCAGCGCCGCAAGGCAGACCCGCGCTATCTCATGGGACTGGGCAAACTCAAGGAAATAGCCATTCGGGCCCTGCATCAGGGCGCCGACCTGATTATATTTGACCAGGAATTAAACCCCTCTCAGATTCGATCCATTACCGATAAAATTGACCTGAAAGTGATTGATCGAACCCAATTAATACTTGATATTTTCGCCCAGCGGGCAAAATCCCGGGAAGGTCAGTTGCAGGTTGAGCTGGCCCAGCTCAAATACCTTCTTCCCCGCCTGGTGACCCGGAATACCGCCATGTCCCGTCTTACCGGCGGTATTGGCGGGCGAGGTCCCGGCGAAACCAAACTGGAAATAAACCGCCGGCGGGTCCGGGACCGCATTAAACGTCTGGAAAAATCCCTGTCACTGGTATCCCGTCATCGAAAACAGCAGAAATCCAAACGCCATAAAAAAGGCCTCCCGGTTATTTCCATCATCGGATACACCAATGCCGGGAAATCAACCCTTTTGAACACCCTTACCCATAGCCATGTTCAGGCTGAAAACCGCCTGTTTGCGACCCTGGACCCCTCCAGCAGACGCTTAAAATTTCCCCGGGACATGGAAGTCATTATCACCGATACCGTTGGGTTTATCAAAAACCTTCCCAAGGATCTGATGGTGGCTTTCCGGGCCACCCTTGAAGAACTTGAGGCGGCTGAATTATTGCTGCATGTCATTGATATCAGTAATCCGCGTTTTGAAAACCAGATCGAATCGGTGGAACAGATTCTCACTCAACTCAAACTTCAAAATATCAGAACCATCCGGGTTTTAAATAAAATGGACCGGATAGACGTACAAACCGTTAAACCCCTTGAGCAGCGATTCATGGGTACAGCGATCTCAGCCAACAGTTCCGCCACCCTTGGGCCCCTCATCAGAAACATGACAAATCTGTTGACAGACCCAGCCAAAAAAATATAAGTTTGCTTTCTTATGGACCTTGAAACAATATCAAAAACAGGCCTGAAAGCAGCCAACGCGGGTGCTGAAGTACTGCGCAGCCAATTTGGTAAAGTTCTGAATATTCAAAAAAAGGACGTTACCGACCTGGTCACCAATGCTGACATCGAATCGGAAAAGGCGATTCTTCAAACCATCGGCAAACGGCACCCCGGGCATGCCATTCTGGCCGAAGAAAGCGGTATCAGGAACGGCGAAGAAGATTGCCAGTGGATCATCGACCCCCTGGACGGCACCACCAATTTTGCCCATGGGGTGAACTTTTTTGCCATTTCCATTGCATTTGCATTCAAGCAGGAAATTGTATACGGACTTGTTCTGAATCCGGAAAGCGGTGACCTTTTTTCCGCCACAAAGGGATGCGGCGCTACGCTTAATGGCAATCCGATTCGGGTTTCCGGTTCAAAAACCGTTCAAGACAGTTTGCTGGCCACCGGTTTTCCCTATAATCTAAAATCGGTTTTCCCTGAATTGATGACCCAATTTTCCCATTGTCTGAAAGCGGCCCGGGGCATCAGACGACTGGGCTCTGCCGCCCTGGATCTCTGCTATGTGGCATGTGGGTGTTTTGATGGGTACTGGGAGATAAACCTTAAACCGTGGGATACGGCGGCCGGCCTGCTCATCGCCACCGAAGCCGGGGGTCGGGTAACCGATTTTTCGGGCAGACCATATACAATTAAGAAGAATGAAATTCTGGCGACCAACAGACACATTCATGATGAAATGCTATCATTATTAGCAATAGAGGTAAAAATATGAGCAAACCGTTTGATAAAAGAACACTTGATGATCACATCGACTGTTATGGTAATTTCAGTAAAACAGATCCTATTTGCACACGGCTGTGCGCAGTCAATCTAAGATGTGCCATTGAAGGTGATGAGCAGGATCGCATGGAAATTCTGGAAGATCTGGTTGCTTCCGAAGTCATGTTCATGAAAATACAATAATCAAGGCGACAACAAAAATCCCAAAATCCTTCCGGATTTTGGGATTTTTGTTATTCCTTCCAACGGCAGATGCCTAAAAGTTGCCACTCTCCAGTTTATCTCTGAAAAATTTCACATGCTCCTTGATTCGAGCACTTTCTTTCAACCCCTGCTCGACGGTACTGATGGCATGGATGGCAGTGGCATGATACCGGTTAAAACTTTTCCCGATGGCCTGGAGCGGTTGGTCCGTATACCGACGGGCCAGATAAATGGCAATCTGACGTGGTTTCACTATTTTCTGTTTGCGGGAACGTGAAACAAGATCCGTAATCGGCACATTATAATACTTGCTCACAATTTTTTTAATCACATCCAGGGTAATATTTTTTTTCCGGCGGGTAATATTCTCAACAACGCTTTTGGCAAGATGGATATCAATGGAATTGCCCAGAAGAGAAGATTTAGCGGCAACGCCGATAAGTCCGCTTTCAAGTTGCCGCACATTTTCTGTGAGTTCTCCGGCCAGATAATCGGTTACCTCATTGGGCATGATATAATTATTTTGAAGACATTTTTTCTGCAATATCCTGACCCGGGTTCTGAAATTCGGTGCATCAATCCTTGAAATCAAACCACCTGAAAGGCGGGACCGCAGATTATCATGCAGCTTGGGAATATCCGCAGGAAGATAACTGCTTGAAAAAATAATCTTCTTTTCCGCGTCCAGCAATGTGTCCAGGGTCAGACACAACTCCAATTGCGTTCTCTCCTTACCGCTTAAAAAATGAACATCCTCAATGAGCAGTGCATCACAATTATATCTATATTTTTCTTTAAACTGTTCGATGCGGTCATGTCTGAGCGCATACACCATTTCATTGGTAAAATCCTCAGCCGTAATATAATATACCCGTTCGGATGGAAATTTTGATAAAATATGATGCCCGATGGCCTGGGAAAGATGACTTTTCCCCATTCCGACATTTGACTGAAGAAACAGACTGGTCTGCTGATTATTCCGGTGAGTGGCCAGGGACAGGGCCGCAGAATAGGCAAAATCAGAATTGTCACCCACAACAAACTTATCAAATGTAAAATCACACCGCAACAACCTGCCGCTGTGGGGGCGCACATTTAAATTGGGCAATGGCAACTGCGGTTCAAGAGAATATCCCTTTTCAGATTCCCGTTTACCGTTTGAAATCTCTATGACAAGCTGATATTCCATACCGGACTTTTTTTTCAACTCTTTAACAATCAACGGGGCATAATGTTCAAGTAATCGTTTTCTGGAAAACGTATTTTTACAGGCAAGAACAACACAGCTTTCCTGCCATCGCAGGAACTCCACCGGCTCAATCCACATTTTATAGCTGTGAACGGGGATTTGCTTTTTAACGGTCGTTTTTATCTCTTTCCATATAGCATCCATATAAAACAACCCTCAATTTCAAGACAATTAAATCAACGATTCCACAAAAACGTCCTAAACCATGACATATACTTTTGTATGGTCTGATTTTTACCCACCAAACCTAAAAATTTGGCAAACAGAAAAAAATAATTTGATAACAATTCTGGGAAATTAAAGAAAATTAAAAAATCGGTTTTAATCAACTGTGTAGAATTAAATCGGGTTATGAACAGATCTCATCAAAAACTGATGCATGTATAGTGTATCTTGAATTTCCTGTCAAACCGGGAAAATACTGTTTAGCATATGTTTATTTTCAACTTATCAACAATTTATATATTCTTGATTTAATAGCTTTTTTAACTATAAAAATGACAACCCCCCTTATTTACAACCTTTTTTAAAAAAGTGGTATTTTCAATATTTTTAGACAGATCTGCGACAATTACGATTATATTAACATTTATCAATACTCATTTTTTCTTTGTTTTTCTTTGTTTTTCTTTTGTTTTCATCCTTTACTATTTTTTCAAAAACGGTTGATATCAAATTTTGAAATTTCCAATAAACGATCAGGCACAATTAAAGATAACTATTATATACTTAAGCATATAAAAAAACATGATAATTTTTTATTATATGATTATAATTCAATTTTTATTTTCGCACCCAAAGGCCTTTATCGGAGGATGTTGCTGTCAAATTATATTTGAACTTTGTAGACAAACTGTATTATAAAATCAGATTGTTTTATTTACCGTTTAAAAATCAACCTTGACCCGTCAGGAAACAATACCGCCATATCATGAAATCTGAAAAAATAATTATACGGGGCGCCCGGCAGCACAACCTTAAAAACATTGATGTTGAACTGCCCCGCAATCAATTTATCATCATCACCGGATTATCGGGGTCCGGGAAATCAACACTTGCCTTTGATACGCTCTATGCCGAGGGGCAGCGGCGGTATGTTGAATCCCTGTCCACATATGCACGGCAGTTTCTGGAAAGAATGGACAAACCGGAGGTGGATCTCATAGAAGGCCTGTCACCGGCGATTGCCATCGAACAAAAAACAGCCAGCCACAATCCCCGGTCAACCGTGGGAACCGTTACTGAAATTTACGACTACCTGCGATTGCTGTTTGCCCGAATCGGCACCCCTCACTGTTATAAATGCCACCGTGCCATCAGTTCCCAGACACTGGACCAGATCCTGGACCAGATCCTGGCCCTTGAACCGGGTAGCAAAATTATTATTCTGGCCCCCATTGTGACGGCTCAAAAAGGAACCCATGAAAAACTTTTTATGCAATTAAAAAAGCAGGGTTTTGCCAAAATCCGCATCAACGGTAAAATACTGGCCATTGAAGATGTGGGCACACTGAATAAAAATAAAAAATACACCATCGATGTTGTGGTGGATCGTCTGGTCATTAAAAATGATATCGGAAACAGACTGGCCGATTCTGTCGAACTGGCCCTTGGTCAATCCGATGGACTGGTTCTGGTGGATGTTTTAGGCCGTGAACCTGTGTTGTTCAGTGAAAAAACAGGATGCATTCACTGCGGTATCAGTTATCCACCATTCACCCCGGCCAGTTTTTCCTTTAATTCTCCCCAGGGGGCCTGTGCCAAATGCGGCGGACTGGGATCAACCACCGAATTTGACCCGGCATTGATCGTTCCCAATCCCGATTTGACGATACGGGAAGGCGCAATAGAACCGTGGTACAACAAAAACTCCATCCATTTTTCAGAATTTTTAGATGCCCTGACCCATCATTATGGCGCTGACATCTACACGCCGTTTAAAAAACTTCCCAAACGCTTTCAAAAAGTGCTGCTCTACGGCTCAGGAAAAGAAAAGATAACCTTTTATTTTGAGCGGAATGACCGCCGTTACACATTTACCAAAAATTTCGAGGGCATTATTCCCAAGTTCCAACGGCGCTACCTGGAAACCGACTCCGCCCAATCCAGGGATGAAATAAGGCGATACATGACCTTTTGTCCCTGTCCGGAATGCTCAGGCGCCAGAATTAACCAGGCAAGCCGTTCGGTCACCGTCGGTGGACGTGCCATCCATGACATCACCGCCCTTTCGGTTTCAAAAGCACTCGAATTTATCAAGCAACTACACCTCACCGGCAAAAAAAAAATCATTGCCGAACGAATCGTGAAAGAGATCACCGAACGCCTCGGCTTTCTAGAAAACGTCGGTCTGGCCTATCTGTCACTGGACCGGGCGGCCTATACCCTTTCCGGTGGTGAAAGCCAGCGCATTCGACTGGCCACCCAGATCGGTTCCAAGCTCACCGGTGTGTTGTATGTTCTTGATGAACCCAGTATCGGACTGCACCAGCGGGACAATCAGCGACTGCTTTCAACCTTGCGGCAGATGCGTGACCTTGGCAATACGGTGCTGGTGGTGGAGCATGATGAAGAGACTATTCTGGCGTCTGATTACGTGGTTGATCTGGGGCCGGGGGCCGGTATGCATGGGGGGGAAATCGTATTCTCCGGCACGCCTGAGGCGCTCTTACACGACACCATCTCCCTGACCGGCCAATATATTTCAGGAAAAAAACAAATCCCCCTTCCCGACAGGCGCAGGACCGGGTCCGGCGCAAATATCGAAATTAAAGGGGCCGGAGCCAACAATCTCAAATCCATTGATGTAAAATTTCCGTTGGGCTGTTTGACCTGCGTCACCGGCGTCTCCGGTTCAGGTAAATCCACCCTGGTCTTTGAAACGCTTTTTCGAGCACTTTCCCAAAAAATCTATCATTCCCGGATAGCTTCCGGCCGGCACACGGACATCCTGGGCATTGAACATGTGGACAAGGTGATTAACATTGACCAGGCCCCCATCGGCAGAACCCCGCGGTCAAATCCGGGAACCTATACCGGCATCTTCACTTATATCCGGGAGCTTTTTTCCAAAACACCCGAGGCCCGAATGCGCGGATACAAACCGGGCCGGTTCAGCTTTAACGTAAAAGGAGGCCGGTGCGAAGCCTGTAGCGGTGACGGCATTATAAAAATTGAAATGCATTTTTTACCCGATGTTTATGTGGCCTGTGATGTGTGCCAGGGCAAGCGCTATAATCGTGAAACCCTGGAAGTACGGTATAAAGGCAAAAATATTGCCGATATCCTTGATCTGACAGTAAATCAATCGCTCCAATTTTTTGACCGTATTCCCAATATCAAAAACAAACTTTCCACCCTGGTCGCTGTGGGGCTCGGCTATATCCGCATCGGTCAGCCGGCCACAACACTTTCCGGTGGTGAGGCCCAAAGAATCAAACTCTCCAGAGAACTCGGCAAAAGGGGCACCGGCAAAACCGTTTATCTTCTGGATGAACCCACAACCGGTCTGCATACGCACGACATTAAAAAATTACTGGGGGTCCTGAACAGGCTCGTTGATGCCGGCAATACGGTCATCATTATTGAACATAACCTGGATATCATAAAATCGGCCGATCATATCATTGATCTGGGTCCCGAAGGGGGAGATGATGGCGGCTATGTCATCGGGTGCGGCACCCCGGAACAGATCATCAAACTGGAGAGATCCTATACCGGACAATTTTTACGCCGGGTCCTATAGGCCTGTAATATTTTACCCTGAAAAAACGGGGTCTTATTGATGAATATGCAACTGATCGGGCGAACACAAGGTTCGCCCCTACTTTTTTGGGGCATAAAAAAACCGGCCAGAGAACAATCACCTGGCCGGTTTTTTAATACGTGTTTTGGGTGCTAGTTAACCCGCAAACAGTCCTGCGATGGCGGCTGCCTGGGGATGCGCGTAGATTAAAATC
The DNA here is from genome assembly GCA_942490765.1 of uncultured Desulfobacterales bacterium. Classification (GTDB taxonomy): domain Bacteria; phylum Desulfobacterota; class Desulfobacteria; order Desulfobacterales; family 4572-123; genus 4572-123. The sequence continues at coordinate 140,815 of CALNYM010000034.1, read as the reverse complement.
AGCGAGATAACCAGCGCATAAATACACAGTGATTCGATCATGGCAAGACCGATCAGCATGGTGACGGTTACCTTACCTGAGGATTCGGGGTTTCTGGCAATACCCTCAACTGCGGATTTCAGCCCCATTCCCTGGCCGATACCACAACCAAAGGCTGCAATGGCAATACCGAAACCGGCGGCAGTAACACACGCGATAAAGAATTTTAATGCTTCAGCTTCCATACTCTAATCTTCCTCCTTTTGATGTAATTAATTTGCTTCTCCCATTCCCATTAAAAAACCACGCAAACGGTATCTTAATTTTATTTTAAACGCAATAAAATAAATCGGCATGGCGCCCGTTGTTATGTCGTTAATGCGCGTGTTCCATGGCACCGCTGAAATAAATAATTGAAAGCAAAAAGAAAACAAATGCCTGTACCAGGGCTACAAAAACACCAAGCGCCATGATCGGCAACGGTGCAAAAAAGGCCCCGGCCAGCCCGAAAAGAATGGCCAGAACGATTTCATGTCCCATCATGTTACCGAAAAGACGGAAGGAGAGGGACAGAATTCTGGCCACATGGCCAATAATTTCAATGATGAAAATCAAAGGACTCATCCACCATACCGGCCCCATAAAATGTTTGATGTATTTTACGCCGTGATACTTGATTCCGATGATATGGGTAAAGACCACCACCACCAGGGCGCAGCTTAAAGTGGTGTTCAAATTGGCTGAAGGCGGCAGAAAACCGGGGATCAGCCCGATCAGGTTACAGGCGGCCACATAGATGAACACCGTTCCAATGATGGGGAACACCCATCGGCCCTCTTCGCCGATAACATCCACCATGAACTCTTCCATTCCTGAAATAAAAATTTCAAAAAAATTCTGGGCACCGGCGGGAACCATGCGGATCGTCTTGGTGGCCGCAGCGCCTGCAACAATCAAAATGATCATGACCACCCATGAATAGATGACATGAGGATAGGTATGTGCGAAATGCCCGAGTCCTAACAATTCAAACAATTTAACAAAAAACAGATAGGGGTGTTCCATCCTTATACCGCCTCCTTGAAAATAAGTTTTTTAATTTCACATGCCGTTGCCAGGAAAATACTCGCAACGACAATCGACAATCCGATAAATAAACCGATGGGATTCACGTAGTGCCCTGCTATCAATATAAATATAATGACGCCGCTGATTAGAAAACGGACGTAATATTTGGCCAGAATCACATTATGGGAAGAAAGATGCGGCGGGGTAAGCGCCTTTTTCAGGGTCCGGGAAAGGAGGTGAAAATTAAGGGTAACGATCATGCCCCCGAAAAAAACACCCCGTGTAAAATCGGGTGCCGACAGAACCAGCGCCGTCAGGCTGGCAAGCCCCAGCAGTATCCAGTTCGCCCGTGTTACAAATATCAGAATACGTCCTTGAATTCCCACCGTAACCGCTTTCCTGTCAGAGTTGTCTGCTTTTTTTAATTGCAAGCCCGATATTTCTGAATCCTGCTGCGATGCCAAAACCCAGAAAAATCAGTGTAAACCAGGGACTCGTATCAAATACATGTCTGTCTAGGTATAGCCCTATGGCAAGTCCGATAAAAATTGACAGTGCAACCTGAAACCCCAGGCTGCTGAAATAAGCAAGCTCCCTTAAGGAACGTAAGGTTTCTCTTTTCATACAATTATCTCGCAAGAAAAGCCTTTTAGAAAAACTTCAGTTACCATACCCTTTGCTCCAAGTCAATGTTAAATTATTTTCACACCCGGGAAACGGCCTTACAAACAGCCCAGGCAAAAAACAACCCGAAAGTATTGTCACGGATAGGTCAAATGCCGGATTGCAGGTTCAAACGGCGGGTATCAAATACCGGGCCATCCACGCAGACATGCAGATATTCAGCATCCGGAGAGGTACTCGCTATGGCACACCCGAGACAGGCCCCCATGCCGCAGGCCATGATGGTTTCAATGGAAACCTGGCAGGGCACAGCATATTTATCCGCAATACCGGCAACGCATGTGAGCATCCCCATGGGGCCACAGGCATAAATCATATCCGGTTGTTTTTCCTGAATCGCCGCTTCCAGGGGCCGGGTCAAAAACCCCTTTTCACCGGCACTGCCATCATCGGTACTGATATGCACGGTGATCCCAAGATCAATAAATTCATTCAGACACAGCAGGTCGCTTTCGGATCTGCCGCCTGCAAAAAGGGTATATTCAACGGGCCCGTTTTTCATGGCTTTCAATGCAGACGCCAGAAAAAGCAGGGGCGCGATGCCGATACCGCCACCTGCGAAAACAACCCGTTTCAACCCCTCTTCCATGACAAACCCATTGCCCAGGGGACCCAGTATGTCAACCCTGTCTCCCGGGCAGCGTTTCGCCATCTGTTCGGTGCCCGGCCCGACAATCTTGTAGAGGATCTCGAGACATAAGCGACCCTGTTCTTGCGGTATCAGCCGATGAATAGAAAAGGGCCGCCGCAGCAGAGGGCCGGCGTCGTTATCAGAATGTACCGTCACAAACTGGCCCGGTTTTGCCGATAAATACGACAAAGAACATTGCAGGGATAGCCTGCCGTATGCCTGCCCCATCCGGGTATTGTTCAACACCCGGGCTTTTTCCTGGAATATCGATTTCATTTAATCCTGTCCTTTTTCCGTACGCCCCCGGCCCTGCATCAGGCCGATAACCGCTGCAAACCGCCCGGTGGTCCTGGCCCGGCGGTAGGAAAAAAAAAGATCGGCGTTGCACTTTGTACATATATGGGAAAGGCTGATATTCTCTTTCAGGACGCCGGCACCACAAAGCTGGTCATAACTTGCCGACCAGAAGTTAAAATGGTTCCGGGTATCGCCATATTTCCAGAATGCTTCGGGCAGTTCAGACCTGTAGTTGACAAATTCAGCGCAGCATGGCCCCAGACTCGGGCCAATACCGGCGATAATATCACCTGCGACACTGCCAAATTGCATCTCCATTCTGGTGATGGTGGCACCGATAATATTCCAAAGGCTTCCGCGCCACCCGGAATGCACGTTGGCCACCACGTTGCGAATGGGATCAACCATCAAAACCGCCTGGCAGTCCGCCACCTGTATCATCAGATTCAGCCCGGGAACATTGGTGATCACGGCGTCTCCTGCAAGCCGGTCCGCCATTGTTACTCCATCGAGGCTGTTGTCCGAGGCCTGGATCGCCACAACATTGCAACCATGCCCCTGTTTTAGGGAAACCAGGTCCCCGCCGCCGCACAATCGGGCAATCATGTGGCGATTGGCCTCGACGTGGCGGATATCGTCCCCCACACGTGCACCGACATTCAGGCTTTGAAAAGGGCCATGGCTGCACCCGTTTTTGCGGGTAAAAATACCATGGTTGATTTCCGAATATGTGGAAAAATTCGGAAACCGAAAAAATAAAACCCCGTTTTTATCGTTCAACAGCAACCGTCAGCCCCCGATCCGTGTTTATTTTTTGGAAAAATCAGATGACGCATACCGCTCAAGAATGGTTTCAATGATCCGGGACGTGGAAATGGCGGGGACCACCGTCACCCTGACAACCCTCCCCCCGCGATCCTTGACAAAATCGGCCCCGATAATTTTTTCCATTGACCAGTCGGCCCCCTTTACCAGCACATCGGGGTTGACAATCTTGATCAGCGCAAGGGGATCGGCATCATCAAAAACCGATATATAATCCACACAGGTCAACGCAGCCAGCACTTCTGCCCGTTGGGCCTGATCCACAACGGGTCTTTTAATTCCCTTTGTTTTCCTCACGGATTGATCTGAATCCAGTCCCAGTACCAGAAGGTCCCCCTCGTCTCTGGCAGCCGACAGATAGCGCACATGCCCGGCATGAAGGATATCAAAACAGCCGTTGGTAAACACAATCTTTTTTCCTGCCCGGCGAAGGGGAATCAACCGGGCGGCAAGTGCCCCTGCATCAAAAATTTTTTCCGTTTTGTTGATCGGCATATTTAAAATCCCTGCTCTGCGTCAATCCTGTTCATACAAAACACCCTATTTTTACATCGCCCGTGCCAGAGTCAGCACATGGACACATTCGGCCCCACCGTGCATCAGCACCCGGGCACATTCGTTCACCGTTGAACCGGTGGTAAACACATCATCCACCAGCAGAATGCGCTTGCCTCTGACAAGGGCGGCATCCGGCAGATCAAAGGCATTTTTAATATTGGAAATCCGACCTTTGCGGCCCAGTCCGGTCTGGGACCGGGTCCATTTTTGTCGCACCAGGACATCAGCGGCGATATGAATATCCGCAGTGGTTCCCGGCCTCCGGCTAATTTCAGCCGACCAATCCTTTACCAGCAGATGGGCCTGATTAAACCCCCTTGATCGTAATTTTTTTTGATGCAGGGGAACCGGTATGATCAAATCAAAATATCCCACCTGCCAATACCGGCAAAAGGCATCCAACAAAAGGCGGCTCAACGGCCGGACCAGTTGCAGTTTACCCCTATATTTCAAACAACACACCAGGATCATCAGGGACTGGTCATAAATCCCGGCGGCCCTGGCCGCACTGAAATGCCCGGGGGCAGCCAGACATGTGCCGCAGGTATGATTCTCCCCTTCGCGGCTTTTAAATACCATTCCGCACACTGTGCAAAAAGGGGGTTCCACCGGAGAAAAAGCCAGACGGCATTCCGGGCACAGCACCGGTGCCATAAGCCCTGCAAAAAAACGACTTCGGGAAAAATCCTCACCAGGGGTCCCGTTATCTTTTTGAACCGGCAGATGGCCCTCGCCAAAATTGAAAAACGCCCCGCAACAGAGGCATTTATCCGGAAAAACAGCGGCCTTGACACAACTGATTATGCGGTAAACAAGATGTTGCATCTTTTGATTTACCCGACAAATCGTCTTTTCCCAGGGTGATCAGCAAACAAGCCGTTGCCGAAATGCCTCATACAAAACAACGGCCCCGGCCACGGAAGCGTTAAGAGAATTCAATGTTCCTTTCTGGGGGATGGACATTAAAAAATCACAGTGCTTTCCCACCAGGGGCCGAATCCCTTTTTCCTCCCCGCCGATCACAATGGCCAGAGGACCTTTCAAATCACAGGCGTACAGATTTTTTTCAGCCGACGGATCGGTTCCGGCAACCCAGATCCCTTTTGCCTTTAATTCTTTAATGGTGTTGACCATATTGACCACCCGCGCCAGGCGGATATGCTCCAAGGCCCCGGCCGAGGCCTTGGAAACCGCCGGCACAGGGCCTGCCGACCGGTCTTTGGGAATGACAATACCCTGAATTCCGGCACAAAATGCCGTTCGCACCAGGGCGCCCAGATTATGCGGGTCGACAATGCTGTCCAGCAGAAACAAAAAAGGATCTTCTCCGCCAGGGTCGGGCCGGGCCAGAATTTCGGACATGCCGACCAGGGGATAGGGACTGACCCGGGCCGCGATCCCTTGATGTTCATCTGTATTTGCCCTGGCTTCCAGTTGTTCCCTGGATAGTTCCCTTATCGGTATGGCTGCAGCCGGTACCGATGCGAGGGTCCGTTCAAGTCTTTCAGATTGCCTTCCCCTGACAACAAAAATCTCGAAAAAATGGCGGCGACCGCACCGCAAGGCCTCTGTCACGGGATGGATACCGTAGAGCAGTTCGGTTTTTTCCGATACACGGGTTGTCCTTTGTTTCAATGGGATGTCCTTAGACGTTTAAAAAATTTATCGATAAGATGCGATGAGGGCTGCAAATTCTTCAATAGCGACATCCAGACGATCGTTGACGATCACATGCCGGTAAAGGTGCCGGCAGTCCATCTCAGACCGGGCCGTTTTCATCCGCCGTGTTATCACCGCCGACGTATCAGTCCCCCTTTTTTCCATTCTCTCCTGTAAGATGTCAAGGGTGGGCGGCATGATAAAAAGGGTTATGCTGTCGGGAAAACCGGCCATCATCTGACGCATGCCCTGCACGTCAATATCCAGCAGTATATCCTGCCCGTCATCCCTGGCGCGGTTCAAAAAATCAGCCGAAGTCCCGTAATAATTTCCGTGAACCCTGGCCCATTCAGCCCATTTGTTCTGCCGAATTTTTTTTTCGAACTCACCGGTGGTGATAAAATAATAATCGACACCGTCTTTTTCCCCTTCACGAGGTTTTCGGGTCGTATGGGAAACAGAGTATCCAAGATCGGGAAACCGCCTGCGGACAGCCCTGCAAAGTGTCGTTTTACCGGCTCCCGAGGGTGCGGAAACAATAAACAGCTGTCCCTTTTTATCCCCTTTATCTATCTTGCTCGCCATTGAAATTGACTTTGCCATATCACTTGTCCGAAATATCAACTGTCGGAGATGATTGCGCGTCCATCAATGCGGCATAGCGCTGGGAGATTGTTTCCGCCTGGATCGCCGACAGAACGACATGGTTACTGTCCATGATGATCAGCGAACGGGTCTTGCGGCCATGGGTGGCGTCCACAAGCCGTTGGTCTTCCCTTGCCTCATCCTTGAGTCGTTTCATCGGTGCGGAATTGAGTGATACGATGGCCACCACCCGCTCGGCGATCACCGTACCGCCAAATCCGATATTCAATAAAAATTTATCCATCTTCTCCCCTATTCAGGTTATTAGGTTGAAGGTGTTTAGACTGAAGGTAGAAGGAATTCTGTCTTCTACCTTCAGCCTTCAACCTTCTACCTTCTACCTTAAATACTATTCCACATTCTGGACCTGTTCCCTGAGTTTCTCAAGCTCTGCCTTTACCGCGACAATCATGTGTGAAATATCCGTATTGCCGGTCTTTGAGCCCATGGTATTAAATTCGCGATTAAATTCCTGAAGCAAAAAATTAAGCTTGCGGCCGCCGGGTTCTTGAGACGCCATAATGGTATAAAATTGCCGGACATGGCTCCAGGCCCTGACCAGTTCTTCGGATATATCGCTCCTGTCGGCCAGAAAGGCCGCTTCCTGCTCGATACGACCGCTGTCAACCTCAACCACGCCATCGGTTAATGCGTCAATTCGCTCTTTCAGTCTTTTTTTATAGATCGCCAGCAGCCCATGGGAACGATCTTCTATCTGCTGAAGCTGTTCCTCTATAAATTCAAGCCGCGTGGTAAAATCCGCTGCAAGAAAATCACCCTCTTTTTGTCGCATGGCATCCAGCCCATCCAGAGCCTGGTGTAAACAATCCTGAACCACCGGCCAGCAGTCATCCGGATCTTTTTCGGTCGCCACCGGTTTAACAAGACCATTGACGCCGGCCATCAGGTCAACGGAAATATCACCGGCCAGATTTAATTCCGCCTTGAGCCTCACCAGGGCGGCGTGATACGCTGCAGCCCTGATCATATCAATTTCAAACGCATTGGCCGCCTGTCCCTCATCTTTTATTTTAACCGTGATGTCCACCCGGCCCCGGGTGAGTTTTTCGGAAAGGGCGGTCTTTATCTTTTCCTCCAGCAGGGCATATCCATGGCCGGCCCTGACCACGGCATCAAGGTGCCGGCTGTTCACCGACCGGATTTCAATGGAAACGGTCAACAGGTCCCTTGTCTTTTCCGCGCTGGCATAGGCGGTCATGCTCTTTATCATCTATTTTTCCCTTATATTGTCGGGGCGATGCACGTGCCCTTTTTTATCCAGAATATATTTATTGCGAACCTGCCCAAGAAACGCCTGCATGGACGATTCCGCATAATCCGGATAGGTCCATGGCAGCGTCTGGAAACTGCCGCCTTTATAAATCAGGGTCAAATCGGCATAAATGTTCCGACCGATATAAATTCGGTGTGCAAAATTTTTCCCGGTGGCCAGAACAAAGCGTTCGGAAAGCAGGTATCCCGGATCGATATTGACCCGTCGGTTGCCGTTTTGTTGAAAATCCTGCTCAATGCGGTTGGTCGTCAGCTTGACCCGGGCCAGCTCATCCTGCCGGATCAATGGCTTAAACGCCAGCATCCGCCTGAACAGCGGCCATCCCATCTCCGGCTGGTAATACCGGGTATACTCAAAATCAAACCAGGCGCTGACGATATCCAGCGGGCCCAGGCCTTCAGACAACGCCTCAGTCAGGGGTTTGAAAAGCGCCTTATCTTTCATTAAAAGCCCGACAACCAGTTTGGCGGCCTGGGGCTCTTGGGGTATACTCATGCTTTTTTATCGATAACTCGCAAATTATTAATAACTGATCACCAAATTCATTTTTTGAGCATCCGGAGAAAAGTATCCCGGGGCGCCTCACATGAAACAGCGAGAATCCTTTTTCCCGGCCATGACTTAAGGGTCGCAATCTTTGTTTAATTTATTTCGCTTCCGATCCTAAGGGCTTGGCCTCATCGATCAACATGATGGGAATATCGTCCCTGATCTCATACAGCAGCTTACACTGATCACAGATCAGTCCGTCCCCTGTCTCGTTCAGATAAATGTCCCCCTTGCACTTGGGACAGGCCAGAATATCGAGAAGTTCCTTGCTGATGGTCATAGATGCACCTGCTTTATTTTAAAGATTGACGGTCTCGCAAAAAGTCCAACTCCTGCGTTGCGCTGCATTTTGTAATCATTCAACGTACGATCAGTACGCCTCATGATAACAAAATTTGCACGCCTTGAATTTGAACTTTTTACGAAACTGTCTAAATCCGACTTTTTACGAGTTCATCAAGATTCAGTCAATTTGCAGTAACCTGCGTTCAAACTTCAGATTGCTGCATATCAAACAATCAATTTGTATGCAAAATGTTATTTCATCGAATGTCAGTTTATACTTCAAACCTTTATTCAGGTTGAAGGCGTTTAGACTGAAGGTTGAAAGAATTCTACCTATTTTTAATGGCTACCTTCAGCCTTCTACCTTCAGCCTTCCACCTTCCACCTTACCCTTTGTCTGCAGAAATGACAGATAGGGAATAATCCCATCGTTCTTGGCCCCACCGGTGCCGTCGTAGGTAATGGGCACCACTGGCACACCGGTGACCTGCTCGATTTTTCCGGCCATGGCCTCGGTGACCAGGGACGGGCAGCAAAAGGCCGGGCTGGCCTGGACAAAAAGCGCTATATCCGGATGATGCTTTTTAATATAATGAATCTTGATCAGGTTGTCCAACGATTCACCGGTGTGCTCAATCCGGACACCGAACCGGGCCAGAATCTTTTCGGGCGAATCATCAAAAGAAACCATGGGCTTGCCCAGAATAGGCTCAAAAAAGCGGTAATAACTGCGCTCTAGGTGCGTGATACCGGCCATCAGGGTTCTGTTGGTGATCAGGGCACGAAATTTACGTTCATGAAACCACTTGCGAAAATACGGCGCGGCAATCATCCGGGCGTACTCGGTATAGGGCGTGGTCACCACCTCCCCGCCGTGGCGCTCAATAAACCGGATGAGATCCTGGTTCATGACCCGGTTGTCCCGGGAGTAAAGGTCCCCGAAAATGGCCACCTTGGGCCGCTGCTCCGGATAAACCCGAATATTCTGAAACCGTTCCATGATCGCTGCCAGGGCCGCTGTTTTTTTCATGCGCCCTGAAAAAGACTCACAGAGAATCTCCAGTGCCAGCTCCATGACCCGGTCCACTTCTCCGGGAATCACCTCGTAGGGCCGAAGTTTACAGGCCACCTGACGCAGCAGGCCGCCGAACATGTAGGCGAATACTGAATTAAACGCGGCCCGGGGGGCAAAATCCTTGAAAAAAATATCCCCCACATGGACGCCGGCCTTTTCCAACCCATTGCCCCGGGCATTGAGCAACGTCTTGATGTGGTGGGGATACAGGGCAATATTACAGGCAATGGAGGATTCACTCAGCCACAAAACCGTATCTTCAGGCCGCAGGCCATGCTGCTCAACACATTCGGCAAACCCCTGGACAATGGCATTTAACGGAATGCACTGCCCTGAATTTTCACGAAGACTCTTGCGGATGGAACGTTCGGTCTCCTGCATGAGAATGGCCCTGTGTCCCTCCCGGCGCAATACGGCTTCCAGCAATCGGCCGCTCAAACGGTCCCAGTTGGGCAGAACAATGGTTTTATCGGTTTTACCGCGGTGCAGGTCCGGATTCAATGCCCTGCTCCCCTGCATGGCCTTGGTTTGAACCGTGTCATGATGGTTGCGAAAGGCCCGTATGGCCGCTTCAATGCGTGTTTCATAGCCGATACTGGAATCGTGTTCATCCAGTTCCAGTATCAGGTAGGGCTTGTTACCAGCTGCCATGATCTGCTTGAAATAGTCCCGTACAAACGCATCCGGGGAACACTTGAACGATGTGATGAACACCGGATAAAGGCCCGGGGTGGCAGCCGTCAGTTGGGCTGTTTCCAGTATCCGTGCCCCATATCGCCAGGGAATTTCCTTGAGCAGACCGCGGATGGGGTCTATTACCGCCGGCGGGACGTCCAGCATATCCTGATAGCAGCAGTCAATCCCCTGGCGGCCGAACAGTTCGGGAATTTTACAATTCAGGGCCGGTGAAAAAATCGTATAGGGTCGCCCCAGAAAAACAATGCGGATATCCTTTGGCCGGGGGGCCAGGTGACCGGTCCATTGCTTTTTTAATTCAATACATTGCTGGTTCCAGAAGCGCCGGGCATCATCATCGGCGGCGGTCAGTTCCCGGAAACGCACTGTTTTTTCGTCAATCGCTTGAAACATCCGATACAGTTCCCGGCGGGTGTAAAAATCCGTGTACAGGTAGCGAAGCAGCGGGGACAGGATCTTTGCACCGCCCGGCAGGGCCGAAAGGGCCACCAGGGACGGGGCATACTGGGTATAATAACAAAACTGCCGCCGGGTCCCCCGTTCCTCGGTCTTATCCTCCAGGTACGTGGGCAGAAAAATATAATCACACCGATGGGCCAGATACTGCACGTGGCCATAAAGCGATGTGATGGGGGCGCAGAACTCCGCCTCGGCAAGGGCCTTGCCCAATGGCAGGGCATCTGTAAAATCCTCACTGGTGACGGTTTGAAACCCCAGTCGATCAAAAAAATACCGCCATCGGGGCAGATCCTCCATGAGATGTCCGCCGGCGGGCAACCCGATGACGGGCCTGGCCGGGGGCAGCGCCTTAGGCTTAAACCCGAATGCCTTTTTGCGACGGGCCATCAGGTCAAAGGCCGTGCTTTCAGATTTCACGAAATGGCGGGTGTCATAGTCCCGCCCGCACAAAAACCCATAGGCCACTTTTTTCCCGTTGACGGTGGCAACAGACAGCTTGCAGTGGTTGGTGCACAGATCACAGGTTTCCGAACTGATGGGGATGTCGGCCTGCCAGAGGGTTGTGCCATAAAAAGAGGTGGCACTGTTTTGGCTGCCGGCCCCTTGCCGTTCATCACAAAGGGTCAGGGCCGCGCCCATGGCGCCGGTAAGGTGACAAAACTTGGATACCAGGATGGGCCGCTTCAACCGCTGTTCGAAGGCGGCCACAAGCGCCCTGTTTTTGGCGGTGGCACCCTGGAAAAAGACCACATCGCCGATACGGCTTTCCGTGGCCACCTTGAGCAGGTAGTTTTCCCGCACCGAATGAAGTACCGACGCTAAAACCGCATCCACATCCCAGCCTTCGCTGAGGTAATGATTCAGGTCCCGTTCCATGAAAACCGTGCACCGGTCCGAAGATAACGGCGCGGACCGATTTTCCGTCCGCCGGGCATAATCGGTGAGGGGGCAATCGAGTTTGGCAGCCTGCTCTTCGATAAAGCTGCCGGTGCCCGCCGCGCATACGCTGTTCATAACGGCCGAGGTCACCCGTCCGTCTTTCAAGGTGGTGAATTTGGCATCCTGGCCCCCGATCTCGATAATGGTATCCACCTTGGGGTCCAGTTCACAGGCGGCCCGGGCATGGGCCGTGATTTCATCGAGCACCAGATCCGCCCCCACAATACAGCCGATAAATTTCCGGCCCGAACCGGTGGTGCCGGCCCCAAGGACCGTCAGACGGCTGTTGTACCGTTTTGCCACATATTCAATGGTCTCAAAAATTCGCTGAACGGCGGCAAGGGGAGCGCCGGCCGTGCGGGTATAAAACCCGGCCAGAACCGCGTTGTCTTCTGCCGTCAAAACTGCCTTGGTGCTGGTGGAGCCGATATCAATCCCCAGGTAAACACGCTGGGATTCAGCAAAGGGCGCGTAGACGTCCGTTTCCACCTCCATGTCCCGACCTTGAACCGGTCCGGCCGGGTGCCGGAAAGAAGCCAGGCTGTCAAAATCGGGATACTGGGACAACTGCAGGGTCAAGGGCGGATATTCCTCGGTTTTCTTTTGCACATCGCCTTTCACCAGGTCCGCAACCTGGGGAATCGGCTGGGGCATTGGCCGATTTTCACCGGTGTCCATGCGCTGGGCAATAAAGGTCAGGGCCGCCCCCAGTGCCCCGAACAGTTCCGGATGATCGGGCACCTGGACCGGCATTTGTGCGATTTCCCCGATATAACGACCCACGATTGAATTCAGGGCCACTCCCCCGCAAAATACCAGCGGGGCATTGATCCGGGCACTGCCCAGAACCGTCTCCGCAATATTTCTGGCCAGCCCGAAACAAAGGCCGTCGCACACCGCTTCGATGGTGTACCCCTCCTGCTGGGCGTGAATCAGGTCGGTCTTGGCAAACACCGCACACCGTGATGCAATCTTGGGCCGCTTTCCGTTGTTCTGCCCGGCCAGTTCACCCAGCCGTGCCGCCGTATCAAGATTCAACCGCCGGGCCTGCTGATCTAAAAAAGCACCGGTGCCCGCCGCACAGGAGGTGCTGCCCCGACTGCCCAGGTACCCACCGGTTTCCGGGTCCAGACGGATCAGCTTAAACTTTTCACCACCGACAATAAGAAGGCTGCCGACCCTGGGATAATGGTACCGGGCCCCTGCAATACAGCAGATCTGATCGTCAAACCGGTCGGTGATACGCACCATTTCAGGAGTGGACGCACTGGCGGCCATCCACACCGGCGATGAAAGATCAAACGTTGCCAATAACGTTTTCAACGTACCGGCAATATCACCGTAATGAAACCCGTAGGCGGAATTGATGATTTGTTTGTCCACCGTCAATTGAACAACGCCGATGGACACCGACCCTGCATCAATACCCAAGATAGTTTGTGTGTCTGTTTTCATCATGCATCCCCATTATCCGATTTAACCGGACAAAATTGAAGTTTAAATCTGTTTATGTCGTTTTATGGTTTTACAAAACTTTTACAAAACTTTATGTGTTTTACAAAACTTTTACAATTCTTTTTTTTACAAATCAGGATTACCGACATTTAAATTGATCTTACCAAAAACATTCTGTAACCTGCCGCCATGGAAATACAACACAGCCGACTGCGAGAAAAAATTGACCGTCTCCTGGAATCCTGGCAAAAAAACGGGCTGCCCTCCCGCCAGGGGCTCGTTGAAGCGGCTGATCGGCTGGCACAATGGAAAAAAAAAGAAAAGATCATTGGATTGTGGTCGCCCCCATTGACCATGGTTACCGCCACCATTGATGACGGTTGGGGGCACGGGCTTGACATTATTCACCGGTATGCGACGGTGGCCGGCGTTTCCATCCACCCCCTGGGCCTTTTGCGCTTGCCTGAAGAGATTATCGATGCGTGCAAAGCCTGCCGGCCCGATATCCTGGGCCTGACCGTATTGCAGTTTTCTTCCGATGATGATCTCCTCTGCATCAGCGGCAATTTGCCGAAAAAAACCAGGATCATTGCCGGTGGCCCTGTTTTTAACGCAGACCCGGATTTTGCCGCCGGCACGGGGGTGCATCATGTGGCAAAAAACGCAGCGGCCTTTCTTGAACTCCTGCTATCCTGGCCTCCGAAGGCCAAAACCAATTTTTAGTATCTAATTTTGAAGTTCGTGCTTTTTATGTCAAAAATTACAATGATTAAAATTCCAAATTTCAAAACTGAACAGATCAAAATGCACATCAATTCACGACTTAATGGGGTTAATCAGATAGCTTTATTTTTTTGTTATTTGAAAATTGTTATTTGGAATTTGTTTGTCATTTGATGCTTGTAATTTGCGGCCTACGCCTTTTCAACAGCGCTGGTTTATCCGGGATAAGGAACAAAAAAACTTGAAAAAACACCATGAATCACCTATAGGCAATCCTCCGATGCAAAAATGTAGCCTGCATTGTTTAAAAAATACAAACCGGGCCGGAAACGGCCTTATATAATGGAGAGACAACCAATGGAAGCAACGGTAAAAGTGGATGCAGGGATCTGCGGATTCAAGACAAAAATAACCGCCACATCAACAGACGGCATGACCGTGGACTGGAAGATGGGCAGTTCCTGCGATACCATAAAGGAACTGGCAACTCTTTTGAAGGAAAAACTTCCCATCAATGCCATTCAAGAACTGGGGCCGAAAAATGAAAGCCTGATTCTGGAAACCGCACGCCCCCTTTTAATCAAAAAAGGGTGCTGTGAAGCCTGCGTGGTGCCGGTTGCCATCATCAAGGCCATGTACGTGGCCGCCGGACTCTCTTTGCCCAAAAACGTCGTACTTGAAATCAGTAAAAAATAACCGCCGTGTGCCTAAATCAACGGCAGGGCCTTCCCGCGCGGTGGCCTGGCACAAAATGGTTCCCGCATACCCCCTGTTTTTTTGTTGCAGGTGTCCGAATCCCTGTTTGACACAGCCCCGGGATCAAGGTATTTGTTGCTTAAACGGGCCTGTATTCACATTGGCCTTTATTTCCATTTCCGATTTTGTAAAAAAAGGAGAAATCTCATGCAGATCGAGCAGATTTCAGTCTTTATGGAAAACAAGGCAGGGCGCCTTGCACGGGTCACCGATGTTCTTTCGGAAGCCGGTATCCATATCAACGCCATGATCGTCACCGATACCACGGACTTCGGCGTGCTCCGAATGCTGGTGGCTGATCCTCAAAAAGCCGTCAAAGCCTTGAAAAACAGGGGATTTGCATCAAACCTGACCCTTGTCAGTGCCGTTGAACTGGAAAACACACCCCATGAGATTCACAAAGTTCTGTTATTGTTGGATAATGAGGGTATCAATGTGGAATATATGTATGCCTACACCCAGTCGGAAAAAAATACGACCATGATGGTTTTCATGACCGATGATGCCGATAAAACAGATCAACTGCTTGAAAATTTATAATTTTGGTTTTGCCCGATCCGCCACCCCGGGCAACTTTAAAGATAGTAAAAGGATATCACAATGCTCATAACGGAAATTCTTGCACGAAATGCCCGGATGTATGGAGATGAGACGGCACTGATCGAGCGTATCCCCTCACAACACCAAAGAACTGAAATTACCTGGCGCCAATTCGACGACCAGGCCAACCGGGTGGCAACGGCCCTCATGAACGCCGGCATCAAAAAGGGTGATAAAGTCGTCCATTTGATGGTCAACTGTATTGAATGGCTGCCCATCTATTTCGGCATCCTTCGAACCGGTGCCATTGCCGTGCCCCTCAACTTCCGGTTTGATGCAGACAATATCCGATATTGCACATTCAACACCCAGGCCAGGGTATTTATCTTCGGTCCTGAATTTATTGACCGGATCGACCGCATCAAAAGTGCCATCGATACCACCGTCAAGACATTCATCTTTGTCGGAGATGACGATCTCACACCGGATTACGCCATTTCCTACCGGCAGTTTACAGCCGCTTCAAACGGAAACCGCCCCTGCGTGGACATTGCCATTTCCGATGATGCCGGCCTTTACTTTACCTCCGGCACCACGGGCAAGCCCAAGGCCACATTACTGACCCACAGAAACCTGGAATTTGCCTGCTTTCTGGAAAACCGGCATCACAACCAGACCCATGAAGACAACTTTCTCTGCATTCCGCCGTTGTATCACACCGGTGCCAAAATGCACTGGTTCGGTAATTTCATCGTCGGCGCAAAAGCGGTGATTTTAAAAGGCGTCGAGCCCAAATGGATCATAGAAGCCATTTCCGAAGAAAAAGTAACCATCGTATGGCTCCTGGTGCCCTGGGCCCTGGACATCCTTTTTGCCATTGAATGCAGAGACATCAAACTTGCCAATTACGATCTTGGCCAGTGGCGTCTGATGCACATCGGTGCCCAGCCGGTTCCCATGAGCCTCATCAAAGAGTGGCAAAAAATATTCCCCAAGCATCAGTATGACACCAATTACGGCCTCACCGAGTGCACCGGCCCCGGCTGTGTTCATCTGGGTGTCGAGAACACCCACAAGGTGGGGGCCATCGGCAAGCCCGGCTTTGACTGGGAATGTAAAATTGTGGATGACGACCTGAATCCGGTGGCACCGGGCACACCCGGAGAACTGATGATCAAAGGCCCCGGAATCATGAAAGAATACTATGGCAACCCCGAGGCCACCAGTGAATCCATTGTCAACGGATGGCTGCGCACCGGTGACATTGCAAAATACGACGATGACCGGTTTATCTGGCTGGTGGACCGGAAAAAAGACGTTATTATTACCGGCGGGGAGAATATCTTTCCGGTGGAAATCGAAGACTTTCTGCAGAGCCATCCCAAAATCCAGGATGTGGCCGTCATCGGACTGCCCAGTATCCGCCTTGGGGAGATTGCAACGGCGGTCATTCAAATAAAGGTGGGCAGTGAACTGACAAAAGAAGAGGTCAACACGTTCTGTGAAACCCTGCCGCGATACAAAAGACCGCGAAAAATTATTTTCGACAATGTCCCCCGCAACCCCACCGGCAAAATCGAAAAGCCCAAATTGCGAAAACAGTTTGCAGGGGTTTCCGAAAGCTTCAAGATATAGGACGCACCAATTAAAAAAACCTGCTTGTCAATTTTTTCATCTGATATGCCGACATCATCTTTGTTACCACCCATGATGCCCTGTTCCGTGCCTTCAGCGCCAAGACAAGCCGGATCGATCCGGCCACAAAAGAAGTTTTGCGATACCGGGAGGCCCTCTGGGACGGCTTTACCAGCCTCAAGGACCGTCCCCTCCTGACAACCAACCTCTTTATTCGAATCGTCCAAACCATTCGGGCCAACAAGGCCGGCGTCCGCAATACACCCGGAACAAAGGTTTCCAATGCGACCACCGGTGAAGTGGTGTTCACGCCGCCGGAGGGTGAGGACATCATCCGGACAAAGCTCAAAAACCTGGAAGACTATATTCACGCCGAAGACGCAGTGGACCCCCTTATCAGGCTTGCCCTGATTCATTACCAGTTCGAGGCCATCCACCCTTTTAGCAGCGGCAACGACCGTACCGGGCGGATTTTGAACATCCTTTACCTTACGCAAAATCACCTTCTGGATTTACCGGTTCTCTACCTGAGGAAATACATCATTGAACAAAAATTGGATTATTACCGCCTTCTACGCGGCGTGACGGAACATCAGGATTGGGAACCTTGGATATACTACATACTGGATGCAGTTGAACAGACCGCCCTTTATACCCGGCATAAAATTCTTGCCACCCGAAACCTGTTGACCGAGCTTCTCGAGTTTGCAAAGGAAAACCTATATTTGAATACAAAACTATACGAGATTCTTTCGAAATAACGTGTCGATGCTGACGACGTAAAAAAATAACGTGTCGAAAATTTCTTTTTTATCGACACGTTATTGGGTCGTGTTTATAAAATCGCCTTGCCAAGTGTCGGGAAACGTGTCCAAAAAATCCATGTTTATGGACACGTTTCCCACACATGGGCATGGCATGGACATGAAAAAGGGGATCAGAGGGGCAGATTAATTATAAAGGTTGGACGAGATGTTTTTTATATAAATACCGGACGGGATGATTTGTTCAAAAACCTTCGGGATATGCATCCGGGCAATGCATGTTTTAAGAGCGACCCAAGCAATGAACACATAAAATGATGATTCATCGACCAAACTGCAAATCGATCCTGCTGCGGGGGTACGGTTATTCCCAAGCCGGGGCGTATTTTGTGACCATTTGCACGAAAGACCGGAAATGTCTGTTCGGCGATATTGCCGACAGAGAAATGGCTTTGAACAACGCCGGCGAAACCCTTGGCATCAGACTCCTTGATCACATCATTTTCAGCCACAGGGGGTATTACAGTTTTCTGGAAAGTGCCAAGCTGGATTGTTGACAATAGTTTCAACTGCGGCAAAGGGGACACCCCTTGGCCTGGCAGGCCGCGCAGAGCAGGTGCAGGCCCTTGCGCAGGCCGATACGGTACATGCTCTGTCCGCAGGCCTCGCACACCAGCGGGTCCATTGATTTTGTCACGGGGTTGTAGATCATTGAAATATTCTTTTTCCGCCGGCCGGAGGCGGCAGTGAACAAGACTTTAATGGCCGGGGTGGTGATGGGCCATGGCCGCGGAAAGGGATACCCTGATGCGGATGCTGTATTTGTTCAGCAGGTCGGTCTGTTTGGCGGCCAGTTCATGCCCTGCTTGAATTCGGTGATTTCCTGTTCCACCGTATCGGTCACATACTGCTATACAAGGGTCATGAGCCGGTCGATATCGGTTTTACCATAGGCCCGGAAGATTGTTTTTCGATAGTCTTTCCCAACGCCGGACAAATTTTGGCCCATTTCGAGGACCACGGCCCCGGTTTCCATGTTCACGGCAAAATCCACAAGCCCTTCCTTCTGCTCGTCGCTCTGGACCAGAAATTTACAGGTAACCATGAGATAAACTGGCGGATGGCCAAAACCGCACGCTGAAAACACCGGGGTCTGAAACCAGAAAGTTGTATTAACACGTAAAGCTTAACACCCGTATAGCGAACAAACCGCTTCAGAGAACAAACCTAATTCAGGTTCACCTTAATTTTGGTTATAGATCCATTAATTATTCAGGAAAGCATGCCATTTTGAAAATATATCTTCAATATCTATCCCCATGGCATTTCGGAATGCTTCAGATTGGTTATCGCCTTTTCCAATATTTCTAATAGCGCTGACAAATTTCGGCAATCCGTAAGTATCAATTATATATTCCACCAATACGCATGAAGTATAATAGGAATTGACACCAACCTGAAGCTCATCTTCAAGCGTAGGACTTTTATTTGGGTTTTTATGCCTCCAGTTTTTTGAGAAAGCCATTAGCTTGTCATCCACATTGTTTTTCCAGTCTCTGAGGTAACTTAAAGTGGCTTTGCCATTTTTCAAATCGTCTTTGGCGATCCTTAGAAATAGATCTTTTTTTTCCGCTTCATCCGGTTCAAAAGGATACATCGCATACATGGCGATGCCTTCATCCAAGAACTTATTTTCCACCTTCTTCAGTTTTCCTTTGGATATTTTGTGGTAACCGATATGTGTTCCCTCATGCGCTACAATGGTCAAACAGTCCCTCAATCCCTTTTTAATCTTAATGGAATTGATGAGAATTTTGTTCTCTGCCCGGAGAGCTCTCGAGGTCGTGCCTTCCCTTTTAACTCCTATTTTCAATTTCGACGGCAATTCGTTTTCACACAATTTGTTAATTTTCAACCAAACATCATCCAAGTTGGCCACCAGTTCGGCAATTGTCTTTTTTTCTGCTTCTTCATACTGCGATAGCCATCCAACAGAAAAATTGAAATGTTCAGTCTTGTATGTTTTTGCAAATAACACCGTCGGAAATGCTAAAAGAAATACAAATGCGCAGTATCCAAACAATTTTGATTTGCCTTTTGGTATTGCCATTATTTCACCTATCCTTTTCTTTATCTGTGAAGGTGAGATCCATATCCTGCTGCCATTTTCCGGGCGATCTCTTTTTTAGATTCATGAGGAGCACCCATTGCTCCTGGGTATTTTGTATCTCCTACCTTTATAAATCGGCTTCCTTTTTGCGTCTGTATCTAAACGCTCATTCGTTCCCTGTCCAGGTTCTCGGAAAAGGCGCTTTTAATTATCTCGGGCAAAAGCGATCTGTCCGCAGATGCCAAAAAGATCGGGCCACCCCTGATTTTTGAACGACTTTGGAAAGAAACCGGGATCAAGGCCGCTCTTGACCGGGTGCTGGCCGGTCGTAAATTCGAGTTCGATGTGGAACGTGCCGTTTTCCTCACGGTGCTTCACCGGTTGATGGTATCGGGTTCGGATCGCTTTTGTCACCGCTGGTGCCGCGACTACATCATCAACGGCATTGAAGGGTTGGATCTTCACCACCTTTACCGGGCCATGGGCTTTTTGGGTGAAGTTCTGGAAGACCAGGATGGGGCAACCCCATTTGCACCCCGTTGCAATAAGGACCTTGTTGAGGAGTTTATCTTCTCCCATCGCCGGAATCTGTTCTCGAATCTTGATCTGGTTTTCTTCGATACCACCTCGATCTACTTTGAGGGTCGCGGTGGTGACAGCATCGGACAACGAGGCTTTAGTAAAGACCATCGGCCCGATTTGGTTCAAATGGTCGTCGGAGCCGTTATCGATGATCAGGGCCAGCCTATCTGTTGCGAAATGTGGCCCGGCAATACAACCGATGTAAAAACACTTTTGCCCATCGTTGAAAGGCTCAAAAATCGATTTAATATCGGCCGTGTGTGCATTGTGGCCGACCGCGGCATGATCAGTTCAAAAACGATTGCAGCGCTTGAATCTCCAACAAACCAGACGTTCTACATTCTGGGTGCCCGTATGCGCCAGGTCAAGCAGATCAGAGATCGTGTGCTTTCTCATCCGGGAAGATACAAGTCGGTGCGACCCGAGAACAGCGACCCTAAAAAGCCGGCGCCCCTTAAAGTCAAGCAGGTCGAGATAGAAGGCTGTCGGTACATCGTCTGTCTCAATCCTTCCCAGCAACGGAAAGATGCCGCCGACCGCCAATCGATTGTTGAGGCGCTTACCGAGCAGATCAAAAAGGGTCCGAAAAGCCTGGTTGGCAACAAGGGTTTTCGAAAGTACTTGAAAATCGAAAAAAACAGCGCAAGCATCGATAAAAACCGGATCACGTCTGAAGCCCGTTTTGACGGCAAATGGGTGCTGCAGACCAACACGGACCTTTCTGCCGAACAGGTGGCCCTGAAGTACAAGGAGCTGTGGCAGGTGGAAAAGGTCTTCCGGGACGTCAAGTCGCTATTGGAGACCCGTCCGATTTTCCACCAGCGGGACCGTACGATCCGGGGCCATGTTTTTTGTAGCTTCTTGCAATGGTTCTTCGCAAAAAGCTTGATCACTATGTTGTAGGGGGTGTTTCGGTGGATTTTTGGAGATCAGTGGATTGTAACAGTGGAATCGATGATGACAACCAATCACTTATAGCCATGGGCGCTGAGCTGATCAGGGCCGGACCAAAGCACCCCACTGTCATTTCAGATAAATGATTAAAACCAGGAGCTATTGGGGGGCTCAGGATGATATTAACCCTTATCTGCAAAGCGAACACCCGCTGGCCTGGCATGCGGCGCAGAGCAGGTGCAGCCCCTTGCACAGGCCGATGCGGTACATACTCTGTCCGCAGACCTCGCACACCAGCGGGTCCATCGATTTTGTCACGGGGTTGTAGATCATGGAAAGGTTCTTTTGCTGCCGGCCGGAGGCGGCAGTGAACAAGACTTTAATGGCCGGGGTGGTGATGGCCATGGCGGCGGAAAGGGACACCTTGATGCGGATGCTGTATTTGTTCAGCAGGTCGGCCTGTTTGGCGGCCAGTTCACCGGGGATCAGCGCGATTTTTTCTTTTCGTTCGGCCATGAGCCGGTCTGACAGACCCGTTCGCATCAGGCTTTCCGCCATCTCATGTTCAAGGGCACGGTAGTATTCGTCAAGGCTTGCCGCATCTCTTGAAAACCGCCTGTTCATGCTCTGCTTGAATTCGGTGAGTTCCTGTTCCACGGTATCTCTCACATATTGCCCTACAAGGGTCATGAGCCGGTCGATATCGGTTTTACCATAGGCCCGGGAGATTGTTTTTCGGTAGTCTTTCCCCACACCGGACAGGTTCCGGACCATTTCGGGAACCACGGCCCCGGTCTCCATGTTCACGGCAAGGTCCACAAGCCCTTCCTTCTGCTCGTCGCTCTGGGCCAGAAATTTGCAGGTAACCATGAGATAGTGGGTTTTGACCTCCCCAAATCCGGACACACGGCCCGTGGTCTTGTAAAACTCAAACTGATCGTGGATAAGATGATCGTAGCCGCCTTGTTTCAGGTACTCAAAGGTCAGGTCCATTGCCAGCAGGGGCGGATGGGCCCCGGCCATGGCTGAAATTTTTTCCAGCAGCGGCGCGCCAAAATGGATGGGATAAACCGGAACACCGTCACGCCGGGGGTCGGCGGTCGTGCCCGGTGCAATGGAGATATAGTCGTCCAGGGCCAGGGTTTTTGAAAGGGATTTTGGCAGCAGCAGGTCAATCCGGGCGCCCGTTGCCTCGATCAGGGCGCCTTTTGCTTCAAGAAACCGGCAGACAAAGGTGGCCAGTTCACCCTCGGGTCCGGAAAAAAGCGCACTATAATTCATAGGTGTCTCCAAACAGCTTATCGTCCAGTTCCCGGGTTTTCTCATATCCTGTCCGGGCGCGCTTCAGGCGGACGCCCAGATTGTCAAACGTTTTTTTACGGTCTTCTTCGGTGGCTGCCTCCACCCAGATGTCATAGACCATCTCTTCGAACTCCTTTTCGCCCCGGATTCTGCCGATGATCATGTCAATCTCACCAATCACCATTTCAAACATGTTTATTTTCCGGTCCAGAATATCCAGGATATAGTCTTCAATGCTACCGGCGGCACAGAAATTGAAAATCTGCACCTCCTTTTCCTGGCCGATCCTGTGAATCCGTCCGATTCGCTGTTCGATCTTCATGGGATTCCAGGGAAGGTCGTAATTGACCATGCGGCAGCAGAACTGCAGGTTACGGCCCTCCCCGCCGATCTCGGTGGTGATGAGAACATCTTTTTGATCCCTGAAGGCTTCGATTTCCAGATCTTTCTGCCGGTTGTCCATACCGCCGTGGAACCGGGCCGCCGGAATATGGTGCCATTCCAAAAATTCCGCAATATGGTCAAGGGTGCCCCGGTATTTTACAAAAATAATCATTTTTTCTTCAGATGACCGGATCAGCTTTAAAAGGGCCTTGTTTTTGGGGGTATCCAGGGTGGTCCGGCAAAGGTTTTTAACCGCTAAAAGCGCCTGTTCATGTTCCCAGAGATAGTCCTTTTTTGTGAGCATCCTTGAAATGGAAAGTCCCACGGCTGTGGGCGACGATCCGGCCTGGGCCAGGAGATTTTTGGCGATGAGCCGGCCCCGGCCCTTGGATTTGCTGTGAATATCCATGATCAAGGCCTCGATCCGTTCGTAGAAGACGATGTCCTCTCTGGATGCCTCGATGCGGATGGTCTGGGCAAATCGGGGCGGAATGTTGATGCCGGCCAGTGCCCGGGTATTTCGGATCATCACCTCCCCGAGAAGTTCCTTGAGCAGGGCCCGGTTTCTGGGATCGGTGGGGTCCCCCCGTTTCATGAACTTTTCCCGGAAAGCCGTGGCGGTTTCAAGCTGCCCCGGTTTGAGCAACGTGATCAGGTTATAAAGCTCCATGAGGTTGTTTTCCACGGGCGTTGCCGTGAGCAGGAGGATAAACCGCTTTTTCAGGGCGTTGACCAGTTTCCAGTTGAGCGTGGTTTTGTTTTTTAAATGATGGGCCTCGTCAACAATGACCATGTCGTATTCCCTGGCCGTCACGGCAGCAAAATTTTTCTTGGATTTCGCCTGGTTAATGGAGGCCAGAATAAAAGGGGCTTCCCAGAATGTATCTTTCCTGGATTTAAAATCCGGATCATCGGTGGAGGGTATATCAAGGCCGAACTTTGATTTCAGCTCCTCCTTCCACTGACTGACAAGGGGCGTCGGTGTCAGGATGAGCCCTGTTTTGACCATTCCCCGTTTGACATACTCACTGAAGACCATCAGTGCCTCGATGGTTTTTCCAAGACCCACCTCATCGGATAAAAGGGCCCGTCCCCGGAAGCGTTTGAGGACTTTTTTGGCCGTCTCTTCCTGGTACCAGTAGCGACGCACCTGGAAAAGGGAGGAAAGGCACACCAGGGTTTCAAAGGATTCCTTGAACCGAATGGCATGGCTCTCCAGGGCAAGATCATACAGCTCCGGCCCGGCCGGTTCAGGAGTTAGAAACGCATCGTAAAAGGATGCCTGGTCAAGATCAAACTGCACCGGTATTTCCGGCAGGGGTGCGACGACCGGTGCTACAACGATTGGTTTTTCCTCAGCGGCCTTTCTGATGTTAGAAGGCGTTTCGGTTTGTTTTTTACGGTTTGGCGGCTGCTTTTCCATCTGTTTTTTTTGTCCGGAAAGGGTCAGATCGACATCAACGGCAGCCTTGAAATCCTTGTGCCATTTTTCTTCCTCAAGCTTAAAAAGGCAGTAATCCCGAACTTCTTTCACCTCTTTTTGTACCTTGGCCTTGCTTTTGACAGTCAGGGTGGAAAATCGGGCAAGGAGCTTTTCCGTACAGTCAAGACACTCTTGAAACCTGTCTTTTTCAACAAGCAGGTGGAGTCGTCTTATTTTATGTTCATCGGGCAGTTTCCCAAGCCTTTCCAGGCCGGCCATGGCTTCCAGTTCCATATCCCTATTATCGGCGACACTGCCGATGTGCCCCATGAGATTCAACAGATATTCATCTGCAGGCAGGCGTTTTACCGCCTTTTTGATCGCCGCCATAGCCTTGTCCACATGACCGGTATCAATATATTCGGCGGCCTGATCGGCCAGTATCTCACCCTTTTCCCGGGCAGCAGTTTGCGAACGTGCGGTCCGGGCTTTTTTTTGCCGTGCCTTTTGTTTCTGCTTTTTTTTAGTTGCTGACGATTTTGCCAACGAGGGTCTCCTGCTGTTGATAAAATTCGTAGGGCCGCGATTATGGCTTTTTTGCCGGGTTAGTATGATATAAAAAGCAATAGAATGCCAGCAATTTATCAAATCCCACTTGATCGATGCCCTCATCGCCCTTACTATAAGGGACGCAAAACTTTTGGACACAACAATATAAACACACCATCGAAAGAAAGCGGGTTGCATGAAGGTGGAATTGAAAAGACAGGTGCGTTATGGTGAGGTTGATCCGTTTTTCAGACAAAAAATCGGTTCCCTGTTCAAACTGTTTACCGATGCCGCGGTGCGGCATTCGGAAAAGGCCGGGTTTGGTCCCCGGCAACTGATCCGGACGGGACAGGCATGGGTCCTCAACAAATTCGGTGTCCGGATCCATCGATATCCCGAATATGGCGAGACGATCAGGGTGTTGACCTGGCACCGCGGTCAAAAGGGCGTTCGGGCCTATCGGGAGTTTGAAGTTTTTGCCGAAGACGAACGGATCTCGGCGGCATCATCGGTGTGGCTGTATATTGACATGCAAAACAAAAAGATTTTGCGCTTGCCGGAAACAGTTGGGACAGACTATACCATGGAACCGGAAACAGCATTGGAGATGGACCTGAATGCCTGGAAGAGCCAGCGGCTTTTTCCAGCGGGTTCTCTATTGAAAACAACCATCCGCCAATCCGATTATGACCCCGTCGGCCATGTCAACAACGCGGCCTATCTGGAGTATCTCGAAACGTCTATTTTGGCCGATTTCGGCGAAACAGCGCATATCAAAACCCTCAACATAGAATTTTTAAAAGAAATCGACCAAAACGTGGGCATTGTTTCCACCGAAATGAAAGACACGGACCAGGGCTGCCTGTTTAAAATAAGTGACGATGCCCAGGTATATGCCTGCGGTGAATTGACGCTGAAGCGGTCATAGAACTCAATGCGGTTACAAAAATGAGGATCTTCAATTGCTGCATATCTTTGTAGATGCCGACGCGTGTCCGGTCAAACAGGAAATCTACCGTGTCGCAGGCCGATATCGCCTTGATGTCACCCTGGTGGCCAACGCCTGGATGCGCATTCCCAATGAACCACGGCTGACCCTCGAAGTTGTCGCGGACCGGTTTGACGCGGCGGACGATTGGATTGTAGAGCACGTGCAGCCGCATGACATCGTGGTCACCGCAGACATCCCCCTTGCCGACCGCTGCCTGAAAAAAGGCGCACAGGTAATGGGTCCCACCGGAAAGCCGTTCACCGCTGACAACATCGGTGGGACCGTTGCGATTCGGGACCTGTTGTCGGACCTTCGGAGCACCGGAGAG
The DNA here is from genome assembly GCA_942490765.1 of uncultured Desulfobacterales bacterium. Classification (GTDB taxonomy): domain Bacteria; phylum Desulfobacterota; class Desulfobacteria; order Desulfobacterales; family 4572-123; genus 4572-123. Next base: position 114,736 of record CALNYM010000034.1, on the reverse strand, counting down.
ATAACGGGCGGGCCGCCACCACTCAACAAGCGTGACCGATCCCGGTTTCTTCAACAACTCGACAACGTGATCCAGTCAATCCGTCGGGCGCATCCGTTCAATGACACCTGACAAGGTTGACGAATCCATACAAAAACGGCCACGCACGTTTCTTCGAGGGCCGAGGCAGTTAACCCCCGGCGACAGGGAATTTAAATACTGTGAAAAAATATCTTTTTTTAGCACTTATTGCGGTATTGGCTTATGGGTACATTCAAGGAAATAGTCCACTCCTCTTTCTTTCGTCAAAGACGCAAAATGATGACAGCGTTATCCAGCAGGCTTATAACAACCGACAAAGGATCTTCAAGTACAAGGTGAAGGTGAACAAGGCTGTTGCGTGATGATTTGATGGATCCAACACATCAACGATCATTTATGAAGAACGCCACTCATTGCTGATGGCCCAATATTGATTTACACCCGGTTCCGGGTTTATGGCGAATATGAATGGAATGACAGGGCTTAAGATCCAAAAGGTCGGCATGTTGGCGGTTGGTTGAGGCATAACGGCAAAACATACAAATAGCCCGTTACTTAAAAAAGAGAGACACGAAAAGGACACCGATGAAAATTTCAGCGGCAATCGCAAACAGAAAAAGTGTAAGGGCCTACTTGAATAAACCGGTTCTCCCCGATGATCTTGCAAAAATCATTGAGGCCGGCCGATGGGCGCCGAATGCGGGTCCCTTTCAGATTTCGGTCGTCCGTAACCATGGACTGCGGCAACGGATCAATGACCGGGCCCATGATGCCATGGCTCACTCCGACAATGCGTTTCTGCAGGAAAGGGCATCTTTGCCGGGATATCAGCCGCTTTATGGCGCACCGGTGCTGATCCTGTTTTCCGGGCCCGCCAAGGATACCTTCAGCGCTTTCAATACAGCCCTTGCCGCAGAAAACATGCTCCTTGAAGCCACCGGACTGGGTCTGGGGTCATGTTTCCTCCTTTCCCCCACTCTGGCGTTGAATGGAAAGGACAACCGTGACCTGGCACAAGCGGCAGGCATTCCGGACGGGTATACGCTCCAGTGCGCGCTTATCGTGGGGTATGCCGCCGCTGGGAATAAGTTCACCGCTGACGAACGGTCCCGGAAAGGGTCTGTCGACTACGTCGACTGAGGGTATTTAGTTCCTGACCGAAAACCTCAAAATACCTAAAATTACAGCCGCTTGGATGCTATTCTAAAATCAAGGTTTTTTAGCAATTAGCCTTTAGCTTAAAAAATCAAACGGATAACACATTCGCGAAGAGCTGACAGCTAATGGCTGATAGCTTTTTCGCAAATCTTCAGATAGCCACATAAGCTGAAGCCATTGCCGGTATTGAAAAAATATTTTTCGTTCAGGCACTATTTAAAAGTTCGAGGGTTAAATGCCACGTTTCTCCCCCCCCTTATGGCCTTGATGTTTAGAAAAACGGCACTATATTCTTAGGACAATTGCCATAATCTCCGGTCGACCGGCATTTCTGCTTACGGGCTTCAACCGGAGCAGGGGCCAGGGGCCGGGTTATAAACAAGAAACTGTTAAATCAATGAGAGGTGCTCTATGAAAAAAACATATTACATCATATGCTTCATATTTTTGTTCATCGCTGCGGTGGGTTGTTCAAGCAACACCCGGCATCACAAAACATCATTACCGGACCCGGCGTCATTTAACGCGCACTTCGGTGATATAGATATGGACAGCGATGACTGGGTGTGCTGGGAGGAGTTCAAACTCTATTTTCCCAAGGCGACATCTGATATTTTCGAAACATTGGATGTAAATAATGACAACAAGCTGGATCATGACGAGTGGCATGCGTTTAAGCAGGCCCACGGGATGAAAAACTGACTGCAATTATGAATGGCGCATGACACACTATCCCTTTGTGATCATGCGCCATTTTATAAACGGAAAATTGCCCTTCATTGACATCTGAAAGGTCTAATTCAAACGCCGCGTAAAAAAACAATCCTGGGTGGGGCCGGTTCTGTCTGCTGCGATAAGGACCGGCCCCATCTGGATCATCCTTGATGGCGTCGTAAAAAATCTCCATCTACTGCGTTATAGCAGTTGTCCAGAGACTCGACATACCACATGTATGCCTGCGCTCCTTGATTAACACCATGCCTTGTATATGAAGATTTTTACTTAGCCATCTCAAATACTTTTTACGAGGCCATCATCCTGCGGTAACCGTTATTTTGCGGGGTGCCGCTTTTTCCACCTTGGGTAAGGTGAGCCGCAGTACACCATCTTTTATTTTTGCATCGATTTTACTTTGATCAATCATTTCGGAAAGTGAGAATTGACGGTAATACTTGCCCACGGCATATTCCATCATCACCTCTTCTTCACCGGACGTTTCAAATGGTGCCACATCCCCTTCCAAAGTAAGGGTATTGTCACGCAGATCAATGCGAAAAACCTCTGGTTTTACCCCCGGCATATCCGCCAAGAGCACAATTTCCTTATCGTTTTCAAATATATCCACAGCCGGCGTAAAAACCAGGCCTGATCGGGTATGTTCTGCAGGCGTGTTCAGCTCCTGCTTTTCCCGCACTTTGAGTTCTTTTGTATTTTTACCAAACATGGCCGTCACCTCCTTGGTTGGCTGTTGCTGCTAACTGATCGTAATTTGACGCGGTTTAACCGCCTCGGCCTTGGGAATAAGAACCGTCAGAATGCCTTCTTCCAACTTTGCCTCGATTCGATCCGGATCGATTTCCACAGGCATTGTGATAATCCTTGAAAATTTTCCGGCTTCACGCCATATTTATGTATCAGTTTGAAATAATAATAAATAATGAAAAATAACACTTGCCTTTTTCTTCTAAATTTGATATGAAAAATCAAATTAATCAGATAGTTAAAGGTAAAATTATGATCAAAGTGAAAAATCCAAATCAGCTTAACATTTTCGATCCTTGGAATTTCCTTACTCCCAAGAGACGACAGATGCTTGAATCCGGGTGGCCGGGGTTATTTCGTGAGCACATCCTGCCTTCAATCCCTGTTGCTAAGGTTGGAAAACATTTTAACGCCACATTTGGCCGCCCGTCAAAGGAACTTTATTCCATGCTGGGCGCTCTTATTCTTCAACAAACCTTTGATCTCACCGATGAAGAAACACTACAGCAATATGCCTTTAATATTCAATGGCATTATTCACTCAATATCAGTGAAGAAACCGATGATGCGAAATATATCTCATTAAAAACATTATGGAATAATCGAAACATCGTTGCAAAAAACAACCTTGAAGATGACATTTTTACTGCATGCACAGGCAACCTTGCGCATGTCTTCAAGGTCAATATCGACAAACAGCGGATCGACTCGGTGCACATCAAATCCAACATGCGGCGCCTTGGACGAATCGGCATCTTTTCAGAAAGCATCCATAAGTTTTTAGTAAATATGAAGCGGGGCAAACAAGACCAATTCTTAACGATAGATGAGAAACTTGTTGATAAATATCTGTCCCAAAATGCCCTTGGATGTTTTCCTAAAGTCAAACCATCTGAATCTAAAAAAAAGCTCACAGAGGTCAGCAAGGATCTGTTTGACCTGGTACAACAGTTTACGGACTGCCCCGATGTAGCATCCATGTATAGCTACAAGTTGCTTGAGAGGGTTCTCAACGATCATTGCAACCTTACCGATGATAAAGACAATCCGGTTGAATTAAAAAAACCGAAAGAAATTGAATCTGATTCACTTCAAAATCCTTCTGACCCCGATGCAAGTTACAGCGGCCACAAAGGGCAAGGTTATCAGGTTCAGGTCATGGAAACGTATTGTGATGAGGAAGATAAAAAAGAACAATCTCTTAACCTGATCACCCATGTTGAAGTTGAACCCTCTCATAACAGTGACGCCAATGCACTTATCCCGGCCATTGAGTCAACAGAAGCGCAGGATTTAAAACCGAAAGAAATATTGGCCGATTCCCTTTACGGCAGTGATGATAACTGTGAACGTGCAAAAGAACACAATGTCGAATTGATTGCCCCAACAATGGGATCCGTCAAGGAGGATAAGTTGAGCCTTGCAGATTTTATATTTTCTCAAAAAGGAGAACTTATTGCCTGCCCACAGGGTAATCCGCCAGCAAAAGTCAAAAAGAAAAAAAGACTTAGCATTGCGTTTGCTATACAGCATTGCGAGAACTGCCCTAATCTACAAAAATGCCCTGTCAAGAAAGGGAAAAAGTACTACTATCTTCGTTTTACAAAAAAAGAAATGCGCATCGTGAAGCGCAGAATAAATGAGCAGTCAGACGAATTCAAAGACCGCTACAGATGGCGTGCGGGTGTTGAAGCTACCATGTCTGAATACGACAGACGAACCGGGGTCAAACAACTTCGAGTACGGGGTTTAAAAGCCGTTAAGTTTTGTGCAACATTAAAGGCCTTGGGAATAAACATCTTCAGGGCAGCTGCCGTCAAGGCATCGAGGATGATGCCGGAAGAAGTCTTCTGCGAGGCATAGGAGCCTTCGGGACACTATTTTTCGTTTGTCAAAGAACATTTTAGGGCGGCTTTGGTCACCAAAAATATATTTTTATCAATCTGAGATTAATTGTGCGCAAATGCTCACAAAATATGGCTCAGTTGATTCCGACTTTTTACGAGATCATCAAATTTAATCAGGGCGTAATTTACGCAGAGCTTACCCACTACCCCGTGTTGCTCCTGCCCGTCAGTCAATGATGTAGCACCCTGGCCAGACCCATTGCCTTCAAATGTCCCGATATGCCGCCCTTGCCTTTTGAAAATATTCATGTTAATAATCAATCTGTTACTAACAGAACCCGCATATATTGGACTTGAACCCACGGTCGCGCCCATACCGGCCATACGGTTCAAATGAAATACGATACTTTGTGTGTCCCATGACGGCAAAAACGCCGTTTTTTAACAAAAGGGGAAATACCGTGACAACAGCCCTCGTACTCGGTGCCACCGGGGCTACAGGCCGGGAAATTGTGAACTTGCTGACTGCCTATCAGCACTTTGGCAAAGTCTATCTGCTGGTGCGGCGTCCGCCCAATGAATTTTTCGGCAGCAAAGTGCAGCCGGTCATATCGAATCCGCTTGCTTTTGATGCCCTGAAGGGTGTGGATCAAATAGACGTTGTGTTCTGTGCCTTGGGGACGACACTGAAAAAGGCCGGTTCAAAACAGGCATTTTACAAAATCGACCACGATTTGATTGTAGACGCCGGCATCTGGGCTAAAAACCATGGGGTGGGTCAGTTTCATGTCGTCAGTGCCCAGTCGGCCAATACGGATTCGAGCTACTTTTATCTGAGAACCAAAGGCGAAACAGAGCAGGAGCTTATGGCGCTTGATTTTCCATCGTTAACGATCTATCGACCGACACTGCTATACGGTGGCCGGCGGGAAGAGGTCCGGGTACTGGAAAAAATAAGTTACCATATCCTTTCTACGGTAACAAAAGCGCCCTTAAACGCTCTTAAACGCTACAAACCGGTTCATGTCAAAACAGTGGCATCTGCGATAGTATCCCGATCCCTCTCCCCGCGCCCGGTACCACCATCGTTGAAGCAAAAGCGTTCTAAGAATTCGCACAAAAGTTTAAAATAGGACACATCAAATTACAAGACGATCATTTACAGACGTCCAGGATTCCCCCGGGCGCATTAAAAAATCACCGGCCCTGACACAGGAGGATATTTCATGCACATCACTTTTTTTGGAGCGGTAAGGGAAGTTACAGGATCCATGCACATGCTGGGCAACGGAAAGGACCGCATTCTTCTCGATTGCGGCATGTACCAGGGCCGCCGCAAGGAGAGCGCGGAAAAAAACCGCATCCTGCCATTTGACCCTGCCATCATCACCAATGTTGTTCTTTCCCACGCCCACATCGACCATTCCGGCCGCATCCCCATGCTGACCCGGGACAGGTTCACCGGTCGCGTTTTCTGTTCCCTGGTGACCCGGGATGCCTGTGAATACCTGCTGGCCGACAGCGCCCACATCCAGGAATCCGATGCCGAATACCTCAACTACAAGCTGGTACGCGGTCAGCTTTCCAAAATGCACCAGGGAAAAGGCGGGCGTAAGGCCTATGAAAAAGAGGCCCGTAAACTGAAAAAAAACGGCCACCGCATCGATGCAGAACTCGTCAACGACCTCATTGGCCAGTTTAACTTAAACGGTATCGAACCCCTCTGTACACCAGCGATGATGCCGTCAAGGCCCTGGGTTGCTTCTCGGGGTATCCCTACCAGACCCCCTTTACCATCGGCAACAAGATGACCTGCACCCTGTATGACGCCGGCCATATCCTGGGGATCGGCCATATCGGTGATCCGCACAGCGGTCAACGGCGGAACCCGAACCGTCTGCTATACCGGCGACATCGGCCGCTTTGAAAAACCGATCCTGAAGAACCCCACCCTGGCATTTTCCGAAGAGGACCGGGACATAGATCTGTTGATCATGGAAAGTACCTACGGCAACCGTATACACAACCCCGTCAAGGATCTTAAACCTGAACTCCAGGAGATTCTCAATACCACTTTTGAGCGGGGGGGCAGCGTCCTCATCCCGGCGTTCGCCTACGGCAGGACCCAGGAACTGCTCTACTATATCCATGAACTCTACCAGGAAGGACTGGTCAAAAAGGTTCCCATCTACGTGGACAGCCCCCTGGCCACACGGATCACACAGGTATTCGGGGAGCATCCGGAAGTCTACGACAAAGATACCCACACCACCTTTTTGCAAAAGGGCAAAAACCCCTTTTCAATGTCCCAGCTCAAGTTTGTGGGCTCGGTGGAAGAGTCCATGGCCCTGAACCGGGATGAAACCCCCCATATCGTCCTGTCCGCCTCGGGCATGTGTGAAGCCGGCCGCATCCTTCACCATTTGCGGCACAAGGTCCACAATCCCAAACACACCATCCTGATTGTCGGTTTCATGGCCCAGCACACCCTTGGCCGGCGCCTGCTCGAACAGGGCGAGGCCTATGCTGCCGCAGACCGCAAAGGCGATGCCCCCATGGTCAAGATCCTCAACAAAGCATATCCCCTCAAGGCCCATGTACACCAGATCGGGGGGTTCAGCGCCCATGGGGATAAGAATGAGATGCTGACATTCCTGAAACAATCCAACCTGAAAATAAAAAAAATTGCCGTGGTTCATGGTGAGGAGGAGCAGTCCCTGGCCTTTGCGGACATTCTCAGCAAGGAAGGATTCGATGTCATGGTTCCCCGGGTGGGACAGTCCATGGGGATCGATTGAGCATGGCAGGGCAGCACAAACAAGGTGGCATTACCATGAAACACTACAGGGGAAGCGAACTTCCTCCTGAAGGGATCATTCCCCTCCTCTGTGTTTTCTTTTTAACCCTATAGTTGCATAAAAAACACAAATTATTGATCTATATCCACCAAGAGAAAGAGTTCAACGAGAATAATGCAATTTTAAAGGAATTCACGAATGGTGATATTCATAAAAATACAAAGGGCACAATTTTTTTACTCCTACGGGAAAGCGGATGGCTCCAGATCCTTCGTTATCAAGGGATTGGAGGATGACGACAGCTTTACACCGCTGATGCCTCGCTCTGAAGCCATCCGGCTTTTGCAATGATAGGGTTAGCCTGGACCTGCATCAGCAAACAGCTCTACCTGTACGAGCCGTTATTGACATACAGAATGTTAAAAATCACCTTCATCCATCGGCAATATCTGTTCCGGCGTCATGGTCTTCGGTGATGATTTTTCCACCAGAAGTTTTTCGGCCGGGGGACGGGCAAAACACCTTTCTTCTCGAATAGCCGCCCTTTTTTTAACGTTGTTCTCATCGGCATCGCGTCTGTTCCCGGATTTAAGGCCCTTGGCGCCCACCAAATCGCTCAGGTCATTCACATGGTCTTTCATCTGTTCTGCCTGAGCGCTCATTTCTTCGGAGGCAGATGCGGATTCTTCCGCATTGGCGGCATTTTGCTGGATGACCTTGTCGATTTCGGAAACAGTGGTATTGACCTGCTCAATACCCTGAACCTGCTCTCTGGAAGCAGCCGCGATTTCACCCACCAGTTCACCCATCTTGACTGAACTGTCCACCATCTCCGAAAAAGCATCATTGGTGGTCCGGGCTAGCTCAGCACCCTGCTCCACCTTTTTTATTGTCCCATCAATCATATCCGCCGTATTTTTTGCAGCATCGGCAGCCCGGAGAAAAGATTTCGAACCTCATCTGCCACCACCGCGAACCCGGCACCCCATCTCCCCTGCCCTTGCGGCCTCCACCGCGGCATTCAGGGCCAGGAGGTTGGTCTGGAAAGCAATTTCATCAATCGTCTTGACAATCTTGGAGGTTTCATGACTGGCCGCCGTGATCTCAACCATGGCATTCGTCAACTGCCGTATGTTTTCATTGGCCCTGCCTGCGACCTCGTTGGTCTCCTTGGACAGAGCGTCCGCCTGTCCGGCATTGTCCGCATTTTGCCGGGTCATTGCAGACATCTCTTCCAGAGCCGATGACGCCTCTTCAATAGAGGCTGCCTGCTCAGAAGATGCCTCGGCAAGCGCCTGGCTGCCCGATGACATACGACCCGATTCAGTGGCCACCTGTTCAGCACCGGTGGTAATGCCTTTGATAATTTCCATTAGCCGCCCCACTATCCGCCGCGTGTTAATCAAGGCATAAACACTTCCGATGAGCATGGCCGCAAGCAGGAACCCCGATATAGCGGTGAATGAAATCTTTTTAACCGCATTCGTTTTTTAACTGAAAATTCAGCCAAAGCATCTTTTGCTTTCATTATCATTTCGGCATCAGCACTCATCTGTTTGTAAAAATTATCCTGATTGGACCACCTCTTCGTGGTACTTCAGGATAATCCCCCTGTAGCGGTCAAACACAGCTTGGATCGTTTCCGCCTTTTTCTTAAGATCATCGCTGTTTTCCACTTTGGTAAACCATGCATTGCATTCGGTCTGAAGTTCCTTTTGACAATCATTGATCTGCTGCCACCGATAATCAAATTCCGGCTTATGTATCCCCCAAGAAGGGCTTCCAGATGCTCCCGCTTGTTTTGCATCCCATCGATCCAGAATTTTCCATCATCAATACTTGATTTAAAGCTTTGACCCTGTTTTATAATGAATTTTTCCATATCGATTTTCCGGTCTTCGGCCATGCAGTATTCATAGAAAGCATTCTCATAACTTTTCAGCCCTCTTTGGATGATGTCCGGCTCTTTCCCCTCGGCATCCGCCAGCAACTGATGCCCTTGAACTGTTTGAATCAACGCCCGGCTCTGTTTGAGCCATCGGATCGTCTGCTCCCTGGCGGCGTTCTGAAGCGGCCGGCCCGCATCATAATTATTCAGCAGATAGACTGAAGCATCCAATCGGGCGGTAATGAAATTTTCCGATATTTTATTGGTTGCCTGATAAAATTCAAAAACATTCATCACTCGGGTCAAACACCCCAGTAGGAGGCCATTCCCACCACCAGTGTAAGGATCAGAATTATCGCGAAACCCGAACCAATCATCTTTCCAATCGTCTTATTTTTTGCTCGTTTAACCATTTTGTACCGGCTCCTTTTAGTCTCTTAAATCTCCAAGGATTACCCTTAAAAATAATATATCGGTCAAACTAATTCTAAACTTTAATAAAAATTATTGATCTTGCGAAAATGAGGGCACGCTTCCGGTTCATTTTATAATGAATGGGGAAAAACGCGGTTGGTGTGTTACAGAAGAAATATTTTCACATTTCGGTAAAAAAGGGCCCTCACTGTTTCAAATGAGTCGTCCCGGTATACTTTTATCCGGCGGCCCAAAAGAATCGATTCTAAAGGGAGGCCGAAATTTATCGGCCAAGGGTTGGGTTTGAAGCAAGGGAGTTACTGTTTTGGTGGCGGCCTATGGTTCGGGGCGACTGCCCTTTAATTCCATCAGGAGTTGCAGGAATTCCTTTGATTTTAAATAACGGTCGATGGTGCCCTGATAATCGATCCAGACGCTCCACAGTTCAAGCCAGGTATCGTTGTACCAGTAGCAGTCCGGATCCTTCTTGCCGGTAAGGTGTTCGATGTAATCGATATATTCTTCGGAACAGCTTTTACAAAAATGGTATGGAATCCTCAATTCGTATCTTTTTTTTGGGCCTGTGTCTTGTTCAAGGCCGATCTGGATGCCGCATTTTTCACACTTAGAGGGACAGTGGGTACAATGAAACACGTTCCGGACAGCCATTATTTTACGCTTTTTTATGAGGGCAGCCTGTTTTTCCTTTGTCATCTGCATTTTTTTGTCCAAAGAAATGACGTCTGCCATAAAAAGCCTCATCAAACGGATTGAAGGGGTAATTGTATATCTGAAGATAATACTCCCCTTTGGGGGTGTCAATTTTTTAGCAGGCCTATGGCCGGGACCTATTGGGTGGATTTTGGATATCCCGGGGGCGGTTGCGCCGGGCTACCTGCCGACCCTCCGATAACTCATCCGGTGATAGGGGGTTGTGCCGAAATCTTTGATGGCCTGCATGTGCGCTTTGGAAAGATAGCCCTTGTTGCGGTCCCAACCGTAACGGGGATATTCATCATGCAGCCGGACCATGATGCGGTCCCGGGTCACCTTGGCGATAACGGCGCCGGCGGCAATGGAAAGGCTTTTATTGTCCCCCTTGACGATGGATTCCCAGGGCTGTCTGATCGTCTTCATGCGCATATTGCCGTCGATGAGAACATAATCGATCTGCCGTTCATCACCCATTTTTTTTTGCAATGCGGCCAGGGCCCGAGCCATAGCCTTTTGGGTGGCCTGTAAAATATTGATGGCGTCAATGATGTGGTTATCCACAATGCCCACACCAAAGGGGCATTTCACCGCAATGATTCCGTACATCAAAACCCGCTGTTTTTCCGTCATCTTCTTGGAATCCCGGAGCCGGCCGGCAAGGCTCTTGATGCAGTCTGCCGGAATATAAACGGCTCCGGCCACCACTGGCCCGGCCCCGGGCCCGCGGCCCGCCTCGTCTATTCCGGCGATACAGGAAATTTTCTTATCTTCCATCAGTTGGGCTTCATAGTCATAGGTGGGATAGTTTTTATGTTCCATCATCATCTGATCCACATCACACTCAAATAGGTTGCCGAGCATAAGACACAGGGGCTGATCTACCAAAAATTCATCACCACCTCTTCTTCTAACCGGATTAACACCTGACCGTCAAGCCCGGGTCGACACAAATTATTATTTAATGCCAGATCTCGAAGCATCTGTTTTTTCCAGCCCCCCCCCCCCGGTCTCCCCCCCCCCCCCCCCCCCCCCCCCCCCCCCCCCCCCCCCCCCCCCCCCCCCCCCCCCCCCCCCCCCCCCCCCCCCCCCCCCCCCCCCCCCCCCCCCCCCCCCCCCCCCCCCCCCCCCCCCCCCCCTTTGCGGAACACAATCCACCATCGAGTGAAAATCTCCGCGGCGGTCTCTCCTCTTCGCCCCTTCTTCCCTTTTCGCCCCCTTTCCCCTCCGGCCCGCATTTTCCTTTCTACCACCGCTGACACCCTTCATTAAATCTTCATCTTACCATGGTATTGACCAGACATTCCGTCAGCCAGCAAGAATAGACCTCGGACATACGGATAAATGGGCATTCAAATGGCTGGTACGGATCGCAAAAAATATTTATTTGAACCGAAGATAGAATCATTCATGGAGCACCAGATGCAAGCAAAAAATATGACAAAGGGGTCCACCATTTTCCCGACGCTCACTGCTATCGGTAATCATACCGGTGTACAACGAACAGGAGGTGATTGTCACCTTCCACAAACGGCTGCAACGTGCCCTTGCCGCAACAGGCATGCCCAGGGTAGAAATTATCTATATCAATGACGGCAGTACAGACCGGTCCATGGCCCTGCTGATGCAGTGCATGCAACAAGGCCCTTCATTTCATATAATTGACTTTACTAGAAATTTTGGCAAAGAAGCGGCCATGACCGCGGGCATTGAGCATGCACAAGGAGATGCGGCAATTATCATCGATGCAGACCTTCAGGACCCGCCCGAATTAATCCCTGAAATGGTTCAGCAGTGGCGCCAGGGGTATGATGTCGTCAATATGCGCCGCAGTAGCAGGGAGGGTGAGAGCCTGCTGAAAAGAAAAACAGCTCAGGCCTTTTACACCCTCATGAGGCATATCGGTCCCGTCAAAATGCCACGCAATGTCGGCGACTTTCGCTTATTGAGCAAAAATGCAATAACTGCTTTACGGCAGCTGCCGGAACGGAACCGGTTTATGAAGGGAATGTTCACATGGATCGGCTTTTCCGTAAAAGAACTGGGTTATCATCGCGATGCGCGGTACGCCGGATCAACCAAATGGAACTACTTTGGATTGTGGAAACTGGCCCTTGAGGGGATCACCTCCTATACCACGGCACCACTCAAGGCAGCCACTTATGTAGGACTGGCGATTGCCCTGTCCGCTTTTTTCTATGGCCTGATCATTTTTTTAAAAACCCTTTTCCTGGGTAATCCGGTACCGGGCTATCCCAGCCTCATGGTGGTGATCCTTTTTCTTGGCGGCATGCAACTGCTGGCCATCGGCATTGTCGGTGAATATCTGGGAAGAATCTTCATTGAGACCAAAGGCCGGCCCCTGTACCTGGTAAAACGCCATTATACAGCAAATACCGCCCCCGCAGCCCTGCCCGGGATCATTTCCCAAAGGAACCTTGCATGAAACCGTATATCCGGACCTCTTATCAAAAAACTATTTTAACATTACTGATCGCCGTGGGGCTGGTCAGGTTATTGTCTCTCGGGGTTTACCCCCTTGCAGACACCACGGAAGCCCGATACGGTGAAATCGCCAGGTTGATGATAACTACAGGGGACTGGATTACCCCCCGGATCAGCGAGGGCGTGCCTTTCTGGGGCAAACCACCGCTTTCTTTCTGGTTGACCGCCATGAGTTTTAAATTGTTTGGAATTTCCGAATTTGCGGCAAGGCTACCCTCCTTTCTGCTGGGCCTGGCCGTGATAGCCATGGTCTGGCAGATGGCAACCCGTCAAAAAGACACCACCTTTGCCTTGGTCACCTGCCTGGTACTTGCAACCGCTGTTCTTTTCTGGGTCAGCAGCGGGGCGGTGATGACCGATCACTGCCTGTTGACAGGGACCACCCTGTCCATGGTTTCATTCTGGCGCTCAATGCATACTTCCGGCAAAAAGGGACGCATGTGGGGATATATATTTTTTATGGGTCTGGCCCTTGGGTTGCTGGCCAAGGGCCCCATTGCCCTTGTGCTGACATTCTTCCCTGTTGCAGCATGGGTTTTTTGCCGGAAAAATTACCGGGATGTCTGGGAAAAAATCCCCTGGGTCACCGGGGTTATCGTATTGACCGTCCTAACAGTGCCATGGTATTGGTTGGCTGAAGTTAAAACCCCGGGATTTCTGAATTATTTTCTGGTGGGTGAACACTGGAACCGGTTCCTGATACCCGGCTGGAAAGGGGACCTCTACGGTTCGGCTCATTCCCACCCCAGAGGAATGATCTGGCTATACTGGCTGGCATGTGCCTTCCCCTGGTCATTTATCGTACCACTGGAATTTTGCAGGAAAAAAATTCAGGAAAAAACTTCAAAGAATCTTTTTTAAAGGATGAATGGACCGTATATCTTATTTTATGGTCTGTTTTTCCCCATGTTTTTTTTTACCCTGGCGGGCAATATCCTTCCAGCCTATGTTCTGCCCGGACTACCGGCATTTTCACTGCTTGCCGCCGGGGTGATGACAGAAACCAAATTATCTACCGCTGACGGTTCTCTGAAATGGATCGGCATTGTGAAATCGGGTGGCTTCGCCATGTTGGTTTTATTTTCCATTGCAGCCATCATTGTCTCTGCCGGTATCGGTCCTTCTGAAAACAGTCAGAAAAAACTTATGGGAACCTTTTATAAAGAAATAAAAGGGGAAAAAATTCATATCACCTATCTTTTTAAAAGGCCCTTTTCGGCAGCATTTTATTCAAAGGGCACAGCCGGGAAAATCGACACAACAGTCAAAATCGATGCATTGCTGAAAAACGGTGATACAGACTATATGGCTGTTCAAGAAAACCGTCTGGATCGTATTCCAGCACCCATACTGAATCGCTTTTCCGATTTAGGCCATATCAACAACTACATCCTGCTGAAGGAAAAATAATCTTAAGCCGGACAGTAATCACCGCTGTTAAAAAAGGCCCCACCCCATGAGAATCCTTATTGTAGACGATGAACCCCAACTGCTGAGCCAGCTTTCCCAAAGCCTTTCCGATCAGCGATATGAAATCGAAACGGCAGTGGACGGCGAAGAGGCCCTGGACAGAATCTTTGCCGCCCCCTTTGATCTGATTTTGCTGGACATTATGCTGCCCAAAAGAGATGGCCTGTCTGTTTTAAACGAAATCCGCCAGGCGGATATCAAAACGCCGGTCCTCATGCTCACCGCCAAAAACAGTGTCCAGGACAAAATCACCGGGCTTGACCAGGGCGCCGATGATTACCTGGCCAAGCCCTTCTCTGTCGCCGAATTAATGGCCCGGGTCCGGGCCCTGCTCAGACGCGATAAGGTGCATGGCGGCCCCGTGCTTAAAATCAAGGACCTTCAGCTCAATACCATCACCCGTGAAGTCACCCGTGGCGATACCATCATCAATTTGACGCCCAAGGAATTTTCAATCATCGAATTCCTCATGTACAACAAAAATCGAGCCGTATCCCGTTTCAATCTGGCAGAGCATGTGTGGGGGGAAGATTTTGATCCCTTTTCAATGTCAAACTATATTGACGTTCATATCAAAAACCTGCGCCGTAAAATCGGAGATACAAAAGGACTCATCGTCCACACCATCCGGGGAATGGGCTATATCATTATGGAAAAAGACCATGAAGATTCGAATTAAGATCACGCTCTGGGTCACCGGCGTCGCCATCATCACCAGTTTGCTTTTTTCCCTGCCGATTTTTCTGGAAATGATGCAGCAACCCTACCGGTTGATTGATACCGATCTGAAGGTGATGGCAAATTCGGTGACCGCGTTTCTCACAGCTTCACACAGGGAAAACGACAAGCCCCTGAAACCGGTCTTTCCGGACAAACGGTACTGGGTTAAAGTCTATGATCAAAACCGGCATATTATTTACCGGTCCGATCTGACCCGATACACGGATCTGCCCCTGCACCCCAAGGGAAAAATATATTCCGTCAGCACACATATCCCCATAGAAAAAATTCAATTAAATCAGGGCCCCCTGGACGAGATCGTTTTCAGGGTCAGGATAGTTGATGTCAACACCGATGCTTTTTCCGGAACAATTCAGATCGCCAGTCCCATCGGAAAACTTACCGAAGAGATCCGTGAAACAATCGTCGCCCTGATCCTGGGGGTGGTCGCGTCCACCCTGCTGCTGATCTGTATCAGCTATTTCGTGGCCGGAAGGATACTGAAACCCATCAACGCCATCAACGCCCTGGCGCTGGAAATCAACGAAAAAACCCTTGACAGACGCATACCGCTGGGGCGTAATCAGGATGAAATCCATGTGCTTTCCAGTTCCTTAAACCACATGTTTGACCGTTTGCAATACTCATTTATGCACCAGAAACAGTTCATTGCCAATGCCTCCCATGAACTAAAAACACCCATCACCCTGCTGCGGCTGTTTTGGGAGGAAACAATTCATCGGCAGGACCTGCCCGACACGTTTCAGCAGCAGGCCATGAACCAGGGCAAAACACTGCTGCGCATGGAGCGCCTGGTTCGCAATCTATTAGACCTTTCGGCCCTGGAGTTGAAAGAAACCCTGGCACCCACAAATTTTGACCTGACAAAACTGATCCAGTCCGTACTGGAAGACTTTTCCGTCGTGATTGCCGCAGAAAATATTCACCTGGAGACAAATTTACCCCCGAGCCTGCAGATGAAGGGCGATCGGGATATGATTCGACGGCTGTTAATCAATATTATCGATAACGCCATTAAATACAATCGTGAAAGCGGGTCTTTGAAACTTGAAGTCCAGCCAAATGCCCACACCCTTCACATCACCTGTTTTAACACCGGACGGGGCATCCCGGCCAAAGAACTGGACCGGGTATTTGAGCAATTTTACCGGGTGGAAAAATCCCGTTCCCTCAAATACGGAGGCTCCGGCCTCGGTCTGGCCATTGTCCGTCAGATTGTCCGGCTGCATGGCGGCGACATCAAAATGGAAAGCAGTCCCAGTGCCTGGAACCGCATTATTATAACCCTCCCCAAGCATTCCGGCAGTTCCAAGTCCCCCTGCCTGTCATGAGCGCCCTTTCAGGTGGTTTTTATGTGAAAACCATTAGAAATCACAGATATAAAAAAAACCGTGAGATTTTAGTATATTTCCCCTTGCAAAATTCCAGTATCTGAATAGAATCTATAGACAGTGTCCATTTCATATGCACCCTAAATAAGGACAGAAGCATGAAAATTCTGGGACTATGCCTCGGGGCATCTACTGTTTCGATGGTTCAAATGGAAAACTCAAACGGCGAAAAAGGCGGCCCCGCATTATCGATACCGCCTTTTCTGCCCCACGATGGAAACCCCCGGCAAACACTGGTGACCGCTTTCATGGCCCTTGACATGGGGTCATTTGACCGAATCGGCGCCACCGGCCGAAAATTTCGTAAATTCATCGATCTCTCCTCTATTTCCGAACCCGAAGCCATCGAATACGCATACCCGTTCACCAAGCCTGTGGGCATCAACTGCCCGGCCGTTATCTCAGCAGGTGGAGAAACCTTTATGGTTTATGTTCTGGATCGCTCCGGAAAAATCAGCAATGTCATCACCGGCAACAAAATGTGCCTCGGGCACCGGAGAATTTTTCCTTCAGCAACTGCGCCGCATGGACGTATCCCTTGAAGAGGCAGCCCAGTGGGCCGCTGTGGAAACGCCCTACCCCGTTTCAGGACGGTGCTCTGTCTTCTGCAAATCTTGATCGCACCCATGCCACCAACAAAGGGGTGTTAAAATCAGCGGTGACCGCCGGACTCTGCAAAATGATGCCTGAGAAAATACTGGAACTGCTTAAAAAAATCCCTTTGCAGAATATCATGCTCACCGGCGGGACCGCCCTCAACAAAATGATGACCGCATACCTGCAAAAACAGATAGCCGGCCTGATCATACCGGAACAGGCCCCCTGTTTTGAAGCATTGGGCGCCGCGCTCTGGGCATTTGACCACGAAACCCGGCCGTTTCCCGGTATCGACAAGCTGTTCAAAACCGAGATTGCCTCTTTTGCCGCCCTCCCAAGCCTTACGGATGCCGGAAATCTGGTGACGTTCAAAAGCAAGGAAAGGGGCACCATACCAGCAGGCGATATCTGCATTCTGGGGTTGGATGTCGGTTCCACCACCACCAAGGCGGTGTTGCTACGCACACATGACAATGCCCTGCTGGCCTCGATTTACCTGCGCACCAACGGGGACCCGGTAGGGGCCTCACGAAAATGCTATGCAGCCATTTACCACCAAATCGAGACCCGGGTTGATCCTATTAAAATTACCATCATCGGACTGGGCGTCTGCGGATCAGGCAGGCAGATAGCCGGGCTTCATGCCCTGACCGACGGCATTATCAATGAAATCATCGCCCATGCCGCAGCGGCCGTCTTTTTTGACGGGCAGGTCGACACGCTCTTCGAAATCGGTGGCCAGGATGCCAAATACACCTATATCACCAGCGGGGTCCCCGCCGACTATGCCATGAACGAAGCCTGCTCGGCCGGCACCGGTTCCTTTCTCGAAGAATCGGCCCTTGAAACCCTGGGGATAGAGATGACCGATATCGCGGATATTGCCATGCGCGCCGGACATCCGCCCAATTTTAACGACCAATGTGCGGCATTCATTGCCTCGGATATTAAAAATGCGATCCATGAAGGCGTCAACCAGACGGATATTGTAGCCGGACTGGTCTATTCCATATGCATGAATTACACCAACCGGGTCAAGGGCAACCGGCCGGTGGGTGAAAAAATCTTTATGCAGGGCGGTGTATGCTATAACCGTGCAATCCCCCTTGCCATGGCCACCCTTGTGGGCAAACCCATCATCGTCCCACCCGAGCCGGGTCTGATGGGTGCCTTCGGGGTTGCCCTGGAAGTCAAAAAAAGGATCGATGCCGGTCTGATGACCCAAAGCCTTTTTGATCTTCAGGTCCTCACGGACCGGGAAGCCCTGTACAAATCATCATTTATCTGCAACGGCGGCAGGGAGAAATGCGACCGTCGATGCAACATCAATCTCATCGAAATCGAAGGCCGGCGCTATCCCTTCGGGGGCGCCTGCAACCGGTATTATAATCTACGACATAAGGTGAAGCATGATATCAAAAATCTGGATCTGGTTCGTCTCCGGCAGCACCTTGTTTTTAAAAAACACGGAATACGCCCCTTTTGCGGGGCTGCCGGAAACCACAGAAAAACAGTGGGCATCAACCGAAGCTTCATGGTAAATACCTACTACCCGCTCTATTCCACTTTTTCGATGAACTCGATTTCGAGATCATTTTGCCGGACACGCCATCTTCCAAAGGCATTGACCGGCGCAATGCCGCATTCTGCTATCCGTGTGAACTGGCGCATGGGTTTTTTTATAATTTGCTGCAAAACAAACCTGCACCGGATTTTATTTTCCTGCCCCACTTTAAGTCCGTTCCCACCCAGATTCAAGGAACCGGCTCACAGGTATGCCCGTTTGTTCAGGGGGAAACCTATCTCCTCCAGACAACCTTTGGCAAAGAAATTGAACTTCTGAAACCAGGGGAACCAGGATTCTTGCGCCCCTGCTGGATCTTACCCTGGGCTTGACCGCAGCAAAGCCTGCTTTTTTAAAAATTGCCCGGCAGATGGGAATAGGGTCCGGACCGGCCCTGCAGGCCTTTGAAAAAGCCGTAAAAAAACAAATAGACTGCATCACGGAAATGAAACAGATCGGCAAAAAAGCAATGACCGAGCTTGAGGCCCACCCGGATAAAACAGCAGTGGTCATTTTTGCCCGCCCCTATAATGGATTTGCAGAAGAGGCCCATATGGGCATTCCACACAAACTGGCTTCCCGGGGCGTCATGGTCCTGCCGTTCGATTTCCTGGATTTTGATGAAGAAAAAACAAGGCCCCACATGTACTGGGGCATGGGCCAGACGATCCTCAAGGCGGCTGAAAAGGTCAAAAAGCACCCCCAGCTTTTCGGTACGTACATCACCAATTTTTCCTGCGGACCGGACTCTTTCATCATCGGGTATTTCAGGACCTGCATGGACCGAAAACCCTCTTTGACCCTTGAGCTGGACAGTCATACCGCGGATGCCGGTATAGACACCCGCATAGAAGCCTTCCTGGACATCGTCACCGCGTTCCGGCAGCTTGCCCCCGAAAAGCGACCCGATCATGGTACAACAGGGTTTCGGGCCGCCCTGATTGAAATTCACAAACGGGCAGTCTGTGGTCATCACATCCTCCGGGGAGCGTGTTCCCATGACCGACCCACGGGTCACAGTCCTGTTGCCCTCCATGGGAAAAATTGCATCGGAATCCCTGGCGGCGGTATTGTGCGGACTCGGCTTTAACGCCAAACCCCTTCCCCCGGCCGACGAAACGATTCTGAAACTCGGGCGTGGAAATACCTCCCGCAAGGAATGCCTGCCGCTCATACTGACAACCGGCACACTGCTCCATTATATCCGCAATGAAAAACGCAGCGACGAAATCGTGGTCTATTTCATGCCCACGGGATCAGGCCCCTGCCGCTTTGGCCAGTATCAAATCTTCATGGCGGATCTGATCCGGCGTCTTGGTCTGCCCGATGTGGCTATTTTTTCACTGACGTCTGAAAACAACTATTCCGGCTTCGGTAAAAAATTCGAGCAAAAGGGATGGTGGGCCGTGATTGTGTCGGATGTGATGGAAGACATTCGCAGCATGCTGCTGGCCAATGCCGAAAACAGGGATTCCGCCCAAAAGACGTTTCAGGCCGAGTGGCAGCGTATCCAATGGGCTCTTCAAAACGGCGGCTTTTCAAACTTTGAAAAGCAGGTCCGACTAGCGGCCGGGCACCTGGGCGACATCTCCCTGAAACGTCCGGTGGCTCAAGTTCCAACGATTGCCCTTACCGGCGAAATATTTGTCAGGCGTGATTCACTGTCACGCCGATATCTCACCACAATGCTGGCCAAACGCGGTTTTGCCGTCGTCTGTTCTCCAGTCGCCGAATGGGTCCATTACTGCAGTTTTCTCATGGATCACGGCATTGTCGCCGATCGTCTGACCGGGATCGATAAACTCAAGTTCATTTTGCGAAAAAATTTCATGAACCGTTATGAAAAACGCCTCAAGTCAGCCCTGGCCCGGTCGGGTCTGACCCATGCCGCACCGGTGGACATCGATGAGGTGATTCATCATGCAGCCCGGTTCATCTCCCCTGATCTGGCAGGTGAAGCCATTTTGACCGTGGGCAGCGCCCTTGCCGAAATAGCCTCCAGGGTCTGCGGCGTCATCGCCATCGGTCCCTTTGGTTGCATGCCCAACCGCCTTTCAGAAGCCTTGTTGAGCGAGCTGATGACCGGCAGGCAAAAACTCACCGCCACTCCGGAAAATAAAAAATTGAAAGATGTTTTACGGGATATGGAGGACCTCCCGTTTCTGGCCATCGAAAGCGATGGTTCCCCTTTTCCCCAGTTGATAAATGCCAAACTGGAAACCTTCTGCCTTCGGGCCGATCGGCTGCATAAAAAAATGCATGCCCTGTGAAGTAAACATCTCGGCCCAGAGGACCAGTCTTTGGTTATCCTCAGAGGGGATTTGCGTTATTGGAAATTCATTGAATTACTGAAATTTCAAATGACAACGACTCCAAAGGATCAGATTTTTCAGGCAAATTAAAAAAGCAGGGCCTCGCCCCCTTGACCTGAAAATTTATCTTCTTATCTTGACAGTTAAATTAACGTTCAATAATCGGTCTGATTCACGGTCGGCAGCTCCTGTGCCTCGTTAGGGAGAAATAAACAGTCCACCACAAATATTTTTACCATGTCGAAAGGTTGTATACGATAAAATGAAAATCGGACAGATTAAATTTTTATATCCAATTCCCTGGAATGTTTTTCTGATTACCCTGGGATCCATCATATGCAGTATCGGTGTCAAGGCCATCGTCATTCCCCACGGTTTTATTACCGGAGGTGCTTCAGGGATCGGATTGCTGTTGTACTATTTTTTCAAATCCCTTTCACCGGGCATCTGGTATATAATCATCAATATCCCGATTTTTATCTTTGGCTGGCTGTTTGTGAGCAGACGCTTCTTTTTTTACAGTATTTTGGGAACAACTATTATTCTCAGGCGCCATGGATTTGATATCCTTTGTTATTCCGGTTAATGACCCCATACTGGCAGTGCTCGCCGGAGGAACAGTCATAGGCGCCGGTGCCGGCATTATCCTGCATTCCCTTGGGTCTGCGGGGGGAACCGATATTATCGCCATCATTCTCAATCAAAAATGGGGCGTCCGCATCGGGGCTTTTTCCTTTATGTTCAACCTGGCGCTTTTCACGTTCAGCTTCGGTGTATTGAAAGTCGATATGGTATTATACTCCCTGGCCCTGAGTTTTGTTACTTCGATGGTGCTTGATTATTTTCTGGGTATTTTTAACCAGCGTAAACTGGTGATCATTATTTCTGAAAAATCCGATTTAATTGCCGCCAGCGTAACCCAGAAACTGAGCCGCGGCGCAACGCTGTTAGATGGGAAAGGCGCCTTTACCGGCAAGTCCAAACAGGTCATTATGACCGTTGTGAACAACTATCAGCTTAAAAACCTGGAAGAAACCGTTTTTACGATAGATCCGGAGGCCTTCATGATAATGGAGAACACATTCAATGTGCTTGGCAAAGGATTTTCAAGGCGCAAGGTATATTAGGGGAAATAAGGGACGGGCAAAATGATTCTGTCCCTTATAATTTAAAAACAGCTTTTGAGTTAAAAAAGGCTACGCTATGAAGAGATCTTTTTCTCCAGGGCCGAAAGCCTTTCGTTAATGGCGTTCAATGTCTCTTTTAGAAAATTCGCCTCAGCCTGAGCAACAGAAGGTTGCGCTCCTGTTTGAGCAGAATACGGCGCTGCCGGGGGCGGGTAGCCTCCGGCGCCATAACCCCGCCTGAAACCTCTGCCATACCCGCGGCCATACCCACCGCCTCTGGGCATATTGGCGCTGCCAATGGCTCCGTCCGCATTGCAATACCCTCTGGCACCGCCAGTCATGGGGCCGGCACCTTGTGGTCCTGTTCCATCAAATCCAGGCATAATAAACACCTCCGCTTATCTTTTTTGTAAAAATTTATCTCCGGCCCTGCCCCTGGCCGCTGCCTTGGCCCTGACCTCGACCCTGGCCTTTACCCTGGCCTTGGCCTTTACCTTGACCTTTACCCTGGCCCCGTCCCTGACCGCGCTCCGAATCTCCAGCTGTGCCATCAGGTCGGCAGCCACCTTGACCTCGTCCTGTTCCGGGTCCCTGACCATCCGGACCCTTTTTGTCTCTTCCAGGCATTTTGCCCTCCTTGTGTTGACTGTTGGGATCAGGGATGCTATCGGCCCCCTCTTCTGCGGCGTCGACACCGGCCCTGACCTTTTAATTCATATATCCCGCCGCCGATTCTCAAAATCTTACCGGTAACCAGGGCCGCGGCAATGGTTTGCCGGGCCTCGGCCAGCACCCGTCCATACGTTTGACGGGAAATCTCCATACGGGCGGCAGCGGATTCCTGGTCCAGGCCCTCGAAATCACTCAATCGAACCGCTTCCATAGCCTCTATGGCAATGGTCAGTTCACCGGTAACGGGAATTCCCTCGGGCACAAAAGCGCTCATCAGGGGATATCCGGTTACAAATCTGGGTTTCTTGGGTCTGGGCACTAATTAAAACCTCCCGTTTTGGTCATTTGACTATAATATAGATATCGGTAAAGGTGTCAAGGTTTTTTTTGGTCATACGATATTTTGAAAACGCGTTCTTTCAAAAAGGCCTAAGGGTGGGCTCGCAACCGTATTTGATACGGCTAAATTGCCAGAACCCTGTGCCAAACACCTGCGCCCATATCCCGCCGGCAGGTGAGCCGTTCCTTTGACCACCGGCAGACCTGTTGCCGCAGCGACATCCATGGCCAGATGATCGATGTCGCTGCAAAACCCTTTTCCCAACGTCCATCCGTTATCCGTTTTCCCGGCAAAGGTGCAGGTACATAGATGAATCACATCGGCGCCCTTGCTTTTTAATATCCCGGCCAGCTTGGTTGCCCCGTCACCCGGACATGTGCAGGACAAGATACCGGTCAGTTCCGCATCCGCATAACGTGCAAACCCTTCCTTTTTCTCCTGCAAACACCGCAGACAATTGGTCATGGGGCACCGATCCCCGTTTTTTTCACATCTTAAAATCCCGATTTTTGCCATGAATCGTTACCTCCTGATGAATTAAACTATTAGAATTAAAATAACCCTATCGTTGCAAAAGCCGGATGGGTTCAGAACCGAGGCATCAAGAAGCTGTAATCATCTACCGCAATCCCTTGATAACGAAGGATCTGGAGTCATCCGGCTTTCCCAGAGGGTAAAAAATTGTGCCTTTTTGTACTTTTTATGGGTATCAATCATTCTTATTCGTTACCCTTTCTCTTGGCGGATTTAGATCAATGGCTCATGTTTTTTATGCAACTATAGGGATAACCCCATCTATTGACGTACATACCGATCATGCTTCGGAGCCATGGGGAAACTGGCTCTGAAAGGGTTGATATCAATGCCCCCGCGACGGGTAAAACAAGCATGGACAAACAATTTTTTCAGATGGCAGCGCCTTGTCATATCAACAAAAATCTGCTCAACACAATTTTCATGAAATCCGGTATGTTCCCGGAAAGACACAAGATACCGCAGCAATCCGCCATAATCGATGCCGGGGCCTGTATAATCGATAACCACAGTGCCCCAGTCCGGCTGACCGGTGACCGGGCAGTTGGTTCTCAACAGGTTGGAAAACAGCTTTTCCGTGCGTTCCGGACCACCGGAAACCAGATAATCAGGGCAAAGATGGTACTGATCGATATGAATATCCTGATGGTCCAGACAGGTCCCCTCCGGTTCGGTCAAAATGGATCGATGAAATTGCCCCGGCAGGATCAACGAGACGATAACCTTCCCCACGGCCACCATGCAAAGGTCTTTTTCCATGGCGTCCACCACCGCCCGGGACGACTCAAATCGCGTCTGGTTAAATGAATTTAAATACAGCTTTAAGGATTTTGATTCGACGATATTGACACTGGTGATGGGAAAAGTGATTCTGGCCATGGCCACACAGGGTTTGCCTTTTTGATTCAGCCATGAAATCTCATAGGCATTCCAGAGATCACCGCCATAAAAAGGAAGCGGTGTTCCGATGCCCAGGCGTTGCCTAGCATCGGCCCGGGGGACTGCAAAAAGCTGCTTCGGGTCATACTTTTGACTGTGAATTATTTTTTTTCCCTAAAGGAATACCCGAATTGATCGCTGACATTATGGCATATACCTTGTCACATCCAGCCCTTCATCATATCGCAGGGCATATTTCCGTTCCCGGCAGGCACCGCAGGTCCCGCAGTGAACAGCCCCGCCCTTGTAACAGGTCCAGGTCAGGGCAAAATCAACACCAAGGCGGCGGCCCAGGTCACCGATGTCCCGTTTATCCATCTGTTCAAAGGGAAACGAGAGGGTGACCTTGCCGTCGGTGCCCAGATTCGCAGCATCGGAAAAAGCCTTGTTAAATGCCGGTCGGCAGTCCGGATAAATAAAATGATCACCGCTATGGGACCCCAGCAGCACCTCTTTTGCGCCTGTTGATTCGGCATACCCCACTGCGATGGCCATTAGAATGCCGTTCCGGAAAGGCACCACCGTGCTTTGCATGTTGGACGGCTCATAGCCCCCATCGGGAATCTTTCCACCGGACTGCAGCAGGCTGGAAGAAAAAAGTTCATTCATAAACGGCAAGTTGACAATCTGGTGGGCCACCCCCCGTTTTTTGCACAAATCGGCAGCCATGGGAATTTCCCGGGCATTATGTTTTGAGCCGTAATCAAAGCTCAATGCGGCCACTTTTTTACCGTTATCCAGTGCATGGACCAGCATGACCGTTGAATCCATACCGCCGGACAAAACAGCAATTGAATCGATCATTTTTATATTCCTTTTCGCCGGTCAAAAGTGAGAACATGAAGGCGGGGGGAAAAGTTGAATTTTTTTTCCACGCAATATTCCCACACAGGGGCGGACAACTTCAGCTGATCGGCCCGGCTTGCCCCCAGCGGCATCACCCACACCTTCCGGCTGGGAATGTTATGTTGTTTGACAAAATCTTCCAGGGGCTTAAAATCATCTGCCACCACAAATTTAAAAATATCCGCAACATGGACATTGGCTGCTACAAACTGCCATGTCCCTTCAAGAAATTTGGGGGAACAGACCTTATATCCCCGGCAATTCAATGGAATCGCAAGCTTTCCGCTGGTTTCATACTGAACGCTGCAGCCGGCGGCAATCAAATGCTTTTCCAGTTCATGCAGCCCCGTATCCCATTGCAGGAACGGTTCGCCCCCGGTGATCACCACAAACTTATTTTTAAAACCCAGCACCCGGTCGGCGACATCGGTGATCTCAAGCATCTTTCCCTTGTTCCGGGCGTAAACCGTATCGCACCATGGACAAAACGGCGGCACACAGCCACTGAGCCGCACAAACACGGCCGGCCGTCCCATGAACGGTCCCTCACCCTGCAGGGAGTCAAATATTTCGGTAATCTCAAGCATCACTGGTCATTGTGGCCCATGCGGTTGGCGTTTCAAACAGTGTCACCGCCGTTAGCTGAAGACCCATGGCCGTCAGGGATTTGCCCAGGACACGAAAAATATGGCAAACCATATTTTCGGCGGTGGGGGGAATATCCTTAAATTCCGCCACTTCGTTTAAAAGCGTTTGGTCATAACGGTTGATAACGTCATCAATCACAATTTTTTTTAAGTCTGCAAAATGAATAATCATACCACTGGTATCTGTGGCACCGGCGACAGTGATGCGCAGACGATACGTATGCCCGTGCAGGTTACAGCATTTACCGTAAATCGCACGGTTTTCCTGAGAAGACAGGTTTTCCTGAACCAGCCTGTGGGCTGCACTGAAAACAAATTCTTTGGTAATGGTAAGCATGGGCCACCTTTTTTTGGGGTGAGGGAGAATTTATTAGGCGGGCTTCCGCTCGTCCGCCGAAAAAAGGTCTTGAATATATATTGGCAAAACAAAAAGTCAATAAAAACTATTTCGTATTGAGTAGTGAGAGCGACAAACCGTCATTTTTTCTCACGACTCAAAACACAAATCTCACGACTTTCATATACCGTATCGTGTGAACCTGCCATTCTAATTTTAAGCAATAACTCCTATAACGAATAACCCTTGGGCAATCAAGTAAAAATTATTAAAACTTGACAATATAACCGAAAACTATAAATTGCAGGCAAATTTTATCTAAAAAATGGTCAGATATGCGTTTTGATATATAATGGGAAAAAATAATTTCCGGGCATGCGAAACCGTGCCCGGTGGCGTATTTCAAACCGGCCTTGCGATGAAAAAAAATACCATAATCTGGGATTTTGACGGAACTCTTTTGCCCATAGATCCTTATGACAGTGAACAATCCTTTCTGGTCTATCAAATGCAGCAGGCAACCGGCAAATTTCCTTTTCACAAAAAATTGGCTGCCCGGTCCATTATTTATGCCGACAAAAAAGAATGGCTCCCGGGGAAATATTTCAAATGGCCCTATGCCCGGCTTTTAAAAGGCACCCCTGCCCATGCACTGGACCGTGTGGCTGAACGGCTGGCCCATAAAATATCCGCAATAGACCGCAGCAGTATCCGTGAACTGGCCAGCTGCGGGTATGAGATGCTGGTGGTCAGTTGCGGCACGGCCGATCTCATCCGAAAGGTGCTTGAATTTGCAGGAATTGACCATAATTTCAGCCATATCCTGGCCAACCGGTTTACATTCAGAAACAACCGTATTGACGGCATGCACCATTCCATCCTGGCACCAAAGGACAAACTTACCGCCCTTGCCACCCGGCACATCCGCCCTGACGCCTGTATTGCCGTGGGGGACGGGTATACCGACATTCCGCTAATGGACAAGGCCAAATTTCCAGTCCTCATGGACCGCACCGGCGGCAAGCGCAGACTGGCCAAATCCAAGGGATATCATACGATATCCTCGATTCCCGAATTGATTCCCCTCATAAATGGAACGGTTATTTAAATGAAAAAAAATTTAATCGCCTTTGACATGGACGGTGTCCTGGTTGATGTTTCCGGATCATACCGGGATACCGTGCGCCGCACAGCCCACCTGTTTTTCCAGGGGGCCCGTGCCTGGGAAAGCCTGCCGGATCCGCTTTTTTCGCTGACCGATCTGTCCCGGGTTAAACAAAGCGGGGGGTTGAACAATGATTGGGACCTGACCTACCTTGTACTTAAATTGCTGGTGTCCGCCATTGATTGCCCTGCGTTTTCAGAAGATAAAGATCCATGGCAACTCTATCACCGAACCATTTCCCGCTGCGATGTGTCAGCCCTGTCGCCCCTGCTGACATCTTGTGACAGCCCGCTCATGGCGATCAAAAAAAAAGGTGACACGCCGGACCACCCCTTTATCCGCAGACTACACACCGGCGATGTGGGCAGCGGCAACATCATCAAGCAAATTTTCCAGGAAGTGTATCTGGGCAAAGAACTGTTTGAATCGACGTACGGCATTGCCGCCCGCAAGCATATGACAGCAGGCTATATCACCCGGGAAAAACTGATGGTTGACAAAGCGCTCATTGCCGAACTGGCCCGGGACAATATTCTGGCCCTGGCCACCGGTCGCCCCAGAGCGGAAGCCGATTATGCGCTGGATTTTTTTGGCCTGCGAAACTATTTCACCTCCATATATACCCTTGATGAATGTCTCGCGGAAGAGGAAAAAATTCGCCGGCTAAAGGGTATGACCCTGTCACTGAGCAAACCTTCTCCATGGATGCTGGATGCCATTGCCGCTGAAAATACGCCCCATGTTCTGCACTCCTTTTATGTGGGCGACATGCCCGACGACATGCTGGCCGCCCGGAATTCAACCACCGGTTTTAAAGGCATCGGGCTGATCTATGCGGCCCCTGACAAAGCGTCTCTAAGAAAGGAATTGATGCGGGGCGGGGCGGATTATATTATCGAGGACCAACAGGAAATAAAAAAAATTGTAGCAGCGTAAACGCTTAATTCTTAATTGTGATTAAATTCTGAAATTCGTGTTTTCTATATCAAGAATTCACAATAATCAAAATGATTAAAATGCACACCCATTCAGGATTGAGTGGGATTAATCAAGTGGCTTTGGGTTTTGTTTGACCCATTTTAAGATCAAGTGGACATTGTTATTTGGTGCTTGTAATTTGTTATTTGCGGGGTACGGCTTTTCAACAGCAACGGTTTATCCGGGGTAGGGTCTCACGAAAATCCCTTATTTCTGAAAAAGGGGCATGCTCAAAAGCGCTTGAACCGTCTCCAGCAGCACATCCCTGCCAATGGGTTTGGCCAGATACCCGTCAGCCCCTGCCTGATCAGCTTGCTCCCGGTGCTCGAGGGTATCAAAGCCAGTCATTATCAATACCCTCATACCGGCAGTGCCGGGATTATCCTTGATTCGCCGACAGGTTTCGGCGCCATCCATCCCGGGCATCATCAGGTCCATCAAAATTATCTCCGGTTTAAACTCGCTGACCTTGATACCGGCATCAAAACCGTCCACTGCCGTGGTGACCAGATAGCCACTTTTGATAAGGATCTGGAACAATACATTACGAAGGGCAGCGTCATCGTCAACAATAAGAATTCTGGCGCCTGTAAAAGCGCTCCCGGATGCAGGGGCGATACCGTGCTGCCGGGCAAAGGCATGCAGATCCTCTTTTGAAATTCGATGGTGTCCCCCGGGGCCGGCAGCGGCTTTTACCTTGCCGGATTTAACCCATCGCCACATGGTGGTCCGGCCGACAACACAAAATTCGGCAGCTTCGGGAATGGTATAAAAATTCTTTTTCATAATTTGTATCAACAAACTCCAAATGAATAGGGTGAGAAATTACGTTTGCCGGTAAAATTAAAAAAACACGCGCATGCGGTAAATCAATTTATTCGATTCCTCTCTGTTTTGTATGGGTGCCCCGGGACTGTACCGGTCAAATTTACCCATATGTAACAGCGAGGAGCCATTTATTCCAAAATGCCAGGTAATTTGCCTGATGATGCAAAATTCGGGGGGTATTAAGCAATGATAAAAAAACGGCCGGCCTGTGTGGCAGCCCGTAACATTTTGTATGATGTGATGTAAATTACCGGTACGTTGTCCGAATTCAGGCCCCGAACATTTTTTCAACTGCCGGCGTATAGGTGCCGTCTTCACGGTAGATGAAAAGCGGCGGCACTATTTTCATTCCCGGTTGCCCGCCCTTGACACCTTCCATCACCATCAGTTTTGCAGGAGTTTTTCTGCCGGAGTGGATCATGCATAGCCATTTGGGTTCAATACCGGCACCGCGCATCCGGGTTAAAAGATCCGCCAATCTTTCCGCCGGATAAACAACGGTAAACCGCCCCGCCGTCCTGAGCAGCCGCCGGGCCGCCATCACAACATCTTTAAGCGTAACGTGAATTTCGTGCCTGGCCAGGGCCTTCTGGGAATCCGGATTGATCCTTCCCGATCCGGATTTTCGGTAGGGCGGATTACTGATCACCAGATCCACGGGATCGCCCACGGAGCCGGCAGTGATGGTTTTCATATCCCCTTCCAAAATCGAAATTCGATCCTGCATATGATTGCCCGAGACATTGTCTCGGGCAGCCAGTGCAAGTTCAGGCTGAATCTCAACCCCATACAATCGAATGTCAGGATATTGGTAGGCCAGCAACAGGGACACAATGCCGCATCCGGTCCCCAAATCGACGACGCGTTCACCCGGGCGGACACCGGCAAGATGGGCCAGTAACACGGCATCAATGGAAAACCGATATCCATGCCGGTGCTGTTTAACACTCACCTGGCCGTTGAAAAAAGTGTCTGTGGTGTAAACCGACATGCCTGTTCTTCCCCATCAGAAGCTAAATTCTAAGATTCGTGTTTTTTTATGTACAAACTATACAAAGCGACCCGCCCGCCTCGCCTGAGCGAGAGCGATGGCGGGCAGGAGCGATACCACACGTTTTCACTTTTTCAAGCCTTCACTATTCAATCAATTACCGCAGCCGCATGGTGGTGCCAATGGTTCCTATTTTAAACTTTATCTCCTCGACCAGATCCTGGCCCAGGGCCTGATTGAGTTTAGCAATAATATCTTCTTTTAAAAACTGGAGATGGTGTATCCATGTTGAACTGCTTACTTTGACAATCAATATCTTCCCCTTAAATGCCTCGGGCTGGGCATCGGCGGCAATGGCGCCCCCCACGGTTGCATCCCACAGGTCCCACACCCGGAGCAGGGCCTGATCTGAATGCCCGCGGCAGGACTGAAAGACCCGGGGAAGAATATGACCGATGGCAACAGGGCCTGTGCGCTTTGTTTTCTTTTGCATGGGATGCAAAATACCGGCAGAATCGAGCCCATGTCAAGAAAAACCCGGTCCATCGCTGTTTATGGGTGTTGGGTATCGGGTGCTGGGTTTCAGGTTCTGGTCATCGTAGGGTGGGCTGTGCCCACCAAAAGGCAGAGCGACCCGCCCGCCTCGCCTGAGCGAGAGCGATGGCGGGCAGGAGCGATACCACAAATGGTCACTTTTCAAGCCTTCACTATTCAATTTGCTTCTGGCTTTGCCAGGCCGAGGTAGGTATACAAGCCGGGTTTTAGGGACCGGTTTTTGGTTTTTGCTTGACTTGCAGGGGTCTGTAATTTAGAATTATATTTTTTATCGGGTGAAATTTAGGGATTCAATCGGACCAACCATTCATCGTGCCTGCGTCCTTAACCCCCGGTTGATAACACTTTACAAATTTTCTGCCACCAGCATGGGTTCACGCTGCAGACAGGGCGGGAATAAACAATTAACAACAAACAGTTAACGGAGCTGTCATTATGAGTTGGGACTGGGAAAAACTTAAAGAACAGCAACAAAGCAAAAGCGGAGGCGGAGGCGGGGGCATTCCCCCACAAATGGATGATATCGTCAATAAATTGAAGCAATTCAAACTACCGGGCGGCCCCATATTGCTGTTGATCATTGTGGCAGCCCTCATGGCGTCCTCCACCTTTTATACGGTGGGGGTCGATGAAGTCGGCGTTGTTCAGCGCTTTGGCAAATATATCAGAACCAGCCAACCCGGCCTGAATTTCAAATTACCCGCCGGCATTGAAAAGGTAACCAAAACCAAGGTTAGAAGGGTCTATAAGGAAGAATTCGGTTTTCAATCTCAACTCGGTGGCCAGGAGCGGTTTTCATCTCAAGGCACAGATGCCAACGTTGCCCTGATGCTCACCGGTGACCTGAATGTGGCCATTGTCCCCTGGATCGTCCAGTATCGAATCAAAGATCCCTATCAATACCTGTTCAAAGTTCGGGATATTCAAAGGCTTTTAAGGGACATGTCCGAAGCGGCCATGCGGCTGGTTGTCGGCGACCGCAGTATCAACGAGGTTATCAGCAAACGTGAAGAGATCGCAGTTGAGGCCAGACATGTGTTGCAAAAGGAGATGGACATCGCTGAAAGCGGCATCCATATTGTCACCATCGAGATGAAAAAAACCAACGTGCCCGGTCCGGTGCAAAACTCTTTTAATGAGGTTAACCAGGCGATCCAGAAAAAAGAACAGACGATCTACCAGGCAAAAGAGGACTACAATAAAGCCATTCCACAAGCCAAGGGAGAGGCCGAACGGACCATCAAGGCCGCCGAAGGCTATGCCCTGGATCGTGTTAACCGGGCACAGGGAGATGCGACCCGCTTCTCGGCCCTGTATGCCGAATACGCCAAAGCCAAGGATATTACCAAACGGCGCATGTATCTTGAAACGCTGAAGGAACTTTTTCCCAAACTGGGTCAAAAGTATATTGTCGATTCCGATCAGAAAAATCTTTTGCCTTTACTTAATCTTGGACAACAAAACGGTGGCATTAAATGAAATATAAAAGCATTCTTCTAATCATTGCAATATTAGTGGTCATATTGGGATTTACGTCGGCCTACACCGTCGATGAAACCGAGCAGGTCGTTGTCACCCAGTTCGGACGGGTTATCGGATCGCCTAAACTGGCACCGGGGCTCTATTTTAAATTGCCGTTTATTCAGAACGCGACCTATTTTCCTAAAAACCTGCTGGAATGGGACGGGGACCCCGGCCAGATTCCAACCCTGGATAAAACTTATATCTGGGTGGATTCTTTCGCCAGATGGAGAATTGTCGATCCCGTAAAATTCTTCCAGACGGTTAACAATATCACCAGCGGCATGGGACGTCTTAACGACATTATCGATCCTGCGGTACGCAATTTTGTGACTTCCTACCGGTTGATCGAGACCGTCCGAAACTCCAATCGCAAAATGGATACGTTTGAAGTCGGACTGACCACAGACACGACCACACAGGAAACAAAGGATGACCTCCCCAGATTCGGCGTCCAAACAGGACGGGAAAAAATCACTGAGGGGATCATGAAACAGGCCCAGCCGAAACTGAGTCCCTTTGGTATTGAGATCGTGGACGTCAAGATCAAGCGGATCAATTACGTGGAGCAGGTTCGGAAATCCGTGTATGCCCGAATGATTGCAGAACGGAATCAGATCGCGGAAAAATTTCGCTCCGAGGGGCAGGGTGAGGCTAGAAAAATTCTGGGTGACAAGGAACGCGATTTAAAACAAATCACATCCGAAGCCTATAAAAAATCCCAGGGAATAAAGGGTAAGGCAGATGCCGAAGTGACCAAACTCTTTGCCCAGGCATATGGGGTTGATCCGGAATTCTATTCGTTCTCCAAGACCCTTGAAACTTACAACGAGGCCCTGGATAAGAATATTTCCATCGTTTTGTCAACGGATTCGGAATTTCTGAAATACCTGAAAGGGTATACCGAATAAACAATGAGCCCCTGAAACAGAAAAAGCACCGCAATTTTTTTTGCCATAGTGCTTTTTCTGTTTCAGCAATCTATTCCAGTCAGCATTATTTACCCTTTCTGCGCTGATGCCGCGTACGGGCTAAAAGCTTTCTGTGCTTATGTTTTCGCATTTTCTTCCTTCGTTTCTTAATGACACTGCCCAACCGATCACCCCCATTCTTTATTTGATACAAATATGTAAAAATTATTGGTAACACTTTTTATTATCATTTGTCCATGATTTTTTTATATGATGGAAAAGAAACAAAAATTCAACCGAAACCAGATTGCAGTGATCAATAATGCAGTCACCATGGCCGAAGAACTGGTGAGCAATTACTATAAATTATCCGTGACCCAATGGCTTCGCCAGAAGTATGATGTCAAAACAGTTGCCGACCTCGCGCCCAAGGAGTTCATTAATGGGCCATTTGCCCAGATTATTCGCTATACCGGCAAACGCCGGGATACGGCGCTGGGCAGTGCCACCTACGATTTTTACAAAATCTGTCTGCAGGATCATGCCATTCTGGCCGCACTGAAAAAATTTGATGCGTTACATATTTTTCCATTCACCCTGTATATCATTACCCATGAACTGATTCATATTGTCCGATTCAGTAAATTTTTGCAAAACTTCAATGCCTCCGCCACCGAAAAAATAAACGAAGAAATCCGGGTACACCAAAAAACCAACACGATCCTGAACCCCGTACAGGTCCCCGGCTTGGCCGAAACACTTGATTTTTTTGTCACCTGGCGCACGCCCCTTGATGACCTGTCCAGCAACTGATTGGACATTTGCGTTGTTTTTGCTTACCCGCATTATACGCATTCGATCACAAAATTTAGTCCCGAGGCCATTGAATCGACGGCATCTTTTTCCGCATGGCACCCAACCCGAATAAACTGGAATTCGCAAATTACAAGCCCCAAATGACAAACAAATTCCAAATAACAATGTCCAAATCTCAAACAAAATCAAAAATCATTTGATTAACCCCATATCGTCTTGGATTGTTGTGCATTTTGATTTCTTTCTGTTTTGGAATTTTAGTCATTGTGATTTGTTTGGAAATTGTCTTTTGATTATTGTAATTTTTTTTGACATAGAAAACACGAACTTTAAAATTAAAAATCTAATCTCTGCCATCTATTAATTTACCACGAATCTGCCGCATGCGTGCCTTGACAATCAAATATTGCAGACTATATTAAAACCAAAATAAAAATTGTGGAGGTTTCGTAAATGCCAATCTATGAATATGAATGTAACCAGTGCGGCAACAAAGAAGAAGTGCTTCAAAAATTTTCAGATCCGCCGTTGACCACATGTAAATATTGCTCCGGCAAATTGAACAAACTCATTTCACAAAGCAGTTTCCATCTCAAAGGATCCGGGTGGTATGTCACAGACTATGCCGATAAATCAAAAAAAGCATCACCGGCTGAATCCAAAGAAATAACACCGGCATCAACGGCATCTGATGTAAAAGCATCCGATACAAAACCGACAGACACAAAAACTGTTAAAAACTCAGGAGAAAAAACAGAACATTAAAAAAACAATCTATCTCATTTCGGAAATCGGGCAAAATGAGGACAAAATTCAAGAATGCATAAAATTTTAGGTCAACCATTCTTTACAACTAAAAATGCATGCTTATAGTTTGATACAAACAATAGTATGTCTACAAAATTATGCGTCCGTATAACCAACATCATTTTATCTATCGTAATATTTATTGAACCAAAAAAAGGAGAACGTAAATTATGAAACTCAGACCATTACAGGATCGAATTTTAGTAAAACGTGTTGAAGAGGAAACCACCACCAAGGGCGGCATCATCATTCCTGATTCAGCCAAAGAAAAACCGGCCGAAGGTATTGTTGTAGCTGCCGGCAACGGCAAACTGGCCGATGATGGGAAAAGGGTCCCCCTTGAAATCAAAAAAGATGATCGTATTCTCTTTGGAAAATATTCCGGCACCGAAGTAAAAATCGAAGGTGACGAATTCTTGATCATGCGCGAAGACGATGTCCTGGGCGTAGTCGAATAAAATACTTTATAATATGGAGGAAAAATAGATATGTCAAAATTGATTAAATACGATATGAAAGCCCGTGAAGCCATGCTGAACGGTGTAAGGACACTTGCTGATGCTGTTGTTGTAACCCTGGGCCCCAAGGGCAGAAATGTCGTCATCGACAAATCCTGGGGCTCCCCCACAGTAACCAAAGACGGCGTAACCGTTGCCAAAGAGATCGAACTGGCAGACAAATTCGAGAACATGGGCGCCCAGATGGTCAAGGAAGTGGCCAGCAAAACCAGTGACATGGCCGGTGACGGAACAACCACTGCCACGGTGCTTGCAAGGTCCATTTATGAGGAAGGTCAGAAACTGGTTGCCGCCGGCAACAATCCCATGGCGATCAAACGGGGTATTGACAAAGCCGTTGAAGTGGCCGTCAAGGAGCTTGCCAAACTCAGCAAACCCACCAAAGACCAGCGTGAAATAGCCCAGGTCGGCACCATTTCCGCCAATAACGACGAGACCATCGGCAATATCATTGCCGAGGCCATGAATAAAGTCGGTAAAGAAGGCGTCATTACCGTTGAAGAAGCCAAGAGCATGGAGACAACCCTTGAGGTCGTTGAAGGCATGCAGTTTGACCGCGGTTACCTGTCCCCCTACTTTGTCACCGATCCTGAAAAAATGGTCGTCTCTCTGGAAGATCCCTACATCCTGATCAACGAAAAGAAAATCAGCAGCATGAAAGATCTGCTGCCCATCCTGGAGCAGGTTGCCAAAATGGGCAAACCCTTGATGATCATCGCCGAAGATGTGGACGGCGAAGCCCTGGCCACCCTGGTTGTCAACAAACTGCGGGGCACCTTGCAGGTTGCCGCCGTCAAAGCCCCGGGCTTTGGTGATCGCCGCAAGGCCATGCTCGAAGACATCGCCGTTCTCACCGGCGGCCAGGTCGTTTCAGAGGATCTGGGAATCAAGATCGAAAACCTGACCCTTGCAGACCTGGGTAAAGCCAAACGCATCAGCATCGACAAGGACAATACCACTGTCGTGGATGGCGCCGGCGAACGGGCCGCTCTGGAAGGCCGTGTCAAACAGATCCGTGCCCAGATCGAAGAGACCACCTCTGATTACGATCGTGAAAAACTCCAGGAGCGCCTTGCCAAACTCATTGGCGGTGTAGCCGTGATCAATGTCGGTGCTGCCACCGAAACCGAAATGAAAGAGAAAAAGGCCCGCGTTGAAGATGCCCTGAATGCCACCCGTGCTGCCGTAGAAGAGGGAATCGTTCCCGGCGGCGGTGTTGCGCTGGTTCGATGCATCCCGGCCCTGGCAAAATTGGAACTCAAGGCTGAAGAAAAACTGGGCGTCAATGTTGTCATGCGCGCCATTGAAGAACCCCTGCGCCAGATTGCCAACAATGCCGGTCTTGAAGGTTCCGTAGTGATCGACAAAGTCAAGCAGAGCAAAGGTGCCATGGGTTACAACGCCGACACCAACGTCTATGAAGACCTTATCGAAGCCGGTGTTATCGATCCCACCAAGGTGGCCCGTTTTGCACTCCAGAATGCGGCCAGTGTGGCCGGTCTGATGCTCACCACCGAGGCCATGATCGCCGACAAACCCGAAGACAAACCGGAACCGGCCATGCCTGGCGGCGGTGGAATGGGCGGTATGGGTGGAATGGGCGGAATGGGCGGTATGATGTAATTCGACCTTTCCGATAAACCGGCAGGCGGTCACCACCATGTGGTTGCTGCCGGTTTGAAGATCTCACAACAAAAACCCGCCTGCAATTAATTGCAGGCGGGTTTTTTTGTTTTACAGCCCCGGCATGGAAAACCTTGACAAATCGATTGTAAACAGGGTACTGATATATATCAAAAAATTGAAGAATTGAGGAAATCCTCTCTTATCACTTTAAAGTCTGAAATGTAATGTTCCAAATCGCCTTGTTTATTCATAAAAAAATGGGGAAGCCAATGAAACTTAAAGTAAGATTGCATATGATCCTGTTCTGTTTCACCTTTTCTGCAATAACGGCTTTGTGCCAATCACCTCTTTTTGCACAGGAGAATGAACTGGCACTTACCCATGAAGCCGGTTTTTACTATACCATCCAGAGAGGAGATACCCTGTGGGACCTGTCGGATCAGTTTTTTGATTCACCCTGGATATGGCCTGAGCTGTGGAATGAAAATCGTCAAATCCCCAACCCGCACTGGATTTATCCCGGAGAGCGGATTCGTCTTTACCAGGGGGAAGGCACCGACAAACTGTCCCTGACGGCCCCCATTCAAACCTTACCGAAGACGCAAACAAAAGCACCGTATTATATCTATGCATCCATTGATCAAGTCGGATTTATAAAAAAACCGGCGATTGCCGCCAACGGGTCTATCTTCAAAGTAGAGGGCGGCCATGACATGATCAGCACTGGAAATCTGGTTTATATTCAACCGGCGCCAGGCAAATCGCTCATACCGGGCAGCCGGCATACGGTTTATCGTAACATCGTACCGACTACCGACAATTTCTATCAATCCGATACAGGCTCCCAGCATTATTTGACCGGTATGGTTGAAATCATCGAAAAAAAAGCGGATTTTGTCATTGCCCGGGTAATGGATATATACCGTGAAATTAAAATCGGCGACCGGATACTGCCCTTTAGACCCAGGGATTCTAAGATTCCATTGCGGCCCAGCCCTCTTGATATCAAAGCCCGGATAATCATTTCCGAAGAACACAACGAACTGATCAGCCAAGGTACAACGGCGTTTATCGACAAGGGCAGTAAAGACGGCATCGAACCTGGCCAGCAATACAGCGTTTATTCCCAGGACATACAAAAGCTGGATACGACCCCGGCTAAAACCATACGCTTAACCCCTGTAAATTTCGGCACGCTGCTGGTCCTTCACACGGAAGAGGAAA
Organism: uncultured Desulfobacterales bacterium; assembly: GCA_942490765.1. Classification (GTDB taxonomy): domain Bacteria; phylum Desulfobacterota; class Desulfobacteria; order Desulfobacterales; family 4572-123; genus 4572-123. The sequence goes on along the minus strand of CALNYM010000034.1, from coordinate 76,455 downwards.
CGGCCACGGTCATCGTCACCTATTCAAAAAAAGATATTCATCCCGGAGACAAGGTCTGCAGCCTTTTGCAGTGAGCTTACGCCTGTCCCCAGGTAACCCGGAGGACTTCCTGATAAGTGGTCTCTCCCTTGAACAATTTTTTAAGGGCATTTTCCCTGAGACTGACCATACCCTCTTCCCGGGCCCTGGCCGATAAAGATTCCTGGTCCGCGGCAGGGCCGGTCATTTTTTTAAGCGCTTCGGAATACGGTAGCACCTCAAGGATAGCCGTTCGGCCGAAATAACCGGTACCCCGGCAGTGCAGACAGCCTTTGCCGCGGGCAAGACGAACCGGTCCTTCCCGGTCGAGATTCAATCCCATATCCTTTAACTCGGCCGCATCCATCTCAAATGTTTCCCGGCACCGGTTGCATACCTTGCGAACCAGGCGCTGGCCTAAAATACCCACCAGTGTGGCCCTGATTAAAAAAGGCGGAACGCCCAGATCCAGCAATCGCGTAATAGACGACGGGGCATCATTGGTATGCAGGGTCGACAAGACAAGATGACCGGTCAAGGCTGCCTGAACCGCGTTTTCAGCGGTTTCCAGGTCACGCATTTCACCGATCATAATAATGTCCGGGTCCTGCCTCAAAATATTCCTCAAAATCGTGGCAAAGGTGATGCCGATTACCGGCTGCACCGCAATCTGATTAAAGCTTTCATGCACCATTTCAATGGGATCTTCCACCGTCGTGACGTTTATTTCAGGGGTTGCAATTTTTCTTAACGTTGAATACAGAGTTGTGGATTTGCCGCTGCCCGTGGGGCCGCATACCAGTACGATGCCATGGGGTCGATTGATAAATCCATCGTAACGGGCCATATCCTGATCGGTAAAACCCAGTTTCCCAAGGTCCTGAAAAAGAATATCCGGATCCATGATACGCAGCACGGCTTTTTCACCAAAGGCCACCGGAATCGTGGAGACCCTTATTTCGACCTCGACACCGCCCTTGTCGGTCTTGATACCGGCCGTCCTGGGGCCGCCGTTTTTCGGACATATCCATCCGCGATAGATTCTTTATCCGGCTGATAACCGCCGAATGCACATTTTTTGGGCAGTTCATAAACCGTATACAATATGCCGTCAATTCTCATCCGTATCATGCTTTTTTCCCGCTTGGGCTCTATATGAATATCACTGGCCCGCTGCTCAAAAGCATAGCTCAGCAGGTGATTCACGGCATTGACCACATGCTGATCGTTGGCGGGCAGTTCATCCGCTGATGTCAACCGCACATACTGTTCCAGGTTGCCCAGATCCACGATGGGTGCGGCAAACTGATGTTCGGCGGCGACAATGGACCGTTTAAACCCGTAAAATTCGTTGATAATTTTGATGATATCGGATTTGGAACTGACAACGGTCTTAATCTTCAGGTCACTGACCCGGGCAATATCCTCCATGACTTCTTCGTTAAACGGATTGGGCGTTGCCACGGTCAAACACCCGTCACTGACATCTATGGGTAATGTCAGGTGCTTCATGGCAAAGGATCGGGGCAGTGTGGTGGTCACCACATTGAGGTCCAGTTTCAACGGATCGATTTTGGTATAGGGGACCTGCCACTCAGCGGCCAGGGTCTGGAAAATCGTATCTTCATCCAGGTGACCGGGCAAACCATCGGCCCGGGCCAACTTAAGGGAGACAAGGATATCGATGATGGTCACCGGCAACCGCTGGCTTTTTTCAAGGCGCTTTTCAATCGCCTCTTTTTTTGATAGAATATCCAGGGCCTTAGGCTTGTCGATGAGTTTGTTTTTAATCAGTATTTGTAAGACATTCTTTGCAGAAAAAACCTGATTTGGCTTTGGGGGAATGGGCATTTTTGACGACCACTTCGATTTAAGCGATTTAAATTTTCTTACTCTCAGCTATTTCGGCGGATACTGTTTTCAGCCATTTCAGCCCATCCGGTAATCCGCTTGACCAGCATTTCATGCCGGACAGTTTCTCCCAGACGCTGAAACCGCTGCCGGTTATCTTTTATCTTTTGAAATAATGCCAGATCAGACGAATTTCCGATTCGTCCCAATCCCCGAATCAGAACAATCAGATGCTGCAGCAGGGCTTCAAAATAGTCCTGGTTTTCAAATTGGGTAAAAAATTTCGACCGGGGATCACCGTAAATTTTTATGGCGCTGCGCAATATGGTTAGAGCGGTCTTCCCCCCCACCAGGGCAAGAAATATAAATATCTCCCTTTCAAGACTGGCCAGAAAACGAAACGGCATGGCCTGGGAACCGGCCCCGGACGCCTTCAAAGAATTTACGATGGCCTGATGAATGGTTCGGGTCTTGGCGATGAGTTTCTCCCGAACGCTCTCTATATGCCAGGCAGCATAGGTAACCACTTCCCGGTCCAGGCCTTCTTTAACCAGCAGCACTTCTTCAGGTGTCAGTTCGATATCAAGATTAAGTTCCTTGTTGTACTTGCGTATCAGCAAATTCGCCAGCATCAGTGCATTACGGTCCGCAAATTCAATGGCCCCCGGATCGGCACAAAAATCTGCTATCAAGACCTTTATGGCCCGTTTGGGCTGATGAATTTTGGCAATCAGCATCTGCAAAGCGTTTAAAAAAGCCACCCGGTCACTACGGTACCGGGTTTCCTTGAGGTACTGCCATAAAAATTCAAATATTTTTTTTTCATAGCGAACAAATTCAGGGATATTTTTTTCAAATGGTTCCCTCAGAAAATGCCCCGTACCATCAAAACAGCTTTTGAGCAGATCGATAATATCCCGGGTGTCTTCAACCGATACATCAAATTCGGCGGCAATAATATCATAATCCCCCGCATCAAAATCAGCGTCCCCACTCCCACTCGCCAGGGCCTTTATCTTCTTGCGGGCCAGGGCCCGGGATTTATAAAACTCAATTTTCTGTAAAAGGCCATTGTGAACCCCTTCTATGACAGTGACCGCATCGCCATCCGCAATTTTGACAGCATCTTCTCCAACAACAATCTCATCATAGACATTATCCTGAACCTGTTCGAGGCGATTTTGAAAATCACCAAACACTTTTTCAAGAATATCCAAACCCTTGGGCGTTTTTTCAACTGCTGCCAGCAGATTGCTGACAATACCGATTTCCTGCCCCAGTTTTTTAGAATCTAAATTTGTAAAATCATTTCCATAAATATTTTTCATTATTTCGTTAATTTTTTCCGGGGAGTCCACGGCTTCCAGCAGTTTCACGGCCAGGCCAAGCTTTTCTTCAATTTTTTTTGAACCCATTTTCCCGAGTGCCTGACCATAAACCCCAGTCAACACCTTTTCCGTTTTCCGGGACATGTGCTTTCCCCCTGAACCTGGCCCGCTATTTTGATCTTTTGGAACCAGATTCCCGGGCTTATCACCATCGATCATCAACCACTGGACATTGTTGATTTCCAAAGACGGCCTGATGAGCTTATCTTTCAAGCTTTTGACGCCGAAAAAGGCGTTGTAGACACTGGCAAACGGTTGGCTGTCCCCGGCCTTTACAGCCTGCTTCATCCAGGAATCAACCTTTGAAATCAAAGCCTGCATCTGCTCATAATTTAAATTGTTGATGCCGGCCACAAGGGTCAGGTTCGGATCGGGCTGCTTTTTCTCATCTAAAATCGGCTGAATCGAAAACGGTCTTCCTTTAATTTCAAACAAAATAGGCAAATTGGTTTTAATGGCATGGGCATACCGGGAAACAATGTTCAGACAAATGTGCATCCGATTTAATTCATCGTCTGTCTGCCCCGGCAGATGAACACACAGGGTTCGTATCCCCTGTTCGGAGAAAACAGAAAAAGCTTTATCCAGACGGCCGGCAAGGTGGGACATACGAATCCCCATACGCTTGATCATGCCCGGTGGCACAGACGTATCCACCATCACATCGCCTAAGGAGACCACATAATCGGTACTGGCGGACCCTCTGGATGCCGTGGGAAGCCCCCGATAGCGAATCAGAACCGGCCCTGCCTGGTCGGGCAGTTCAGCCAGTTCTCTCAGGGTTTGCGATAGCTGCTCAAACGTGTCCTTTTCCGCATCGATGCCCTCCCAGTATCGAACATCCATGAAATAAGTACTTAAAAACCGCACCATATCGATCAGGCGCGACCGCCAGCGGTCCAGAGCCTTTTCTTCGTCTAAATTCCGGGCATTTGCCTCTGCTTCAAAGCCATGCTCATCAGCCGTTTTGTCAGAATCAATGCGTTTAAGCTCTGAAAACAACCGCTCGACATCCGCATCCGACATTATATCATTGTTTGCCATTTTGAACGCCGATACCTTTACTTTTTTAGTCGATTGACGGTTTCAGGGGAAGACACAACTGCTGTTTTAAAAAACTATAAAGGAATGGTGCTCGGGTGTCAATCAGGAATATCATATGGAATATATTATAAAAAAGGGGCATCCCTCATTTACCGGTTGACACTTTTTAAAAAAATCGGCTTTGAGGCAAAACATTTGAACTAAGTTTTTTAAAATTCGACACTAACCAGTTAATGCACTATTTCGTAATGAAGTTACTGTTTTAAATTATTATTCTTTCATGATTGTTATCACTTTTTCATCCAAGCAAGAACGCAGAAAGGTATTCATCTGTTTCTGATCACCAGTTTCATAAAAAGTGAGCATCAATTGATTAAACGATAGCTGTTTCTTCACCGGAAGATTAATAGCCGGGTATCCACAACTTAACAAAAGCCCATTCATGATAAAACGCCCCATACGCTTATTGACATCATAAAAAAATTGATTTCTCGCCATTGTAAGAAAAAATGGATGGCGCGATCATAAATGTCTGATATCTTGTTAGCTTCATCCACCATTTTTTCAAACAACTCCGGTAACGAATCTGCCTGTGGCGGCATATAGCCTGTTCCCGCAATTATAACCCCCGCCAGATCTAAACTTTCCCCACTCCAAAGCTTCATCCTTAGCAGCTATCAGATGAAGCGCACAGACTTTTTCAACGGTGATCTCAAACTGATTTTTTTCTATTATTTTAAATAACGTCCGCCATGTATCAGCTTGATTCAGCGCTATTTGCTGGTCAATTACTCTATGTCCGCCAACTGTAACCCCATCCAATAGTGTCTGGATTTCCGGCAGGGTAAAATTAAGTCCCTCCAGGTTCACTGCATCACATACAAATTCAGCTAACTGACGCTTAGCAAGCATTATTGCTTTTGCTTTATTTGGTTTCATGTTCCATTGCGTTTCTTTCATTATGCTCACCAACCATTTATATGACATAAAATTTCGAACGGATAAGTTGAGGGGCTGGGCGACGATAGGCGAAAAACTATGATAAAGGTAAAAACTGCCGGTCAAAAACTGCCTTCAAAAAACTATAAAGGAATGGTGCTTGGGTGTCAATCAGGAATATCATATGGAATATATTATAAAAAGAAGGAATACGGGGAATAAGAAGTATACAGCAAAGGGTGGTCTCAGGCTTCTAACGCGTGCATCATTCCTTGAACCGTTCATTGAAAGCATCCACTTCCTTTGAAAATGCCTCTCGTTCCGCTTCAAAGGCTGTAATCCGGTTATTCAGGCTGCTGATTTTTTCATTATAGGCCTTTAATTCCGCTTCAGAAGAGATCGTCTCTTTCTCCTTGGCTAAGTCATTTCGTTCTTTTGTAAGCTCAGTGTATCGTTGATCCAATCCGGTTTTTTTCTTATCAAGCCTTTCAAATTCAACCAGATATTCGCCTCCTGAAATCTCCAATTTTTCTTCTGCAGCAGATTCCTGACCTGCATTAAGGGCCTTTTGAGCACGCTGTTCAGGCGTCAGGGAATCATCCGGTTCCAGATATTTTTTAACTTTGGGCCGTTGCTCTTCAGGCACCTGTGTCAAATCATCGGTAAACCTGATGACACCGCTTTCGTCCGTGTACTGGTAGAACTCTGCAAAAGAAGGTACCGCCAGGCCAATGGTAATCAGTATAACCAATACAAATCTAAATAGCATACGCCCCCCTTTTCAATGATAATGCAAATTATGGCTACAGGTGGTGGCTTTGTTGAGGCAATCCGAGAATTGCTGAAAAATTATAAAGGGATGGTACCGCGGTGTCAATGAAGAATATACCCTATCGTTGCAAAAGCCGGATGGCTTCAGAGCTGAGGCATCAAGGGTGAAGCTGTCGTCATCTACCGCAATCCCTTGATAAAGAAGGATCTGGAGTCATCCGGCTTTCCCAGAGGGTAAAAAATGGTGCCTTTTTTGTACTTTTTCTGGATATCACCATGCGTGAATTCCTTAAAAATTGCATCATTCTCGTTGAACTCTTTCCCTTGGCGGATTTAGATCAATAGCGCATGTTTTTTATGCAACTATAGGGTATAGTATGAAAGAATGTTCTTGCCATGCACAATGCGAACGCTATTTTTCCCGCCAGCTGGTCAGGCCGCTCTTTATATTCAGTGCCGTATCGCCAGAAGCGACCCGGGAAATCAACGACAGTGTTACCGATACCGCCGATGATGCAGACGATAAAGGGATTACAGATCCGGAAATAATTAAAGCAGCAGATCAAATCGCCAACGACCCCATGCTATTCAGGAAAAAGATCGATATCGTCAATCAGCTGGGCGTCATCAATGAACGCAAGAATATCGGGTTGTATCAGCTGGTGATCGACAGTCGTCTGTTACCCATGGGAAGCGCTGGATCTGATGCTTTGGCAATGAAAAATTCTGGTCATTACGGCGCCAGCAAATCTTATCCTTTGGTTATGAGTTTAAAACTTTATCCCGACAAGCAGCTTCAAGTATAAAATTTTTATATCTAATTGGCAGTGCGAGTTTAATCAAATATTTCTTTCCACCACCTCAAGAAAAAGTTTATGGGCGGGAACTCAAGTTCGGTAGTTGTAACACCCGCACCGGTGATCTCCGAGAGCGCATCAGGATTTGTAGAGCTGGTTGAAATAAGTAATTTTGCCACGCCTGTAGGAGATATTATCACAACTGGTTTGGATGGTATGCCACCGCCGATTACCTTGGAGGCATCAGCAGCATCAACAGTATCGTCTCCATTCAGATCAAACTTGGGAGCTCCTGTGAGGTAATTCAAAGCATAGAGTTTTGCATATCCGCCGGGCACACACTTGCGTTTGCCATCTGTAAATACACGGATCGACGCGAGCCTGCGCAGCACGGGCGTCGGCACCACTGAATGAAATTCGGCGTGTTACTACAAAATCGAGGCTGTTTTAGCTGCGTTTTTCCAGGTGGATGATCTGCTTGGGAGGCTTGATCTTTAACAAATTAAGAGTATTACGTGTGTCGGGGAAAATCTCGTTGCGTGCCAGGAAGCGAAAATTTAAATTAAAAAATTCTGATACCTGCAGTTTGTCCAGATCGCGCCGGATTTTATGCCAGGACTTGCCGCAAGACAGCTCGGCGACGCGCTCGATCAGCAGTGCCAACACACAGATCTTGACGTGGGCCTCAATGCGCCGCGGTGCCCAATGGTACATGGGCATCATTTTGATCTGGGTGCGTTTCATCGAACGAAAGCAGCGCTCAATCACCATGAGTCCCTTGTAGCCGCAGGCGGCATCTTCCAGGCTGATGGTGTCGTCATTGGTTTCCAAGACCCATTTGCCGTCAAACCGGGCCGCATTTCGGATTTTGGCCCGATCGAGACGGATCTTGTCGCCTTTGGTAACCGTCAGGTAACGCTTGAACCGACGTGACGCCAAGAGTTCAATGGCCCACTGGGCGGTGGCTTTTTTTTTTTTTTTTTTTTTTTTTTTTTTTTTTTTATTTTCATGGTTCGCCAGTTCTTCTTCCAGCATCTCGACGACTTCAGCCCGATGCTTCTGCTGGCGACTGGCTTCTCGCGGATTGAAACACAGGATATACCGTTTGCGCCGCACACCATCGCCGACAACCACCTCCTTGGCCTGCAGGTTGTCACGAAATACCGTGTAGCGGCTGAATGGGAAATAGTAGGGTGGGCTGTGCCCACCAATAGACAGAATGCCTTTAGCTAAACAACCGACCCGGACGTGCGGTTTTCCCGCATCCGGTTCCTCGGTTGTACTCGCTTTCGCGCAAAGCATCAGATTTATGAAAACACTCGATGTCGCTTGGTCGCTACTGGGAGTTTGGGTTTTGCAATCCCGAGCCGCTTGATGGCCCGACTGAATGCCTTCCAGGTAAAGCTTTTTCGCTTTCCACCTCGTCGGTTTAGCCATTTGAATGCACATTCAACTGCCCAACTGTAGAAACGCCATAATGACCTTAAATTGCCCACCACGCTGTAATAATTATAGTGTCCGCGTAGCCGACGATTCAACGCCGTTATGAATTTAATCCCTTTTAAATGTCGATTTCCTTTACCCAATCTTTGATGCGTTTACAGGCACCTTGCAACTTTTTGCGCGCAGTGCGCTGCATGACTCTTGCCTCTCCTTTTAGGTCTTTTGTCCAGTAAGTCTCAAAACCCAAAAAGATAATCCGCCGGCGTCTACTCGGATGAAATCGACTGAATCTCATCCACCCGGTTTTCTCCGGTGCTACCGATAGATCGAACTTATCGAGCCGCTTAGGCAGTGCTTTGAAAAACCTTATCGCATCTTTGCGGTATCGAAATGCACAGACAAAATCGTCTGCGTATCTGATTATTAGCACATCACCCTTACAGTGAGCCTTGACCACCTTTTCGAACCATAGGTCAATCGCAAAATGCAAATAAACATTGGCCAGCACTGGCGAGACTATCCCACCTTGCGGTGTTCCTGTTTCTGGGTGGATAACCATACCATCCGTATCCAGGATGCCTGCCTTTAGCCATTTCCGGATTAAGTTCAAAAACGCCGCATCATCTATTCTTTCCTTGAGCATTCGTAATAGCCACTCATGGTCCATATGCTCGAAAAAGCCTTTAATATCGGCTTCAACAACATATCCATATTTCCCGAACTGGAGATTAAAGCGCAGATCATTGACCGCATCTTTTGCACTCCGGTTGGGCCTGTACCCATAGCTATTATCGAGAAAATCGGCCTCGAAGATTGCTGTCAGAAGCTTGGCACAGGCTAATTGCACCAACTTGTCTTCAAGGGCTGGAATCCCAAGAGGTCTTTCCTTGCCATTTTCCTTGGGGATGTAACATCGACGCACCAGTTTGGCGCGATAATGTTTTGCCCTCAATCGCTCCGCCAGTGATAGTATATTGGCCTCAAGGTTTTCCCCGTAGGCCTCAGCCGTCACTTCATCCACGCCACTGGCGGCCTTCTTGTTCAAGTCCTTCCAGCACGAGTGGAGAAATGGGGCATTCAAACACCGGTAAAGGTCTTGAAAACGATGGTTTCCATTCTCTTTTGCCTTAATTGCTATTCCCCGCAGTGAGGTTTGCTCGTATTGTCCCAGCCCTACATTGTCCGGTACGAGTTTCCTTTGCGGGCTACGTACTTCCGTCAGGTCCTTCCCCATGTGGTGGGCTTTCCCCACCTCTGAGTAATATGCCTGATAAGACACCCCATCAACATGTAGAGGCACGTCGGATGTCCAACATGTCTCCCACCAGTTACCTGATTCTTTTGTTAATTTAGAATCTGATGTCAATTCATTACTTCCAATAACTGGAACCTTTGGGGCTTCCCGAGTTCTACAACGCATCTCTTCCTGCATGCCACGGCCTGATGACTCCGGCGGACCTCCACATCCTCGCCAAAACGGATGCTTCTGTGTTGCCTTCGGCGCACGTTAAAACCCTCGGCGTCCGCAACTGTAATTTCGAAGCTGTACCAGCACTTCAGGGTGCGCGATCACCCCTACGGCCTACAAGATTCTCTGCCTACGCTTAACCCATCTTGTTCGCTGCTCAAAATTCGACAACTCCGCCATGGGTCCAAGGCTCGATACGGGTGGGTGGCTAACCCTTACAGGAATCATTACTGAATTCCTCCCGACAGGGACTTTCACCCTGCAAGATACGCCGAGCTTTGCTCGGCGCGATAACGTCCCCCCTCGCTCGCCCCAAGCTCTACCCATAGATAAAACGCCTCCCCACCTTCAACCTTCTTCCATAAACACCGCCCTTATTCCCCCCTCTTTTTTCACCATAGTTCCATTTCCAACCCCCCCCCCATTTCTCCCCTACTGACTCAACATCCGATACTCCACCCCCATCTTTTCCCCTTTTTTACCCTTTTCTTTGTCGCTCCCAATCCCGTCTCCCTCCCCCCTTTTCTTCCCCTCCCTCTCCCGCGCTGGTTGTCCAATAAACGGTCGATAATCGCAGGCGCCGCATAGAGTTTTCCCTCACCGTGCCGGATGGGCAGTTCCATCTGATCGAGGCCCCGGGTAAAAACACAGGGGGTGGACGGATTGATTTTCAGATGAACCCAGTCATCCCGAAAGTTACCGCAATCATTAAAGGTCAACGCCACGGACCGCCGGGTATAGTCATGATCGAAACCCGGTAAAAGCCCGAGATTCACAAGGGTCTGGAACCCGTTACAGATCCCCATCACCAGTTTTCCCCGGGCCACGAATTCAAGGATTTTGTCTCCCATGTGGGTTTTGAAACGCACGGCCTGAATCACACCGGCCCCGTGGTCATCCCCCCAGCTGAACCCGCCCCCGAACACCAGAATCTGATACGCCGCCAGATCCACGGATCCGTCGATCACTGAATTAATGTGAACCTTTGCGGCCGTTGCCCCGGCCAGTTCAAAGGCATAAGCGGTTTCATTGTCGCAGTTCAGGCCGTAGCCTGTCAGCACCAGCACATTTATATGACTCATATCAAATCTCCAAAGGGCTGTTTCCACGCTGATTTGAGATCAGCCACGGAAACCGACAACAGCATCCTGCTTGCAAGATCTCTGATAACCAAATTCGGCTCTCCGGTCACCTTGCCGATACAGGCACAGGCAAGATCCTTGAAAATAGTTTCAAATTTTGTTTTGTTGGAAGGATTCACGGTAACGATAAACCGGCCACCGGATTCGGAAAATAAAAGGGTGTCATTGCGAAGTGTTCCTTTTGCCGGCACAGGGCCAAGATCCACATCCATGCCCAGGTTGCCGCCCATGGCCACCATGGCCAGATGAACGGCGAGCCCCCCCCGATAGATGCCGTGAATCGAAGCCGCCAGTTCCTGATCAACAGCCTTTCCCAGGGCCTTATATGTTTTTATAAACGCTGCCGCATTAACCTTGGGCACATTCAGGCCGGTATACCCCAGATGTTCATAATATTCGGAGCCCCCCAGTTCATTGCACGTATTTCCGATAACATAAACCAGGTCTCCGGCCATCTTGCAGTCCATGGTCACGCACTTTTGAAGGTCCTTCACAACAGCGGTGGTGGCGAACTGGAGCGTCGGCGGTGCCGACACTTTGTGGGATTCATTATAGGGGCCGGACAGATGGCCGTCCACATACATGCTGTCCTTGCCCGACAGCAGGGGAATTTCATAGGCCAGGCACATTTCACGCAGGGCCCGGCAGGATCGCACGAGCTGTGCCGCTTTGAGTTTGCCGTCCGGATTTTTTTGCCGATGAAACTGGATATTGGGCCAGCAGAAATTATCCACGCCGCCGATCTGCTCAAAATCCGCCCCGACGGCCAGAAGGCGGCGCACCGCCTCGTCAATGGTGCAACTGGTCATATGAAAGGCATCGATGGCCGAATAAGACGGCAAGAGCGCCTGGGCAAAAGCCAGGCCCTTTGACGATGTCAGCACCGGCCGGATCACCGAGGCGTCACTGTTGACATCCCGGCCTGCCCCCACCAGGGGTTTGACGACACTGGACCCTTGGACCTCATGGTCGTACTGGCGGGTAATCCACTCCCTGGAGCAGATATTCGGCCGGCCCATAAGATCCAGCAGCAGGGTGCGATAATCCGTTGGTGCGTCCAGCACAGGCTCGGTCATGCCCCTGCTTTCAGGCGGTTGCCACACCGCTTCAAATTCCCACTGGGGAAACCGGCCCGTCAGCAGGTCCAGATCCACATAGGCGCAGGTGTTGCCGTTGTAGGTGATGTGCAGCTTTCCGGTATCGGTATAACGCCCGATCACCGTGCTCTCCACGGCATGGCGGCGGGAAAGCGCCATGAACTGTTCCAGATGGTCCGGCGCCACAGCAATGGTCATCCGTTCCTGGGATTCTGAAATCCAGATCTCCCACTGATCCAGACCATCGTACTTTAACGGCACCTTTTCCAGCTGTATTTCACAGCCATTGGAAAACAGGGCGCTTTCGCCCACCGACGAGGAGAGCCCGCCGCCGCCATTGTCCGTGATAAACCGAATCAGCCCCTGGTCCCGGGCTTCGAGCAGAAAGTCGTGCATCTTTTTCTGGGTATAGGGATCACCGATCTGCACATGACCGGCCGGGGTATTGGCCGAATAAATTTCCGACGATGCCGTCACCCCGTGGATGCCGTCTTTTCCCACCCGGCCCCCGCACATGATCACCAATTCCCCCGGTGACGTTTTTTTCAGCTCCGACGGCAGCCCGTTGACCCTGGCCGGCATCAGCCCCAATGCCGTTACAAAAACCAGGCATTTACCCATATAGCCCGGATGAAACAACACCTGCCCGAAGGTGGTGGGGATCCCGCTTTTATTGCCGCCATCCCTGACCCCTTCGATGACACCGTCTAAAAGGCGCCGGGGATGAAGCCGCGGTTTAAGACCGCCGGTGTAATCTCTGGGGCCGACACAATACCCGTAACTGCCCATGATCAGCTTGGATCCCAGACCGGTGCCCATGGGATCGCGGTACACGCCCACAATACCGGTAATGGCACCGCCGTAGGCCTCCATGTTGGAAGGAGAGTTATGGGTCTCACCGGTGATCGTATAATAATGGTCCTCGTCAAACCGCCCTACCCCGGCATTGTCCCACAGCACCGATACCACCCAGGGCTTTTTCTCCTTGAGGGCCAGGGTGGGGGCCTGAATGCAGGTTTTAAACAGATTGTCCACCCGCTGGGTCTCGCCGGTCTCAACATCATGGTATTCAAACACCCCTTGAAAGGTATTGTGATTGCAATGATCGCTGCGGGCCTGGGAGATATATTCGAGCTCGATATCGGTGGGATCGGAAAGCCCCACGGCAGCCCTGGCCTGCTGCACACCCGGATCGATAAAATAGGCCCGGACAGTGGGAATATCCGCCGGATTCAGTGCCAGGGAACGCTGATCGCTCACCGCCTGCAAAACGGCATCACTTTCCACGGGAATGGTCGTGACCGTGGGTTTGTGATCGAGTTTCACCCTGGGCAAAATAAGACCGATCCCGATTTTCGGATCCCATTTTGTCTTTGGAAAAACCTTCCATTGCTGAATAATATCATTGGCCAGCAGTTCACCGGCGATTTTAGTCATATCCTCACGGGTCAATGCCCTACCCTCCAGGCAGTAGCGCCGAGACGTGTAAACAGCGGCCTTTGCACCGAAATTGAGTTTAAGGACATCTTCAATCGCCTCGATGGCGGTGCTGCCGGGGTTGTCCCGAACCCCAGGGCGAAAGCCCACCCAGATGGTCCAGTCAAAATACAGATCCAGCGGATCAAACGATGACACCTGGGTTACCGGGTTGGTAAAAACCTCATGTTGAACCGTTTCCAGCTGATCTTTTGTAAAATCGGCATCAATAATAACCACCTGAACGGTGCGTACCTTTTCCAATTTGATACCCAGATAATCCGCCGCCTTTTGCCGGATCTTTTCGCCTTCGGCATCAAACAGGTCGGGCCTGAGTGTTATTTCCAGTCGATGTGCCATGATTGTTCCATATTTTTTAAAAGTTTTTTAGTAATTAAATTTTGAAATCCGTGGTTTTTATGTCAAAAAATCAAAATAATCAAAATACAAATTCTTTACCCTGTTAAATAATGCTTCGCATTAAATCTGTGATTTATTTAACAGGGCAAATAAATCACAATGATTAAAATTCCAAAACTAAACAGATGAAAATGCACATCAATTCAAGACTGAATGGGGTTAATCAAATAGCTTTGGGTTTTGTTTGACCCAATTTAAAGATCAGGTGAAAATTGTTATTTGGAATTTGTTTGTCATTTGATGCTTGTTTTTTGTTATTTGCGGCGTACGCCTTTTCAAAAGCACTGGTTTATTCAGGTCAGGTTGAAGGTTGAAGGGTTTTGTCACTTCACCTGTTTCCACTCAACGCTCAATGTTCATTTTTATAACGATTCACCATGAAGCTCATGAAGAACATGAAGAAAAAATTTGGCGTGTGAAACTTCATGTCCTTCATGAGCTTCATGGTATAGAAAAATGCCTTCTGAATAGTTGCGATTTAAAGACAACTTCAGCTAAAAAATATCCGGCTGATGTCATTGTAAAAAACATACACCATCAACAGCAACAAAATAAACATACCGATCTGCTGGGCGACCTCGCGGACCTTGGTGCTCACCGGGCGACGCGTAAGGGCTTCAATGGTAAAAAACATCAGGTGACCGCCATCCAGGACCGGAATCGGTAAAAAATTTAAAATCCCCAGATTGATACTGATCAGGGCCGTAAAAAACAACAGGTTGGCAGCCCCCTCGCGGGCCTGATCCCCGGCCATCTGAGCAATCATGATGGGACCGCCCAACGTTTTACTGGAAATCGATCCCTGAATCAATTTTACGATGCTCAATACGGTGAGCCGGCTGATGTCCCATGTCTGACGAAGGCTCTCTCCCAGGGCCTCAAAGGGATTCAGTCGTTTCGGAATCACGTCCCCGGCGGATGTCACGCCGATAACATAGCGCCGGGTATCTTCACCGAATATATTTTTGGCCGTCTGAAGTTGAGGGGTGATGGTCAGTTCAATCTCGGACTCGCCCCGGTAAATTCGGCACAACAGTGGCTGCCCCCCGCTGTTTTTGATCCGCTCGGCCATTTCATCCCAGGTGGTGATGGCAACGCCATCAATGGCATAAATACGATCCCCCTTTTGCACCCCGGCTTCCCAGGCCGGGGCCCCCTCTTTGATCTCTCCCACGGTGGATTTCAAAATAAAGGTGCCGGATACCATAAACAGGCCGAAAAAAATGATCACGGCCAGCAGTAGATTGAAAAAGGGTCCTGCCGCCACAATCATGATGCGTTTAAAAACATGTTTATGGGTAAACGAAAGGGCCATCTCGGCAGGATCGATTTCGGCCTCGGGATCTTCCCCCACCATCTTGACATAGCCGCCGAGGGGGATGGCGGAAATACGATAATCGGTAATCCCCACGGTTCTGCCGAAAATCCTGGGGCCGAATCCCAGTGAAAATTTTTCCACCCCCACGCCGAAAAGGCGGGCGACCAGAAAATGACCCAGTTCGTGAAAAAATATCAACACGCCCAGAACAATGACAAAAGCGATAATGCTGGTGCTCATAAGTATATTCCGTTAATTTCATCGCCTTGAAAACTGGCTTCAGGGCGGTAAGTAATTTGATAATAAATGTTGTATTTTTATGTCAAAATTTAAAAAATCACAATGATCAAAATACAAATTCCAAACAAATAACAATATTCAAATTCCAAACCTTATGATCTTGAAGAAAGGATATTCCAATTCACCAATGCTGCAAGTTTTTTTGTTAAAACATTACATGGAACAATTGCAATTAATTTAAAAAACCCTTTCATCAATTCTGGAAAATCAAAACAAAAACAGCGCCACACGATGTGGCAACAAACAATTGATTGTTGGTTATTGTTTGGAATTTGTGATTTGTGATTTATTTGTTATTTGGTGCTTGTGATTTGTTATTTATTTATATTTTGGAGCTTGTTATCTGTCTGAAAATTTGCGGCATACGCCTTTTCAACAGCGGCGGTTTATCCAGGTCAGTTAAATGAATTCTGCCTGTCGGTGGGCACAGCCCACCCTACGATTCTACCTTCCACCTTCCACCTTCTACCTTCCACCTTCTACCTTATAAAGCCTTTTCTATCAACCTTTCGGTTTCCTGCCTGGCCCAGCGATCGGCCATGACAATGGCGTCCAACCCGGGCTTTTCAATGATGGTATGGCGCTCCATGGTCTGCCGGATCACTTTCGCAATATTTACAAAACTTAACTGGTGGTGCAAAAATGCATATACCGCCTTTTCATTGGCGGCGTTTAATACGGCCGGCAGGGTGCCTCCGGCGGCACAGGCATCAAAGGCCAGTTTCAGACAGGGGAATCGTTCCAGATCCGGATTCTCAAAGCCCAGGGTGCCGATATCGGCAAACCTGGGAATGGGCTGTCCGATGGGCAATCGTTTGGGGAAACTCAGGGCATAGGCAATGGCACCTTTCATATCCGGAACCCCCAGTTGCGCCATAACCGATCCGTCCTGAAAGGCCACCATGGAATGGACAATGCTCTGGGGATGGATGACGACCTGAATCTGCTCCGGTGTCACATCAAACAGCCACCGCGCCTCGATAAATTCAAGGCCTTTGTTCATGAGCGTTGCCGAATCAATGGATATTTTATCACCCATCTGCCAATTGGGATGTTTCAGGGCATCGGCCGGTTTTATGCTGTGGAATTGATCTTTACCACGCTTTAAAAACGGTCCGCCTGAGCCGGTGAGCAGGATCATCGAAAGATCCTGGCGCCGGTTGCCGGTCAGACATTGGAAAATGGCACTGTGCTCGCTGTCAATGGGCAGAATGGAAACTTTTTTTTCAGCAGCCCGCGCCATGACAATTTCGCCGGCCATGACAAGGGTTTCCTTGTTGGCCAGGGCAATGTTTTTGCCGGCATCGATGGCCGCCATAGTGGGCAGCAACCCAGCGGCCCCCACCATCGCCGTGACGACGGTATCAATGGATTTAAGGGTCGCAGCCCGATGATACCCCCCATCGCCATAAAAAATAGCCGTCGCGATATTGTTCGGAAGCCGGTCTGTCAGGGATTGTGCAAGGGCGGCATCATAGACCGCGGCCATTTCCGGTTTAAAGGTTAAAATCTGACTGGCCAGCAGATCCACATTTTTTTTGGCGGTCAGGGCCCTTATTTTAAACTGATCGGGAAACATCCGGACAATTTCCAGCACATTACGCCCGATGGACCCGGTGCTCCCCATCACGGATAAATTTTTCATAGAACAGGCCTTTTAAAAAATACCTTTTTTTGCTTAACTTTTTGGACACCTTTATTCAATCGTTCTATCTGTTCACCTATACATTACCATGCAGACGCGTTGGAACGGGGATTATACACGGAAAGACTTCTGGATAACAACCATGCCCTACGGGCACCACAAAAAACAAAAATCCACCATGAAGGGCATGAAGGACTTGAAGTTTTTCCCCTTCAGTTCCTTCATGTCCTTCATGGTAAAAATCTTTATTCCAGATTCCATGAAAATCCGTTTTTTTACTTAAATTCCTGGGAACCTTTATTCCTGTGTTTTCTGACATAAAAAAAAGAATTTTAAATTTTAGATGCTATGCCAGACAATGGATCCACCAATAGGCCACGGGCAAAGCAAATAACAGGGCATCAATTCGATCCAGAATACCGCCATGACCGGGGAGAATATTACCGGAGTCCTTAATATCGGCGGAGCGCTTAAAAATAGACTCAAACAGATCACCCAGTTGCCCTGCGGCACCAATACTCATAAAAAAGGGAATAACGACGGGCCAGGGTAAGGGCAGGGTAAAAACAAGTTTACAGATGATACCGGCCAGGACATTGGCCGCCAATCCCCCCAGCGCCCCTTCAACCGTTTTTCCGGGACTGACGGAAGGACACAATTTTCGCTTACCGTATTGCCGGCCGGCATAATAAGCCCCTGTATCGCCCAGAAAAATAACGGCAATGATGGTAAACGTCCAGGCGACGCCCCCTGACGTATTGCGGATAAGAACCAAAAAGGATAGAAACAGGGGGACATAGACCATCCCCAGCACCTGCCAGGCAATCACATGGGGCAGATGGGGGTCATGCTTGAATCGCAAAACAGCGATCAGGCCGCAGGCAATAATATTCACCGCGAGGATTAAAAAAACAACATCAGGACCGGCATCGGCGGCAGCCCAGATCATGGCTGCCCCGAACACAAATGCCACCAGCACCATGGGATGGCCGGCGGTATATGCCGTACCGTTAAAAACGATCCTGAAATATTCCCAGAGGGCAATGAGGCACACCACAGAGATGGTCAGGGCAAATATACCAGCGCCCCATTTGAATATCAGCAAAAAGAGGAAAGGCAGTGCAACCAGGCCGGTAATTAAGCGTTTTAAATGCATAATGAATATAATAAAACAACCCTCTACCTTACATTACCAAAACGACGCTCCCTGGACTGATATGCTTTAATAATATGAATAAACTCGTCCCGATCAAAATCAGGCCACAGGCTGTCTGTGATAAAAATCTCGGCATAGGCAATCTGCCACAATAAAAAATTACTGATTCGTTTCTCACCACTGGTCCGGATCAACAAATCAGGGTCCGGTGTCTGGGCGTTGTAAAGATGTTCGGCCACTAGTTGCTCGGTTATATCACCCGTGTGGATCTCCCCGGCAACCGCCTTTTCCGCAATTTTACGAACGGCCCGGGTAATTTCACGGCGCCCGCCGTAGCTTAATGCGAGATTAAGAAGCATGCCGCTGTTGTGCCGCGTGGCGTCCATGGCCTTTTGCAACGCTGATCGGACGTTTTCAGGAAGGCGTTCAATCTCACCGATGGCATTTAACCGGATATTGTTTTCAAGAAGATTTTTGGTTTCGGAGGTGAGAAATTTTTTCAGCAAAAACATTAAAGCGGAGACTTCGCTTTTGGGTCGCTGCCAGTTCTCAGTTGAAAAAGCGTAAAGGGTCAATACCTGGATGCCGATCTCTCGGGAGGCCTCTACGATCTTTCGAACCGTCTGTGCCCCTTTTTCATGGCCTTGAATCCGGTTTAGAAGTCGTTTTTTGGCCCACCGGCCATTCCCGTCCATGATAATGGCTATATGTAAAGGCAGCTTTTCAACATCAAGGTCTGCCAAAGCACCACTTATCGGCTTAGAATTCAAGGATTTCTTTTTCTTTTTCGGTATAAATTTTATCGATGGCTTTTATATATTCATCGGTCATGCCCTGGACCTGTTCCTGGGCTTTAAAGGCATCATCTTCGGAGATATCCCCGTCTTTTTTAAAGCCTTTCAGCAACTCATTGGCATCCCGGCGAATGTTTCGGACAGCCACCTTATGGTCTTCACACATTTTTCTCACGATTTTGGCGATCTCTTTGCGGCGGTCTTCGGTGAGAGGGGGGATGGAAATCCGTATAATTTTACCATCACTGGAAGGTGTCAGCCCCAGATCCGATTTTAAAATGGCTTTCTCAATCTCTTTAATAACAGAGACATCCCAGGGCTGAATCATAATTAAACGGCTCTCGGGAATTGAAAGTGATGCCATCTGTGCCAGCGGTGTGGGGGTGCCGTAATAATCAACGCGGATACCATCAAAAATCGATAATGAAGCACGACCCGTCCGAACCCG
Organism: uncultured Desulfobacterales bacterium; assembly: GCA_942490765.1. GTDB lineage: Bacteria > Desulfobacterota > Desulfobacteria > Desulfobacterales > 4572-123 > 4572-123. The sequence continues at coordinate 56,940 of CALNYM010000034.1, read as the reverse complement.
TTTCAATTCATTTTCAAGGGAACTGGTCGTTTTTTTCATTCGATCGCCGGTTTCCTGATATGTTGATTGAATCATGATATTACACCCTTTTAAAGTTATTTGACTTAGACTGAAGGTTGTTTAGGTTGAAGGGATTCTGCCTGTTTGGTGGGCACACCCTACGATTCAACCTTCTACCTTCTGCCTTCTACCTATTTAGATATATACGTTCCGATATCCTCGCCGGTAACCACTTTTTTAATATTGCCCCTGTCTTTAAGATTAAACACAATCAGGGGCAGATCATTGTCCATGGCCAGGGAAATGGCCGTCATATCCATTACCTTAAGTTGTTTTCCCAGGACATCCATATACGTGGTTCGTTTAACAAACCGGGCATCAGGATTGATAACCGGATCACAGTCGTAGAGCCCGTCCACCTTTGTCGCTTTCAACAACACCTCGGCATTGATTTCCTGAGCCCTGAGGACCGCTGCCGTATCCGTGGTAAAATAGGGACTGCCGGTACCCGCACCAAAAATAACCACCCGCCCCTTTTCAAGATGACGGAGAGCCCGGCGAAGAATGAACGGCTCAGCCATTTCATGCATGGATATGGCGGTTTGCATTCGGGTCTGAACATCCTTTTTCTCGAGGGAATCCTGAAGGGCAAGACCGTTAATGACCGTTGCCAGCATTCCCATGTGGTCGGCAGAGGTCCGGTCTATGCCCTGGGCCGCACCGGCGACGCCCCTGAAAATATTTCCACCACCGACCACCAGTGCGACCTGTATCCCCAGGTCGACGATGGCCTTGACCTCTTCCGCGACATAATCAATCATTGCAGGGCTGATGCCAAAGTCCTGATCGCCCATCAGGGCCTCACCGCTCAGCTTCAATAAAATTCTTTTATATCGAGGGGTTGCCAAAGTGGTATTACGCTCCTATCTGGTATCGTGTAAACCGTGCAATGGAAATATTTTCACCGATTTTCGCCACCAGACTATTTAAGACATCTGCAATGGTCAGGCTGGTATCCCGCACATAGTCCTGACTCATCAGGCAGCTTTCCTTAAAAAACTTTTTAAGCTTGCCTTCGACAATCTTGTCTACCATTTTTTCAGGCTTGCCCATTTCAAGGACCTGGGCCCGAAAAATTTCTTTTTCCCGGTTAAGGACATCCTCGGAGATATCTTCAGCATTTATACCCAGCGGGTTTACCGCGGCAATATGCATGGCAACATTTTTGGCAAATTCCTGGAAGTCATCATTTTTAGCGACAAAATCAGTCTCACAGTTTACCTCGAGCAATACACCGATTTTCCCCCCCATATGAATATAGGACACCACAACGCCTTCCGCGGTCGCCCGGCCGGCTCTTTTGGCTGCGGTGGCAAGGCCTTTTGTTCTCAAAAAATCAACGGCTTTTTCGATATCACACTCGCACTCGGCAAGTGCCTGTTTGCAATCCATGATCCCGGCGCCCGATTTATCACGGAGCTGCTTGACCATTGCTGCACTAATAGCTGTCATCTTTATTCTCCTGTTTCTTCTACTTTTATATTTTCTTCGGCTTCGGTTTCCTCTACGGCGGACCGTTTTATGATCTCCACCACCGGCCCTTCCGAACCGTCTGCGACAACTTTTCGCTCCCCGGGTTTCATTTCCTCACTGCCGGGTATCCTTTCCTGCTCTTCTTCGACAAGGGCCTTGTCGGTTTCCGCCTGACGCTTTTCTTCCAGTTTTTCCTGTCCTTCGATGCAGGCATCTGCAATTTTGGATGTAATCAGCCGAATCGACCGTATGGCATCATCGTTGCCCGGAATAATATAATCGATATCATCGGGATCACAATTGGTATCAACAATGGAAACAATCGGTATACCGAGACGCTTGGCCTCGCGAACGGCAATGGCTTCATTCTTGGGATCAACGATGAACATGGCACCGGGAAGCTTGTTCATGTTACGGATACCACCCAGCGTATTGTCCAGTTTCACTCTTTCCTTGCCGAGTTTCAGCCGTTCCTTTTTGACATACAGCTCAATCGTCCCGTCATTTTCTATGGTATTCAGATAATTAAGGCGGTCAATACTCTTTTTGATGGTCTGGAAATTAGTGAGCATGCCACCCAACCATCGATTATGAACATAAAACATCTCACAGCGGTTGGCCTCTTCATAAAGCGATTCCCGGGCCTGTTTCTTTGTCCCGACAAAAAGGACGGATTTGCCGCTTTCGACGGTTTTTTCGATAAAATCATAGGCCGTGCGGAACATCCGTACGGTCTTTTGAAGATCAATGATGTAAATGCCGTTTCTTGCCCCAAAGATATATGGTTTCATCTTTGGATTCCAGCGTTTGGTCTGATGACCGAAATGGACTCCGGCTTCAAGGAGTTCTTTCATTGTAACGTAAGCCATTTTTTCTCCCTTCATTTGGTTTTTGCCTTCGCCTGCATCTCCCCGAAGCCCAACTTTCGACCCAATCGCATCATGGGAAAAGCACCTGGAATCCGGTCCGCAGGCGTGTGATTTCTAAATCGGAATTCTGTAACAAATATTATAAACGAACGCAACAGTTTTTCATAATCCGATCAAACTATATTGATTCAGGTTTTCAATGGGACGGTTGAACCCCTGGCTCGGCGCGACATTTTAAAAACTTTTTTTTTGCAGCTTTACCACCCGGTCATGCCCGCTGTAGTCTTTTAAAAATTCAATGCGGTTATAACCGCCGGCAGCATGGGCAATTTCAGCTATGGCGGTTTTCTGGTCATAGCCCATTTCCAGCAACAGTGAACCCTGTACTGCCAGATATCGCAATGCCCGGTGAATAACCAATTCCAGGCAATCCAGCCCCTCAGGGCCACCGTCCAGAGCCATCCAGGGCTCATAGCGCCTGATTTCAGCCTGAAGTGATGGGATACCGCCGGTGGGAATATAAGGCGGGTTGGATACGATGAGGTCAAATCCTGTATCGCTGCACTTCAACGGATCAAACCAGGTCCCTGCAAAAAAACAAATCCGATGATCCAGGCAATGGTTTCGGGCATTTTTTCTGGCTATGGCAACAGCTGCCAAAGATACATCAGATGCAAAATAACCGTTTTCAGGCCTTTCTGTTGCCAGGGCAAGGACAATGGCACCGGAGCCGGTTCCCAGATCGAGAATTTTTTTGGGTGCACTCCCTGCATTTTCCGGTAAAACCCCGAGGGCGGCTTCCACCAGACATTCGGTCTCTGGCCTTGGAATCAATACATGTTCGGAAACCTTCAATGCCATGCCCCAGAATTCACGACCGCCAAGAATATAGGCCACCGGTTCCCTTGCCATCCGACGTTTCAGCAAGGCCTTGAAGGCCGTCAACTCAGACTTTCCAAGGGGTTGGTCATATCTAATATACAAATCAATGCGTTTGAGATCGAGAACATGGGCCAGCAGTATTTCAGCCGATGCACGCGGCGCTTCAACCCCATGGGATTTTAAATAGGCGGTGCTCCACTTGAGAAGATCGAGAATGGTCCAGATTTTTTCACTAACCTGTAGGGGCGTCTGCATTCTGTAATGCCTGGGCCTGATAAAAAGTCGATAACTCTTTTATAATCACGTCAATTTCACCCTGTAAAATACTTTCCAGCTTATAAAGGGTCAGTCCGATGCGATGATCGGTAACACGCCCCTGGGGGAAATTATAGGTCCGAATCCGTTCGCTCCGTTCACCACTGCCGATCTGGCTTTTACGCTCTTTTGACCGCAAAGCGTTCTGTTCACCTTCCATCTGATCCAGCAGGCGTGCCCGCAAGACCCGCATTGCCTTGGCCTTGTTCTTGATCTGTGATTTTTCATCCTGACAGGTGACAACCAGGCCGGAGGGCAGATGCGTCAACCGCACGGCGGAATCCGTGGTATTGACCGATTGACCGCCGGGGCCCGTGGACCGATAGACATCGACCTTGACCTCACTGGGATCAATTTGCAGTTCCACCTCTTCGGCTTCCGGCAATACCGCCACGGTAACGGCCGATGTATGTATCCGACCCTGGGTTTCCGTGGCGGGAACCCGCTGCACCCGATGCGTGCCGCTTTCATATTTAAACCGGCTGTAGGCACCCTTGCCATGTATCATTATAACAATTTCTTTCAAGCCGCCAACCCCTGTGGCATTATGGCTCATCTCCTCTACCATCCAGTTTCGGCCTTCGGCGTACCGGGTGTACATCCTGTAAAGATCGGCGGCAAACAGCCCGGCCTCATCGCCGCCAATACCGGCCCGAATTTCAATGAGCACATTTTTCTCATCGTTAGGATCCTTTGGCGTCATCAATTTACGGAGATCATCTTCCAGATTCGCTTTTTGAAGGTTCAGACTGTCGACATCTTCTCTAGCAAGCCCTTTTATTTCCGGATCCGCATCTCTTAACAATCCCAGGCTGTCATCCAGGTCATCAAGGACCTGTTTGTAGGTTCGGAAAGCCTCGATGATTTTAATGAGTTCACCATGCTCCCGAATATATTTGTGATAAGCCTCACGATCATTAACAATTTTCGGATCACTTAAAAGCTTTTCAATTTCAAGAAAATGTTTCTCAACCCCTATGAGTTTATCAAACATAAAACCCCTTGCCACAAATTTGAAAGACCATAACCGCCAACCATCATTTGAATAAAAAATGGGGCGTTTGCCCCATTTTCGAAAATGCCACCGGTTTATTGTTAACTACTTAAAATTCATATTTGAATATGGGAAAAATGAAAACGCGTGGTATCGCTTCGCTCTATCTTTTTTATTCAAATCGATAAAATACCGTCATTATTCACTGTTCAATTAAACGAGGGCACCATGACCCGGTTATTTCTCAAATTTTGCATATTTTCTGCGAAAACGCTCGATCCGACCGGCAGTATCCACCAGTTTCTGTTTGCCGGTAAAAAACGGATGGCACTTTGAACAAATTTCAACACGAATGTCTTTCTTGGTGGAGCCCACTTCGACGACATTGCCGCAGGCACACTTGACGGTTGTCTGAAAATAGTCAGGATGTATATCAGCTTTCATTGTTTTTTATAACCCTCCTAATATATCTGATTGTATGAAACCTATGAATTCATGGCTTCAAGAAATTGTTTATTATCTTTTGTTCCGCTCATTCTTTCAAGTAAAAATTCAAGACTGTCCACGGGATTTAACGAGGAAAGCAGTTTCCTTAAGATCCATACCCGATTCAAAGTATCCACGTCCATCAGCAATTCTTCTTTACGGGTTCCGGATTTATTGATGTCAATGGCCGGGTACAACCGTTTATCCGCAAGCCTTCGATCCAGTTGGATCTCCATATTTCCGGTGCCCTTGAACTCTTCAAAGATAACCTCATCCATCCGGCTGCCCGTATCAACCAGCGCTGTCGCGATAATTGTCAGGCTTCCGCCGTCTTCAATATTTCTGGCCGCACCAAAGAATCGTTTGGGGCGCTGCAGGGCATTGGAATCCACGCCACCGGACAAAATTTTACCACTGGGAGGAACAACGGAATTATAGGCCCGCGCTAAACGGGTGATACTGTCCAGCAGGATAACCACATTTTTTTTATGTTCAACCAGCCGTTTAGCCTTTTCAATGACCATTTCGGCCACCTGTACATGCCGTTCGGCCGGTTCGTCAAAGGTGGAACTGATCACCTCTCCTTTGACCGATCGTTCCATGTCCGTCACTTCTTCAGGCCGTTCATCGATGAGCAGTACGAACAGGACAATATCCTTATGGTTGGCCACGACGCTGTTGGCGATAAATTGCAGCAGCATGGTTTTTCCGGACCGTGGTGGAGAAACAATCAATCCCCTCTGGCCGAATCCAATCGGCGTCATAAGATCCATGATCCGGGTGGAATAATTGTTTTTGTCAAGTTCGAGATTAATTTTTTTATCCGGATAAAGGGGCGTTAAATTGTCAAACAGAATCTTTTCCCGTGCCACCTCCGGATCTTCAAAATTAACCGCCTCTACCTTCAACAGTGCAAAATAGCGTTCGGACTCCTTGGGCTGCCGAATTTGACCGGATACGGTATCACCGGTCCTCAAATTAAACCGTCGAATCTGCGAAGGTGACACATAAATATCATCGGGGCCGGGCAGGTAATTATAATTGGGCGCCCGGAGAAAACCAAATCCGTCCGGCAAAATTTCAAGCGTTCCCTCGCCAAAAATCAAACCATCCTTTTCAATCTGGGCCTGCAAAAGCGCAAAAATCAATTCCTGTTTACGCATCCCCGCTGCGCCTTCAATATTCAGTTCATTGGCCATCTTGGTCAATTCACTGATTTTTTTGTTCTTTAATTCGACTATATTCATTGATCTTTTTCCTGTTATGTCCATTCAATAATATTTAATTTGAAGAATGAACGCTATTAATTTCCAGAAATACCCAAAACCGCCTGAAAACAGAACTCATCCGACCGACCGGTATCCTCTTTTTATCACAATGTTATAGTGTTGGGTGGGTTGTAACTCGGCTCCACTTTGGTCTATATAGCAGAAATGATTACTTTTGTGATTAAAATCTGAAGAATAAGAGTATCTCTCCCAGGTGGGATTTTTACCGTTGTCTATAATAACATAACTAAAACTTTTATATAATGTTTTTTTATCTGTCAAGCCCTTTAATTAATTTTAAGCCTATCCGGGATATAATTTACCGGCCATCATCAAAACCCCATGGGTTTCCCTTGAACCCGGATAGCGTCCGCAAAACCTCCCCAGCTACTGCGTTATAACAGTTGTCAGAGACGCGACAACCCATATCATTGCCTTCGTCCCTGGACAACCGCTATGACGTATAATAGAAAAAAATTATAACTTTTCAAGCGCGGAAAATATGCTGGTTTTTATCCCCGCCACCTTCCCGACACCTTTAATATGAATATACTGTGGGGCTGCGGCATCACCAGCGGCTTTCCAACGTTTATAATAATCAACCAAGGGTTCGGTCTGACCATGATAGACATCCAGCCTTTTGCGAACCGTTTCTTCCTTGTCATCATCCCGCTGAATCAACAATTCTCCGGTTTCATCATCCTTGCCCGCTTCCTTTGGCGGATTAAAGATAAGATGATACGTCCGACCACTGGCCAGATGCACTCTCCGGCCGCTCATCCGTTTGATAATCTCTTCATCAGGAACATCGATATCGACAACAGCGTCTATGGAAACGCCGGCATCTTTCATGGCATCGGCCTGGGGAAGGGTTCGTGGGAAACCGTCAAACAGGAAACCGTTTTCACAGTCGGGTTCTTTAATCCGTTCCTTCACAAGGCCGATAATGATATCATCCGATACAAGGCCGCCGGTATCCATAATTTTTTTTGCCTGAACTCCCAGTTCAGTGCCCGCCTTTACAGCGGCCCGTAACATATCACCGGTTGAGATCTGAGGAATCTGAAATTTTTCTTTGATGTAATTGGCCTGAGTGCCTTTCCCCGCTCCGGGGCCGCCCAATAGAATCAAACGCATGTGCCATCCTCCTTTTATTTGTCTGATGAATTAAACAAGATCTAAAGGTGTAAATATGTCCAAAAGAAACCGGGGTGTCAAGATAATATTGACAGGCTTCAATGAACAAACGCCTGGCAATGGTCCGGCTTGCCGGGGACTGAAATACTGTAGCGACATAGCTTACATACAATACGACCTGAATACCCGCATTTTTAAAAATTATTTCTTTACAATCAGTTTTTTTTCGGGTATTTAAAGCAATTGGTCTTTATTATGATTAAAATTTTTATAGGAACAAAAATAACCGTCAATATTTCAATATAGCTTGATATTTGATGGAACAAAGGGGGCTGGTAAGTGTGAAAGCTATTCAAGTTAAAGTCTATGACAATGACCTTGAAAAAGCAATGCGGATTTTAAAGAAAAAAATTCAAAATGATGGTCTTTTCAAACGCCTGAAGCTTAAAAAAAGCTATGAAAAACCAAGTGAATACAAACGCCGCAAGCAGCGTGAAGCTTTGAGAAGGGTGAGAATTACAGCAGCAAGAAACAAATACAGGTATAAGTAAAACCAACCGAGATATTTTACCCGGCAGGCACACATTCCTGCCGGGTTTTTTTTGTGAAAAAAATGGAATCTGAAAATAAATACGAAAAATGTCTTCAAACCATGTTCGGGTTAAGAAGATTCGGTATTAAACTCGGGCTTTCAACCATCAAAAATATCCTTGAAGGCCTCGGCAATCCCCAAGACAAATTTAAATGCATCCATATCGCCGGAACCAACGGCAAGGGATCCATTGCGTCCATCCTGGCATCGGTGCTGACGGCATCCGGATACAAGACAGGCCTCTATACCTCCCCGCACCTTGTCCGGTTTAACGAACGGATCTGTATCAACAACATCCCCATCTCCGACAGTAACGTTATCGCCGCTTATGAAGCGGTAAAAAAAACCCACTTCGGATCCCGGGAGCCCACATTTTTTGAATGTACCACGGCAATGGCGTTTTTTGAATTTGAGCGCCAGCATGTGGATTGGGCCATTATCGAAACCGGAATGGGGGGACGTCTGGATGCCACCAACATTATTCGCCCGGCAGTTTCCATCATATCCAACATTTCCATCGAACATAAATCCTATCTCGGCCATACAATTGCTGAGATAGCAAATGAAAAGGCCGGTATCATCAAGGAAAAGACCCCCGCCATTACCGGCGTGAAACAAAAATCAGCCATCGCGGTGTTGGAAAACATCGCCACCGACCGCCTTGCCCCGCTGTATCGCCTCGGCCGGCAGTTCAGGGTCAGACGGAATAAAGGGCAAACGTTTACCTATTTCGGCATGGAAAACACCTGGCATCATATGCAGACCGGCCTTCTGGGCAACTTTCAGGTGGATAATGCGGCCCTGGCCCTGGCGGCATGTGAGATACTGGTCCGGGATCAAGCGGTTCTCCCCCTGGATGCCATCCGGACAGGACTGTTGAAAACCATCTGGCCCGGCCGGCTGGAAGTGGTGTCAAAATCACCCTGTATCATTCTGGACGGTGCCCACAACCTGAGTGCGGCCCGCAACCTGGCCGTGTATCTTTCAGACCACCTGGCGGGGTGCAAAATAACCCTGGTGGCCGGCATGCTGGACGATAAACCCTACCATGCCATGCTGCAACACCTCTTGCCGATCTGCAACCGGCTCATATTGACCCGCCCGAAAATCGACCGGGCACTGCCCACCGAAACACTAACTGTTGCTGCGCGTCGGATGATATCGGATATCACCTGCATTGATGATGTGGGAAAGGCCGTAGAGCACGCCATTCAAACAACAGCACAAGATGGAGTGATCTGTATCGCCGGCTCACTTTATGTGGTTGGGGAAGCCAAAGCGGCCTTTGAAAAAAATCCCCATTTGATCACCGACACCAAATAATATTTTCAGGCTTGACTTGTGGTTTCGTATCCATTATTACCATACACAAATTTTGCGCCCGTAGCCCAGGGGATAGGGCGTCAGCCTCCGGAGCTGAAGATCGCAGGTTCGAATCCTGCCGGGCGTACCATTTTTTCTTATCTTTTCGCGTGTCCATTTTTTCTCACCACAACATTCCAAAACAATAAAGCTGCAGGAGAGAATCCCCGGAAGCAATTGAAATAACTTATAAAAAATGAACATCTGTTATTATAAAGCCCATTGGGGCATTGTCATTTCCACCTAAACTTAATTATTTACATATGGTTGAATTAATGGTAAAAAAGTTCAACAGACCAAAGAACCGAAAGGAGGTGACCTGACAGAAATATCCTTTTGACGGGGCAGCAAAATGCCCATTTCGTGTTGCTTAACTTTATCTTATAAAAAGGAGGATCACTGAAAATGAAAAAAATAGTTGTAGTGCTGCTGACCATTGCGTTCACCGGCTTTTTTTGCCTGGGCACGGCGATGGCATTCACCGCTCAAGACATCGCCAAGACATCCACCATCGAAGAGATCCAGAAAAGAGGTGAGCTCTGGGTAGGCATGGAAGCCGGCTACCAGCCCTTTGAAATGCAGGATGAAAAAGGCAATATCGTTGGATTTGATGTGGACATGGCCTATGAAATGGGAAAAGCAATTTTTGGTGAAGGCGGAGAAAAAAAAGTCAAACTCATCAATACTGCATGGGAAGGCATTATCCCCTCCTTGATGACACATAAATTTGATATTATCATGTCGGGTATGACCATACTGCAGAGCCGGAACCTCAAAGTCAATTTTTGCGAACCCTACTACTATATCGGCCAGTGCCTGCTGGTCAACAAGAAGGACAAGGGTGAAATAAAAAGCTACAAGGACCTTAACAAAAAAGGTAAGATCGTCACCAGCAAGCTTGGTGTAACCGGTCAGTTCACTACTGAAACACGGATGCCCAATGCCACCCACCGATTTTTCAAAAGTGAAACAGACGGTGCCATCCAGGTCGCCAACGGCATGGCCGACGCCTTTGTCTATGACGAACCGCAGATTCGCGTATTCGCAGCCAAATATAAAGAGACCTGCTTTGGCATTTTTGAGCCCCTTACCTATGAACCCCTGGCATGGGCCATCCGCAAGGGTGACCCTGATTTTCTTAATTTCCTCAACAATTTTCTGCGTCAAACCCGCGGCGACGGTCGCTGGGATCAAATCAAACAAAAATGGTTTGTGGACTATGTTGCGGAAATGGCCCAAAAACAATAAAACAATCAAGGGAGAGCGGATTTAAGGCTCTCCCTTTTCCAGCAGGAGGGTGATTTGGTCTTCAATAAACGATCTTTTATCACACTGGGCGTACTGGCCGTCATTGTCGGCGGGATTTATTACTTTCTGGCCACCAAGGGCATCACCTATATCTGGCACTGGGAAAATATCCCCAAGATGTTTTTTTATTACGGCACCAGATTCTCATACGAAACCACACCAAGCCTTCATATGGGCGTTTTGATGATCGGTTTTGTCCTGACGCTGAAAATTTCCGTTGTCGCCATCATCTTCGCCATTTTATTGGGGACCATACTGGGCATCTGCAGGCTCTCCAGCGAACCGGTGACCAGGGCCATTGCCTTTACCTTTGTTGAACTTATCAGAAACACGCCCCTGCTTGTCCAGATATACATCATCTATTTTTTCGCAGGTTCCATGCTGCGGCTGTCGGCCTTTGCAGCCGGCACCGCGGCCCTGGCCATTTTTGAAGGCGCCTACGTGGGTGAAATCGTGCGGGCGGGTATCCAGTCCATCAACAAAGGACAGATGGAGGCGGCCCGATCTCTGGGCATGTCCTATGCAAAGGCCATGCGCCATATCATTCTGCCCCAGGCCTTCAAACGGATTATCCCCCCCCTTGCAGGGCAGTTCATCTCCCTGATAAAAGACTCGTCCCTGGTTTCCGTCATTGCCCTGGCCGACCTCATGTTCCAGGGGCAACAGGCCGTGGCCAGGACCTACAGTGCATTTGAAATCTATTTTACAGTGGCCTTCCTCTATCTGGTTTTGACGTCCACCCTTTCCATGGCCACCCAATACCTAGAAAGGAGACTCTCCATCAGTGATTAAGGTAAGAAACCTCTACAAAACATTCAGGACGCCCAACCGCAGGGAAGTCAAGGCACTGATAGATTTCTCCACCGATGTCCAAAAGGGCGAGGTCGTGGTTATTATCGGCCCCAGCGGTTCCGGGAAAAGTACTTTTTTAAGATGCCTCAACCGTTTAGAAGAGGTTGACAGCGGTGACATCATCGTCGACGGTGAAAATATTCTGGATAAAAAAGCGGACATCAACAAAGTACGCGAGGAGCTGGGCATGGTCTTCCAGCATTTCAACCTGTTCCCCCACAAAACCGTCCTTGAAAACATCACCATCGCACAACTGATCGTCCGCAAAAGAAGCAAAAAACAGGCCATGGACATTGCCCAGGAGCTGCTCGAAAAGGTCGGCATTTCCGACAAGGGAAATGTCTATCCCGCCCAGCTTTCAGGGGGCCAGCAGCAACGGGTGGCCATTGCCCGGGCCCTGGCCATGCAGCCCAAAATCATGATGTTTGATGAGGCGACATCGGCCCTGGATCCGGAAATGATCGGTGAGGTCCTGGAAGTCATGAAGACCCTCGCACGGGAAGGCATGACCATGCTTGCCGTCACCCATGAGATGGGGTTCGCACGGGAAGTCTCGGATCGGGTCATTTTTATGGACGGCGGACAGATTGTGGAAGAGGGCACCGCCGAACACTTTTTCAAAAATCCCACCAGTGACCGGACCAAGCTGTTTTTAAGCCAGATCCTGTAACCGGGGCAGCTTCTCAGGTTGTTTAAGTTGAAGGTTAAAGGCATTCTGCCTATTTGACAGGCAACGCTACCTTCAACCTTCCACCTTTTACCTTTTACCTTCAACCTATCAGTATCGTAGGGTGGGCTGTGCCCACCAAAAGACAGAGCGACCCGCCCGCCTCGCCTGAGCGAGAGCGATGGCGGGCAGGAGCGATACCATAAGTTTCCACTATTCAATTTTCACTATTCAATTAATAAGGCGACCCCATGTTTACCAGAGCCATCGTTCGAACACCCTGCAAAAACCTGACCAACGGCCTCACCTCATCAAATCTTGGAAAACCCGATTATACCAGTGCCCTTTTACAGCATCAACGCTACATTGAGGCCCTGCAACAATGCGGACTTCAGGTCACCATTCTGGATCCGGATGACCGGTATCCGGATTCCACTTTTATTGAAGACACGGCCCTGATAACGCCCCATTGTGCCATCCTCACAAACCCGGGGGCCTTTTCCCGAAAGGGAGAGATCGAAACCATGACCGCCGTGCTCAGCGGCCTGGATCGGCCCGTCAAAAAAATCACCGCCCCGGGGACGTTGGATGCCGGTGATGTCATGATGGTGGGCAGCCACTATTATATCGGCCTGTCCCAACGCACCAATGTCGAAGGTGCCCGGCAGTTGACGGCCATATTAAACGACTATGCCATGACCGGATCCACCATAGAACTGAACAACGTGCTCCACCTGAAAACCGGGGTGGCCTACCTGGAAAACAATTATTTAGCGGCCACCGGTGAGTTTTTAACGCACGTGGATTTTCAAAAATACACCATTCTGGAAATAACACCCAAAGAAAGCTATGCCGCCAACTGTGTCTGGATCAATGATCATGTTCTGGTGCCCTCGGGATATCCCGGTGCCCGAAAAACCATCCGGACGACAGGTTATCATGTGATTGAAGTGGATGTGTCCGAGTTTCAAAAAGTAGACGGTGGCCTGAGCTGTCTTTCCCTGCGGTTCTGACGAGTAACCCGGCCACATCGGCTTGCATTTTTTTAAAGCCGTGATTATAGTCTTTTTATGAAAACGAACAACGAGAAAATACCCAATCCCAAAGAGATTGAAAAAGAGATCGGCGAATTTCTATCCAAAAAATTCGGCGGTAGTGTGAAACTCAGCCATTCGGTCATGATGCCCCAGGAAAATCCGGCAACAACAGACAAAAGCCCACCTTCCCGGAAAAAATTCATCGACTTTAATACCAAACCCGAGGAACTGATTGCCTATCTGGATCAGTATATTATTCGGCAGGATAATGCCAAAGCGGTTCTTTGTACCAAAATATGTACCCATTTCAACCGGATCAAACAGACCCGGCCCGATCTGGATGACCGCCTGGATATGGTAGGCGGCATCAAAAATAATATCCTGATGATCGGCCCCACCGGGGTCGGTAAAACATACATGATCAAGCTCATCGCCAAAAAACTCGGCGTTCCCTTTGTCAAAGGGGATGCCACCAAGTTCAGTGAGACCGGATATGTGGGCGGTGATGTTGAGGACCTGTTAAGGGATCTGGTTCGCGAAGCGGATAATGATATTGACCTGGCCCAGTGCGGCATTGTTTATATTGACGAAATCGATAAAATCGCTTCAAGCCGGAACATGGTGGGTGCCGATGTGTCCCGCACCGGCGTTCAACGGGCATTGCTAAAACCCATGGAAGAAACAGACGTTGACCTGAAAGTCCCCCACGATCCCATTTCCATGATGCAGGAAATCGAACGGTTTCGCAAAACCGGCAAACGTGAGAAAAACACGGTAAACACCCGAAATATACTGTTTATCATGAGCGGCGCCTTCCATGGCCTCGGCCCCATTATTAAAAAAAGAATCACCCACCAGCGCATCGGCTTTGGTGCTGATATAACCAATTCGGCCCCCTCTTTTGATATCCTGAAACATGTTAAAACCGAAGATTTGATCCAATTCGGTTTTGAATCCGAATTCATCGGCCGTCTTCCGGTCACCGCAATTTTTGAGCATTTGTCCCAGGACGATCTGTTTCAAATTTTAAGAACACCCAACAATCCCATCATTATGGGTAAAAAGATGGACTTTGCGGCCTATGGCATTGATATCAAATTCGATGCAAAGGCCCTTTACATCCTGGCCCAAAAAGCCTTTGGCGAGAACACCGGGGCCCGGGGCCTGGTCAGTGCCATGGAAAAGGCCCTGCTGGTGTTTGAAAAAACGCTCCCCTCCACCAGCGTTCAAAAATTCCCGGTAACCCCTGCCGTTATTGAAGACCCGGGAAAAACACTGGCGGCCATCACCGGCCCGGACACCGCGTCCGAGACAATGGAAAATTATAAACGACTTTATCTTGCTGAGAAAAGCCATATCAGACAATACATCGAAACCAATCGTAAAACCCTGGGCACCCGATATAATGTTCTGCTGACGTCATCCAGGATCAACAATGCAGCAGAGCTCTACTGCACCCGGATTATGGATATCGGAAGCGTTATCAAAAAAATCAAATTCTTTTATGATGAGATCAAACGGATTGAGCTGAATTTTTTAAAAAATTTCGACATCAATATTGTACTGGAAGAGGATGCCATCGATTTTCTAATTGAACAGGTCATTCATACGGAAACCGTGCTTGATCATTTATACACGCGGCTCGAATCTGATTTCAAACTGGGTCTTAACCTGATCCGGGAAAAAACCGGAAAAAACCGTTTTTTTATCACCCGAAAGGCACTTTCAGATCCGGAATCCTTTATCAGCACCCTTATCAGGGATGAATTAAAGGATTTGACGTCCGCCTGATCCCCCTCGGAAGATCATCAACCATTAAACATGGAAAAAATTAACTATGATCGGAATATCGAAACTTTACTGCGGCACGGTTGAACCGTCCGACGCACTGCGTTACGGCCGTCAATCCGGAAAACTGCCGTCCCATCTGCTCCAGTTCTCCAGTGATAAAAGGCCGGTGGTGGTCTGGAACATCACCCGTAAATGTAACCTGAAATGTATTCACTGCTATGCCCAGGCCAAAGACATGTTTTTTGAAAACGAGCTGTCCACCGATGAAGGAAAGGCCCTCATCGACGATCTGGCCGCCTTTGGATCCCCGGTACTGCTTTTTTCCGGCGGGGAGCCCATGGTGCGCCCGGACCTTCCTGAACTGGCCGAGTATGCCGTCAAAAAAGGCATGCGAGCCGTCATCTCAACCAACGGCACATTGATCACCGCCGAAAAAGCACGCGTCCTCAAAGCGATCGGCCTCTCCTACGTGGGAATCAGCTTAGATGGCATGGAAGCGGTCCATGACCGTTTCAGAGGGGTGAAAGGGGCCTTTAAAAAAGCCCTTGAAGGCATCAAAAACTGTCAGGCAGCCGGCATCAAGGTGGGGCTGCGCTTCACCATAAACAAACACAATGTTCATGAAATACCCAATATTTTTGGACTACTGGAGGATATGGAGATCCCGCGGGTGTGCTTTTATCATCTGGTCTATGCCGGGCGCGGCTCAAAACTGGTGGAGGAAGATCTATCCCATGCAGAATCCAGAAAGGCCGTGGACCTGATCATGGATCTCACCCGAACGCTTCACGATAAAGGCAAATTCATGGAAGTCCTGACCGTGGACAACCATGCCGACGGCCCGTATGTGTATCTCAGGCTTCTCAAGGAAGATCCGGAAAGGGCCGCCGATGTTCTGGAACTACTGAAAATGAACGAGGGCAACAATTCGGGACGTGGATTCGGATGCGTCAGCTGGGACGGAGAGGTGTATGCCGATCAATTCTGGCGGCATTACAGTTTCGGCAACGTCCGGGTGCGCCCGTTTTCCGATATCTGGATGGATCTGTCGGAACCGCTATTGAAAAAACTCAAGGAGAAAAAAAACACGTTACCGGCCGCTGCGCTACCTGCCGATGGCTGGACATCTGTGCCGGCAACTTCCGGGTGCGGGCCGAAGCGGTTTCCGGTGAAATCTGGGCCCCTGACCCGGCCTGTTACCTCACCGACGAAGAGATCGCCTGAAAAATTGGTAAGCCTTCACAGGGTACCGCATTTGCTTTGTTGTCGGGCACTTGAAACACTACATTTTTTGAAAGGAAACCACCATGCTTTTTCCAGACTACCGTCCTCGCCGTTTGCGTCGAACCCCTGCGTTTCGGCGTATGATTCGTGAAACCATACTGACCGTGGATGATCTGATTCTACCACTTTTTGCCATCAGCGGCAAATCCGTCAAAAACCCCATCCCCTCTATGCCCGGGCATTACCAGTTATCCATTGACAATCTTGTCAAAACTGCCGAAGCGGCATTTAAACTCGGTATCCCCGCCGTGATGCTGTTTGGCCTGCCGGATCACAAGGACCCCATGGGAAAGGGCGCCTATGCAAAAGACGGCATCGTCCAGAAAGCGGTGAAAGCCGTCAAAAACAAATTGCCGGAGTTGATGGTGATCACCGATGTATGCCTTTGCCAATATACGGATCATGGCCATTGCGGCGTGATTGACGGCCAGAATGTTGATAACGATGCCACCTTGGATCTGCTGGCCCGCACGGCCCTGTCCCATGCCCGGGCAGGGGCCGACATGGTGGCCCCTTCCGACATGATGGATGGGCGGGTGGCGGAAATCCGCAACACCCTGGATGAAAACAATCTGTATAATATTCCCATCATGTCCTATGCCGCCAAATACTGTTCTGCCTATTATGGTCCCTTTCGCCAGGCAGCGGATTCCGCGCCCCAGTTTGGAGACCGCCGCACCTATCAGATGGATCCCGCCAATGCGGTGGAAGCCATCCGGGAAGTCACCATGGACATTGAAGAGGGGGCCGATATTATTATGATAAAACCCGCATTGGCCTACCTTGACATTATCTGCCGGGTAAGGCAGGAAATCGATCTCCCGGTGGCCGCCTACAATGTCAGCGGTGAATATGCCATGATCAAGGCGGCCGAAAAAATGGGGTGGATAGACGGCCCCAAGGTTATGATGGAAACCCTTACATCGATTAAGCGTGCCGGAGCAGACATGATTCTGACCTATTTTGCCATGGAAACGGCCAGCATTCTAAAAGAAAGGGCATAGCATCATGCACCCAGCTAAACCGACAGCCGGCGATCATTCCGGCCATGCCCGAAAACGCTCAACCCTGCGCCTTGTGGCCTGGGAAACCACCCGCAACTGCAATCTGTCGTGTGTGCACTGCCGGGCATCGGCCACCAACGGCCCTTACAAGGGCGAACTGGACACCAAGGCCTGTTTTCAACTGTTAGATCAGATTGCCCTGGTGGACGACCCCATCATTATCCTCACCGGCGGCGAGCCCCTGCTGCGCCCGGACATATTCGATATCGCCCGATACGGTACGGACAAAGGCCTGCGCATGGTCATGGCGCCCAACGGCACCTTGGTCACCAGGCAAGCGGTGGCCAAAATGGTGGCGGCGGGCATCCAGCGCATCAGTATCAGTCTGGACGGTGCCACCAGGGAAAGTCATGATAAATTCAGGGGCACTGATGGTGCCTTTGACGGCGCCCTCAACGGCATCCGCATGGCCCGGGAAGCCGGCCTTGAATTCCAGATCAATACCACCGTCACCAAAACCAACATAGACCAGATGCCGCTGATTCAGGACCTGGCCGTTGAACTGGGGGCCGTGGCCCATCATATATTCCTCCTGGTGCCCACCGGACGCGGTAAATATATCGTGGACCAGGAAATCTCAAGTACCGAATATGAAGAGACCCTCAACTGGTTTTACGATCAACGCGACAAGTCCCCATTGCAATTAAAGGCCACCTGCGCCCCCCACTATTACCGAATACTCCGGCAACGGGCAAAAAAAGAGGGCAAAACCGTTACATTCCAAAGCCATGGACTGGATGCCGTTACCCGGGGTTGTCTGGGGGGCACCGGCTTCTGCTTCATCTCCCATACCGGTATTGTCCAGCCCTGCGGCTTTCTGGATGTACCCTGCGGAGACGTCACCACCGAGTCGTTTGCCGACATCTGGCATCATTCAAAAGTGTTTCTGGCGCTCCGGGACTATGATAATCTAAAGGGCAAGTGCGGCGGGTGTGAATATAAGGCCGTCTGCGGCGGGTGTCGGGCCCGGGCCTTTGAAGCCACGGGCGACTATCTGGCCGAAGAACCGCTGTGCAGCTATCAGCCGACGGTACAAAATGATAAATTATGAATGCTGAATTATGAATTATGGTGTGGCTGCGCTCTGCCTATTGGTGGGCACAGCCCACCCTACGATAGTACCAAAGTTTATAAATAGACAGAACGCAGCAAAACCGCATTCATCATTCATAATTATTTTTTGCCTCTTCATCATTTATGCTGGCGGTCTGTTCAAAATTAACAGAAACGATTTTGGAAACCCCCTTTTTTTCCATGGTGATGCCGAAAAGGGTATCGGCAAATTCCATGCTCCGTTTATTATGGGTGATCATGATGATCTGGGATTTTTCCCCGATCATCTTGAGAAGATGATTAAACCGAAAAACATTGGCTTCGTCCAGGGGGGCGTCAATTTCATCCAGGAGACAAAATGAAGCCGGTTTGATCAGAAAAATGGAAAAAACAAACGCAATGGCCGAGAGGGCCTTTTCTCCTCCGGACAAAAGACTTAATCGGGTCAGCTTTTTACCCGACGGCTGAATCATGAATTCAACACCGGTTTCAAGGGGCTTGTCCGGCTCGGTCAGCACCAGCTTGGCGCTCCCGCCATCAAAAAGACGGGGAAACACCTCACTGAGTTTTTCATTTATCCGGCTAACTGTTTCCATGAATTTTTTCTGGGTAATCTTATTGATCCTGCGAATCACCTGATGCAGGTCCTCGATGGCCTTAACCAGATCATCCCGCTGCTCCGAAAGAAAATCAAACCGCTCTTTGAGCTTTTCGTATTCCCCAATGGCGCTCATATTGACTTCGCCCATATCGGTTATTTTTTGATTCAAACCGGCCAATCGTTCTTTTAACTGGGCCTCGTCAAGGTCCTGGGGCATCTCTTCCAATTGGGTGCGCCACTCACTGCTCGCTCTGAACTGGGCAAGCTGTCGGTGGTAGCGTTCCTCAATGCGGTTTTCGATGGCGTCTTTTTTTATCTCTATCTGGGAATACGCCACTTCAAAACGCTGAATTTCCTGCAATGTTTTTTCCCGCCGGGTCTGAATCCCCGCTATCATTTCATCGTTTTGGGTCAGCGTGGCATCAATGGCCCGATACCGGTCTTCATTTTGTTCCAGCTCTCTTTTAAGGGTATTAAACGCCTCATAAAGGCCGGCCAGGGCGCTCTCAGTCTCTTTAATCTTCTGTTCCGCCCCCTCTTTTTCCTTCTTTTTTGTTGCAAGGGCTGCTTTGATCCCATCAAGTCGGCCCATACCGTCATTTTTGAATTCTTCAAGCCGGCCAAGATTGGTACGACCGTTTTCCAATTTTGCCGTCAGGGCGGTAAGGTCAAGTTGCAGATCAACCTTCTTGCGATTAAAATTTTCCATTTCAACGGTGGCGCTCCTGATGTTACCGGTGATGACAGCCACCTCGTCCTGGGCTTTTTTTACCGCCTGGGTGATCTCGTTCAAAAGCGCGTTGTTCTCTTCGATTTCCCGGTCGACATCCTCTTCTTCACCCAGAAGCTGTTCCTGTTCCAATTGTGTTATTTCAAGGCGGTTGCGGGCATGCTTTAAATCTTCGGTGGCCTTATAAAGCGCTTTTTCAGCTTCCATCGCCGCCTGGGCAACACTGTTTTTCTTCGTAACCAGCTGCTGGACCTCGTTTTCAGCCCGATCTACCTGCGCTTCCAGTTCTTTTTGAAATTTCAGGGCAGCGGCCTGCTGTTGTACCAAAACCGCCAACTGTTCCTCGGCTGTCTTCAGTTCCTGTTTCTTGGCCAGGATCCCGGTCATTTTATCCCGGCTCCCGCCGATCATCAGCCCCTGACCGGAAACCACATCCCCTTGCACGGTGACCATGGCCCGGGATGCACCGTTTTTGTTCCACAGGGCCAGGGCCTCTGCCAGGTCGGCGGTGACAACCACGTGCCCCAGAAGAGATTCGGCAATCGCCCCATAACCGGACTTGACCGTAATATGGTCCAGGAGAAACGTGGCCTTATCCACCGTTTTTCGAAGATCCTTGCCAAAAGGCTTCAGGGTTGACAGCGGTATAAAACCGCTGCATCCGGCATCATGGGTCTGGAGGTAATCAATGGCTTTAATGCCGGTTTCCTGATCTTTCACCAGGATGTACTGCAACGATTCTCCCAGCACTGCTTCGGTTGCAGCGGCAAAGGCGGGTTCCGGCTCAAGGATATCGGCCAGCAGCCCCTGGATATTGTTCATACCGGGGGTCGCATCATCTTCGAAAACGTGCCCGATTGCCGACACCGACGCCTTGTTTTGCAAAATCGCCCGAACCCCGTCTTTATACCACTCAAAATTATCCGCCATCTTCTTCAAGGCTGAATACCGGGATTCAACCCGGTTATGGGCCAGGACCGTTTTTTGAACCGTTTGACTTTGAAGACGCAGTTCTCTTTTTCTTTCCGACAGATCCTTTTGCATGGCGGCCATCTGATGATCCAGGGCGTCACTATCACGCCGGGATTGATGGCACATCTCCCTGGCAATTTGCTGTTGTTTTTCGGTTTCCACCACTTTACGAGCGGCCAGAACCCTTTCTTCATCGATTCTTTTCAGACGGCGCCGGATGTTTTCAAGAATTCCGGCAGCGTTTTGAGAACTGTTTTTATAGCGGGCCTCCCGGGTCATCAGGTCCATCAATTGTTTCTTACAGGCTTCAAGGGCACTGTTCAAACCGGCCATATTTTCAGTGATACCACCGGAATTCTGTTGTTCCGCTTCAATCCGGTGTTCAAGGGCCTTGCGCCGCCGGCTTAAATCACTGTTTTGCGCCCGGGCCTGGCTGATTTCGGCAATAATTTTTTCGTTTTTGGATTCAAGTTCACCCCGCCCGGTTTCAATCTCTTCAATCTCAGATGACAACCGTGTGATTTCCCCTCTCAGGTGAACGATATCATTTTCCTGCCGGTCAATCAGACGCTGTTTTTCATGACAGTCTGATTTTTGCCCGGCAATTTCCTGATTTTTCTGATGACGGTCGAGTTTAATCACTTCTGTGGCGGCATCCAATTTTTTAAGCCGGGTGCTGTGGGCCAGGTCAGTATCTCTCAACGTTTTTAAACAATGTTTAATTTCAGCAATCTTTCGGAGGCAGTGATTGTGCTGCCCAAGGGCCAGAAGAATATCCGTCTGCCGAATCTCCTGCCGGGTGGCCTGGTAAATTTCAGCCTTGCGGGCCTGGCGGTTAAGGCCGGCCATGTGACGCTTGATTTCAACGATAATGTCGGAAATCCGAAGCAGGTTCTGATGGGTGGCATCGATCTTGCGGAGGGCTTCTTTCTTGCGGGTCTTGTAGCGGGTAACCCCGGCGGCTTCCTCTATAAAAAACCGTCTTTCCGCCGGATCGGCCTCGGTGATGGCGCCGATGTTACCCTGATGAATCACCGCATAGGATTTTGTTCCCATGCCGCTGCCCATGAAGATATTATGAAAATCTTTCAACCGGCATGGCTGTTTGTTTAAAAAATAAGCACTTTCACCCGAGCGGTACAGGCGCCGGGTCAGCATAATTTCAGTATAATCCTTGAGCTCTGCAGGGGCCGAACCGTTGTCATTGAAAAGGGTTAAGGAGACTTCGGTCATGTTCAGGGGCGGTTTGCCGTCGGTACCGGCAAAGATGATGTCCTCCCTTGATTTGCCACGCAGTTGCTTCATGCTTTGCTCGCCCATAACCCACCGCAGGGCATCTATGATATTACTCTTACCGCAACCGTTGGGCCCCACCACCGCTGAAATGCCGCCGGGAAAGGATATGCTGGTTTTATCCAGAAAAGACTTGAAGCCGGACATCTGCAGGCTTTTAAGTTTCACGCGTTTAATTCTCCTGAAACGACTGGGTTATGTACCGGGTTAATTTAACAAAAATCAGCTGCGATGTAAAGAGAAAACACAACCCATCGTATATTTTTATATCTACTATACAACATATTGTATTTCGATCAATTATCTTTGTGAATCCTAAATTGAGCGATTAGCAGTACGCTTTTAGCCATAAGCACAATAATTTCAAAATATTGCAAATGTCATCATTTCACCCAATGGGTAAAAATCGCATTACCGGTAAACGCCCAAAATATAAATGCTAATCGCTCATCTTAGGTGAATGTTATTGACACCAATGAATTCACCTTTGTATAAGTTGCAGACTATTACCCGAAATCAAACGACCAGCCAAACTATTAGGAGGATCTATGCCAGAAAATATGGAACCCCGTCCCTCAGATCTCTTGAATCATCCGGATGTACTCAAGGCCACTGATAATATCAACCGTAAAGTCACCGACCGGCGCAACTTCCCTATTCAGCAATGCCCGGTTTTCAGCCACCCCTTCACCGTACTGGAAAAAGATCCCCAATACAGGTTTACCCTGGACAAAGAAGCCTGCCGGCAGCTGCCGGACATTATCGAAAATCCGGTCCAGAAAATTCTGGGCAAGGATACCGTGACGCAAGCCACACAAAATAGCTTCGGCAAAAAAAGAAATATCGGTATCGTATTTTCCGGGGGCCCGGCCCCCGGGGGCCACAATGTCATTGCCGGTCTTTATGATGCCGCTAAAAAAGCCAATCCTGAAAACCGTATTTTCGGTTTTCTGATGGGGCCCGACGGCATCATTGAAAATGAGGTGACCCCGCTCACCGATGCGTTTGTCGATGCCCACCGGAATATGGGCGGTTTCTGCATGATTAAGACCGGACGCACCAAAATTGACTCTGCCGAAAAAATCGCCCTTTCCCGGGCAACCTGTCTGTCACTCGAACTGGATGCCGTGGTGGTTGTGGGGGGCGATGATTCCAATACCAATGCCGCTTTTCTGGCTCAGGAACTTAAAAACGATGGTATCCAGGTCATCGGCGTGCCCAAAACCATTGACGGTGATATCCAGGTAAGAGATAATACTGGAAAAATATTGTGCGCCATGTCCTTTGGGTTCCATACCGCTGCCCTGGCATTTTCCGAATCCGTCAGCAACCTGTGTACGGATTGCAGTTCCGATGTCAAATACTGGCATATATGCAAGGTCATGGGACGCGTTGCCAGTCATCTGGCCCTTGAAACCGCCTTGCAGACCCATGCCAATCTAACCCTTATTGGTGAAGATCTGGCCAATTATGTAGACCATGAAAAAATCGACGACAGCAAAGACGTTGACTACTCGGCCTATGGTATGACCCTGAGGCATCTGTCACGGGTCATCTGCGACAGTATTGTACGCCGGGCCGCCGTGGGGAAAAACTATGGTGTTATCGTCATCCCGGAAGGGGTATTGGAATTTATCAATGAAATATTGGTATTTATCATTAAACTCAATACCATCATCGCCCAATACAACGATACCCATGACAGTGATTTTCATACCACCTATCCGCTGTTGGACGACAAGATCGAGTATCTGCGACGTCTGGTCCGGGGGATTCGCAAGGATGTTTCTTTTGGCATCTGGAATGCACGGGATGATGAGCTGTTTAATGATATTCCGGCATTTTTTCAGGAAGGACTTCTCATGGAAAGAGACAGCCACGGCAATTTTCAGTTTTCCCAGGTTGAAACCGACAAAGTGCTCATGGGGCTCGTGGAGGATTATCTGGGGCTATTAAAGGAAAAAGGGGAATATCGCATCGGTATCCGTCGGTCTTATTTCAAAAAAAACATGGACCAGGCCGGGCTTGATCCCGACACCGTTGGCCCGGTGCTGTTTGAAAACTATAACAAGGGGGCTGATTTTCTGCTCACCGCCCTAAATATTATTTCCGTTAAAACGCTGACCCAGGCCTTTGTGGATGCCGGGGTCATCGACAAGGATAAACCAATCCCGGCAGCCATTCAAAAGATCTATCAAAAATCAGTGCCCAGCCTCAAAACCCAGACCCATTTTTACGGATATGACGGCCGCGGCAGCGACCCCACGACATTCGATGCCACCTATACCTACAATCTGGGTCTGACGGTGTTCAGCCTCATTGCCAATGGCGCCACCGGGCAGATGGCGGCCATCCGCAATCTGGAAAAAGGGTTTTCACACTGGTCGCCCATCGGGATTCCCATTGCGCCGTTGATGCACCTTGAGGAGAGAAAGGGAAGACTGGCCCTGGTACTGGAAAAAAGCATTGTCGATGTCGATTCAACTGCCTTCAACGTGGTCAAGGCCCACCGGGAAAAATGGCTGTCGGCCACCCCCGGAGAAGACAATTACAGGCGTTCGGATGCCATCCAACTAACCGAAATTACAGATTCCGAAATGCCCTTGACGCTGAAGCTGAATGCACTTGATTATTTGGAAAGGTAAAAACAGGAATAAAATGGCATTTAACTGGATCAAACGGAAAAAAAAGAAACCGGCCCCTGACATGCCGGCTGAAACCGATGAGGGGCAAACGCCATCAGCGGCTGAGGTGAAACCGGACAGCCCTGACGACCCGCCTTTGGCGGCATCCGGGCCGGCACCGGCGCCTGATTCCGGGCCCGAGCCCGAACCTGCCCCTGAGCCCGGGATTCAACCGGCACCGGAGCAAACGCCCGCACTTGCTCCAGGGGATGAACCAGATAAGCCATCGACGTCAAACGGTTTTTTCAGCCGTTTAAAAAAAGGGCTGGCCAAGACCCGTAAAATACTCAATACGGATATCGACGATCTTTTCTCCATCCGGCACAAGGTGGATGATGAACTCCTTGAAGATCTCGAAGAGCTTTTGATCACATCGGACATCGGCGTCAGCACGTCCATGGAGCTGATTGAAAAAATTTCCAGACAATCGGCCAAGATTTCCACCGCCGACCAGCTCAAGGATATCCTTAAAAAGGAAATCTGTACGCTGTTTCATCAAGGCGAAAAAGCGCAAACAGAAACAGTGCCCGCGCCCCGGGTGATCATGGTCGTGGGGGTCAATGGCGTCGGCAAGACAACCACCATCGGCAAGCTGGCATCCCGCTTTTCAACCCGGGGCAAAAAAGTTCTCATCGCCGCCGGTGATACGTTCCGGGCCGCGGCCGTTGAGCAGCTTACCATATGGGCCGATCGATCCGGCGCCGAACTGGTAAAACACCGGGACGGGGCTGATCCGGCCGCTGTTGCCTTTGATGCCGTTGAAGCGGCCCGGGCCCGGGGATGCGATATTGTGCTGGTGGATACCGCCGGAAGACTGCATACCCAGGTCAACCTCATGGAAGAATTGAAAAAAATAAAACGAAGCATCGCCAAAGCGCTACCCGGAGCCCCCCATGAAATTCTGCTTGTCCTGGATGCCACCACCGGTCAGAATGCCCTGTCCCAGGCCAACCTGTTTAACGATGCCATTGATATCACATCCCTGGCATTGACCAAACTGGACGGCACGGCCAAGGGCGGCATTGTGGTGGGTATCTGTAACACCCTTGACATTCCCCTGCGGTATATCGGCGTCGGCGAGGGCATCAATGACCTGCAGGATTTTGATCCCGCCACCTTTGTGGATGCGCTGTTTTAGGCGTTCAAAATGGTTGTCATTGTCGGCGCATCGATGTTTCCGCCGCTTAAAATGATGCCGACACGGCCTTTGGGAATAACAGACCGACTCAGCAATGCCGCCAGTCCAAGAGCCCCGGAGGGTTCTACGACCAGTTTCATCCGGTAAAACAAAAATTTAACGGCATCGATAATCGCCTGCTCGGGCACCGTTTTCATGTCATCCACATACGCCAGCACCAGGGGGAAGGTTATTTTACCCAGGGATGCGGTCCGGGTACCATCGGCGATGGTGGCAGGATTTTTCACGCTGTGGAGGGTTTTGGTTTGAAATGACCGGGTGGCATCATCTCCCAGTTCCGGTTCGATACCGATGGTCTGGCAACCGGGCGCCATGGCTTTGGCGGAAATGGCTGAACCGCTGAGCAGCCCGCCACCGCCGCACGGCACCAGCAGCATATCCAGGTCACCCAGTTCTTCAAACATCTCCAGCGCCGCAGTTCCCTGACCGGCAATGACATCCATATGGTCAAAGGGCGGAATCATGGCATAGCCGTTTTTCGCCTGAAGATCGGTTGCAACCGCCTCACGGTCTGTTTTCTCAATATCGTATCCGACAATATGCCCGCCATAACTTTCGGTGGCGGCCCGTTTGGTTGCCGGAGCATTGTCCGGCATCACGATGGTTGTCCGGATATTCAACATCTGACCCACGAGCGCCACGGCCTGGGCATGATTTCCCGAAGAATACGTCACCACCCCACGGGCTTTTTCAGCCGGGGTGAGTTGAGACAGGCTGTTAAACGCCCCCCGAAACTTGAATGCGCCGATTTTTTGAAAATTTTCACACTTGAAATACACCTGTGCCCCCACCAGACGATTTAATGTGCCGGAGGTCACGATGGGCGTAACATGGGCATATCCTGCCAATCGTTTTTTTGCAGCCTGTACCTGTGTAAACATTTTACCTCCATCTATGGTTTTCAACAGTCTATTCATACATCTTTTGCCAGCCTCGCGGTCTGTATCACCGGGATAAATAATTTAGAAACTTAAATCAAGAGGATTCTCACAGACCGACATCCCGAACCGATTGCTACCATTGTTGACCGGCAACCTGCCCTTGGCATGGTCAACCCATTGTTTTACCCCACGATTTGCCCTGCACACAGAAATTTCATTGCTGTTTCCGTAAAAGGCTGCTAATTTTTTGACCTAATTTTTAATCGGAAAAACATACCGCTATGGATCTCATCACTATTTTTTTTATTGCAGCGGCCCTTGCAATGGATGCCTTTGCCGTTGCCGTCACCGCCGGTTTTCAAATCAAGGCATTAAACTATCGGCATATATTCAGGCTCTCCTGGCATTTCGGCCTGTTCCAAGCCCTGATGCCGGTTATCGGCTGGTTTTCCGGACGGGTGGTGGTGGCCTATATCGAAAAATATGACCACTGGGCAGCCTTTTTCCTGTTGCTGTGGATTGGTGCCGGCATGATCAGAGAATCGTTTGATACCGATGAAAACAAGAAATGGCAGGACCCCACCAGGGGACTGCGGCTGGTGGTCCTTTCGGTTGCCACGAGCATTGATGCCCTTGCCGTCGGCTTTACCCTGGCGGCTTTGAACGTACCGATTCTGCTGCCGGTGGTCATCATCGGGTGTGTGGCCCTCTTATTTACCGGTATCGGGGTGATCCTGGGACATCGATTTTTATCCTCTGAAAAATTCGGAAAAAAAGCAGAACTTCTGGGGGGAATGATTCTCATCGGCATCGGCATTAAAATTTTAATTGAACATCATGCTTTTTAGGGTTTATTTTCAACTTCTGAAATTCTTGACAAACACGGAAAATTTAATTCTAATTATGGTCTGAAAAAGCCGACACCTCTGATCAAAAGGACGCTTTATGACACGCTATCATGTTCGAAACGGTATAGAGAGCTACGGGCACAGCATCGGCATTGTGCTCATTGATTGTGAAACCCCCTTTATCCCCGGTGATGTGGGTAACGCCAGTACCTACGACTTTCCGGTGCTGTATCGGACAGCCCCCGGGGTGAGCCTGGATCGACTTATCGAACAGGGCGACCCCACCATGGTGGATGCCATCATCGAAACGGCCCGGGAACTGGAAAAGGCCGGGGTCCGCGCCATTACCAGTGACTGCGGCTATATGATCCGTTTCCACCGCCAGGTCGCTGAAGCGGTGACGATTCCGGTAATCTTTTCAAGTCTGCTGCAGATACCCCTTATTGCGGCAACACTGGGGTCCAATCAGGCGGTGGGCATCATTTGCGCCAACCGCAAGCGCCTGACACCGGATCTCCTGGCCATTGCCGGGCTGCAGAAAGACAGCAAGGTGGTGATCCGGGGCATGGAAGATGCCGAGGCGTTTCGGGGCCCCATCCTCGATGAAACCGGGACATTAGACGATACCGCCGTTGAAAAAGAGGTCGTGGCCCGGGCCAGGGACATGGTAACAGCCCATCCCGAGACAGGGGCCATCCTTCTGGAATGCTCCAACCTGCCCCCTTATGCCCATGCGGTGCAACAGGCCACAAGACGTCCGGTCTTTGACTTCACCACGTTGATCAACTATATGCACCATGCCTTTCACCGAAAACCCTTTTCCGGAATTTTTTAATGCCGCCGCACAAACCATCGGTATGAATATCGTTATGGCAAAAATTAAAACAAACGACACCCCCGGCCATCCTGTCCTTGCAGTGGGGGCTGTTGTGTTTAAGGAGCAGCGCGTTCTTCTGGTTAAAAGGGGCAACGCTCCGGCAAAGGGGATGTGGGCCATTCCCGGGGGCAGGGTTGAACTGGGAGAAACGCTTAAACAGGCGGCCGCAAGAGAGATCCTTGAGGAAACAGGCATTCGAATTAAAGCCGGAAAGCCGGTTTATGCCTTTGAGGTCATTGAACGCGACAAGACCGGTACCATCCGATTTCACTACTATATTGTTGACCTTGCCTGTGAATACGAAGGCGGAGAGATTAAACCGGGAGATGATGCCGTTGATGCACAATGGATATCAAAAAAAGAGCTGAATCATCTCCAAATCAATCCGGAAACCCGAAAACTATTGCATCAACAGTATGGCTTCGGATAATGCGGGCCCGGCATGCGGCCATTGAACCCCGATGGTCCCTCCCTGTTTCAAATGGATTGCCCCGGGATACTTTTATCCGGATACTCGAAACTGTCTGAGGGGCTTAGCGATCGTTAGGCCGGACAGCAACTGAATCATTCCCCAATATCTATTGTTACAAAAAATAACGACCAAACAGGTTGCGGCAAGCCCCTGTCCGGCATTACGACCGCTTGGCGCCGAGTTTTTTGAACATCCGGATAAAAGTATCCCGGGGCTTTATCACGTCAATTTTACCCACACGAAACAGCGAGGAGCCAACCCGATTATGCCAGTTTTTCAAGCATTTTCAAGTAATCTGAGTACCTTGCCAGATAAAAAGAAAGGGCTTTCGCAAAATCCTTGCCGAGCATCCCGTCGATAAACATCTGACTGATATCCTTCATTTGCCGAAGGGTCAGCTGGGACGTGATGAAAACATTTCTCTCCTCTTCGGAAATAACGGCCATAAGCTGCACCATCGCACTTCTTGAACGTGGCTGATACATGTAAAAATAAAGCAGGTCCAGGGCATGTATGGCTAAAATTTTTTCCATATCGCGGGTTTCGGCATCGGCTTTTTCCCTGAATTGACTCGGATGGTCCAAAAGTTCAGCCACCGGGTATTCCGGCAGGCGCATCTCCAGTTGCGCATAGATATTCAGCATCAGATGAAGTTTTTGTGTGTAGGCCCGCATGCGGGACCGGATATTGTTGAACCGGTCCGCAGTCCCTTCAATCATACCGGCCACCGTATCTGACGCTGCCTTGGAAATAATAGCCGCCCACCGCTGCAGAATAAAATTGACCCCGACGACACCCATGGCGGTTAAAATATTTACGAGAAAAAAATTCATCAAAACAGCCAGGGGTATGGACAGCACACTGCGAAAAAAATTGCCGAAGATGGCCCCCTTGGGCAGTCCCCTGAACGCATTGTGGCTGGAGATGTAAATCCCGTTAACCAGGGCCATGAACGTATACAGGGCCACCGGCTGGGTATCGGTATTGATATTAAAAACGCGATCTAAAACGGCCGTCTTGACCAGATAATCCAGCAGGGGCACTGAAAAACCGGTATAGAGGAGGGAGTCGGCAATCCGGTCCCAGCTCACATAGGCGTTCCAGCGTAAAAGGGGCGAGCGGCGCAACCCGCCCCCACCGAGCACAGACTGGAGAATATTGCGCAGTCCCGTAATGCCAAACCAGATAAAGGCCCCGCCATACGCCAGCAGCCACCAGTCTTTGGTCAATGCAAAGGTGGCCAAAGCGGGCACAAATCCGATCAACACCTTTATGGTATTTCGCAGGTTTGAATTCAGGTAGGTCCAGGAAAGACGCCTTTCCTCTCCTCTGTCCGCCGGTGCCCGCCGGCAGAGCCCGTTATCGATCCGTTTGTTGATGCCCCCGAGGGTGACAACGTTTCCCGGTCGGCCCATCTGGGTGGCATCATCATGAACCGCCCAATCCTGAACCCGGACAAATCCGAACCGATGCAGGCACGACGGGGAGACAGCCAGTTCCGGCCCAGGGACCGGTCCTTTCCCGGCCTGGCGTCTGGGGATCAGGGTCTGGCGCCTGTAGGCGGTCATCTGCACCGGAATAATTTTACGGCCGGCACCCGCTTCTCGAACGATCTGACGGCGCGCCCGTTTCGGCAGGGTCTCGACAACGGCCAGTCCCATACCATGGGTTCTCGAAATCCTTCCGGTGGAATCACTGCCGATGCGCGCCTTGATCGCCCGGCCCTTGTACATGGCAAGGAGCCCGCCGATATCATGAAGGATACCGTTCAGTTTGACGATCCGATCATGATCCGGTGTCTTTGCGGGCGTCTTTGGCCTGCGCGCATCGATCATTTCAAGAATCAATTGCTTGAGGGCGATGGGATTTTGCCGGTTGATGGCTTCTTGAAGCCGACTTATCGCCGGAATATGGGTCGTTTTATCAGCGGTCCAGTCTTTCAGGTTGAAAATTTCCAGGCGGGAAATCATGCCATTGCAGTCGTAAAGCAGTTCCAGCACATCCTCTGCACCCAGAGCGGTCAGATTCAGGGTTATTCGATGTCCAAAAGCCGTCAGACATTGCAGTAGTTCCGTCGGCGAGAGCTTCAGCAGCTCCGGGGTGTCAGGATCGTCCCGCACCACCATGGGGTCGGGGATATCGGGATTATTTGACGGTTGCAGGTATTTCTCAACCACCGCCTCCAGGTCCAGGCAATTGATTTTTTCAATCCATGCGGAAATCCGCCCCCGCTCTTCCGGGTCGACCTGCTCGAATCGGTCCATCAGGTCACGAGCCCGGGCCTGGAGGGTCGAAAGTAATTTCTGGTGGATGAATTTTTCAAGATGCAGTGTGGATCTCTGTCCGTCACCGACAAAGCCGAGAAACGCCTTTCCGCTGAGCGGTGTCATACTGATTTCGAATCTACGATTGATGTCGGACAGATGGACCCGGTTAAATGCTTCCAGCAAAGCCGTCACATACGCCTGTTGATAGACGGACACGGCACGCCCCTTGTCAAAAAGCGCCTTTATCGGCGATTTTTCCAAAAAACGGCTGAACTCATGGGCATCCTTGAATCCACCGGGGTCCCAGATGAGCTGAACATACCGATGATGGTAAAGGGCCGAAAATTCGATGCCGATGCGAAGATCGATCTCCAGGATACGAGCAGCCTGAAAAAGTTCGCCGGCAACCTGAGATTCGATGTAGTTGTAATGGATCACCCGCAACTTTCGAATGCCTTTGATCCAGGCATCCATGACAAGGTGGGTAGAGGATTTACGGCCTTTTGTGTTGGCATCGTGGACATGATCGTCAAAGGTGATCTGATTCCATTCTTCCGGCATCTCCAGCAAATGATAGCGTTTGAGCTGTTTCCGAACAAAAAGAGGCTTGCCCGAAGCGGTAATCCGAAAATCATGGGCCAGCTTGAGCTGCTTGTCGTCGTCGTTCCGGATGCGGGCCATCTCCTTCATAATTTGCAGCAACACCCGGGCCGTGTTCTTGGGCAATGCGCCTCCGGCCGTATCCAGGACTTCATCTTTCAGGGACTGCAATGCACTCAGCCGATCATCGGTTTTGCCGACTTCCAGTGATTTAAGCAGATGAACCATTGAGTAGGCAATCCGCAGACTTTTTGACTCGGTCATCTCCTTTATGCCGTGGGGGTGAAAATACGCGTAATATTGCCTCCGGGTATACTCGAGATCCTGGTCTTCGCTACTCACGGCATTTATAATCTGAATCAATTCTTTGTCTCGACGGTCGAAAAAGACCTGCCGCCACTGGAACCGTTTGGATATACCTTGCATGTGTCCGACTTCCTTCATATCGCTCGTGTCCGTCCTAGGGTGGTGAGATTCACTTGGATTCAAGGCAGGCGCCTGGGTTCGAACCGCAGTAAGATAGAGACGTTTAAAGGATTCGGAAACGGGCGGCCAGCGCGGAAATCACATGAAAGACGCCATTTGGGGATGACAACAGCTCAGCGGCACCGATTAATTCAGACGGTGCCAGATAACGCTTGAAAACAAATCACGGCCGCTTTCATGCTGTTTTATCCGAATATATATCCGCATAAAACAGCATGAAAGAGACCGCGATAACGGTGAGTCACTATAGTACACTTCCGCTTCCGCTGGCAACCGAAAACTTTTCGGCTAATAATTCACCTTAAGGGCGGCTTGCTCGTTCATTTCTTTTCCGAATGCGCGAATCAGATGATAGTCAACCCTATAGGCTTTCATCTTGATTTTTTGTGCCATCATTTCATCGAGTAACGCTTCTTTGTGACGATGATAATAAAGTGCCTTTACCCGACTGATTAAGCCAGTGTCTTCAAACAAAACAGGGGTTTTTCAGTGGCAGTCGTCTTTATTTAAACTGCATTCGTTCAGTGGGGAGCACTATCTGGCAAGAATTCAAGATGAGAATGGAACCTTGGAAAAATCAGAATAAAACAAATGAAAAGGAATTGCGATGTGTAAAATCCGGCTTATTTAATTAAGCCCAACAAATATTGATGGCGTGCTCGTAACGAACGTTAGCGAATTTAGCCGGTGTACGCCTCTTAAAAAACGAACCGGTGCCAGTAGTTTTACTCAAGAAGGTTTCCCGCAACGCAGGTTGCCGGGTTCAAGATCGTGTACGTGTACCATGTACGTTGACGACTGCACGGTCTACGGCAGACCTGAAGCGGACCTATCCCTGAGAGGCCAGGTTTTAGCTGTTATAATAAAGAGGTCAAGCAAATTATCAGCCTTGATAAAGGGGTTACGCAGCCTGAGGGTCTTTAGCGGCTGCATCTTTATTGTAACAGATACGACAGCAGTTGAGACAGCGGGACGCTTCGTAACTGGCGTCAGCTTCCGTGATGACCAGGTCCGCCTCTACAAATGATTTTATGCGCTCTTCCACAGGCAGTTCGGGCATGGGGGTCCGGGGCGTTTTAACAATCCCGGCAACCTGCTCGAATATGGATTCCGGGATATGCTTTTTACGAAGGGACCGGTCCACGGGTACAATTTTCTCATCGTTCAGGTACATATGGATGGCCCGGGCAGCCCTTCTGCCGCCGCCGATGGCTTCCACTACCAGGGAAGCGCCGGTGGCTGAATCACCGCCGGTAAAAACATAGGGGATATTGGCCTGCATGATTTCCGGATCATGGTCGATGGTGTTCCACCGGGTGAGGGCAAGTTCACCGATGCGCTGGCCCTCTTTGGCTGCAAAAGCGGTATCCGGTCCCTGTCCGATGGCCGTGATCAGCATATCGATATCCATGAGGGTCTCGGACCCCTTGATGGGTACCGGCCGGCGTCGGCCACTGGCATCGGGTTCCCCCAGTTCCATTTTCAGATATTCAAGCTGCATGATATGGCCCTTATCATTTGCAACAATCCGCACCGGTGCGGCCAGAAAAACAAAATTGATGCCTTCATGCTCGGCCGCCTCGATTTCAACCCTGTTGGCCGGCATTTCATTGCGGGTTCTGCGGTATACCAGCGTCACATCGGCCACGCCGAGGCGGACAAGGGTCCGGACGCAGTCAATGGCGGTATTGCCGCCCCCGATAACCACACATTTTTTACCAATGGAAACGGCATTCGAGCTGTCTCCCTGCTGGTGGCGGGCAAACCGGGTGAGAAAATCGATGCCGGTAAAGCAACCTTCAAGATCTTCCCCTTCAATGCGCAAACCGTAGTCTTTCCAGGCCCCGATTCCCAAAAAAACAGCATCATAACCCGATGACACCAGGGAACCGATGGTGAAATCATCCCCGAGTTTGACGTTGGTTTTTACGTCGATGCCCAGGTTCAAAATACCGTCTATCTCCCATTGGAGCACTTTTTTGGGCAACCGGTATTCGGGAATGCCATACCGGATCATACCGCCGAGTTTGGGCATCATATCGAAAATCGTCACATCATGGCCCACACGGCGCAGAAAATAGGCACAGCTTAAACCCGCAGGTCCCCCGCCGATTACCGCCACCCGTTTACCGCTGGAAGGGGCGCAGGGAATGGGCAGACGCTGCCCCGAATTCATCTCATAGTCGGCGGCAAAGCGCTTGAGCTGATTGATGGAGACAGCCTCATCCTCAATGCCCCGGCGACAGAAGTCCTCGCACGGATGGGGACAGACCCGGCCGCACGAAAGCAGCAATGGATTGCGTTCACGAATGGTATTAACGGCGCCGGCATAGTCGCCGGCCTTGATCTGTGCAATATACTGCGGGATATTGATTTCAGCCGGACAGGTCTGGGCACAGGGGGCCAGGGCTTCATCGGTCTGGTTGAAACTCAACAGGCGCTCGGCCATGGTCCTGATGTTGATAATGTCTTTGGGGCAGGCCTTTCTACAGGCGCCGCAACCCACGCATTTGCTCTCGTCCACCACCGGATAGCTGTTGGGGCCCATATGAATGGCGTTAAAATTGCACGCACGGATACAGTCCCCCAGTCCCAGGCACCCAATGGTGCAGATGCGTTGACCGCCGTAAAAGGCTGCCAATGCCCGGCAGGAGTGGGCTCCGGAATAGTGGTACCTGTTTTCGGCCCGCTGCCCCCCCTGGCATTCATTACAGGCCCGCTGGGGTTCGGCACTGCCCGGATCCAGTCCCATGACGCCGGCCACATTGATGGCGGACTCCACACCGGCGATGACACAGACACTGGGCGGGGCCTCACCGTTAACAACCGCCACAGCGGCGGCACTGCAACCCGCATACCCACACCCCCCGCAGTTGGCACCGGCTAAAAAAGATTCCACCTGAGCAATCCGCGGGTCCTCATACACATAAAACACCTTGGAAGCAACAGCGAGAATACCCCCGCAAACCAATCCAAGGCCCAGCATGACGAAAATAGCTTCGTACACGACTTACTCCTCATCCGTATCAGTTACAACATGCAGCATGCGGACAGTTACGGTTTTATCCGGATCCGTTACAAAGGAAAACACCAAAACCGCCGGGCTGCACTGTTTATGGTATACAAAAGGCCTATACCATTCCCCTGAAAGCAAAAAACGAAAGGGAAATAATACCGGCGGTGATCAACGCAATAGAGGTGTCCTGAAGCGGTTTTGGGACCCGTGCAAGCAGTATCCGCTCTCGCAAACCGGCAAAAAGGATCAGTGCCAACCCGAAACCGGCAGCGTAACTGAAAGAGGCGACCAGGGCCTGGACAAAGGTGTACTCTTCCTTGATATTGATCAGGCAGGCCCCCATGACGGCACAGTTGGTGGTAATCAGTGGCAGGAATATACCCAGGCCGGCATAAAGGCCGGGAATACTTTTTTTCAAAAACATCTCAACGAACTGCACCAGGGCCGCTATGACCAGAATAAATACAATGGTCCGCAAAAATTCCAGACCGAATTTTTGCAAAATAAAGGTTTCGGTGATCCAGGTAATGGCCCCGGCCATGACAAGGACGAAGATAACCGCCATGGCCATACCCACAGCGGTTTCCATTTTTTTGGATGTACCGAAAAAAGGGCAGTTTCCCAAAAACTGGGCCAACAGAATATTATTAACAAAAATACAACTGATGATAAGGACAATGTAGTCGCCCATGGACTTTCTCCTAAATCTATTTATTCCCGACCATATTCATGAGGCAGAGCATCAGCCCCAGGCAGATGAAGGCACCCGGGGCCTGAACCATGAAGGCAAACGGATGGAAAGAGGCACCGAACAGCGCATTGCCAAAAAAGGTGCCGGTCCCCAGAATCTCGCGAACCGCACCCACAGCACCCAGACTGAGGGTAAACCCGATACCGATGCCCAGGCCGTCGGCCAGGGACATCACCATGTTGTTCTTGGAGGCAAATGCCTCGGCCCGCCCCAGCACAATGCAGTTGACAACGATGAGCGGGATAAACACGCCCAGCGTCAGAAACAGCTTGTACGCAAAGGCCTGCATGAGCAACTCCACCACCGTCACAAAGGTGGCGATAATAATAATAAAACAGGCAATCCTTACTTTAGCGGGAATAACGCTGCGCAGGGCCGAAACGAGAATATTGGAGCAGCACAGGACAAAGGTGGTTGCCATCCCCATGCCGAGTCCGTTTTCCATTGTTGTTGTAACACCCAGGACCGGGCAGAGGCCAAGTACAAGCCTGAACGGTGGTATTTCATTCCACAGCCCTTTGGTAAATTCCTGAACAATCGATTTGGCCATTTTGATCTCCCTATTGGGGTAAACTCTTTAATTTTTCGCTGATTTGGGGTTTCAGCCGCTGGTAAATCTGCCCGGCATCGGTGGCAGCGGCACAAACCGCACGGGAGGTGATGGTGGCGCCGCTGAGGGCATTGATGGCGCCGCCGTCACTGGTCACATTGATCGCGGACTGGGTGGAAGCGCCCTTGAACTGTTTTGCAAAAGCCGGATCGCTTTTTGATTTGGCACCGAGCCCGGGTGTTTCACTGTGGGTGGTAACACCCACACCCACCAGTTTATCGTCCGTGACGTTCACCGCCACCATAAGTCCAACATCGCCGCCATAGCCTTTGCCAAACGTTTCAAAGGCTACGGCTTGGGGTTTGCCATCAAAAACACCGATAAAAAAGCTTCTTTCAATAGTGTCATCCTTGAGTTTGAAACGATCGGCCACCGGATCATTTGTGCAGCCTTCCAGAATGGCACGGATGGCAGGTCCCTTCACCAGCTGAAGCTGCTGATTTTCAATCCGGTCTTTTGTTCCGTTGCGTACCGCCGCGAGCAGACCCCCTGAAACAGCGCTCAGAAGGGTAAGAACAACCACCATTTTTATCATTTCGCGCATTTTACACTACCTTTCCAAGTGCTTTGGGTCTGATTTTATCCAGCAGGGGATTAACCAGGTTCATAAGAAGAATAGCTAAAAGAACGCCGTCAACATAAACACCGATATTACGAATAAGGACCGTCATGATCCCCCCCCCGGCACCATAAATCAGCATGGGGAGGGTATTCACCGGCGAAGAGGAGTTTTCAGTGGCCAGGAAAAAAGCACCGATGAGCGTATAGCCGGTCAAAAGATGAAAAACAGGTCCCGCATAAACGGCCGGGTTGCACAGTTGAAAAATCCAGGCGGTGAGCAGAATGCCACCGATAAAAGAAAGGGATATTTCCCAACGGATATATCCTCTCAAGATAAGGTAGATGCCGCCCAGAATGAGCCCCAGTCCAAAAGTTGAACCGATACCGCCGGTCTGCTGTCCCATCAAAAGGGCACCGGGTGTAAAATCTGCAACCGACGCCAATCCAAAATGTTTCAAGGCCCCCAGCGGATAGAGGGTTGCAAAATCAAAATCATAGTTGAGCAGGGCGGTGTCGAAATCAAAAACATCCTTCCATGAAACCATGAGGATGACCAGGGCCACGATGACCGGGTTAAATGGATTGCCGCCGATACCGCCGTAAATCTGCTGACCGATGACAATGGCGATAAACGTCCCGGTGACCACCGCCCACCAGGGAAGAATGGCCGGCACCAGCATGGCAAACAGCATACCGATGAGGGCTGCATTGCCGTCCCCGATGGTGACCGGCAGCTTCATCACTTTGTTCATGAGCAGTTCCCAGAGCATGGCCGAAGAAATAGACAGCGCCACCACCCCCAGGGCCGGTATCCCATACATGTAAAACCCCATCAACACGGCGGGAAGGGTTGCGCCCAGAATATTATAGCTTCGGGAGGAGATCCGGCTGCCGTTATGATAGAAAGGCGCATGGGATACTATGAACTTCTTGTCATTCATCATCGATTGCCTCCGCTGCTTTCTCCCGGGCAAGTTCATATTTTGCCAGTCGAATATATTGAAAAATGGGTATTTTGGATTCACACACAAGGCTGCAAAGTCCGCATTCAATGCACGAATAAAGGTCATATTCATCGGCGGCGGTCTGGTACTCTCCGGCCTCAAGAAAACGCACCAGCATGTTGACCTGAATGTGGGCCGGACAGATATGGACACACTCACCGCAGTTGATACAGGGGTAATCCGAAACCAGGGTGACGTCTTTTTTGTCCTGCACGATAATGGCATCAGTATCCGGCCCGATGGGATGGTCTTCGGAAAAAACAGCCGTCCCGGTCATGGGACCCCCAAAAATAAGGCGATCCCGATCGTTGACGGTGATATCGCAGGCCTTGAAGATATCACTTACCGGTGTGCCGATCCGGGCCGAGATCATCATTTTTTCCCGATCTTTGTTGATCAACGTGATGGTCTTGGTAACGGGTACCCGACCCTTTTCAAAGGCACTGCCAATGGAAGCGGCCGCTTCGGCGCTGATAAAACAGACACCGAGATCTTCACAGGTCTTATTCGCCGGCACCACCTGATTCAGTGCCTTAACCATGATCATGCGGTGATTGGCGGACGGATAGCCGGTATCAACGGCAACCAATTGAGCACCCACATGTCCGAATCCGGAAACCAGGTCCCGGGGAAGGGCAATAATGGCCTTATCGATGTCATAGGCATTTTTCAGAATTTGGATCCCCCGGGCCACCTCGTCGATGCGGGTTTTGATAATATGCTGGTTGGTGGCAATCATCAGATCGGCGTCCATGCCGCACACCACAAGGGTGTGAACGGGCGTATCGGGGTCGGCCAGAAGTGTCAGCGGGGGGTTTCCCGGCACACAGGCCAAAAAATCGGTGACGGCCGTTGGCACCGAATCGCTGCATGCAGCGGGAAAAGCCGCATCAACGGTTTCTTTTTCAGAAACCCGGAGGGAAATGGCCGTGAAGGACTGCCCGAAATCACCGGAAAAAGGCTCAACCGCGGTAACCGTTCCGGTGACACTTGAGATGACATAGGCAGGGTTACCTTCATAAGGACAGAGCCGTTGACCGGTTTCAACACTGTCACCGACTTTTAGAAGCAACTTATCCTTCTGTTCGTAGCGACCCGGCAGCAACAGCGTAACGGTTTTTGTCGGCAGGATGTTTTTGGGCCCCACCGGCGTGTCATGCAGGAGTTCATACTCGATTTGGGGGGGCTTTGAGCCCCAGAATGCTCTCTTTATCATAAGCTTAACCTTAAGTTTGAATGGTGACAAGCAAGCGTCGGTCAGAAAGAGTCTATCTTACATGACATGGCATCCGGCACATTGGACAGGTTCAATGTCATTTTCTTCATGGCAGCCGATGCATTGATTGTGAAATGCATCCGCCCTTTTCAAAGCATCTTCCCCGGGATCGACTTCATCCGCTTCGTGACATTCCTGGCATACGGCAGTCGGCGGCTCGGCATCGGGATGGGTATGACAATCACCACAGGCCCGGAAATCGGCTTCATCCTCTTCAAAGTGATGATGACAGTCAATGCACGCGACACCATAATTCGCATTATGGCTTTGATGGTCAAAAAGAATTTTCCCGGCGGCACTTTTAAACATCATTCGCATGGGGGTATCCGGGATTTTCTGGGAGTAGGCCGCATAGCAGAAAATTCCCAAAACCATCAGAATCATCGCAAGGCGGTAGGCAAACTTCAATTCCGTCTTTGAGGTCATGTTACAGGATTCCTTTCACAATTTGGACATGTAACAAAAAGCTGTATGAACATCGCTAAAACAAAGATGGTCTCTAACATACCCGCTCTCTTCTTTCAAGTATTTTTTTATACTGAGGCTTTACCCACAGCCATGGAAAGCAAAATCTGGTTTATTATAAATTATATATAATTATAGATAGTTAACTGCCGTCACAAACCCCGCAGACAGCACATGACTGCATGGGGCATGGCGATGACGGCTTTTCCTGCAGTGCCCGTTTATATTCTTTTTGTAAAAAAGATTTTTTCACACCACTGTCAATGAAATCCCAGGGGAAAAATTCATCCATGGGGCGTTGGCGCCGGACATAAAAATCGGCGTCAAGGGGAGATGCCTTGAAGGTCTGGGGCCAGTTCCCGTGATAGCCGTGAGACATCGCCAATATCTGCGCAACCTTTCGATCCCCCCGGGACAACAGCGCCTGCACATAGGCCCGGCGCGGCATGTCGGTATTGATGCTGACATTGGCCACCCGTTTCAGGCCGCTTTTAATCAGCTTGATTTTTTTATTCAACGTATTGATATCATCCATGGGCGCCCATTGAAACGGCGTAACGGCCTTGGGCACAAAGCAGTTCAGGCTCAAAGTGATCTGGCCGATATGTCTGCGGGTTCGGCTGGATTTCAGAAATCTGCCCTTGATCTGCTTGCACAGGGTAACAATGGCCTGAACATCCGCCGTGGTTTCGGTGGGCAGACCGATCATGAAATAGAGCTTGATATTGGGTATGCCGCCGGCCACCAGCACCTCGGCGGCGTCAAGGATATCATCTTCGGTGATCCCTTTGTTGATGACGTCACGCATGCGCTGGGAACCGGCCTCGGGGGCAATGGTTGCCGTCTTGACCCCGCTCTGCCTGAGGGTTGCCACCAGTTCAGGTGCCATGGCATCCGCCCGCAGTGAACTAAATGAGATCTGGCTTTGCCCGGCATACGTCCTGCACAACTCCCGAATCCAGGGAAGATCTGAAACAGCCGTCCCCACCAGCCCGATTTTATCGGCAGCGGCAAGACCCTGGGCCATGCATTTTTCCAGCAGGGCCAATGGCCTGAATCGAGGAGGACGATACACAAAACCGGCGGTACAGAACCGGCACCCATGGGGACATCCCCGGCTGACCTCAATTAAATAGGTATCTGCAAACGTCGTATCGGATGTCATTATCGTAGTGCAGGTGGACATGGTCGACAGGTCCGGCACATAAATTCGTCGAATTGTTTCCGGAACGTCCGCCACAGGCTCAAGGCGACCCATTGTGCCATCGGCATTGTAGGCGGGTTGGTAAAGAGAGGGGGCATAAAGGCCCGGCACACTGCGGGCCAGACCTTCAAGGCATCTGTCCCTGGGGCCCACAACACCTCGGCAGTGTTCATCATAACGGGCAATAAATTCAGGCAGCAGGCCTTCGGCTTCGCCGAGCAGGAAGCAGTCAATAAACGGGGCAATGGGTTCGGGATTCAAAAAACAGGCAACCCCTCCGGCCATCACCAGAGGAAGGGGGGTTCCTCGCTCGCTGGCCAGGAGGGGAATACCGGTTTTTTGCAAGAATAGACAACAGGTTGGCATAATCATTTTCAAAAGAAATCGAAAATGCGACAATGTCAAAATCAATAACACGCCTTCCGGATTCCACCGAAACAAGGGGCTGTAACGGCGAAGCATCGGGTTCCGGCAAAAAAACCCGCTCACATACCACCGCGTCCATACTGTTCAGCAGCCGGTAGACGGTCTGAAATCCCAGGTTGGACATGCCGACGAAATAACGGTTCGGATAGACTAGGGCCACGCTGATCCGGTTGCGCCACTGCTTGCGAACAGCCCCGATTTCTTTTCCAACAACCCTTTTATCTGTCCTTCTGGTTTTTGATCCCATCAGCACCCGGCCATCATCTCTTTCATACGCCTTAGAGGTTCAGGGTTCACCTTTCGGCTCAGGGGCAAAAACAAATTGACGCCCCCAACCGCTCAGAAACATGGGCGATGACTGCTTTCCACTGGCGTTTGCAGGGCGATACTGCTCAGGCCGCCAGCACACGTTCAGGCTTATTCGCTGTGATAAAATCAATGACGTGGCCTGCAACACCGCACCCCCTGCGCTCACGGCCCGATCTTCTTTCCGGGATATGCAGCGTATAGGAGAACTGCCTTCTTTCAACCGGCCAGCGTTTGTCATTTCCGGATACAATGTGTTTTTGCATTGGTTTATTCACTAATCGTTCCTCCTGAGCTCAGGTAACGTTAAATGAAAACCCGATATCTGTTCATTGACGGATAGCCATGGCAGCCCTTACAACACCTATTCGGGTGATGCCAAATTGATCAATCGGCTTTTCTTCTTAAAAAAGTCGGTACATCAAGGTCATTGTTGTCGATGATAATACCTTTATAACCCCGATACGTGGCACCGGATGATTCACCCACGGCTTTTTGTTCGCGCATGAACGTCGGCTCGTCAAAGTTGGTTGCGGCCTGCATTTCAGCCGGGGTCAGATCCCTTATTTTGCCACGGGCTGCAAACGCCTCAATTTTGGTGGACCGGGCAAGACTGCCGGGAACGTTGCCGATACCGGTGGCAATAACGGTGACCCGCATCTCATCTCCCAGGCTGTCATCGATAACCGTCCCCCAGATAATCTCTGCATCCTCACCCACCTCCTGGTAGATCCTGTCGGACGCTTCGGTCATCTCCTCCATGGTCAGTTCACTGTTGCAAGTGATATTCATCAGGACACCCTTGGCCCCTGAAATGGAAATATCTTCCAAAAGAGGATGGGAAATGGCCCGCTCGGCAGCTTCCACGGCCCTGTTTTCACCGCTCGCAATACCGATGCCCATGATGGCCATGCCGGCCCTGGACATGGTGGTCCGGACGTCGGCAAAATCAAGGTTCACCAGCCCCGGCATCATAATCAGATCGGTAATGCCTTTTACCGAGTGCAACAGGATTTCATCGGCTTTTTTAAACATGTCGATCATTTTTGCATTTTTAGAGGCCAATCCACGAAGACGGTCATTGGGAATGGTAATGACCGTATCTGCCACCTCTTTCAGGGCGCCTATCCCCTCTTCGGCCTGACGGGCGCGCTTTTTACCCTCGAATGAAAAGGGACGACTCACCACCGCCACCGTCAGGGCCCCCATCTCCTTGGCAATCTCGGCAATTACCGGTGCAGCCCCGGTACCGGTACCACCGCCGA
This sequence comes from uncultured Desulfobacterales bacterium, assembly GCA_942490765.1. Classification (GTDB taxonomy): domain Bacteria; phylum Desulfobacterota; class Desulfobacteria; order Desulfobacterales; family 4572-123; genus 4572-123. Next base: position 13,653 of record CALNYM010000034.1, on the reverse strand, counting down.
AACCGGCCGTGATAAACACCATGTGGCTGTCTTGCAGGGCGGTTTTGATGGCGTCCGCATTTTCCAGGGCCGCATCCCGGCCGACCTGGGGATTGGCGCCGGCCCCAAGTCCCTGGGTCAACTCTGCCCCGATCTGAATTTTCACCGAGGCTTTGGAGATCGCAAGACTCTGGGCATCGGTGTTGGCCACGATAAACTTTACCCCCTTGAGTTGGGAGTCAATCATGTTGTTGATGGCGTTACTGCCTGCCCCGCCAACACCGATCACCTTTATTTTTGCCGATTTTTCATTTTCTACGTAAGTAAACATTTTCCCCCCTTTGTCTGGTTGTAAAAAATCTGTGTCGTTTAAATAACATCCCGGAACCATTTTTTCATACGCGTCATGACACGGTTAAAAATATTTTTATCCCGAATTCTGAATTTTTTCTCCACCCGGTGGCGTGCGCCATATATCACCAGCCCCACTCCGGTGGCATACATGGGGTTGTTGACAACATCCACCAGCCCGCTGATACCCCGGGGTCTGCCCAGACGGGTGGGAACATTGAATATGGATTCAGCTACTTCGACGGCATTTTCAAGCAGGGCCGTTCCGCCGGTGAGGACCATTCCTGAAGTAATCAGATCTTCCATCCCGGCCCGATAAATTTCCCGCCGGACCAGCGCGTAAATCTCTTCCATACGGGGTTCCAGAATTTCCCCTAGAATCTGGCGGGGCAGTTTACGGGGTTTGCGCCCGCCCATCCCCGGGACCTCGATGGTTTCTTCTCCGCTGATATTACGGGTCAGGGCCGTGCCATATTTCTTTTTTATTTTTTCAGCTTCAGCCAGGGGCGTCCTTAATCCGATGGCAATATCATTGGTCAGATTGTTGCCCCCCAGGGCCAGAACAAAAGTATGCTTAATATTTTTACCTGAAAAAATAGCCAGATCCGACGTTCCGCCCCCCAGGTCAAGAAGTGCCGTCCCCAGTTCTTTTTCCTCATCGGTGAGAACCGCCTCTCCGGAAGCCAGGGATTCTAAAACAATGTCACAGACATCAAGACCGCTGCGGTTGGCGCATTTAACGATATTATGGGCCGAAGTGACGGCGCCGGTAACAATATGAATTTTGGCTTCCAGACGAACACCCGCCATGCCCACCGGATTTTGAATGCCCGCCTGTTCATCCACTATAAATTCCTGCGGCAGTACATGAATCACTTCGCGATCCATGGGAATCGCAACGGCCCTGGCCGCATCGATGACCCTTTCCACATCATTTTGTGTTATTTCCGAACCTTTAATGGCCACGATGCCGTGGCTGTTAAACCCCGTAATATGGCCTCCGGCGATCCCGGCATAGACAGCGGAGATTTCACAACCGGCCATGAGCTCGGCCTCCTCAACCGCCTTTTTAATGGAATCCACCGTGGATTCGATATTGACCACCACGCCCTTGCGCAACCCGATGGAAGGATGGGTGCCGATACCGATGATGTTGATCTCATTTCCGGATATCTCTCCCACGACAGCACACATCTTGGTTGTTCCAATATCCAGACCGACGATGATGTTTTCATTTCCCTGCAACTTAAACCTCCTTGTGATCGGCACTTGTTCCGGGCATGTTGGTATTTACGATGATACGATCGATATTATTAAGATCAATTTGCCGGATATCCGGCAAATTTGACTGCCTGTCAAGGTAGCGGAGTACATTTTTCAGCCGGATGTACTTGTCCGGGTAATTGTCATAGCCCAGTTTGATGACCGTGGTGCGATCAAAGGCCAGCAGGGTCAGTCCCATTTCCGGGTCTACCTGAATTTTTTTAATCAAATGATTGGGCACCGTGCTCTTTGAAATCCATTCCCAGTTTCAGGACATCGAGAACCGCGCTGTAGGCCGGACTGCGGGGGGCACCGGCAACATTCAGATCGGAATAGGTCAACCCACTGATGGTCGGCAGACCTTCAGGATCCGAAGCGCTGTATTTTTTAAATATGTCACCATTGGTGTCGATGAGAAATTTTTTTCCCATATCCAGCAACGCCAGTGGGATATGCTCTGCAATGCGAATAATAATGCCATCGGGCAGTTCCCGGCGGACTTCAGCTTCATCAATCCAGGGGTGGGCCACAAGTCTTTTTCGGGTCAATCCGAGATTGACATTCATAATATTGACCCCCGGCCTGACCCCGGCCTGGTGACAGATCGCCTCCCGGTCCAGTCGATGCAACCCCTGAATCTGAATCGTCCGGGCACTGAAATAGTCACACTGGGTGAACAGATCATAGCTGAATACAAAAAAAGCGCTTATCGATGCCAGGAGTGCCAGACCCGTGCAGATACCTGCAAACCGGCCACCAACCGCTTCCATACCAGAACGCGGTTTGTGACCGGTGCTGTTTTAGCGATTTTGCCGCATGTTTGCTTAGATCCCAACGATTTTTTTTACCTCTGGCTCCAGCCTGATATTGAATTTTTCAAATACGAGCCTCGCTTGCGCATGTGCCATCAAGGCCAAAATGTCGGCGGCACGGGCATTGCCCGGTTGACAATAAAATTGGCATGCATTGTCGAAATTTGCGCCCCGCCCATGCGCTTGCCTTTTAACCCGGCCCCTTCAATGAGACAGCCGGCAGAGCGCTCCCTTCGGGGTTTTTAAAAAAACACCCGGCACCGGGTAATCCCACGGGTTGTTTTTTTTATCTTGCGCCTGCATGAGGCCCGGGCTTCTTTTTCCAGTAGCTGTGACGCAAAGGGCTGCAAATGGAAATCACCTCCAAAATGACCACCGACCCCGGATTTTTCGTCACCGCCCGTTATTCGGCAGGGAGACTGCCGATAATCAAACCAGGTGGCCCCGGTCTGATCGTCTTGATATCGCCCCGGTCAGCCATGGAACCGATGTCAGGATGTCAGCCATGCAGCCGTCTGCCGTGCCGGCGTTCATCATGATGGCGCCGCCGACCGAACCGGGATACCGGTGGCAAAATTCAGCCCCGCCAGCCCCTGTTTAACGGCAAATGCACACAGGGGTGCCGAGTTTTAACCCCGGCCATGGCGGAAATGACCTGTGCCCGGTTCAACAGCCGCTTTCCTTTATCCGGTCAAACCCATTTGACAGCACAACAACCATGCCGCTGATGCCCGAATCCGTTCAACCAGGGTGTTGGTCCCGCCCCCGTGATCAGCAAAGAGGGCAGATTTCTTTTTCGGGCATCCCATTGATCAGTTCCACCAGATCTTCGCGGTTTTCAGGGGCGCGCCAGGATGTCCTGCCGTCCCCACTTTGAAATCAGGTAGTCTTGACATGGGTTCATCAAACACAGTGATACCGCCGCCGAAACGACGATGAGACATTGGCGGTCATCATTGGGATTCACTGTTTCCCCCAGTTTATCCAGCATGTCGGTGCCGACTTTCCACACATCCCCTGCCCCCAGGGTCAGGAGAATGTCGCCCTTATCAAGAACAGGCTGCAGTTTTTCCACAGCCGCTTCAAAATCAACGCAGACGGGACATGTTTATGACCATGCTGACGAATGGCTTCGGCCAGGCTGTGGCTGTCGACCCCTGGAATCTCTTTCTCGCTGGCAGCATATATGGGAAGCACCATGAGCAGGTCACACTGGTAAAAACAGCGGGCTGAATTCATCAAACAGCGCCTGGGTCCGGGTGTAGCGGTGGGGTTGAAATACCACTACCTTACGTCCGGTCGGGCCAACTGGTTCTAACCGCCTGCAGGGTGGTTTTAATTTCCGTAGGGATGGTGGCCATAGTCATCCACGACCGTCATCATGGACATGACCTTTGATTTCCAGACGGCGTCCAACCCCTTCAACCGTTTCCAGCGCATCTTTTATGACCCTAAACGGAATATTCAATTCACTGCCCACGGCAATACCGGCCAGGGCGTTATACACGTTATGGGCCCCGGGCCGGTTCAATGCAATATCGCCTTTGGCTGCGCTGGAGACAAAGGGTAAAACGCGTCCTGAGGCCCTCGAAACAAACATTTGTGGCCTGAAAATCCGCCTGGCTGGTCATCCCCGTAGGGTGTAAAGCGCTTTTTTACTTGGGGAATCAGGCTTTGGATCGGTTCATTATCCGTAGGCAAAGGCCGGCAAAAGTCCGTAAAAAGGGATTCCGATCGATAAAGTGCTAAAACACCTGTTTAATTCGATCGAGATCACGGTAAAAATCGAATGTTCACGGTCGATATTGGTCACCACACCGGCAATGCTGGGTATGTTTTAAAAAGGACCGTCACTTTCATCGGCTTCAGCTGCAGTAAACTCTGCTACCGTAGCGCGTTGGAACCGAAGCGTTAAAAAAGTGGTATCGACTGGATTGGATTATTTATAATAAATAGATGATTATATTAAAAAATGAGACAATTTTGCGCATTATGTATTTAAATTATAATTACTACTATTGCTATAATCATTATTGGGTTTTCTAATGTGGGATCAAAATATTTATTAAATAAATAAAATTTAATGTCAAATTGTACATGAAATTGTTTTCAATATAGTTCAAATTGTTACGTTTAAAATTAATAACTATGGACAGTACAGTAGTTAAACATTTAACATCTACATTAACCATTATAAAATGGTATCTATATTATGATATAAAATTAAATCTCAAAATTAATTATATGCTTCTATGAAACTTATCTTAATTATCGAAACATAATATCTTTAGCATATACCTTTTGTTCAATCTCATGGTCTAAATTACCTACAGATTAATAACCACCAATAATATTTTGATTTTTAAAATCGCTTAGAATGCTCATTAGCACCACTAAATTTACTAAACTTTAATAAAAATTTATATTTATATTAGGTGATATTTTTCTAAGTTAATTAATACTATAATCTAATATAATCTTTTTGAGTTATAATTTTAAATTCTTAAAATTACAGTATTTGGTGTTATTCCTAATTTTCAGCTATCCTCTATATTACTTCAAGTCTTTTGCTAATATATTTAAAATACCACTATCAACATATCAATATTTCATTCTTTAGAACTTCCAAAATCATTCATTACTGTATGTAACTCTTGACATGAACAAATAATAAAAACATCATAGTCTTTAATATTATTTGAATATTTATTTTTAAATTATTAATAAAATTATAAACATAATTATATTTTACATAAATAATTAATAATAATGTCCCATTTATTTCCCACTCAACAATCACAAAATATCATTGTTCTGATAAATTAGATATTATTTCTTTTTCTCAATATTAGTAATTTTTGAAACTTAACGTGTCTAGTAGTATAGCCTAGCTTAGCAAAATTAATAATAGTATAAAATTGATTAATAATATTTCAACATTTTCTTTAAGATTAATGATATGTTACTATTTGTCAGTGATCTTAGTTTTAGCTATTGATGAAGTATGTTTCTCTTGATTTATAATACGTCCTTATATTAATTGACACTGTATATAACATAATTGAAATATATAAATATTACATTTTTGCAAAAAATTATTATATATAATGATATAAATCACAATAATTTATAAGTTAAATTAACAAGGTGAGTATGATGAAAATTAATAATATTATATTAATTGCTTCATCGTTATTATTTTGGTTAATAATTATTATTCCTATAAATAAAAGTGTTGTTAAGATTGGATTATTGTATTATCAATTGCATTTATTGAAGAACCACAAATGCTATGATTGAAGAAATGATTTATCAAATTTTCAAGTATACATATAAATTATATATCGAAGACGATCAATTTGATTTAAAAACAACTATTCATTTCTGAAAAATTAATAAATATTGATAATGTTGATGCAGTTTTCTTTCTTTTCAGAACTGGAAGAGTAGTTTCTAGCTGCAAAAGAAAATAATATACACATATATCAATTGCTTCAGATCCAGAGATTTCTATGAGTGAACTTAATTTTACAAATTGGACACCAGTTGAGAAAGAATCTAAATTATATAACAGATAAGTTATTAGAAGATAATATTTAAAAATATCACGTTCTACATATCAAAATAATACTGGAGACTAAATTATATTTTGATTATGTTAAAGAATATATATAAAATACAAATATTAAGATTAATAATGAATTTACTATAAATCTAAAGAAAAAGATTTTCAAATTATTTTAGAAAAGGTAAAAATGATAATTCTGAAATGTTTTCCTTTCTTTATATCTCTCCAGAGCAGAGATATTAACTAAACAAATGAGAAAATTAGGTATAACAAACAATTTATTGATTGGTGGTATTTTTGAAACTTCTACTGAAATGGCATTATTTGAAGGTCAATGGCCATATTAATTCTACTGAATAACTAAATTTTATTTAGATAAATACAAAGAAGAATTTGGTAGTAATGCTCCTGCAGGTTCTGCTCATGTTTATGATGCTCTAAATTTAATTATTGAGGTATGAACATACTAAAAAAGACAATTATTTAGCTAGTGATTATCTTAAAACTATAAATATTCATTTAAGGAGCATTAAATTATGAAATTAAATGTTTTGGTCAGGTGTTATTGATAATGATCACTATTGTGAATTATCAAGATATCACTACAGTATGTAAATTGAGCTTTTTGTCCCATATTTAATGTTTTTTGGGGGTTTGTAATCTTTGAATAAAAATTTATAAACAGTAAACAAATCATTCAAAAGGTAACTATAATGATATCTTTATTTTTAGAATTTTAATTTAATAGTTATATAAATATTAGATATATTAAATTAAATGCAAAATATATCCTAATCAAAATAAAATACCCAACTAAATATATTATACAATAAAAAACATAATAAAAATGAAATAATTATTAATATTCCTATTATCTTAAATATTTCAACTATGGAAAAAGATCTGTTTGTTATACTTACTAGACTTGTTATATTTGGAAATACATGTCTGAATACTTATAATTCTTGAATGTTGATAACTACTTTTGAGGGTTCCAAAATGTCTGGTAATATAGCTCAAAATAACTAACATAATAATAGATATATTAACCCAAGTAGATGTACATTATATTAATAAATATGCTATAATTTGTAAACTCAGTATGAATAAATTATATATATTTTCATTTTTAATTTTATCTTGTTTTTATTTTATTTTAATTAAGAAAATAGTATTTTAAGAAAGATTATCTTTAAATACTTTTGTTTAATATATAATTAAAAAATATGATAATTTATGCTATTAAAAATAATTCACTTTCAAAAACTATAAAAAAATTAAAAAAAATCCTAATAAAAATATAGAGCTAGTGTCCACTTGCATCCATTTATATAAAAATATCTGGTATGGTTATAGATATTGGGGTAAAATGATGGTGGAATACATAGATATAAAGAAATATGTATATTGAAAGATTAAAAGAAAGACCAATTAATTTTTTATTAGATGAACTTAAAAAAAAGAATCCTAATGTTATGGTTATTGGTCCAATTGATTATTCACCTGCTAAATTTAAATCTGAATTAGATAAATTTGGCGCTAAAAATATAGTTATAGATGTTTTAGGATTATTAAAGCTATTGATACAAAGATTTATTAAAAGAAAAAATTATTCGAAAGATTTTTCTCCAGAAAATGTATACAATACAAAACCTTTAAGAAAAATATGATCTTATTAAAGATTCTAAAGTAGTCAATAAAAATAAAAAAGGCAAATATGATTTATTAATTAGTGAAAAAATAATGGTGTGTATACAACTAACATCATTTGCATTATTTCAATCTGCATTATTATTAAATAAGAAAAGGAAAAGTATATATTGAAACAAGATTATTGGTCTTTAAAAGATGCTATATTAATTACTAGAAGACTAATAAGTGCCTACTATAATAAAAAATAATGCAATTTGAATTTAAATTAACAATATAAGAGATACTTTAGAAAATTATGATGTTAAAGGTAAAAATGCTGACTCTAATGATACAAATTAGATGGAATTAATTAAATTAAACTTTATTTAAGTAAATATGAAAATTTTTAAAAAAAGGGAATATATATAAATATTACATTTATTTATTATATCTTATGCAGAAAATAAACAGTTCATTTAATAATAATTACAATGGTTATAGTAATAGTTATTCTTTTATCAACTTTAACACCAAAAGTAAAAAAAAATACAAAAAGAACTTAATATTGGAGCAATCTTATTCTTATCTGGAGATCTATCTGATTTAGGCCGAGAAACTTTTTAAATTCTTTTCAAATAGCAAAAGAAGAATTAGAACAAAAACACAATATAATTATTAATTTAGATGTAGAAGATAATCAAATTACTCCAAATCAAACGGTTAATGCTTATAATAAACTACAAATTAAATAATTATCCTCTAATAATTAGTACTGGAGATGCTATGAATAATGCATTATTACCAATGGCAACTGAAGATAAAATAATTTTATTCACTATTCTTACTGGTTCACACAACACTTATGGAGATTGGATGTTAAGAGGTTGGATAATTCTAAACAACAAGGATCAAGTTATGGCTAATTTTATTTCTTTCTGATTCATCAAAATATTGCTATTTAAAATTAAACAATCCATTTAGTTTATCATTTGATTAATGTTTTAAAAGAAAACTTAGATAAAAATATTAATATTATTTCAGAAGAAACATTTAATATAACTGATATAGTTGATTAAAATACAAGTACTTAAAATTAAAGAAAAAAATCCTGATTTTTTAATAATTACTGGATTTGGACCAGCCTATACAATTATTTTTAAACAATCTAAAGAATTAAATTTAAATAGTCCAATAGTTGCTGATGATGTTATCGGAATTCCTTTTTATTTTAATGGTGCTGGTGGATATAATGTTTTAGATAGTGTTTATTATTTTGCAACAGAATTTGATAATAAAGATAATCAATAAAATATCAGAAATTTATTACAAAATATAAAGATAAATATAATTTAAAACCTTCATTTGTTTCTGCTTTCTCTTATGATTCATTTAATGCAATTGTAGAAGTTATAATTAGTTGTAATACTAAAAATAGTGATAAATTAAAAACTGTTTTATAATTATAACCAAAATGGTTTAATAGGAAATATTAAGTTCCATTAAAAAGGAGATATTGATCTTCCTCTATATATTAAACAATATAAAAAATAATGAAAGTATAATTATTAAAAAATATAGTGATTAATTTGAATGATTTATTTAAACCAGGTCAAAACATAATTATTCCTAAAAAAATTAAACTTTTAAAAAAATACAATATTAAGCTTATTTCTAAAAAAATAGAAGTTACATCCCCTTCAAGACTAGGCTCTTTTGTTTTTGGTTTAAGAAAAGTTTTTTTGGTAAAGTTAAAAATTATCCAAAAACGGGTGTATTGAGCTAATCTACTGATACTAATAAAACTAAAATTAAATTAGAAGTTATTCATAATAACACACTAGTCTTTAAAAATAAAGAAATACCTGAGATTATTCATTGCTATAAAGTGCTGTCCAAGATATTAGGTAAATTGCCTATATTTTATATAAATCTTAAAACACATAATTTAAAAATATAAAGGCTTTGGGTCATCAGCAAGTAAAGTTCTTTGTTTTGCAGTTGGAATAAATGAAATATTAGGCAACCCACTAACTAACTAACAGCTAAGACAAATAATTGGGTATAATTATGTGGAAGAATCTAAAGATAAACCAAATTATTTAGTAAAGGAACTAATTTTAGTTTAACAACCTCAATTTGTATGTATGAGGGTATGTTTGTTATTAGGTCCTGGTTTTGAAATTATGAACATTTTAAAATTCCTAACACTTATTCTATTATACATTATTATCCTAGTAAAAAAATATTATCTAAAATTAATAATAGAAGTAGTGCTGAAGATGAAAATAAACCTATTGAAAATAATATTAATATTAATGAAAAAAAGAATATAAAGTATAGAAAAATAAAATATATAATGAATTGATTCCTGCAATGAAATCTAAAGATTTTGAAAAACAATCTAAAATTATATGGGATATTAACAATACTTTTTTTTATTGGTTTAAAGATATGTATGGGGCTAAATATGTTGATCATTTAATTATATATGGATAATAGAGGTGCATTACATATTAGATTTAGCTCTCATGGGCCAACTACTTTTTTCTTTTGTAAAAATAAAGGGTTAAAAAATTCAATAATTATATAGCTAAAAACAGGTTTTGTAAAGATAAACCAGTTGTTGGAAAACCAAATACAACAATTGAAATAAAAATAAATAATAAAACTAAAATATTTATATAAATCTGATAAAAAAATAATTAAAAATAAGGATTAATTTATGATTAAAAGAATAAAATCAATTTTAAATAAATCTAAAGAAAAAAGATTAAAAAGACAAGAAGAAATGAGACAAAAACTTCAAATCAATCATTTTCTTATAAATTATATTCTTCTTCTAAAGATCTTAAAAAAGAACAAATAAGTATAAAATTTCCAGGCAAAGGTATAATTTATCATAAATCAAGGAGCTAATAGAGAGGTTAAAGTGCCTTTTTAATTTATGAAAAATTAAAGAAAAAAGGTTACGATGTTAGCAAATGTAAGTTAACTCACAATCTTACATTTCATTAAAAGCAAATTTAGCATCAAATGACTTTCAACAGATATTAAAACTGCTTTTAATTTATAAGAAATTTTAAAATGACAGAATTTTCAATATTATTTATTAATCAAAAAACAATGACACAAAGATTTGGAAGATGTCTTTTTAAATTAGATTCTGAAATTAAAAATAAATTAAATTCATACGATAAAGATCAATTTAATATTTGGTTTCATGAAAAAACACTATTTTTTTGGAAGACAAGTTGATTTTTTTTTACACTTGAAGAAATTGAAAATTTAGGTTTTAAATTAAGATTTCAAAAGCTAAATGGTCACAAATTTAATTTAGATAAAGAAAATTTGAAGTTATAAAAGAATAATAGTTAATAATAAATGTTTTATTTTTTAAAATATAACTTAATAGTTGTATTTGAGTTATCAAATATCATTTTTAATTTTTTCAAAAATATTTTTTTATAATAAAAAATTTTAAATTTTAATATTTGTGTTTTCAATTACAAATACCCTATCAATATTTTCTATATGTAAGAAGAATATTTATCTTTAATATCATTAATTAATCTATAATATAGATTCATAATTTTTAGATATTAATTCAGCTTGAGAATCATATTTACACTTTATAAAGAATGCTAACACAATTAATATTATTTAATAAATATTTAATAATTTTTTTATATATTATTATTTACAGAAATTAATAAATGATAATAATTAAATCCAATTTTACTATAATTAGTCCAGATTTATATTTCTATTTATTTATATTTTTATTTTTTTCTAATTGTTTCTGGAGCAAGATTTAATTTTTTACTTAATTTTATAATGCCTACTCTAAATTAATTTCTAATTCTTTTACAATTTTAGTTTCTATTTTATCAAAAGTATAATTTTTATAATCTAAATTAATTCAATATACTCACACTTTATAATTTTATCTGTTACATTTTCATAAGTTTGGATGCCTTTTAAAAATGTTAAAGATTTTTTCTTTTATTTCAAAATAACTATTTATTTTTTCTATTGTCTATTTAATTCTATATTATCTTTTTATTCTAATTATAATATAATCCCATACTCCTCAACTCTTCAAATCCAAATTTTAGTACCTTTTAAATATATAAATACGGCATATTGTTTTAATTTTTATAAAATATTTATAATAATTTTTTCAACGTACATTTTGTTTGGATGAATATAAAAGCCTTGAATTATATTATTATCAATTGATTTATTAATATTCATATTCTAATGTATTTCTATTAATTTGAGTAATTTTAGATAATTTAGTTAAAGGAGCTCTAACATTTCTATCTAAATTATATATTATCTTTTTTCTATATTTGTAAGTTCCATATATAAATAGTATAAATAAGTATATAATATTATCTTTTTTACAAAAAATAGCTTATTAGTATTAAATATTATAAATTGTATTATTATAAATGTCACTTTAAATAATTAAAAAGGTGGTTTTTTGAAAAATAATAATATTAATAATAATTATTCTAATTTTATTAGTTTTATTTTTAGTTTTAATTTAATGCAGTAATCTTGTATTAAAATCAAAAGATACTAATTAAAATAGGATTTGTTGGTCCATTAAGTGGTCCTGCTAGTTTTATTGGGCAAGTAGAAAAAAAAATGCAACAATATTAAATATGAGGAAATTAATGATGGAGGAATATTGGGAAAAAATACAGAAGTAATTTATGAAGATGGAAAATGTGATTCTAAAGAAGCAGCAAATGCAACAAATAAATTAATTGAAATAAAACATCACGATTTTTATTTGGATATATTTGTAGTTGAAGCAAGTTCATCAATTCCAATTAGATAAATAATAAAGTTATATTATTAATGGTTCTAATCCAGATTTAATGAAATTTTAAGTGATAAGGTTTTTAGAACTTATCCTTCAGATGATTTTTTGGCAATTTGCTTTATATTTATATAAATAACCAATTATAAACAAATAGGTGTACTTAAGAAAATTGAATTTATTCAATTGCACAAATAATTATTTTATGAAATATATAGTTTAGGAGGAATTATTTTAAGAGATATATGATTCTACAGAAAAGGATTATAAAAAACCTGTTGTTAAAATTAAAAAGTAAAGATATATAGATGGCTTATTCTTTAATCCATCCAGCAAATGACACCATGAACAACGTAAAGCAAACAAAAGAATTAGGAATTAATGTTCAATATTTTGGAAATATTATTTTTTCTGATAAAGAAATTATTAATTCTTCAGGAGAAGCAGTAAATAACATTATTGAAGATAATATAGATGTAACAACAAACTATCAATATAAATTCACAAGAAAATATATAAAACGTTTGGAGATAAAGATGCATTGATTTTATAATTGCTTCAAGATATGATAGTGTATATTTATTAAAAGAGGCAATTGAAAATTGTGATTCTAAAAAAGATCTAAATTGTATAACTAAGTACTTATATGATTTCTCAATTTATAATGGATATGCAGGGGATTATAATTTTAATCAAAAAGGAGATATACAATTAAATAAATATACAGTTAAAAAAATAATTAATTATAATACAGGAGAAATTAAAATAATTAATTAATTTTTTTAATCATTTTATAAAAATACTTAAATCTATAATTTTTATATAATAATATAATAAATAATTGTATAAGTTGCCAAAATAAGAATTTTTAAAGTAAAATAAAATATAATTATTTTAATAATGACACTTTATTTATAGCAGGAAATATCTTTGCTTTTAGTCCAACTTTTTGTCTTAATGTGGGGTCCGGGGTAGATTCACAATGTGCATCTCCGGACTATCTAACAATCATTCTACTTTGAAAATATCTATGATAATAATTTAAGTAATTCAATAATTATAGTTTGTGAAGGAACCTATAATAATGATGTAATTATTTTAAGTGATTACAAATATATTTTTTGGAGAAAGTAAATGTTAATATTAATGGAGTAGATTATAATCAAAATCCAATTAGTGTACTATATGCAGATGGAAGTTTATTTAATAGTACGTAT
>CALNYM010000033.1:0-103038 GCA_942490765.1 uncultured Desulfobacterales bacterium | reverse complement strand
ACCCAATACGGTGGAACTGCGGAAATGCCTTTTACCGACCGTCTGAGTGCACGTTTGAAGATAGACAAGAAGGATCAGCAAGAGGGTATCGAGACCGAGATCGGAGAGCTGAATCTTGACTACCGGATGGGTGAGCACTGGACCGTGGGTTCGGGTGTGCGATATGACAACCGCAAAGACAACTCCGCGGAGGTACCCGAAACCCAGGAAGAGGGCGACCGGACGGATGCGGCGGTCCGGCTGCTGTACGATTCCCATTCACGATGGACGACCTATGGTTTTGTGCAGGAAACGATTCAGGCGAGCGGCAACCGTGAGGACAACGGCCGCATCGGTGCCGGCGGCAGTTTGCGTCTAACCGACCGGTTCAACGTCACCGGTGAGGTTTCCGGAGGAGATCTCGGGACGGGCGGCAAGCTGGGGACCGAGTATCTGTATTCCGACACCACCACGCTGTACAACAATTATACCTTCGAGAACGAGAGAACGGACAATGGTCTGCTTGCCAGGAAGGGCAACCTGGCTTCCGGTTTCCGCACCCGTTATTCGGACAGTGCGAGCATCTACCTCGAAGAACGGTATACCCATGGCGACCTACCCACAGGTCTGACGCATTCTACCGGTGTAAAACTTGTTGCTTTCGACCGGGTCAATTTGGGTGCCAATCTCGATTTGGGAACCCTCACGGATCCTGACACTTCGGCCGAACTCGAGAGAACAGCGCTGGGCGTGAGTGCCGGCTATGGATTCGACAAGCTGAAGATCACCGGCGCCCTGGAATATCGAGTTGACAACATCGAGCAACCGGATACCAGCTTCTCCAAACGCACAAGTTGGCTGTTTAAAAACAGTTTGAAGTACCAACTGTCCGAGGACTGGCGAATCATCGGCAAATTCAATTATGCCGTGAGTGAGAGTTCGATGGGAGATTACTATAACGGCGACTATACGGAAGCTGTCCTGGGCTATGCGTATCGTCCTGTCCATCATGACCGGCTGAATGCGCTGCTCAAATACACTTACTTCTACAATATGCCGTCGACCGATCAGGTGACCGGCACCAATACAGGGTCCGACGTTATCCAGCGCAGCCACATCGGAGCGGTGGATGTCATGTATGATCTGATACCCCGTTTAACCGTGGGGGGCAAGTACGCCTACCGATATGGTCAGGTGGCCCAGGATCGGGAGAATCCGAAGTTCTTCGACAGCCGGGCCCACCTGTATGTACTGCGCGCGGACTGGCACGTCCTCCACCGCTGGGATGTGCTTTTCGAGTTGCGCAGGCTGGACTTGCCGGACGCGAAAGACAGTCGCGATGGCGCCCTGCTGGGCATATACCGCCATTTTGGCAATTACTTCAAAGTGGGGGTCGGTTACAACTACAGTGATTTTTCGGATGACCTGACCCAACTGGATTTCAAACACCAGGGCCTGTTCATCAATCTGGTCGGGAAGTACTAGCGTTTATTGCAGCTGCTTTGCGTGCAGGCTGTCGGTGGTCGCCTGCTGCGGTCGCTGTGAGAAAGACCAACCAATTAATATGAAGGGGGGAAAATGCTCTGTTGGCTGAGAATGGCTACGCTTATGACAGCAGCTCTTCTGTTGAGCGTTGCCGCTTATGGGCAGGAAATTTCCAGGGAACAGATCAAGGGCCTGGATGAACAGGTTCAGGAAGTCAAGACCGATATTTTGGCCATTGCAGCGGAACTGAATCAGCTTGAAGAGATGCTGCTGTATCCGTCCAACACCCAGATAGCGCTATTCGTATCTGTGGCCGGCGGCGAAACCTTCCGTCTGGATTCCGTGGAGATTCAATTAGGCGGAAAGCCGGTGGCCCACCACATCTACACCTTCAAGGAACTTGAGGCACTGCAGAAGGGCGGGGTGCAGCGTATCTATACCGGCAATATCCGGACCGGCGTACATGATCTGCAGGTGTCGGTGATGGGAAAGGTGGTCAAAGGCAGCGAATTTCAAATTACTGAGCGCTTTATGGTCAACAAAGGGGTCGGACCCAAAATCGTCGAAATATCGCTGACCGATAACAGCATCACTTTAAAGGATGATTAGCCCATGTTCAGGCTGTTGATTGTACTCATAAGTCTCGTGTTGGTGACGTCGGTGGCACCGGCCGGTACGACCGCACCTCCGGTCCTGAAGGATCTTTATTTCGGAGAGGCCTTTTTTCATGCTTTGAAAGGGGACTGGTTCGATGCGATCGCCAGGCTGGATACCGAACTATCCCTGTTTCACGGACTCGATGAACCCGAACGCGACACCCTTTATTACCATATCAACCAGGCCGAGTTTGCCGTCGGTGATTTCGAATTGGCCTACCGGATGCACCAGCGGGCCGGGCGGGCCATCACAGCGGTCATTGAGGGAAACGTCGATGAGGCGATCCGCAACGAAGCCATCTTTCGACTGGCGCGGATGTACTTCCAGAAGGATCAGCCGCAAAATGCCCTTTTTGCCGTCGAGCGCATCAACGGCGACGTGCCTGCAGCGATTCGCGACGACCTGGCTTTCCTACGTGCCCAAATCCTGACGGCCAACGGGCGGTTTGCCGAGGCAGCGGATATGTTCGGTGAGCTTCAGGGGGTGAAATCCTCGAGGGTTTCAGCACCTATAACCTCGGCATTACAAAGCTCAGGGAAGGCAAGGAGCTGGAGGGCCGCCGGTTTCTGGACCGTACCGGCCAGATCAACAGCAAGCAACCGCTCACAATGGCAATCAAGGACAAGTCAAACCTGGTGCTCGGTTCAAAGCTGATGGCGGAAAATGATTTCGAGGGTGCCAAGCAGGTATTCGATCGGGTGCGGTTGACCGGTCCTTTCTCCAACCGTGCACTTTTAGGCTCGGGATGGGCGGACGCATCCCGGAATCGATTTCCAAGGGCCCTGGTGCCATGGAGCCTGCTGGTAAACCGGGCGACAACGGACGCTTCGGTGCAGGAAGCCATGATTGCCGTGCCCTATGCCTATGGCAAGCTGAACATGTACAGCAAAGCGGCGCTGATGTACGGCAGCGCGCTGGAGAAGTTCAGCGCCGAGGTAGACAAGCTGGATGCATCCATCAAAAGCATTCGCGAAGGCCATTTTCTGCGCGCTCTGGTGCGGGAAGAACTGAAACAGGATGCCAACTGGGTAGTCAGGCTGCGCAAGCTTCCGCAAACCCCTGAGACTTACTACCTGCTTGAATTGATGGCCTCTCACGATTTCCAGGAGTCCCTTAAGAACTATTTCGACCTGGAGGCATTGCGCAAGAAGCTGAGAACCTGGGAAAGGGATCTGTTGGCCTTCGAGGAGATCATTGAAGTGCGGCGGTTGTATTACCAGCCTCGGCTGCCCGCTATCGACCGGCAATTTCAGTTGCTCGACTCTCAAATGCGTCTGCGGCTTGAGCAGCGGGACCGGATCGAGGAGCGGCTGAGCGACATGCTGATTGCGCCGCGCCCGGACTACCTGGCAACGTCGCAGGAGCGGATCGCACTTACCCGGATTGCGTTTGTGGAACGGAAGCTGTTGACCGGCAGCATCGCCTCATCCGGTGATATTGAAGCACGCGTCCGCCGTTTACGGGGGGTGCTGGACTGGAATATCCATACGCAATACGACCGGCGTTTCACCGAAGCCCACAAGCATCTTCGCGACCTGAACCATGAAGTGGATCTGCTGAACAACCAGTATGCTGCTTTTGTACGCACCCGCCAGGCCGCGACCCAAAGCTACACAGGCTACGACGATGCGATCCGGCGCCTGCGGTTTTTGATTCGGGAGGGAAGCGAGAAGGTGAAGACACTGATGGCGCGTCAGGGCCATCAGCTTGAAGTTATGGCCGCAAATGAACTCAGCAGGCGTCGTGAACGACTTGCCGAATTCCAAATCAAGGTGCATTTCGCCATGGCGGACAGTTATGATCGTGCCACCAGAAACCAGACCCAGGAGAGGCTG
This sequence comes from uncultured Desulfobacterales bacterium, assembly GCA_942490765.1. GTDB lineage: Bacteria > Desulfobacterota > Desulfobacteria > Desulfobacterales > 4572-123 > 4572-123. Next base: position 99,082 of record CALNYM010000033.1, on the reverse strand, counting down.
GGACAATGAACTGGATCCGATTATACATAATTACGGCAACGTTGATGATGGCCGCCTGCCAATCGATGAGCGGCCGGGATACAATTGCAGATTTGCATCATCAACAGATCGATATCGAGGAAGAGCGGATCGAAGGCGGCCTTGAGAAGGCGATGCAGGGATATCAGCATTTTTTACAGGGGACACCGGACACCGCATTGGTTCCCGAGGCCATTCGTCGCCTGGCCGATCTGAAGATCGAGAAGGAATACGGTACCCTTACCGATTCCGCCGAGACCCCCGATCCCGCCGAATCGGTTGAGCGGGGGCCGGTCGGCCTGGCCGCCCCGCAAATGGCCGACCTGCCGTCAACCGCTTCGATTGGCACGGCCGGCACATCCTCGGCCCGGCCCATGGCGCCTGTTCCGCTCAACATCAAGGCCGATGCGGATTTTGAAAACCTGGCCACGCAAAACCAACCCTTGCCTGCAACAGCAGCGAATCCGGACCACCTGCCGGAAGGAGCGGATGATCTTGAGCGGGAAGGACCCCTTGAAGCCCTTGCGTTATATAAGAAACTGCTCAATGACTACCCGCTGTATGATCACAACGACCAAGTCCTGTATCAGATGTCCCGCGCCTGTGAAGAACTGGGACGGATCGATGAGGCCATGGCCGTCATGCGGCGCCTGGTCAGCGACTACCCCCGGTCACGCTATATCGATGAAGTGCAGTTTAGACGAGCTGAATACTTTTTTTCGCACCGCCGGTACCTGGACGCAGAAGAGGCTTACGCGATGATCGTGGATATCGGCGTGGGCACACCCTACTACGAACTCGCTCTGTATAAACTGGGCTGGACCTTTTACAAGCAGGAACTCTACGGGAACGCACTGCATCGTTTCATTGCCCTGCTGGATTACAAGGTGTCGGTGGGATATGACTTTGAACAGGCCGAGGACGAGATCGAGCGTAAGCGTGCTGCCGATACCTTCCGCGTTATCAGTTTAAGCTTTTCCAACCTTGGCGGCGCCGATTCCGTTGTGGATTACTTTTCCCGGCACGGCAAGCGCAGTTATGAAGAAAGGGTTTACCGCAACCTGGGCGAATTCTACTTTGACAAACGCCGTTACGCTGATGCCAGTGCTGCTTACAACGCCTTCGCCAGCCGCAATCCCTTCCACAAGGTGTCGCCGAATTTTCACATGCGGGTCATCGAGATCTATGCCGCTGGTGGCTTTCCCAGCCTGGTGCTGGATTCCAAAAAGGCATTTGCCACGACATACGGCCTGAAGGCGGATTACTGGAAATACTTCGAACCGAATGCCCGCCAGGACGTTCTAGATCATCTGAAAATCAACCTGATCGACCTGGCCAATCATTATCATGCCGGCTACCAGAACCCACGCAAAAAAGAAGAGAAACCGGCCCATTTCAAAGAGGCGCTGCACTGGTATCGTGAGTTTTTGGACTCGTTCCCGACCGAGAGCGAATCGTCGGTCATCAATTACCAGTTGGCGGATCTGCTTCTGGAAAACCGGGTCTTCGGTCAAGCGGCCGTTGAATATGAGAAGACCGCCTACGACTACCCGTCGCACGAAAAAGCTTCCGAAGCCGGCTATGCTGCCGTCTACGCCCACCGGGAGCATCTTGCCGCCATTGCGCCGGCCGGAAAGGATACCGTCAAACGAGATGTTGTCCGCAGCTCGCTGAAATTTGTCGATAACTTCCCGGAGCATGAGAAGGCGGCCATCGTCCTCGGAGCGGCCGTGGAGGATCTCTACGCCATGGATGAATACGAACAGGCCCTGACCGCTGCCGGGAAACTCATCAAGGGCTACCCCGATACAGAAGTGGATGTGCTGCGCACGGCCTGGCTGATTACCGCCCATTCGTCTTATGAGCTCCAATACTACGCTGAGGCCGAAGGCGCCTACCTGAAGGTATTGGCCCTGTTGCCGGAAGGCGACAAGACACGTGATGGCCTGGTCGACAACCTGGCCGCGTCGATTTACAAGCAGGGTGAGCTGGCCAACGCCGCCCAGGAGTACCGGGTTGCTGCCGATCATTTTTTGCGGGTGGGTTGCATGGCGCCAACCTCGACAATCAGAGCCAACGCCGAATACGATGGCGCCGCAGCCTTGATCGAGCTCAAGGATTGGGACATGGCAGCCATCGTACTGGTGGGGTTCCGCGACACCTTTCCCGGACACGCGCTTCAACCCGAAGTGACCAAGAAAATCGCCTATGTCTACAGGGAGAACGGCCAGCTCTCCCTGGCTGCCGGGGAATACGAACGCATCGAAACGGAATCCGAAGACGATGAGATCCGGCGGGATGCCCTTCTGGTTGCAGCGGAACTGTACGGTGAGGATGGCAACCGCATCCGTGCGCTTGAGGTTTACCAGCGGTATGTGGGGTATTTTCCGCAACCGGTGGATTTGAATCTGGAGATGCGCAACAAAATTGCCGGCATCCTGAAGGCAGGCAACGATCGGGAAGCCTACCTGAAAGAACTCCGGCAGATCGTTGCCATCGATGCCGCTGCAGGAACCGCCCGAACCCCCAGGACCCGTTATCTTGCCGCCACATCCGCCCTGGTATTGGCCGAGTCGACCTATGATCGCTTCGTGGCCATCAATCTGGTAAAACCGTTTGAGCTTAACCTGCGCAAAAAACAAAACCTGATGAAGACCGTGATCAAGGAATTCAACCGTCTTATGGACTATGAACTCGGAGAGGCCACGGCCGCGGCAACATTCTACCTAGCCGAGATTTACGCCCATTTCAGTAGTGCGTTGATGAACTCGGAGCGTCCTGTGCTAACCTTTGATTACCACAGGATAAAACCTGGCGAAACCCTTTCTGCAATTGCTAAACGATACGACAGCGATGTCAGAAGGATTGCCCGCGCAAACAATTTAAATAAATCAAATTTCATCGTTGCAGGAAAAAAACTTAAAATACCTCGAGGTTTATACCCCTTGGAGCTTGAGCAGTATGAACTGGCCATCGAAGAGCAGGCTTATCCATTCGAAGAGCAGGCCATCCATGTTCACGAGAGCAATCTCAAGCTGATTTCCCGGGGGGTCTACAATGTGTGGATCGAAAAGAGCCTGCAGAAATTGGCTGAATTCATGCCCGCGCGCTATGCCAAACCTGAAGAGACCAGTGCAATCATCACTTCGCTGGACACCTACGTTTTTGAAATTGACCGGCCGGCACCGCCCACACCGCTGGAGACCGCAGCAGGGATTCCGGAGGCGATGTCCATGCCCGAAGAGGCTGAACCGGTTGACGATGAAGCCGCAGATACCGCAGACGTCGAACCTGTCGAGCCTGTGCCGGCAGTGGCGCCCGGGGTGGAAGTCGCGGGTGGTGCCGGGACTGAAGTGCCCGGTCCCGGTTCGATAGGGGGGCCGCCGCCCGCCCCCCTCCTCCGACGTCGTGGGTGGTGCCGGGGCTGAAGTGCCCGGTCCCAGTTCAGACGCTGCATCGGATGCCGTGTTGGATTCAGAAAAAAACAAGCAAGAGGAACACTGAAATGCCGGATACGAATAGAAAATTGACACGCTGGTCAATCACCCGGATCGGCGCCGGATTGGCGGCCCTGGCCATGGTTTTGTCGGCTCTCGCCGGATGTGCCACGGATGGAAATGGGGTTAAGACGGCCCCGGTGGCTATGGCTATAGAGCCCGCTTTGGACCAGACCGTCTCTGTGGACCGACTCGCGGATGGCCGGGAAGGATTCATCATCACGGAGTTTCCACAATTGGATGATGCTTCGCGCCAGGAGTTCGTAAGTGCCGTTGTCATGCTGACTGACGGGGACTATGGCCCTGCCATCGAACTGCTGGAAGCCGTCATCCAAAGGTCACCGGGCGTAACGGCACCTTATATCAACCTCGGGATCGCCTATCGGCGAATCGATAAACCCGAACAGGCCGAGGCGCATCTGAAAACTGCCTTGCAGTTGGTTCCCGGGCACCCTGTGGCAGCCAATGAATGCGGATTGTTGTATCGCAAAAAGGGACAATTTGAAGAGGCCCGCAAGGTTTATGAGCAAGCTGTCCAAGGATTTCCCGAATATTATCCGGTGCACAGAAATCTCGGGATTCTCTGTGACTTATACCTGAATGACCCGGCATGTGCCTTGGCGCATTACGAGATTTACAGCCAGACCATGCCCGAAGACACTCAGGTCAAATTGTGGATTGCGGATTTGCGTGCCCGGCTTGGAAATAACTAGTGTCTGTCCGGAAATAGCGGCTCTGGTTCATGGCAAGACCCGAACGATGTCGTCACCGCAGTCATAGGGGCGCTATTCCTAAGATGGCAACAGAGCGAGAACGCCGCCCGGGGGCTGAAAGATATAACCGGCGTCTGAATGCGTTGATGACCCAGCAGGCCTTTATGGGGCCTGCCCACAAGGAGGAAACATGTTGTGCAAATCAGTCCTGTGGATATGTATGATCCTTTTTCCGGCCTTCACGACCATGGCCCAGGAGGTAACGGATGCGGATAAGCAATCAACAGCAAAAGAACTGTCCGGTATGTCCATTGTCGGGAACGATGAAGCACCCAAGTCACTTTATATCGTTCCCTGGAAAAGCTCGGAAATCGGTGTGGAGATCAGTTTAAACGCGATGTTGAACGAAGGTGATATGCTCGTGGATCGGGATGTTTTCAAGCGACAGCTTGATTTTTATCACGTCCGCACCGCCAAACAATGTCTATCCGCAAACGCGGGTGAGTAGTTTTATGATGATCACTAACTAACTTGATCGTTTGGATTAGGAGGTTGGCAATGGGAATTTATTCAATGGTGTCCTTTTTTCAGAAGGGAGGCGTGTTCATGTACCCCATCTTGCTGGTATTTGCGATTGGTTCGGCCATTGCGTTCGAGCGCTGGATTCATTTGAACCGCATACGCAATGCGAACAGCAAAATGTGGGGCCTGCTGCATCCGGTGCTGGTGAAAGGAGAGTTCGATAAAGCGCGGCAGATGGTCAACAAGGATAAATCCAGCCTGGCGCAAATGCTGGGAATGGGGCTGGCCCGCCAGGGGGCGGTCCGGCGTCGCGACGACATTGAAATCGCCATGGAAGAGAGCATGATGGAAATTATTCCCCAGTTGGAGAAGCGCACGCCCTACGTGGCCCTGCTTTCGAATATCGCAACCCTGCTGGGGTTGCTGGGCACCATCATGGGATTGATCGAGGCCTTTACTGCGGTGGCCAATGCGAATCCTGCCGAGAAAGCCGATCTGCTGTCGGCCAGCATCTCGGTGGCCATGAACACCACGGCTTTCGGTTTGATGTCGGCCATTCCGCTATTGCTTCTGCATGCCAAGCTGACATCAACCACGGGGCAGATCATCGACAACCTGGAGATGGCATCGGTCAAGGCGTTGAACACCATCTCCAATTTCGCCAAACGCCAATTCGAATCGAGTAAATTATGAATAGACGACATCATTACAGAAAGCGAATGGTTGAAACACCTGAACTGGACGTCACCACTTTCCTGAATCTGATGGTGGTGCTCATACCGTTTCTGCTCATCAGCGCGGTCTTTTCACGCGTGACGATCATGGAGCTGAGCGTTCCGACCAGCGCAGGCGGAGCGGATTTGAGCACGCCCAATTTTGCCATCGAGGTGATTGTCCGCCGTGCCGGGTTCGAAATTGCCAACGGATCCTCCGTGGAGGCTGCGATTCCGAAAAAAGACGATCAGTACGATATGGAAATGCTATCCAAGATGCTCATTCGCCTGAAGGCCCAGTATCCGGAGAAGGAAGACGCGACGGTCCTGATGGAGCCGGATATCGAGTATGATTATCTGATTCAGATCATGGATGCTGTGCGCGGCAGCGAAATACGATCGGAAGAGAGCGAAGAAGTCGAGCAGATCATCCTTTTTCCCGACATATCCATAGGAGACGCACCATGAGAAACAGCAGACGCATACGACGGATGGGGCGCAACAAGAAAAAGGTGACGAGCCTGAATCTGACATCGCTGATGGATGTGTTTACCATTCTGGTTTTCTTTTTGCTGTTCCACTCATCCGGCAGTGAAGTTCTTGAAGCGCCCAAGCAGATCAAGCTACCCGATTCGGTGGTTGAGGCAAGACCAAGGGAAACCGTGGTGATCCTGGTCACTTCCGAGAACGTCCTGGTCCAGGGGGTGGCCGTGATCAGCACTGTCGAATTACTTGATGCCAAAGTCGGCAACGTGGCTGAAATAACACAACGACTGGATCAGCTTGAACGCAATATTATCGGGATAAGCACGAAGACGGTCGTTGCAAGCAAGGAAGTCACTATCTTAGCGGATAAAACGATTCCGTTTAGAGTGCTCAAGACAATCATGTCAACCTGCACGCTTTCAGGATACGGCAGGATTTCCCTTGCCGTTACCCGGAAAGCCGCCAAAAGTTAGTGAGAATACTGTGAATACATCTTTGTTAGCAGAAGAATTGGCGCCACTGGACGCGCAGATCGAGAGAACTCGGCAAGTACACGAGGCGCTCGAAGAAAAGCTGCGTGCTGTGGAGGCAGAGCTCGAAAAATATTCTGCGGCCAGACAGCGGATTGACGCCTTGCGGGATGTGAGTCAGGCATTCGATAAGCTGGTGGAACTGCAGGCGGGCGAGCTCTTTTGGAAAGGGATTTCAGGGACCGGAGATGCCGCCGGGCATTTGAAACGGGTGCGTGAGCGCATTACCCGTTTCGAGGGCAAGATCAGCGGGGTCCTTGAAAAACAAGCGTCTCTCCAGGAGCAGATCAGTCAGCAACTGGACGAGCTGGATTACCTTTATGAGGAAGTCCGTGAGGCGCATGAACGCGAAGAACGGCGAAAGGAAGCATTTGTCGTTGAACGAGAAATTTCGTCCGTTCCCTACCGGGTGATGATCATGCCATGGACCAGGGAGGCGGAAAGTGAAAAACGCTTCCGACGCACCGTTCTTGTGGCACTGCTCATTTGTTTTGTCTTCAGTTATATTTTCCAGCTGATTCACGTGCCCATACCGGACCGTTCGGTCGAGGTGGTCGATATTCCGGAGCGATTGGCCAAGCTGGTTAAAAAGGAATTGCCCCGGCCGGTGCCTCAACCGAAACCGGTGGAGCAGCCAACTCAGGAAGAGCCTCAAAAGCCCAAGGATGAAACCAAATCCAAACCCAAGCCCGAGAAGAAAGATAAGCCGGTCAAGCCCGAGAAGAAGGCCAAACCGGTCAAGCCCAAAAAGGAGGCCAAACCGGTGCACAAAGCGACCCAGGTGGCCGGAGGCGGCGGAACCAAATCGGCCCGCAAAAAGGCTGAACGCGTTGGTGTGCTGGCGTTTAAGAAATCTTTCGCTGACCTGATGGAAGAAACTCCCATCGCCAAACTCGGCACCGAAGCGCGGTTGAGCAAAGAAAGCCCGCGGGTCGCCGGACAGGCTGTTGCCCAGCGTTCGCTGGTGGCCATACAGGGCAAGGGCGGCTACAGCGGTGGTATCCGCAATGCCGGGATCAGCCGCAACGTTGGGGGCGGCACGGGCAACGGACTCGGCGGGAGCGGCATCGGCAAGGGTGGCGGCAGTGGCAACGGCGCAGGCTTTGCACAGGTGGAAAGCACCATTGCAGATGTAGAGGAATCGGGGCGGCCTCTAAGCGACGGTCCCGGTCCCGGACGTACCGATGAAGAGATCCAGATCGTATTTGACCGCTATAAAGCGACACTCTATCGGATCTATAACCGGGAACTGCGCAAAGACCCGACACTGCAAGGAAAAATATTGTTGCGAATCAGCATCGAAACCGACGGTGCAGTTTCTTTATGTAAGGTGGAATTTACCGATCTGGCTTCCCGGGAACTGGTAGCCAGGATTGTTCAGCGAATCAAAAGATTCAATTTCGGCCCCAAGGATGACGTGCCGATAGTGACCATCCTGTACCCGATTGACTTCCTTCCCGCCGGTTAGGATGGTCAACAGAATCAATCTAAGGTCATTTCAGAATTAGTGATCGTCCGATTTCAGGAGGAAAGAAATGGAAATCTATTCAATGCTGGCATTTTTTCAAAAAGGTGGGATTTTCATGTATCCCATATTGTTCGTTTTTCTGACCGGCTTGACCATCGCGCTTGAGCGATGGTTTCGTTTAAGCCGTATCCGCAATGTGAACCGAAAAATATGGAACCGGCTATATCCAATGCTGGTCAAGGGTGAGTTCGACAAGGTGAAGGGCGTCGTCAACAAGGATAAGTCCACCATTTCGCAGATGCTGGGCATGGGACTGGCTCGCCAGGGTACGGTACGGCGTCGTGAAGACATTGAAATCGCCATGGAAGAGAGCATGATGGAAATTATTCCTCAGTTGGAAAAGCGAACGCCCTACGTGGCCCTGCTTTCGAATATCGCAACCTTGCTGGGGTTGCTGGGCACCATCATGGGATTGATCGAGGCCTTTACTGCGGTGGCCAATGCGAATCCTGCCGAGAAAGCCGATCTGCTGTCGGCCAGCATCTCGGTGGCCATGAACACCACGGCTTTCGGTTTGATGTCCGCGATCCCGCTTTTGCTATGCCATGCCAAGCTGACCTCAACCACGGGTCAGATCGTGGACAGCTTGGAGATGGCATCGGTAAAGGCGCTCAACAGTATCTCTACTTTTAAAAGGTTCAAATTGGAGACGAAACAGGCATTTCCGGATGATAACCAGCCCGCTCCCGCCCGGGAATCCTGACGCGTCCCCATAGTTATATGAAAATATGCCAAAGAGATATAACAGATTGAAATGGTATCAAATATTAGTTTTACGGTGATGCCGGCAGGATATCACTCCGGGTTATATCCAAAGGATTGTATCGACTCTGGCACGTTTTATACCACTCCGGTAAAGGCGGAGAACTCCAGATTCGGCGTTGGAAAAGATTCGCGGTACAAATGCTTACAACCTTGCCCTTGGAGAGAGAAGAGCCGAGAGTGCAAAAGACTTTCTTGTCAATCTTGGTATTGCCGGAACAAGAATGACCACCATCAGTTATGGTGAGGAAAAACCCATTTATTCAGCGGCCAATGAAGAGGCATGGGCAAAAAACAGACGCGCCCATTTTGTTGTTGAATAGACGATCTTTGTGATATCCCAATAAATAAAAAGGGATGCGGTTTTGACTTTTCACAACGGAGGTGTGTTTGAAGCCGTTTTGAAAGGACTGGATTTTAGAAATGCAAATATGCCACATGAAAACAATAGAATTTGTCCGGGTAATTTCACTGGCCCCGCAAAACAACTTATCTTAATTCTCCGAGATAACTTCTTCATGATTTTATTGGCACCTGTCCGGATAGAATAATTACTGTACAAAACATCCTGTAAAATTATCATAAAATGAAAATGGGGGTGCTAATTGGCGCCGGGGATCTAATTCCCATCCATTATGAGGATTTTCTTCCACCCAATTCCAAGGGGAGTCAACCAGCCACTCTCCACATCTTTGCCAAGTATCAATATTTTGCTTGCTTAATTTCCTAAAAAAACATATTTTCTTGAACAGGAAATTAAATAGGAATAGGAAAATGTTAACAAAAAGAGAAATGCTTGATCAACTCCGGCAAGGAAGGGTCGAGTTGCCCCCACTGACTTTTAACTTTATAGGCGACCAACTGGATGCTGGGGAAGATGACCGTATCGATGCATATATCGAGGTAAAATGGAAGCGGAAATCAGCGCGATTTGCTTTAGAATGTAAAGCTCTTTCAACGCCTAAATTTTTTCAGAATAGCATCAATTTCTTGAAATCGCTGCCCCTTCCCCAAAATTTAGTTCCTATGCTTTTTATGCCGTTTTTAAGTGAAGGTCAGCTTAAAGAGCTGGAAATGGAAAGGATTAGTGGCATTGATTTGTGTGGCAACTGTGTGGTGGTTTCTCCGGGCACATTCAGTGTATTTCGAAGTGGTGGCAAGAACCGTTTCCCCTCATCAGCGGTTATTAAAAATATTTATCGGAAAAACAGTTCAATGGTGGGACGAGGTTTTTTCGTTTACCCCGACTTCCAAACTGTTCAAGATATCCGCGCAGCAGTGAACCAGCGAAATCTCTTGGTGAGCCGTTGGACTAAAAAGCCTATGAGCCTTTCAACCGTATCAAAGGTTTTGAAAACGATGGTAGAAGACCTGATTATCACGCGCACTGAAACCATTCATCTCCTACAGCCCGACAAGCTATTGGAAAAATTGCGGGGGAATTATAACCCGCCTGTCATAAAGGAAAGGGTTCGTCTTAAAATTTCGGAAAATAAAAAGTCGATTTTGAAATTGCTTTCTGAACAATCAGAGCAATTGGAGTTGCCCTTAATAGCTTCAGGAACTTCCTCTGTCACACGATACACCGTGATGCAGCGCGGAGATTTATTGACTGTATATTGTCCGAAAGTTGAGACGCTGCTTGAAAGGTTGCCCGGAAGCCAGTCGGATCGATTCCCAAATCTCGAGCTTTTGGAAACAGAGGATGAACCGGTATATTTCGATGCTCGACAGGAGGACGGCTTCTGGTGGGCTTCGCCGCTACAGGTCTATATGGAACTGATACTTGGCGACAAGAGGGACCAGGAAATCGCCGAGCAATTAAAGGCCCTAATTTTGAGTGATGCTGGAGTGGAATAACCATGAACAGAATTATAGATCTTCAAACTGCGTTGCTCGACCTTTTGCAAAAATTGCGCGATTCGGAAGTCAGGCTCATTGTAGGCGGTGGCTTCGGGATTTATCTTAAAACCGATCACGTTATAAGGTCGGGCATGAGAACCCTTCTGAACCAATGGCCAGAGTCGCGATCCACGAACGACCTCGACTTGTTTATTCGGCCTGAATTGCTAATCGAATCATCAAAATTAAGACCACTGGTGTGCGCCATTGCAGAACTGGACTATCAAGTTGTTCTTGGGGCAGAAAAATATCAATTTTTTAAACCTGGACCTGACGGTACTGGTGCAGGTGGCGTTAAGATAGATATCCTAACCGGTCCACAAAGTCGATTTGCGGGAACCCGGGTGAAGGCGGACGCCCGCCGCGCCCGGCCCAAACCTTCTGTCGGAATACATGCCCACCCAGTAGACGAGGCTCTAACCTTGGAAGAAGGCTTGTTTCCAGTTGTGTTGACTGGAACGCTCAGTTCTGGTGAAGCCTGGGAATCTGAAATTTTTCTGCCGCATCCCTACACGTTTTCGATGATGAAACTTTTCGCGTTCAGGGATAGGCTTGAGGATCCAAATAAGGCGTTTGGTCGCTATCACGCATTGGATTTATACACTATTCTGGCAACAACCACAGAGGCGGAGTGGGCATATTCCCTCCACTTACGCGATCAATATAAAGATAATCCCTATACCAAAGAAGCCGGAAACTTGGTTTCAAAATATTTTACCTCCCAGGAACGTGCAGGTATGATCCGATTGATGGAAAGTCCCTATTACCGTCCGGAATTGCAGAATGAAAAATTCATGTCTGCTTTGCAAGAGATGTTTCCGTTATAATTCCCTGTATATTCAGCGAACATTTGATAAGCCATAGAAAATCCTTGTGGCTGTGAAGGTATTTCATCGGGCACAACAGCGTCAAGTTGGGCAAGGGGCTTTCCATATCCCAGAAAGCCATGGCCTGATCTGGGTAAAAATCACCCAGCACACCCAAGGATTTGATCAAGCCAACTTGAGTGGGAACTATCGCAGTAGTGTTCAGTCTTCAACCAAAATAATGCATAAACGGAATATTTTCAAGGTATTGCATGCAGTATTGCGCATAAATTCAAATGTTAATTTTCGAATCCGTAGGCCGCCCGTTCGAATCGGGCCGGGCGTACCATCTGAATATACACGAAATGTTTTTACATTAATAAAAACAGGCAGGGGAGAGGATTGTTGCCCGCTTAAATATTTCTGATTCTTTTTTTGTTAAGCCGCCAAGGTCGGCGCCTTCATCCCACCTTTTTTTGATGATCTCTGTTATTTCTTCCTGGAGCGTTTGTGCCTCCTGTTGCGGCATACCGAAAAGTTCCGGTTGACTCAAGGCGTTGCGAATGTGTTTGCCCGCCATTTTTTCCAACAACTATGGCCTGATTTGTCTGCCGGCTCGCGCAGGGCATATATCATAGGCGGGCGTCAGTCATAATGATTGCCGTTCCAGAAAGCATGATTACGGGCATGATCATCGGTGTTGCTGATGAGGATATTGAAGATCATTCTCCTGTAAAGCTGTTTCGCGTCAGCCGGATAGCGTTCACTGATCGGCGTATAAAAGAGGCTAACTCAGGATAAGATGCCATGGCGCTTGTCTCGTGAAGTTGCAGGGCTGTCAGGCCGCTAATCATGAAGCGGCGGTGCCATTGACCTTGGGCGTGTTCTCTGTCAAATCGTTTTACCAGCAGAACGTCCTTTCCCAAAATTTTTTCAATTGTAATGTCCGGGATTGTAATGCCGCATTCCTTAGCTACCACATGGCGGCATACTCGCTTTTCATCACTGGATAATGATCAGTGCTTGATGAGAATTTGGCGATCCATTTGTGGCCTGCATCATCGAGTAATGATTTAGGCCTGGGCGCGCCAACACCGGACCCGTGCAGCAGTGCGTTCCCCAGTTATTCCGGCAATGGTTCACCGGCTTCAATTTTTTCTGCAGCCGTAAGCAGATCTTCTATGGAGGCGTGCCGGTCCGGTTGGGTGAGGGGGTATCCTGATGACTTCGGTCTGACATCCAGTGCGCCAATCCTGTCTCTTCCCGTCTGAATGAGGCAATCAAGTTCAGAGAGGGCCTGACCACCGGATCTATATGTTAAAACTCTGCGTCCCCATGCATCCGGGGCTGCATCCTTGATAACGCTGTGTATTTCACCAAAAGATGGAGAGAAAACATTGTTTTGCAAAGGAAGTTCACGAGGATCGAGCGCTATGGCATTTTCCCGTTCCAGGTAGCTGCGCCCGTAAACAAAAGCTGTATTTATTATTTTCAGCTTCGAGTTTGCCGCAGACGACCGGCTCATGTTCGCCCGGCTGCCATATCCAGATATATGCCTCAGAAATCATTGTCGATTGTTTTTTTTTGCCGTCTTATCGTTTTGGGTAAATTTTCTTTGAGTTTTGTTAACAGATCTCCGACCACGGTGTCGCTTCTTCCCTGGCCCATGGTCTGCCACGTTAGAATCGGCAGGCTGAGAAGCCAGGCTGCGGTGAGATACCAGCCGGTGGCGACTTCCGGAGCGCCTTTTTCGATGCGTACCACGGTCATACGATTGATCCCGATGCGCCGGGCCAGCTCCTCCTGGGTCCATCGTTTTTCTTTCCGGGCGCAGGCGATGATGTCTCCAATTTCTTCGAGAGATTCCCGTACGCTCGGAGGAAGTGATGCGGTGCGGTTAGTCTTTTTCATTTTGATAGTCATATCTATCATGGGATTTAATCATGATAGATATATAGCTTTTGATTGATGCGGTTAATGGAAAAAAAGGGTGGGCGGTCCTTTGATTCGAGAAACCCCCGGGATTTCGGAAGGATCTGTAATTTAGGACCCTGAAAATTTGATAAAAACGACGTTATCCGCGGCAGAAGACCCATTCAGCAGTTCCGGATAAACGGCGGCTGAACCGGTAGCCGGCGTGGTCAAAGGCCTGCAGGTCTTCAGGGATGGTGAGGCGGTTTTGAATCATAAAATGGGTCATCAGTCCCCGGGCGCGTTTGGCATGGATGCCGATCACTTTGTAGGTGCCCTGTTTTTTTTCCTTGAACGTGATGTTCAATACCCTGGCAGTCAGGACTTCGGGCCGGAGCACTTTGGCGTATTCCTGTGAGGCCAGGTTGACCAGCACCGCCCCGGGTGTTTTTTCAAAGTCCCGGTTCAGTGCCTCGGTTACCCGGGTCCCCCAGAAATCATAAAGGGTGGCGCCCCGGTCCGTGGGCAATCGGGTGCCCATTTCCAGGCGATAGGGCTGAATCAGGTCAAGGGGTTTCAATATTCCGTAGAGGCCGGAGATAATCCGCAAATGCTGCTGGGCAAAGGTGAAATCCGCCTCATGATAGGTGTTTGTGGCGATTTGGTTGTATACATCGCCGCGAAAAGCCAGCAGGGCCTGTCTGGCATTTTCAAGGTCAAAGGGCAATTTGAAATCCTGATACCGCTGCCAGTTGAGCCGGGCCAGCCGGTCACTGATTTTCATCAGTGTAGCGATATCCTGTACACTCATGCGTTTAAGCTGACTCGCCAGATGCCGGCTTTCTTCGAGCAGTATCGGTATGGTATGTTGCCGGTGGGGCCGGCAATCAAAATTCTGTGTTTTTGACGGTGAGATAACTATCAGCATTTTCGGCCTTATTTTGCAAAAGTGGTGAGATATGTGTTTTGAATAGTGATGAATCAATCGGCGCTTAGCCCTACTCTTTGAACTGGGCGATCTGAATGCCCAGGCCAAGACATTGTTTGCCGAGCATACAGGTGTCCGCATCTTCTGTTTCAAGATGGGTTTTGATCTTACGCTGGCCTTTTTTCAGGTTGACGATGTAGGCTTTTTTATCATCGTCATACATAACGTCGATATCAATGCCGCACTCTCCAATATCCGGGAAAACATCTTTGATCTTGGCGCACAGTTCCTGATTGTCATATTTTTTTTCGTCCATGGGTAGATCCTCCTTGATTAAAAAAAGTGTCGGGTCGTTCCGGGCTTGTCTGCCGATTTGCCCGAAAGGCCGGACCCGTGGGGAGTGATGCCATCGATTTTACAAATAGGGCCGGATCGATAAAAAGGTTGATTCTTTTTGTATCAAAAAGTAACAATTATAGCAATCACAAAGCACATACGGCAAAATGAACAGTATTGGACAACCCGACAGCTTGATCTGTTGCGGGATACCGGGGGGATAAAGCATGATTGAGGTGATGACCGTAAAACCGCGGCAACTCAAAACCGACAAAGTGCTGTTGCTGGCACACGGGGCCGGTGTGCCCATGGAAAGTGATTTTATGACCCGGATCACCCAGGGCGTGGCGGCAAGCGGTATTGTTGTTTCACGTTTTAATTTTCCATACATGCAGGAGCAGGTCAGGACCGGTAAAAAGCGATCTCCGGATGGGCCGAAAAAATTACTGGCGGCATTCCAGGAGGCCCTGGAAAACATCGGCAATGCCGAAAATACAGTCATCGGCGGCAAATCCCTGGGGGGGCGAATGGCCAGCCTGCTGGCCACCGAAACAGCGGTTTCCGGCCTGGTCTGCCTGGGCTATCCCTTTCACCCGCCGGGCAGGCCGGACGTGCTCAGGACCGCTCATTTTAAGGATATCAGCGTCCCCACCCTGATTGTCCAGGGCACCCGGGACCCTTTCGGTCTTCGGGAAGAGGTGTCGAAATACGATCTGCCCCGGGACACCCGGATTTGCTGGATGGAAGACGGCAACCACGATTTTAAACCCCGCAAGGCCAGCGGCCTTTCCCATGGGGACCACCTGCAGGCCGCCGCCGCTGCCACAGCGGAATTCGTTCTTGGCCTGTAAGACAAGGATTTTTTAGGCGCTTAACAAAGCAATATGGATAAAGTTTTGTCGATGGTCATCTGCAATTTTTACCATGAAGGACCTGAAGGACATGAAGGCCCACGAAATATGATTTTTTCGATATCATCCCAGGTGTCCAGGTAGTCGAGAATAGAGTCAAGCTTGAAATTCATGGTTAATATCGGACAATGATGAATGTGGATTTGTCAGATCGGCTTTTATAATCCAACCGGAGCGTATCGAAAAGTTTTCATTTCTTTTCAATATTGCAATTTGGTTCTTGGCTTTGCCAGGATAGGCTTTTATGATAACCGGGCCTTGAGGTCCTGTTTGAGCTTCAGTACAGCCAGTTCCTTGGCTTTGGCTTCCACGTCTACCGTGATGTCAAGGCCCAGCCAGGCTTCGGGAAAATCCTTGATGTCGATAAAATCGTGATGCCGGCGGTCTGTCACCGTGTCCCCTGGCTCAAGGGGGCTGGAAAGGTGAAACAGCGGCTCCCGGTTCCAGGTCTCAATGGCCAGCCGGGTGGTTTCTTCGACACTGCGGCCATCGGGGCGGCAGCGGTGGTGGTGGACATCATAGACCAGGGGGATACCGGTGTCCCGGCAAAGGGGCAGCAGGTCCCGGGGGGTATAGACCCGGTCGTCGTTTTCCAGGGTCAGGCGCTGGCGGATGACCTCCGGCAGGTTTCGAATTTCCCGGGCCAGATGTTTCAAGGTGCCGGTTTTGTCGCCATAGGCGCCGCCGCCGTGGATGTTGATCACGTCGGCCCCAACCCAGTCGGCTACCCGGGCATGGTATTGCAGGTCGGCCAGGGCCCGGCACACCACCTCTTTTTTGGGGGACGACAACAGGATAAACTGGTCCGGGTGAAAGCTCAACCGAATGTCGTGGGCCCGGGCATACCGGCCGCAGGTCTTGAACATATCGATGATGGTGGGGCCCCCGGGCAGGTCCGCCATTGCATAGCCTGCCTGGGGATGGGTGATCACCGGCAGAATCTGGCTGTTGATGCGAAATGCCCCGATGCCGTGTCCGCTGCAAAACGCAAGGGCCTGCATCAGGCTCTCGGCATTGTGACGGCAAATATCGGCCAGATGCAACCGTTGCTGTTCAAGGGGGTGTTTCAGGACGTATCTGGCCGTGGTACGGCGGAATTTGATGGGTTCATTGCGAAATATGCAGCATAAGCCAAGGCGCAGCATGGATTCATATCCTCATGGGGGTAAAGGGCGGTCGGGTGGACCGCACCCGTCGTGATCGGTCCAGTGTATATAAATACCGTCCGGAATAAAAGGAAATTGTGGAAGAGCGGGCGGCCATGACATTTTTGGAACCCAGGGCCATCTGCGCACTTGACCTCAGGGCGGGTTTGGAGGTAAGATTTTATTTCTATTTTTCAGTTTTGACATCCAGGCTCAGTCACAAACAATCATACACAGACCGTATCCGGTGGCTGACCGGACCGAACCGGATCGATCCTGATCGGAAAGGAGTAAAAGAAAAATGACCTTAGATCAATCCCATCTGAAGCAAAAACACACGTTTTTTGATTTTCTTTATACCATTATGGCCAGCGCCATTCCTTTTCTTTTAGGTTGCATAGCCATCGCAAAGGCCTCTGTTTTCATGGTGGTGGTGTATATCATTATCGGACTGGCCATGGTGGTTATCATTTACCGGTTTTACTGTACCCACTGCCCCCATTACACCGGGACGGATAAAACCGTAAAGTGCATGTTTTTCTGGGGCCTGCCCAAATTTTTCAGCCCCACCCCCGGTCCGCTGACGGGCCTGGAAAAGGCCATTACCTTTTCGGCGGCCATTGCGCTGTTTATTTTTCCGATTTACTGGTTCATGGCCCAGCCCATGCTGCTGATCATTTATCTGTTGAGCAGTGCTGTCCTGGTAATGGGTATCCGAAAAAATGAGTGTGGCCAATGCATCTATTTTGACTGTCCGGCAAACAATGTCCCTGAAGCAAAAAAGAGCCAACCCGTGTAACCTTTCCGGCGTCACCGGCGACTAACATAATGTGTACCCGTTAACCCGTCCAAAGGACACGGTGATGGGCGTAAGAGATCGAGAAAACGCTGAACGGATGAGCGCCTTTAAAATAACGGAAGACCTTGAATGTCTTTTGTCCCTCATCGGTTCAGGCATTCCAAAGGAGGATAGAAGAATGCGAAAAATAATATTGCTTTTGACGCTTGTCTTTTTTGTGGCCGGTACCTCCGTAGCCGCTGCTCAGCCCCGTCGGTATTATCGACCGTACCGTAGTAGTCACCATATCCATCATTACAATGACGGCGCCGTGGTTGTCGGCATCCTGGGGGCCATCGGACTTGGATTGTTGGTGGGCGCAACGGTTGAGCGGGCCAACAATTCCTATGCCCCTGCCGCTGTTCCGGTTTATCCGCCCGCAGCTGCACCTGTTTACGTGCCGGTCCATCCACCCGTCGCTGCCCCTGCTTATGCGCCGGTTTCTCCGCCGGCTACATCCATCGCCGGTACGCTGGTGGTGACGACCCCGCGGTTGTATGTACGGTCCGGGCCCGGGATGCAACACGGGGTGATCGGTGAGGTACAGATGAACAATGTTTTGAAAATTGTCGGTTCAACGGACGGATGGTGGCGGATTCATCTGTACGGCGGTCAGTACGGATGGGTCATGAGTGACTATACCCGTCTTTTTTCAGATCCGGATGTCCGGGGGTAGTGTTTCTTGCGCTGCCTCTAGTGTATACCGACTGCCATGCCGGTACCAGTACCGCCGCCTATTCACATGGCCCCATGAAACGATTTTTGAATTGTGTAAAAGTCGTTTCATGGGACATGCAGAACTCATAAAAATAAAAATTATAGATAACATTATAGTCGTTTCAAGGGAATTTCCGGCAGATTCAGGCCTTGTCTGGTGATTTGATTGACTTGTTCACCACCGGTGGGTATATAAAATTCCGGATATCTATTTAAGGACGGCCTTGTCTATCAAAATGGCCCATCATTAAAAATAAGGAATCAAAAAACCATGTTCGCAGACAGAATTAAATCCTTTCATGACATTTCCCTTGATCCGGAAGGCTATGCACGGAACTGGCGAAAAAGAACCGGCGGCAAGGTGGTGGGCACCCTGTGTTCCTATGCACCGGAGGAGTTGATTTTTGCCGCCGGCGCTCTGGGGTTTCGTGTTTTCGGCAGCAGTGCTGCCATTTCAAGGGCTGATGCCCATCTCCAGGCCTACAGTTGCAGCCTGGTGCGGGGCGCCCTGGGAGATGCCCTGGCCGGCCGGCTCGATTTTATCGATGGCATGGTTTTTCCCCACACCTGCGATTCCATCCAGCGGCTGTCCGACGTCTGGCGGATGAATGCCGGCACCGGTTTTCATCTGGATGTGGTCATGCCGGTCAAGCTTGACACGGACAGTGCCCGGGACTACATGGTCGCCGTGATGAAAGGCTGTAAAATAGACCTGGAACAGGCTTTGGGCAACCCCATCACCGATGCTGACCTGGAACGGGCGGTTGCCGTTTACAATGGTATTCGGGAAAAAATGGCATCTCTTTACCACCTGCGCAAGGTCCATCCGGGCCTGATTCCCGGAAGTGATGTGCATGCTGTTGTCAGGGCCTCCATGGTCATGGATCGGGGTGATTTTCTCCAGGCATTGACTGAACTGGTGGTGGATATGGAAAAACAGGCCGGGACCGTTGCCGGGGCAGGTAAGCGCCTTCTTCTGGCAGGTGGGGTGTGTAATCTGCCGGATATTTACGGTCTGATTGAAGGGGCCGGCGGCATTGTGGTCTGGGATGACCTGTGCACCGGCGCCCGGCAGTTGACCGGCCCCATCGACGCGGACATCGATTTGATAAAAGCCATTGCCCTGCGGTATGCCCGCCGCGCCATCTGCCCGGCCAAGCATCGGGGTATCACGGCCCGGGGCGATGAACTGGTGGGTCTGGCCAAAGCGGCCGAGGTTCGGGGCGTGATTTTTTTCTACCTGAAATTTTGCGATCCCCATGCCTTTGACTACCCTTATCTGAAACAGATGCTGGAAGCCCAGGGTATCCCCAGCCTTCTGGTGGAACTGGAAGACCAGATCCTTTCCGGGGGACAGCTTCAGACCCGGTGTGAGGCTTTTATTGAAATGATATAGAGTTCCTCCGGAAATGGCCAATTGATCCGATATCTGCGTTCTACTCAAAATTTTATCCTCGGAATATCAACCATATGCCTGCGGTAAAATTTATCGCATGCCTTGATTTCGACCCAATTTGCCTATTTCTGGATGAATACTAATGGAACCAAGGAGAATGTATGCGCCCTGTGGACACGACGATGAATACTGAAAAGGAAAAACGGAAGATCAAGTCGGTCAAGCGGATGAAAGAGATCATGACCCACTATTATATCGATGCCAAGACCGCTGATCAGACGGGTAAAAAAGTGGCCTGGATCACCAGCGGCGGACCGGTGGAGCCCCTCATTGCCATGGACGTGATACCGGTCTACCCGGAAAATCACGGGGCCATGATCGGTGCTTCCAAAATGGGTGCGGATCTGTGTGAAAAAGCCGAAGCCATGGGCTATTCCGGAGATCTTTGTACCTATGCCCTGTCAGACATTGCCTGCTCTACAGTAAACGGCGGCCCCATTGGGGGGTTGCCAAAGCCGGATATGCTGGTCTGCTGCAATAATATCTGCGGTACGGTGCTCAAGTGGTACGAGGTTCAGGCCCGGTACTACAATGTGCCGCTTTTTATCCTCGATACGCCCTTTTGCCACACTGAATTTTCCGAAGCGGCCCGGCAGTATGTCCGCAGGCAACTGGATGAGTACCTGGCTTTTCTTGAAACGAACTGCGGCAAAAAAATCGATCAGGATCGTCTGGCAGAAGTAGGACGGCTTTCCATGGCGGGACAACGGCTCTGGCAGGCCGTGCTGGACACCACCATGAACAAACCGGCACCCATGAGCGCCTTTGACGCTTTTTTTCATCTGGCCCTGATTGTTACCCTGCGGGGGACCCAGACGGCCATTGATTATTACAGCCAATTGCTGGATGAGATGAAAACGCGGGTTGCCCAGGGCATCAGCGCCGTTCCCAATGAAGAATACCGCCTTCTCTGGGACAACCTGCCGGTGTGGTACCGGACCCGCTGGCTGTCCGATAAGTTTGCCGCCCATAATGCCTGCCTGGTGGCCGACACCTACACCTCGGCCTGGTGCAGATCCCTCAGATACATGAACGAAAATGATTTTCTCGGCTCCATGGCCGAAGGATACTCACGGATTTATCTTAACATCGGCACCGATGAGATGGCCGAGGTGGTGCTCGAGATGATCGATAAATATGATGTCAACGGTCTGGTGATGCATTCCAATCGAAGCTGCAAGCCGTATTCTCTCGGCCAGTACGATATTCAACGCATCGTTCAGGAAAAACGGGGTCTGCCCACATTGATTATCGAGGCAAACATGACCGATGCCCGGAGTTTTTCCGAAAGCCAGATTGAAACCCGTATTGATGCCTTTATGGAGATGCTCAGGGTCTGACGGTCTCGTAAAAAGCCCAACTCCTGCGTTGCGCTGCAGCCCGTAATCATTCAACGGTCGATGGTTACGCCTCATGATTGCAAAATTTGCGCGCCTTGACACGCAGTGAAGCGTAGCGCTCATTTGAACTTTTTACGAAACCGTCTAAATCCGACTTTTTACGAGAGCATCAAGGTTGAAGGTTAAAGGTTATTTAGCCCGAAGGATTTCTGTCTATTTAATGGATACCCTCTACTTTAGGTGAAGATTTCTATTTAGCCATATGTTTAGAATCCTCCTGACCGTACCACGAACAGAGAAGGAACAGTGAATCATGCTTACCGTTGGAATCGATGTGGGGTCCATCAGCGCCAAGGCAGCCGTGGTAAAAGACGGCAGACTGATGGGTTCAAAGGTTATCCTGACCGGGTACAATTCAAAAAACGCCGGTGAAACAGTTTTCGGGGATCTGCTGGTCGAACTGGGCATTTCAAGGGATGTCGTGGACACCGTGGTGGCTACGGGCTACGGTCGAAACAGCGTGGATTTTGCCGATAGGGCGGTGACAGAGATCACCTGCCATGCCGCCGGTGCCCATTTTCAGGACCCGGCCATTTTGACCGTCATCGACATCGGGGGCCAGGACAGCAAGGTCATTGCCTTAGATGGTGCCGGCCGGGTCCGGGATTTTGCCATGAACGACAAATGCGCTGCCGGTACCGGTCGTTTTCTCGAAGTCATGGCCCGGGCACTGGAGGTGGATCTGGATGCTTTTGGCCCCATGTCCCTTGAAGCGGAAAGGCCGGCGGCCATCAGCAGTCTGTGCACGGTTTTTGCCGAGTCTGAAGTCATTTCTTTAATTGCCAGGGGGGAGGGCCGGAACAACATTATTGCCGGCATTCACGAATCCATCGGCGCCCGGGTGGTGGCCATGGCCAATCGCGTGGGGCTTCGGGAACCGGTGATGATGACCGGCGGGGTGGCCAGGAATATAGGCGTGGTCCGGGCCCT
Source organism: uncultured Desulfobacterales bacterium (assembly GCA_942490765.1). Classification (GTDB taxonomy): domain Bacteria; phylum Desulfobacterota; class Desulfobacteria; order Desulfobacterales; family 4572-123; genus 4572-123. Next base: position 77,033 of record CALNYM010000033.1, on the reverse strand, counting down.
TGAAAAAAAATCGGGAAAGACGATTCTTGTCTCCGAATTTGCTCAGGTCAACGGCGCCATCGGTGCAGCTCTGATTGCCGCGACATAAAATCGGGCCGAGGGAAAACCTGGAGATATTTTCGGTACTGGCCCGGGGTTGATAAACTGAAAAATACCGGTTTTTTGATCGCAGTTATTTTTAAGAGATATCCATGATCGTAACGGATAGGGTGCGGCGCTGGCCGTTGCGCTGAACGGTTATCTCCACGGTTTGCCCGATTTCAAATGTTTCGATGTACCGTGTAAACTCGGTGATATTCTTTACTTCCCGACCCTGGATTTCAATGATGATGTCCCCGAGAATTCGCCGGCGGTAGTCGATGCCCGCCAGGCCCGCACTATCGGCTTCGGAACCGGGAAGGACACGGTCGATAACAACACCGGTCTGACCCAGGGATGCCGCTGCCTCTTCGCTGAGCACGATGATGCCGATCCCCGGACGGGGCACTTTTCCGTGGGTGATCAGTTGGGGGACCACGGCGTTGACCACATCCACGGGCACGGCAAATCCAATGCCGGCAGAACTGCCCGATCCCGATATGATGGACGTGTTGACGCCGATGAGACGACCCGCCGAATCCAGCAGGGGGCCACCGGAATTTCCCGGGTTGATGGCGGCATCTGTTTGAATGGCATTGGTCACATCACTGCCTTCGGCAGTGGGCAGCCGTCGGTTCAGCGCACTGATGATGCCGGTGGTCAGGGTTCTGGACAGGCCGTAGGGATTGCCGATGGCAAATACGGCCTGTCCGGTTTTCAGATCGCTGGATCTGCCCACGGGAATCGGCTGTATACCCGGGGGCACTTTGCGCAGCCTGACCACGGCCAGATCATGGTTGGGCGAGGCACCCACAAAGGTGGCGTCAATGGCTTCCCCTGAATTCATACGGACCTGGATGCGCTGAGCGCCCTGCACCACATGAAAATTGGTGACGATGTGGCCCATATCATCCCATAAAAACCCCGATCCGGCACCCTGACGGATCTGGCTTGTGCCGAAAAATCCGGCCACTGCATTTTCCGTGAAAATATATACCACCGAGGGCGCCGAGTTCTCGAACAGAGCAATAGTTGTCCGTTCAAAGCTGGCCAGCTCGCCGCGGGGCTCGATGATGCGCGGTGTACTGTCGATGTGTCGGCGCTCATAGGTCTGATAGACCGTGGCCAGAACCACAAGAATGATGAGGAAAATCCAAAAATTTCGATTCTTGTTCATTGCCGGGGTATCCTTTTGGTGTCGTTTGAAGAATCCTGAAAAGCCGGAACTAAATAAACCGGCCCACACTCATTTGTGCATCAATAAGTATAGGAACACAAGCAAAAAAACCGTTTAAATGCTTTAACAACCTTGACTGAAACACACGACTGTGAGAATCTTTATGACAAACTGGAAGGTAGTGGAAAAAGGGAGATGCCAAATGAAAAACCTGTCATATGATCTTGGCGGTAAGGTGGTTGTGGTGACCGGTGGAAGCCGGGGCATCGGTCTTGAAATTGCCAGGCTGCTTCTGGTGCAGGGGGCCAGAGTGGTAATTTGCGGCAGGAAAGAACAGGGCCTTGACGATGCGGTTAAATCCCTCGGCGGCGGCGATAAGCTGCTGACGGTTTCCGCCCATATTGCAAAAGAGGGAGATGTGGACCGGCTGTTTGATCAGACCATGGATCGATTCGGTACCATCGATGCCCTGATCAACAACGTGGGCATGAACATCGTTGCCGGCGCCGTGGATGCGGAATTCAGTCTGTGGAAGAAGATTATCGACTCCAATCTCAACGGCACGTTTCTGTGTTCACGCAAGGCAGGACGAATCATGCGCGAGAAAAAAACAGGAAAGATTGTCAGCATCACCTCCATCGCCGCCACCAGGGCAGCCCCTTTTATGGGGATATACGGCATTGCCAAGGCCGGAATACAGATGATGACCCGGGTGCTTGCCCAGGAACTGGCCCCCTTTAATATTCAGGTGAATGCCGTTGCCCCGTGCATGGTACGGACCCATTTCAGTCAGCCGTTCTGGTCTAACCCCGAAATTCACGATCACATCGTCAAAACTATTCCTTTAGGCCGGATTGCCGAACCGGAGGATGTGGCCCATCCCACATTGTTTTTGTGCTCGAGTGCCGCTGATTTTATCACCGGTCAGACCCTTATGGTGGATGGCGGTGCCAGTGCGGTTTAATTAACAAAACACCAACACCTAACACCTAAAACCTAATCGGAGGAAAACAGATGGATTTTAAATATCACCTGGAAGTTGCATGGAAATTGACCATAGCAAATATTGTACCGCTTATCCTGATGACCCTTGCCCTGTTCCTGGTCAGCGTGCTCACACTGGGTATTCTGGCACCGGTCACCATGGCCGGGTATGTCCAGGCCCTTTTGCTGCTGGTCAGAGAGAACCGTGAGCCCAAAGTACAGGATATTTTTTCACAGATGCGTCTTTTCCTGCCCCTTCTACTTTTCGGAATAGTGGTTTTTATCGGTGCCATGATCGGGTTTATGCTTCTTTTCCTCCCTGGGATACTTTTCCTCCTGGCCGCTTCTTTCTGCTGCCTTTATATGCTCCCACTCATGACAGACCGTGGGCTGGGGCTGATGGATGCCGTTAAAAAGAGTTTTGCAATGGTGACCCATGGAAATTGGGTGGATCATATCCTGGTTTTTATCCTGTTTGCGGGGATTACCGCTGTGGGCAGTTCCATATTTATCGGCACCCTCTTTACCCAGCCGCTGGCGACGTTATTTCTTATGTCCATTTACAGCCAACTTGACCGAAAAGACAAGACCGAACCGGTTGCCGCTGCCTCTGGGTCAGAACCATGATGATCCTGTGCCTGTTATTGTCATATTCTTTTCACAAAAAGGGTCAGGTCCTATTTTTTAGCCGGGAGAATAATACAGATGGGTATCGATATAACCGTTAAAATCGGTGGTGAAGCCGGGCAGGGCATACAGACGGTGGGAAACCTTCTGGCACTGGTGTGTCAGACGGCCGGGCTGTATACCATGACGACCAATGAATTTGAATCCAGAATACGGGGGGGAAGCAGTTTTTTTCAAATTCGTATTTCTGATCGACCTGTAGCGGCGCCTTTTCACAAGGTACATCTTCTTTTGGCGTTAAATCAGGAAACGTATGATTTATATGGAGAAGAGGTGGTGCCCGACGGGCTTGTCGTTATGGGGGATGTCAAAAAAACGGTTGCAGAAAATATCTGCGGGATCCCGCTTGGTGATCTTGCCCAAAAAGTCGGGGGCAGGATTTTTACCAATACGGTGGCCGCCGGTGCCTGCCTTTCGCTTTTAGGGGCCCCGTTTGATCTTTTCAACACCATTTTGACAAACCGTTTCAAACAAAAAGGGCCGGATATTATAGATAAGAATATTCATGCCGGAGAGCTGGGCTATCAGGCGGTGAAAGAAGTGCCTTTTAAATGGGCCTTCGGGTGGCAGCCGGCGTCGCCAAAGGGCGCGCTCATGACCGGCTCCCGGGCCATTGCCTTGGGTGCCCTTGCCGCCGATTGCCGTCTGGCAGCCTTTTACCCCATGTCGCCGGCAACCGGCATCATGACCGAGCTTGCGTCCCTTGCCGATGATTTTCCCCTTGTCGTTGAACAGGCTGAAGATGAAATCGCCGCCGTGAACATGATTATCGGGGCTTCTTTTGCCGGCGTAAGGGCCCTGACGTCCACATCCGGGGGCGGCTTTTGCCTGATGACCGAAGGTCTGGGCCTTGCCGCTATTACGGAAACCCCCATTGTTATTGTAAATGCACAAAGACCCGGGCCCGCCACCGGCCTTCCCACGCGGACCGGCCAGGGCGATTTGCAGTTTGTCATCCACGCCTCCCAGGATGCGTTCCCGAGATTTGTTTTTGCCCCGGGAACTCCGGAAGAAGCCTTTGATGTGACCGTCAGGGCCTTTCATCTTTCAGAAAAGTACCAGGTTCCGGTCATCATTCTTTCGGATAAATATCTTGCAGACTCCATTTTTACGATGGGGAAAAAATTGTCCGCACCCGAATCGGTCCAACGCTTTATTGTGACGGATGCTGATATTAAAACACCTGAACGATATCGGCGGTTTGCCGTAACCCCCACCGGTGTTTCACCCCGGGCACTTCCCTGTGCCGGTAACGCTCTGGTGGTGGTATCCAGTGATGAGCACAGACAAGACGGCCATGTCAGTGAAGAAATCAAAGACCGTCTTGACATGGTTCATAAACGGGATGCAAAATTGCCCCATATGATCCGGGAGATGCATCCGCCGGAAACATATCATGGTGAGGCTGAAACACTGCTCGTGAGCTGGGGGTCAACCAAAGGCGCCGTCCAGGAAGCTGTGGATATATTAAGGGACGCGGGGCTTGATGTCGGCAGTCTTAATTTTGTGGATTTATGGCCGTTTCCATGTGACCGTGCAGACGCCATCCTTAAAAAAGCCAAGCGGTTTTTAATGGTTGAGCAGAATTCTACGGCCCAGTTAGGCCAGCTCATAAAAGAGCAGATCGGCCGCTGTTTCTCAACGGCGATACTGAGATATGACGGCAGACCGTTTTTTCCAAATGAAATCGTTGAAAAGGTCAAACACACTGTGAGGTGATGAGATGGGTAGCATTAAGGCGTTTGAATCATCCTATAAAAATCAATGGTGCCCCGGTTGCGGTAATTTCGGAATTCTGGCGGCCATGAAACAGGCCCTTGCCAGTCAGGGCATCGGGCCGGAAGGTGTCCTTATCATATCCGGTATCGGCCAGGCCGCCAAAACCCCCCATTTTTTAAAATGCAACCTGTTTCACGGGCTGCACGGCCGTGCCCTGCCCCTTGCCACCGGTGCCAAAATGGCCAATCACGATCTGAAGATACTCGTCAATACCGGTGATGGCGACTGTTATGGGGAAGGCGGCAACCATTTCATGCATGCCATCCGACGAAATGCGGACCTGACAGTTCTGGTCCATGACAACAAGGTCTACGGATTGACAAAGGGCCAGGCGTCCCCCACATCGGATCTGGGTATGGTGACCCCCGTTCAGCGGCATGGCGTTATCTCCGAACCCTTTAACGGGTTATCCGTGGCCCTTGCGCTGGGTGCCGGATTTGTGGCGCGCGGGTTTTCAGGCAATTTGCCCCATCTGAGCCGGTTGATTGAGGCGGGCATGAAGCATAAGGGGTTCAGCCTCATCGATATCCTGCAGCCCTGTGTCTCTTTCAATTCGGTCAACACCCACGACTGGTATCAAAAACGGGTATATGACCTTTTTGAAGAAAATTACATGCCGGATAATTTCGAAAAGGCCATGGTGCTTGCCCGTCAGTGGGGCGATAAAATACCCATTGGCATCCTATACCGACAAGAGGCCCCCACCTTTATGGACCGTATTGAAAAATTTACCCATGGTCCTTTAATCTCACAGAAATATGATGCCCGAAAGCTGCAGGCTGTTCTGGATAAAGCGTGAGGGGCAGGGGACCATCGCTGGAACGGCAACAGGATGGACAGATGACGGATAAGACAATTGAATAAAAAGCATCCCGGGGCTGAAGCCGATCAAATTTGCCCATACGAAACAGCGAGGAGTCGAAAAAATAATGGAATTTTTGTTTATCATGATTGCGGCGGCGGTTATATTTGTCCTGTTATGGATCGGGCTGTATAAGCGCAGTAAAGCAAAAGCAGACGTGTCCTACAGTTGCAATGTTTGCAATGAAAAACACTGCAACTGTACAAAGATACCCCCCGAGCACTGACCGCGTCCAATCACTATTCGTCTTGCGGCAGCAGATCTTCCCGGACAGGTGAGAATACCTCCACTGCCACGGAATTTTCCAAAATTTTTGCGCCGTGTGGCACATCCCCGGGTATGCACCAGCTGTCGCCGGTTTTAACGTCATGCTCTTTTCCGCCGATGGTCAGGCGGATATGCCCCATGACCAGATACCCGGCCTGCTCGTGGGGGTGGGTGTGGCCGGGCAGATCACTGCCGGCCTTTAAAATGAACTCGGCCATGAGGGTTTTTTTACCATGGCAAAGTGTTTTTAACTTGATCCCGGGCATGGGTTCCGTATAGCCATTTGAACTGTTTTGGGTAAACATGATCTTTTGTCCTCCCTGTTTCGGTTATTGTTGTTTCAGCGGGTTTGATTTTTCAGACTGCAATGGCATAAACTGGAAGGAAAGGCCAGTATCCGCTACCGCCTGCCTCATATCATCTGTGTATCGTAAAATTCCGATGATGTCATCATGATTTGTGTCTCTACAGGCAAAGGATCACCCTCAGGCAGTTTCAAGCTTCCGGATACGGCATCCCGGCGCCATATGGCGTCAATTTATCCACCCGAAACAGCGCGGAATCAATTTTTTAGCTGTTTTGTGCGTCCAGGTTCGGTTGTCTTTTGACATTGACATTATATTGTCGTAGTGTCCGCATTTGAATAGTAAAAAAATGACGGTCCGCAATCTGAACAGTAAAAAAAATGGACCTGAAAATAAATGGCAATGTATAGTTGCCTGGATTACCAAACACGGGAGAGCGTTTATGACCGACGATCAAAAAAAAGTCCGCATCCTTTCCGGCATACAGCCGTCGGGAAAGCTGCATCTGGGTAATTATTTTGCAATGATGAACCCGATGATCGAAGCACAGGAGACATCGCTTCTATTTTGTTTCATCGTTAATTACCACGCCTTGACCTCCGTGAGGGAAGGCAAGATCTTAAAAAAACAGACCCTTGATGCGGCCAAGGATTTTCTGGCCCTTGGCCTGGACCCGGAAAAATGCGTGTTCTGGGTCCAGTCGGATGTGCCCGAAGTGGTTGAATTGACATGGATTTTGTCTTGTATTACCTCCATGGGGCTTCTGGAAAGATGCCATTCCTATAAAGATAAGGTTTCCAAGGGGTTTATCCCTACCCACGGGCTCTTTTCTTATCCTGTGCTCATGGCGGCGGACATCCTTTTGTATCAGTCCCAGATTATTCCGGTGGGAAAGGACCAGAAGCAGCATGTGGAAGTGACCCGGGATATTGCCGAGCGATTCAATCACCTTTATGGTGACACGTTTGTACTGCCCGAACCGCGCATTGAAGAGACCGTTTCCGTGGTGCCGGGCATCGACGGCCAGAAAATGAGTAAGTCTTACGGCAATACCATTGATATTTTCTCGGAAGAGACCATCATGCGCAAACGGATCATGAGTATTGTCACCGACGCCACCCCGGTGGATGCCCCCAAGGATCCGGAAAAGTGCAATGTGTTCAAACTCTATAAACTGTTTGGCTCTCCTGAAGAAGTGGCTGAACTGGACCGGATGTACCGGCAGGGCGGCATGGGATATGCCGTTTCCAAACAGATGCTGTTTGAAAAGGTGAAAACCTATTTTAAACCGTATCGGGAAAAACGCATCGAGCTTGAAAAGCAGCGGGAATACGTTGAAGCGGTTCTGGCAAAAGGGGCTGAAAAAGCCCGATATTATGCCGCCAGAACATTGCAAAAGGTTCGCCGAAAAACAGGCCTTGCCTACAAAAAATAGTCAGTGGTTACGACGCTATCAATCTCAGCTGTGTAAAACGATTGCGGCATCCACGGCAACGGGGTTGCCCTCATGAATGATCAGCGGGTTGATATCGATTTCCGTGATAGCCGGGTATTGCAGGCCCAGTTGGCCAAGGGCTGTCAGAATTTTTGCCAGCGCCTGCCGGTCCACTGCCGGCGCACCCCTGAAACCGTTTAACAGCTTCTGGTGTTTCAGTCGGTCAATAAGGTCCAGTGCGGCTGCATGATCCAATGGGGCCACGCCAAATACCGCGTCATCTAAAATTTCCGCCATGACACCCCCGAGCCCCACCATGACACATGGACCGAACTGGGGGTCTTGCACCAATCCTGCAATCAGTTCCAGGTCACCTGAGACCTGCTGCTGCATCAGTATTTTACCCTTGCCGCCCATGGTGCCGTTCAACGCCGCAAAGGCCTCATTGATCCGGTGGTCAGATCCGATATCAAGCATGACAAGCCCGGCTTCGGTTTTGTGGATGTCACCGGGTACCAGGCCTTTCATGACCACCGGGAAACCAAGGTCCATATGGGCGGTGCGCTGCGCATGGGCCGCGGAATCGACGATTTTTTCTTTGGCAACGGGAATATGGCATGCTGCCAGTATTTTTTTGGCGGTATGCTCATCCAGAACACCGGAACCGGCGTTGAGCAGGGGGCCGATGCTTTCAGGCAACGGGGTGAACGGATCGGCCTTTTTTGTCTTGCTGCGTTTTTCAAGGATGGCTTTTCGGGTAAAAACCGCATTCATGCATTCCACGGCACGAAACAGTTCCCGGTACACCGGAATACCGCAGGCCTGGGTTTTGACATGAAACGCCCGGGCCGCCGACGCCTCGCCGATGAGCCAGCAGAATACCGGTTTTCCGGCAGCCCTGGCCGGCCTCGTGAGGGGTTCCATGTCCAGGTTAAGGGCAAACCCGCCGGAAAAGGCATGGATAAACACAGCATCAACACCCACGTCTGCCACCGCAGCCTGAACCGCTGTGGCATAGGCCTTTTCTGCGCCGTGTTGCTCCACGGCCGGCCACAGGTCAATGGGGTTGGCAGGGGGCATCCACTCCGGAAAAACCTGTTTCAGCATCTGCTTGCTGGCCGAAGACAGGGTGGCCAGTTCAATTCCCATATCTTCCATAAAATCCGAAGACACAATGCCGGCGCCGCCGCTGTAGGTAAGAACAGCCACCCGGCTCTTACCCGGGGCCCTGATATCAGGGTATGCCGCCAGAGCCCGGCAGATATCCATCATCTGTTGGAAGTCCTTTGCCTCAATGACCCCGGCCTGGGCCATGGCACCGCTGACAATGGTGCCGTTGCCGGCCATGCTGGCGGTGTGCCCCATGGCAGCCCGTGCCCCCATGGCGCTTTTGCCGCCCTTTAACAAAACAACGGGTTTGGGGGAGGATCGGCAGATGTTGATGAATTTTCTGCCGCTGGTGATCGATTCCAGGTACAAGCCGATGACCCGAGTGTCGGGATCGGTGATGAAATATTCCAGGAGTTCACATTCATCCACATCCATTTTATTGCCAATGGAGCAGACTTTGCTGATCCCCATGGTGCCGCGGGACATGCAGTCGATGAGAAAGGCGCCGGAGAGCATGCCGCTCTGGACAATGAGGGAAACATCCCCGGGTATCAGGTTTTCCCTCAGTGCCGGGGAAACAAAGGAGAAAATTTGATTGTTGACGGCATCCACCAGCCCCATGCAGTTGGGACCCCAGAGCCGTATACCGGCCTTGCGGGCAAAAGCCGTCAATTCCTGCTGCATGATCTGCCCTTGTTTTCCGCTTTCGGCAAATCCGCTGGATTCGATCATGACCCCTTTGATGCCGCGGTCTGCACAGTCCCGGATCACCTCGAAAACAAATTTGCCGGGCACAAAAACAATGGCCAGATCCACGGGATCGGGAACGTCGGCAACGGATGCATAGCAGATGATGGTGTCAATTTCCGTATACCGCGGGTTCACCGGATAAACCGGTCCTTTATAGCCTGATGTGATGTTTTTCAGAATAGCGTGACCACCCTTGAGCGGATTGGGCGTGGCACCGACCAGTGCAATTCCTTTGGGCTTAAAAAAAAATTCCATAAATACAATTCCTTATTATCAACGGTCCCGTAAACAGTTCAAATGAGCGCTACGCTTCACTGCGTGTCAAGGCGTGCAAATTTTGGAATCATGAGGCGTACTTCTCGTACGTTGAACGATTGCAAAATGCAGCGCAACGCAGACACGCAGTGAAGCGTAGCGCTAACTTGGGCTTTTTACGAGACCGTCATTATTAATTCATCAGATCCTGGCCATGTCCTGTCCCGCCTGGAAGGCTTCTTCCAGGCAGGTCGGCTGTTTTTGTACATCTCCTGAAAGATCCATCCCCCGGTATAAAAGGCTGCGCCACAGCGTTGTATCGACGGCATCAAAAAAGTATCGCACGGTGAGGAGACTGCCGTCAAAAAGCTTCTTGCCCCGGGTGGCGCCAACGCTGATAAAAAGGCCTTTGCGATGGCCGCCGGGTTTGGCGAACGGTTTTTTGTCCAACCAGTACCGCTTGATCCATAGGGACTGGCACCGGTCCATGAAAATTTTGGTATGGGCACTGACAGTGTAAAAGAAAATCGGCGATGCCAGCATGATGCCTTCACAGGATTCCAGTTCGTCATGCAGTATTTGAAAATCATCTTTGATCACACATCGGCCACTTTTTTTACAACCGTAGATTTCCAGGCAGGGGGAAATTTTCATGTCGCACAGAATATACTCTGTAACAGTTGCCCCTGTATCCCGTGCGCCCCGGACGGCCTGTTTGAGTAAGGTGTCGGTGTTGCCGTTTCGGCGGGGGCTGCCATACACCGCGAGAATTTTATTCATACTGGACGCTTTCCTTTCTTAACCCTATAGTTGCATAAAAAACATGAGCTATTGATTTAAATCCTTCAAGAGAAAGAGTTCAACGAAAATGATGTAATTTTTAAGGAATTCAACGATGATGATATCCATAAAAAGTACAAAAGGGCACAATTTTTTACCCTCTGCAAAAGCCGGATGACGCCAGATCCTTCGTTATCAAGGGATTGCGGTAGATGATGACAGCTTCACCCTTGATGCCTCGGCTCTGAAGCCATCCGGCTTTTGCAACGATAGGGTTAACTCAGGTTGTCTGCGGCAAACTCCCAGTTCACCAGTTGCTTCAGATAGTTTTGGATATAGTCCGACCGTGCATTCTGATAATCCAGGTAATAGGCATGCTCCCACAGGTCGATGGTGAGTAACGGTTTAAGTCCGTGGGCAATGGGGGTGTCTGCATTGGCCGTGCTGATAATTTTCAGGGCCTTGCCGTCTGTTACCAACCAGGTCCACCCGCTGCCGAATTGTGCTGTGGCGGCTTTGGAAAATCGAGTGGTGAATTTTCCGTACCCGCCAAATGCGGTTTCCATCATTTGGGCCAGGTGTCCGGTGGGCTGGCCGCCACCCCCGGGTTTCATGCTGTTCCAGTAAAAAGTATGGTTGTATACCTGAGCTGCATTGTTGAAAATATCGGTCTTATCGGCTTTCCCCCGGGTCTGTTCGATGATGGCGCCCAAAGGTTTGCCGGCATATGGGGTCCCGGCGATGAGTTTGTTGGTTTTGTTCAGATAGCCCAGATGGTGTTTGCCATAATGGCAGTGGATGGTTTTGGCCGAGATAAAGGGCTCAAGGGCATCTTCACTGTAAGGCAGGGCCGGCAGTTTTAATTTTTGATGTCCGATACCGCCATTGCAGCCGATGCCGGCCATTGGCAGAAGTGCCAGTGCTCCTATTTTTACTGAAAGGTGTAAAAATTCTCTTCGATCCATGGTCATTTCTCCCTTTTTCTATTTTTTAAAAGCGGATAGGGTTTTTTTGTTGAAAAAAACCGCTGGTATTTCTCAAAAAATTGTACCGGAAAATGCCGGATTGTTGGCCATAAGGAATACAAAACCTGCTTGCGTGAATTGATAACGGCACTCAAATGGCCGGTATGACAATGTCGGCTTCCGGAATAAAGGGCTTTATGGCATTGAGTTCATTGGCCATAATGGGATGCCAGTCAATCCGGTGGTATACCGCCGGACCAAAAGATGATTTTGCTGTAAAAACGGCAACGTACATTTTCTCCGGATCTTTTTGAAACTGCTCTACCCAGAGGGTTTCTTCTGCTTTAAGATTAAAATCCGTTAATATCTGTCTGCCCAGGCTGTATGCGCAGTGAGTTGCAAATATGCCCGGTTCCGATGGTGTGGCCACCACCGCATGCGGTTTAAGGTGCTTGATGTCCGGAAGGGCGAGGGTAAAATCTATGATTCGGATCCGCCAGGCCTGGTTTTTTCGGCTTTTAGAATTCCTGCGGTATGCATCACGTCTTCCGAGACGATATGTCCCGTCAAAAAATATCAATTACGGCGATTCCTTTATACCATCAAACGGCATGGATCAGTATGATTAAACTATCGTATGGCCATTATATTGTCAACGGACGAATTGGATACGGAGCGGGTGGAATTCGGGTTTTAATAAATTTACATTCAAATGGTAATCAGGGCCAATGCCGCCAGTGCGGCACCCAGACCAAACAACTGCGGTTTCCGAAGTTTTTCTTTTAGAATGATCCATGCCAGAAGTACCGTGGCTGCAGGATACATGGACGTTAGAACACTGGCAATATCCAGGCGGCCATGGGTGACGGCAAGGGCAAAAAGCAGGCACCCCGTGGTATCGAGAAATCCGGCCAGAAGCGGTAGTGGCGTTTTGCGGATGATCGGTATGGATACCTTTCGTGTCGTTAAAAGGCCGATCAGCAGCAGGGTCAGGCCCGATATCCGGGAAGCTACCAGGGGCCAGATAATGGACTGGTTTACCGCATGATCCATGGTGATGAAATACAGACCAAAACAGGTGCCGGCCAAGATGGGGGCGATGAGGGCTTGCATGGATATCCCTGCAACGGTTCCCGGGGCGGATAGAAACCAGATGGCCATAAATCCAAGAATAAAACCGGTAATTTGAAAAAGGGTGGGAATCCCTTCAAGAAAGGCACCGAAAATGACCGGAAGTGCGGCGGACATCAATGCGGTTACCGGCGCCACAACGCCCATACGGTTGACGGCCAGTGTTCTGTAAAAAATACCCAGACCAAACATACCGAACACACCGGCCAGTCCACCGGATAGAAGAGACTCCCAGGCGGGCAGGGGCGTATCCCGGATAATCCCCATGGCAAACAGAAAGGGCAGGCCGGCTATATAGCTGATGAGCAATACGGTAAAAGAGTTCTGCTCCTTGCTGGCAACACCGCCGATAAAGTCCGACGTTCCAAAAAGCAGGGCTGAAGACAGACCAAAAAATATGGCCAGGGTTTCAGGGATCACTACAGTCTTCCTTTGTTTTTTATCAATCGGATATATAAATTCAACCGTCAAAGCCGGAGCCAGACAACTCGGTACCAATTTTTCAGTGGACAATACCACAGGGATTAAAATTCACAAGTTTAAATTCACAAGTTTAAAACAGGACGGTTGTTTGGGATGCAAAGATATTTATGCACAGGGGCTATTCATTCAGGGACACACGGTCAGAAAAAAGACAGTGGTGTGAACTGTCCCTTTTGCCGGGTCTTCGTTACCCGGAGACTATTAGGCCTTGACAATTAACGGTTGTTAAGAATAGAACAATTCGGTGAATTCATACAAGGATGAAAAAAATAAACGCTCCTGCCTGCTTGAATTCGATGCAGGTTCGGGGCATTTTTAGCTTTTTGCGGATTTTTTTTTTTCGGAAAATGTTTTATCTATTTAATTGTCAATATAATGATTTAAAAGGATTAAATCGTTAACCGGGTTGCCCGAACCGTAAAGGAATGACAGGCGACTGTTCAAGGAGAAAATTTTATGAAAAGTAAAAACAAGAAGGGGATGGTCCATGTTGGATTGATACTGTTTATACTGCTGTTTGCGTTTACATCCGGCGCCCAGGAAGAAGATACGGCTGCAAAAAAAGCAGCTGTCGTGAACGGTGTTGTCATTTATCAGTCTGAAATAGACCGGGAATTTGCCGAGGTTGAAAAACAGGCGTCGGCCCAGGGACAGAAAATTCCAGATGACAGAATAGCGCAGATCAAAAACAATATCATCGATAACCTTGTCAACGAGGAATTACTTGTTCAAGATAGTGAAGCTCATGGCATCAAAGTTGAACCATCGGAAGTTGAGACCGCTTTTGCCGACATTCAGGAAAGATTCGGGGACCCGGCTGCCTTGGAAAAAGCACTGACGGCGTCGAATATTACCGTAGAAGATCTGAAAGTTAAAATAAAACGGGGGATGGCGGCCAAAAAATTGATTGATAATGAGGTCGTTAACACCATTGTTGTTTCGGAAGCTGACACCCAGGCCTTTTACGATGCCCATCCTGAGTATTTTAAACAGGCCGAGCAGGTAAAAGCCAGTCATATCTTGATCAAGTCTGCCCCGGATGCGGATGCAGCGGCCAAAGAAACGGCGAAAAATAAAATTAAAGATATTCAACAAAAGCTCAAGGCCGGTGAATCGTTTGTCGAGCTGGCAAAGCAGTTTTCAGAATGCCCGAGTAGCAAACAGGGCGGCGATCTGGGTTTTTTTGAACGTGAAAAAATGGTCAAACCGTTTGCAGATGCGGCATTTGCACTACCCGTTGGTGACACCAGTGATATTGTTGAAACCGACTTTGGCTTCCATCTGATCCAGGTCACCGATAAAAAAGCAGCATCGACAGATGCCTATGAAACCGTAAAAGAGAAAATCAACAGCCACCTGAAGCAGGGTAAAATGAAAGCGGCCGTTGGAAATTATATTGAAAGCCTGCGGGAAAAAGCAACCATAGAGAAATGAGTGTTGTCGTGTTTAAAGGTTCTGGGGGCCACGGTTCAGATTTGAATGCGGGGCCCCTGGACCTGCCGTCAACGGGATTTGACGGCATTGGTCATATAGACGCCAATGCTGACAAGGCCAGCCCCCACCAGCAGTGACAGGGTAACGGGTTCTCCCAGCAGGAGCCATGCCAGGAAAATGGCGCTCACCGGCACGAAATTGATAAACAGTCCGGCCTTGGTGGGGCCTATTGATTTAATCCCCTGGTAATACCAGACAAATCCCACTACCGTACCGAAGACCGCCAGGAAGAAAAGGCTCAGCCAGTCAACGAGTCCATAGTGTTTCCAGGCGCTGAATACCCCCTCGTGCCAGGCGGGGACAAACAGGGCAAGGGTCCCCGCTGCTGATGAATAGAAAATCGAAACCAGGGGCGACAGAGAACCCACAATGGTTTTACCGATGAGGGAAAAGGCGACCCAACTGGCCACACATCCGAATATGAAGATTTCACCGAGTCCCAGACCGCCATTGAAAAAAGATGCCATCTCCCCTCGTGATATGACGATTATGGCACCGGTGATGGAGGTCATAATACCCACAAGCCTGATGATGCCTAATTTTTCCTTGAAAAACAGTGTTGAAAAAAGGGCGATCAGTATGGGGTTCAGGGCTATGATGAGAGCCGCCCTCCCGGCTTCAATAAGTTGAAGGCCCTTAAAAAATAGTATGTTATAGCTAAATACACCGGTCAAACCCAGCAGGATGACAATTATAATCTGTCGGGGGTGGAGGCGGGGAAGCTTGCCTTCGTTCCTGCGGGTCAATCCATAAAGAAATAGTGTTGCCATGAAAAACCGCAGGAATGCGGCCGAACAGGGGCCCACATTGCCGGCGATAATTCTGCCGGCAACAAATGTCCCACCCCAGAAAAATGCGGTCAACAGCAGCTTGATATAGATGAGCATTATCGTATTTTGTCCATGACGTATATCATTGGCCGCGGATTGCCAGGCAATGGGTTGATAAGGCCTTATTTAAAATGATACCGCAAAATTGTGGAGGATGGAAGATCGGGCCGCCCGGTTTCCGGCGCGTTGGTTGCGATATGGCAATTGCCGCCTTTCAGGTTTAAATGGTGATGCCGGTCAGTTCACTGTAAAGGCTTTGGTCCTCGGCAAGGGCAAGACCATCATCGAAGTCAATTTCGCCTTTGTTATAAAGCTCGGCAATGGCCGCATCCATGGAAGTGAAATCTTCGGCACCAACCTGCATCTGGCTCCTGATCTGACGGGCTTTTTCCTCTCTGATCAGATTTTTTATCCGGTAGCTGTTGATCAGCTTTTCCATGGCCAGAATGCGACCCTGCTTATTTTTTCGTGGTATGAGCCGCTGGGCCAGGGAAAGCAGGAGGGAATCGGCCAGCATCATACGAATAAGCGCCTGCCGGTGAGGCTCGAACATGTTGATGACCCGATCGATAATCGAGGTGCTGTTGTCCGAATGGACCGTGCTGATGACCAGGTGTCCTGTGTTGGCCGCCTGGAGCGCAATTTCAAAGGTTTCCAGGTCCCGCATTTCACCCAGAACAATGACATCCGGCGATTGCCGAAACATATGTCGGATGCCTTCAACAAAAGAAGGGGTGTCACGGCCGATCTCCCGTTGGTTGATATTGCTTTTCCCATGGGCGTGCAGGAATTCCACCGGGTCTTCAAGGGTGATAATATTACAGCGCCGGCAGGTGTTGATATGGTTAACCATGGCGCAGAGTGTTGTACTTTTGCCGTGTCCGGCAGGGCCGGACACCAGAATCAGACCCTGGGGTTTCATACAGAACGCTTTCAGCCATTCGGGCAGATTGAGGGCCTTAAACGAGGGCAACGTATCGAGAATGGGCCGCAGTGCAACGGAGATGGAATTTCTTTGACGATAGACGTTCACCCGAAAGCGTCCGATTTCAGGATAGGTCACACCGATGTCAAAGTCATTTTTTTCTAAAAATTCATTCCAGTCGGAATCCCGAAGCAGTTCCCTGGCGTATTTTTCACAGTCCGCCGGGGTAAGGGGTGCCATGGCAAGCCGGCTCAGTTCATTCCGGGTACGGATGGATGGCGGTGCACCGGCTGTGAACAGCATATCGCTGGCCCCTGATTTTACAAGGTAGCGCAGCAATGATACAAGCCTGGGGGCTTTCCCCATTGTATCCTGGGTGGCTTTGGTGATTTTTTCAAGGGCATGACCGGCCAGATTTTTTTTGGTGTCCAAACGGATACTTCTAGTCGCCGCGTCCATCATATAGGAGGGAACGACAACCGGTTTTATTTTACGGCCCAGGGAAAATTCAAGCTCGTTGATTGTAACAAAATCCTGTGGATTTACCATGGCCAGGGTGATGGTCTGGTCATCGACGGCAATGGGCAGAACCTTGAGGGATGTAATTTTATCCACAGGAAGCACTTTCAGCACACTTTGGTCGATATCCAGTTTAAACAGGTTGGCACTGGGGACACCCAGCTGTTTACTTAAAAAATTAAGCAGTTCATCCACGCTGATCATTCCCATTTCAATGAGGATTGAACCCAGCTGACCGCCGACCTGGGTCTGCCTTTTCAATGCATCTTGAAGTTGTTTTTGGCTGATATGACCAAATTCAAGCAAAAGTTCTCCCAAACGGTGTTTTGTCGAAGTCTTTTTTTGATTTTCGGTGGATTTTTTTTCATCATTTTCTCCAAGAAACAGTTGTTGTTATAAATTGACTTTTCTGGATAATTTAATTAGACAAACTACCTGTTTCGCATCTGGCATGGTTGTTTGCTTTGATTGTAATAGCAATTATAGCGCAAAGTGAGTATAGAAAATTATTGAACCGAATGTCAAAAAAAAAATTCTTATTGCATTTTATGCAGCAAAGCATTGCGGATATGGCGTACCACCATTTTTCAAGAGATTTTGCGTGAACCATGATCGTTGGGGAAAAAAACGTGAAGGGGCGCACATTCATAGAGGGCGGCAAGATGGCATCTTCAACAACAGATGATCGTAGCATCGTGACAATGGGTGAGACACTGGCAGGTTATGCAACAGACAGTGCGGATCTTATTGTGATTCTGGATAGCGTGCATCCTGAAGCCCAGATAAACAGGGTCTCACTTGAGTATGAAATGAAGATGCTTAAAATTATCAGCGTCGGATGGGGCTTGACTTTTTTTGGAGCGGAAAATCCCGAAAAAGAAGCGTTGGCGACGGCATACTGGTCGGCGATCAATATTTTTTCAAGAGACCTTTCAGTCACAGCATCGGCGGCTGTAAATAAAAAGATTGATTATTTTAATATTCTGAAGGAGCGGACAAATTTTTATGTTTCAGCGCTAAGCCGAAACAGCATGGTTACAGACCCGGTGACGGTGATCGGACCTAAGTTTGCGGAATGTTGCGGCGACAGGGGCAATGTTCATATTGTTATGGCCGGTAACCGGGTTTTCAGTTATACGCTGAAAGCTGTCAGAGACTATTTGGAATCCGTTTAGGGGCCTGTAAAAAGTTCAGGAATAGAGTTGCTTAGGGTTCGCGCAACAATTAGTTCGCAATTTTAAGAATTGTGGCGTCCGCCTGGCAAGGCGCAAAAGCGCTGGAATATCAGGTATATTCCGAGCTTTTGCAACGCAGTCAGGTGGAATGCGGCGGTGCTTAAAATGGGAAGTTGTTTTTGCGCGAGCCCTTAAGGGGGCGCAATACAAAATTACAGCTCCGGGGCCCCTGCTGGAATCAGGCAGACAAAAACAAGCGTCTGATTCCCGGCATTGCGTATCTGGTGCTCCTCATTGCCGGGTATAAAGAGGGTACTGCCCGGGACAACGGGCACCCAACGGCCGTCCTGGTATACTTCGCCGTTGCCCTGATGAATAAAAATTTCATGCTCCCAGTCATGGGTATGTCGGGGGGAATACCCATCTTTTTCAACTTCAAATACCCGCATGCAGAAATGGACCGCGCCATCCGCCTTGCCGATGGCCACCCGGCCGGTTGTGTCCTTGACACCGGGGGCATTGAATTTTGTGAACGGTATGTCGGAATAATGTTGAATTTTCATGGTATCCCTCAATTGGGTCAGGCCTGGGGACCAAATCATCAGCTGCCACTTATAGCGCTGTACCCTAGTTTGTTTGACCTATACCTATTTTGTTGGTTTGTGATTAAAGCGTTACCGTTTTATATCTGGTTTGTAAATAAATATTCAAATTTGGTTGCTATCTGAAGGATATCTTATTATGAAATAAGCGATGTGACCCTCGGTTGTAATCCATGTTTCAGCGATTTTAACGTCAATCAATGGAAACTTCAGGGAGTCATGACCGGTTTGTAAAATAGACCCTTTAAATAGTTTATCAATGTCTGCTTGTCGGTACTGACAAGGGCGTCCTATGCGGCCTTAAAACAGTGCCGCATGCGGTCAACATAACTTGCGGAGATTTATCCATGGATTTAAATAAATACTGCCCCGAAAAAGTGATGACCCCGGAACAGGCGGTGTCGAAAATCGGCCGGGGGAGCCGGGTTTTTGTGGGTACAGGATGCGGTGAACCCCAGGCTTTGATACACGCCATGGTATCTGATATGAGCATGCAGGATATCATGGTGTATCAGATGCTGTCATCTACATTTTCGGAATTTATGGAAGATAAAAGTTTTTTACGTCGCTTTTCCCTTAAACTTTTTTTTATCTCCACAAAAATGCGCAAGGCTGCTTTTGAAGGGAAGATAGATTATCTTCCTGCCTATCTGTCGCAGATTCCGAATCTTTTTGAAAAACAGCGTATTGGCCTTGATGTCGCTCTGATTCAGGTGAGCCCGCCCGACAGGTTCGGCTACTGCAGTCTGGGGGTTTCAGTGGATATTACACGGTCGGGAATGGAAAATGCCCGTATGGTCATTGCCCAGGTGAACCCGAAGATGCCCAGAACATGGGGCGACAGTTTTGTCCATGTGGATGATATCGATTGTCTGGTGCCCTATGAAGAACCGCTGGTGGAATCCCTGCCGCGCATCAAAAATAATGAAATATCTCTTAGAATCGGGTTTTATGTGAACCAACTTGTGGAGGACGGCGCTACGCTGCAGGTCGGATTCGGGCACCTGCCCAATGCCATATTGCAATATCTGGATAATAAAAAGGACCTCGGCATTCATACCCAGGTGATCACCGACGGATTTCTGCCGCTTTTTGAAAAGGGCATGGTTACCAATAAACGAAAAACACTTCTTCCGGGACGGGTGGTGGCATCTTTGTGTATGGGGTCCGCGAATCTGTATCAATATGTGGACAACAATCCGATGTTTTATTTTCGTTCATCGGAATTTGTAAACGATCCCACCGTCATCGCCCGCAACGATCATCTGATCTCCATCAGTTCAGCATTGGAGGTGGATCTCACAGGACAGGTATGCACGGATTCGATGGGGCATATGTTTTACAGTGGTATTGGAGACCAGGTTGATTTTATCCGGGGCAGTGCCATGTCCAAAGGAGGCTTTTCCATCGTTGCCATGCCTTCCACGGCCCAGAACGGGACCATTTCCCGCATTGTGACCCACTTGAGTGAGGGCGCCGGTGTTGCCACTACCCGGGGGGATGTTAATTTTATCATAACCGAATACGGCATTGCGGAGCTGCAGGGTAAAAGTATTTACCAGCGGGTTATGGAGCTGGCCCAGATTGCGCATCCCAAATTCCGTGAGGAACTCATCGAAGCTGCCAAGACGCGTCACTATATTTTTGCCGACCAGTTGCCACCCTCTCAGGATGATCTTCTTTTCCTGGAAGGATATAAAAAGACATTAACCTTGAAAAACGGCAAAGCTATTGAATTCAGGCCTGTTTTGCCCTCTGATGAATTTGCCTATCGGAACTTTTTCTATTCTCTTCAGGAAAAAACCATCTATTTTCGATTTTTTTATAAAATGAAACTGTTCTCCCACGAAGTGATCCAGAAGCAATGGGCCAGTGTCGATTATCGGAAGAACATGTCCATCATCGGACAGGTCCAGAAAGCCGGACATAAGGAGATCATGGCCATCGCTTCCTATGCCATGGAAACCGAAGAAAAAGCTGAAGTGGCGTTTGTCATACGGGAAGATTTCCAGGGGGCCGGGGTAGCCTCCTACCTCCTGGGCGTACTTGAAAATATTGCCCGTGAAAATAACTACAAGCAATTTTCAGCGACGGTTTTGCGGGAAAATTCCGCCATGATCCATGTCTTTAAAAAACGCTACCCCAATGCCAAGACATCCTTGAGTGGCGGAAGTGATATTTCCATCCTGATGGATTTCGAGGACAGCACAAATGTTGACAAGCAAAATAAAGATGCCGCATCTGTCTGCTGATATGGAAATCGGATCGGATAAGTGGAAAGAAGTCATCCGCATCGGCGCCGATACGTTTGATATTCGAATTGATTCAAAGGCAATGAAGCGATTTGCAGGACATGCCACTGAACTGATGCGCTGGAATCAAAAAATAAATCTTACCGCGATTCACGATCCCCTTGAAATCGCCATAAAGCATGTCCTTGATTCAATTATTCCATCTGTCATGATACCCGGGGATAAAAAGAAACTGCTGGACATCGGCTCCGGAGGGGGATTCCCGGGGATCCCGCTGAAGATATTGATGCCGTCCCTGTCCGTCACGTTGATTGATGCGTCTCAAAAGAAAATAAGCTTTTTAAAACAGGTTATCCGCACACTGAAGCTCAAACAAATCGATGCCATTCACCTCCGGGCCCAGGAGATGGCGGGTATGGTCGAGTTTCAAAAGAATTTTGATATCATTATCAGCCGGGCCCTGACGTCTCTGGACGCCTTTGTTGCCATGGCCCTTCCCCTGCTTTCAAAAAACGGTATGATCATTGCGCTCAAGGGAAATGTAGATAGCGCAGAGATCAAGGCAGTGAGATCACTGGTCAACCATCACGCCATGTCCCTTACCCTTCAGCAATACCCACTGCCGTTGCTTGAAGACAACCGGACCATTGTGAGTATCAGATATAGATAGTTTCCATCCAGAAATGGTCTTTTGCCCAAACTCTGCGTCAATCTGCGGGATCACCTGTGCGGCGTACCCGATTACGCCTCCGCGTAATTTCTTGATTTCCTTGACCTTGGACAAAAATTCTCATTTCTGGGTTGGAAACACTGCGAGGTGTCCATCTTTTGAAAACAGAAGTTCTGGATGGTTGTCTCAGCCCTTTCCCCCCAGAAGGTCCGCAAAAGGATTGTGGAAGGGGCGGTTGGGCCTGCTTTTGACCTGTTTGGCCTTTTCCCTGGGTGATTTTGGTAAAACAAGTTTTTCCTTTTGTCTTTCAGGAGCCGGTTTGGATTGCATGGAAAGTGCAATCCGGTGGCGTTGCAGGTCAATCTCAACCACTGTGACAGACACTTTTTGATGCACCTTGACCACTTTTGCCGGGTCTTTAACAAACCGGTTGGCCATTTTACTGACGTGCACCAGACCGTCCTGATGCACGCCGATATCCACAAATGCCCCAAACGCCGTGATGTTGGTTACAATGCCCGGCAGTTGCATGCCGACCCGAAGATCTGATATTTTTTCGATGCCGCTTTCAAAGGCAAAGGCCTCGAATTTTTTTCGGGGATCACGTCCGGGTTTGGCCAGTTCGGCCATGATGTCCGTGAGGGTCGGTATGCCGATGTCGTCGGTTACATAGTCCGATATATCGATTTTGCTGCGCAGCTGCGCATCGGCCATAAGCGCGGTGACATCGCAATCCAGGTCCCGGGCCATGGCATATACGATGGGGTAGCTTTCCGGATGCACCGCACTGGCGTCAAGGGGATTGACACCATTGGATATCCTGAGAAAGCCGGCACACTGCTCAAAGGCCTTGGGTCCCAGACGGGGGACCGTTTTAAGCTGTTCACGGGCGGTAAAGGGACCGTTCTCATCACGAATGGCGACAATTTTTTGGGCCAGCCCCGGGCCAAGGCCCGATACATAGGTCAGCAGTTGCACGCTGGCACGATTGAGATCCACACCTACCCGGTTGACACAACTGACCACGACATCATCCAAAGCCTGTTTCAGGTCGGACTGATCCACATCGTGCTGGTATTGCCCTACACCAATTGACTTGGGATCGATTTTGACCAGTTCAGATAAAGGATCCATGAGGCGGCGGCCGATGGAAACAGCCCCGCGGATGGTCAGATCCAGGTCGGGAAATTCGGCCCGGGCCGTTTCTGATGCGGAATAAATTGAGGCGCCGCTCTCATTTACCAGAATGATCTGAACCTTTTTGGGCAGGTTAAGGCTTCTGACCAGGACCTCGGTTTCCCGGCCGGCGGTACCGTTACCAATGGCGATGGCTTCTATGTCAAACCGGGTTGTTAACAGCATGATCTGCTCGCCCGCCTCAAGATCTTTTTTTTCAGACATATGCGGGTAGATGGTTCTATGATGCAGCAGTTTTCCCTGGCGGTCCAGGCAAACCACCTTGCATCCGGTCCGGAAACCGGGGTCGATGCCCAGTATTCTTTTAGCGCCCAAGGGGGGTTCCAGGAGAAGCTGGCGCAGGTTTTCCGCAAAGATGCGGATGGCTTCGGTATCGGCGTTCTGCTTGGTCAAAAGCCGCATTTCGGTTTCCATGGACCTGGAGAGTAATCGTTTGTAGCCGTCGGCTATGGCCAGTCGTACCTGGTCCCCATTGGCATTGTCACTTTTAACAAACAGCGCTTGGAGACATGCCAGGGCATCTTGCACTGGAGGAGCGATGGAAAGGTTCAAAATATCTTCTTTTTCTCCCCTGCGCATGGCCAGAATTCTGTGGGAGGGCGCACTGAGTGCAGGTTCCTGCCACTCGAAATAGTCCTTGTATTTGGCGCCATCAGACTCTTTGCCGGTGGCAATGGTGCTTTGCAGGATCGCCTTTTTTGTAAACAACTGCCGTATGGCGGCTCGGGCCGCGGGGTCCTCATTGATGGTTTCGGCAATGATATCCCGTGCCCCGGCCAGGGCATCGTCACTGGTTTCCACCTGCTTTTCAGGATCGATAAAGGCCATTGCCGTTTCTAACGGGTCGGTGTCTTCCTGATCCAGTATTATACGGGCCAGCGGTTCCAGGCCTTTTTCCCGGGCAATGGTGGCTTTTGTTCTGCGCTTGGGTTTAAATGGCAGATAGATATCTTCCAGAATCGCCATGGTTTCGGCGATCATCACCTGTTTTTCCAATTCCGCGGTGAGATGGCCATGCTGCTCCAGTGATTTTAAGATGGCCTGGCGACGGGCATCCAGTTCCGCCATCCGGGCGAGGCTGTCACGAATTGAAGTGATGACCACTTCGTCTAAGCTACCGGTGGCTTCTTTTCTATATCGGGCGATAAAAGGAATGGTCCCGCCCTGTTCCAGAAGCTGGGCCACAGATGCCACCTGGGCAGAGGGGCAACCCAGTTCTCCGCTTATCCGTGAAATATGTTCAGAATTCATCAGGTCCTCATTGGTATTTGTAAAATTGCGATGCGGCGTGCCGCCTCTAACCGTAAATTTTCAATGAACCTACATGTAACGGCGCCGGAAAGTCAAGTCAAAGCCAGTTGACAAGGTATGTTTTTACAGATAGTACATTCAAATCATCCCACCGGCGAATCAGCGGCTCGGGTACGACTGGTTTGGGAACGGCGAGACATCGAGATAAATCCCATCTGATAGAGAGGAAACAGTGGCGGTTGTTAACCTGAAAACCAAAAAAGTCGTAACCAAGATTGTCTTTTACGGCCCCGGCAGGGGGGGCAAGACCACCAGCCTGGAGAGTATTCGCCGGAACTATCGCGATTGTATCAACGCTGAACTGGTCCGCCTCAAAACCCATGGAGACCGAACCCTTTTTTTCGATTTTATTCCCTTTGAAATCGGCAAGGTTAACGGCTATGATGTTAAACGCCAGATCTATACGGTTCCCGGGAAAGTCGCGTACAATGCCACCCGCCGTCTGATCCTCAGGGGTGTTGACGGTATTGTATTTGTGGCGGATGCCATGGCTGTTCAGCGAGAAAAGAATATTATTTCCCTGCAGAATCTTCAGGAAAATATTGAAATTTATAAAAAAGATATTTTTTCCATACCCATTGTCATGCAGTATAATAAGTGTGATGAATGTCAAATTTGCTGAGAATAAAAATAGTATTGCACCCGCGCAGAAACAGATAAAATTTGCGGTGGACACGATTGTCGAAAATAAAGCCGTTATGGTGATGCCGCTGGGCGAACTGCTGTCAAAAACCCGGGCTTTTGGCGGGGTTGGCGTCATGGAAAATGGAGATATCACCATGCTGATGGACCCGGGTTCCGGGTTGTTTGACGCATGTACTGACGGGGTTATCTTATGATTCAACAGATACCGGCATTTTTGAAAGGCCAGCTTCTTCTGGCAATGCCCGGGTTGGTTGATCCGAATTTTTTCCAGACGGTTACCTGCCTTTTTGAGCACAGTGAGCAGGGCGCTGTGGGGGGCATTGTGAACCGGGTCCATCCGCTTTTGTCTGCTAAATCTATTTTTGAGGAACTGAAAATAGACTGCACCCCCACGGCGGAAACCATTCCGGTGTATATGGGCGGTCCGGTTCATGTGGGTGAGATTTTCGTACTGCACGGTCCTCCCTTTGGGTGGCAGGGGTGTCTCAGAATTATGCCTGATCTGGGTATGAGTAATACCCTTGATATCTTAAAATCCATAGCTGCCGGAAAGGGGCCCGACACATTCATGATTATGCTGGGGTGTGCCGGCTGGGGGCCTGGTCAGCTTGAGTCGGAAATCAAGGAAAATACCTGGCTGATCTGTTCGTTCTCAGACAGGATCGTTTTTAAATTGCCCTTTGAATCCCGGTGGAAAGCCGCCATGCAGCGTATCGGTGTGGATCCGGCCTTTATTTCAAGCAGGGCCGGAAATGCCTAAGCAGTGTTCAATTCGATTCTGGCTTTGTCGGGTTAGGATGTAAGGTAAACCAAAATTGGCAGCAAAATGGCAATGAGAACAAGTATTCCCGGGAGGCTGATGTAGGGGGTGTACCAGGGCCTGCGCAGGGCCTGGCTTTTTTTTATTTCTTTTAAAAACCAGTTGCCCAAAGTTGCCGCTGCGGCCACAACGGCGATCATTTTTATGATTTCAACAATCTGCGACATATCCTTCTTCCCGTCAGTTTACGCTTTTCGGTTTAAAAAATACCTCACTGGTGCTATAATGATTTTTTTAACGCCAAACAATGGTTGTTTTTGAACCCTTTCCATCACCGCGCATCTTTCCTGGTTGCTTAAAGCCTGAACGGGTGTGACTTTTCAGGAGTAGCGGTTTGGTGGTTCAAACAAAAAAAGGATCAGCCGTGATCGGTTAACCCTTTAAGGTAGTTGGTACGCCTGGCAGGATTCGAACCTGCGACCTACGGATTAGAAGTCCGTTGCTCTATCCATCTGAGCTACAGGCGCACAACAAAGTCAAGGGGTCAATAACATATGTTTTAATGATTGTCCAATAAAAATAAAACGCATACAAAATGGGAATATGACCAAAAAAATAGATCAAAAGACAAAGAAGCCATCTCCGGTGAAGGCTAAAAAAGGCAAGGGCAAAACCCCCTCCGGTAGTGGGGCATCCGAAAAAACGGCCACGGATAAATCCCTGGTTAAATTTGATTCACTCCAGCGTTATTTGATGGAGATCAGTGAGTATAAGCTGCTTACCCGTGTCCAGGAAAAAGAGCTGGCATTGCGTGTTTTCGAGGACGAGGACCAAGACGCCGCTTATAAAATGGTCACCTCTAATTTGCGACTGGTGGTGAAGATTGCCCTTGAATTTCAAAGGGTCTGGATGCAGAATTTGCTGGATTTGATCCAGGAAGGAAATATCGGTCTCATGCAGGCGGTCAGGAAATTTGATCCTTATAAAAACGTTAAATTTTCCTATTATTCCTCTTTTTGGATCAAAGCCTATATTCTTAAATTTATAATGGATAACTGGCGCCTTGTAAAAATTGGTACGACCCAGGGACAGCGCAAACTGTTTTTTAAGCTGAAAAAAGAAAAACAGAAGCTCATTGATCAGGGATTTGATCCAAAACCCAAACTGCTGTCCGAGCGGCTCGGGGTTTCCGAACGGGAAATCATCGATATGGATCAGCGTCTGGACGGCTGGGATATCTCTTTGGATGCCCCATTGAAAGAGGACTCGGACACCGAGCGTATAGAATTTATCAGCACCGAATCGGATTCCGCTGAAACAAAGGTGGCGCAAAAACAGATGGAATCATTGCTCCACAGCAAAATTGCCGAATTCAAGGCCAAAATGACGCCCAGGGAAGTTGAAATATTTGAACTGCGCATTTTTTCGGATACGCCGGTGACCTTGCAGGAAATCGGGGATCGGTATAATATTTCCCGTGAACGGGTGCGGCAGGTTGAGAAGAATTTGATAAAGAAAATGAAAGAGTATTTTAAACGCGAAATACCGGATTTTGATTCCTATGCCGCCATTGGAGAAGACGATTGATATCAAAAAGGTGGTTCCTCGCTGTTTCGTGTGGGTGCCCCGGGATGCTTTCATTTTGATGCTCAAAAAACTCGGCGCAAAGCGGTCGTAACGCCGGACAGGGCCTCGTCATAAATTATCATATTGATATTTATGTAAAATTAAAACCATCGGGGAATATTTGATGACTGTCCGGCCTAACGATCGCTAAGCCCCTCAAACAGTTTCGAGCAGCAAAATGAAATCATCCCGGGACTGTACCGGTCAAATTTACCCATATGTAACAGCGAGGAGCCAAAAAGGTCTTGTTTTATAGCCCGCCAAGGGCGTGTAAAACTTCACGATCTTCATGGTGAGCGTAAACACAATACTGGACGATTACCAAACAATCGGGAAAATTAAAATAGTGAAGCAAATATTGATCAAGACAGGTGTCTGGGCTGTATCCTTTTTATTTTTATCAGGTTGTATGGCCGGCACTTCAAAAATTGTGCCGCCGTCGCTTGAAAAGAAAAATGAAGTGGCGTCAAGGTTTTCGGAAAAGGCGCCAAATGGATATTATTATTTTGTGGAGGCCCAGCTGCAGGCCAAAAAGGGCAATTCTCCGGCAGCCGTAAAATATCTTGCCAAAGCCATCGGCGATGATCCGGAATCATTGTTTTTGCAAAAGGAACTGGGCACATTATATCTTGATCTGGGAGAAAAAGAAAAGGCGCTTGAACTCGCAAACAAGATACTGGCGGTGGACCCCGACAACCTGGAAGCATTGATTATGTATGGCCGGATCAACCAGATGCTACAACACTTTGATATTGCCGCCCGGGCATATGAAAGAATAATCAAAATTGATCCTTTAAAGCAGGGCGTTTATCTCCTTTTAGGCGGTATCTATATGGATTCCGGCGATTTGGAGAGCGCTCTCAGGACATTTAAAAGTCTGATTGAACATTTTGAAGACGCCTATGCCGGATATTTTTTTCTTGGAAAAGTTTTTGCTGCCCAGGGCAATCTCGTCGAAGCTGAAAAAAATTTTAAAAAATCACTCAGCCTGGAAC
This sequence comes from uncultured Desulfobacterales bacterium, assembly GCA_942490765.1. Classification (GTDB taxonomy): domain Bacteria; phylum Desulfobacterota; class Desulfobacteria; order Desulfobacterales; family 4572-123; genus 4572-123. The sequence goes on along the minus strand of CALNYM010000033.1, from coordinate 48,984 downwards.
CCAGACTTGAAGAGCCGCGGTTCGAGCTGCTGAATTTGTATAATTCCACCGGAAACAAAGAAAAAACAGTCGATACCTATCTGGACATTCTGAAGCAGAATCCAAACAATGTCAGAGCAAGCCTTGGACTGGCGGATTTTTATGGTCAGGAAGGCCACCCGGATAAAGCGGCCCCGATTTTGCGTGAACTGGGCCGGAAAAGCCTTTCAGATACCAATATTGTCAGAAAAGTCGTTCAACTTTATCTTGAACCTGAACGGTATAAAGCGCTACTGGTGCTTATCAAGGGGATGCTGGATGGCGCTCCGGACAGTTCGGACCTGAATTATATTGCCGCCATGGCATATGATGGTGTAAAAAATAAAGATGGCGCCCTGCTTCATTATGAAAAGGTTAAGAAAGAGTCACGTTTCTATCAAAATGCCGTCATTCACATATCCTTTATCTACCATCAGAAGGGTGAGATCAAAAAAGCTGCCGCTTATCTGGAGGCTGTCCTTAAAGATATATCCCCCAATATCGATATCCTCATGTATCTGGGATCTTTTTACGAAGATCTCGAGGATTATCCCCGGGCTGAACAGACCCTTGACCGGGCATTGGAAATGGATGCTGCAAATGTCGATCTGAATTTTCGATTAGGGGTCATCTATGATAAAGCGGGAAAAAAAGAAAAGTCCATTGATCAAATGAAAAAGGTCATTGAACTTGATCCTGAAAATGCAAATGCCCTGAATTATCTTGGCTATACCTATGCGGACCTGGGGCGCAACATGGATGAAGCTGAAAAGCTGATTCTGCAGGCCCTTACATACAAACCCGGTGACGGCTATATTACCGACAGCCTGGGCTGGGTATATTTTAAAAAGGGGCTTTTTAAAAAAGCCCTGAAATATCTGGAAAAGGCCGTTAGTCTCGTCCCGGATGACCCGATTATTCTGGAACATCTAGGGGATGCCTTTCGTGCTCAAAACAACCCTGAAAAAGCCCTGGAAGCCTACCGGCGGTCATTGTTGAATAATAACAAAGATAAAGCTATCCTTGAAAAAAAGATCCGGGAACTCACCGGACCGGAGTCCTAAGCCCATGCCATGGAAAAGCCTGATGCTGTTTATCGGCGCGCTCCTTTTTTTTTCCGCATGCAGTACCCTGCCGAAAGGGGCGCCGGTTTTACCGGGTTCAAGTATTCCGGCAGATCAGTTTGTGAAAAATATTTCGGGAATTAACGATAAACTTGAAACATTTCAAGGTATTGGTAAATTCAGAATGGGCAGTAAACAAGGCGTTCTGGCATCACGGGTCGCCTGGATCGGTGATAAAAACAACAAATTGCGCATTGAAGTATTAGGCCCCGGGGGCCGGTCTCAGGCCAGTTTTGCCGCCGATGGCAACTGGTTTTATGCCATCACCCGTAGCCCGCTTCGGTTTCACAAAATGCAATCTAAAAATGCCAGCCTTAACCGATTCATTTCAATCCCCATCAAAACAGATGATCTGTGCAGACTTCTGGCCGGTAAAATACCCGTTCGTCCGCATCACAGCGTTCTGGTCCTTTCTGACCAGTCAGGCGGCGGCGTTGTTCTTGTGCTCAAGAAACGCTGGATGGGAATAGTTGAAAAAATTTTTATCGATAGTGCCGGGTCGCAGGTTCAAAAAATAGAAGTGTTCGGCACCGGTGGTACGCTTGCCTATGCCGTTACATTCCAGGGTTACAGGACCGTTTTGGGATACCGTATCCCTTCAACACTGCTGATTTCAGATGCCGGCGGGGTGACCTTTGATCTGGACATCCATAAATTCAATCCGGACATCAAACTTGCGGATTCGGCCTTTGTCCTGGACCCTCCCGAAAGTAGGGAGTAGGGGAGGAGATGCCACCTTCAAGGACTGTCATAGCGCTGGAATCCCGGTTGAGACATTGCCGGAATGTGATGACCCTTGGCGTTAAACCGAATTTTGAAGATTACGGCCCGGAAGAAGCGACGTTGATCCGGAAGGCGCCCATTATTTATTACCCCTCCCTGTTTTACGCAGCGCTTTTTGCTCCCATGGGCAAAAAAACGTTTCCCGGATATCACAATTATCTGTGTGTCCAGGATAAAATTAAACAAACCGCGTTGTTTAAACTGCAACAAATACCGCATCCTGAAACCAGAATTTTTTTCGGCGGGCATCAGCAAAAAAAAATCACCCATTATTTTTCTTTTCCCTTTATCGCCAAGATTCCCCGGGGCTCGGCCCTGGGACGAGGTGTTTTCCTGATCAGAACCCAATCAGACCTGGCAGATTACTGCCGCATAACCCGCACCGCGTATATTCAGCAATATCTGCCCACAGATCGGGATATCCGGGTGGTGGTCATCGGTGCAAAGGTGGTCCATGCCTACTGGCGGCTTGCTCCCGGTAATGAATTTCGCAGCAATATTGCCCAGGGCGGATCGATTCAGCTTGGCAACATTCCGGCCGAGGTCCTGGACCTTGCCCTGCATACAGCCCGAAAATGCCGCTGGGATGATGTGGGCATTGATATCCTGCCCCATGGCGGCAAATTTTATGTCCTGGAAGGTAATATGAAATACGGCCGGCAGGGGTTTGCGGCTGCCGGAATAGACTATATCGAGATGATGGCCCGGATGATTGACAAGGGGGAGATATAGTTGACCGGGCCGGTCAATTACCAATGATGAATGCGGACTGATGATTGTGGTTCCTCGCTATTTTGTGTGGGTGCCCCGGGATGCTTTCATTCTGATACTCAAAAAACTCGGCACTAAGCGACCGTACCGCCGGACAGGGTTTGGGCACAAGCCATCATATTGATATTTTATGTAAAAATTAAGCTATGGGTGCTATTTTATGGCTGTCCGGCCTAACGCTCGCTAAGCCCCTCAAACAGTTTCGAGCATCAGAATGAAAGCATCCCGGGGCTGTAGCCGGTCAAATTTACCCATACGAAACAGCGAGAAGCCATAATTGTTTCCGTTTAAAAAACGTTCCCGGAAAAGAGTTTTTTCATTTGAAAAAAAGCAGCCCGTTTTTTATTGACAAGCACGGTAATTTTTCATATATACCCAATTTTCATGCCGGAGTGGTGAAACTGGTAGACGCACGGGACTCAAAATCCCGCGGGGGCGACCCCGTCTCGGTTCGATTCCGAGCTCCGGCACCAGCCAGAATACCAGCCGTTGCCGCTGGTTTGATTCAGACCCCATGGTGGTTGCCATGGGGTCTTTTTTTTGGCGCGCACATATGCCCGACCTCGGGCCTTGCATCTTCACTAAAGCTGCCACGACATAAGCCGCTTGAATCAATATCTATCATTTCTATGCAGATGCTATCTATGAGAAACCGGCCATCCCGGTCAATGATAAGGTTGACTCTCAATGGAATTTTGCATATGAATGCAATATATTTTTGTCAAAATTTTTGAGTTTTTGATCGCCCCTGCATGGGGGCTTTGAAAGTGGGCTATTGCGGTTTGAAAATGATGGATCAACTGGTGTTTGCAATTTGTTGCCGCCGGTTTGTCCGGCTCAGTGGACAACCCAAATAAATAAGGTATGGATAAAAAAACAAGACACGGCAATTTCATACTGCCTTCGTTTCGCAAAATTTACAGGTTGATTATTGCGGAAAAAAACAGGGATCGTCTCATTCAGGGTATCTGTGACAATCTGTCCGGGACCTCCGGTTATGATCGTGCCTGGATAGTTCTGCTGGACAGGGACGGTAACTGCCTGAAGTTGACAGAATCCGGTATGGGAGAAAAGTGTCGGTCCCTGCGGACGCAGTTTGAAAAAAATCAATCGGTCCCTTGTGTGCAAAAAGCCCTTGACCGGACCGATGTCGTTTTAACCAAAGACCCCAGCGCTGCCTGTCAGGGGTGTCCCCTTGCAGCACATTATGGCGACAAGGCTGCGATGACGGTGCGCATGACGCATAAGGACCTGATTTACGGTATTCTCACGGTGTCAGTTTCAGAAAAGTCAGTGGATACTCCGGAAAAATATACTTTTTTGCAGGAGATTGCCGAAGATATTGCCCTTGCCCTGTATAACATCGGGATGGAAGAAGCCCTGAAAAAAAGCGAGAAGAAATACCTTACGCTTGTAGAGAATATCAGCGAAGTTATATATGCCGTCGATGAAAAAGGACTCATAACCTATGTGAGCCCATGGGTGGAAGTGTTCGGCGGATATACGCCGGCGGAATTGATTGGCAGCTCTTTTCTGGATTTTGTCCATACGGAAGATGTCCAGGACCGGACAGTACAATTCCAAAGGGCTGTTTCCGGTGTAAATGAGTCCAGTGAATGCCGGTATGTAACCAAATCGGGTGCCAGGCACTGGGTAAAGACGTCCGGCCGGGCCGTTTTTGAAAAAGGCCGGGTTGTCGGTGTCCAGGGTGTACTGACAGATATCACCGACCTGAAGCGGGCCGAAAAGGACCTGCAAGAGAGTGAACAGAGATATAAGACCCTTTTCCAGGTCACCCCGGCCGCCATTGCCATCATCGAGAATGACATGACACTGTCCATGGTAAATGTCCGATTTGAAAGGCTCAGCGGATACTCCCGGGAAGAGATCGAGGGGAAGAAAAAATGGGTTGAATTTGTTGGGCCGGATGATCTTGAAAGAATGCAGGCATATCACGAACAGCGCCGGCGGAATCCGGATTCCGTTCCCGGGGAATATGAGTTTTGTTTTATTGATCGGCATAAAAATATTAAAAACATTGCTCTGAATGTTGCGGTCATCCCGGAAACTGATAAAAGCTTAGTGGCCTTGGTGGATATCACCAGAATGAAACGGGTGGAAAAAAGGCTCCAGCAGACCCAGAAGCGAGAAAGCATCGGCACTCTGGCAGGCGGGATCGCCCATGACTTTAACAATATTCTGGCCGGTATGCTGGGATATACCCAACTGGCCATGCTGGAGCTTCCCAAAGATGCAGAACTTTACGCCAATCTTGAAAATATCATGCGGGCCGGTCGCCGCGGAAGAGATTTGATAAAACAGATTTTGAGCTTCAGTCGCCCCCAGACAACCCGTACCGAACCCATCCTGATAAGCCCCGTTATCAAGGAAATCGTAAAACTGATGCGGGCAACGTTGCCGTCCACCATTGACATCCGTCAGATTTTGACGGTTGACCAGGCCCACGTGATGGCGGATCCCACAAAAATTCATCAGGTACTCACCAATCTTTGTACCAATGCCGGATATGCAATGCAGGCGGCCGGCGGTGTCCTGGAGTTGAAAACCGATTTGACAAAGATCGAATCCAGGGCGTTTGATTTAAATCTTGCGCCGGGAGAATATCTGAAAATAAAGGTCAGCGATACGGGCTGTGGTATCGCTCCTGAAATCCTGGATAAAATATTTGAGCCCTATTTTACCACCAAACCCCATGGACAGGGCAGCGGCCTGGGCCTGGCAGTGGCCCGGGGCATTGCATCGGGGTATGGCGGTATTATCACCGTATACAGTGAGCCGCGAAAGGGAAGCACCTTCGATGTCTACCTGCCTGTTGTGGAAAAAGACACGGGAAGCATTGAAAAACGTGAGTCCGTTGCCAGTAGGGGGCAGGGCCGGATATTGTTTGTGGATGATGAGTCGACCCTTGTGGAAACCGGCAGGCGAATCCTCGGGCATTTTGGTTACGATGTGACCGGATTCACCAGCAGTGTTGAAGCCCTTGATTTTTTCAGAAAACAGCCCGATGCGGTTGACTTGGCGATTGTCGACATGACCATGCCGGCAATGACAGGTGAGAAGTTGGCCCGTGAGATTATGCGTATCCGCCCCGGTTTTCCGGTGGTGATCTGCAGCGGATTCAGTGAGCAACTCGTTTCTCAGGGGACAGAAGATCTTGGTGCCCGGGCCATTCTCTTGAAACCATTGCTGGATAATGAACTGGTATCGGTAATTGATAAAATTTTAAAAAACCCCCATGCCCCGACGGGAAAAAAGTCAACTGTTTTGACAAAAAATGAAAGTGAAGCGCAATTTAATCGCTCAATTTAGTCATATGAAAGATCATTGAATCCTACACCAGAAATGTCTCAGGAGGAAGCATGAATATTTGCAAAGTTGAAGCAAGGGATTTGCCGGACCTTTGGTTTCAGGCCGTCTATAATATCCTGGATAACGGAAAAAAATTCACCATTGACCGGGGATCCTATGCGGGCCAGACCCGGTTGGAGTATGATTATTTTACAGGTCACGTCAAGTTTCCCGGCACCCAGCCGTTGATTCCGGAAATCCCACCGGCCTGCAATCTTCCCAATCCGGTGGAGCACGATTATATTTACGGGGGCGGCACGTACAGCCGTTCCTACATCGAATATCTCATGACCCCCCACAAAGAAAAAGGCGAATCTTATACCTACGGTGAAAGACTGACCCGTGCACCCATCAGAGGCAATAAATTGAACTGGTGGCAGGCAGCCAATTCAGAGATTATCGACCGCAGGGAGGTGGACGGCCAAATGGTTTTTGAAGAAGACGGCCAGCTTTATATCAATCAGATCGAATGGATTATACGGACCTATAAGGATTTTGGCGCCCGCAATAACCAGATGGTGCTCCAGGTGGCCCATCCGTCGGATCTTACACTGGTGGATCCGCCTTGCCTGCGCCACATCGATACCCGAATCCAGGATAATGCACTCCATTTTTTCGTGTATTTCCGTTCCTGGGACCTGTGGAACGGGCTGCCGGCCAACCTGGCGGGCATTCAGAATTTAAAAGAGTTCATGGCCGCCGAAATCGGTGTGGCGGACGGTGAAATGCTGGTGGAAAGCAAGGGGCTTCACTTGTACGGATATGCCGAGGATCTGGCCCGGATGCGGTGTTTTAAAGATATTGAGTAATCAAAAATGATGAATTCGTAAAAAATCAAACTTAGACGGTCTCGTAAAAAGTTCAAATTCAAGGCGCGCAAATTTTGCCATCATGAGGCGTAACCATCGACCGTTGAATGATTGCGGGCTGCAGCGCAACGAAGGAGTTGGACTTTTTACGAGACCGTCAAAAATATAAGGAGAAACAAGATGACCGAGTTTGCCTATCAGGAAATGTTTCCCGTGGGAAAAGACACCACCGATTACCGTTTGCTGACGGGGGACCATGTGGCGGTTAAATCTTTTGAAGGGCGGGATATGCTGTTTGTGGCAAAGCAGGGCCTGACCCTGCTCGCCCGGCAGGCCTTTACGGATGTATCGCATCTGCTGCGCCCGTCTCACCTTAAATTGACGGCGGATATTTTCAAGGATCCGGAAGCGTCGGAAAACGATCGACTGGTGGCTCTGGACATGCTGAAAAATGCCGTGATCTCCGCTGAAGGTGAATTTCCCCTGTGCCAGGACACCGGCACCGGTATCGTGCTCGGTAAAAAAGGCCAGCAGGTGTTTACCGGATACAGTGATGAAAAAGCCATTGCCCGGGGCATATTTGACGCTTATACTCAAAACAATCTGCGGTATTCCCAGAATGCGCCGCTTACCATGTTTGATGAGAAAAATACCGGCTGCAACCTGCCGGCACAGATAGAGTTGTATGCCACCGAAGGGGATGCGTATCATTTTCTGTTCATCGCCAAGGGCGGCGGATCGGCCAACAAAACCTATCTGTACCAGGAAACCAAAGCGGTGTTGAACCCTGATTCTTTGATAAATTTCATGAAGGCCAAGATGAAGTCCCTGGGGACCGCTGCCTGTCCGCCCTATCACCTGGCCTTTGTCGTGGGCGGTACATCCGCTGAGTTTAACCTCAAGACCGTTAAACTGGCCTCTGCCGGATACCTTGACGCACTGCCCACTTCCGGCAGTGAGACAGGGCATGCTTTTCGGGATGTGGCCCTGGAACAAAAAGTCCTGAATGTCTCCCGGGACCTGGGCATCGGCGCCCAGTTCGGCGGCAAGTATTTCTGCCTGGATGTCAGAATCATCCGGTTGCCGCGCCACGGGGCATCCTGTCCCATTGGTGTGGGGGTCAGTTGCAGTGCCGATCGCAACGTCAAAGCCAAAATTACCCGCGATGGCATTTTCCTGGAAAGACTTGAGGTCAGCCCGGAAAAGTATATGCCGGAAATTAAAGCCACTGCGGACAAGGCCGTGGCTGTGGACCTGGATCAGCCCATGGACGATATCCGGGCATTGCTCACAAAATATCCGGTGGCCACCCCGCTGAGTCTCACCGGTAAAATCGTGGTGGCCCGGGATATTGCCCATGCCCGGTTGAAGCAGCGACTGGACAACGGAGAAGATCTGCCCGAATACGTTAAGAACCATATCATCTATTATGCGGGGCCGGCCAAGACCCCCAAAGGCTATGCCGCCGGTTCCTTTGGTCCCACCACTGCGGCTCGGATGGACCCCTATGTGCCTATTTTTCAGGCCAAAGGCGGTTCCATGGTCATGCTGGCCAAGGGCAATCGATCACAAGTGGTCACCGATGCCTGCAAAAAGTACGGCGGATTCTATCTGGGATCCATCGGCGGGCCTGCAGCCCGGCTGGGCAAGGAGTGCATCACGGATATGGAGATTCTCGAATATCCGGAACTGGGCATGGAGGCGATCTACATGATCACGGTCAAAGATTTTCCCGCCTTCATCCTGGTGGATGACAAGGGTAATGATTTTTTTGACGGGTTGCTGGATTAGACAGGCGGTGGTAGAAGATTTTTGGCTCCTCGCTGTTTCATGTGGGTAAATCATCCCGGGGCACCCATACAAAACAGCGAGGAACCAGATTTTTTTATTGAATTTCGGGATTAGGACAGGCACCGGGAGGTTTCAGGGCACAAACTTTCCGCAGCCTTATTTGATTGTCTGTTTCTGCCTGTCCAAATCCCTGAAGAAAAGCTGTACATTGCGGATATGGACCTTCATGTTGCTGAAGGCGGTTTCCGGATCGTGCCGCTTGATGGCCAGGAAGACCCGTTTGTGTTCTTCCATGACCGATTGAATATTTTTCGGGTTACGGTACAGGTGCATGAGGTTTTCCTTGATACCCACGGAGAGGAAATCGTAGAAGTTCTTCATGAGATATATCTGTACCGGGTTTTTGGTGGCAAACGCGATGGCCATGTGGAAGGCGGTGTCTGCATCGGTTCCCAAATGTCCCCTGTCGGTCTCTTTTTGCATTTCCGCTATGGCTTCTTCCAGGGCTTTGATGTCGTCCCCGTCGGCTCTTTTGGCGGCCAGTGAAGCGGAATTGCATTCCAGACCGATCCTGACTTCCAGCAGGTGCTCCAGCGTGGCTTCTTCCTTGGCCAGGGCAATGGACAGGGGTTGCATGTTGATGGTTTCGGGATGGCGCACGAAGGTCCCCTGGCCCTGTTTATGCTCCAGCAGACCCAATGCGACCAGTTTGTTGAGGGCATTTCTGACCGTGGTGCGACTGACATTGAGATCCACTGCCAGGTCACGCTCGGGGAGCAGTTGCTGGCCCGGTTTGAGTCGGCCGCGGTAGATGATCTCGCGAATCTGATCAAAGACCTGATCGGAAATGTTTTTGGCTTTTATCGGTTTTAATTTGACCGGCATTGTTTTTCAACGTCTCCGCATACAGTTCTATGGGGTGTTTAACCGCAATGTTTTTGCCTGAATGGGAAACCATATCGGTAAGCTGCATCATACAGGCCGGGCACCCGGTGGCAACGATGGAACATCCGGTGGCAATGATGTTGTCAAGTTTCCGATGACCTATATTACAGGAAGTTTCATAATACTGCAAATTAAAACTGCCCCCCATGCCGCAGCATGCATCTGCATCCGTCATTTCCGTCACACTGTATCCGTTGCAGGCTTCAATCACAGCCCGGGGTTCTGTTGCCACGTTCAATGATTTTTTTAGATGACAGGGGTCATGGTAGGTGACCGGAACAGCGGTGTTGCCGTTTTTTCTGTTTGGTATTTGTAATCCCACCACGGAAACCAGAAACTGGTTGATATCCATGGTTTTCTCTGATATTTGCGCCACCTTTGACCCAATGTCCGAGTCCTGGGAAATCAGGGCGGGCCAGATTTTTTTGATAGTGGAGGTGCAGGTGGCACAGGCGGTGACCAGATAGTCGAAATCTGTCGGATCAAACCGATCCACATTATGGCGAACCAGACGTTCAAAGGTCTTCCGGTCTCCGGAGGCCACCGCCGGTATCCCGCAGCAGGCCTGATTTTCGGGCATGTAGATGCCGACGCCGTGGTAGGTGAGGACGTCGATGGTGGCCCGGGGCAACTTCGGGTATATCTTATCCCCGAGACATCCCACGTACAGGGCTACCCGCAGGCCTGATTTTCCCTTTGGGGTATTCAATGCCGTGACCTGTTTATGGAAGGGAACCGCTGCCAGGGGCATGAAATGGCGGTCTCCCAGCATGGGTGTGATAAACCGGCTGCAGGAGGTGCCCATGGATGGGTTGGCGGATTTAATGCCCAGCGCCTGGAACCGACTTCCCAACGCTGCCACACGATCAAATAAAGCCGGTCGGGCCAGCATGCCCCTGAAAATAAGTTTTTTAGCCGGGGACAGGCCCCTGAATTCTGTTAGGATCATTCTGGCTTTCATGAATATTTCAAGCACGTTGACACCGCTGGGACAGTTGGCCTGGCAGGAACCGCAGAGCAGACAGCGGTTGAGCCGCTCCAGGACGCCGTCGGCCTCTTTAAATTGCTGTTTAAAGAGGCCGTCTAAAAGCGCCAGTTTTCCCCGGGCCACATCGGCTTCTCGACCGGTTTCGCCGTACAGCGGACACACCGCCTGGCATAATCCGCACCGGTTACAGACCACAAGCTGTTCTTCCAGTTGACGCATGAGCTGGGCGAGTTCTTTCATATCAGACATAGTCATTCTCCTTACGAAGTCGATCGGGCAGGTCCGATGATTTTACCGGGGTTCAGTATGTTGTTGGGGTCCAGGGCCGCCTTGATCCGTCTTGAATACAAAATGGTGGCTTCCCCGGTCTCCTTTTCAAAGAATCTGGATTTCGCAATACCGATACCGTGTTCACCCGAAAGGGTACCGCCCAGGGCAAGGGCCCTGTCAAATATCTCTTCAATGGCCGCTTCGACATTGGCCCATTCCTTTTCATCGCGCCGATCGGTGAGGATGGTGGGGTGTAGGTTGCCGTCACCGGCGTGTCCAAAGGTGCCGATGGACAGGTTAAAGCGGTTGCTGATTTCTTCCAGGGCCTTGATCATTGCCGGAATTTTGCTTCTTGGCACCGTGGCGTCTTCCAGAACCAGGGTGGGCCGCAGTTTGGCCAGGGCCGACAAGGCGGCCCGCCGGGCCGCCCATATGGCGTCCCGCTCGGTGGCATCTTTGGCCACGCGGATGGTGGTGGCGCCGAGTTTCCGGCAGAGCGTCCCTATTTTTTCGGTGTCCTCTTCCACCTGCCCCTCGTACCCGTCACACTCTATCAGCAGCAGTGCACCGGCTTCAAGGGGGAGCCCGATATGGCTGTAGGCTTCCACGGCCCGGATGGTGAAATTATCCATGATTTCAAGGGTAACCGGCACAATCCGGTTGGCGATGATGGCTGCAACGGTTTCGGATGCCGCATCCATGGTGTCGAAAATGGCCATCATTGATTTTCTGTAAGCGGGGTAGGGTATCAGTTTTAATATCATTTCATTGAATATCCCCAGGGTGCCTTCCGATGCTACCATGAGGCCGGTGAGGTTGTATCCGGAAACACATTTGACCGTGCGGCCCCCGGTTTTTACCAGGTGGCCGTTGACATCAAAAAAATTCAGGCCCATGACATAATCCCGGGTAACACCGTATTTCAGTCCCCGCAGGCCCCCGGAGTTTTCAGCGACATTGCCACCAAGGGTCGAAACCGCCATACTGGCCGGATCCGGTGGATAAAACAACCCCTTTGCCTCCACTGCAGCTGCCAGTTTCGCAGTGACCACACCGGGCTGGACCCGCGCATACAGATCCTGTTCATTGATTTCAAGTATGCTGTTCAAGCCGTTGGTCAGCAGCACCGCGCCACCGGGCAGGGGGATAGTGCCACCACTGAGATTGGTGCCGGACCCCCGGACGGTGAGAGGGATGTTGTTCTCATTGCAGAGGGGAATCACTTTTGAAAGCGACTCGCTTGAGGTGGGTCTCAGAACAATGTCCGGGGTTACGGTCTCAAGGACGGCAGCGTCATAGGAATAGGTGGCGCGATCGGGTTCTTCGGTGAAAATATTTTCTTTTCCCAGAATTTCAGTAAATTCTTTGAGCAGGGCCTTGCTGATCATGAGACCTCCTTGGCAGTGTTTGCTAAAATTGTTTTGGCAGCATTTTTATTTGAACCAGGTGATTGCAATTTTTTTTGTCGCCGTTTATTCGGAATTAATTCATTGGTATTACCAATAAATTAAATACCAAAAAAATGGTCAGTACTATCTCGAAATATAATTTAAAAATCCTGTAGGTACGAATAACAAGTGCTATTTACACTTGTCAAGAAAAAAAGTATTTTTTTCTTGACAAGGGTAAATAGAATAAAATATTAATGGTCCTACCAATAACAAAGTACCAGTTTTCCCCGTAATAAAGTCCAATTTTGGATGAACACCGATTAATCATTTCAACTTTAAAGGAGGAACGTATGAATCTTGGATTACAGTCTTTTCTGGCAGTGATGCCGATTTTAACCGCTGCTGTTTTATTGGTGGGATTCCGCTGGCCGGCAAAACGGGCCATGCCGATCGTGTACGTGGTGGCGGCCGTCATCGCGGTGACCTTCTGGAAGGTGCCGGCGGTGCGGGTGGCTGCTTCGACCATTCAGGGGCTGTTTATTACAGCCAATATCCTGTTTATCATCTTTGGTGCGATACTGGTACTCAATACCCTGAAACATTCGGGTGCCATTACAGCCATCCGCACGGGCTTTTCCAGTATCAGCCCGGACCGCAGGGTCCAGGTGGTGCTCATCGCATGGCTGTTCGGCGCCTTTATTGAAGGGGCCTCGGGGTTCGGTACGCCGGCGGCCATTGCCGCCCCGCTGATGGTGGCCGTGGGTTTTCCGGCCCTGTGTGCCGTCATGATCGGCATGATGATCCAGAGCACGCCTGTAACCTTCGGCGCGGTGGGAACACCGATTCTGATCGGCGTAAAAGGCGGACTTGAAAATCCCCAACTCACGTCCCAGCTGGCCGATGCCGGCATGAATTTTGGCCAGTACCTTCAATTGATCACCTCCCAGAGTGCCATGATGCATGCCTGTGCCGGTACTTTTATTCCCCTTTTCATGGTGATCATGATGACCCGGTTTTTCGGGAAAAACAAATCCTGGACCGAGGGGATTTCAATTTTTCCTTTTGCGATTCTCGGTGGTCTGGCCTTTACCGTTCCCTATGTTTTTACCGCTATTTATCTCGGGCCTGAATTCCCCTCCCTGATCGGGGCACTCATCGGTCTGGCCATCATGACCACTGCGGCCCGGAAAGGGTTTCTCGTTCCGAAAGATTCATGGGACTTTGCCCCCCGGGCAGAGTGGGATAAAAGCTGGATCAGCAAGATGGAGATCAGCCTTGATTCTCTCACCGACAAAAACCCGATGAAACTCTGGTTGGCCTGGGTACCTTATATTCTGGTGGCGGTGATTCTGGTGCTCACCCGTCTACCCCAGTTGCCTATTGGCAGCTTCCTGAAAAGTTTTGCCATCAAATGGGCCGATATTTTCGGCACCGGTATTACCGGTGCCAGTCAGCCACTTTACCTGCCCGGCGCTGTCTTGTGTCTTGTGGTGATCATTACTTTCTTTCTGCATCGGATGTCATTTGATGAGCTGGGATCGGCCGTCAAGGAGTCCAGCCAAATTCTTCTGGGTGCCGGATTCGTTTTGATTTTCACCATTCCCATGGTGCGGGTGTATATCAATTCCGGTGTCAATGCCGGCGGATATGCCAGCATGCCGCTGGCCATGGCCCAGTGGGTGGCGGCCAATGTGGGTCATGTGTGGCCCTTTTTCGCGCCGTTTATCGGCGGTCTGGGTGCGTTTATCGCCGGCAGCAATACTGTCAGTAACCTGATGTTCAGCCTCTTCCAGCACGGTGTGGCTGAAAATCTGGCCATCTCCGGTTCCCTGGTGGTGGCGCTGCAGGCCGTGGGCGCTGCTGCGGGGAACATGTTCTGCATTCACAATGTCGTTGCCGCTTCGGCCACCGTGGGCCTGCTGGGCCAAGAGGGGATCACCCTGCGGCGTACCATCATTCCAACCCTGTATTATTGTGCGCTGGTGGGGATCATCGGCATGATCGTGATTTATGGATTCGGATACCATGATCCGCTCAATGTGCATCTGATTGCCGCCGTAAAATAGTCGGCGCCGGTGTACCTTTTATTTATCGCTTCGGCTTTTTTTCGGAAAAGCCGAAGCGCCTTTATCAATTCCGATACAGGGCCACGGTTGTCTTTTGTCGGTGTCGATAAGGGCTATGGAAAGGCCACAGGCCGAAAGACCGTCGCGATCTATGATCCGGCTGGCAAGGAGATATCGTCATGGGTAATGTAGAAAATATTTGTTCAATTTTTCGCGAGAAGGCAAGGGCGGTTTCGGCCATTGTGACGGATGTGGCAAACGTGCAGGCGGCCTTTGAATATGCGGCCGATCTCTGCCGACGAAAAGACCCGTTTTCCGGGCAACCATCCGAAGCTGAAATCCTACCGGGACAACTGCAAGCCCCTCGAAGTGGTCAAGTGCAAAAAATTCTGGCCGCACCCGGGCTGGATTCCCGGTTGTACGCCGCGTTTGCGCAGGTGTGCAGTGAAAAGGGGGTCACGCTGGCGGAGAGTGGGTTAAGGAACCATCTGGCCGGTATCGACATGGGATTTACCCTTGTGGACTACGGAATTGCCGAGACCGGAACGTTGGTGCTCAACTGCCCCGGCGAGGAACTGCGCCTGGCCACCATGATCAGCGAGGTCCATGTGGCGGTTTTACCCATGTCCAAAATTCGTGAAAGCGCCTATGACCTGGAGTCTGAATTGACGGAGATGATGAAGACTTCGCCGGACTATACCGCCTTTATCACCGGCGCCAGCCGAACGGCGGATATCGAACGGGTACTGGCCCTGGGGGTTCACGGACCTTTGGAGTTGCATATTCTGCTCATGGAGGAAAAATAATGCAGGAAGCAGGAAACATCAAAGCATATAAAAAAGAGGTGGACGGGGCCCTGGCCAATGATTTTTTGCGAGAAGCAATGGACAAGTTCGCCGTTGCCTACCGCAGCTCACGGGAAACTGTATTTTCCGGGATGGATGTGGATCAGATGGTGGCGGAAATCAGCAGGGTCAAGGATGGGGCCATTGCCCGTATGGACGAATTGTATGACCAGTTTAGAAAAAATGCCGAAAAGGCGGGTGTTACCGTCCATCTTGCAAATACGGCCCGGGAAGCCAATGAAATCATCTGCAAAATTGCAAAAGACAATGGCGTTTCAAAAATTATCAAGTCCAAATCCATGACCGCAGAAGAAACGCTGTTAAATCATCATCTGGAGGAAAATGATCTGGAAGTCACGGAAACCGATCTGGGGGAATGGATTATTCAGCTTCGGCATGAGGGACCCAGTCATATGGTGATGCCGGCCATCCACCTGTCCCGGCACCAGGTGGGGGACCTTTTTACAGATGTCACCGGAAAAAAACAGGCATCCGAAAATATTGACCACCTGGTCAAGGTGGCCCGCCAACAGCTCCGCCGGAAATTCATAGAGGCGGATATGGGTATTTCCGGGGCCAATTTTGCCCTTGCCGACACCGGCACACTGGGCATCACCACAAACGAAGGCAATGCGCGGCTGGTGACCACGCTGCCCCGGGTGCATGTGGCCCTGGTGGGCCTGGAAAAGCTTATGCCAACCCTGCATGACGCCTTGCTGGTGAACCGGGTCCTGCCTCGTAATGCCACGGGCCAGGCCATTACCTCCTATGTCACCTGGATCAGCGGCCCCAATGAATGCAAGGCCGATAAAACAGGCCGCAAGCAGATGCACGTCGTGTTTTTAGACAATGGCCGTCGCAAACTGGCCAAAGACCCGGTATTTTCCCAGGTGCTGCGCTGCGTGCGCTGCGGGGCCTGCGCCAATGTCTGTCCGGTGTACCGGATGGTGGGGGGCCATCAGATGGGGCATATCTACATCGGGGCCATCGGATTGATCATGACCTATTTTTTCCATGGTCGTGATAAGGCGAAAAATCTGGTACAGAACTGCATCAACTGCGGGGCCTGCAAGAGCGTGTGTGCCGCCGGCATTGATCTGCCCGGACTTATCAAGGAAGTTTATGCCCGGATACAGGATGAAACAGGGCACCCGCTCACCAGTGTCATGCTGTCCAAGGTGATGGCCAGCCGCACCTTTTTTCACCGTTTTTTGCGCTATGCCCGTTTTGCCCAGAAACCGGTTACCGGGGCTACCGGGTATATCCGCCATCTGCCCATGATGTTTGCCCGGGAACATGATTTTAAAGCGATTCCGGCCATTGCCGAAACACCGTTTCGGGATATCTGGGAATCGGTAAAACCCCGGGTTGAAAACCCTAAATACCGCGTGGCCCTGTTTTCCGGCTGTGTCCAGGATTTTGTATATCCCGAACAACTGGTGGCCGGTCTCAAGACCATGGCAGGGCATGGTGTGGCCGTTGATTTTCCCATGACCCAAACCTGCTGCGGGCTGCCCTTGCAGATGATGGGGGAAAAATCAGCGGCCCGGGCGGTAGCCTGCCAGAATATTACGGCCATTGATCCTGATGAATATGATTATATCATTACCTTGTGTGCGTCCTGTGCATCCCATCTGAAGAATGCTTATCCCAAAATTCTCAATGATGAGAAGATGCCAGCCGAAAAAGTTAAAAATTTTTCCGATAAAATCATCTCTTTTTCTTCCTTTATGAATGATGTCATTCAGGTCGGGCCAGATGACTTCAACCCTTCAGATGAATCCGTGACCTATCATGCCCCGTGTCATCTTTGCCGGGGACTCGGGGTGACAGAAGCGCCCCATGAACTCATCAAAAAGACAGGTGTCTTTGTCCCTGCCGTGGAAGAAGAAACCTGCTGCGGTTTTGGCGGGACCTATTCCGGCAAATTTCCGCAGATTTCAAGGGAAATTCTCAACCGGAAACTCGACGATGTCCGGCAAACCGGCGCTGCTCTGCTGGTGACCGAATGCCCGGGCTGCGTGATGCAGCTCAGGGGCGGTGCGGAAAAACGGGGAGACTCTGTCCGTGTGCTGCATATGGCAGAGCTTTTGGCGGAAAATCGGAAGCAAGACGGCTAATCAATGGGTTCGTCCTTTTTTTTCGTAAACCGCTTCAACGATCTCGAGGTTGCTTTTGCCGTCGGTTTTTATGCCAAGATCCTTTACCTCATCTTCTAAAAAGTAGGAATATTCAGAGATGAGCGGATAACAGGTTTCGTACGAATCAAAATAATCGGTATCGGATGCCGCTTCTTTAAATGATTTTTGAACATCGCTGATTAATTTAACTGCACTGCCCAGACAATGTTTTTTAAAAAAATTTCGTCTTGATGGATCCATTGTAATTTACCTGATTTTGTAATTAGTGGTCATGATAGCAGCAGTGATGCATTTCAGTCTCGGTATTTTTGGAAAATGCCATCTTTTTGACCGACCACCAGCCTGGGTTTGTCTTTGTTTTAAGATTCTTTTCGGGCCCTTTGCATGCGTTGGATAAGGCGAAGCCTTCAGATGTCAATCGATTGCCGGCAGCCTTTATACAGGCATCCGGGGACATGGCCATCGGGTGGCCGGTTTCATTGCAGCAGTCCTTTTTTTTAAATCCGATGACCAGATGGAACAGGTCGATGTCAGGATCCATGACCTCCAGGCAGGAATTGTTTCCGTCGATATCAAATCGGATCCATTTTTTTTCGCCAAAAATGGCTGCATAAGGCGCTGTCTTGACGATATAGCAGTACGTGGAAATAAGCTTGTCAAAAAGAAAAAAAGCCAGTTCCCATCCGGGTACGTTGCGATCAATTCCCCCCGGCTCAACGGCCTCGTATTCTCCATCTTCCGGGGTTTTTAAATAGAGGCCGTCTACCCGGACATCCTTCCATCGATTGGGGGCAATGCATTCGAGTTCCAGAAAATTTCGCTCTGTAGTTGTTCTGAAATCCAGATACCCCACAACAAAAAAACTCTCGTCATACGGTCTTGCCCCAGACTCGTCCCGTGTCACGAAAAGAGGGCCTAACGAAGCAGCGTCTCCCAGGAGTCAGCCGGATCCACGCCGGGAAAAACCGGATGGCAAAACGGCCCCGACGGTTGTTCGGGAAACCGGTGGCCGGGCCGCGACCGACCCGCCTGAACGAGGGCCATTAGCCCTCGTTTCCGGAACCACAGATTCCACCGGGAACCTTCTGAGATTGAAAAATTATCTGCGAAAACTCAAAATGTCTCCGTGCCCCCTCATCATTAAAGATGCGATGAAAGAGATCGTAAAAAATTTCCTCACCCATCCGGACGGGGTCTATAGTGTGTATTGTGGCCACTATTTGTCAACTCCCGGGTTTTTCACCAGATAACCGGGCCATCCATCCATGAAATAATCATGAATATTCAGTAAAACGATGAGCATTACCAAAAATGCCGACGGGTTTTCAGAGGGATGGGAAACCCCTGAGCAGACGCCTAAAAGGGTCGGTGCCCATGCAAAACACCAGGCAAAATCAGACCTGCAATGATGGCACCGGGGAAATCCTGCCATCATCTGAGAAACCCTACCGAAAAGGTTTTTAGAACAATGGCCGGAACCAGGATGAAATTGCCCATGGTTACGGTATGGCTGTAACGCCATCCAAAGTTGGCATCGTTCTGACCCCCGATATAGGCCTCATCCCAGAAATAATCCATGATAGAAAGCTGAATCCTAAAGAAAATAAACCCCAGACGAGACCGCCACGATATAAACAGGACTCCCACGCCCGCCCCTCCCACTTGGTGGATGACAAAACCGACAAACAATACCCACCGACCCACTGTTGGTTGGGCGAGGTCTTTCCACCAGGGCGGCACTGCCGTGTATATTTGTGCAGGATAAAACATGGAACCGATATGGGGATGAAAAAATATCAGGAAAAGAGGATGGAAGTGGCCATGAGCAACCAGTTGCCAGGCCCTGCCCGGGCGGGATCTTTGGGCCAATATCCTTGCCCACACCCACTACAAACGTGGTTCCACAAAAAGGAACCGAAAGACAGATAAAGGACCATGATGTTGTCTCACGAGTCGACATGACATCCTGGCCCAGCTTGCCGTATTTTGTAAGGCTGTGCCAGTTAAAAAATACCCGTATTGTCCGATAATGAAAAAAGAAACCGAAATCAACACCAGGACAGCAAAGGTCCCGTGGATACCTCCTTTTTTCAATGGGTGCGACGAGGCCAGGAATTGATTCGAAAAAGGCCAGTAATCGAAAAATTCGGTTTGCCACATGATGATGAGCAGCATCCAGATGACAAGGGAAAAACCGAGCAGCGGGGTATACAGTTTAAAAATACCGCTGTTGGAAAAAAAGACCCACCACAGGGCGATGGCACTGATGGCCAAAACCAGTAGATTTACAAGACCGGATGTCCATATACCCCATCTGGGAACCATGTTTCGCAGCGTCAGCCAGTTTTTATAAGCGTTTGGTGTATCCATAACTGACCTATATTTTTTTATTAAAATGGAAAGGCACCGTTCCTTCAGGTCTAACCCTGTCGGGTTAATACCGGCATCGAAGGTCAGGCACCTTTCCGTATCAAATAACAGTGAACGGTTGAAATTTTAGAAGACGACCACGTCTCCGTTGCCCGTATAGATGTTTGAGGTATTGGCCTTTGCCAGGGTCCCGACTTTTTTGTAGGACCGGAACTTGTCAGTTCCCTTCACAATGGGAAGTCCGGCCTTGACCGCTTTTTCCGCCCAGATCCAGCCGGTGCAGTGGTTGCAGGCGATTTTTTCCATATTGTATTGCTGAACGCCGGCGATGATGTCGTCCATCTTGGGATCCCAGTTTTCAAAGGGCGAAATATGCAGGCCGCCATAGCACCCGTACATTTGTTTTCCATCTTTGAAATTACGGCGGGCATAATTGATAAGGGTCAGAATCCCCGGATGGCAGCACCCTGTGACGGTGACACCTTTACCTTGACTTTAAAACATGACGTTCTCGCCCCTGACCTGGAGGGTGGCGGGTGCGTCAAAAAAGGCAACGGCAGCCCCTTCCTGGAGTTTGTAAAGCTTGTCGGGCTTGGTGACGATCAGTTCTCCGGTATGGGGGTAGGCGTTTTTCGGACATCCAGGGGTTTTGGAAAAATCAGCGCCCTTCAAAAGTTCAAAACTTTTTTTCATGGACGTTGAGGGGAAGTACATCTTGATATCGGGCTGGTGTTTCAGGGTGCTCTCGATACCGAAATAATGATCGATGTGATCGTGGGAAATCACCATGGTATCGATTTCTTTGTTTTTGAGCATCTTGTCCACACCGCTTTGGGCGAAGACATAATCCATCCAGTCGTTGCTCCAGCCGCTGTCCATCAAATATTTGGTTTTTTTGCCGTCAAGGGCTTCAACCTCGATCACGGCGGCGTAACCCCCGAGGTTTTCCTCGTTATAGGCCACATCATACTGGTTTGTATTAATACCGCCGGCGGCCTTGATATCTTTGCCAAGGGTAGCATTGTCAAACCAGCTGGTTTCGGATACGCATTCAACCTTAACGCTTTTAACTTCTCCGAAATCTTCTTTTTTTTTGCATAGGCGTTTTTTGTCATTGATCCCACACCATTGCTGACGGCCAATCCTGCTGATGTCGCTGCCAAACCTTTTAAAAAACTACGTCGTTTCATGTAAAATCTCCTTGTTGTATGTGAATAAAATATTTACTTAAAAATCATTTTTTATAAATATATTAGTAGGATGTGTTTCTACTCCTTCATATTGTCGATGTCAACCGGTTTTATTTTTAAACAGAATCCACCCAAAGATTGTTTATATCGATAAATACCTTATTAGCAACTTTCATACCAATAACCATTAAATGGCGCGTGATTACAAAAACCAATTATCAGTAAGGCCTGATGTAAAATAAGCTCGACAAAGCCGGGTCGTAAGTGTATAAATTGTGTAGCATAATTTCTACATGTAGACACACCGATACGGAGGAAGGGCATGAAAGGGCTTTCTGACCAGCTAGCCACAGCGCGAAAAAAAATATCCACGACAGGCCGCCACACTGCCGGCAATGCAAAAGCGCCTATCAGTCAACTGAAAAGTTTTGCCCTGATTTTTGACAGTATTCACGACGGTGCCATCGTTATAGACGCTGAAGGCTATATTACCCATTTTAATCGGGCCTATGGTAAATTTCTTGGTATTGATCCCGAATACCCGCTGGGCAAGCACTGTACTGACGTTATTGAAAATACACGAATGCATATCGTGGCCAAAACCGGCAAACCGGAGATCAACCGCACCCAGCAGATCAAGGGACAGGAGATGATGGTGCAGAGGATTCCCATCCGCCGGAATGGTGAAATTATCGGGGTCTATGGGCAGGTTATATTTAAAAATATCAAAGAGGTGACAAAACTGGCCACCCGGCTTTCAATGCTGGAGTCAAAGGTCAATTGTATGAAAAGGAACCCATTAGCCTGCGGTCCACCTGCTATACTGGAATCTGGGCAGCAGCGATGCCATCAATCGCCTGAAGAAAGAAGCCCTTAAGGCCACTGCCAATCCTTTCCCGGTATTAATTACCGGAGAAAGCGGAACCGGCAAGGAGCTTTTTGCCCAGGCATTCATCATGGCAGTCCCCCAACCGTTTATCGATTGACTCCGCCACCCCGGGGAGCTTTTAATCGGAACTTTCGGCTATAAAGGGGGCTTTACCGGCGCCCAACCGTAACCTGGAGTTTCTGCCCACCGAACTCAAATCGCTCCTGAAAATCAACCGAAACTGCTGCGGGTTCTGGAGGAAAAGGAATTTAACGGATCGGCGGACAATCACCGATCCGATTTCGTTATTGCGGCCACCAATCGAAACCTCAGAGATGATGGCAAAGGACTTCCGGCAGACTTTCTATCGCCTTAAGTATCCCTTTTCAATTCCGCCCCTTCGTGAACGCCGGGAAGATATCGTTCCCCTTGCAAGACACCTGTTGCAAAAGATGACGCAGGATGCGGCCTTTGCGGAAACACAAATGGACAAAGCCGTTGAAATAATGTTTTCCAATTATGACTGGAAGGGAAATGTCCGGGAACTCACAAATGTGCTTGAACGGGCACTTTCCTCGGTTGAAGGGGATATTATCCGGCCGGAAGATCTGCCGTTTTATCTCCACCAATGCAGAAAAAGTAAAGGCAACTCAAATGTTTCTACTTTGAAACAGGCCCAAGTCAAGGCCGAAAAAGAAGTCATTCAACTGGCTCTTGAAAAAACCGGGTACAACAAAGCCAAAGCGGCAAGGTTGCTGGAAATCCACCGTACCCTTCTTTATAAAAAAGCCTGTAAACATGGCATCAGTCTGGCCCTGAAAAAAGTGTAGTTTATTTGATACATCAACAACTTTATACTTAATTTTGTGTTTTTTTGGTTAAAAAAATATGCGGTGGTATGTATAATCGAATAATGAACGGCGCACTGATGACGGTCTCGTAAAAAGTCCAACGCCTGCGTTGCGCTGCATTTCGCAATCATTCAACGGTCGATCAGTACGCCTCATGACACCCAAATTTGCAAGTTTTGAATTTGAATTTTTTACAAGACCGTCTAAATCCGACTTTTTACGAGTTGATCACTGATAATATGCAAAAAATAATCTGGATGGTGGCGTGAGACTAAAGGAAACTGTAACGTTTTGAACCGCAACAGCGAGCGCATTCCCCGTGGCTTGCCGCGGGGTTAGCGAGCGAATCTAAAATAGACAGAATTCCTACGGTCGAAGATTCCTCGCAGCTTGCTGCGAGGTTCTTCAAAACAATGCATGCTCGGGCAAAAATTTTTTGGGCGCATTAAAACGAAATTTAGGAATATCCTTTTAAATGCATGGATTGTTTTTTAAAAATACGTTCATCCATCAGGCAGGCTATTATTAACCGGCTCAAAATCCATTAGTCCAATATCCTTTTCAAGATCAATACCCGGTGCAATTTCGATAAGTTCCATTCCCTTTTCGGTGAGTTCAAAAACGCAGCGTTCCGTAATATATAAAACTTTTTGGTTTTTTTTACGGGCGTATTTTCCACTGAAAGTGACATGCTCGACCCGGTTCAGGAATTTTTTAAATTTTCCCTCTTTTTCGATTCTGATATTACCATTCCCGATGGCGACTTTCAGGCCTCCTGCGGTAAAAGTGCCCATAAAAATAACACGTTTGGCATTTTGAGTGATGTCGATGAACCCGCCTGCGCCGGCCAGTCTGGGGCCGAATTTACTGACATTGAGATTGCCTTCTTTATCAGCCTGGGCCAGTCCCAAAAATCCGATATCAAGACCGCCGCCGTGATAAAAATCAAACTGGGCTGGTTGCCCGATAATAGCGTCGGTATTGGTGGCCGCACCGAAATTAAGCCCTCCGGCCGGAGCCCGCCGATGACGCCGGGTTCTGCTGTAAGGGTTATCATTCTAAAATGCCCTCTTATTCACCTCCACCCCTTCTACCCGATCCTTACGAATCACCATCTTTAGTTCAAACCGCCCGACGTGAAACAATCTTTCGTTCGGTCCAGGATCGATCCGGGATTTTACTCACCACTGAACGAGGGTCATATCCACGGCAAGTCTGCGTGGTTCCGGTTTTGAAAATCAACCAGTACCGGTTGACCTGTTTGGATTCAAGTCCCTTCTCTTTCCACCCACGAAACATCCGCCGGAGTTAGGCGCGGTTGCATTTCAAGGGATTCAGGTCACCTTCTTTTTCGGTTGTGATATTTCCATCCTCATCGGCGTGTCCCCTGAGGATACCACATTTATGGGTCTGTTTTTATATGCGAGATATTCCTGTCCGTCGAATTCAATCAGTTCCACAATTTCTTCGGTGGTGATATCGTTTATTTTCCCGCCGGTATCCCGGGGATCAACAAAGGTTCCGAGTCCCACATGACTGATGGTTCGCGGCTTGTGGGCGGCGATATCCCTGTACATATGTGAAATAATACCCTGGGGGAGAGTATACCCGATAACCTTGTTCTCCATTGCCATCGCGCCAACCCCGGAGCCAGCCCCAATGCCCCCCGATGACTTTTTTTATCAGACCGTCATGGGCAAAGTGATTCAGGCCTCTTTTGTCACTGTCTCCCTGGCCGGCAGCATACATGATGGTCAAATTTTTAGGCGTTTGATTTTTCAAAAAGGAGGTTTCGATGGTGGTAAAAATTTCTTCGGGTATGGCTGTTGCCACAAATCCACCAAATGCAATGGTGTCACCATATTAATTCCCTACGGCCTCTTTCAACTTTTATTTTTCATTTTGCTTTAATAACTCTGAATTTTTTAACTAATTAAAGCCCTTTCGGTTTCATTCAGGATTCAATTTATCCATCAAAAAACTATTACATAGCGCTTGGTTAATCATGAAGTTTGAACGTGATAACATTTAGAATTGATTCGGGTGGCTGAAATATTGGCTTAAAATTTCTATCCTGCCTCATCTGACCGTTATAGCTTCAATTCAATACCCGGTTGATAAGCTTCATGGCGGCAATTGTATGTTTTAAATGTTCATCAGGGCGCTTCAAATAATCGGAAATGAATCAACTCCGGCGCCCTATTAATTTTTTTTCAAAGGAGAAAAAGAGATGTTGGTGATAAAAGACGCGGTAGCGGTCATTACGGGCGGCAGTGGTGGTATCGGTATGGCACTGGCCAGATACTGGATTAAAAATCAGGGTAAAGTGGTCTTGGCCGATGTTGTTCCCGATGCGCTGGCACGGGCAAAGGCGGAACTGGGCGGGGATGTGGTCACCATCACGTGTGATGTTACCAATGAAGATGATTGCGGACGCCTGGCCGACAAAGCCATTGAAGTCTACGGCCAGATCAATCTGGTAGCGCCCTTTGCAGGTATCATCATGGACGGACTGATGCTCTCCACCGATCGGGAAACCGGTAAGGTAAAGAAGAAGATGGCCCTTGAAAGCTTTCAGAGGGTGGTGGATATCAATCTTATCGGTGTTTTTCTCACCGTTCGGGAATGCACCGAGCGTATGGTCAACAACAACTGCAAGGGGCTTGTCTGCCTTATTTCATCCACCGGTTCTCTTGGAACGGCAGGTCAAATCAATTACGCTTCCACCAAGGCGGCCATGTCGGTGATGCCCAAAGTCATTACGGCTGAATTTTTTCGGCGGGGTCTGGCCGATAAAATTCGTTGTGCTGCCGTGGCGCCCGGATATGTCGGTACCCCCATGGTCAAAAATATGAATCAAAAAGCCCTTGATAAAATTTTAAACGAGGTGCCCATCGGCCGGTTGATCGAGCCTGATGAGGTCGCCGATCTCGTGGGTGCCATTTACAAAAATGAAGCGCTGGCCGGCGAGACTTATTTTATCCATGGCGGCCTGCGTCTTCCCGGGGATAATCCGAATTTGTTTTGGCCTCGCTGATATGGGTAAATTACGAAAACTATTTGACGATAAAATATAATATGAGATTTATGAGACCTGTCGGCGTTACGACCGCTTGCGCCGAGTTTTTAATCAAAATGAAAGCATCCCGCACCCAACAAAACACGAGGAACCTTGTTTTTTTTTAATGACATAAAAAACAATTTCAAAAAAGTTAAATACTATTAGGAGGATTGCTCATGCGGGAAGTTGTCATCGTAAGCGGATCACGAACCGCCATAGGCACATTTGGTGGGGGGTTAAAAAACGTTCCGGTGGTCGAACTGGGGTCGGTGGTCATCAAGGATGTGCTTAAACGGATTAATTTACGTCCGGTCGTTACTGAGGATCTAAAGGAAGCAGCACCGGATAAGCTGAAGGGACAGGGGCTCATTGAGCTGGAACAGAAAAGGTATGACTGGGACAAGAGTGCGGCGCCGGTCGCTATCGACGAGGTGATCATGGGCAATGTCCTTCAGGCCGGCCAGGGACAAAACACTGCCCGGCAGGCCATGATCCGTGCCGGTATTTCCAAGGAGACGCCGGCCATGACCATCAACAAGGTCTGTGGGTCAGGTCTCAAAGCGATTGCCGTGGGTGCCGCTGAAATTATGACCGGTCAGGCCGAGGTCATTATCGCCGGCGGTCAGGAAAACATGAGCCAGGTACCCATGGCCCTTCCCAAAGCCCGCTGGGGATATCGCATGGAACTGACCGGCACGGGCGATATCTACGACCTGATGGTCTTTGACGGGCTCTATGAGATTTTTTACGGTTACCATATGGGACTTACCGCTGAAAATATCGCAGATCTTTACGATATCAGCCGCAAGGAACAGGATGAACTGGGTGTACTCAGTCATCAACGGGCACGGAAGGCCATTACCGACGGCATTTTCAAGCAGGAGATCGTACCGGTGACCATACGTTCGCGTAAAGGGGAAATCATCATTGATACGGATGAGCGTCCCATGGATACCAGCCTTGAAAAGATGGGTAAACTGCGGCCGGCTTTTAAAAAGGTGGGACCGTTACTGCGGGTAATGCATCGGGTATCAACGATGCCGCCGCAGCCGTGGTGCTCATGAGTGCCGAAAAAGCCAAAGAAATGGGGCTTGAACCCATCGTCAGAATCAAGGGCTTTGCTTCCGGCGGCCTTGATCCTGCCTATATGGGCTTGGGGCCGGTACCGGCGGTAAGAAAGGTCTTGGCGGCGACCGGCATGACCATCAAGGATATCGATATGATAGAATTGAACGAGGCGTTTGCCTCCCAGGCCATTGGATGCATGCGGGAACTTGATATTGAAACGGATCGTCCCAATGAACTCGGCAGCGGTATCTCCCTGGGGCATCCCATCGGATGTACCGGCGCACGCCAGATGGTTACCGGCATGCACCAGATGCAGCGCAAGAATTATACCACCGGTCTTTTGACTATGTGCATCGGCGGTGGTATGGGAATGGCCATGATTGTCGAACGCTGAAATCCGTCGGCTTCACTTTTACTCGACAGACGATCAGGTCGTACTATTTTTCTGGTTCTTCGCTGTTTTCAGACACGCAAACAGCGAAGAACCGATTTTTGAAGCCAGGCAACTGCAAAACGCCTCAGGAGGCTGATAATGAATGTCATATTTTTTTGAATCCTATCCAAATGAAAGTTACTCCATTAACTCGTGTCCATTCGGAAACGATTTCTTTAGCCCAATTTTTGCGTATTGCTTAAAGTTTTCCTTTACAAATCTTGTTACTTGCAATAATTAATTTTGTTTGGACTTGGGGTTGTTATTCTCCAGGCGCCAGCGACCTGCCATACCGGTTTTAGTGATTCGGTTTTGTCATATTGGGTTTCAGCACCAATCGGTATACCGCACTGCGGTTTTAGTTTCAGGCCATGGCCATATGACGTCACTTAGCTTTTTTCCTCAGGCCTGCCAGTGTATACATACCACCGGCCGTACCGCCGGGTTAACAGGCAATTCAGCCCATGCGCCGTATTGAATTTTGGTGACGTGGTGCGACGGTTGCCGGGAATATTAAACAAGGAGCATGATAATGGCAAAAGAAATGAAGACAATTGACGGGAACACCGCAGCGGCTCATGTGGCGTATGCCATGAGCGATGCCGCAACGATCTACCCCATCACACCGTCCTCTTCCATGGGTGAGATTTGTGATGAGTGGTCGGCCAACGGCCTTAAAAATGTATTCGGTCAGCAAATGCTGGTGCGTCAGCTCCAGTCGGAAGCCGGTGCTGCCGCGGCTGTGCACGGTTCCCTGGCCGCCGGCGCCCTGACCACCACCTTTACCGCATCCCAGGGCCTGTTGCTGATGATTCCCAATATGTATAAAATCGCCGGAGAACTGCTGCCGGCGGTATTCCATGTCACGGCCCGCGCCGTGGCCGGTCATGCCCTTTCCATTTTCGGGGACCATCAGGATGTCATGGCGGTCCGCCAGACCGGGTTTGCCATGCTGGCGTCGGCTTCCGTACAGGAAGTCATGGACCTTGCCCTGGTGGCCCACCTGGCGGCCATTGAATCCAGTATCCCCTTTGTTCATTTTTTTGACGGGTTCCGCACCTCCCATGAAATTCAGAAGATTGAACTGATCGCTTATGCGGATATGGCAAAACTCGTCAACATGGATGCCGTGGCTGCTTTCCGTGCCCGTGGCGCCAACCCTGAACGACCTGAACTCAGGGGGACGGCCCAAAACCCGGATATTTATTTTCAGGGCCGTGAAGCGGCCAATCCCTTTTATCAGAAAGTGCCCGGCCTGGTGGCCGATGCCATGCAAAGGGTCAGCAATCTCACCGGACGCGTCTACAACCTGTTTGATTACGTGGGGGCCCCGGATGCGGAAAATATCATTATTTCCATGGCCTCTTCCTGCGATACCATTGAAGAGGTGGTTAATTACATGGTGGCCAAGGGCGAAAAGGTGGGGCTGGTTAAAGTCCGTCTTTATCGTCCTTTTTCCGTTGATCATCTGTTTGGCGTCATACCCGCCACCACCCGGAAAATTGTGGTTCTGGACCGTACCAAGGAGTCCGGTGCCCTGGGTGATCCCCTTTACCAGGATGTGTGCACGGCCTATATGGAACGGGGCGGTCAACTACCGGCCATCATCAACGGCCGTTACGGCCTGAGTTCCAAAGAGTTCAACCCGGGCATGGTCAAGGCGGTGTTTGACAATCTGGCATTGCAGGCCCCCAAAAATCATTTTACCGTGGGCATCACCGATGATGTCACCCACACCTCTCTGGATGTGACCCCGGGCCTCGATGTGGCCCCTGCCGGCACCATCCAGTGTAAATTCTGGGGACTGGGGGCCGACGGCACCGTGGGCGCCAACAAAAGCGCCATCAAGATTATCGGCGACAACACCGATATGTTTGCCCAGGCGTATTTTGCCTATGATTCCAAAAAATCAGGCGGTGTGACCATCTCCCATCTGCGGTTTGGCAAAACCCCCATCCAGTCCACCTACCTCATCGATACGGCGGATTATATTGCCTGCCACAAATCCAATTATGTGGACATCTATGATGTCCTCGATGGGATCAAGGACGGGGGCACCTTTGTGCTGAATTCCAACTGGTCCTTAGAGCAGATGACGGAAAAACTGCCGGCCGCCATGCGCCGGACCATTGCCGCCAAAAAACTTAAATTCTACAATATCGACGCGGTGAAACTGGCCGGGGAAGTGGGCCTGGGGGGCCGCATCAATATGATCATGCAGACCGCTTTTTTCAAGCTGGCCAATGTGATCCCGGTGGATGAGGCCATTGCCTACCTCAAGGGCCAGATCAAGAAGATGTTCGGCAAGAAGGGTGATCATATCGTTAATATGAATTATGCCGCGGTGGATCAGACACTGGCCTATCTCAGGGAAGTTGAGTATCCGGCTACCTGGGCCGATGCTGCCGGGGGCACTGGTGCGGTTGCGGATGAACCGGAATTTGTTACAAACGTCATGCGGCCCATCGTAGCCCAGCAGGGCGACAGCCTGCCGGTGAGCGCGTTTGCCCCGGACGGTATTTTTCCGGTGGCCACAACCAAATATGAAAAACGGGGTGTGGCCATTGTTGTGCCGGAATGGGACATGGACAACTGCATTCAGTGCAACCAGTGCGCCATGGTCTGTCCCCATGCCGCCATCCGGCCGGTGCTGCTCACCGATGCCGAACTGGCGGATGCCCCCGAAGGTTTTGACGTCAAAAAAGCCGTGGGCAAAGAGCTCAAGGGCTATCATTTCCGCGTGCAGGTCAATACCCTGGACTGCCTGGGCTGCGGTAACTGCGCGGATATCTGTCCGGCCAAAAAACCTGCTCTGGTCATGCGGCCCCTGGAGACCCAGACCGCCGTCCAGGTGCCCAACCACCAGTATGCCGAGGCCCTTCCGGTCCGTGACAAGCTCACCCGCCGCACATCGGTGAAGGGCAGCCAGTTCTGCCAGCCCTTGCTCGAGTTCTCGGGGGCCTGCGCCGGATGCGGCGAAACCCCCTATGCCAAACTGCTCACCCAGCTTTTCGGTGAGAGAATGGTGATCGGAAATGCCACGGGCTGCTCCTCGATCTGGGGTGGCAGTGCACCGGCCATTCCCTACTGCGTCAACCAGGATGGCTTCGGCCCCACCTGGGGCAATTCATTGTTTGAAGATCCGGCCGAGTTTACCTACGGCATGCTGCTGGGGCATTTTCAACAGCGACGTAAGCTGGCTGAACTGGCCCGTCAGGCCCTTGACACGGACGTCTCTCAGCCGGTGAAAGAGGCCCTTGAAGGATGGCTTGACAACATGAAAGATCCCGAGGGGTCACGCACCTGGGGGGACCGGCTAAAGGCCCTGTTGCCTGATTGTGCGGACAACGTCTTGTTGAGTGAGATCGCCGGCATGTCAAAGTTGTTTACCAAAAAATCCTACTGGATCTTCCTGGGCGACGGCAGTGCCTATGACATCTCTTTTGGCGGCATTGATCATGTGATGGCGTCGGGTGAGGATATCAATGTCATGATTTTTGACACTGAAGTCTATTCCAATACCGGGGGCCAGGCATCCAAGGCCACGCCCACGGGCTCTGTGGCTAAATTTGCCGCTTCTGGAAAGAAAACGTCCAAGAAAAATATGGGCGGCATGATGATGTCCTATGGGTATGTGTACGTGGCCAATGTGGCCATGGGTGCCAACAAGCAGCAGCTCATGAAGGCCGTTACTGAAGCCGAGGGCTATGACGGCCCGTCTTTGATCATGGCCTATGCGCCCTGCATCAATCATGGCATCAAAAAGGGCATGGGCAAGAGCCAGGAAGAGGAAAAACTGGCCGTGCAATGCGGCTACTGGCCCCTTTACCGGTACAATCCGGACCTTAAAGAGGACGGTAAAAATCCCTTTATTCTGGATTCCAAGGAACCCGACGGCACTTTTCAGGCATTTCTGGCCGGTGAAGTCCGGTATGCTTCGCTGCAGCGAAGCTTTCCGGAAGAGTCTAAAAAACTGACGGTTCAGCTTGAAAAAGAATATATGGATCGCTATCGCGAATTCAAGCACCTGGCCGGATTGGATGATGCATCGGAACCGGAAAAATAATAGATGTCTAAGTCTCGCGCAGAGACGCAAAGACGCGAATATTTTGCGTAAATTCAACTCATTTTTGTTGGCAGACTTTGCGGTTTTGTGTGAGCAATAATATTGTATAGGCAGGGAGCCCTCCTTTCGATCTCCGGAAAGAGGGCTCCCGCAGCTCTAACCCCCTCCCATCATTTTCCCCTTGTTCGATAATGTATTATGTTGCATAATACTTACCCATGTTCGTATGGAAATTTGAATCGATTGCCTTTAAAAATGTCGTTTGAATCCGTTTATTTTTTTGGTTCCTCGCTGTTTTGTATGGATGCCCAGGGATGCTTTCATTTTGATGCTCAAAAAACTCGGCGAAAAGCGGTCGTAACGCCGGACAGGGTCTCGTCATAAATTATCATATTGATATTTATGTAAAATTAAAACCATCGGGGACTATTTGATGGCTGTCCGGCCTAACGATCGCTAAGCCCCTCAAACAGTTTCGAGCAGCAAAATGAAATCATCCCGGGACTGTACCGGCCAAATTTACCCATATGTAACAGCGAGGAGCCATTTTTTCCATTACCTACAGCTGGTTTTTTCAATCTTTATCTGAATTTTCCGTATGGGCAAACCCTTCACATAAAATCGATTTCCACTATTTCGGTAGATAGGGGAAGCTATGGAGAAAACAGAAATGGGGGCTTGTGCCATGAATGATCAAAATCTGCGAAAAGAGAGTGACGCCATGGGCATCGTCCTTGTTCCCGGCGATGCCTACTATGGGGCTAATACCCAGCGGGCCGTTGAGAATTTCACCATCAGCGGCATTGGTTTCCAGCCGGTTTTCATACACATGCTGGCACTGGTAAAAAAGTTTGCGGCTGTGGTGAACGCCCGTCTGGGACTGCTGGACCAACAGATTTCAAAAGGGATTGTATCAGCGGCCATGGACGTTATTGAGGGAACGCTGGACGACCAGTTTGTTGTGGATATTTTCCAGACCGGGTCGGGGACGTCCACGAACATGAATATGAATGAGGTGATTGCCACCCGGGCCAATGAAATTCTCACCGGTGCCAAAAAGGGTAAACACCCGGTCCACCCCAATGACCATGTCAACCTGGGACAGTCCAGCAATGATGTGATCCCATCGGTGATTCATATGGCGGCCCTGGCAGAGATCAACGCCCGATTGGTGCCGGCTCTGGAAAAGCTGTTCAAGGCACTGTCTGAAAAGGCGGTATCGTTTTCCCATGTAAAAAAGATCGGGCGGACCCACCTGCAGGATGCCGTCCCCATGACCCTGGGCCAGGAATTTTCAGGCTATGCCAGGCAGGTTGAACTGGGTATCCTTCGAATAAAAACAGCGTCAAAAAACCTTGGATCCCTGGCCCTTGGCGGGACTGCAATAGGCACCGGCGTCAACACCCATGAAGATTTTGCCAAAAAGGTCATCCGGCTCATATCTGAAGAAACCGGCTATTTGTTCCATGAAGCCGACAATCATTTTGAAGCCCAGGGCGCCCAGGATACGGCTGTGGAAACAAGCGGCGCTTTGAAAACAGTGGCGGTGAGTCTGTTGAAAATTGCCAATGACATTCGATGGCTGTCGTCGGGACCCCGAGCCGGTTTAGGGGAGATCACCCTTCCTGCGCTTCAGCCGGGGTCATCCATCATGCCCGGAAAAGTCAATCCGGTGATCCCCGAAGCGGTGATCCAGGTGGCGGCCCAGGTGCTGGGCAATGATACCACGATTACCATTGGTGCTCAGACCGCTTATCTTGAATTAAATACCATGCTGCCGGTTATCGGGTACAACCTGCTGCAGTCCATCGGATTGCTCTCATCAGCGGCCGACCTTTTTGCGGAGAAATGTATCGGGGGTATTACGGCAAACCGGGGGGTATGTGAATCCAACATTGAAAACAGCCTGGCAATGGCCACCTACCTGGTACCTCATATGGGATATGATAAGGCCGCGGCTATTGCCAAACGGGCGTATGAAACAGGCAAAACCGTACGGGAGATTGTGAGGGAAGCAAATTTGCCGGAATCCTTTTTGCCTTTAAAATAAAAAGCAGACAAAAGATGATGAACATGAATGATATCAAAAATGAAAAGATTATCAAAAAGCCCGAAACTAAACGGATTGACGTTGCCAGTGCCGGAAAACGGGAAGCTGAGGCACGGAGAAAAAGTGAAGAAACCAATAAGGTTCTGTTTGAAATTTCCAATGCGGTGAATACCACCCGGAATCTGAATGAGCTCTATGCCTCAATTCATCTTTCCCTGGGACGGATTATCGATGTGACCAATTTTTTTATTGCCCTGTATGATAAAGACACGGACAATGTTATTTTTCCATACTTTGTTGATGAAATAGAAGGGGTGCTGTCGGGGATCCCTAAAATCAGTGAAAAAGAAAATTCACTAACCATAGACGTCATTAAATCCGGCAAACCGCTTTTGATTACAAAAGACCAGTATATGGAACGTGTCAATCAGTCAAAAAGCAAAAAAACAATGGGTGAGCCGGCATCTGTCTGGCTGGGGGTTCCCCTGATCATTAAAGATGATGTCATCGGCGTGATGACTACCCAGAGTTATCGCAATCCTAATCAGTACAATCAACAGGATGTAGACATCATGCTGTCCGTTTCCGACCAGGTGGCCATTGCCATTGATCGAAAACAAACAGAAACGGCGCAGAGAAAAAGCGAAGAAACCAATAAGGTGCTGTTTGAAATTTCCAATGCGGTGAATACCACCCGGAATCTGGTGGAATTGTATGAATCGATTCACCGGTCACTGGGACGGATTATCGATGTGACCAATTTTTTTATCGCCCTCCACAACGTCTCGACCAATACAATTTCTTTCCCTTATTATGTTGATGAGTATGATGATTTTTCAGCCTATACAATGATACATCTGCAATCCAATTCCTTGACCAGTGATGTTTTTAAAGCCCGCAAGGCAGTGTTTCTCCGGGAAGCGGAATTGAAACGCAGGGCCTCCCGAAAGGCCATTGTCGGCACCACACCGGTGGTATGGATCGGCATCCCCCTGAAGATAAATGGTGAGGTCATCGGCATAATGGTTACCCAGAGCTACACTGACCCTGATCTTTACGATGAAAAGGATGTGGCCATACTCAGCGCCGTTTCCGACCAGGTGGCCATTGCCATTGACCGGAAACATTCGGAAGAGGCATTGACCAGCAGCGAAGCCCAGTTGAAAGTCCTTTCCCGACAGTCCGAAGAATTCAGCCTTGCCGCCGCTGCCATGATTGCCATGAAAAATGAGCAGACTATTTACGACAATATCGCCCGGGCCATCGTGGCCCATTCAGATTATCAACGGGTTATCATTTCATTGTTTAAAGACACACCGCCTTACCGGGATATCATCGGCTATGCCGGCATCGAAGATGACACAATTGAAAAAATTAGAAAAATTGAGATGTCGAAGATCTGGTTTAGTACCGCCTTTGAAAAAGCACTCAAGATCGGGCAGGCCAGTTATTATATTCCCCACACTCTGAAAAAACATACGTTGGGGCAGGAAACAACGAATTTTGGGAAAGGTGTTATTCAGAAACAGTTAGATACATGGCACCCGAAAGACAATCTGTTTGTTAGAATGAGCGATCAGAATGATGAATTTATGGGTGTTATCTTCGTGGACAGATCCAAATCCGGCAAGCGGCCGTCCGACGAGACGGTACGTCCGCTGGAGATATTCTCGAGTCTGTTTTCCCAGATTATTATTTACAGGAAGGCCCAGGAAGAGCTTAAAAAAGCCAAGGCCGATGTGGATACGGTCAACTTGAAGCTGGTGGGGATGAACCGGCAACTGAAAGCCGCCACCAATTCCAAGAGCGAGTTTCTGGCCAATATGAGCCACGAGATCCGGACCCCCATGAACGCCATCATCGGTTTCACGGAATTGGCCCTTAAAACCGATTTGACGGAAAAACAGCACGACTACCTGGATACCATCCGGCAGTCGAGTCATTCGCTGTTAGGGATCATCAACGATATCCTCGATTACTCCAAGGTCGAAGCCGGCAAGTTGGTCATGGAACATACCGACTTTTGTCTGCGTGACGTCATGGACAATCTGTCGGATATGTTCTCCAACAAGGCTGCGGAAAAGGGGATCGAACTGCTGCTGTCGGTCTCACAGGAGATTCCGGTATTTTTAAAGGGAGACCCTTTTCGTTTGCGCCAGATTTTAATTAACCTTGTCAACAATGCTTTGAAGTTCACTCACGAGGGTGAGGTGGTGATCAAGGGAACTCTTGTGGAAACAGATGATAAAAGGATCTGTATTGAGTTTTCTGTATCGGATACGGGCATTGGTATTGCAAAAGAGCAACGGGCCAGCCTGTTTGAGTCCTTTGCCCAGGCGGATGGTTCCACGACGAGGAAATATGGGGGCACGGGACTGGGGCTGTCCATCAGTCGAAAACTGGTGGAAATCATGGGTGGAGACATGTGGGTGGAAAGTGAAAAGGGGCAGGGGAGTACCTTTTATTTTTCCGCCGTGTTCGGTTTGGCCAAAGACAAGCGCAAGTACACTTTCAGTACCCCGGCCCATCTGGCGGGAATGAAGGTGCTGATTGTGGATGACAATGTGGCGTTTCAGGAAATTTTAAAAGAGGTGCTTTTTTCCTTTGCCTTTCAGACGCAAGCCGTGGGATCGGGTGAGGAGGCCCTGGCCGTATTTGACGGAAAGGCCGGTGAAAAACCTTATGATCTGGTGTTGATGGACTGGAAAATGCCGGGTATGAATGGACTTGAAACCACTCGTCGTATTCGTGAAAATAAAAGCTCTCAGGGTATACCGGTGATCATGATGACGGCTTTTGATCGTACACCGCTTCAACTGGATGCCCGTCAGGCGGGTGTGGACGCGCTTTTAACGAAACCCATCAAGTCGTCTTTGCTGTTTGAAACGATCATGGCGGTACTCGATCAAAAGACCTGCCTACCGGAAGCCATGAAGGGGGAGGGGGCCGGAGAATATGAGAAAATGCTAAAGGACTTAAGGGGTATCAGGGTGCTTTTGGCGGAAGACAACCCCATCAATCAGAAGGTGGCCATCGGGATACTGGAAGACGCCGGGCTGGTCGTTGATACAGTGGAAAATGGAAGGCAGGCCCTTGCAGCGGTATTTGAAAAGGTGTACGATGTGGTACTGATGGATATTCAGATGCCGGAGATGGATGGGCACCAGGCGTGCCGTAAGATTCGTGAACAGGCGATGGAAAAAGGTATCGACGCGATACCGATTATCGCCATGACGGCCCATGCCATGAAGGGAGACCGGGAGAAATGTCTGGCCGCGGGTATGACGGACTATGTGGCCAAGCCCATCAATATCAAAAATCTTTTTACGACGCTGGGTAAGTGGGTTAAACAAAGAGCGGACAACGCACCGGGTAAGTCTGAAAGCCCGGGCCGGGATAAGGCGCCTGTGGACATTGTTTTTCCTAAAAAATTGCCGGGTATCGATATTGAAGCAGGCCTTGCACGTCTTAACGGCAACCGAAAATTATTTAAAAAACTGTTGATCGAGTTCGATAACAGCTACACCCACGTGGGGGCGGAAATTCGACAGGCCGTGGAAATGGGGGACCTTGAATCAGCCCGACGTATTGCACACACCATCAAAGGGGTGGCGGGCAACCTTTCGGCCGGGTCGGTTTTTGAGGCCGCCGAGAACCTGGAAAAAGCCCTCAAGGCAGAACCTGCCGATACATGTGGTCGCTGTCTGACATATCTTGAAACGGAATTGCGACGGGTCCGAATGGCCGTTAAAGAACTGGCGGTGGAAGAAACTGTTTTTGTAGATATTCAAATAGACCCCGAGCGGACCAAAGGTCTGCTGGTGAAGCTGGTCGGTCTCCTTGAAGGAGATGACCTGGAAGCAGAGGATTGCTTCAGCGAATTAAAGCGTGCCATGGATTTAAAGCGATATGGTAAACAGATGGACGCCATCGAGGCGCTTATTTCCGAATTTGATTTTGGCGGGGCCAAAACCGCGCTCCTGGCAATTGGGACGGAATTGGGCATCAGGTTAAAAGGATAAAACCAATGGGTGAACTGACGGAGCGGCAGACGATTTTAATCGTGGATGATGTGCCGGCGAACATAAGGGTCTTGGGCGAATCATTAAAATCGGAATATAAGATCCGTCTGGCGACAAACGGCGCGAAGGCGCTGGAGATTGCCGGCGGTATAAATCCGCCGGATCTGATATTACTGGATATCCTGATGCCTGGAATGGACGGCTATGAGGTGTGTAAAAAATTGAAGGCGGACAGCACCACCACCCATATACCGGTTATTTTTATTACGGCCATGGACCAGGAAGAAGATGAGACCCGGGGGCTTGACCTGGGAGCCGTGGATTATATCATCAAGCCGTTCAGCCTGCCCATTGCCAAAGCCCGGGTCAGAACCCACCTCGAACTGAAGCGTCACCGTGACCTTCTGGAGAACCTTTCCACCCTTGACGGTCTGACGGGTATTCCCAACCGGCGCCGGTTCGATGACTTTTTAAACGTGGAATGGCTTCGCACGCTACGGGAATCGGCACCCATTTCTTTGATCATGGTGGATATCGACCACTTCAAAGTGTACAATGATAATTACGGGCATCCCGCCGGAGACGATTGTTTGAAACAGGTGGCCCGGTGCCTGACCCGTTCCCTCCGACGACCGGTGGATTTTATTGCCCGGTACGGGGGCGAGGAATTCGCTGTCGTGCTGCCGTCAACGGATATAGATGGCGCTGTTACCGTAGCCCACTCTCTGATTAAAGCGATTTCGTATATGAATATCCCCCACGCATATTCTGAAGTAGCTGACCACGTGACCGTCAGCCTGGGGGTGGCCACCATTCTTCCGGCCCGTAAATTTTCTCCGATGGTTCTGGTTGACGGTGCGGACAAATGTTTGTACGCGGCCAAGAATGCCGGTAGGAATCAGATTAAAAGCAGGGATTTGAATATCGGTGTGACAAAAGGCTGATGAGTCTACAATTAATCGGGGACAATTATGGAAATTGCCGTTTTATCGGATATTCATGCAAATCTTGAAGCGTTTTTGAAAGTCCTTGGCGACATTGACACCAGGGGGATTCAAAAAATAATTTCCATTGGAGACAACATCGGATATGGTCCGGACCCTGAAGCGGTCATGGCATTACTGCTTGCAAGGGGCATTAGCTCAATACTTGGCAACCATGAAATGCCCGTCATACAAAAAAGCTTTATCAACTGGTTTAACCCTGTTGCACAAAAATCCGTCCACTATACGCTGAGCCGGCTTTCCGAAAAATCTGTTGCCGCTATAAAAACGTTCGATCCATTTCTTATATTCAAAGGCGCACGGTTTGTGCATGGCGTGCCGAAAAAATCTGTGACGATTTATATTTTCCAGCTTTCCGAAGCGATACTGAAAAAAAAGTTCCAAGAGATGGCGGAAGCCGTGTGTTTTATCGGTCATACCCACGATCTCGGCTTAATTGCCTATGACGGTGTCGGATTTGAAAAATCGGCGTTGACAGAAGGTGTCACACCGCTTGATAAAGAAAAGAAATATATCATCAATATCGGAAGTGTCGGACAGCCGAGAGATGGGGATAACAGGGCTAAATATGTGATCTGGGACAGTGATGCCGGAACCGTTGAATTAAAATGTCTGGCATATGATTACCAAAAAACAGGTGAGAAAATACGCGCTGCCGGACTCCCCCAGCAGTATGCAAACAGGTTGCTATAACCGGAATAGATAAAGATGAAAAAAATAGGGAAATATAAGATCTGCGGCTTCCTGGGTAAAGGGGGGATGGGGAAGGTCTATAAAGTTGAATATCCGGTGACCGGTAAAATTGCCGCCTTAAAGCACCTGGACCCGAATCCGTTGCTGGTGGATCTTATGGGAATGGACAAAATTGAAAAATTGTTTACTGCCGAGGCTGTTGCCATGGCAAAACTGCGACACCCGAATATCGTGGAAATCTGGGATTATGACAGTTTTGAAGGAAAATTGTACTATGTCATGGATTTTTATTGCAACAATCTTGGCACCATGATGGGTGAAGCCTATGAAACAGAGCGGCCCTCAAGGATCATAAATATAGACAAGGCCTTTCATTATACCGGGCAGACCCTTTCCGGGTTGTCCTGCCTCCACTACAACGGAAGAATACACCGGGATATAAAGCCGTTTAATATCCTGGTGACCGATTTTGATGATGTCAAAATTTGTGATTTCGGTTTATCAAAATTGAGGGGCGAAATTTTTGACGGCCCCAACAGTCTGAAAATCGGTACCCCCTATTATACGGCTCCTGAACAGGAAAACGATCCGGATAACGTTGATTTCAATGCCGATCTTTACGCTGTGGGGGTCATGTTTTACAGGATGGTCACCGGGCGTCTGCCGGAAATAAAATATAAAAAAGCAAGCGCTGTAAACCTGGATTTAAGCGATGAATTTGACGATTTTTTGAGTACCGCACTATCGCCAAATCCTCTGGAAAGATATGCGACAGCAGATGATATGATGGCGGACCTTCAACGATTAAAAATTGTCTGGCTGGACAATAAAACAAAAATATGCGCGATTCCTGAAGATTTTTTTGATGAAGCAAAGACGAACATCCGCAAAACCGCCATCAGGGCGATTCCGAAAAAAATCAGCAAACAGGATGCCCAAAATTTTTTTTCACTGACCGGATTAATGACGCCTAACCGTTATTTTAAAAATGATTTTCAGGTAAAAAAAGACAATCTTATTTTTGATACGGCAACCGGATTGCTGTGGCAACAATCCGGCACACGATATCCTGTAAACTGGCATCAGGCAAAAGCATATATTGAAAAACTCAATGCGGAAAAACACGGCACGTATGGCCACTGGCGACTGCCCACAACCGAAGAGTTGATAACGCTTTTGTGCCAACCCCCGGAAGGCACCGGTTACTGCATTGAACCTGTTTTTGACAGGCGGCAGAAATGGCTCTGGAGTTCAGATCGGTGCACGTATCTTTCCGCATGGTATGTCAGCCTTGATCTGGGGTTTGTTGCCCATAATGATGTCAGCAGTTTTTATCACGTTAAAGGGGTTTGCGGGGCTGATCCTTAAAAAAACAGGAACATGCCCGGGGGTGACAATGGCCCCGTCTTGTAAATGGACGATGCGTTTTTTCGATTTTATGGACACGCCCCAATTCGCCGGCCGCTGATTTTGTTTTTGATCCGCATGCCCGCGCCGGTTATGACCATATCCATGGTCCCTTCCATGGAATCACCCCGATAGGTAACGTCTCCGGTTCCCTCCATCTGCCCGTTCTGGCCGGAGCAGATGATTTTCCATGAAACGGTATCGCCCTTTTGCTGGATATCCGTCACCTGGCATTCCTGGGAGGCCTCTTTGCTCTGGGGAACCAGATCTCCTTTTTCCAGGCATTGGGTATGGGTCACCGGCGGAACGTTCATGCCGGCCATCCCGATCATCTCCGTCTCGGTGGTAATTTCCCAGTTACCTGGATTCATGTTCAGTCCCGCAAAGGCGACGCCCCCAAAAAATGTGATTGAAAAAATAATTCCGATGAAAAATACCTTTTTTGTCATTTTTAACTCCTTTGTTTCATGGTTATTTCTATAATTTGTATCCATTGGGAAACGTGATTATAGTATGGCGGCGAAGACCGGAAAAATTT
This sequence comes from uncultured Desulfobacterales bacterium, assembly GCA_942490765.1. GTDB lineage: Bacteria > Desulfobacterota > Desulfobacteria > Desulfobacterales > 4572-123 > 4572-123. Next base: position 8,052 of record CALNYM010000033.1, on the reverse strand, counting down.
TACCGTCGCCGTTGGTTATAGAGTGCAATAAGAAAAGCGAACCCTGCGAGTAGAAACAGAAGACCCATCGTCAGCGTAAGCAATGCCCCGCCGGTTATTCCGTTTTTTAGCACGGCACTATGAGGATCAGCGGGATTATAATAAACGGTCACCGGTTTGCCTTTGGGGTATTGTTTTAGATATTTTACGGTTTTACTTCTTTTTTGATTACTGTACTCGCTTTTTCCAAAACCAATGGTATCGCAGTGGTATGTTTTACCGTCGATCCTGTATGTATAGCCAATGCGTGCCACATAACGGATAGAGGACCCCGTTGAATCAGAACGATTTTTAAGTTGCCGATCGATGTAAGATTTACTGATTTGTCCCTGAACCGATGGCCATTGCCGGCTTTCATAGCCTTTTATCAGCGCATCGACACCAAAATACAGGACAAGCAGACCGGCTACAGGGAATAAAATGGCGATCAGGATCATCGTCCGGTCTGTTTTTTTCTTTTCTCCCGAGATCCCCGACGGCGTAATTGCCGCATCGCTGCCGGTCTGATAGGCCGGTTTTGAAACCGGTGCCTGGGGCTTGAAAGATGGGAAAGACGCGGGTTGCACGGCTGTTCGCTTTTTGTAATAAAACCGTACAATTCGAACGATAATAAAGACGACAATGGCCACCAGCAGGAAGGAAATGATGGGCGGCCCCGAGGCGTTTCCCCGCTCTAAAATGGAAATATGCGGTGTTTTGGAATCGTAGTAAACCTTGACCCGAAGGCCTTTTTTGTATCGCCTGACCAGGTTGCCCGCCTTGCTTTTGTCAAGAAAGGTCTGGCCGGCGACAGAAACCCGTTTTCCGGTGTATTCATATCCATCCACGGTGTAGCTATAGGTAATGGCGGCGGTATGTCTCGGGTCCGCATCATCGGATTTGCCGCGGTCGGTTATTACTTCGGAAGATAAAATTACCCCTTCGGTGGATGGCCATTGCAGGCTCTCCTTGCCGCTTTTGTATCGGTTCCACCCATCAATGGCGGCCATGATGGGAATAAGCGAAAAAAAAAGGACAATTATTCCCAGACATCCGATACCCGCTTTTTTGGCTACAGAATGTTTAGTCGATGGGTTTTCCATGGACGGTTCCTTTTTTCCTATACAAGGTATTCTATCGGTCGGTGGGCACAGCCCACCCTACGATCCACCTTCAAATTAGGCATCAATCACCCCCAGACCGATAAGAACAAGAACAATGCCCAACAGCCCCAGACCCAGGCCCACAAGAGACAGGACCATGAAATTGCTTTGAAACGCCTTGGCGGTGAGATCTTGAGCATCCTTAGAGACAAATAGGGGGCTGGATTTACCGGCTTTGGAAATCTTCATGGCTGTACTGCTGCTGCCTGCAGACGCTGTTCCCAGCACATAAATATGATCTCCCGGCTGAATCCAGCGTTCGATATATTTTCGATGGGCATTTTTGGCCTCCGATGATCCCGGCGCCAGTTCCACCAGGTCATGGGGAATGTCCAGGGGCTCGTCTTCCATTTCTATTTTGCGGAAAAACGGTTTTTTTGTACCTTCAGGATAATTTTTAGTGTCATTTTTTTTGAGTTTTTGGATTCGGTCCCCCAAAGGGGTGCTATAGCCACTTTGTGATTTTAACGTTCGCCAATGGGGATAGGTCACCACCTCACCGCCGACCGGTATAATTTCAATACGTCCGGTGCCGTCTTTGAGAAAAAAGGGGCAGCTTTGGCTCCCTGAAGCCAATTCAACGTCAACCAGCCCCGCATGCCCCTTGCGGCTTTGTTGACGGGTGGCGGCATACCGGTACCAGACCGAAGGGGTACTGGTGTAGGGTGTTTCCACTGTTTCACCGGTCTCAACGTCACCTTCCGTGAGACACAAACCAATTTTACTGTCCCCGATGCGACTCAGCTTCAGTTTGGCGGTCAGTTTTTTGTGAGTCAGTTCCTGTCTGGCCATTTTAAACAGAAAAACCGCTATTCCCATGCTGCCCAATCCAAATAAAAGTGCGGGTGTTTTCATTTTCAGATCCTTTATGTATCAGTTAATATAAAGCGGCACCAAGGCATTGCAGTTGGTTCTTTTACTTGCATACATCGAGTTTGCACATTTTTTTGATATCAGCGTTCCGGATCAGGTCGCACAGGGCACAGTTTTTTTGTTTCAAGGCCAGATGGTAGTAACACACGCCGTGCACGCCGTCGGCTTTAGGCCAGTATTTGAGAATGTTTTCGCAAAGCGCCGGGTCGCCGATTTTTTCAACCGTTCTCTGGTAACACCAGGGCGGGGGATCGTCGGCCTGGCTCATACACTTATCATGGATGGGGTCGTCTCCGGCGAATGCCAATGGCGTAAGCAATACAAATCCAAATACCAGGCATACATAAACCACATATAACCCGGACATGGTATTCCGCCTTGCTTCTTTTCTATTGATCAGCGCATCCAGAATCTTTAAAATTGTTGAGCAGGTTTTCCACCTCTTCATTGAGAGCCTCCTGTTGCCGGTCGCTGTATTCATCGATGGTATCCGTAACGTCCGTATCCACCCCGGCCGTTGGGTCCACAGTGGTGTTATAATCAATGGCGGCAATATCCTTTGGTTCCAATCCGTCGATAAAATTAACGCCGTCCTGATAGGTCTCGAACGCCTGCCGGTCCATGTATGCTTTCAGTTTTTCAACTATTTGCCGATAGGCGGACCCGTCTTCCTCGCCAAAGACTTTTTCACAATATTGTTTCACCTTCTTGTTTTGATAGCGTTTTAGTTGGAGACGGATCTCATTGATTCGGTTCTCAAGGGCTTTGCAGGGGTCCTTTTTCTTTTCAGGTTCCATCACTATATCATAGGCCTCCGCCTCGCTGATATTCCAGCTCACATTGTAACTGACTTTGCCGGCATCCATTTTTTCAGGTACATAGGGCCGCTCTCCCATGGGCGGCGGAAGGTCACAGACAACGATTTTGAAACTGGGTGGAAGACGTCCGTGGGTTTCGGCCGACCAGACATGCACGCCTGTCATTGAAGCGGACTGAGGCAGTTTGCACTGTAGGCCCAGAGAAAATCCCGGAAGTTTTTTTGCCGTCTCTTCATATCTGCATTTGCTCCCCACGCGTTTGTTGCCGTTGACAATGCGCTTGGTGCCTGGACCACCGATGAAAAATTCGTAGTAGTCCGACATAAAGGCCATTCCGGGCATATTTTTTAAAAAAGCTTTCTTATCGGCAGACAGACCGCTGATTCGGGCAGCGGCTATGGACCCAAAACGGCGGATATTAAGGCCGGCGCTTTCTTGAATCTGGAATCCGCCACTGCCGCCATATTCCGTATAAAGGGGGTCGCAATCCGGTGGACTGGGTTTGACCTGATAAATTTTCTCCTCATAGGAGTAGAACCCATGTAGTCCCTGTGGTTTATAGGTGACTATCGGCATAAATCCCTTCCCACCGTTTTGAACGGTAGGCGACCCTTTGGAATCCATCGTCAACATACCGCCGATGGTATAGGTAGCGGATCCTTTGTTGATCCAGATTTCTCCTTCATCTTCCCAGTTCACCACCACATGGATTTTAACGGACAACGTTTTTGCCGGGCCCTTGGCTGCCATGCAAACCGTTGCCAGTACGAAAACCGTTAAGCAGAGAGTGACTATCAAAAAAACGGCACCCAAGAGCAGCCCGCCATGCGTTCTGGAAGAATGTATCATTTCACCTCACCCTTTTATTGATTGATTATGGTCACATCGACTTTGGATGTGTTTCCCTGTCCTTTCACCTTGAAAACCAGTTGTCGGCTGGATTTTTTGAACATGAGTATGCCTTTATTTCCCTGGACCATGGCCATGGACGGTTCCCAGCCCTTTGCCGTCATGGCTTGTTTGTAAAAGTCGACAATCTCCTGCGGGGTTGCGTCAACCTTAAGCCCGGCTGTGGCGTAGGGACCGGAAATCTTGGTTTTTATAACCTGTGCGCCTTTGTAGAGCGGCACTTCTCCCTTGAGAATCGTACCACTTGAGGCGGTTACCTTGGCTGGACCCGGGTCGGAAACAGCCGCCGGTTCTTTCTTGGGTTTTGGTACTGTTGCGTCGGCAGTTTTTTTCTTTTTAGGGGTCGGGACGGCCTTGGCATCGGGGGATTGGTCCAGTTTTACCTTGAATGACCCCTTATGGACCCAAACCCTCGCCCAAACCACCTTGTTTTTTTCAGATACAAAATGCGATTTTGCCTGGTTTTTTTTCAGCGTGAACCCGAATTGATCGATTTTTTGGGTTTTCTCCTGATCACTGAACAGTTCGATATCACCCTTGGCGCCATCGGAAACGCCGGTGACGGTGATGGCCAGGTTTTTGCCGGGTGTAAGCGGCTTGCTTGTGCCGTAGGGTTCGGTGACGGTAAACTGGGTCACGGCCTTGGCTTTGGGGGTGTATTTTTGTTTTGGTGTTACCTGGCCTGAGGCGGCTTGCTTGGGCTCCTGATGGACGTAAAGTTGTACAACCCCTTTTTTTACATACACTTCACCTGACCGGATGTTTTGATCGGCATTAAAGTCCCATTGCCGGGATTGGCCATTTTTCAAAACGATTTCTTCCGTCAGGACAGACGTTTTGTAATTGTCCTTGAAGAACGTCACTTTGAGTTTGCCCTCCGGCTCATCCTGACTGTCTCCGACCACGCGACAGGTGATTTTCATATCGGGTCTGATTAGAAATCCATATTCGATGGGCTCCTTTAAAAAAATTTCTTTGGATTGTTCCTTTTCCCACATGGGTGATTCCTGGTTAACAATGACATAGATCATTCCTTTGGTCACCTCCAACCGGAGTTCGTCCGGATTGGATTTATCTTCAAAGTTGACTCTTTTTTTATCCCAGAGTTTTTCAAAGTGAATATTTTTATCCCCCATGGATTTTACCGTAAACGGGGTATTGTTTTTCAGCGTATGAATTATGGCGCTGGATGCGCCTTGGTCTTCATTAACCAGAACAAGGGCAATATGTTTCCAGGGATTGACCTTAACGGTCATCACACCGCCAGGTCCGACACGTCTGCCGATGGGGGCCTCAAATGTCTCTTTACCTGTAACGGCTGCCTTTTTTTTGGGTTTAACCGTCTTGGGCGTTGTCTCCTCCTGTTTTACAAAATTTGGCGGAACCGTAAACAGATCCTTATTTAAGGGACCTTCTTTTATCCGTTGCAATTCTGTCATGTAGTCATTTTGAGGATATATTAGTTTGATCGGGAAATTTAATTTTGGCGACACCCAGGCCGTCATGGTTGCTTCACCTTTTATTTCAAACGCCTGCTTTTCACAGTCTATGCCATTGACAGCCTCTTTGCCTAATGATTTTAGACCGCTCTTCTTTATCAAATTTTGATAGGCTTCAAAGGGATTTAGCATGAGGCTTCTCATGCCCGCATTGGAAAATTCCTGATACGTTTTTCGGGACGGGTCAATAACCCTGGTTTTTTTAGCTGTACGGTCTACAAGAATCGTCAGTGGTTTGCCATCTTCTTCCACATCCATTCTGTAGTGATTGTCCTGATGGAAAAATTTACTGACCGTGCGATTACCTTTTTGAACGATAACCATATCTGCACGAAACGATGCGGCCAGACAGTGACCGGTTGCGAAAATTAAAAAAATAAAAATGGCGATAAAAGGAATTTTCCAAACGGTGACACATTTTGAGCCCATGAGCGTTTTCCTTTCATTTAAAATCGAAATTTATATTTAAAAAACAACACTTTTTTCCACTGTTTGCCCTGACAGGATTTCTATATCCCGGATTTCCTTTTTTTCTTTGGTTTTGCGATCCAAAATTTTTAAATAATAGGTGCCCGGGGCCAGCTTGTATTCGGCCGGTTTTTTTCGGTACCAGGTATTCTTACCGCCTATACTCTTGTTGTCCCCCTGACGATACACAGAGGCCTGGGCCTCGAAGGGCTGACCATTTCGGGTGGTGGTGTTTTCAATACACCACCGGCCACAAACGAGACGGTTTTTTCCACGGTTTGCCCGGAGAGGATCTCGATATCGCGGATTTCCTGGGTCTGAAAGGGCGTCAGCGATCGGTCGGTCACCTTCAGGGTGTAGGTGCCGGGGACCAGCTTGTACTCGGCGGGTTTTTTTTGGTACCAGGTGTTCTTTCCGCCCATGCCCTTGTTGTCACTCTGTCGGATCACGTCGGCATGAGCATCAAAGGGCTGGCCTTCCTTGACGGCGGTGATACGCGTGATGCTGGCGCTGCCGGCTGTTGAATTTTTCCACGGTTTGGGAACCCCAAGGAGAGGATCTCCGATATCGCGGATTTCCTGGGTCTGGAAAAGGGTAGGGGAAAACAAAAAAGTCGAAGAAACGACCGGATCGGTCTCACCTTCATGGGTGTAGGTGCCGGGGACCAGGCTTGTACTGGCGGTTTTTTTTGGTACCAGGTGTTCTTACCGCCCATGCTCCTTGTTGTCACTCTGGCGGATCACGTCGGCATGGGCATCAAAGGGCTGGCCTTCCTTGACGGATGTGATGCGCAGGATGCCGGCGCCGCCGAAGGTCATAGTTTTTTCCACGGTCTGGCCGGAGATGATCTCGATATCGCGAATTTCCTGATGTTGAAAGGGCGTCAGCGACCGGTCGGTCACCTTCAGGGTGTAGGTGCCGGGGATCAGCTTGTACTCGGCGGGTTTTTTTTGGTACCAGGTGTTCTTACCGCCCATTCCCTTGTTGTCACTCTGTCGGATCACGTCGGTATGAGCATCAAAGGGCTGGCCTTCCTTGACGGATGTGATGCGCAGGATGCCGGCGCCAACGAAGGTCATAGTTTTCTCCACGGTCTGGCCGGAGACGATTTCGATATCTTCGGATTTCCTGATGCTGAAAGGGCGTCAGCGACCGGGGTCGGTCTTTACCTTCAGGGTGTAGGTGAAGCCGGGGACCAGCCATTCGGCAGGTTTTTTTGTACCAGGTGTTCTTGCCGCCCATGCCCTTGTTGTCGCTCTGGCGGATCACGTCGGCATGAGCATCAAAGGGCTGGCCTTCCTTGACGGATGTGATGCGCAGGATGCCGGCGCCGCCGAAGGTCATAGTTTTTTCCACGGTCTGGCCGGAGATGATCTCGATATCGCGAATTTCCTGATGTTGAAAGGGCGTCAGCGACCGGTCGGTCACCTTCAGGGTGTAGGTGCCGGGAACCAGCTTGTATTCGGCCGGCTTTTGCCGGTACCAGGTGTTCTTGCTGCCCATGCCCTTGTTGTCGCTCTGGCGGATCACGTCGGCCTGGGCCTCAAAGGGCTGGCCCTGTTTGAGGGTTGTAATTTTTAAATATCCGCCGGTAAATGTCGGCGCTTCCACCACCTCCCTGGCCGCCGCCATAAATTCTCCGGCATTGCCGGCCGTATAATACTGCCCGCCACCAGCCGTGGCCATGCATTCCAGTTGATTCCGCTCCTCTTCGGTGACGTCGAACCCGATGACGTGCATGACAAATTTAACGCCTGACGCCTTGAGTTCTTTCACCAGACCGCAGGGATCCGGGTCACAGGTCTCCTTGCCGTCGGAAACCAGGATGATGGTGGTCTCGTCCTCCAAATTTTAGAAGCGTTCGGCGGTCAAGCGCACCGACCGACTGATGGGGGTCTTGCCCTTGGGGCTCAGATCCTGGATCCGCCCCACCATTTTCTCTTTATCTATCGGCCCCAAAGCGACCAATTCTTCAACGTCGTCGCAATCTCCCTTGCGGCGATGGCCGTATGCCACCAGGCCAACGACGGTATCGTCGGGCAGATCCTGGATCAGAGCGGTGAGCACCTCTTTGGCAATGGCAATTTTGGCCGTCCCTTCCACCTGCCCCCACATGGATCCCGAGGCATCGAGGATGAACATGATATTGCCGCTAGTTGATGCGGCACCCATAGCTGCAAGGGGGGTAGCGGTCGCTGCTGCTGGAACCGTTTTCGATCCGCCGACCGGAGCATCGACCCGTTGTTCCACGGTGAAGCGAATCCGGCCTTTATCACCGTTCAGGTATAGATCGTAGGGTAATTT
>CALNYM010000032.1:0-85118 GCA_942490765.1 uncultured Desulfobacterales bacterium | reverse complement strand
TGCAAAATTTGCACGCCTTGACACGCAGTGAAGCGTAGCGCTTATTTGAAGTTTTCTATAAGATCGTCTAAATCTGATTTTTTTTACAGGTTATCATTTGTTGATACGAACAAACCATAAACCACTAACAGGAAGGATACAAAAAATGAAAAAAATCAGCTATTTTTCTGAGCTTCTGTCTTTCTGTGTTTTATGATGGTCACACCGGTTGGTGCAGCCGGCAAAGACACATTGGTGGCCGCTTCTCTGGCGACCATCAACAGTATGGATCCGGCTAAAGCCTATGATGATTCAAGTGCCACTAAATTGTATAATATTTATGATACACTTGTCGCATTTAAAGAGATATACACGGACCAGTTCACGCCCAGAATTGCCACGGAAATTCCCACCATCAAAAATGGCGGTATTTCAAAAGATGGAAAGACCTATACCTTTAAAATCCGCAAGGGTATAAAATTTCATAACGGTGCCGCGCTGACACCTGAAGATGTGGTGTATTCTTTTAAAAGAAACCTGATAGCCGATTGTAGGGCGGCACCATGGCGCTTTTACTCGAGCCATTGACAGGCGCCACCGGCACAAGAAAAGAGGGAAAAATTATTCCGGGTATTTTTGAGAAAATAGACACCGCGATTGAAGCAAAAGGCAACACCGTTATTTTTCATCTTCTCGCCCTCTTCCCTCCCTGCTGGGCATCCTTACCTACACAGCCGGTGCGGTTCTTGACAAAGACTGGTGTATTGAAAACGGCTGCTGGGACATTAAAAAAGCCAATGCCGCAAAGTTTAACAGTTCTGATTCAGGTAAAGAACAGCATCATCATACGACAAACGGGACCGGTCCCGACTACAAAGAAAAATGGGAACCGGGAAAAGAGATGAGTCTTGAACGTTTTGACGGTCACTGGAGTGAAAAACCGGTCTATAAAACGGTTAGAATTAAAATCATCACGGAGTGGTCAACGCGTAAAATGATGTTCCTTAACGGCAGCATCGATGACTTGGGAAATTCCGCCCAGTATTATGCGGAAATGGAAAAAGAAAAAGGGATTAAATTGTATAAATATCCGAACCTGGGGGTTACATGTGCCATGTTTGCCCAGGACATCAACATGACGGCCAACCCTTATGTCGGTTCGGGCAAGCTTGACGAAGGCAATGGTGTGCCGTCGGATTTTTTTGCCGATAAAAATGTCAGACTGGCTTTTGCCCATGCCATTGATTATGATGCCATTACCAATGATGTGACAGACGGCCAGGGCTCTGTACCGGCAGGCGTGATCGTTGATGGCCTTCCATACCAGAAGAAGGCATTCCATCCTCAGTATGATATGGCTAAAGTTGAAGAACATTTAAAAAAAGCGTTCGGCGGCAAATTATGGAAAAAGGATTTAAAGTAACGCTTTTCCACAATACCGGAAGAGATCAGGCGCGTTGCAGCAACCATGATGGCCGAAAATATCGCCGCCTTAAGCCCTAAATTTAAACTGGAGGTTGGCTACCATGGGATTAAGAGGTGAATATCTGACTGCCATTCAGCAGCACCGCCTCCCCGTCTTTGTTGTCGGATGGGGCGCCGACTATCCGGATCCCCACAATTTCGTATTTCCCTATCTCCATTCTGATGGCTTCTACTCAAAATACATTGGCTACAATAATCCTGAAGCGGATAACCTCATAAAAATGGGTATCGGGACTGCTGAAATTGATAAAAGAAGGGAGATCTATCACAAACTTCAGGATATCTGGGCAAGGGATATCCCTGGTGTTACGGTCATCCAGCGTCTGGGTGCCAAAGGGTTTACGGATACGGTTTCAGGGTTTTTTCCGAACCCCATGTACCAGGGAACATATTCATTTTTCTACCACTACAAATAATTTGGATTGATACCTGAAGGGAGTGACGTTGCAGGCTTTTATTGCCAGAAGATTAATGTTCATGGTCGTTGTCCTGTTCGGGGTCTCCATTCTGATGTTCGGGATTTTAATGACATTCAGTCCGGAACGAAGAGCCGCCGCCTTTGTAAAATCCCCGCAGCAAGTCAAGGAGATCCCGAAACTGGTCAAAAAATACGGGCTTGACCAGCCTTTTTATATTCAATATGCGCGCTGGATAAAAGAAATATCCCATGGAAATTTCGGATGGTCAACGGTTACGTCCTCTCCACCCTTGGTGCCATTAGGCGGTATCTGCCGGTTACCATAGAGATGAACCTGTTTTCCCTGCCGATCATCATCATTTTGGGTATCTGGCTGGGGACCATCGCCGGTATTCACCGGGATACCTTTATTGACCATGCCACCCGGATCGGTGCCATTATCGGCTGGTCTTTGCCAACCTTTCTGTTTGCCTTGATTCTGTTAATGTTTTTTTACTCCCAGTTTCAGCTTTTCCCGCCGGGGGTTATTTCAGACCATATCGATGATTTTATTTCCAGCAATCCGGATCAGTTTATCCAATACACCGGAATGTATACCATTGACGGTATTTTAAACTGGAATTTGACGGTTGTATGGGATGCGCTCATGCATCTTGTTTTGCCGGTTGCTACCCAGGTGACGGTGGTTATTGCTATCCTGGTACGGGTGATGCGCTCCAGCATGCTGGAAGAGATTTCAAAAGATTATGTGATCACGGCCAGGGCAAAGGGGGTGGATACCCACACCATTAACCACCGGCATGTAAAGAAAAATGCGCTGTTGCCGGCCATAACCGTTGCCGGATGGCTGGTTGCCCTTTCCATTGAGGGTAGTGTTGCCGTTGAATTTATCTTTAACCGGTCAGGGCTCGGCCTGCTGCTCGTCAACGCGGCCACTCAGCTCGACATCCCGGTTGTCCCGGCCATCGGTGTTTTCTTAGGATTGATATATGTTGTTGTCAATTTAATCGTTGATGTGCTGTATGCCGTGATAGACCCGAGAATCCGGTTGCAATAACCGGGTTGAAGAAACCATCAGACCTATGGAAACAAAAGCCGAACACCCTAAAATCAAAGAATTAAAATATACGCTTTACCGAATATTCAGAAACCCGTCTCCATTATCGGCGTCGTGCTGCTGTTTGCTTTTATCACCATTGCCCTGTTCGCCCCCTACCTTGCCCCGCCCCAATTTGAACACAGACCCTATATGATGCCGCACAAAGGGTATTCCATGACCCCTCAGCCCCCCGGGGAGGGCAGGATTTTCGGTACGACGTCAGGCCAGTATGATATTTTTTACGGGGTTGTGTGGGGCACCATAACCGCATTTAGAATCGGTATTATCGTTGTTTTATCCGCCTTTGTCATCGGTGCGGCATTTGGAATTGTTGCCGGGTATTATGGCGGGCTTGTGGATGAAATCATCATGCGGATGGTGGATGTCTTTTTCGCCATCCCCTTCACAATTCTCGCCATGGCATTTGTCGTGGCCTTTGGACGCGGGTTAAACAGTATCGTGATTGCACTGATACTGGTGGTATGGCGGCGATACGCAAGGGTAATGCGGGCTGGGGTCCTCTCTGTCAGGGATCAGGATTATATCCTTGCCGCAAAATCCATGGGGGTATCGGATCTTAAAATAATGCTGCGCCATATTTTTCCCAATGCCGTGTATCCGGTCATGGTCATCGCCTTTATGGATGCCGGCTCCATCGTCATCACGGCAGCGTTTTTAAGTTTTATCGGGCTGGGGGCGCCCATCGGCTATGCAGACTGGGGGCAAATGCTGGCCATGGCCAGAAATTATATCGTCGGCCCAGCCGGGGAGCCGTTGAAGTACTGGTATACCATTTTTTTCCCCGGTATGTTCATGATTCTGTTTGTTCTGGCCTGGAATCTGTTTGGGGATGCCATCAGAGATGCATTTGATCCTAAGCTGAGAAGAAAATAAATAATGATGGCGTTGTAAAAGTCTCCATCTCACCGCGTTATAGAGGTTGTCCAGGGACTCGACATACCAAATGTATGCCTTCGCCCCTGGAAAACCGCTATGCCTTGTATATGAAAATTTTTGCTTAGCATCTCAAATAGTTTTTACAAAAGCATCAACAATAATGAACTCGTCAAAAGTCGGATTTAGACGGTCTCGTAAAAGTTCAAATTCAAGGCGTGCAAATTTTGTAATTTGAGGCGTAACCATCGTACGTCTGAATGATTGCGGAATGCAATGCAACGCAGGAGTTGGACTTTTTACGAGACCGTCAACAATAGCTATGGGAAAAATTCTGGACATAAAAAACCTTGTAACCAATTTTTATACCTACGAAGGTGTTGTCAAGGCCTTGAACAGGGTCTCGTTTCAGGTTGATCACGGTTCCACATTCGGTCTGGTGGGAGAATCCGGTTGCGGCAAAAGTGTTACCGTCCGTTCGATCATGCAGATTGTGCAATCGCCCGGCGTGGTGGAAAGCGGTGAAATCCATTTTTCTGCCGGCACTGACGGTTCAGATAAGTCCATTGATCTTTTGAAACAGTCGGAAAGCGTCATGCAGCATATAAGGGGCAATGACATTTCCATGATTTTCCAGGAACCCAATTCCCGCCTTGAACCCCATCATGTGCATTGGCGAGCAGATTGCCGATAGTTTTATATTCCATCAAAAATTAGTGATCATCGAAAAGATTCTGGACATTGATACGACAGAAAATATTTTCCCAAGGGTGCCGGTGAGTCATTTTTCAACCCCTTTATACAGGCTTGCCAATTTCAACCCGGATTCATTTTTCTTGAAACTGATCAAAAAAGTGCCTGTTTTAAAAAACTGGGACAAGGCTGTTTTAAGAACGGCCATTGCAAAATCAGTGGAATTGCTCGGCATTCTCGGCATCCCCAATCCCGAAAAAATTGTGACGCAATATCCCCATAATTTATCAGGGGGCATGAAACAAAGAGTGGTTATTGCCATTGCCCTGGCGTCGAATCCGGTGCTGCTCATTGCCGATGAAGCGACATCCAACCTCGATGTCACGGTACAAGCCCAAATACTGGATCTTCTAAACGATTTAAAAAAAGAGAGATTATTTCATCGATCCTTCTGATTACCCATGACCTGGGGGTTGTTGCCGAGACCTGCGACAGGGTGGGTGTTATGTATGCCGGTAATTTATGTGAGGTCGCCGGTGTGCGACAGATATTTGAAAATCCCAAGCACCCCTATACAAAAGCATTATTGGATTCAGTACCGAAAGCACAGCAGACCGGTGTTTTAAAAAGTATCCCGGGAAATGTGCCGGACCTTGTCAACCCGCCTTCCGGGTGCCGTTTCCATCCAAGGTGCGCTTCGGCAATGGAACGCTGCAAACAGACGTTCCCGGGTATTTCTACGGTTGATAAGGATCATTTTGTTGCGTGTTATTTATACCAAAGCTGAGCTATTAGCTAGTAGCTAACCAATGTCATTAACTTTAGCAACAGTCGTATGGATCACCATGAAGTTTGATTCTATTTTCGGTTGCTGTGGGATCAATCAAAACTACCTTTCACCATGAAGTTACTGAAGAACCTGAAGAAAATCAATGCATTGTCCGACCCTAACCTTCACCTTCAAGTCCTTCATGGTAAAAAAACAGAACTACTTTTTCACAACAGCATCAAAATTTGACTATGGGAAAAATTTTAGAACTTAAAAAATTACAAAAACACTACCCGATTTTCGGCGGCATTTTGCGGCACAAGATTAATTCGGTAAAAGCACTGGATGGCATCGATCTTACCATTCACAGGGGTGAATGCATCGGCATTGTGGGGGAATCAGGCTGCGGCAAAACCACCACCGGAAAAGCCATTATCAAACTGCATAAGGCCACCGGCGGTGAAATCCTTTATTATCCGGAAAACAGCGATACCGGCTTAGTGATTCCCCTCACCCATAAAAGCAGGCGAGCTATTAAAAAGATGGGATTGACCGGAAAAATGCAGATGGTTTTTCAGGACCCCACAACCTCCCTTAACCCGAGGATGCTGGTTAAAAATATAATTGCAGAGCCCATCGGTGTTAAGGAAAAACTGGCCAGCAGAGCAATGCAGGATAAAGTTATCTCCCTGCTGAACCGGGTGGGGCTCACAAAAGATCACCTGCTGAGATACCCCCATGAGTTTTCAGGTGGTCAACGACAAAGAATTGCCGTGGCAAGGGCCATTGCGACAAACCCTGAACTGCTGGTTCTGGATGAACCCACATCCGCCCTGGATGTTTCAGTTCAGGCCCAGATTCTCAATCTTTTGAAAAAACTGAAAGATGAATTCAATCTGACCTATCTGTTTATCACCCATCATCTACTGGTCGTTAAATATATCAGCACCAAAATTATTGTCATGTATCTTGGCAAAGTGGTTGAGGAGTCAGAAACAGAAGAACTGTTTGCAAATCCGATGCACCCCTATACGTTTGCCCTCCTGAGCGGAATTCCTTCCATTGATGGTAAAAGTATTGCCCAGCGGATCGTCCTGGAAGGTGACGTGCCAAGCCCCATAGACCCGCCAGAGGGTTGCAGATTCCATACAAGGTGTCCTTTTGCTGAAGACCGATGCATAAAAGAAGAACCGGAACTTGAGAATGTCAGAGACGGACATAAGGCAGCATGCCATAGAAAATATGACGTTCGAAAGCTTATTCAGGACAGATATGGCAAGGCCATTGCCTGAGCTGAAGTCAGGGCCTCTTGCGGTATTACAATCGGCAGCATAACCACCACTCAATACCCACAAAACCCATCAACCTACTTTCACCCATCAAATTTTCTCACGCAAAGGCGCCAAGTCGCAAAGAAAAAATGCTTTCAGCTTGTAGCTTGAAGCTTGAAGCTATTTTACATCTTTTGTGCGATTTCTTTCATGTCCACCAAAATAAAACTTGCATTTTTGTTGAAATATGCTATCGATATTTTGCTCACAAAAAGTTCAATATCTCTTTATTTTTAAACGTTTAGTAGTAAACGATCAGCACCTGTTCTGTCGAAAATGAACAACTTGCGGTAAAGAGAAAAACATCCTTCACAAATTTTGTATTTCGTTCAACCGCTCTTGTTTACAGGCTGATCATATCCATTAACGGGGTTTGCCATACAAATTCAGGCATTCAAGAAGGTCACTAATATTGGGGATATTGTTATCTTCATAGGGGAGTAGCTTCCAATGGTCTTGTCGGATGCAGCACCATTTTCCAAACAGGGGTTAAACCGGATGTGAATGACCTTGTTTTGGATTTGTGAACGTTCTCACGAATGTCCCGCAAGCCGCAACTGTTATCCGATAGGGCTTTCGTCCATATGACGTTTGTAGGCTTTGTCAACAACGTCCCCCAAGCCCAATATATAGAACGCATGCTCTTATGTAAGCAAGAGGGAGTTAATGAAAATATCTGTAGGATTGATGGCGTTTGTTCTTCTGGCAAGTTTGTTTTTTGTGGGGAACCTTTGGGCGGCAGATAATGCAACGATAATTGCTTTTAATCCACCAACAGCGCAATTGACTCGTGGGCAGCAAGCTACAGCAAGTGTAACCGTCAGGAATACTGGTGATACAACACGCAGTTTTTGGGTAGGTCTATAAGTTTTGCCCATGAAATTGCTGAAGGACAAGATTGGCCCAATGGTTGGTATGATATATTTCCCATGCAAACTGCCCAATTGAATCCTACCGAAGAGCAGATTATTACTTTTACATTTCTTATTTATGGATCACTTCAAGCCGGGCAATATTATGCCACAACAAGCGTCTGGGATAATTTTAATCCTGAATCGTATCTAATGGAAGGTCGGTTTGATTCAAGTTTATGGCATACAGAAAATCCTGAGTGGACGTACAAACCAAGCATGGGTATTCTATCTTTCATTTTGTCAACTGACAACTCAATGCCCGGAGATATACCAACACAATTTTTGAACTTTATTTCTAATTTAATTAATCAAGAATCTTTACCAGTCGCTTACAGTAATGGCAGAAAACCTTTGCTCCTTTTAGTGCAAGTAAAAATTACACTATCGGAGGAGTCCCTGTAACTGCTGGCGGTGGCGTTTTTGTTGACTTAGCTGATTTATGTAAAATTTCTCCGGAAGGCAATGAAAATGATGGTTGGGTGACGATATGGATTTCCCAGCTTTTGGTGCTGTTGCTATAGATGGCTCCATTTTGGAGTTTCCAGGAGGGGTTGTATTTCATGACTTCAATCCTAACGAACCAGGTGTCGCTGATTACCGACCAACCACATTACAATTTGGAAACTTCTCCTGTCCATTTTTTAGTTTTTCTATGATAAAAATAGTTAGTTTTGACGACATCAACTATTTTGATTTGATGCCTAGCGGAACTACAGGTGTTTCATTAAGTGTTGAAAAAGCAAATTTTGAGCTCCCATATACTTTTGAGATAAATAGAAAATTCCTGCTTGATTCGATGCATATTTCGGCACAAAGTATTGGTGACCCGATTATTTGCGCCCAAGTTTTCAGCGATATTATATTAAATATTCTTGAAGACAATTCGTATGGTATCCCACGAAATTATACTTTTGACGACGGTAGCATTCCGCTAAACATGGGTGTTTGGCATTCCAAATCTTGAAATGGATAAGCGGTATGGATACGACTATAACGCCAACTATTTTGTAGTTGATGTGTCTGAAGATACAGAGCAAATTAAGTTTATTACACAAAATGGAACTGGCGAAGGTTCCATGCATACAAGGTTAGGTCAAAGGCCTGATTTTTTGTATCACGAGGGAGAATATACGATAGCAAGTGATATCCCAGGATCTATAACGATAACCAACCCTCCTGCCGGAAAATACTACATCAGCATACCAACAACGAGCAGTTATGAAGGTGTGGATCTTGTAGCAATAACCCCAAGTTTCCTAAAAATAGACGCAACGTCTGGACCGAATGGTTCAATAAGCCCTAATGCCATGACAACGGTAAGTCCTGGTGATTCTGTAGCCTTTACAGCTTCTCCTAACACTGGGTATATTGTCGATCGCTGGTATAAAAATGGGGTAGAAATTCCAGGCAGTGAGGAAACTCTGTCTTTAACCCTTTCTGATATTCAAGAAGATGCTACTATATTGGTCACATTTAAATCGACAGGCAGCAGCTCACAGGTTTATGTTGCAGGCAGTTTAAATCCTAGTTCAATTTCATTCGTCTCTCTGGCTGCTGGCGGTTCTGGTAGATTCTGTAATATTCCAGTGCAAAACAGAAGCAGCTCCACTATTTCAGTAAATGCAAACTTGACTGGAGATACAGCAGGTTGGGCAAGTATGACCAGTGGTAATTCTTCTTTTACTCTTGCATAACTGAAACAAAGATAAGCAGAGTTGCAGTCTTATGCACCAGAGAACGCATCGGCAGGGGCACATACATTAAACGTCTCATATAATGGAACAGTCCTTACCTTTTACTATTTACTGTAACGGTGCCGGGTAGCGGACCATGAACAGGATATATGCTCTGGTTCAATGGTAATAAATAACAATACGAAATGGACAGTCGAAAACGTAGATATTCCTTTAAGTGTATGGAACGATGTTGATGATGGTTATTATGACGACATAAGACTCTATGCTCATGTAGATTCAGTTACTACTGGTGGGTATTTAGCAACTCTATGATGCGTATGGTGGTGACCTTGTGTCTATCAAAAAGAATAAACCTCAATAAACCGAGTAGGTGACGACATCTATTGGAGTATTCGACGAAATATGATCTGAATCGAGATGATAATTCGTTTGGTATTATCCACGGTTGAAGGGTCAAATACAAATCTTCAACTATCGATTTAAGACTAGTGCTAACTTTCTATACAGAAACATCCCGATCTAAAAATTACAAAGCTTAAGTTAACCTACTGCTCCTGTGGATGAAAACATCACTGTCTCGGTTACCGTGGAGAATCTTGCTGAAGATACTACCACTGGAAACGATGTTAGTTTAACAGATTCTCTTCCGGCTGGAATTAGCCTTATCAGCGGAAGTATAGACGATAATGACTTTGGAGATTTAGAGTACGAAGAAACTCGAGACTAATACTTACACCATCGTTGCTAGTCAGCCTGGACACTACACGCTTCCTTCATTTAGGCTATAATACGAATCTATTAACGGTGATGACTTGTCTGATGAATCTATTCTTATAGAGTTAGTGGTTACTGCAGGGCAAACAATTGTTGAGATGGATGTTGAGTGGCCTGAAAATACTAATTCAGAAAATACAGTTATCAGTGCTTTGGTAAAAGAACCGGATGGCGTAAACCGCTGTTTTGGATGCCTTGCTTCGTGGAGTTATTCAGAGAAATATCAATGGTAATTGCGAAACAGATTTATACTGTTCAAATGGGATGGGCGAAGGGAATCAAAAATACACTGGGTTGGTAGAAACTAACTTTCTGTCGGGAGGTGGTGTAACAGAGCCTTCGTAGTTGCTCAAAAGGAGATTTACACCGATGGACAATCTTCCATGGAAGAATGGGAGGCTCCCCAATTAATTTCAGTTCCAAGTCTGGTTGGAAAAACTCAGGCACAGAGCGAATCGATATACTTTCTGCCAGCCTTACAGTTGGGACAATAACCACTGCTAAAAGCGATACTGTTCCTATAGGTCATGTGATAAGTCAAAATCCTTCGGCAGACATCACATGTTACAATTAACTCTGCCGTTAATCTCGTAGTCTCTGATGGGCCACCACCTATTCTGACCTGGTATTACGATGGAGACAGTGACGGATATGGTGATTCTTCTATCAGCATTTTGTCGTCTACGCGGCCCAACGGTTATGTTGCGAACTACGCAGACTGTGATGACAGCAATGCAAATATCAATCCCGACGTAACTGAAATTTGTGACGGCATTGACAATAACTGTAATGACCAGACAGATGAAGGCTGTGTCAATCGAGTTGCTCTCGACTATTTCGCCTAATGGCGGCACCTTTACCAGTTCGACACAAGTAGCGCTTCTTTGCTCGACATCAGAAGCAACAATTCGATATACCACTGATGGGGCAACACCATCTTCCAACTCAACACAATTCACCGGGGCTTTTACAGTAAGCAGTTCATGTATTGTAAAAGCACGTGGATTCAAGATTGACTACACTGAAAGTGATGAAGCATCTGCAAATTTCACAATTACCACAGAAGAAATCCCAGAACTTTCTGTAATACCAGATTATCAAACTGTTACGGATATTGCCGGAACAACTACATTTAGCGTTGACAATACCGGCGCCGGCGACATGCCTTGGACAGCTTCGGTAGTATCTGGGGAAGATTGGCTTTCTATTACGTCTGGTTCAAGTGGGGCTAATAGTGGCACGATTAACGTAAAGTTTCAGCTAACCTTCGAGTTCGTGTTCTCGAACAAGACAATCCAATGTTCTCTGAAACAGATGGAAGTCCCAAAAGTATGTATAATTTCAGTACATCCAAGTGCAAAAATTAATTTCTTTGTTCAAGCGGATCATCATCGTGTAGTCATTGTGAATGTGTTTATTGGTCCTCCTGAAAATTTGTTCATGAGGGGCGTGATAATGGCGTTAATCTTAGAATGATGCATGATGGTAACTTTTTATATGGCGGAAGAAACACCGTTAGTACTGGATGGGACAGCAAGGCATGGATAAGAATTGATGGTGACAATTCAGGGACTTTCAGCGGGAACGAGACTTTACCTTATATCGACATTCAGTCTGAGAAGGGTTCTCCCAATTCTTGGAGTGGATTTACACAAACTATTGTGCACTTCTCCAGCATAGAAAACGTACCGCATGTCACTCCAGGGGCCGGGCATAGCAGTGCGTCTGGTGGAGATACAAATGTTGCGTATGAATTCAAAAATTCCCCTGGACGATCTCGGCTTGTCAGCGGGATCGTCTTTTAGAATGATGGTTCGCGCTTCTCCCGATGGTACTAATGCATGGTACTGGCCTGTATATGATTCTGTATATCCAAATGTAGACATGGCCGAGTGGGCTATAGTATCACTTTCCAACAATAACGATGATGAAATACCAGAGCTTTCAATAACTCCTGACTCTCGAACTGTCAGTGATAGTTCTGGAACAACTACATTTGGCGTTGACAATACCGGCACCGGCGACATGCTTTGGACAGCTTCGGTCGTATCTGGGGAAGATTGGCTTTCTATTTCGTCTGGTTCAAGTGGGACAAATAGTGGCACGGTTAGTCTGGAGTTTTTAGCTAACGATACAGGCTCTTTCCGAACAGGAACAATCCGTGTAGCTGCTTCCGGAACTGACGGCAGTCCGATGGATGTGACGGTTTTGCAGTCACGAGTGCCTTACCTGATGCAATAACTATTCTTCAAATTCTTAGCGGGCAAAATCCGGAAAACGCCCAGCTCCCCTGCTCTGATATAAACGGAGATGGCAAAATTGGGATGGCGGAAGCTGTATCAATTCTTCAAGGTAAAAATGTACCAATATGCAGCTTCCCAGAAAAAGTTTCCACTCCAAATATTTTACCGAATGGTGGTATCTATACAGGTTCAACACAAGTAACGTTATCTTGTGCGACATCTGATGCTATAATCCGTTATACTGATGGGTCAACACCAACTCTTAGCGCAACACAGTACACCGGGGTGGGTTTTACGGTAAGCGGCTCCTGTACAGTAAAAGCGCGTGGATTCAAGAGCGGTTACACTGACAGTGATGTTGTTTCGGCAGGTTTTACGATTAACCCAACTCCAATTTGTAGTGATAACTTTGAAGAAGACTACCGTTAAATACATGGCCAACGCCTGACTGGACTAAAGATGCAAATGCAAGTGATTCATCAAATAACAGCATCGTATCAGATCCTACCGACAATACTAATCAAGTTTTAAAACTCTTTGAGGCATTAGGGTCATGCTATGCGTCACTTGCATATAAACAGTGCTCATTTTCAGAGGAATTCTATATCTTGAAATGAAAGTATATAATGGATCAGAGACTTTAAGCGGATGTCATCCTCACAGGGCGGATATCGGTTTAAGACAAAAGAGGACATCATGGATAATCCCTATCGTGGCCTAATTCTGTTTAATGGCAGTGGCAATATAACGGCAGGCGACGGCACAACTGTTTTACAAAAGGATACCAAACTGAACAATGGTATGATGTCAGAATTCATTATAAAAGGATCGATAATAATCTTACCTTAGGCTACTGGATTAATGGCGCTGATAAAGGGCAAATTCAAATAACTATAACTGATTTACCAAAAGAAGAATCTCTGGATCATGTAAACTTAACTGCTCAGGAAGGATCCGCTTATTTTGATGAAATTAAGGTGTATTGTCCAACATATTGATTAACAACCGATTCTATTTTTTTATAGTTCCAAGCCAAATCAACTAATTTTAGTGGGTATCCTGCTCCTCTGGGAAGACCGTTACCATGCTACATTCATTAAGACCGGAGAACATTTACTCCGTTGTATCATTTTTTATATTGACTTGAATATGGTTCGTGCAGGTGTTGTAAGTCATCCTGAGCAGTGGGATCATGGAGGCTACAACGAAATTCAAAATCCCAGGCGAAAAAATATTTTAATTGACTACGAAACACTGGAGCGACTTTCTGGTTTCACGAATTTTGATGGGTTCCAGGCAGCGCATCGAAGGTGGGGTTGAGTCGGCAATATCAAATAATAAGATAGAAAGGGAACAATCCTGGACACGAGGCATAGCAACCGTGCCTTGGGGACATTGTTGACATAAAATACAAACCCGAATATAAATGGAAAACGAGAAAAAAAACAGGCATGGATAAGTGGTACAAACAAGCGCGTTAAACAGCAGGTACAAGTAAGGGGGCTGATATGCCGCGAGGCCCAAGACTGGATGCGCCGGGGACATTGCATCAGGACGTGACCCCTTGGGGGTGACTTGTAGGACAGTTGGTTGACAAAGCATACAAACCTGAATATAAATGGAAAACGAGAAACAAAACAGGCATGGATAAGTGGTACAAACAAGTGCGTTAAACAGCAGGTACAAGTAAGGGGGCTGATATGCCGCGAGGCCCAAGACTGGATGCGCCGGGGACATTGCATCATGTGATGCTCCGGGGGATCGAAAGACGCCGGATTGTTGATAATGATACGGACCGTGAAGACTTTGTAACCCGCATGGGCACCGTAGCCATGGAGACAGAAACCGCTATCTATGCATGGGCGCTGATGACCAATCATGCCCATATTTTACTCCGCAGCGGCACCGCCGGCCTGCCGGCATTCATGCGCCGGTTTCTTTCCGGCTATGCCCTGGTGCATAACCGGAGACACCGGCGCCACGGACACCTATTCCAAAATCGTTATAAACCCTATAGTTGCATAAAAAACATGAGCTATTGATCTAAATCCGCCAAGAGAAAGAGTTCAACGAGAATGATGCAATTTTTAAGGAATTCAACGATGGTGATATCCAGAAAAAGTACAAAAGGGCACAATTTTTTACCCTCTGGGAAAGCCGGATGACTCCAGATCCTTCGTTATCAAGGGATTGCGGTAGATGATTACAGCTTCACCCTTGATGCCTCGGCTCTGAAGCCATCCGGCTTTTGCAACGATAGGGTTTATTCTTTGAAGCGGTTGTCATAAGCCTGATGGTTCGGCCAAATTTGTAACCAGGGTAGGAATAATCGCTACGAGAAAACATTGTATAAAAGTACAACACTGCACTGGATTTTGACTCCACTGCGCTCCGCAAAACCAGTGAACTCAGTCTTTCTGCGATTGATTTAAATCTAAAGAACAAATTTACCACTTGTCTTTTGTAATCATGCGCGTTACAGTGTGACTATGATTATAAATTTTCGTGATAATTGGCTACGAAATTTTTTCGTAGAGGATATTCAGTCTAAGAAAATACCTGCTGACATTCGTTCACGATTATTTAGGAAGCTACAACTGCTGGATGATGCAACGAGTGATGCTGACCTGAGAAGTCCACCAAGCAATCATTTTGAAAAATTATCTGGCAAACTAAAGGATAAATGTTCCATTCGTGTGAATAATCAATGGCGTATTATTTTTATTTGGGATGATGAACGCGGGGAGGCGGATGGCATTTACCTTGATAATCATACATACAAATGAGGTGTAAAATGATTTTAACCAAACGTCAACCCGTCAGTGTTGGTGAAATGATCACTGAGGAATTTATGGTGCCTTTGGGAATTACTCAAGGGCAACTAGCTTCTGCGATGGGTGTCAGTCGCAGGACAGTAAATGAACTTTGCACCGGTAAAAGGTCTATCACCGTTGACACTGCATTAATGTTGGCAAAAGTATTCGGCAATACTCCGAATTTCTGGCTCAATTTACAGCAACGAAATGATTTATGGACTGCATTACATTCGCCGAAGCGAATGAAAAAAATTGAACGAGTTAGACCAATCCGTGAAGCAACAGCTTAAGTGTAATTTATTGTATAGGAAATAAAATAGCATGAAAACCAGTCACACGGGGTTTAACCCAGATTATGCAGAAGAGCCCCCGACACTTGAACAAGTTAATGGATTTGTCGGTGACACTCTCCTCGAATTCGGTACGCCTTGGTGCGGGCACTGTCAGGCGGCACGCCCCGCAGTACAGGAAGTGCTGACCGAGTATTCTGAGCTGCCCCATATAAAGGTATATGATGGGAAAGGTAAACGACTGGGTCGTGCGTTTCGGGTTAAGCTTTGGCCGACTTTGATCCTATTGCATGATGGTAAGGAAGTGGCGCGTCTGGTACGGCCTTTACATGTTGATGAGGTACGTCAACTGTTGGCGCAATCCGAATAATTGAAGCCACAAGAAATCCCGGCTAACCTTAAGGATTGTGTCTGCCTTAGGGGATGTCTGCTTTAGTGCTTTAGGGGACATTGTTGACAAAAAAAGCATACAAACCCGAATATAAATGGAAAACGAGAAACAAAACAGGCATGGATAAGTGGTACAAACAAGTGCGTTAAACAGCAGGTACAAGTAAGGGGGCTGATATGCCGCGAGGCCCAAGACTGGATGCGCCGGGGACATTGCATCATGTGATGCTCCGGGGGATCGAAAGGCGCCGGATTGTTGATAATGATACGGACCGTGAAGACTTTGTAACCCGCATGGGCACCGTAGCCATGGATACAGAAACCGCTATCTATGCATGGGCGCTGATGACCAATCATGCCCATATTTTACTCCGCAGCGGCACCGCCGGCCTGCCGACATTCATGCGCCGGTTTCTTTCCGGCTATGCCCTTGTGTATAACCGGAGACACCGGCGCCACGGACACCTGTTTCAAAATCGCTATAAATCCATTATTTGTGAAGAAGACCCCTATTTCAAGGAACTTGTGCGATATATTCATTTGAATCCGCTGCGAGCCGGCATGGTGGACACCCTGGCAAAACTGGATCGGTACAAATGGTGCGGTCACAGCGTTATCATGGATCGGTGTAAAAACGGTTGGCAGGACAGAGGCTATGTTTTAAAATGGTTTGGCCTGAAAGAAAAAGACGCCAAAAAAGCCTATAAGGCGTTTGTCAAAAAAGGGATCGCACTGGGCAAAAGACCGGATTTAACAGGCGGTGGCTTAATCCGATCCATGGGGGGATGGTCGATTGTAAAGGCCATGAGAAACAGCGGCATCAAAGAAGAAAGTGATGAACGGATACTGGGCAGCGGAGCGTTTGTATCCGAGGTGATCAAGCATGCCGAAGAAAAGATAAAATACCAGTTGCCGGCCATAGAATTGCAAAAAAGCATCAAAGAAGAGATCGAAAAACAGTGTAACAATGAAAACATACCGGTTGCCATGCTTCAATCCGGCAGTCGCCGCCCTCCTTTGCCGAAACTGAGAAGAACCATTGCATTAAAATTGATCAACGGATATGGCGTATCGTCGGCTGAAACAGCAAGGCAGTTGGGCATATCGACATCCGGTGTCGCGCAGATATTAAGGCGGAGTGAAAATGTTTGAAAAATACACAGCGCTCAGGATAAAATTCCCAAATTAATCTAAGGCCTTGACGGTGTTTACCCTATAGTTGCATAAAAAACATGCGCTATTGATCTAAATCCGCCAAGAGAAAGGGTTCAACGAGAATGATGCAATTTTTAAGGAATTCAACGATGGTGATATCCAGAAAAAGTACAAAAGGGCAGAGTTTTTTACCCTCCGGGAAAGCCGGATGACTCCAGGTCCTTCGTTATCAAGGGATTGCGGTAGAAGATTACAGCTTCACCCTTGATGCCTCGGCTCTGAAGCCATCCGGCTTTTGCAACGATAGGGTTGATCTTCGCTGGGGATGAGTCCTATCAGCACAAAGGAATACATGTAATGGGGTGGAAGGCGTGCGGGCATTTGCCTGAATGAAAAAAGCTTGACAGCAGCTTGCAGCATAAACTATTGAGTATGCTTCTTAGAAAAAACGGAGAAAGGGGTTTTTATGTTCAAGAAATTAGTGGCTCTTGTGTCAATGGTTGCCGGCAAGGGAACTCACCCACCGGTGGTTGATTGAGCATAGCTCTGCAATACGCATAACACGCTATTTTGTTTAAAAACAGATCTGTTGTTCTCGGTCTGTTCCGCAGCAGACGCCTGTCCAATCTTCCGCCGTCATCGTTGTCCCCTCTGCCTGTAAGAACTAACAAACGAATATATAAAGATATAATCAAAATTGCCGGCAGGCTGTGTGTACCGTTTTGCAATGTCATGCGCCGGCAAATACCGGTAAGACCAATGGCAACTATAAATGGAGCTCAACAATGATCACAAAGCAGCATACCAGCGGAATATATACGGACGACAACACCCGGCACCTTTCACAGATGGGATGGACTTCCCATTTCCAGACACAGCTGGAAGACCTTTGCAACGATGACATTATCCCGGCCAGAGTGGTGGGGGTAAGAAAAAACAGCTTCCATGTCAGTGACGGAAAAAGAGAATGGCTGGCTACCACAGCCGGAAGGCTCAAACATGTATCCCATGGCCTGTATCCGGTCACAGGGGATTGGGTCCTTATGGCCCACACCGTGATATCTGCGGTGCTGATCCGAAAAAATGCCCTGTCCAGGGGCGCTGCGGGCACCCATGGCAAACAGGAGACGCTGCCCCAAAAAGAACAGGTGATCGCAGCCAATCTCGATACCGTGTTTGTCGTCTGCGGTCTGGACCGGGATTTTAACCTGCGTCGTATTGAACGCTACCTGACACTGGTGTATAACTGCGGTCTCAATCCCGTCATCATTTTGACAAAATCAGATCTTCATCCGGATCCGCAACGGTTCGTCAGTGAGGTTGAAGCGGTGACGTTTGGCGCACCGGTACACCTGGTTTCGGCAAAGGATGACAGAGGGCTGGCGCCACTGGAAAGGTATCTGTCACCGGGACAGACCACCACCATGATCGGGTCTTCCGGTGCCGGCAAATCCACCCTGGTGAACCGGCTCTGCGGGAAGACCGTACAGGCGACAGGGTCGATAAGTAACCGTGTGGGGAAAGGAACGCATACCACCACCACCCGGGATCTGATCATGATGCCCCAGGGAGGGATGGTGATCGACAACCCCGGTATTCGTGAAATCGCCTTCTGGGACGACGACGGCGGGGTCAAGATCGCCTTTCCGGAGATTGAAACCCTTGCCGGGACATGCCGTTTTTCCAATTGCAGTCATATGCACGAACCCGGTTGCCGGGTCCTCCAGGCGGTCGCTGAAGGGGCGATTTCCCAGGGCAGACTGGAAAGCTACCGGAAAATGAAACGCGAGCTGACCTACCTATCCGACCGCCGGCAAAAAAGTGCCGACCGGGTGGAAAAGGAACGCTGGCAAGAGGTGGCTTTAAAAATAAAAGCCATGAAAAAAAGGAGGCCCAATGGGTGATACCCGAGATATCGACAAAAATGCGGGTTACGAAAAACAGGATTACAGAATCGTGTCCATCCGCTTTAGGTCATCTCGTTGACCAATGGCAACAATGACGTCACCGGCATCAAGGGTTTCCGATGGTGCCGGGTTAAATATCATCTGATTAACCGACTTTTTGATCGCCACAATAATTATACCGAAATCCTGCCTCAGCCGACTTTCGATAAGATTTTTCCCAACGAGGCCGGATCCCGGCCGGACCTTCACTTCTTCCATAAGAAGGCCTAATTTATTGTTGATGGTAGCGATGTCGAGAAAATCGACCACTGTCGGTCGTTTCAGTACATGCGCCATCCTGCGGCCGCCAATAAGATATGGAGATACGACCCTGGTTGCACCGGCTTTTATCAGTTTTTCTTCATTTTTTTCCTCTGATGCACGCGCCAACACGAATATATCGGGTCGAAGGCCCTTGGCTGTTAACGTAATGAATACATTGTTAGCGTCTGAATTGACCGCCGTCACCAAGCCCTTGGCTTTGAGGATGCCGGCTGCAAGCAGGGCCTCCTCGGAAGTCGCATCCATCTCGATAAAGAGGAATTTTAACGAAGCGATTTCTTCAATCGCTGATGCATCTTGTTCAATAACAACAAATTTAATCCCCTCTTCAAATAACTCCTTACAAATAATTTGGCCAATGCGGCCGAACCCGCAGATGATGAAATGCCCATTTAATTCAATAATTTGTTTTTGCAATTTTTTTCTCCCAAAAACTTTTTGAATCTCACCCCCTACCAACCATTGCACAATAATACTGACCGTGTAGGTTCCGACGGTTATTCCCAGTATGATTATCAGCACGGTTATAACGCGACCTACCGTCGTCAGCGGTATGACCTCGGAAAACCCCACTGTCGACATGGTGATGATGGTCATATAAAATGCCTCAAAAAGGGGCATTGGTTCAAAAATATAGTACCCGAAGGTACCCAGGCCAACAAGTGCTAATAACATCACCAGTGAATACAGAAGCTTTCGATTTTCCATGTCTGGCCCTGCTCTTTTGGATGGTTATATGTATTAAACGACGGAATTAAAAATTCCTCGCAGCAGGCTACGTTTTCGTGATAGTAAGAATTCGTAAAAAAATTTAAAAAAACAGGATACCACTTCTTCTCCAAAAACAGAAGGAGGAAGTGTTACGCGCTCAAAACAATTTGCCCTATAATTGCATAAAAAACATGCGTTATTGATCTAAATCCACCACGAGAAAGGATTCAACGAGAATGATGCAATTTCTAAGGAGGTCAACGATGGCGATATCCAGAAAAAGTACAAAAGGGCACAATTTTTTACCCTATGGGAAAGCCGGATGACTCCAGATCCTTCGTTATCAAGGGATTGCGGTAGATGAATACAGCTTCACCCCCGATGCCTCGGCTCTGAAGCAATCCGGCTTTTGCAACGATAGGGTTTACACAAAACCAGAATCTGTCCATGGTCAACAGTACTGCCACGGTTGTCGGCTCCGGTGGCCGAACAACCTGCCCGGAAAAACCTCACAGATAGGAGATGAGCGATGATGACAGAGGCATCAAAGCAGGCCCTGGTGGGACTCAGGGACTTGAGTACAATTCAATGGTATGTGATCCCCATGCTGGCCTATACCTTCCTGATCTATGCCAAAGAGGTCAGGAAAGCGAGAGGCGACGGCAACTGGGATGCAATATTCGCCGGGTTGACGGTTTTCGGCCTGGATTTCATCAACGAAACATGGAACGGCTGGGTGTTTTACCTGACCCAGCATTCAGCCTTCTGGACCGCACCCGGGGAGACGGCCCTGCGGACCATGGTGGGGTGGAATATCGAGATCATGTTCATGTTCGCCATTTCCGGCATCATCTACTATTACAGCCTTTCAGACAATCCCAAGGACAAAATCCTCGGGATTCCGGACCGCTGGTTCTGGGCCATCGGTTATTCGGTCTTTTGCGTCTTCGTGGAATGCCTGCTGAACAAGGGCGGGCTACTGGTCTGGGAGTATCCCTTCTGGCACCGCTCCGTTGGCGGTGTGTGGCTTATTTTTTTCCTCGGCTACATGCCCTTTTATGTCGGAGCACTGCTGGTCATCGGCATGAAAACCATTCGGGCCAAAATTATCTTCGTCTCGGCCATCTACACCATGGCCATCGTGGCAAACGTCATCGGCCTCGGACTGCTGGGGTGGGTGTATTGATTGTTTCCAAGGTTGCAAATGCTTCTTAATTCTTTCATTTGGAGCGACGCCACAGGAACTGAACAGGTAGTTAAGATCTTCAAGTTTATAAAAAAACACTGTCTACTCGATTACGCCCCCCATTTTTTGCTTTGTATAGGGCCTTGTCGGCTCTTTTGATAATATCCATATAGCTGGAATCAATTGTGCAACTAAATGAAACACCAAACGATGAAGTGACTCGAAATGTATTAGATGGATCATCTCTTTGTTTAAACGCGTCGGAATCAATGCTTTTTCGTAATCTTTCGGCCACAAGGAGAGCAGCGGCAGCATTGGTCTCTGGAAGAAGAACAAGAAACTCTTCTCCTCCATAACGATAAACACTATCAATATCACGTAATGTTTTTTGTAACCGCTGGACAAAAACTTTTAAGACATCATCACCCACAGCGTGCCCATGGGTATCATTTATGCTCTTAAAGTGATCAATATCCGCCATGACAATACTAAATCCGCGATTATAGCGCTTGTTACGAGCAAATTCATTGGAGAGGTCCTCCTCCATTGCCAACCGATTCATTGCACCTGTTAATGGATCTCTACGATTTTCCTGTCGCAATTGAGAGACTTTTTGTTCTTGATATTGCAGACGGCTTTCTGCAATTTCGATCTGTGCTCTCATCTGATTGTTTGCATTTTGCAACTCTGAGAGGTGTTTTTCAAAAATTAACCAGATATCCTGGGGAACTGTATGTTGTATAAGGCCTTGTTGTTTTTCAATTTTTCCATCATAGTCATCTATACCTGAACGGTAATTTCGAAGGTCTTCGTTGAGGTTTAAAATTACGGATGAAACCCCTTCGACCATAAGAGTGGCTTTCTGACCAACTGAAAGCGTTGAGTTGATGTGGTCGATTAATTCTGTTTCACCCATTTCCATCGCTTTCTTGTAAAAAGCTTTTTCATAATTCACGGGGGTGGCGGGCCGGTTTTCTGAAATCAGAACCTTAAGCGCATTTCTCGCTATTTCAGAAACTTTACCCAATGCAAGCGCTGACAGTTGATCTTGTTTGCCATTGAATAGATCATTATCATGCATCGCAAATCCTTTTTTATTGTGCGTATATCGATAATTTCCGATGTTTAGCCAATACTCATACCATTTATGGATATGCTCTTCAAGGCTATAATCGGGGGGAGAATTATCGGGATATCAAATATATGCCTCCGGTTATTTTTATCGCATGCCTTAATCTTGAACAAAAATCCTTGTTTCCGGACAGGCACGAACTAACAATGGACTTTTCATATTTATGGCCCTCATTGTCTAAGACGATTCTGTTGGATCGATATTGCTGATAAAAAATTTTAAAAAATCCGCCATCTACCCTTTTCCACGGTTGAATTTTGTTGACAGCGCAATGCGACTTGTTTAAGACCTCACGTGTACAGACATCTAACTCATTGGTGGCCGGGCTGTCGGTAGGGCCGAACGTGGGGTTTGGATCAGTCAAACATGTCAATAAATAAAAAATGGGAGATATTGAGATGACCGATATTAATACTTTGATTGACACTGCTCCGGCGGCATACAGGGCAGACCTTGTGGCCGAAAAGGAGAGCTACGAAAGAATCCACGAAACCACCAAGGCGGTACTGGCCGAAGTCGGAATTGAAACCCGGAACCCGGACGTGATTTCACTGCTGGAAAATACCGGGCTGGCCGGGTATGATGAATCAACCCATCGAATTTATCTTCTGCCGGATCTGATCGACCAGTCTCTGATGTCCGCCGCCAAGACATTTGCCGGCGATGAAGGAATGAACACACTGGGGATCGGCGGCATTCCGCCTTTTCTATACCGCCCCACCGACGAGTATCCCCTGCCGGCATCCTATGATGAACTGGACCATTTGATCAAAGTGGTCGGTGAGAACCTGGATGTGGTCCGGTTTTTGAGCCAGCCGGTCAAAGTCCATAAAGGCGATGCCTTGAAGTGCAACCAGATCATGGACCAGTTGGAAGGCTGCATCAAGGTGACCTGCAGCGCCTATATGAGCGGGGACGAATCCGTCAACTGGTTTTCCGGGCGCGAAGACTGGCATGATTCTATCTGCGGGGTCAAATCGCCCCTCATCTGCATGGACGGCATGATGGATGCCCTGTTAAAAACGGCCCGGGCCGGCAATAACCTGCGATTGACCACCATGCCGCTGGCCGGACGCACCGCTCCCCAGACCCCCGAAGCCTGCATTATCATTACCCACGCGGAAGTCATGTTCATGCTGGCCGTGGCCCAGACGGTCCGTCCGGGGATGCTCTGTATGTTCGGCGGAATGCCCTGCCCCACAAAACCGGATGGGGACCTGGCCTATTCCGATGATGCCATGAACCTGCTCAATGTTGCCGTGGCCCGACTCAATATGTGGGTAACGGGTCTGCCTTCAGTCCAGTCAGGCGGCAGCACCGAGGAAAAGGCACCCGGGGACAGGGCTCGCGCCGACGGGATGCGCGGCCGGCAGACCCTATGTGATTTCGGGGTCCACAATGCCAGGCATTGTTTCGGGGTGCTGGACAACCTGAATTTTTTCAGTGAAGAGGCATTTGTACAGGACTGTGACGCCCATCGGCAGTATCTAAAAACCGCTGCTCTGCCCCGTGAACTGAAGCCCCTTTGCTTTCCCAAGGACAAGCAGGCCTTTGACGTGATTGCCCGTGTGGCCAGCGGTGATTATCACGTGGATTTTCACACCACAGCCAATATCTCCGCATTTGACGACTGGGCTAAAACGGTGAATAAAAAGGGTCTGATAACCGGCTGATGATCCGCTCTGACAGGTCAGCCACGGGCTTAAACGTGGCTGCCCCCCTCCCCTCTGATATTGTCACGCTCATTGTCTTTTCCACGTTTACACCCGCCGGGTAAAACGTCCTTGCCAGACTGTTTCCATCCCGTTGCCGATCGTTTTTATCAAAACAACACCTTTCACATAATTGCTCAAACCAACTCAAATTTTGCTTTCTTTGATGTCAGTTCATGGACGGTTCGTTGCTAAAATGACTGCAAAGCGGATCGCTTTGTATATGCATTGATAGTTGGCACATCCGTCATTGGCCTTTCCCGTTTTCATAGGCCTGGTTTTTTTGATGAAACGGCATCCCACACCAAAATGATATCCGGAGTGGCATTTTCCCCACAAATTGTGTATAATCCAATATCTGATAAACAGATGCGGATTATGCGTATCTTCTCCGTTTGGCTTTATCGGTTATGGACCACCCGATTCTCCACCCATAGTTATTTAGCGAGGAATATCATGAATACAGAAAGAAGCGCTGGGCAGATCCTCAAAGACGTTTTACGTCACCGGATCTTTATCATTGCGGTTGGCGCCCTTGTTTTCTACACACTGGCGGGATTTTTCCTCCTGCCATACATTATCGAGCAGACGCTGCCCGGTAGCCTCCAGAAAAATTTGAACTGCCAGGCGGATGTCGGCAAGGTTCGATTCAATCCCTTCCTGTTCAAACTGGAACTCAACGATTTTAACTTAAAAGAAAAGACGGGGGAACCGG
This sequence comes from uncultured Desulfobacterales bacterium, assembly GCA_942490765.1. GTDB lineage: Bacteria > Desulfobacterota > Desulfobacteria > Desulfobacterales > 4572-123 > 4572-123. The sequence continues at coordinate 60,487 of CALNYM010000032.1, read as the reverse complement.
TCATCGGATTTGATTGCCTGTTCGTCGATTTTGAAACAACCAGCCTCTTTCGCTGGGCCTGGACTTTTCAGCATATTCGTCTCGACAATCCCAGAGTAACTATTGCCATGGCCTCTGATGGGGGTTTGAACCTGACCCGATTGCTCCCCCCCGGGGAACCAAAAACAGCGGAAAACCTTCCCGGCGATGCAGCAGCGCCTGTCCGCATGCTGCTCGACGACATCCGGATCAATAACGGTGAGATCACCTTTACGGACAACCGAATGTCGACACCGGCTGTTGCGAAATTGACCCCCCTCAACCTGGAACTCCACGATATTTCCACCCTCCCGGAAAGGAAAGGTCCTTATTCTCTGACGGCAAAAATACCCGATGGAACAGAGGTCCGTTGGAAAGGAGAGATCGCTCTGGCGCCTATTCAGTCCAAGGGGCTTGTGGAAATTTCGAATATTTCGGTGGAACACGCCTGGCAGTTTTTCCGGGACACCATGCGCATTGCACCGCCTGCCGGCCGACTCGATGTACGAACCCAATATCAATTCAATCTCGACGGTGAAGCTTCAGGACTGGTACTGGACGGGATCGATGTATTGCTGTCCGGACTGGCACTTGCCATGGAGGACAATGAGACACCTGCCATTGCCCTTGAAAAACTGCATCTGAGCGAATCGCGGTTCGATCTGGAAAAGCGGCAGCTCGATATCGGCAAACTTATCATAGCAGACGGTGGGGTGAATGGGACAATGGGGATAGATGGCCGGTTGCAGCTTCAGGAGATGTTCAAACCGCAAACCGGGCAGACAAAGAAAGATGCCGTTACAACAGTGGAAACAAAAGCACCTTCATCTGAAAACCCTGCTAAGCCCTGGGTGGTGAATCTTCACGAATTTCTGCTGGACAATATCCATGCTGACTATATGGATCAACGCCGCGAACCGGATATGGTCGCCGGTGTCGGCAATATCCGGGTTCAGTTTGCAGCCAATGCCGAAATCGGCGGGGCCGTTCCAAAAATTATTGTTACGGATTTTTCATCCCGCCTGGGGGTGATCTCGGCAGGATTCGCCGATGCTGAACCCGACCTGCGAGTCGACGCCCTGCTGATGAACGGGGGCCGGTTCGATCTGGGCGCGATGCAGTTCACCATGGACAGCATGGGTCTTGAAGGGGGGCATGTCAACGTGGTTCGCGGAACAGACGGGGCGATCAACCTTGCCGATCTGGCCCCACCGGCCCAGGCACCGACAACTGCTGTTGAAGAAAAACCGGCCAGTACCGAAACAAAAGGTCCTGAACTGCAGTTTCTCGTTGATCATATCGGCCTGAAGGATTTTTCAACAGCCTTTTCCGATCACACGGTTCAAGCCGATGCCCCGGTGATCCGGCTGGAAGCGATCCATGCAGCGCTGACCGGTGTAGATGGCAAGTCCCCCATGGATTTTTCAGCGGGATTCCGGGTCAAGGAAGGCGGGGCATTTACCGCAAAGGGCATCATCAATCCCACCGGGCCTGTGGTTCAGGCTGAATTCGAACTGGCCGACCTGCAGATACCCACCTTTCAACCGTATGTGAGCCGGTATGCCAATATTTATCTGCAATCCGGGACCCTCTCCACCCGGGGACAGTTCGGCTTCAAGGGAGAGGACCTCAAACCGGCAATCTCCTTCATGGGCAATATGGAGATGAACGATTTCTGGTTCTCCCGGCCCGACTTTAGTGATGAACAAAACGGCTTGAAAAAGTTGACGGTGTCAAAAATTGATTTCACGTTATCCCCGGACACCCTTCATATCGCTGATATTCAGCTTCTAGGATCGTCGGGAAAAATTGTCATCGATGAATCCAAAAAGGTGAATTTTGCCCTGATGGCCAGGGAAAAGGCACCTGATGAAAACAGCGTGGCGCCATCACCTGTTGAAGGCCCGGATACAGGCACCGGCTTCCCGGTCCGTATCGACCGGATAAAAATCAGTGACAGTAAACTTGAATTTTCAGACCTCAGTCTTCGGCCGCAATTTGCCACCAAGATCCACAATCTGAGCGGGGTTGTCACCGGTATTTCAACGGCGCCCAATACCCGTGCCCGGCTGACATTCAATGGCGATGTGGACAAATACGGGGATGCCAAAATCGGGGGAGAGATCGCCATGGCCGATCCAAAGCGCTTCACCGACATCACCATGGCCTTCCGGAATATTGAAATGAATACCATGACACCGTATTCCGGCCGATTCGCCGGCCGCAGGATCGATTCCGGCCGGCTTTCCCTTAATCTGGAGTACAAGATCAAAAACAGCCAGCTGCTCGGTGAAAACACGATTATTCTCGACAGACTGACATTGGGCGATCGGGTGGAGAGCCCGGATGCCGTCAGTCTTCCCCTGGATCTGGCCATTGCCATATTAGAGGATGAAGACGGGCGTATCGATATCGGTCTGCCGGTGCGGGGTAATCTTGAAGACCCCGAGTTCAGTTACGGTCATTTGATCTGGCAGGCACTGGTCAACGTCATCAAAAAAATCATCACCTCCCCGTTTCGGGCCCTCGGCGGACTTTTCGGGGACGGTATGGAGAATCCGAATTCGGTGGCATTCGCTCCAGGGAGCTATGCGGTGTCGGCCCCTGAAAGAGAGAAACTCGAAAAACTGGCCTCAGTGCTGACCAAACGGCCCCAGCTTCAGCTCATTGTGCAGGGAAGATACAGCCTGGAACAAGACGGTGAAGAACTCCGAAAATTGCTTGTCCTGCGCAAGCTGTCTGCTGCCCTGGGCCTGCAACCGGAAGAGAATCCCGACCCTGCGGATTATACCGGCAGTGACACCCAGAATGCGTTACGTGAGATGTTTCTGGAACGCTTTACTGAAGAAGAACTGGAAACGCTGGCACAACCCACAGCGGTGGAGGCAACAGAAAAGGTGACGGCGGCTCAGGATTCACCCGATGCCACCCAAATTCCGGAGGTGATTCTGGCACGGGCGCTGTTCAACCGCCTGGTGAAAACGGCCCCATTGCCGGAAACCGAACTGACGACCCTGGCCCTGTCAAGGGCCGATGCGGTCAGGGCCATGGTTATGGAAAGCGGTAATCTGCTCCCCGAACGCCTGGGGGTGAAAGACCCGGAAGCCCTGCCACCGGGCGAAACAATTGCCGTAACCCTATCCCTGGAGGCGATGAAATAGCCAAATTTTAAAAAGGAGGCATTACTATGAAATTTTGTTTAACGGTATTGGTAACGATCCTGTGTTCGCTGGTTGTTCTGGGCACATCTTTATCTGCAATGGCTGCCGACGTACCCCGAATAAGTAAGGAAGCACTCAAGGCGATGGCGGATCAATCGGATGTGGTCATTATCGACGTTCGCAGCAGTGGCGACTGGAAATCAAGTGAATCAAAAATTACAGGCGCCATCCGGGAAGAACCCCGCCAGGCTGCGAGTTGGGGGTCAAAATATAAAAAGGATAAAATATATATCCTGTATTGTGCCTGACCGAGTGAAGCCACCAGCGCCGGTACGGCGCTGCAGATGATAAAACTCGGGTTTACCAGGGTATATGCCCTCAAAGGCGGTTGGTACGAGTGGTATAAGGCTAAGTTTCCCATCGAACCTAAATAGCGTCCTTCCAGAAACGGTTTTTGGGGCCGGTATCCTTTTTGCGACAGCCCTTAAAAAAAGCACTCACAAAGGAGCACTTTTATGGAAATCACAGAAGCCATCCGGAAGCGTATCAGTGTCAGAGGGTTTAAACCCGATGGGGTTTCAAAGGAAACGTTACGGGAAATACTTGAAACAGCCGGCCGGGCGCCATCGGCAATGAATGTTCAGCCGTGGGAATTCACGGTTATCAGCGGTGATGTTCTCAACCGAATCCGCTCGGGCATTGTCGAAAAACTAACCAGCGGTGCACCGGCAAAACCGGAGCATAGTGTTGTGGGATGGCCCAAAGACAGTGTCTACAGGCAGCGTCAGGTGCGTCTGGCAAAACAGATTTTTTCCCTCATGGATATCAAACGGGAAGACAAGGGAAAAAGGGCACAGTGGCTTGAACGGGGGTTTCGTTTTTTTGATGCACCGGTGGCCATCATCATTACCACGGACCGCATATTAGACGAGACGACCCCCCTGATTGATATTGGTGCGGTCATGCAGAATATCTGTCTTGCGGCCCTTGATCATGGCCTTGGAACATGCATTGAGGACCAGGGGGTCATGTACCCTGAAGTGTTGCGGGAATTTACCGATATTGCGGATAACAGACGGATCGTAATCGCCATCGCCATCGGGTATCCTGACCCTGATTTTCCCGCCAACCGGTTAGTGTCTGCAAGAGAACCGATAGACAGCATCACACAATGGATCGGTTTTCAAAAATGATGGCGTCGTAAAAAACTTATCACCAAATCTAACGGTCTCGTAAAAAGTCCAACTCCTGCGTTGTGCTGCAGCCTGTAATCATTCAACGGTCGATGGTTACGCCTCACAACACCAAAATTTGCACGCCTTGACACGCAGTGAAGCGTAGCGCTCATTTGAACTTTTCACGAGACCGCCTAAAACCGAACCTTTACGAGTTCATCAAATCTGCAGATTAACAATTGGCAAGCAGACAAGCCCTATTTGATAAACCAGGAGATTGAGTTCATGAATGAAACAAAAACAGCGGCATCCGGCTATCGATGGGTGGTCCTTCTTGTATTTTCCATCATCAATGCCGTTATGCAGGTGCAGTGGCTCACTTTTGCGCCCGTGGCCAGGGAAGCCAGACTTGTCTATGGGGTTACGGCACTGCAGATTGACCTGCTTTCCATGATTTTCATGGGTGTGTTTATTTTAATCTGCATACCGGCCTCCTATGTCATTGATACATTTGGCATCCGTATTGGTGTTGGGGCCGGTGCGGTTCTCATGGCTGTCTTCGGTCTCCTGAAAGGGCTGTATGCGCATGATTATGCCATGGTTGTTGTCTCCCAGATCGGGCTTGCAGTGGCCCAGCCGTTTATTCTGAATTCAGCCACCAAGGTGGCCGGCTGCTGGTTTCCGGTGGAAGAAAGGGCCACTGCAGTGGGCATTGCAACCCTGTCTCAATTTATTGGTATTATATGCGCCATGATTGTAACGCCGCTGCTGGTGACCCAGGATGCAGCAGGGGCCTACCAGTTGCATAACATGCTTTTAACCTATGGCATTATCTCTGTCGCCAGTGCAATCCTTGTTCTGGTTTTCTTAAAAAACCAGCCTGCTGCCGCACCGGGCACAGATGGTACAGATGAGCGGATAAAGGTTTTTGAAGGCCTGCGGCGCATACTCGGCCTTAAAGATATGCGCCTTATGCTGTTACTTTTCTTCCTTGGGCTGGGCATGTTTAACGCCATCAGCACCTGCATTGATCAAATTTGCCAGATCAAAGGGTTGTCCACGGAACAAACCGGTCTGGTGGGCGGAATGATGCTGATTGCCGGAATCATCGGTGCCCTCATCCTCCCCATTCTTTCCGATAAATTTCGCAAAAGAAAAGCGTTTATCGTTATCGGCATGGTTTTTATGACACCCGGCCTCATCGGCTTAACCGTTGCCACCGGATATATCCCCCTTTTGGTATCTTCCTTTGTCCTTGGCTTTTTTCTTCTGGGGGCATGCGCACCGGTGGGCTTTCAGTTTTGCGCAGAAGTCAGCTTCCCGGCACCGGAATCAACATCCCAGGGCCTGCTGCTGCTGGCGGGACAAATCTCGGGGATACTCTTTATCGTTGGGATGAACAGATTCGGAATGATTCCTTTTTTGATTATTTTTCTGGGTTTTTCAATTGTCGGAATCATTCTCAGCGTCATGCTCAAGGAATCACCCCTGATTCAGGCGGACAATTTAATGAAAAAGGCGATTTAAAAGCATGGCGAAAAGCAAAAAAATACAAAAAATTTCCAAAAGCAGAAAAAAATGGCTCCGTGAACGGAAACGTACCCAAAAAGCAATTCAGGACAGCCAGGAAAAACTGCTTCAAAAAGTTAAAGAAAAATCATTGGATAACGGTTCCGATATTCGTGTTGCCCCTCCTGATACGGAAAAAATGTCTGAAATTATCATTCATTTTGCAAAACCGCTTTTAGATGTTGCAAAAAATGATGCGGAAGAAAAAAAGGCCTTCACCATTGCCATCCTGCTCTGGAATTTATCTTTTTTGCCAGAAAACGAACAAACGAAATATCGCGAACAAATCTTGGCGGCATCAGGTGTTTCACCCGATACAGCGCCTTCTCTTGTTGCAGCCAACAATAGCGTCATAGATATACTGCTGGAACGAAAAAAAAGGTTGTTCCCGGATATTACCCGCTCGGTAATTGATTATGACCTTGTTAAAACCCCAAAAGGGCTTCACCTGAATATTGTTTCCAATATTTTAAAAGAGGAAATTGATTCCAAAAAGTCCACCCCTGAGTATCGGCATAATCTGCAACGATGCTCATCACGAATTTGACCCGAGCAGTGAGAGTAGCACTCATTTGAATTTTTACGAGGCCGTCTAAATACAGGAGCTTCATATACAAGGCATTTCAAGAGTTGATGGACTCTCATAAAAAGTATTCTAAGATGAGATCGTCACCGGCTTTTTTACCACAGTCAGGATCATTTTAAACCGTTTGACAGCGGTGACCGCGTGGGGCACATTGGCCGGCATTACCACCACCTGCCCAGGCCCGACGATCATTTCCTTTCCATCAACAGTGACCGTTGCCTCCCCATCAAGCACCTGCACCATGGCATCACCGGGTGCAGTATGGGTGCTGACCCCTTCTCCTTCATCAAAGGCAAACAGGGTGAGGCTCAGGGACGGGTTCTGGGCAAAGGTTCTGCTGACCACCCGGCCCTCCGCGTATGCCACCAGTTCAGCCAGTTGCTGGGGTTCTGAAAACGGAATATTCTTTATAAATACGTCTTTGTCCATATGACCTCCTGACGGTTGCAAGTATCTAGCTTTACAGCCCTTTACTGATTTCGTTTATTGAAAAATCTTTTCCATGTACACACCTTTGTATTGATTATCCTGGTGCGGTCCTGCATCTTGTCCAATCCCCAAACGATAAGACCGCTCTTGAGATAAGCAAACAGTGATACCCGCCGACCGCTTATTTTTTGTAACAATATGGGACCTGTGTAAGTGTAAAAAAATTCGTGACAAGGCCGGAACGGGTTGATATTTGAGTAGAAAATGATTAATATACCATATTTCAACAGGCTGACAGATTATCAGCTTACCGATTAATTCTTAATTTTCTGTTTTTATTTAAAAAAATGGATATTTGATGCCCTGAAGAATCTGCAGGTTGCGGCCTTTCCAGGCCACCGGCAGCATCCCGGCACCGGTCACTGGAGGAGAACATGATAACCATAAAAAACAGATATATGAACTTTCTACCCTTTGCGGCAGTCGCCTTTGCAGGGATATGGTTTTTTGCCTGTCAGGCCATGCCGGGGTTGTCCGGCGTCGGACGGATTGTCCCCTTTGAAAAAAGGATTTTTTTCCCCGAAGACGGCACGAACGAATCCCAGTGGCGCCCCCAAGATCTGACCCTGCAATATCGGTATGAATTAAGGGAAAACAACTTTGCAATTACAGGGGCGGTTGATTTTGCCAGCTCTCTGAAAATCGGTTTCAGTACATTGGACTACTTTTTTTTAGAGCTGGTGTTTATCGATGAAACCGGAAGGATACTGGCATTAAGACCGCTTTTGACCCTCGGGTATGGCCGTGCCATCGATAAATTCACGTTTAAACGAAGCACCACCCTGCCGCCGGGTGCGGTGGCCATGGCTTTTGGTTTCAGGGGCCGCGCTGTAGATGCCGGTAGTGGTGGCAGTGACAGCATTGACTGGTATTTCCAGGAAACGCCTTACTGAGTCGCCATGGAATACCGGGCCCGGCCGGATCTTTGCAGCGAATTTCCTTCAGTCTTGTCTGACCTTACTGCAAATTGCAGGTGGCCCCACATTGCCTCGAAAAGGATACGATATGATCGACTTCATTCAGCAATATGGTCCTGTCACCCAGGCGCTCATGGCCACGCTCTTTACATGGGGCATAACAGCTGCAGGCGCCGCCCTTGTTTTCTTCACAAAAACGGTAAACCCCCGGCTCATGGACGGGATGCTCGGTTTTGCGGCCGGTGTCATGATCGCCGCAAGTTTCTGGTCCCTGCTGGCACCCGGCATCGAAATGGCGGAACAGATGGGGCAACTGCCGTGGATGACAGCCGTCATTGGATTCATGGCCGGCGGCCTTTTCATGAGACTGGCGGATCGAATTATGCCGCACCTTCATCTGGGTCTGCCCATGACGCAAAGTGAAGGCATAAAGACGTCCTGGCAGCGAAGCACGCTGCTGGTGCTTGCCATCACACTCCATAATATTCCCGAAGGTCTTGCGGTGGGGGTGGCTTTCGGTGCTGTGGCCGCCAATCTTTCTTCGGCCACCCTGGGGGGCGCCATTGCACTGGCCATCGGTATCGGTCTCCAGAATTTTCCGGAAGGTGCCGCGGTATCACTGCCATTGAGAAGAGAAGGCATGGGGCGGACAAAGAGTTTTTTGATGGGACAGGCATCGGGTATAGTTGAACCCATTGCCGGCGTCACCGGTGCCATATTTGTGCTTCACATGCAGAACATACTGCCCTATGCCCTCTGCTTTGCCGCCGGCGCGATGATTTTTGTGGTGGTGGAAGAGCTGATCCCGGAATCTCAACGAACCGAGGCAAATATTGATATGGTCACCATGGCAACCATGGTGGGTTTCACAGTGATGATGACCCTTGATGTGGCACTGGGCTGAGAGGGGCTTTTGACTACAAAAACAAAAACCGTTCAAATGGAGGCACGCCTTGCCGGACCGCTGTTTATGCTGTCCGCCGCCATTTTGTTCACCCTGATGAGCAGTATCATTAAGCTCATGCCCGACGGGTATACCATATGGCACATCGGATTTTTCCGATGTTTAGGGGGCATGCTGGTGCTGCTCACTCTTTTCGGGCGCAGCAAAAACCCGTATAAAGGCCACAAGACCCCTCTGCTCATCCTGCGGGGATGCACCGGTTCCGTGGCCTTTTTCGCAGTCGTGACGGCCCTTCGCCTATTGCCCATCTCAACGGCCATTGTCCTTTTTTATGCATACCCCGTGTTTGCGGCCCTGTTCGGGTTCTTAATCTACAAGGAGAGGCTTAATCTCTTTCAGTTTGGATGTATCGTGATTCTGGTGGCAGGGGTGGGAATATTGTTTGATTTCAGGCTCACCGGAAGCGCCTATGGCCAAATCATGGCCATTGTAGGCGCTGTCTTTGCCGGTCTCACCGTGACGCTGATCCGATCATTGAGAGAAAAAAACGGCCCCATGATCATCTATCTCTACTTTTGCACCATGGGGACCCTTGCGACGTTGCCCAAATTTATCATGACACCCATTCTGCCGGCCTCCGCCGTTGAATGGGCCATGATTCTCGGCATCGTTTTTGCTTCCCTTACCGCCCAATTGCTCATGAACCAGGGCTTTTTCTTTTGTCGTGGATTTGAAGGATCGGTCTATATGTCCTGTGAAACCGTTTTTACGGCCACTGTGGGTATGGTTTTTCTCAATGATCCGGTATCCTGGCGTTTTTTTGCCGGGGGAGTGCTCATTGTGGGAAGCGGACTGGCCCTGCACTGGCTGGGCACCTTAAAAAACTGACCCTGCCAACTCGACAAATGGTTTATCACTACCAATCGATGGGGAGATAATCCTTTAAAAATTTACCACACCAGTGCTTTCCAGTGAGAATACCGTTAAAAAACGGGTCGCAGACCCTTGCCGCCCCGTCCACAATATCCAGCGGCGGCTGGAAATCATGGCAATCCTGTTTGCGTCTGGCCAAAATGGCCGGGTCCTCATCCGTGACCCAGCCGGTGTCAACGGCATTCATGAAAATCCCGTATTTGGCCAGATCACTGGCCGCCGTATGGGTGAGCATGTTCAAGGCCGCCTTGGCCATATTGGTATGGGGATGGCGGCTGCCTTTTTTAAACCGCAGGAATTTGCCTTCCATGGCGGACACATTGACAATATGTTTTTGCCCGGTGTAATCTTCTTTCATCAAATCGGAAAGCCGGTTGCACAACACAAAAGGCGCCACCGAATTGACCAGTTGGATCTCCAGCATTTCCGCGGTGGGGATCTCCCCCAACCGCAGCCGCCAGGAATTGGTCTTGCGAAGGTCCACCTGCTGGCAATCGGCATCCAGTTTATCCACCGGAAAAACTGCCGGCACATCCAGACAATGGTCATAGGCGTAGGGAATCTGGGACAGATGGGCCGACTTGCGCAACCCCACGCCCGGGGCCGTGCCGTTCCAGGTCACGGGTAAGGCTTTTTCCCTGGCGGCAGTCTCCGGCTGCCCATATTCCAACTGGGCGATACAGGTCTGATACTGCCCCAAAAGGGCCCCGGCAGCGGCCGGCAATTGTGTGGTATCGGTTGTTTCAACCGCCATGAGATGGGCATAAAATCCCGGGGGGCGTCGCACCGTCTGGGCCGCATTGTTAATGAGGATGTCCAGACGCTGGTAGGTCTGTTTGATATGGTCGGTAAAAAGCTCCACACTGGGCGTGTGGCGCAGATCCAGACCGTAAACCTGGAGCCTGTGGCCCCACTGGGAAAAATCCGGTTCACTGGAAAATCGCAGGGCCGAATCCTTTGGAAAACGGGTGGTGGCAATCACCCTTGCCCCGGCCCTGAGCATCATCAAGGTGGCCTGGTATCCGATCTTGAGCCGGGAGCCTGTAATCAATGCCACCTGCCCCTTCAGAGAAGCGGTCTGGAATCGTTTCTGGTAATTGAATTCAGCGCACTGGGGGCACATGGCATCATAAAAATGATGAAGACGTGTAAATTCGGCCTTGCACACATAACAGTTACGCGGTGTTTCCAGGGTCTTCAGCGTATCTGCCGGCGGGGCCGCTACATCGCAAATCTGCATGGGAGAAGTAAATACCGCCGCCTCTCTCGCCTTTCGGATCCCGGTGCCCGCCCTTAACCGGCGCTCTTTTGCCACAACAGCCATACGTTTTTGCTGTTTTTTGGCCTTGTTCCGCTTTTTAATCTCTTTCCGGTCGGGCCGGGATATTTTCCCGGCCGCAGTGATCAAAGCAATCCGTTCCGGTTCCGATAATTGCGCCAGAAGTTCGGACCGTTCCGCAATATTTTCCAGAATGGGAATGCACCCGCGTATGGCTGTCAGGCGCTCAATTTGGTCGTTGTTTTTCGTATCACTGATGATGGTATTCACCGTAGCTACCCCTATCCCTGTTCAGGCCAGAGGGTAGTCCACTCCTGTTTTGAAAAAATGCACTTATTATCGATATTGGATGACGTTGTCAATGAAACTCATAAATCCCAAAATCACTTTGCAGAAAATTGGGATCATAGTATGGTAAAAATCACCAGCCCATGTCAAAAAATGACCCGGTTCTATCGGGCCAAAAATCAAAGATTCTGACAAAACATGAAAGCGATGAGTCGAGCGTCGTGAATAATTATGGAGGCGATGATGAAACTAAGAAAACCGACCCGGGAAAATTACAGCAAAGTATCGGGCCTGCTGCGGTCTGCGTTTCCCAAAAGCCCATACGAGGCAGAGCTGATCGAACAATTCCATGACAACGATACCCCCATCCATGAATGGGTCTGCATCCATATCAACAAGGTCATTGCCTATATCGCATTTTCAAACGCTTACAACGGCAAAGCGATCTGCGGCCTTCACCTGGCGCCCATGGCAGTGGCACCCCGGTTTCAACGCCAGGGCATTGGCTCCGAGTTGCTGAGATTTGCCCTGCGCCAGGACCCCATTAAAGCCAGCACCCTGTTTGTCCTGGGTGATCCCAAGTTTTACAGACGATTCGGGTTTCAGCCGTGCATCATGCCCGAATGCCCTTTTGACAAGGGGAACAGGCACTTTTCAGCCATTCGCAATACCACCACAACCCGGTTCATTGTCGGTTATGAACCGGCCTTTGGCGCCAAAGGATGAGCGTACCGAAAAAATTCAACTGCAATGCGCCACGTAAACACCGCTGGTGGCCACCTTCTGCAGCAGGGGATTGTCAAATTGGACAATATGCCCTTCGCTGCCGGCAAAAACAGAGGCCAGCAGTTTAAGAAACGCCTCTTCCGGTGCATCGTTTGACCAGAGGGCGAATATGCCATGGGGCTTTAAAAAGGCTTTCAGCCGGCGCATGCCATTTTCAGAATACAGGTCCCCGTGACTGCTGTGCAACCAGAATTCCGGGGTATGATCGATATCCAGCAAAATGGCATCAAACAGGGTGCCGGCCATATCCGGGTCAAAGCCATCACCGCGGGTCAGGGCAAAAAAGTCGGCATGGCGGTATACACAGCGGTCATCACGGGTGAGTGTTTTTCCGTTGGGCACCAGCCCCCGACGATGCCACTGGATAACCGGTGCCAGGGCTTCAACAACGATCAAGCGCTTTAGTTGCTTGAATTTTAAAGCCGCCGCCGCCGTATAGCCCAGCCCAAGGCCACCCACCACGACGTCCCACCCTTTCCCGCCCAACTCTCCCAGGCCGATATTCGCAAGGGCCACTTCGGAGTCATGGAACAGGCTCGACATGAGATACTCCTCGCCGAGCCTGATCTCGTAGACCTCACGGCCATTGAGGGAAAGCAGGGTCCGGCGTTGAAGGATCAGTTCCCCCATGTGGGTTTCCTGGTAATCGAGCTCTTCAAAACGTGGCTTCATCTTTAACATTCAGACTTTTCCCCGGCAGGCAGTGGGCACTGCACGCGATGTCTTTGTCCCTTGGAGCGGATGAAGTTATCTTTCTTCAATGGCACCGATATCACCGAGGCCGTTTCCAGGCCGGGCGTTGCCGACCTGATCCAGATCGAGCAAATTGTAGGCGCCGGTGGAAACAGAACGGATTCTAAAGTCGAGGAAAAGATTCTCCTCATGGAGACTTCATTGAATCGAAAAGGTCCATCCCACTGGGCGTCACCGATGAGCTCATCACCAAGACCCGGTACAGCTTCTGCTATGGCCGCATCGAACTGGTGCCAGAAGAGAATCAGCGGAAAGTTTTCGGGCTCTTTAACCCAGGTTCCGGCGGGGCCAGCCGCAGCGCACCTATCAGTCCGTTGCTTCCATCATTTCAACGATGAGGTTTTCAGGCCCTTCCACAAAGGCGATGCGAAAGCCTTTAATGTCCGTGGGCGGGGTGGGAAAAGAAAACCCTTTATCAACCAATGCCCGGTGCATGGCTTCGATATCCTCGACCCGAATGCCGATGTGATGGTAGCCCAGGGGTTTTTCCGTCGCGTGGTCTGCAAGCTTCTCGTCGGCCAGGGCCAGTCTGAGGTTGACCGTGGTGCCGCCAAGGTTGAGCATGGCGCCGTCGGCCTTGCCAAACCGTTTTTTACAGACAAATTCCGCGCCGAAATTTTCCGTGAAAAATTCAATGGTGGGTGCCATGTCTCTGCATACCAGGTGAATGTGATCCAATCGACAGTTCATATACAGCCTCCGTTTATTATTTTTTTAATATTGAAATTTAAAATCATTATTGATGAATTGGTAAAAAGCTTTTCCAGACCGTCATTATTTATTAATGCTCTCTTCGAATTCTTTCAGCCGATCTGCCTGTTTGCTCTGGATCGTATCAATGTCCTTTAGAATCTGATCCATCCGTTCAACGTTTTTTTGCCCACTGATCTCTTTGACGGTGTCATCAACCTGCTGCCGCGGTTCGCTTCCGTCGCAGCCATAGAAAACGAGGGTGACGCATAGGATGAGCAAAAAAAAACCGGATTTTTGTATTGCCCACGCCATGGATTTCTCCTTTGGTTCTAAGAATACAGGCGCCAAGTCCCGGGTAAATGGTTTACGAATATCGGAGCAGCCGTCTGCCGCGATATAATCAAAAAATTTCACACACCATGATTCATGGTACCGTAATCGATCAGAAAAAGCCAGAACCCGTTGCCCATGACAGAAAATAGTATCAATTTTACCAGCGCCGAGGTTTCGTTTGATAAAAACATCATAAAGTGCTAATCAAGAATAATGTGAGAATAGAACTTATCTATAGACATCAAGACAGCCCCTGATTCATCGCCTTTTCCTCCGGTTCCGGAAATTGAAACCACATGCCTTGCACGAACATTGAATGGTAAATAATCAAGGTATTCTATCTATTGGCAGGCCTTTATCCCACCCTAGGATGTTGTATAATTAATCAGAGCGAAGCCACAGGCTTTCAAGCCCTCACTATTCAATTGGGTTCCGGATTGTTCCGGGCAGGTTACTTTGAATCCCTGTGGATTCAACAAATGGTGCAAACCTTGACCAAAAGGAGGTTATCATGACTGTAAAAATCTTACTTGAAAGAAAATTCAAAAAAGAGCCCAGTGTGGCAGAAATAAAAATCATCAACGAATTGAGAATCGGCGCAATGCAGCAAAATGGATATGTCAGTGGAGAGACCCTGGTGGATATCAATGATCACAAAAGGATTGTTGTCATATCTGTCTGGGCAAACACATCGGCATGGGAAACGTGGAAGAATTCTAATAAGCGGCGACAGTGCGAGGCCGACCTGGATAAAAGCCTGAAACAGCACGCTATCATCCGATCTTTCATGCTGGGTGCCGATTATCTGGGAGGGGTTTTTGGAGAAGTTATGCACGACGCGGAAATCAAAGGGTAAATTTTAAAAAACAGTTATCAAAGGAGGGGCAGATGAGGGTTGATAAATCGGTTGACATTTCAGCAACTCCGGAAAAAATATGGCCTTTTTTAACTGATCCCGCCAAAATTCCATTGTGGTTTCATACTTTTAAAAAATGCGAATACAGCGGTCAACAACGCTCGGGAACAGGAACGGGCTTTTACGTTGAAGAAAAAGTGCCGGGACCGCTGAGGAAAATAAATTTTCAAGCGATCATCTGGGATGAAAACAAAAGTTTGACACTTAAAATGATATCCGGAAAAAACGTCAACAACTATGAGATCAACTGGAACCTGAAAGCCGTTCAGACCGGCACAATATTTCATTTTAAGGAAGACATTGAAATGCCATTCGGGTTCCTGGGTAAAATCCTGGGTGCATTGGGTCAGCGAACCGCCGATAAAATGGTCGAAGCCATGCTGGTTACGCTAAAAAAAATATCCGAGAGCCGGGGGGATTAAAAGGGGTCAGGCCTTTTTATACCGAACTGCCTGCTTTTTGCATGGATCGGGAACCCCGACCGGCAGGGTTCCCGCTGATATCCGCTGTTGATAATTTATTGGTCTTGTGAAATAGTTTGTGTTCATCAACAATCAATACAAGAAGATAAAAATGAAAAAAATAGCGGTATGTCTGATGGTGACGGCAATTTTCAGTTTTGCCGGGTGTTCTTCATGGCGAAATTCCGATGCAAAAGCCGCGGCCCTTGCTGCCGCCAAAGCCTGGCTGTTGCTGATCGATTCCGAACAATATGCCGAGAGCTGGGAAAATTCATCCCGGCTTTTTCAAGCGGCGGTGCCAAAAGAAAAATGGCTGGAGGCCATGGCGGTTGCCAAAAAACCGCTAGGGAAAAATCTCTCCAGAAAACTCAAATCAAAAGAGTATCACACGTCCATGCCGGATGCGCCGGACGGCCAGTACGTGGTGATCAGGTTTGTTGCGTCATTTGAGAATAAAAAAAACACCATTGAAACCGTTACACCCATGCTGGACACGGATGGAACGTGGCGTGTATCAGGGTACTACATCAAGTAGTGACCGCGAATGAAAGGCTCCCGTCACCGATAAAGCCCCCGGATAAAATTTTCCACCGATGCCTGGTACAGGTCATCGTAATCAGCCCCCTTTAGCAGGGTATTTTCCATTTTTCTAAGCTGCAACATACCCTGAAGCGTTCCCCATAGAATCATGGCATAGTGGGCTGCATCCACATCCGCAAAAATATCCGCAGCAATGCCCGCTTTAATGGTGCCGGCGACAACCTTCAGAATATTGTTGCCCTGGCCGTCAATCCGGTCCTTTAACGGCGGGGGAAACATCACCTCCGGCGATGCCAGAAAATAGTTGATGATATCAAAATATTCCCTGTTGTTCCGGCTGAAATCCAGATAGGCAATGGCATATTGTTTCAGTTTTTCAACAGGGTCTGCCATTGTATCGTCAATGTCAGTAAGTTTTGCACACAGCAACTTCAATCCCTCCTGCTGAAGGGCAACAAATATCTCCTCTTTGTTCTGATAATAGGAGTAAATAGTGCCGACCCCCAGTTCCGCCAGGCCGGCAATCCTGGTGATGGAAGCTGCCTGCAGGCCGCCTTCATATAAAATACTGCGGGCTGCCGCCAGAATCTGCTTCTTTCGCTGCTTTTTTTCCTTTTGTCTTCTTTCTTTTAATCCCATGGTTCACTATTCAGTTATCAAGCTCTGATTTGAATTTATGGGTCATTATCCGTTCATACAGAACCGGGGCGAGGCGGCTAACCCAGTAACCGATTTTCCCCATGCCGGTCAGCACCAGCAGATTTTTCCGCTTTACGGCCCCGTTATAGATGATTTCAGCCGCGCTCTCGGGGGTGTCCTGCCGTCCCACCGTAGACTGGGGAATTTTCGTGATATTACCGTCTCCGCCCAGGGCCCGGGTCTGAAGGTTGGTCTGGATGAATCCGGGACACACGATCATCACATGAGCACCGGTATGTCTGAGTTCACATCGCAGGGAGGTAAACAGACCGTGCAGGGCATGCTTACTGGCGCTGTATCCGGTCCGGCCGAGAAGGGGGGTCATTCCGGCAACACTTTCATTGACGATAATCATTCCCCGGTGCTCGACAATACTGTCTACGGCCGCTTTGGTGCAGTACAGGGCACCAAAAAAATTGACGGCCATGACTTTTTGAAACACCTCTATTTTTGTTCTGGTAAAGAGGCTTCGCTGGGTAATACCGGCGTTGTTCACAAGCACATCGATGTGGCCGAAACGATCGATTATTTTTGCTACGGCCGCTTCACACATCTCCCGGCACGTCACATCACACACAACACCCACAGCCCTATGGCCGCTGTCTGCAAACTGTTTTTCGCACGCTTCAAGGGCCGCCTTGTCCATATCGATAAGACCGATCAAGGCGCCTTCCCGGGCAAATTTTCTGGCCAGGGCCAGTCCGATGCCGCTGGCCCCACCGGTAATCACGACGACTTTTTCCTGAAACGGTTGTTGGGACATGATTCACCTTTCTATTTTTAAAAGCGGTGAGATAGGCGTTTTGAGCCATACAAAATGACGCCCCGTCGCTCTCACCACTCATTACTCAAACGCCTGACACTCAATGTTTCCCGGTGTTTTAAACCGGGTGAAAATAAACGCGGTGATCAGACCGGCAACAATATGCCATGTGCCCCACCATGCCACCAGAATGGCCATACCCCCCATGCCGTCGAAAAAATTAAATACCAGGATGAGCCCCAGGGCCGAATTCTGAATACCCACCTCAAGGCAGACGGCCCGGCAGTCCCCTTCATCCAGGCGAAAGAGCCGTCCTGTCCAGTAACCCAGGTTCAACGCCAGGGCATTGTGAATAAAAACGGCAAGCACAACAAGGCCGATGACCTGGAAAAAAATCTTGAAATTTGCAGCGAGAGCGCCAAGGATAATCAAAATAAAAAAAACCAGGGCAAAGATTTTAAACGGTTTTCTGACTTTGTTGGCAAGATTTGGAAAGAGCCGGGACAGGGTCATCCCTAAAATAAGCGGTATGCCGAGGATAATAAACACAGTGGTAAAGACATCCATGGGGTTGAGGCTTACCTTCTGAAGGATTTTGGCGGTATCCGGATTCAGACTGCCCCAGATGGACAGGTTCAACGGCGTCATGATAATGGCCGCAGCAGTGGAAATGGCCGTCATGCTGATGGATACCGCACAATTGCCCTTGGCAAGGTAGGTCATGAGGTTGGACAGGTTCCCGCCGGGACAGGCGGCTACCAGAATCATCCCCAGGGCAATGGAAGGATGCGGTTTGATAATGAGCGTCAGCAGGTATGTAAGCGCCGGCAGAAGGAGAAACTGGGCCATCAGGCCGATGGCCGGTGCCTTGGGTGCTTTCACAATCCGTTTAAAATCATCCAGCTTGAGGTCCAGGGCCACACCGAGCATCATGATGCCGATGGCCGCATTTATGGCCAGAAGGCCTTGAGGATTGAAATTCAGTCGAACCTGATCAATGGCTACCGGATCCATGTATTCCTCCGTTGTATTAGGTTGATTAGGTAGAAGGCTGAAGGAATTCTGTCTATTTGGTGGGCACAGCCCACCCTACGATATTAGTTTAACTTACCACTCAACCCTTCCTATCTTGTCAAAATCTTAGATTTTTCCCCCAAAGCATGTGTGTAGATTATAAAAAGGCAGAGCGCAGCGAAACCACTGTTATCCTACTACCTTCGACCTTCAGCCTTCTACCTTTTATACCTTCTACACCTTATACGCCCCCACATTCGCCAGGGCCATACTCCCGGGACTCACGGTTGTGGGATCGGTCATGACATTGATGCAGCATGTTTTGCCCGAGGCAAAGGCCGATTCCAGGGCCGGCCGGATCTGCTCGGGTTTTTCTACAAAAAATCCCTTTCCCGCCAATGGCCTCCACCATTTTATGATAATCCACCTGACCGATGAAGGTGCCGGCTTCAATGGCGTGGCCGATCCTGATTTCCTGGCTGTGACGAATCATGCCCCATCCCAGATCATTGCTGATCACCACAACAATGGGCAGTCCTTTTCGGATGGCATTTTCAAACTCCATGAAATTAAACCCGACAGAACCGTCCCCTGTAATGAGCAGTACCCTTTTTTCCGGATATCTCAATTTAGCGGCATTGGCATAGGGCAGGCCCACGGCCAGGGAACCGAAAATGCCGTAGTCAAGGTAATGTCCGGCCTGTTTCATGGTCCGGGTCATCCCCATCCACGTGGTGGTATCCCCGCCGTCGGCCACGACGATATCATCATCCCTGTTCATAAAATCATCAATTTCCCGGGTCAAACGCATGGGATGGATAGGTGTATTCGTGCTTTCCCAGTCGGCCTTGCTCGGTGCTTTTCCCGCGGTATCGGCCCCTTGAAGCGTGGTGATCCACCCGGAAAACTGTCCTTTCAATTCATCGGTCAGGGCCCGGGCATCCAGAATATCGTTGCACTCGGTCAAGAAGGCTTTGAGATCGCTAACCACCGGCAGGTCAATGGTCCGGTTCCGGCCGATCTCTTCAGCGTGGATGTCCACCTGAATCATCTTTGCAGCCGGGTTTAAAATGTCTCCGAACATGTAGTAAAGCGAAATCCGGGTGCCCAGCACGATGATCAGATCGGTTTCAATAAAGGCGGCAAAAGCCGGGCCCGGTCTGATGGCAAGGGAACTCTCAAAACACAAGGGATGCGTATCGGGGATGGTGCCCCTTCCGGAAAGGGACGTAAATACAGGCACCGAACTTTTTTCGATAAACGAGACAAGGTCTGTTTCCGCTCCAGCCTGCCAGATGCCGGTTCCCGCAATCACCACGGGTTTTTTGCTGTTGCGAATCATTTCAATGGTCTGTTTTGCACCCTGGCGATCCACCGGTTTTGATGTAACGGCCGTTTGAATTTTCTTGACCGTTTTCGTTTCCACCGCGCTGTTGAGCACATCCACGGGGAACTCCAGGTAAACCGGTCCCGGCCGGCCGCTGGTGGCGATGCGAAAGGCCATGTCCACAAACTCCTGGGCCCGTTCGGCTTTCTGACACACAAGGGTCTTTTTCACCATGGGGGAAATCACCGGCTCCTGGAACATGTCCTGAAGGTCCAGTTTTTCCTTGTGATCCAACCCCACACAGCCTGCGATGAGCACAAGGGGGGTATTGGAAAAATAGGCACTTGCAATTCCGGTGAGGGCGTTTGTGAACCCGGGTCCGGCGGTCACCATGGCCACACCGGGCTTTCTGGTGAGTTTTCCCCAGGCCTCGGCCATGAACACGGCGGCCTGTTCGTGGCGCGTGTCAAACAGCGTTATTTCTGTGTGTTCCAAATACTGATAAATCGGCGTAATATGACCGCCACTCAGGGTAAAAATGTATTCTATCTGCTTTTCAAGCAGGGCCTGTGCTACAATTTGTCCGCCTGTCATTGTCGCCATTAGTATTTCTCCTGATATAAGGGGTCGTGATTAATGAATGTCTTCTGCCGATTTGAATTAAAAATATTTTCACCATTAAGTTCATGGAGGACCTGAAGTAAAAAAACACAATACTTCGGTTCCTACAGCTCCATAAGCTGCCCGCCGGTGATGTTAATCGCCTGACCGGTCATATAGGAAGATTGGGCCGACGCCAGAAACGCCACCAGGCGGGCCACTTCTGCGGGTGACCCGATGCGCCCTACCGGAATCTCTTCACACATCTTTTGCCGGCGGTCTTCAATGGTGGTATTAAAAAACTGGGCTTCCAAGCCAAACCGCCAGTTCTCAAGGTCTGTATCCACCTGCCCCGGACAGATGGCATTCACCCGGATGTTAAGGCCGGCCAGTTCTTTGGCCATCACCTTTGTGAGCATGATGACGCCGGCCTTGGCTACGGCATAGGCCCCGTTAAACAACGGCGGCACCTTGCCGGCCCTGGAGGCGGTATTGACGATGGCACCGGTTTCTCCTATCATCATGGGCATCACGGCCCGGGTCATACGGAAAACACCATGAAGATTGACATCAATGGTTTTCATCCAGGCATCTTCATCGTAGGTATGAACGGCATTGGGAACGCCAAAGGAGGCGCCGGCATTGTTGCACAACACGTCAATATGATCATGCCGGGTCTCCACCAGGTCAAGCATCCGGCGAATGGACGCATTGCTGGAGACATCCACAGCCACCGCCATTGCATCAACGCCAAAGGTCTTTTTTAACTCATCGGCAATATCGGCCATCTCACTTTGGGTGCCGGTTTTGATATCCAGATCCGCGACGGCAATATCCCCCAGGTCGGCAATGATGATATTCATACCGGCAGAAGCCAGTTCACGGGCAATGGCATATCCGATGCCGCTGCGCTTTCCCGAACCGCTGACAAGGGCGGTTTTACCCTTAAGGTCTTCGTACATAGGTCCTCCGTTTTTTGGCCATCATGTAGCCGGGATAGAATCGAAGCCGAGGCCCAAATGAATATTGAGAATTTTAAAAAAAACATTTCGTTTTTCGAACGACTTTCGATTTTTGAATAATAATTTACAAATGACCTGCTGTCAATAAAATTACTTATCGTATGCGATACATGCACAAATAAACACACCTACTTGGAAAGCCCGCTCCTATAAAAATTCCCTTGACAACCCGTCGGGTCATATCAGAACATGAACCGCCATCAGCACCACCCGGTTCAACAACAATCAAAAATGTGAGCGGGACCGGAGGCAATAAAACAATCCCTTAAAAACAACCCTCTGGAGGTATTAATGGCCGGAAAATTTATCAGTATCCGAAATTTAAAATTTTTATTGTACGAGGTTTTCAATGTTACCGCTCTTGCCGAGCACCCATATTTCAAACAGCACAACCGGAAAATGTTTGATCTGATAATAGATGCAGCCCTTCAACTGAGTACGGGACTGCTTCAACCGCTTTTTGAAGAGATGGATCGCAAGCCCCCGGAATTGATCAGCGGTGAGGTGAAAGTCCACCCTGAGATCCCTAGGATCATGAAAGAATTTGGTGAAGGCGGCTGGATTTCGGCCCGTTTCCCGATGACACTTGACGGTGAACAACTCCCTGTGCAGATTACCACTGCCTGCGGCATGATCTTCAGTGCCGCCAACTATTCCGCCGCCGCCTATGCCGGCCTTAATACCGGCGCGGCACGCCTGATAACCTCTTTTGGCGACGACCGTCTGATAAAGGCCTATGCGGCAAAAATACTAACGGGACAATGGCAGGGCACCATGGCACTGACAGAACCCCAGGCCGGCAGTTCTCTGAGCGACATTACCACCCTGGCCCGGCCGAACGAAAGGGGTCACTATAAAATAACCGGCCAAAAAATCTTTATATCGGCAGGTGATCACAACGGCGTTGACAATGTCGTTCATCTGATGCTGGCAAAAATTCCGGGAGGGCCTCCGGGGGTCAAGGGGATCTCTCTTTTTGTGGTGCCCAAAAAACGGATTGATGCAAAGGGAAACCTTGTCTTCAATGATATTGTCGTATCTCAAATTTTCCATAAAATGGGATATCGGGGAACCCCGATTACCCAGCTGAGCATTGGCGAAAAGGACGACTGCCATGGCTATCTGGTGGGCGAGCCCAACAAAGGGCTTTACTACATGTTCCAGTTGATGAATGAAGCGCGTATCGGGGTGGGGCTGGCGGCAGCGGCCATTGCCTCGGGGGCCTATTACGCGGCCCTGGAATATGCCAAAAAACGACCCCAGGGCCGGTGCCTGACCGGCAAAGACCCGCTGTCACCACAGATTCCCATTATTGAACATGCCGACGTAAAGCGCATGCTGCTGTTTCAGCGGGCCGTTATCGAGGGCTCCTTTTCTCTGCTGCTGCAATGCAGCCGATATGAAGATATGCTGACAGTGCTGCCCGACGGAGACGAAAAAGACAACTATCACCTTCTGCTGGACCTCCTGACCCCGGTTGCCAAGTCCTATCCATCGGAGATGGGAATCCTCTCCACCAGCCAGAGCATACAATGCCTGGGGGGATACGGGTACTGCGAAGATTTTCCAGTAGAGCAATTTTTCCGTGACATGCGGATTCACCCCATTCATGAAGGCACCACCGGCATCCAGGGAATGGATCTTTTAGGACGCAAAATCATCATGAAAAACGGTCAGGCCCTGGCCCTTTTCGGGGAAAAACTCCAGAAAACCATTGATGCCGCTCTTTTGCACCCAAGGCTTGTCCCTTATGCACAGCAACTGGGCACTTCTGTGGAAAAGCTCCAACAGGTCACCGTACACCTGATAACCATGGCACAGACAAAGGGAGCGGAAATTTTTCTGGCGGATGCAACGCTTTATCTGGAATTATTCGGCATTATCGCCATAGCCTGGCAGTGGCTGCTCCAGGCCATAGTGGTGGAAAAGGCCATGGGGAAAAAACGCACACCTGCCGAATCCAACTTCTATCAGGGGAAATTTTACACCTTTAAATATTTTTTCAGCTATGAGCTTCCCAAGATCCACAGCCTGGCCACGCGCCTGACAGACACTGATCCGCTGACGGTTGAAATGAAAGCTGACTTTTTTACCGATTAAGCATGACGGTCTCGTAAAAAGTCCAACTCCTGCGTTGTGCTGCAGCCCGTAATTATTCAACGTACGATGGTTACGCCTCATGACACCAAAATTTGCACGCCTTGACACGCAATGAAGCGTAGCGCTCATTTGAACTTTTTACGAGACCGTCCAAGTCCGACTTTTTACAGTTCATCAAGCATGGATATGAGATTTTCCGCTTTGCCATCTCAAATACCGTTTGCGGGAGCAGCAACATTGGCCTTGAAAGATTTGACGGATATCGATTATGTAAACCGGATCGCCGGCGCCTATGGCATAAAATTAAATGCCCTTCACGGAGATGCCGCCATCCTGGGAAGTCCGGAGCGGAGCCTGCACCGGACCGTGGCACAAGACGCCGGGCACCACCACTATATCGTAGAAGAGCAGGCACCCGGCGAATTGGCAAAAAAACAACGGATTGCCGAATACCAGCATCTATTAAAGGACCTGGCTGTTTCCCATGTGCACCCCCCCCTTAAAAATCAAAAAGGATCTTTCCTGACAAAACTTGACGGCCGCTGTTTCCAGATCACCCCGTACATTCCGGGGGTCAAGTTGCCCCGGCCGGCGTATGTATCAGATGGATGGCGAGGGGAGGCCCTGGCCGATTTTCTGATCTCTTTTTATACAAAAGCCCGGGGCACCGGTCTGTTCTCCGGGGAAAAACAACCGGTTCAGGTGTTTTCCATTGCAGATTATATCCAACAGCTTTGTGAGGATATTAAACAACAGAACCCCGAGATTTTGGGCCGGGTGCGGCCCATCGTTCGCTGTCTGGAAGATCGATTCATGACCATTCATGACCGGATCCCATGGCTGTTCTGTCATGGGGACTTTCATGTGATGAACGTGATCTGGGGGGATTCAAAGATTCGCGGTGTCATCGACTGGGAATTTTGCGGCCCCTGCCCCGATGTCTATGATGCGGCCAACCTCATCGGCTGCATCGGCATAGAGGACCCCAATGCCCTGTCCGGTCCACTGGTGACACGTTTTCTCATAAAACTCACCCAAAGCAATTTAATTTCAAAGACAGGGTGGGAAAACCTGGCCGAATTCATCATTGCCATCCGGTTTGCCTGGTTGGGCCAATGGCTTCGAAACCAAGACCGGGAGATGATCGAACTGGAACTGGTGTATATGAAGATCCTTGTGGACAACCAGGCGGTGCTGTTCCGATAGACCTGTTTTTTAATCTGCATGCACAATATCGATCACCGTCACCTCCGGGGGAGATAAAAATCGAATCGGCGGCCCCCATGTGCCCGATCCCCTGCTGACATAGAGCAGGGCATTGTGACCTATTTTTGAGAGACCTGCGTGCATGGGGTAGCGAAGTTTTGTCAGCAAACAAAACGGGAAAATCTGCCCCTTATGGGTGTGGCCTGAAAGCTGGAGATCGAACAGCCCCGTCGACGCGCTGTCGACGATCGGCTGATGCTTCAATAAAAGGGTAAATTTATCCCGGGGCAGCTTTTCCAGCATCCTGTTTTCAGGCTCGGCGGTTACCCCCTCAGGCCGGTAAGGGCCCCTGGCCGGATCATCAACACCGGCCACATTGAGAATATTGTCAAGTGTCACCCCATCGCCCCGGAGGAGGGTAAACCCCGCTTTTTCGGTAAACGCCAGCGCACGATTAAGTCCCGCATAAAATTCGTGGTTGCCGGTGATGGCATACTTTCCATATTTTGTGGGGATACGCCGGAACATATCGGCCAGTGTTTCCAAATGATCCATCTGACCGTCCACGAGGTCGCCGGTGGACACCAGGATATCCGGTCTGGCCGCTGTGACCCTGTCCAGAATCCGTTCAAGCCGCCATCTGCCGACAATCAATCCGAGGTGCACGTCGGATATCTGTACCACCCTCACCCGCTGGATTTTACCTGGCAGTTTATCGGTTTTCACGGTCAAGTGCTCGGTCCTGATGTTCAGGGCCTCAAAATAGCCATAGAAAACGACCGTAACCGAAAGGAAGATGGCCAGGAGACAAAAATGCCGGGCGGAAAGGATAGCTCCTGAAAGGGGGCTGCCGGCCAGGTGTCGCGCTCCAAAATGGAGAAACCGGTAGATGTCAAAAAAAAAGGATGCTGAAATAAAGACGAAAAGCAGGGCCATCCAGATAAATCCGACGTAGGCAAGGCCACGGGCAAAGACCTCCTGCCCATAATGCTCCAGCATGCGAACCCCGATGGGGGCGGCCACCATCAGAACCATGACTGCGGCAAGGATCAATTGACCGGAAAACCCCGGCCCGAGGCCCTTTTTCAACTTTAAAAAAGCATAAAAATGGACACTGCCGTAAATGCAGAAATAGACAAACAGAAAAAAAATCATCCCGTTTTACTCCCCATCCATCGTCCTTTGGCGCAGTTTCTTTAAACGCCCCCTTCGTTTTTTGGATGACAGCATGCGTTCTTTCGAGGCTTTTGTCGGACGGGTCCGCACCCGCGATTTTGGTTTTATGGCAGCTGCCCGGACAAGTTGAATCAGGCGTTCCATGGCATCCTGCCGGTTCTGCTCCTGTTTTCGAAAACGACTGGCCTGAATAATGAGGATGCCGTCATCGGTGAGGCGTTTTCCGGCCAGGATCTTCAGCCGGAGTTTCACATCATGGGGCATCCCGGTGGCGCCATGGACATCAAAGCGCAGCTGCACGGCAGTGGCGACCTTGTTTACATTCTGCCCGCCGGGCCCCGAAGACTTGACAAAATCAAAGGAGATGTCTTTCTCATCAATCTCGATATTGTATGAAATTCTGATCATATAGCAGAGCCTATCCTATTTTATCAAAGAACTCGATGAAAAAATGGCGAATGACGACTGTCTGCACTCCATGGCCTGCGGAAAGGGAAAAAGGTAAGAAGACGATGGACCCTTACGACACCATCAATTTTGAGTTTCAACAATGCGCCGATACGCATCGACAAACACTTCGTTTTCTTCACGTCGCCCCACCGATACCCGTATGGCCCCGGTTGTAAATTGGCCCGAAATATCGGACACCAGCACGCCC
This sequence comes from uncultured Desulfobacterales bacterium, assembly GCA_942490765.1. GTDB lineage: Bacteria > Desulfobacterota > Desulfobacteria > Desulfobacterales > 4572-123 > 4572-123. Next base: position 34,121 of record CALNYM010000032.1, on the reverse strand, counting down.
ATCTCTTTTAGTTTCAAGGCTATCTCAGGTATTTTTGTTTGTACCAGCAAGAAATTGGCACTGCTGGAATAGACGATAGCGCCCACTTCAATCACTTTTTTTTGCAACCGCTCTCTTTCGGCGGCTATCAATCGCACGTTTTTTTTCATATACCCATCAGTCTGCAAGGCTGCAATAGCCGCCTGAAGGCTGGATTGGGGCAAAAGCGCATAAAAGGAGGCAAAGGCGTCCAGAAAAGATTTTCCAGCGACAAGATAGCCGATCCGGGCACCCGCCAGGCTGAAAGCCTTGTCCAGGGTCCGGGTGACGGCAAGATTCGGATGATCGGGGACCATATCTGCAAAAGTCACCCCGGAAAACTCGAAGTACGCTTCATCGATTACCAAAAAGACATTTTCATGGCATAAAGCAGCCTCCACCGTCTGCCGATCAAGAAGGATTTTGCCTGTTGGATTGTTTGGATTGTCGATGATCACCAGCGTCGGTTCGGTCAGTTCATCCAGCAGGATGCCAGGGCTTAAGCCGAATACCGGAGGGCTCAGGCGAATACCGACAAATTTTGTTGCAAATTGTTTCGCCTTTTGAACCGTCGGCATAAATGAGGGGCTGACCATAACCACTTTTCGACCGCCTGAAAAGGCGTGTATAATTTCCCGCAAAAGGAAATCGGAACCGGGGCTCGGTATGATATGCCCTTCCGGGACGCCCACATAGCCGGCCAAAAGACCGCTCAATTTTTTAAGATCCTCATGCCCGGCATATCGATTCAACTGCAACAGCCCCTCCCGTGCCGCCCGTACAACATTTTCCGGCGGCAGAAAAGGCATTTCGTTCATGCTTAAATCAACCGGCCGTTTCACCCCCTGACCTCCATTTTCAGCGTTTCTTTGTAACCAACGGTGACCGCCATGTATCCGGCCAGTATCTTATCCAGACTGAAATCCCCGGTATCGACCCGCAGGGCTTCCAGTTTGACGATCTTATCCCGTGTGCCGACAATGATGACATTGTCCCTGCCGACCCGCCGGATCACCTCCGGCGTGAACTGCTTGCTCCCCCGCCCGAAGATGAATCCATTGCCGCCGATGGGGGTGACGATGATGCGCCGCTTTTTAAAGTCTTGAAACAGGGAAAGGATTGCCTTCTCATTCAAATCTGCCCCGACCAGCCGTCCGTCTGCAACCGCATCCACGCCGAGCAGGGTTTTGGGTATTCCGGCGGCATCGGCAACCGCCTTCACGGTTGTTCCGGGGCCAAGCAGATACAACGCATCCCTGTCCATATGTTCGATAATATCTGCAGCCACCTCTTTTTTACTTTTCACGGCCAACAGGTTCACATTGGAGCACTCTTTGCCACCCTGGAGGTATTTTTTAACATTGGGCACGAGAAGATAGCCGTATAGCTGTGATGCCAAGCGGTTGTCCCGAAAAGCGGCTTCATCAATATCAAGGACCTCCTGTTCGGCAACTCTGGCCCCGCCAAGGAATTCATCGACCATCTCCGCCGCAGCCCTGGCACTGAAGGCAAACACGGCACTGAATATCTTGACCCCTGACGGCACCGCAACCACCGGCACTTTCATGCCGACGGCATCATAAATATCCCTGGCCGTACCGTCACCACCGACAAAAATCAGCAAATCAACCCCCAGTGTCAACATTTCTTCGGCAATTTGACGCGTATCCAGGGCTGAAGTTTCTTCGGCTACCTTTCCCACGACAGTGGCAGACAGGCTAAAATCACGAATATGGTCTTCCCCCATCTTTCCCGGTGCCGTCATCCATTCAATATTTTCTTTTTTCCGGATATGTTCAAGAAAATCCTTTGTTCGTACGGGCGTCACCGGTCGTGCACCCAGTTCCTTTGCCCTTTTATATGACTTGCCATCAGTCCCTTTGAGGCCGACACTGCCGCCCATACCCGCCACAGGATTTACGATCAAACCGATTTTCTGTTTCATTGGGTCCTCGCATTTTTCTTATATTGATTAATCCGGAAAAAAGCATAACGCTCTAAAAAAGTATTTTAAACTTTCATGTCACAATGCCTTCATTACAAATATTCATTTCTTTTGGCCTTTTCTTTCGAAACACCTCCGCACCTATTGAGTTTATTCTTACAATATCGATTACAGTTTTATTGTCAATAAAAATTTTTATCCCGCTTGCTGCACAATTTCTTTTGCCTAACTTTTACTGCTTTGGGGTTGCCCTTCCCTCTGATTCAGCTTCCGTTTCTTTTCATCCCGGCCCTAAAAAAGGATGTTTGACAATCGCTAAATATTGGCGCAACCATAAGCTTGTATTTTTAAATTTTGTAAATGGACATGAGACAGGGATATCCAATCACAATACAAAAGCGTGAGGATTTAACATGCACCTTAAAGATGAATTTAGAAAAATCGTCACAAACCTGACAGCCCAATTTACCATACCGCCTATTGAAAAAATCTTCTTTCCACCCTTTTATAAAGGCGGCCAGCCCAAAGATGCCGAGTTTATGGCGATCAGCCTGGAAGGCGGGGCCGCGGGCCTCGGTTTTATGCTTCTGCCTGACAGTAAAAGACAGGCCTACACGAAATTGCGGCCGGGGGATTTTGTCGGCAAAAATCCAATAGAATATGCGCTTGAATTCGGTACTGGGGATCTGATCAAAGAGATGATCAGCCTGGCCGCCATCAATGCGATTTGCCAGCAGGTGATGCGGGTGACAAAATTCGAGGTGGATTCAACCACCGATTCACTGGGGCTGTTGTCAATCTCAAAAGGCGACCGGGTCGGCATGGTGGGTCTGTTTGGCCCGCTGATTAAAACCATTCAAAAAACCGGTGCCCAACTGGTCGTCATCGAGAAAAAAGCAGATCTGATAAAAAAATTTCCTGATCTGCAGGTGACGCTGGACCCAACTGAACTCCAGACCTGTAACAAGGTACTGTGCACCAGTACGACGATTTTAAATAATTCACTGGACGAAATTTTGACCCATTGTTCTCATGATGCGCTAATTTCGGTCGTCGGCCCCACGGCTGGATATTTCCCGGACCCGTTGTTTGCCCGTGGTGTCGACGTGGTGGGCGGACGGGTGGTCAAAAACGGCGATATGTTGATCCGGCGGCTTGAACAAAGAAAACGCTGGGGGGAGGCTACCGAGAAAGTGTGCTTTTGCAAAGAGACCTACGCAGGTATCATTTAGGGTCTGGACTGTCCAGGTCGGTTATCGCATTCAGAACATTTATTGAAGGGGGACCGGTTACTTGTGGTCCGGATGGGTAACGGGCCTTATTCTCCCTGGCCAGGAAGAATAAGGTTCGGATATGAATTTTTAAATTATTGGCCCGGCATAATAATTCTTGATTCTTTATTCTGCTTTTGCTGCTGTTCTGCCTGCATTTTTTTGATCCGTTCCACCATCTCACCCAATGCTTGTTTCATGGCTTCGGGAAAAATATCCAATGCCTCTTCAATATTGTTTGCCGCCAGTTGAGATTGTATGGGCAGGGGGCCATCCGGGGACATGAGCTGCGTATGCCCGATAAATACGGATACTCGGCTGGTGTCTTCCGTTCCATCGGCGTTTACCGGTATCATCCGCCTGATGGAGGCGACCTTGAGGTCGGTTATGGATTCTTCACGGTAAAGGTTGGTCCTGTCCACGGTAAAATCAATTTGTCCTGGCTGTCCATGATCGCTCATGTTATCTCTCCTGCTGTTAAAGGTTTTATTAAATAGAATTTAAATTTGTTCAAAAGATCTTAATTCGGCGTTATTGTCAATCATATTTTTCCCCAAACCTCGGTTAAACCCATTTGATTTAAGGTCGCACACTTGCCCTGCCAGGTCACCTGACCCTGCCCTATTCCCGATTTTGCCGCCCCTGGGTTGGTCCTAATCCGGACCATTATTCGCCTGCCCGGCCCTATATTAATTTTGATTGCACTTTTAATAAACTGCGGTTAAGTTGGCCCCCATTTGTCAAATTCGGTAATCATACATAGCGTCAGGATCTGATTCTATTGATCACTTTTGTTTTTTACAGGTTTATTTATTTTTAAAGGGCGGTGCGCGGTGCAGTCAAAACTGGGCAACAGTATTCAACAGGGCTTGCAAAAAGGATGGGACGGATTTATCTGGCTGCTCAAAATCATTTTACCGATCTCCTTTCTGACGCTGATGTTCGAATACAGTGGCCTATTTGACAGGATCGAGTTCATAGTAGAGCCGGTTATGGGACTGATGCAACTACCCCCTGCTGCGGCCCTTCCCCTGACCGTGGGCCTTCTGGCCGGAATCTATGCCGCCATTGCGGCCATGGCCGTATTGCCGTTTACAACAGCGCAGCTAACCGTCATGGCAGTTTTTCTGCTCATCGCCCACAACCTTGTTCAGGAAGGTATTATCCAGGGCAAGGCAGGGGTTAACCCGATCAAGGCGACCCTGGTCAGATTGGCAGCCGCCATCGGTGCGGCGGCAATGGTCGGCTGGCTGTTGAGTTCAGGTGAAATTATCACGGCTTCGGCGGGTTCGGTTCAGCCCGTGGCCGCATCATTTTTTACGGTGATTACCGCATGGGCCAAAGGCATATTGTTACTGAGCATCAAAATGCTGGTAATCATCATCGGGGTCATGGTCATCATCGAAATCATGAAGGCCTACAACGTCGTTCCCCGGGTGGTGGGGGCACTGGACCCCCTGCTCAAGCTCATGGGGATAGATTCTTCCACTGGGATGCTGTGGCTGACCGCGGCCCTGTTCGGTCTTGCCTTTGGCGCCGCCGTCATTGTTGAAGAAACAAAAAGGGGGCGGTTCGAGCAGGCCCTGCTCGATCGACTGCACCTGTCCATCGGCATCAATCATTCCGTTATTGAGGACCCCGTTCTTTTCCTGCCCTTCGGCATTCATCCCTTCTGGTTGTGGATACCGCGACTGGTCTGCGCCATGGCCGCCACCTGGCTGTATATTATGTGGCAGAAAATAAGGCCGAAAGCGCCCACCAAAGAATCAACGCCCCGACGGATATGATGGCAATCTCCCAATGGTCTGTTATGCCAGGGCCTTGATGACCGCCTTCATGAAAACCGGCAGATCATCCGGCGTACGGCTGGTAATCAGATTGCCGTCAACGCAGACTGCCCGGTCCACCCATAGTGCCCCGGCATTGGTCAAATCATCTTTTATGGCAAAATAACTGGTGACGGTTTTGCCATTGACAATGCCGGCGGAACAGAGCATCCATCCGGCATGGCAGATCGCCGCCACCGGTTTTCCGCCTGCCGATAACTCTTTCACCAATTGAACCATCTCAGGGTATCTTCGCATGATATCGGGTGCATACCCGCCGGGAATCACAATCCCGTCAAAATCGGCAGCGGCCACATCACCGGCGGCTGCATCAGCGGTTGCCGGCATGCCCAGCTTGCTTTTAAAAACCAATGACCGTCCCGAGCCCACCACCACGACTTCGGCCCCAGCCTCTTTAAGGCGATAAAAAGGATACCAGAACTCAAACTCATTATACATATCCTCCACCAGCAGTGCGACTTTCTTACCCTGTAATGCCATGATTTTCCTCCCTGGATTGAAATATTAAAAAGGGTTAAACGAAATGAACACGCCTGTTTCCAGCTCAGGGCAGCCTTAAAATATCTGTCGTGCACCGAGGGATTTCATCCCGATGATGGGTCACATATAAAAGACAGGTATTTGTCTGCCTTCCCACATACTCCACAAGTGCCATCATCATATGCCGGTTTTCTTTGTCAAGACCCTGGCATGGCTCGTCTAATATCAAAAGCAATGGCATTTTGACCATGGCCCGGGCAATTAAAATCATGCGTTTTTCGCCATAGGAAAACTGGTCAAACGGCCGCTGGGCGCTGTCGGCCATTCCAATTGTCTCCATCCATTTTGCGGCAATGGCCTGTTGCTCCCGGCTTGCACTGCGATACAACCCCACGGAATCAAAAAAACCGGACAAAATAACGTCACAGGCTTTGATTTTCTTACGGTAATGGCGCTGAAGCTGGGATGAGGCAACGCCAATCTTCTTTTTGATGTCCCAGACGCTCTCGCCACTGCCTTTGCGCTTTCCAAACAGGAATATGTCGTTGGCATAGGCCTGCTGGTTGTCCCCGGTGATCAGATTTAAAAAGGTGGATTTCCCCGAGCCATTGGGTCCTAATATAGTCCAATTCTCCCCAGTTTTCAAGGTCCAGTCCAGATTGTCCAATACCGTCAGGTCACCATATTTTACGGTGACCTGCTTCATTTCCACCAGCACCTTTGACTCTTTTTCTGCCATTTCCATTTCAATCGATGCTTTCAAAGGAAACGAGATACCAACTGACCTTTTTCGGCTGTACAACCGATTTATCTTTTCCGATGCCAGAACTTTTTCCTTAGAGCCTTTAAGAAAAATACCATTGTCCTTCAGGCAGAGAATATGGGTAATATTGGCCGTAATTTCTTCCAGACGATGGGTTACCAGAACCAGTTGACTGTTGCCGCCAGTTATTTTACTGATGATCGATTTCAACTGCGTAATGGAAGGGACATCAAGGCCGGCAAAGGGTTCATCTAAAATCAGCAGCCCCGGCGATTTAACCAAAGCCCTGGCAATCAATATTTTTCGAATTTCACCGGTGGACAGATATCGGATTTCCCTGCCAAGTAAATGCCGAATCTGCAGGGCATCGATGATGCGTTCATAATTTACATCACTGTATATCTCATGGCTGTAATCCTGTAAGATAACCGTATCCGCCTTTTCCAGGGTGTTGGTCTTTCCGGAAAAGAAACGGGCGTCATCACGGCTTTCATCACGAGCGATGATGTGCTGTTCAAGATCGAAGGACACATAGCTGGTTTGGGTGGAAAGGGCATGGGGCAGATGACGTGTCATTTTCCCCCTTACCACAGGCACATTTCCTGCCAGGGCCCCGGCAATGGATGACTTTCCAGCGCCGTTGGGCCCTAAGACAGCCCAGTTCTGCCGGGTGCATATATGCCAGTTTGTATTCGGCAGGATAAATTGATCCCGAACACGCAGCGTCGCATTTTCAAAACTGATAAATTTTTGTTTTTCTGTTTCCACTGGTTTCATCGTTTTCGTTTGATAGAGAATATGACCGGTGATTGCAAGGACAAAAACAGCCTTCAAGAAAAGGGATATCTTAAATTATATATTTTTTCAAAGGCTTGTTTATGATACTAAATTGATATAACAGGTCAATTCAAATAGAGGGGACGGCTTAAAAATGAATAACCCTTTAAACGTTTTAAAGGATTCAATTGCAGGTGATCTATACACGGATGCGCTGTATCGGTATATGGTTTCCACAGATGCAAGCATTTTCAGGGTGATGCCGGCATGTGTGGTGTACCCCCGCAATACAGAAGATGTTTGCCGCGCGGCCGCCTTTGCGACAGCCCATAAGATGACCATACACTGCCGGGGCGCCGGCAGCGGGCTGTGCGGATCGGCCGTGGGCAGCGGCATTATTCTTGATTTTACCAAATATATGAACCGCCTCATCAGAATCGATACGGATGGCAAAAAATTTGAATGTCAGCCGGGTTTTCGATTCGGCGAACTCAATGCCGCCCTCAAAGGCACCGGGCTGTTTTTTCCGCCGGATCCCTCCAGCGGTGAATACGCCAGCTTTGGCGGCATGTATGCCACCAATGCCAGTGGTGCCCATTCGGTCAAGTACGGGAATGTTTCCGATTATATCGTTGATGCACAGATCGTTCTTGCGGCAGGACGCATCATCACCTTATCGGACATTTCAAAGGCCGACTTCAGCGCGCTTCCGGAAAACCTCAAGCATCTATTTCAATTATACGAAGAGAACTCCGGAATCATAGAAAATTCATATCCAGACGTGCGGCACAATGTGGCGGGATACAATCTGAGAAAGCTGGTACAGGGGGGCCATTTGCATCTGGGAAAACTTTTCTCAGGATCGGAAGGGACCCTTGGCATCGTTACCGGCCTCACATTCCGCCTTGCAGATAAACCCGCTTTTGACAGCCTTGTGGTGGCTTTTTTTGACGATATCAAAGCTTCAGCCCGGGCCGTACAGATGATACTGCCCATGGCCCCGTCGGGCATTGAAGTTATGGATAAGTCGATTTTGGGTTTTGCCAGAGAAAACGAACCCGGCCTTAGAGACAAAATTCCCGATAATATCGATAACGTGCTCCTCATCGAATTTGATTCACAAGATACGGACACCTGTGTTTCCCAGGCCCACATGGCAATGGACCGTCTCAAAAAGGAACGACTGACCCAAAACGCCCATTTGGCGGTCTCGGCTGAGGAAAAAGAGCGGTTCTGGGCCATTCGCAAAGCCGCCGTCCCGATTCTGTACAAAATCAAAGGTGACAAAAAGATACTGGCCCTGATTGAAGATGCGGCCGTGCCCACCCACCGGTTGGTGGAATATTTTGAAGGCATCTATGAAATACTCCATTCCCACAACGTTGACTTTGTGGTTTACGGCCATATTGCCAAGGGGCTGATGCACACAAGACCACTGCTGAATCTCAAGGACCCGGCAGATATTGCCCTGCTTGAAATACTGGCCGACGCGGTTTTTCAACTGGTCCAGACCCTGGGCGGATCGATCTCCGGGGAACACGGGGACGGCAGGCTCCGAAGCGCCTATATCCGTCGGCAGTATCCGGATATCTACCCTCTTTTTCGTAAAACCAAACGATTGCTGGACCCGAACAACACCTTAAACCCCGCCATCAAAACAAATAATGGTTCCAAGCCGATGGGGGACCTGCTGCGCTACGGCGAAAACTACCGCGGCAGGGATCTTAAGCAAAATCAATTGCACTGGCCGGAAGGGTTTGTCTCTGAAATTGAAAAATGCCACGGTTGCACCCGGTGTACCACTGTCACCACGGCCACGCGCATGTGCCCGGTGTACAAATTTACCCGGGATGAGGCTGCTTCGCCAAAGGCCAAGGCCAACATCCTCCGGGCACTGATCAGCGGTGCCGTTGCGGACAAGGCATTATTTGGCCGGGCGTTCCAGCAGGTGATCGATACCTGCATCGCCTGTGGGAGCTGTTACCATGAATGCCCCTCCAATGTGAACATCCCCAAGATGGCCATGGAGGCCAGGGCCCGATATGCAGATCAGTTCGGCACCCCGCTGTCCAGTCGACTGGTGACCAGTCTGGAGCTTGCCGGACGCACCACACGGCGGCTGTCACCGGTAATCACCCGCGTAATGGACTCTAAAATGATTCGGCGGGCCGGCGAACGGGTTACCGGCATTAGCGCCAGACGTAAAATTGATCCCCTTGCCCGCCGCTGTCTGGCTGAAAGAATCGGCGTCAAAGAAGGCCGCGGCGACATCACGGTCCTTTACTTTGCAGGCTGTTATGCGTCCTATGTTCAGCCGAAAATAGGAGAAGCAGCCATAAAGGTGTTAACCCGTATGGGAATGACGATCTATACGCCCGGACAGCACTGCTGCGGACTGCCCATGCTCAGCAAAGGCATGGTGCCCCAGGCCCGGGCCGCCATTGACAAAAACCTGAGTGCATGGGGCGCTTTGCTGGAGAAAATCGATCACATCGTGGTGACCTGCTCATCCTGCGGGCTTGCACTGATGAAAGAGTGGGCCTTTGTGGCCAACGGCCCCCTGGTGGAAAGGGTTGCTGACAAAGTGATTCACATCAGCCGCCTTGTAAACGATCATGCGCCTCGGTTAAACGTAACCCCTTATCCGCTGCGGGTCTCCTATCACAGTCCCTGCCACCTGAAGGTTCAACCCGACCCCGACAGCTCGATAAAGATGCTTTCCAGGGTAAAGGGCATCCGTGTCCAAAAACTGGACAGCCACTGCTGCGGCATGGCCGGAAGCTGGGGCCTGCATGCCGCCAACTATGATCTGAGCACCCGGATCGGCTCGGATCTGATCGATAAAATCAGGGCATCGGATCCCCAGGTCACGGTCACGGATTGCCCCACCTGTCGGATGCAGATGGAGCAAATGGAGGCCGGTCCTGTTCGTCATCCCATCGAGGTGGTGGCCAAATGTTTGACTCATTAAACAGAGGTAAAGGCATGCTGATTTACGCTGTTGCCGACATCCATGGAAAACCGGACCGATTGGCTGGAATACGACATCAGGTTGAATCTCATCATCCTGATGTAATCGTTGTTGCCGGAGACATAACAAACTTTACGGCCCCCGGCCCGGCCATATCCCTTCTTAACACCATGCCGGCACCGGTCCTGGCCATTCGCGGCAATACGGACCTGATGCGGGTTGAACATCTATTCAAGCGCTGCGCCAACATTACACCCCTGCATCTTAATAGAACAATTCTAGGCACAACGCCTTTTGTGGGCCTGAGCGGAACTATTCCTGTTCCATTCAGATCCCGTATCCGTTTTAAGGAAAAACAACTTTTCAAATCAGCCGAAGCATTGATTGACAAGCGCACCGTTGTTGTCGCGCATCCCCCTCCTTTCGGATACCTGGATGACGTTTTCGGCCACCTTCATGCCGGCAGCAGGCGTCTGTATAATCTGGTTGTCAAATGTCAGCCCATGCTTGTTTTATGCGGCCATATTCACGAATGTGCAGGGATGACTACCATCAACAAAACAATAATTGTAAACTGCAATATGGCCGGTCAAAACGATGGTGCACTCATAGCGGTTGATGACAGCACCCCGCCCAGGGTGACTTTTTTATAAAAACCAAAAACAACATAATTTATCCGCATATCGGAAAGGTGTGACCCCTTGTAAAGGGATTTGCCTTCAATCAGCATTTATGGTAACAAACCATAATTTTTTAACAGGATGCATATGAAAGTAATGAGGTATGAGAAAAAAGCGACCAATTTTATACCTCACAACTCAAAACGCTTATCTCATCACTGACTTACAAAAATTTCTGTCAGGCATTTATAAAAAAACATAAGGACAAAACATGAAAACCGTCGCATTGCAATTTGCCCAGACCCTTAAAGACATCGGTATCCGTTATGTTTTTGGCGTTCCCAGCGGCAGCATGATCGATTTTATCGAAGCCATCCGTCAGACAGCGGGTATCGACTTTGTACTTGTCAGCAATGAAGCCAGCGCCGGCTTTATGGCGGATGTCTGCGGCAGGCTCACCGGTATCCCCGGTGCCTGTTTCGCAACATTTGGTCCGGGCGCCACCAATCTGAGCACCGGCGTCGGTGGTGCACTTCTGGACCGGTCCCCGCTTCTGGCCTTTACCGATGAAATACCCGACCAGATGCGGCATCGTACCTGCCAGATGAACATCGACCACCAGGCATTGTTCAAGCCCATCACCAAATGGACCACCCGTTTAACCGCCGACAAGGTCAGGGAAACACTTTACAAGGCCGTGCAGGTGGCGACATCGGAAGTTCCCGGATCCGTCCATATCGGCATTCCATCGGGCATCGGAATGAAAGAAGCCGGCGATGAGAAACTGGATATCATTGCCCCCAAAAAGGCAAAACCGGCAACACAAATCCTGCTCGAGGCCATGCGCAAAATCTTTTCCGGTGCCCACAAGCCGGTTGTTGTGGCCGGCATCACCGCCGTGCGGGCCGGTATTCAACCATTGCTCACAGCACTTATTGAAAAATTTAACGTTCCCATTATCCTGACCCCCATGGCCAAAGGGCTGGTGCCCGAAGATCACCGGTTGTATGCCGGTGTGTTGAACCACGCCCTGGCCAATATCGTGGGGCAGACCCATCAGCAGGCCGATCTGATTGTGGGCATCGGTTATGATCCCGTTGAAGTCAACTATGAGGACTGGATTCCCCATGTCCCGGTGCTCAACATTAATACCGTCCCCGCGGATCTGGACACTGACAACTATACACTTGCCGGTGATATTGTCGGGGATTTAGCGACATCCCTTGAATCCCTCGTGGCAATTTCACCGGTTCAAAACAAATGGGATTTGGACGCACTGCAGACCCGCAGACAAAGGCTGTTTGACACCTTACGTCCCACCAGTGCTTTTGGTCCGTGCACGGTGCTCGAGGGGTTGCGGGCCGCCCTTCCCGAAGACGGCATCATGACCTGTGATGTGGGTGCCCACCTGCATCTCATCGGCCAGAAGTGGCCGACACCCGGGCCCGGATGCCTGTTAATGACAAACGGCTGGTCATCCATGGGGTTTGCCATCCCTTCGGCCATAGCCGCAAAGCTGTGCTGCCCCGAAAAGAAGGTAGCCTGTGTGGTGGGCGACGGCGGTTTCCTGATGATGGTCGGCGAGATGGCCACTGCCATGCGGCTTGATTTGAATATTGTATTTATTCTGCTCACCGATCAAAAATTATCCCTTATTCGCATTAAGCAGAATCAAAAACAGTATCAATGCGAATACGGTACGACCCTGTCCGGCGACCGGTATCAATCCGCGGATAATTTTTTCGGGGTCCCTGTTTTAAAGGCCACTGACCAGAAAACATATGACAAGGCGCTGGAAGAAGCCTTCACCAGCCCGGGACCGACCATCATCGAGGCATTTGTGGACAGTGAAGAATATGATCGACTGGTACTCAAGGGGAATAAATAATGCGCATCAAAGACAAACGCTGGACTGTCGGCATTACCGATTTTGTAAAACCGCCCATCACCTCTGAAGTTGAGGCCTTTCCGGAAGCTGAATTTATTTTTCTGTCAGACTGGCGAGAATCGGATGAGAATAAAAAACAATGGCAAACAGTTGACGCGATCCTCGTCTGGCACTGGGTTGTAGACACGCAGACCGCCGCTGTGCTGGACAACTGCAAGATCGCCGTACGCTACGGAATGGGATATGACCGTGTGGACATACAGGCCCTTGCCGACAAAAATATCGTATTTTGCAATACCCCCGGCTGCGGCACCACGGAAGTCGCCGACACGGCCTGCGCCATGATCCTCGGATTGCAGCGGAAAATCATCGGGTATAATTATGACTGCCGTCTTCACACCGATAAATGGCAACAGGTCCTTGCCCCCATAGAACGCACCGGCAAAAGCACACTGGGCGTTATCGGCCGGGGACGGATCGGCGCATCGGTGATTGACCGGATGAAACCGTTCGGATACCGTATTTTGTCATACGATCCATTTTCCAGTGATTCGACAACGCCGGATGGTTTTGAAATCGTTGATGCCCTGGACACCTTATGTGCCCGGTCAGACATTGTTACAGTGCACTGCCCGTTGACACCGGACACGGAAAAAATGATCGACAGGAATTTTATCGGTAAAATGAAGCCCGGGGCATCACTGGTGAACACGGCCCGGGGAGGGCTCTTTGAAAGTCTTGACTGTATCGAAGAGGCGCTTAAAAGCGGCCATCTGTCATCGGTGGCCCTGGATGTACTGCCCGATGAACCCCCCAAAGACCATCCGTTGCTGACGGCCTGGCGCAATGACGAGAACTGGATCAAGGGAAGGCTGATCATCACACCGCATACGGCTGATTACTCGGAATATGGATGGGAAGAATTGCATTTCAAAGCAGCCGAGACCGCCAGATTACTTTTGACATCCGGCAAGGTACGAAACCAGATCAAGCCGGCGCCAAAATAAGGTTTGAAAATTACCTGCCATCCAAAACCTGGGTCGTTTCGAGCAAAAGGCCGCCTGAGACACAAATCACCTTTTTGTTTAGCGTGTTTCTGAATTTTGTAATAACCGCCTTATCAATGACCCAGATATCTTTGCCGTTTTTCTTCCTGAGCTTATAATATCCTTCCCAGTTCCGATTGCCCAGAAACCCCTCTTTCCGTTTTTCCTGGGCTACGGGGACCGGAATAATTTTTTCCTGGACATGGTCTTTATCCTGATAAAAACTCAGGATATCCGTGCCAACGATGCTGGCGTATCCGATACTGCCGAGTTCTTCTGCCGAATACCCCAGAAGTTCTTTTATGTTCGGGCTCATGTAAAGATGCATGATTTCTTTGCAGCCGTCTTCCCAAACGGCAAGGTATTGAACCGCCGGTGAATCATTGACCTGTTCGCTGAACACAAGTGCGGCAATTCTTTCCTTGAGTTCCGTGAGGATCTCTTCATCAATATCAAATGTCAGCGTCGATAAAGAAGCGTTCACGGTTTCTGCAAACACTTCGACAAGCTGCACCCGTACCTGTTGCAACCCTTTTTTAATTTCCGGATCATTCATGCAGACTCCTTCTTATTTAGTCGCTCAACTTAGTTATCATGTCCCGCTATTGATCCATGCAAAAACCAGGCCTGCCGCGCCCTTGTCATTGAACCACAATCCGGAATCGTTCATTATTATATTCGATCACATCGCCTGTAAAAAGTTTCTTTCGTTTTCGCGTTTCTTTCTCATCATTCACCCGTACAAGTCCTTGAGAAATTACAAATTTGGCCTCTCCTCCGCTGGCGACCAGGTTTTCGAACTTGAGTATTTTGTATAATTCCACAGGTTCCTTGTCAATTTCCACATTTTTGATATCCGGTGGCATATTCTTTACCATGATCAACAATCATCCTTTCCCGTTTATTCGATTTCATAGACAAGGCTTACCTGTGCGCGGATTCGGCTTTCCCCCGGTTCCATGGATGGCACCATGGCTTCAGCGCCTGCCTGCACGGGGGCGCCGCGAAGCATCGATTTCATGGGCGTTGCATACCCCGGATGAGTGCTCAGGGAAACGATTCGCTTTAACTTCACACCGGCGGCATCGGCCAAGGTTTGCGCCCGGGTGATGGCCTGCCGGGTGGCAAGGGTAAGGGCATTGTGTTCCAGAAGTGTTTTGTCTTTGATATAAAAGTTAATACCCTGGATGTTATTGGCACCATTTTCCAGCGCTTTTGCAACAATAACAGACGCATGGGTGGACAGTCGATCCGGGGCAAACATTTCAAGGGTTACCGAAACACCATTGTTCACTTCATACCCCGTGATTTTGGGCGGTTTCGCCTTGTAATCCCTTTGAGGTGTGACGCGGTAATCGGTGGTCTTGAGTGTAAGGCGCTCAATATTAAGCAATTTGAGGGCTGCAAGGACGCTATCGGTGATATCCATGTTTGTCGCGCTGACCGTATTCAGACGCTGTCCCCGGGTGACGACGCCAATGGAAATTTTCACAGAATCGTTTTCGCCACTCACCTCGGCGGTACCGTCGGTAAGGATTAAATTGCGTTCAGAAGACGGTACAGGCTCGGCAAAAACAAGAGGGACGCTGAATAGAATACCGGCGAGCAGAATCAGGATAATCGTTTTTTTCATTATTACCTCCCTTAATTTTGAATCTGCCCGTATGGTAATACAGGAACGGATCGAAATCAAGCGACAGTCCAACGACGGCGGCAACATACAGACAACGCCATTCTAAAAAAAGACAGCATTAAAACCAGCCCAAAGGCCGGGCACCCTTTCCCGGCAAAACCAACACAAGCAATTATTCTCCAGGCTTTTGAACGGGATACAGGATTAATTTTTGACGAATTGCCCCTTCGGTATTAGTTTATACCTTTTATTACAAATTGCGGCCCGCAGGGCAGACGATTTTTTTGCCTTATGTGAACAAAATCATACCGCCTTTTTTTGCGTCGTATACAAAAAGGCATATGGAGAGCGTAACACCCATGATAACAAATAATGTAAGCATTGAAGCGGTGGCCTGTGAACTGGCTCCCCATATCATTAGATCTACGGATATTGAAAATCAGCTTTCCGGCACCATGCAGCGGCTCGAGATTCAGCAGGGTCTGCTGGAAGGCCTGACCGGTATCCGTGAACGCAGGTTCTGGGATACGGGTGTCATGCCCAGTGATGTGGCGACCCGGGCCGCCCGAAAGGTAATAAACAAGGCCGGAATCGACCCGCAGGAGATCGGCTGCATCATCAATACATCCGTGTGCAAGGATTATATCGAGCCTGCCGTGGCCAGTCTGGTTCATGGAAACCTTAAACTGTCAGCCGACTGCATGAATTATGATATTGGCAATGCCTGCCTTGGATTTGTCAACGCCATGGTCAACATGATCCTCATGATCGAAGCCGGCATCATTCGTTACGGGCTCATCGTGGATGGGGAGAGTTCCCGGGAGCCTGTGGAGGCCACCATTAAAATGCTTCAGGCCGAAACCACCTCCGCATCGGCCTTCAGGAACAATTTTGCCACCCTGACCCTGGGATCCGGGGCCGTTGCCATGCTGTTGTGCCATAAGGATATTTCAAAATCCGGCCATTTGATAAAGGGTTCCGTATCCCAGGCAGCCACCGAGCACAGCCGGCTCTGCCTCGGGCAGAAAGACAACATGATCGCCGATGCACACGGGGTTCTGGTGCACGGCGTCAACCTGGCCCATGCCACATGGCAGCTTGCCGGTAAAACCCTGGACGATTGGCGCGATGACACCCTGGACCTGTATATCCCGCACCAGGTGAGCCGGCGAAACATGGATGAACTGAGCAAACGCCTGGGCCTGACACCTGAAAAGGCATATCTGAACTTTCCCACCCAGGGCAATATCGGCCCGGCGGCCCTGCCCATCACCCTGGCCATGGCCGAAGCAGACGAGCGGATGCACACCGGGGATCATGTGGCACTCATGGGTATCGGCAGCGGATTGAACTGCACCATGATGAGTGTTCGCTGGTAGGTTACCACACTATCGTAAAAAGCCAGATTTAGACGGTCTCGTAATTAATCATCTCCAGGGTTGACCTTAGCAGCGCTTATTTATATAAAAGTCATGAGATATGAGATTTGAGGTGTGCAAAAGACTGACGAATCAGCCATTTCACTATCCACCAGTTTTCAATTGTCACTGTTCAATTTGGTTCTGGCTTTGCCAGATTAGACTGTATCCCTTCAAAATAGGGACAAGAGAGTATCGGAAGGCAGATGCTGCTTGAATGTCGTGACATAAATTTTACCTATCCAGGAGCTGAAAATCCGGTTTTCAAGCACCTTTCTTTTAATATCGATACCCCTGGATTTCATGCCCTTTTCGGGGTTTCCGGTGTGGGGAAAACATCCTTTGCAAAACTCCTCACCCAAAGTCTGAACACGTTTTCAGGAGACATCAAAATCCGGGGTCTCGATACCCTTCTATACGCCTACAACCTTGAGCGGCTCCCTGGCTGGTCAAGTATCGGCAGACATCTTGAAAAAATAGTACCGTCGTCCCTGGCCAGCCGAAGGGATGCCCTTATCGATACATTTGGCCTTAATGAATGCCTGCATCTGAGATTTTCACGGCTGTCTCTGGGCCAGCAGAACCGTATCAACCTGATCCGGTACCTTCTACAGGATTTTCAACTGCTGATCATGGATGAAAGCCTGGCCAATGTGGATGAACCCACCCGGGAGAAAATCATCCTCAAAATCAAGGATATATTTCCGGACCGTGTATTTTTGTATATTTCCCACAACGTGGTGGAAGTCGCCACGTTCTGCCGTGACATTCTTGTCTTCCGCAATGCCCATAAGACTCCCCAGGTTCTCACCATTCCGGGCCAGGATCTGCAATCCGGCAAAACCGTGGACCGACAAAAACTGGAGTTAACCATGCTGGAGATCATGAATGCTTCATAGGCGAATCGGCCAGTTTCTCATTATCTATTTTCTGGGACTTACCCTGCTCCTGTTACTGAAATATACCCTGAACCTGTCCGACTATGTGATTCCCGGTCCCATAGAAGTCTGGAAAACCTGCACCGCCGTATCCAAAAGCTATTTCCTTGATGTGCTGAACACCTTTTACGTTGCCGTTCTCGGCCAGATCATTTCCATCTGCGTGGCCTTCACCGTCGGGGTGGTGGGCCGCCAGGCGACCTGGTTCGGGTCTTTTATCAAAGTGGCGGCCTATAATGTCCAGGCCTATCCCATCGTGGCCATTGCCCCGATTATTTTTATCCTTTTGGGAGACGGTTTTATCTCCCGGTTACTCATCGCAGCAATGATCTGTTATTTCCCCCTGCTGTTGTCCGTCCTCGGGATCATGTCCGAACCCATCAGGGATATCGAACACTTTTATCGCAGTACCGGGCGAATGCGGTGGCAGCTTGAAATTAAAATCCGGGCCTTTGAAAACCTTGGGAAATTGACCACGGTGATTGCCGGCAGTGCGACCCTGGCCATGGCCGGGACCATTGTAGCGGAATTTATCGCCGCCAATGCCGGAATCGGTTACAGCATCCGGATTGCCCTGTACCAAAGCGATCTTGCCCGAATACTGGTGGCCCTGTTTCTCATCGGGATCACCCTTTCCATCTATCAGGGTCTGCTGGAATGGTCTGGGGATCGCGTTAAAAAAAGCTGGGCCGGTGGTCAAAATAATGAAACATAAAAAACGATAAAACTGTTTTGCAAAGGAGAAATGGCATGAAACGATCATTTTTCAAAAAACTTGGCATCATAGCCTCGATGATCACCATTTTGCTGTCAGCAGCATGGATGACCGCCGACCCTGCCCGTGCAGGGCAGACGCATATGAATTATCGGCTGAAATGGTTGTTTAACGCCAGCGTGGTGGGTGATCTGTATGCGGATGTTCACGGTTTTTTTACAGCCCAGGGCCTGGATGTAACCGTTAAGTCCGGGGGGCCGGAAAGGGACGCCATACGGGAACTGGAACTGGGACACGCACAGTTCGGCGTTGCTTCAGCCGACCAGGTGATCCGGGCAGTGGCCAAAGGGGCGCCGGTGGTTGTCATTGCCCAGCTTTTTCAGATCAATCCCCTCCAGTGGATTTACCGGGCAGATACCCCTCCCATCCATCAACTCGGGGATTTAAAGGGCAGGACCATCGGCATTACCTATGGTGGAAACGATGAGACCATCATGCGAACCCTGCTGGCCAAGGGCGGCGTGGATGAAAAAGAGGTAAACCTGTTCAGCGTTCGATATGATTACACCCCGTTTTATCAGGGCAAAGTGGACGTCTGGCCGGTTTACAGGAACTCCCAGGGAATTTTTATCGCCCGGAAGCTGTTAAGTACAGGGGAGAAAGTTTCTTTTCTGGATCCTGCCGGCCATGGTGTCCGTTTTGTTGCCAACTCCGTGGTGACATCCAAACATATGATACAGGAAAATCCCGAGACCGTTGAACGGTTTGTCCGGGCCCTTCTTGCAGGCTGGGAGGCGGCCCTTGATCCGAAAAACAAGCAAAAAGCCCTGGATACGATTCACCGGTTTGATAAAGACACACCTTTGGAACTCATTGGGGAACAATGGGAGGTAACGCGAAAACTGGTTAAACCGGCAGATAATATCCGCATCGGCACCATCGATATCGACGCATGGCAGCAGACCGAAAAAATTATGCTGACCCAGGGCCAGATTCCGGCCCCTGTACATGTGGAAAAATATTTAAAACCGCCGATTCGATAGGGTGCAGACCCATCAATTGACTATAGGCAAAACAATGTAGACCCAGACCGGATCTTATCATTCCGAGCACCCTCATGTGGCCCCGCAGCCCTGCACCGGATGGGAGGGGCCGGTACCCGGCGGTTTTAGAAGCCCTGCTTTTGCTTTTATGGCAATGCCGACCGGCTTTACGGAAATGGCAAGAAGAAACACCACAGCCGTTATTTCCACCCACCCGGGCATTATTTCGGATACTGCTCCGGCCATGGCCATAGCGGAAAGGCCTGCGATAAGATACACCTGATCCAGCAAAAGTCCAAATGCCACGGCACACACAGCGATGCAGGCCAGATATATCGCTGTGGCCCGTTTGCCGAGGATGCCCACCAAAACGGTTAAAGTGGCCATATTGGTGGCAGGTCCGGCCAGTAGAAAAACAAGGGCGGCACCAGGGCTCACCCCCTTTAAAATCAACGCAGCGGCAATGGGGGTAGATGCCGTGGCACAGATATAAAGTGGAATACCCAGGGCCAGCATAACCAACATGGCCGGCAAACCACCCCCAAGATAGCGGGAAAACATATTTTCGGGAATCAAGGCGGTCATCACACCGGCCAGCAGGATGCCGAAAAAAAACCATGGGGCCAGGTCACCCCAAAAATCGGTAACGGCATATCGAATACCAACGCCGATTTTCTGACGGAAACCATGATGCCGTTTATGGATTTCCGGGGGACAGTCCACACCGTCACAGCAACCGTCCACCGGACATCTCAAATCCGGTGCCATTGACATCTTACCGGATTGATAGCCAAAGAGATTTTCTGAGACCCCTGCCGCAACCGCCGTGCAAAAAGCGGCGACCGGCCGGGCAACGGTCATGACAGGATCCAGCAGGGCATAGCTGATGGCAATGGAATCCACACCGGATTCCGGCGTAGAAATCATAAAAGCGGTGGTTGCGCCGTTGCTGGCGCCCTGTTTTTTGAGGGACAAGGCCGCCGGCAGGACACCGCAGGAGCATAACGGAATCGGTATGCCCAGCAAGGCGGCCTTGAACACCGATGCAAACCGGCCATGGCCCAGGTGGCGAACCACCATATTCGGGTCCAGAAAAACTTTTAAAAGCCCGCTTACCAAAAGCCCAAAGAGTATGTAGATGGAAGACGCCAGCAGCAATTGCCAGGCGGAACCAAATATATTAATTATAAAAGTCATTGCTTTAATTTCCAGTATGGTTCAGGCCTCTCCTACATGTGCAATGCCCATCTCCAGCAACGTACTGACGTGAACATCGCTTAAGGAATAATATAAAACCTGCCCCTGTCGGCGGTTTTTGACAATGGCCATATCCCTTAACCGCCTTAGCTGGTGGGACACAGCCGATTCGCTCATGCCCAGAAAGGCCGCAATATCACACACACACATCTCTACCTGCCAGAGGGCGATAATGATTTTCAGGCGCGTTGGATCACCCAGCAACCGATAGGTCAGGGCCAGGCGTTCCAGTTGATCATCCGCGATTGACCCTTCATGGGCTTTTTTAATCTTGTCCGTATGAATTATCCGGATATTACAAATATCATCTTTTGAACCCAGGATATCGCGACCGGTCATCTGGTCCTCCTTAGTTATTCTATGAATATATGAACAGACATTCATACATCCCAAAAAAGTCACCCCCTGTCAAGCTTAAAAATTAGAAACGCTTGATTTCCACTCTTAAATATTTTATCTATGGGTCTCTTTTTTAAAAAATTACCATGGCTGTAGAAATTATTAAAAAGCAACCCCAGGGCAAAGAGAGATAAAAAATTATGGTGTCATCCAGCATTTTAAACACTGATCCTGAAATAGCCAAAATCATAGAACAGGAGTTGCAACGCCAGGAAAACGGCCTGGAACTGATCGCCTCTGAAAACAGTGTCAGCCAGGCGGTCATGGACGCCCAGGGAAGCGTGCTCACCAATAAATATGCTGAGGGATATCCTGCAAAGCGGTATTATGGGGGATGCGAGTTTGTTGATGCTGCCGAGAGTCTTGCCATTGAACGGGCAAAGAAACTATTCAACGCCGCCTATGTCAATGTCCAGCCCCATTCGGGGTCCCAGGCCAATATGGCTGCCCTTATGAGCGTACTGAAACCCGGCGACACGGTTTTGGGGATGAACCTTTCCCATGGCGGCCATTTGACCCATGGCAGTCCGGTGAACTTTTCCGGCAAACTCTACCATTTTGTCCATTATGGTGTGGGCAAAGAGACCGGCACCATCGATTACCAGGCGGTGGCAAAGCTTGCCCGTGAGCATCGGCCCAAACTCATCATTGCCGGGGCCAGCGCCTATCCCCGCATCATAAAATTTGATGTTTTTGCTGAAATTGCCCAATCCACAGGGGCACTGCTCATGGTGGACATGGCCCACATCGCAGGCCTTGTGGCCGTGGGCCTGCATCCTTCGCCGGTGCCGGTCTCGGACATTGTGACCTCCACCACCCACAAGACATTAAGGGGCCCCAGGGGAGGACTGATCCTCGCCAGTTCGGATATGGGCCAGAAGCTGAACAGTGCCATTTTTCCCGGCATCCAGGGTGGCCCGCTGATGCATGTGATCGCCGCCAAGGCAGTTGCGTTTAAAGAGGCTCTTTCCGATTCATTTACCGATTACCAGAAAGATATTGTAAACAATGCTGCGGCCATGGCCGAGGAACTCATGGCCCGGGGCATCAAGCTCGTCTCGGACGGCACGGATAACCACATGATGCTGGTTGATCTCACAAGCCTTGATATTACCGGCAGGGATGCTGAAAATCTTCTTGGGAAAACCGGCATCACCGTCAATAAAAATGCCATCCCCTTTGAAACGAAAAGCCCCTTTGTGACCAGCGGTATCCGTTTAGGCACCCCGGCCATTACCTCGCGGGGGATGAAGGCGGCCCAGGCGGCGATCATAGCGGCTTTAATTGCCAAAGTGTTAAAAAATCCGGATAATGAAACCGTTCTCACTACGGCAAAAAATACCGTATCCGAGCTTTGCCGGGACTTTCCCCTCTACAAAATCGGCAATGAATGAAAAACAGGATATCAGGGATCGCCCTTTTCTTTCAGGCAACGAGGTGGCAGGGCTGAACTTTATCAAAGGGTCAGCTCAATATCAATTTAGAAAGCATTACCGGGAGGGCCTCAGGTCCCATATTTTCGAAGTTTTAACCGCTGACGATGTCCTGAAGGAAACAAAGGGGGAAATCATCAATAACACCCGATGGTATCCCCGGGCCAGACCCAAACGGATGCTCAGAATCCTGCGAAACCGCTTTGACAATTTGAATGCGGTGCTAAAAGAAATTGATAAGTATAACCTTGTTTTAAAATTTTTAGGCCCCGGACTGATTGCCAGATCTGATGAGTTTATTGTTGATTACACACGGGCGGGAACAAACAGCATCGTCCTTTGCGGGCTTCAGGAATATATCCAGGGAGAGATTATCGACCCCTGGCACCTGTGCGGAAACGACCCACTGGCCACCCTGTTCAAACAAATGCCACTCGGGACATCATCAGGCCAGGTGTTGATCGACAAAGCCAGAGAAAATATCCGCCTGTTTGTCAAAAGGACAAGACAGATGATAGCGGGCACCGGGTATATCCCCGATCTTGCAGGTTTTGGCAACCTGATTATAACACCCGGCGGGGATGTAAAGCTGGTGGATATCAACAATATCATTGCCATCCACTTTGACGAGATAATCCGAATTGATGATAAAAACTACCCTGCCTGCGATAAATCCGTTGAAGTCCTGTCCATCCTTGAGCAGGAAATTTTGCACCGGGATATCTCCGATGATGATCCACTTTATGGTTTTTTCCTGTCGCGGGAGAGAAAAAAAAAGGTGCGGGATCTTGAAAAGGCGTTTTATTCACACCACCGATATACCCCGTGATACGGTATCCGGAAGTATCACGGGGCACTTTTCTTGAAACAGCGGGAAAACGGAGTTTGTCGTTCGCTGGTTGCGTCCTTCCTGTTCCCGCAGATCTCATGGAACAGATCAGGCCAGTTTTTCGGCACCACTGTATACCGCTTCGATGTCCAGCACAACTGCCCCATGCCCGGGATATTTTTTGTCCAGCCAATTGTTTTTCATATCATCATAAATGTCGCCATCGGTAAAATAGGTCAGTGAGCCCTTGACCTGGAATGCTTTTTTTTCCTTTGTAATATAAAGAATGCTGGCTTTGGTTCCGGCTTTGATATTTTCCAGGGTTTTATGCATTTTATTGTTGGCCACCACAATCTTATCATCACCGATTCTTTTTACACAAATCACATAAATTGTGTTGGGCGTTCCCATTTTATCCACCGTTGTAAATACGATGGGACCGTCATGATCATCCCACGCGTTGATTGCAATTTCAGGTAATTTTGCCACCTGTACGCCTCCTTATCATTATATTGCTTGTTATTTTATGGACAGCCCCAAGCTTATCCAACCGACAAAGTTATATACCGCCTGCCCATAAAAAAGTGAAGCTTTTTTTACCGATTCACGGATCAACGGCTGGTTTTACTCATCGTTGCAGTCAAATTTGTTTGCTTTTATCCCTGATTGTAGTAAAAGCAGGGTTACAATTGCCGGAGGCTGTTGAGCCAGCTGAAACTTTTTTTGAGCAACACCCAACGATTATAAAAGTACGGATATTGATTTCAATGCGCTGTTTTTTTCCAACTGCAACCCGAAAACTGTAAGCAGCTGATTCATTACCATGTCTTCATGCTCTGCTAAAATAATCGTCAGGAGCAATATAATGAAAACCAGCATCTTTTTTTTATTTTTGTCATTATTTTTCACCAGCGTGATACCGGTTTGTCCGCAATCAAAATCAGATTCATCGACAGAACAGAACGGCCAAAAAGCGTTGCTGATACAAGCGGTCATGTGTGAAGGGGTCCAAAATTATGCCCCTGTAAATCCGGCTATCGTGTTTTCCATCGACAGCGGCAGCGGCAAAATTTCCTGTTTTACCGCATTTGATCCGGTACAGGAAAACATGTTTATCTATCACACCTGGTATCATCGGGGTCGAATGGTCACCCAAAAAAAATTATCTCTTAAATCACCGAAATGGTCCACCTTCAGCAGTATCGAGTTGCGTGAAATGGACAAAGGCCCCTGGATCATTGAAATCGGCGATCTGCAGGGCAATATTTTCAAAACACTACGCTTTAGCATCACGGATTAATATGCACTACGATCTTATTCTATTTTTAAACAGCATCCGATGGCAGGACATCGTCGATATTGCCTTAAACAGTTATATTCTTTTCCGACTCTATGTCCTTTTCCGAGGGACCAATGTATTTCGGGTACTCACCGGCATCACGTTGCTCTGGATACTACAGCGCATTGCCGCCGCCATAGGCCTTATTGTCACCAGCCTGGCCTTCCAGGGTATCATCGCGTTTACCGCCCTCATTATTATCATTGTGTTTAAAGATGAAATCCGCAGTGTTTTACAGACCAAAAATTTAAAAACCATTCTCTGGGGCCTGCATTATAAAACAATAAAAACGCCCATAGAGATCGTGATTGAAAGTATTTATGAATTATCGCGCCGACGCATTGGCGCACTACTGGTATTCCCGACGATTGAAGATTTAAAAGAGTTTACCCAGAGCGGTATCACCTGGAACGGGCAGATATCAAAAGAGATGATTCTCAGTATTTTCTGGCATGACAACCCGGTCCATGACGGCGCTGTGATCATTAAAGGGGACCGCATTACCGAAGTCGGGGTGATCCTGCCGTTGTCAAAACGGTCGGACTTACCCTCCTATTACGGAACGCGCCACCGGGCCGCTGCCGGCCTGGCCGAACAAACCGATGCCCTTGTCGTTGTTGTTTCCGAAGAACGCGGCAAGGTGGTGGTTGCCAGGGAAGACCGTATCATCGATATCCATGACAACCTGGAACTGGAACAAATTCTGAGAGATCATGTGGGGGTGTCGACGCTACCTGACGCATCCCGTAAAAAGGAAAATTTCCGCTTGGGACTCGCCGCTGTTCTATCCTTTCTTTTCGTTTCGGGCGTCTGGTTCAGTTTTGCACGTGGCCTTGAAACCCTGGGCACCCTTGAAATTCCCATCGAATATATGAACCGCAGGCCCAAAATGCAAATTCTGGAGACCTCAATAAACGACGTGAGCCTGAACCTCAGCGGATCGGGAACCCTTATCAAATCCATCCGCCCCGAACAGGTCAACGTGCGGCTGGACCTGAGCAAAGCAGTTGTCGGCACTAATACATTTACCATCACCCCGGAAAACATTACACTGCCACCCGGTGTACTATTAAAAAAAGTGACACCCCAGACAGTAAAAGTAACACTGGATGTTTCCATAGAAAAAAATTTGCCGATCCAGGCGGACTGGATCGGCAAGCTGCCTGAAGGCCTGATCCTTGAAAGCGTAACGATTACACCCGGAAAGGTCAAAATTATCGGTGCCAAAAATATTCTAAATAAAATAACAACAATCTACACAGAAAAGATTCAACTGGACACTATTAAAAAATCAGGCGCAATAACGGTCAAACCGGCCTTGAGCCCTGCTTCACTAAAAGTCGATCCCGGTTCAACAGACAAAATCACCCTGACCTATATTGTAAAAAAAAGACCCCCTGCCGGTGATACAAATTAAAAAAAAGGGGGAGCATGGGTGCCATATATCTAAGGCCAACATTTACTCCCACCCTCCTCCCTTTAAGTCATCAAACCCTGTCCGATATTCACCTGCTGGACCGTCCTTACCGCCTTTGAGACTACAATCCCCCCCATTACCTTTAACTTACCCACACTTTTGAATAGTCAGATACAAGTGGGGTCAGGTCTACTTAAAAAGATCCACTGCCCCGACCGCGCCCTCCCGCAGCACCACCGGCAACCGGCCGGTGACGTCGACAACGGTGGAGCCCATACCGCCGTTGAGCCGTCCGGCATCCAGAACAAGATCCGCCGCCCGGATGATGGCCGGGTCCATGTCCTGGAGACACATGCACCCGGGCATTCCAGCCGGATTGGCACTGGTGCCGGTAATCGGTCCGCCCACCGCACGAACAAGGGCGGATGCCACCGGATGCCCGGCCATGCGGACCCCGATTTTCCCAGTTCCCGCGGTAAGCATAGGGGGCACTGCATCCAGCGCATGAAAAACCAGGGTGACCCTCCCCGGCCAGAACTGTGACATGACCCGTTGGGCAAGCGGTGTAATATTTTTAACCAGCCGTTCCAGGTGGCCTATTTCATGAATCAGCACCAGTACCGGCTTTTGGGTTGATCGGCCCTTTATATTGAAAATGCGGTTGATCGCCGTTTCATTAAAGGCATCGGCCCCGAGGCCGTAGAGTCCCCGGGTGGGAAACACAACGACACCGCCATCTGTAATGATCCTGGCAGCAGCATCTATGGCATCCACAGGAGCCCTACCGGGGGTTATTTTTAATATCCGGGCCGTCATGGGTCATCGATAATCCTTCAGCTTTTCCGCCTTTTTGGCCACCGCTTCGGCCAGCCCGGTTTTAAAATCATCCAGGCGCTGCTGCAATCCGGCATCTTCCACGCCCAGAATCTGGGCCGCCAGGATACCGGCATTTTTAGCCCCGGGTTTTCCCAAAGAGACCGTTGCCACCGGAATACCCGGAGGCATCTGGACGGTGGAAAGCAAAGAATCAAACCCCTGAAGGCAGGAGGAATCAATGGGAACACCGATAACCGGCAACGACGTATGGGCCGCCAGAACGCCGGCCAGATGGGCCGCATGCCCGGCGCCGGCGATGATCACTTTGATGCCGCGATCCCGGGCCGCAGAGGCAAAGGAAACGGCCAGTTCCGGGCTGCGGTGGGCCGAGGCCACCGTCATTTCAAAGGGAATCTTGAATTTTTTCAACATGGCCACGGTGCCGATCATCACCGGCAGGTCCGAATCACTGCCCATCACAATGCCCACTTTCGCCGGGGTAGCGAGTCTGACGATGGCCTTCTGGCCGATATCTTTTCGAAACTGCACGCCCTTCCATTTGATTTTGGCCACGGCCTGATAGGCTTTTTTAATGGCCTTTTCAATGGTGTCGCCCAGGGCCGTCACCCCCAGAACCCGCCCACCGCTGGCGACAACCTTGTCTTTCACCGTATCGGTGCCCGCATGAAAAACCATCACATCCCGCATTCGCTTCACATTATCGAGTCCTGAAATCGGCAGATTTTTAGTGTATTTACCGGGGTATCCACCGGATGCCATCACTACGCACACCGACGCCCGGTCATCGATATCCAGCATACATTCACTCAACCGACCGTCAATCACGGCTTCCATGATGGGGACCATATCATTCTTCATACGTATCAGAAGTGGCTGGGCTTCCGGATCTCCGAAACGGCCGTTAAATTCCAGCACATTTATTTTATCGCCGTCGATCATTAACCCGGCATACAAAACCCCCTTGTAGGGTCGCCCTTCCGCCTGCATGGCCTTGACCGTAGGAATCATAACCTCTTTCATAATTCGGTCATGCATGAAACGATCCACCACCGGTGCCGGGGAATAGGCACCCATTCCGCCGGTGTTGGGTCCCTTGTCATCGTCAAATATGGGTTTGTGATCCTGGGAAGACGGCAGGGGCAGCACGGTGTCACCATCGGTAAACGCCAGAAAGGATGCCTCTTCACCAAACAGGCATTCTTCCACGACCACCTTTTTACCGGCCGCACCAAACTCTTTCTTCACCATAATCAGATCAAGGGCCGCAAGGGCCTTTTTAACGGTGTCACAGACAATAACCCCCTTGCCTGCGGCCAGGCCGTCCGCCTTTATTACCAGAGGTGCGCCCATGCTGTGAATGCATTCCTGGGCTTTTTTATAGCTGGTAAATTCACCGCCCCGGGCAGTGGGAATGTTGTATTTAATCATCAACTTTTTGGCAAAAGACTTGCTGAACTCTATTTCGGCGGCTTTCTGGGAGGCACCGAATATGCGCAGGCCTTTTGACTCAAACAGATCCACGATGCCCATGGACAAGGGTACCTCGGGGCCGACGACGGTAAGATCGATCTTTTCTGTCATGGCAAATTCAAGCAGTCCCTTAACGTCTTCGGCAATGATGGGGACACACGTTGCCATGCCTTCAATACCGGCATTTCCCGGTGCGCAGTAAATTTTCTGAACCCTGGGACTTTGGGCAATTTTCCATACAAACGAATGCTCTCTGCCGCCGCCACCCACCACTAATACTTTCATAATTCCCCCCTGTGTTGTCTGTTGCGTTTAGCCGGTTTAATCAAATTTTAATTATTTCCATGCATCGCTGACAAATCAACGGTCCAAATTCCCGGTGGACCTCAATATTTCAAGGTTATTTAGGCTGAAGGCATTCTGTCTGTTTGGTGGGCACAGCCCACCCTACTAGTTCGCCTTCGACCTTTCACCTTACGCTTTCCGACTGCCATCTTTAATCTTCTTCCATTCGTCCGGGCCGCCGCTCTTCCATGCTCAGTTCGATCAATTGATCCATGAGTCTGGTAAAATCGATTCCGGCGACGGCGGCTGCCTGGGGCAGCAGGCTGGTGGCCGTCATTCCCGGGATGGTATTGGTTTCAAGCACATAAATGTCATCCCCTTTAAGGATCATATCGGTTCGGCTGTAACCCCTGCAGAAAAGAGCCTTGTGGGCCATTTGGGCATAATTCTGAGCTTTGAGGGTGAGCGTGTCACTGATGCGGGCCGGGCAGATTTCCCGGGTAGCGCCGACCGTGTATTTGGCGGTATAGTCGAAATATTCATGTTTTGGGTCCGGAATAATCTCGATAATCGGGAATGCGTCAAGGCTTTGGTTACCGATAACACCACCGGTCAGTTCAATCCCGTCGATGTACTGTTCGATGAGAATCGTAGCGTCATGTTCAAAAGCCGCCCGGGTGGCCCGGGTCAGTGCTTCTCTGGTCTTGACAATGGATATGCCGATACTGGATCCGCCCTCCGCCGGCTTGATCACCAGAGGCAATCCCAGGCGCGCTATCCACAGATCGCCGTTTTCCCCGTCACCTGCTCCGGCAACCAGATACGGCGGCGTTGGAATACCAGCCCGTTCATACATCTGCTTGGAAGCCAGCTTGTTCATGGCCAGGGAACTGCCCAGCACACCGGAACCCTGATACGGAATGTCCAAAAGATCAAGCAGACCCTGAATCGTGCCGTCCTCTCCATAGGGTCCGTGAAGAATGATAAGGGCAGCATCTATGCCCGGGGCATCTTCCACCAGGCGCTGAAGGTCGGTTTTGGGATCATAGCGGATCACATGATACTTTTCCTTATCCAGGGCTTCGAATACCTGATCACCGCTGTTGAGTGAAACTTCCCGTTCGGAAGATATCCCTCCGGAAAGAAGCGCAATATTGAGTTTTTTCATGGTGACACTCCTTGCACGGCCTTACACGGCAAAAAATAAGGCCGCAGTTTTTTGAAACAAACCGGCGGTAGTCCCGTTGATTTTTTTCGATGCCGGCCAGGTTTACCCACGGTTATTCAGGGTTTAAAGAGTTGCTGCTTGGCCTGTTCGTACTCATCCAGGGTGATCAATTTATTTTTGAACAGATGGGCCAGTTCATTGAGTTCTTTGACACGGGAACTGCCGGGGCCGTCCAGTTGCTTAAGCGCAATATCAGAACTTCCTTCCAGGGCAGGCCGACTGTCATTCCGCCCCAGCCTTACAGAGGCAATTCCCCCCAGAAAACTGATTTCAACAGCCCGGCCATTGAGCATCGGTGACTGGAGTGTTTCACGTAATGTTTTGCCCTCTGCTTTCATTTTGCGGTAGAAATAGTAGCCCGAGCCCAGCAAAAGTAACGCCCCGCCGAGAAATATCCATATCATATACTGAATAATGCCCCGGAAAAAAATGACCATGAGGCCCATTCCGGCAATCAGTAATACGTGTAGAATTAAAATGGCATAAGCGGCCATGATACTCTTGAAAACACCATCACCCGCTTTTTTTTTCTGAACCATAATAGCGTATCTTCAAACAATTACATTATCAAATCGCGCCAACAGGCTCTCTTCATACTGCTGCGGCACTTCGAACATAATGTTGGCCTGGCGTTGCGAATTTATTTTCAGTATCAGAAAATTCAGTTTTTTCAGCACATGATACCGCTGTGCGGTATCTTCCATGGTACGTAAAAGGTCTTCGGTCTGCCGGATCTGCTGTTTCAATTCAATTTCAGGTGGAAGACAATCCGCATTTTTTAAAATCTTGTGGGCCAGACGAAGATCTTCCGGTATATGACCGTCTTCTTCCAGCGCAAGTGGCCTTCCGGTGCCGTTCAGATTATCAAACACACCCTTTTGCTGTGCAGCCTTGATCCGTTCTTCGACAATTTTTTCAAATCCTGAAATCATGTCCCGGGCGTCAACTCACTTTTAAAAATAGCGTTTTATCCATACCGACCTGCAAAGCAGATAATTCTGCTGATATTATACAGGCTCGACCCTTTTTTCAAGCTAATATTTTCCAGTTAACCGGGCTGCTGTGAATACGCAATAATACACAGAGGATGGTGGGCATCATCCATATTGGATGTTGAATATTGGCATCGAATGGTTAATGTTGGCATAGTGACTATCCATGGGCAGTGAAATTTGATTCAGAGACTTTATCATTTTCAACGGTAAGCAACAAAGAAATGACTGGTTCGGAAATGTGGAACAAAAAAACAGAGAAATAATCGAAAGGATGAATAATGGAAACTCTTGAAGCCCTTAAAAAAAGGCTTACGGCGTTGGACGATAAAATCAAAGAGACCAAAAAAAGACTGCCGGCCCACTCTGTAAAACCGCCTGTAATGATGGATCTCATTGCACTTGAAGATGAATATGATGATGTTTTGCAAAAAATCAGAAAAATTAAACAAGGCGGCATTTAATATACCTGTTTAAAATTGTTTCAGCCCCCCCTATTCTCCCGATGACATGTATCCAGCCCCTGATTTGATACATTTTTTTCAGCGCTTGACTTTCGAGCCATTGCTTGCTATCCATTTTTCGCATATCTACTTAAATGGAAATAACAATCATGGACAAGCCAATGTCGGGCCTTAGTTTCAAACTAATGGCCCTCATTTTCCGGATTCGTGACCGCTTCCAACCCCGCATGAACTTGTTGAAAGAAACCGGAATAGCGACCGGGTTCCGTGTACTCGATTACGGTTGTGGTGCCGGCAGCTATATTCTACCACTGGCGGGATTGGTTGGCACCACCGGTAAAATTTATGCGCTTGACATCCATCCCCTTGCCATAAAAGAAATCAAAAAAATAGCTGCACGGGAAAAAATCGACAATATTGAAACAATCACGTCTGCGTGCAACACAGGGCTCCCGGACAATAGTATAAACGTCGTTTTGTTGTATGATATTTTTCACGATCTTTCCGAGCCTGACGCGGTTTTGCAGGAACTGCACAGGGTGATATTACCGGGAGGCACGTTGTCTTTCAGCGACCACCATATGAAAGAACAGGACATCATCACACGGGTAACGGCCACCGGCATGTTCCAATTATCAAATAAGGGAAAGAAGACATACAGTTTCTCCAAAGCAGGATAGGAGTATTATGAAAACGATCGGTCTTATAGGCGGCATGAGCTGGGAAAGCACGGTGGGGTATTATCAATTGATAAACGAGGGTATCAAAAAATCCCTTGGAGGATTGCACTCGGCCAAGATTATTCTCCACAGTGTGGACTTTGATCCCATCCAGAAACTGCAACACAAAGGCGACTGGGAAGGTACTGCCGAAATTCTCTCCGCGGCAGCCGTTGGCCTCCAGGCCGCCGGCGCTGATTTTTTCCTTATCTGCACCAACACAATGCACAAGGTCTCCCCCCAGGTCGAAAGGGCTGTAGAAATTCCATTGCTGCATATTGCCGATGCAACAGCGGATTATCTTGCCGGCAAGGGCATTAAAACAGTGGGCCTGCTGGGCACCGCATTTACCATGGAAGATGATTTTTACAAAGGGATACTGACCGATGGCTATGGGTTAAAGGTCCTTGTACCCGATGATGCGGACAGAAAAATTGTTCATGATGTGATTTATCAGGAACTTTGCCTCGGCCAATTCGTGGAAAGCTCTAAAACCGAGTACCTTCGGATTATTGCGCAATTATCCAGCCAGGGCGCAGAGGCAGTCATACTGGGTTGCACTGAAATCGGCATGCTGGTGAACCAGACCGATACCCATGTGGAACTGTGCGATACGACTGCCGTACATGCCGCAAAGGCAGTTGAATATGCCATATAATATCCATCCGTAAAAGGTAAATGGTGACGGTCTCGTAAAAAGTCCAACTCCTCGTTGTGCTGCATTTCGTAATTATTCAAATAAAAATGGGGACAGGGTGATAATGTTATTCATCGGCATCAAATTCGGATGCGGACACCTGCCAAGGAGGTGTCAAACCAAGGGCCATTTGGAATAGATCAATATCTCTCATAATGAAAATAAACTATCACTTTCTTTACTATCTGATCAAGGATTTACCCACACGAAACAGCGAGGAGCCTTAAAGGCTCCTCGCTGTTACATATGGGTAAATTTAACCGGTACAGTCCCGGGATGATTTCATTTTGCTGCTCGAAACTGTTTGAGGGGTTTAACGATCGTTAGGCCGGACAGCCATCAAATAGTCCCCGATGGTTTTAATTTTACATAAATATCAATATAATAATTTATGACGAGACCCTGTCCGGCGTTACAACCGCTTGCGCCGAGTTTTTTGAGCATCAAAATGAAAGCATCCCGGGGCACCCGTACAAAAACAACGAGGAACCAAATTAAATATCTCTGCTAATCTACCAACTCGTGAAGAACACACAAAAATAATTCCGCGTGTTCTTCACGTTCTGGCCTTCATGGTAAAAATATACAAAAACAGATTATTATCACGCAGCAGCGGCCAGGTGACGCTGCTTTTTCCGTTTATGGAATTTGGGCGACGGGCTGTCGGCATTCTGGCTGTCGCCGTCTTTTTCGACAACCTCCCGGACCGTGACGGCCCTGCCGTCCATCCGGGCATTTTTGACAAACTGGCGCACCTTACCGGCGGCCTGGGCTTCCACCTCAAAAAAGGAAAATTCCCGTTTTAAATCGATCTGGCCGATCATGTTGGATCGGATACCCGACTGGTCACAGACCAGCCGTATGATGGCGCCCGGATTAATTTTATCCAGCCGGCCAACGTTGATAAAAAACCGCTGGGTTTTCTTGCCCTTCATACGGTTCTTGATGCTGGGCTTTTGTTTTGCCGTCCCGCCTTTGGTGCCGGCCCGGGTCCCGGCTTTGGCATCCGTCTTTGCCCCGGAGTTATCTCCGGTCCAGGCACCCGCCGCTTTTCCAGTGTTCACGTTGATATCACCGGCATGGCGGTAATACTCGATAAAACGGGTAAATTCGGTGGACACAAACCGTTTGATCAGCTCCTCTTTATCTATGCCGCTCAATGCCTCGTATACAGCAGGCAGGTAATCGGCGAAATCATCGTCGTTGACCTTGGCATCCACAATTTTTCCAATCTGGCTGAGGAGCTGTTTTTTACAAATGTCGCGCACAGGCAGTTTTCCAAAATCAAACTTGATTTTGCATCGCTTTCAATGAGCTGAACCCGATACTTTTCTTTCATATTTATCAGCGCAATGGATTCGCCGCATTTTCCACTGCCGAGT
>CALNYM010000031.1:0-94282 GCA_942490765.1 uncultured Desulfobacterales bacterium | reverse complement strand
TACTGGTGTAGGTTTCCCCGACGGTTCCGGCCTTGTGGGGATCAAATAGAATCAGAACAAGGTCGGCGATGCGGGCCATCTCGCCGATGGCATTCTGGTAGCTGTATCCCCTGTCCCTTTCGGTAATGCTGTCCAGCATGCCCGGGGTATCGATGATGGCCAGATTTTCCAGAAACGGGGAGTTGACTTTTTTAAGGCGCAGGTGAGAGGCAAAGCGCTGGCCGTATTTTTTCAACCCCTCGAAGGGGTATTCCGGATCATTGAGCAGAAATTTTCCGTCCCGTTCTTCCACTACCTGAACGGTGTCGGTATCCGTCTCAGGTTGGCCCCAGGTAATCACCGTAAAGGAATCATCCGTGGGGGCTTGCCCCGTGGCCTGGACATCGGCGCCCAGCAGTTCGTTTATCAGGGTGGATTTTCCCGAAGAGTAATTTCCCAGCATCAGTACAATGGGGCGCCATTTGATGTTGGTTTCAAGGGGGACATCACTGTACCCGTAGCGCAGGGCCACCGGTGTTAAATATTTTTCCACCAGGCCTAAGAATTCAGACCGCAGGGAATCAATATAATTATCCTGATCCATTCAGTTCTCCTGTTTCAGGGCGACTTAATCCGTTGACGCAGGTACACGTAGCAATCGATTTGATCCACCGGCCGTGCGGTATAGG
This sequence comes from uncultured Desulfobacterales bacterium, assembly GCA_942490765.1. Classification (GTDB taxonomy): domain Bacteria; phylum Desulfobacterota; class Desulfobacteria; order Desulfobacterales; family 4572-123; genus 4572-123. The sequence continues at coordinate 93,614 of CALNYM010000031.1, read as the reverse complement.
CATGGATCAGCCAGACCAGCGCCAGCATGGCGACCGGCACTTTTTTGATTTTGCGGGTCCAGCGGGGAATGAGCTGATATGGTGGGTTCCCTGATTCCGGATACCCGGCGGCCATAATCAGGCGCATGCTGCCCTGTTTGCGTACAGCGCCTTAATCCGTTGGCCGCCTTCAGTGAAATACCCCATTATATGACCGTTTTGACGAATTTGAAAGGATTTCTCACTGCCTGCACATCTGTGCCGGTATACGGCACTGATCGGAACAGACCGGGCCAGCCAAACTCACATCAGCACGTGCATATTGTAACCTCGGCCATGAACCAATGTATGCCCACCGACAAAATTACTGAATCCAGATTGGACGCATGGTTGGCCACGCAGGGCATCAGTTCGTATAGGCTCGAGACCCATGACCTGAACCCTTAAACCGGCGGTTATATCCGCTTTAACACCACCCGTGTCGGCATACCACGGTTCCCGAGCATACCATTGACGTCGGAATCCGACAGGTCGCATGTACAGCAACTGGCCTGGGTGCATTCAAATGGATGCAGTTATCCCAAATCGGCGAGTTCAGCGTTCGCTGATGGCTTCGGGAATGCACTTCCCATTTTTTCCCCGTTTCGGAATAAAAAGAAGGAACGCATGCGGGCTGCTGACAATAATAAAGGCATTATCGCCTATACCCGCCCGCTGCACATCCGTGGTAAAAAAAAAAGCCTGACACGAAAAGACCGGGATGTTTTTTATTGTTCTCGCACCGACAAAAGCAAGCTGTTTTTCTTCCAGTGTTCAAAAGGGCCCCCTTATCCACGGCACATCAGCACGTGGCTGTAATCGGATAGTCCTTGGGTATCCTTTTGGCCCTCCTGAATGATGAACCAGTTGTGGCGCAGGGAACACCACGGCCGGCGGCACAAAATCAAGCACTTCGCATTTACCAGTTTGAAACGGGGGCAGTTGCCCGTTGATGGCAAGCCTGATCTGGTGCCAAGTGTAGCCCCGACGCCGCACCCTTTTGCACCGGCCGCGGCGGAAAACCAGCCAAACTCGAAGCCCGTGACCTGTATAGTCCGTGATCAAAACAGAATGGTAACATCACTTTAAAGACAATACGCTTTAAAACTGTCAACCCTGAATAAGATGGTGATACAACATATTGAGTTCAAAGACAAAGAAGATTCAGCAATTTTAGCTGAACGTCAAAATTCACGGGCCGGAATCCGAAAAAAATGACAGGTCGATCAATTCGCCGTGTGGACTATCAATAAACCACCGAAGGGTCAAAAATGCCTAAAATAGAGGAAACCGTGTTACGAGGCAATAAAATCCATTCACTCACGGTGGTTGTTTTAAAATACGGTTTTTAAGAAAAAATAAAAAAGATTAAGGAGGGATGCGTTCAGGGGTACGTGATAATTTCAATAGGCTTAGATGGAAATCTATTTTGCAATGCAACTGATTCCAGTACTTTACGTGGGAAGTGAACTACTACGGCATTTTTATAAACACGATCACTTCCAAAAATCTGAAAGAAAGCCACCTGAAAAGCAGCACGGCTCCAGGACAGAATTTTTTGATGAAGGTATTTGATTCTTAAGCGTGACGCAGCCTTAATGGTCCATCTTGCTCGCCCGCCTTAACTAACTGGATAATATTGTTTCTGGAGATGGTGTTCTGCACCGACAACTGTTATGCTAATTTACTGTATCGCCTTTTTATATCGCATTCAAAAAGTTGACGTTGTCACATCTTTGAACCATCCACGGGATATTATTAACCCACTGGTCAAGATGTCTTCGGGCTTTATGATACAGTTTCAAGTTGCTGGTCCCTTTGTATACCTGAAAAACCATTATGGAGAAACGTCTGATCGGTTGGTTTTGCAACAAGGATAAACGACATCCGACGGTTCTGCGCAGCAATAAAAGGCTGTTTCCCAATATAGACCACTGCCGGCAATGAGATTTTTTAATTCAGGATGTGTATCGAGTACTTTTTTAACGAGGCGTTTTTCGATTTCACAATCCAGTGTGCTTCCATCGATATTTCGTTGGTTCAGTGCCACAGGCATGCCCAGTTAGATACCCGGGCAGCCAATGGAGGCCGCAACAACCTTGAGTTGACAAGTCGACCCTTTTGACTTTTTTTGTAAGACACACCCATTGACATCCATTGAAAAAAAAAGTGAAACCTGCCCGGTATCAAATATCCAGCCATAAACTAGTGTTTACCTCTGGACACGGAGAAAATCTGAAAATAATTGTAACGTCACTTTAAAGACAGGGTTTTTATATTCTACGTTGAACATTCACAGGGCTTAATTCCTGTTTCATCTGCAGTTTGTTGGAGCGTTAACTGAAGGACTTGAAAAAACAGGGGCAAAAATACTTGGCAGCAATCATTCGGTCCCTACCTTGTTGCCTCGTATCTTCAAATTTCCTAACCCGGTCGGTTATGAGTTTTCTTAATGCGCTAAAGTTTAGATGTTTTTTTGAATGCAAAAGGCATAACCCCAACATATAGATAGTATATTGGGGAGGCTACCATATAGCATCAGTAACCCCGTGAACTGTTATTTGAAGTTGGTTTGCATAGTTATGCGTCAACACTCTGTTTTAGATAAAACAGCCCATTGCGTAAAGAAATCTAAAATTGTCCTATTTGGTTGTTTGTTACGGGTTTTGAAACGTTGAGAATGTGTTGAAGAATTGTTCAGGGACAAATACCCATGATGATGCCCGAATCATTGGGGGTGTCGATCCGGAGGCGGTGGATTTTTTTGACGCCGGCCTGCTCGAGCATGTCTGTTATCTGGTGCTGCGAATACGCCTGTCCGGATTGGGTCCCCAGGAGCATATTCAGGGCAAAGAGGGCAGGGAACAAAGGGCCGTCCATGGTATCGTTCAAGATGAAATCGTGGATGATAATCAGCCCCCCCGGGTCTAAGGCCGCCACGGTTTTTTCGATGATTTGCTTACAGTCGGCCATACCTTCTCCGTGGAGAATATGCGACAGCCATGCCACATCAAAGCGGCCGGGGATGGGGCTTTTCCACATAATTGCCGTCTGAAAATACAACCCGGTCTGCCATGTTGAAACGGGCAATGGTTTTCTCGGCAAAGGGCCGGGTGGTGGGCAGGTCATACACCGTGGCGGAAAGGTGCGGGGTTGTGGCGGCAGAAATGAATAGCCCAGGTGCCGGGCCCGCCCCCCAGGTCCAGCAGATGGTGGCGGCCGCTAAGATCAATTTTTGGCACCATGCCCGGCGCAAGACCCATGGCCAGGGTAAACATGCCCATCGAAAGCTTTCCCGTGCTGCGTCACTGTGGGTTGACATTCGATCCCGTACCGCGGATCCGGTTTTAACGGCCTGATCCAGTCTGACCAGGATTCAACCAGGTGCTGCAGATGCATGATCATATGCCCGGATATACCGGGGTGAAGTTCTTGCACAGAAACAGAGCGGTCAGGGGGGTGCTGGCCCAGGTATCGCCGTCTTTTTTAACCAGAAGTTCCATGGCGGTAAGGGCATTGAGGAGCATGGCCAGGGCCCTCGGGTCGGCATTGATGTTGTCGGCGATCTCCTCGCAGGTGCGTTTTTCGTTGCCCAGTACCGTAAACAGATCCAGCTTTACACCGGCATGCAGGGTGCACGTTTTCCAGTAGGCCCCGGAGGTTTGAAGCAGCTCTCCGGGGTTCAGATTTTCGGCTGTCATGGGGTTTCTCCTGTTTTTGCGATAATCGCCTTGGCCGGAATCAGCCCGGTGGCACTGGCCGATACGATATTGCCGGCCACCCCGGGGCCGTCACCGGCCACATACATGCCCTTGAATGCTGGTTTCCAAGATCATTGTCGGTTTCCACCTGGGTGGCAAAGAACTTGATTTCCGGGGCATAGAGCAGGGTTTCGTCGTTGGACACGCCGGGACCACGCAGGATTGAGTTTTTCCAGGCCTTCGATGAGGTTGGTCACGATCCGTTCGGGCAGGGCCATGGCGATATCGCCGCAGACCACATCGTTCAGGGTCGGCTCGATATAGCCTTTGTTAATCCGGTTCCAGGTGCTGCGCCGCCCCGCTTCAGGTCCCCGAAGCGCTGCAGGATCGGTTTGCCGCCCCCGATGAGCTGCCAGCTGCCGATGGACTCGCCATAGGCCTGGTTGTCGGTAACCGGTTCGGTGAGCACCACCTTGGAGAGAAAGGCGAAGTTCGTGTTGGTGGATTTACGGTCGTGGTAGGCATGGCCGTTGACGCAGACGAAGTCCTTGTAGCTTTCAAGGGCCACGAACCCGCCCTGGTTGGTGCAGAAGGTGCGGGTCTGGTCATCGTACTTCTGGGTCTGGATAAAAAAAGTGGGATCGTAAATCACATTGCACAGATCCTGCATGATGTCGTTGTGGACCTCCACGCGCACCCCGACCTCGATGCCCCGCTGGGACAGGCCAGATGTACTTCTGGCGCCAGTTCGCCACCCAGTCGGCACCCACCCGGCCCGGGGCCAGGATGACATTGTGGGCACGATAGGTTGCCTTTTGGTGACCACCCCGGTGATGGCCCATCTCTTCACCATGATATCCCGAACTTCTTCGGAGGTGTGGATGTCGACCCCCTTGGAGTGGATATAGTCGGCCATGCCGGATATGTCCGCGGCAGGTGGTCGCTGCCCAGATGCTTCTGCCTGATGAGCAGAAGATCGATGCCGTAGCGTTTGGCGTCTTTGCGGATCTCCTTGGCCTCCTTCATGTCCGTGGGATAAACCGGCCGTCCATGCCGAAATTGATTAAAGATCTCTTCGGTTTCATCGATGAGCGCGCGGGCCTCGGATGCCGGCATGAACTGGGTCAGGTCGGTTTTCCCCAGTTTGTGGATATAATTCAGCTTGCCGTCGGAAAACAGTCCGGCCCCGCCGATGCCGTTTAAAATGTTGCAGGGGGAACACTTCTGGCACTTTATGGTTTGACTGATGGGGCAATGGCGATTTTTGGTGGATTTACCCCTTTCAAGCAGCAGGATATTTAAATTTGAGTTTTCACACAGATAATAGGCGGAAAACAGTCCTGCAGGGCCGCCGCCGACGATAATGACATCATAGTGCTGTTGGGTCATGTGCCACCTTCATGGGACCGATTGCTGCTTGTCCCGGTTATGCCGTCTCTGGTGAGGGCAGGTATTGTTTATCGAGATGCAAAAATTATTACAGTTATAAAAAATGCTATGTGAAAATAAAATTAAAAGCAAATGAAAATCCGCACAGGGGTATGATCTTCAGAGGGCCGGTGTTTATTTTTGAAAAAAAGGCCTGTTTTCATATCTGGGAACAAATAACCATTGACAGGCATAATCGTTTTTGTTAGATCGCTTATCACGTTTCGGGGCTGTAGCTCAGCTGGGAGAGCGCATGACTGGCAGTCATGAGGTCCGGGGTTCGATCCCCCGTAGCTCCACCATAAAAAAATAAAGGGATTCAGATACTTATATCTGAATCCCTTTTTTTGTTTTTTCTCAAACCTGCCCAAATTGGCCTAAATAAAAATATCGGTTTTTTTCAGGCTGCCAGCCCCGGACCATGTCAAAATATATTTTGAGTGTCGCTACAGCATAGCCCGTTGGAACAAAGTGATTGACCACATTCATATATCGCCCGCTGTGCTCTGCTATTGGATCTCAGACAGAGATAACTGGCCCGTCGACGAAAAGGATATTCTGGAGGGAAGGGCAAATCCACCGGAAAGATGGACTTGTCCGCTGATTTGGTATTTCAGTTTTTCTTTTTCACCCAGGCCGATCAAGCTTTGAATCATATTTACAGCCGATGAAAAAACCACCACCGGTAAAACGGCTGTGCCATAGGCGGGGATTTGTGTTTTCCGGTCTGTGACCCCCAGGGCAAATGTCTTGCCATTCAGACTCAACCTGCAATCCAGGGCCTTGACGTCAAAGAGGGTATCACTGAGATTGAACACCCTGAGTTTAATCTCAAAGGCCGATTCAAAAAGTTTGATCTGTTGGACTTTGATGTCGACCAGACTGACTTGTACAGCATCCGGTTTTGGCTGGATTGCTGAACAACCGGTGAAAATCAGGGCCAACACTATAAGATACACACCTGCAAACAGAAGATTGCGCATGTTTTATTTCCTTCGGGTTTAAGGCCGTCATGCCGGTCGGCAATATGAATTGCCGTTACAGGCTTCAGGTGTTCATGATATAGCGTTCAAACCATTCAAGGCGGGCGCCATCATCAGGATACGATTCAAAGTCCTGAATGACATCCTGAAGGTCGCAGTCGATATTGACCAGGCAGCTTTCGCCTGTCTCGATGGCGTTATATAATTTATCCATCAATCGGCAGGTTTCGGGATTGTCCCTGCTCTTTTCATACAGGTACAGCAGTCCTATCTTCAACATGTAATAGTGGTATTTCATCTCCAGATACCCCAGTTTCGTGTCGAATAGATCTTTTTTTTTGCTATCACGCCGGCTGTAAGCGGACATTTTGGGAGTTGATGCATCCAATTGAAACCTCCATAGGTATTCTATCAAATGTGTGTCTTCATGCCTCGGTGCTTAATAGCAGTTATCTGTAAGCAGAATACGCGTGTGATTAGAGCATGGCTATTTGCAACAGAGGGCTTCAGTGGGCGCATGGTCCTCGCAACCACTGAATGCTCTGGTTGGGTTTAACTATAGTCCAAAGGAATATTGTTTTTTATCGCCATCAAATTCAAAAAAGTACTCACCCGTATCTTTTAAATAATCAATATCAGAATATATTCTTGAAAAATCAGCTATGTCTACCTCTCCATGTGCACATTGATGCCGCAATCTATCGATACGTTCCAATACTTCTTGGTCATATTTATAGCCGGTATATTGGCCAGAATCAGGCTTGAGCACCGATAATAAGATTTTTGCTTTTTCCGGAAGCGGTTCCCTTGAAAACGTTTTCAAATACTTTGAAACATATAATCTTTCAAAAGCTCCGACAAATCATTATCAACAACTTCTTTTATAGTGACTTTCTTATTGGCGAATAAGTGCGACCATTCTTTTGGATTTTGTTTTGCATCGAACTTCGCAATTGTTTCCAGGGCAGCTTTCCAGGCCAGTGTGAACGAAAATAAAACTTGCGGCTTTTGCGCCATTAAGAGCACAGTCTAAATCTTGAGTACGTTTCAATTCCACTATTTTTAGACAATTGGTCATCAGTGGCAGAAGGGAATGAGTCTCTAACTGGTTGTGTAAAAAAGTCATCGTCTTTAAGAGCCTTTAATAAACCATATGACATGGTTCATATCATCGTATGGGCATAACCAGCCATATGAAGCAACTTAACTTTTGCGGTTAAAATGTGAATTTTTGATTCCATCTGCATGAACATTTCAAAATCATAACCGGCTTGTCCAGTGCATTTTCATGTGGTTAGAATTTTTGGCAGAAAAGTATCCCCTGAATTTGTCCGAATTTTGGAACAAAGTTTTTATATTTTTTTTGGTTTTTTAATTTCTTGGCAGGACCATTTTAACCCAATCAAGTATTCCTCCCATATCCTTCAATTCTAAACGCCATTTATATTGTTCTGCTAATTGCCAAGCCCCTTTGGTGAAAGAGGCTGTGGTAGCAAGAAGTATGATTTTGTAGCCTTAGAATGATCATTGAGAAAGAGTAGTTGACGAACAGGTTCAACGCCAACTTTGTTTTATAACGTTTAGCTTGAAGTATATAACGATGAGTACCAAAATTATGATCTTTTTTTAAAGCAAAAATATCTATACCGCCATCATTAGAACCTCGCTGGAGTTAAACCTCATAGCTAAAAGTTATTTAAAATATCGGCGAGCATTTCTTTAAAAAACGCGCCAATTTAAAGTTCTACAGTAATTTTGGTTCTGAAAGTATAATATTGTAAAAAGAAGATCAACTAAATTTAATCGAACAAGATCCGTCGCATGTTCAAAGTTTACCAAAGGAACATATTTTATAATGTTTTCAAATAGTACATCGAAATACTTCTCCTAAAAATTTATAACCACTTTCACTAAAAATTTTTTTCCAGAAGGATTTTCAATTCACCAACACTTTTACACCTTGATATCAGGTATACTGTTGAGGAGAGATAAATTCTTCATAAAGCCTAACGTGACATCATGCTCTACATATTGAAATATAAGGTCTTTTGAGAAAATTTCCTTTATTTCAGCCCCAATTCTTTTCGAAAAATGATCCCAACTATCTGGCTTCTGATCAAGATATTCCATTGCGCGCAATCCGATATTTTTAGCGGAAGCATCTTGCTCTTCTGGCTTCCGGATGATGCTTTTTTCCTTTTTTTTGATCGTTTTAAGGAACGTGGTGATGAGCCTGGATAGATTGCTGTTTTGTATTCATTCAGGATCTCGAAAATATCTTCGATATAATAATCATCAATATATTCAACGGGTAGAATATCAGATAATTCATTACCCCCCCCCCCCCCCCCCCCCCCCCCCCCCCCCCCCCCCCCCCCCCCCCCCCCCCCCCCCCCCCCCCCCCCCCCCCCCCCCCCCCCCCGGGGGGGGGGGGGGGGGGGGGGGGGGGGGGGGGGGGGGGGGGGGGGGGGGGGGGGGGGGGGGGGGGGGGGGGGGGGGGGGGGGGGGGGGGGGGGGGGGGGGGGGGGGGGGGGGGGGGGGGGGGGGGGGGGGGGGGGGGGGGGGGGGGGGGGGGGGGGGGGGGGGGGGGGGGGGGGGGGGGGGGGGGGGGGGGGGGGGGGGGGGGGGGGGGGGGGGGGTATTTATTTCCTTTTTTTTTTTTTTTTTTTTTTTTTTTTTTTTTTTTTTTTTTTTTTTTTTTTTTTTTTTTTTTTTTTTTTTTTTTTTTTTTTTTTTTTTTTTTTTTTTTTTTTTTTTTTTTTTTTTTTTTTTTTTTTTTTTTTTTTTTTTTTTGCTTTATTCCTTTTGTTAAATAATCAACTAATTGGCTGTTATTTTAGAATATGAAATATGACATTGATTTCTTGGCTCTAAATTCAATAGCTTAATAATGATCAATAACGGCACGCTTCACCCCCACAATGACGATACGGTCACTAAAAATGGCTAAAAGGTATAAATCTCACAGTCGGCTTACTATTTGCTCAAAGCCGCGCGATATAGCCAGTCAGCGTGCAAGCAGATTGTTATACCAAAAAATATTGGCCTATAATGATAGCTTCGCACTTCCTTTTTATATGCTGCTATTAACTTCACAGATCCTGCCCCAAAGAACTTTCTGCTGCCGTTTTTAAATAAAGTGTGAGCTTTTTTCCTTAACTCAGGTACCTTATATTCTCGCAATCCGAATCTGCGATTATAATAAAATTTGCCCATATATTCAAATTCTGAATTTATGAGATGTGTATTAAGTAAATGATAGTTACATTCAATCAAAGCATTAATAACGGAGATATTGGCAGCTATATTTTCTTGTAGTTATTTTCATCGTCAATTTCTAAAGAGATTTGCATAGCAACTTTTGTCGTAATAGGAGGATTCACAAAATAGTGGCTCAGAAATAAAAAAACGGCTCTGGATCTGGGACTTTTATTTTTTTAGGACTGAATTTGAAAAATATATCGTTTTTTTATCATTCCACTTTTCCAATACAGATGTTTTCTCTGATATTGATGCGAATTTTGATACCATTAACCATTCAAATGTGTTCCGCAGTAGAGGACGTGCTGGCCCATACAGCCCGGAGGACGATAGCCGCAAAGCAGAATAAAATGAAAAGATATTCTTATGAAATGCTGAAAATAATAGTGGGGTAAGTTTTTGGTGGCCTTTTAGCTCCTGTAGCTCTGACCACCATCCAAAGAAATAAGATGCAATTTTGCATTGTATATCAATTAGCTTCTCAGCATTTGGAAATCATTTCACAGAGGTTTTTTTTGATTTCAACAGAATTCTCTTTAGCTTTTCTATCAAAATATTCAATTGCTGAATTTGTTTCATGGGATTAAACATTTATTAATCTTTCAACTCTGTAATGTTATCCGCCAAAATGAGCGACTTCATGTCTCAATACAGATACATTAAGGCTATTACACGAATATTGTCTCGATAAAATCTGTGATAGCTTGCCATAATCCCCCATCTTCCTATCCCCAGAAAAACAACAAAACCCCACTCTCAGTATTCTTGAGAAATGGGGTTCTTTGTATTTTTCATCGTGTATGCCCGTCCTTAGTTAAGGGTTTGGAACAAAACGATTTAATTCATATAGATGTTTTGAGCACATGTCAAGATACTTCCTATGCCGCGTTTAATAACTCACCCCAAGCGTCTACCTCACATGCCCATAGCTTTCAAAACCAAGCCCGCCTTCTTGTTATAAGATATTAAGAAACATAAACACCTTCCCACCCCCTTACTGCGAACACAGCAGTGCGGGGTTTTTCTTTAAGGAGGCATCACAATGACCAAGCAGAATACCTTTTACGAAATGCTGAAGACCGGAGAGTTTGCCGGAATGGTGCGGGAGACCACCCGGAAACGACAAATTAACAACAGTGCTGAGCTATACAATATCCTTTATCCCCTGACTCAGCAGGACCCATCCCGAGTGCAATTCCAGGTGGTCTATCTGGACACCAGGAATAGGGTCCTGCATATCGAAACAGCCTCAAAAGGGTCTCTGAATGCTGCTTCTGTCTATCCCCGAGAAATCGTCAAGGCAGCACTGGGTTACAACGCAGCAGCCGTCATTGCGGCTCATGATCACCCCTCCGGTGATCCGGAACCATCTTTTTAAGAGTTTATCAAAGCTGGTCGTTAGTGCTTCGATACGAAAATAGTTGAGCCGAAGTTATGTCTCAATAAGCATTTTCAGTCATTCTTTATTTCTGCCGCAAAGAGCCCCGGAACAGGGAAAAGAAAATTCCGATAATACACAGCACCGCGCAAATTTTCAGGCTGACGCCCATGCTTGCCAGAAACCGGTCGTAGTTGGCTTCCGTGATGGCCGTTTTCCCGATTATGATTGAAAATATAACGGTCACCATGGCCATGCTTGTCATCTGACCGATCAGCCGCATGGTCGCCACCGTACCCGATGCCGTACCATAGTATTTTCGCGGCACGGCCCCCATAATGGCATTCATATTGGGTGAAGAGAAAAAGGCAAAGCCGATGCCGAGCAGGACCAGTGTCCCTGCAATAAAGGCTGTCGATGAGGAAAAATCCAGCAGTGTCAGTAATATTAGCCCCACGGCGGTGAGGGCCATGCCTCCTGAAGCGATCATGCGTGGTTCGATGCGGTCTGAAATTCTTCCTGCCACCGGGGATAAAAGGGCCATGCAAACGGGCTGGGCCACCAGAAGCATGCCGGCCCCCTGGGGGCTCATGCCTTTGATATACTGAAGATAGAGGCTCATCAAAAAGGTGACGGCAAATGTGGCCGCATAATGGATAAGGGCCGCAGAACTGGAAAATGCAAACAGTTTATTCTCGCTGAAGAGCCTGACCTCAAAAACCGGGTGTGCGGATCGGATCTCGTGCAGGATAAAGGCTGCCAGCAGTACAAAACCGGTGACGATGAGCCAGGCTGCGATGCTGCTCGGCAGCAGCGTTGCACCGTACACCAGAAGGATCAGCGCGATGCCGTACAAAAGGCTGCCCGTGACATCAAAGGGTTCCCCGGCCGCATCGGCCCACTCCTGGCCTTTCAGGTATTTCACCGTGACCCAGATGCTGAAAAGCCCGATGGCGGTGGTGACCACAAAGATACTGCGCCAGCCGAAATGCTGGGCCATAACCCCCCCGCCGAAGGGGCCCACGGACAGCCCCATGTACACGGCAGACACATAGATGCCGATGGCTTTTCCCCGCCGCCGGGGGGGGAATACGGATGTTATTATCGCCATCCCCGTTGTCACGGTCATGGCGGCCCCGCCGCCCTGGAATAATCGTAGAAAAATCAGGCTGTTTACCGAGCCGGCAAAAATGGTCAGAAAACTGGAAAGGGTGAAGACCATCAGCCCTGAAATGAAAATTCGTTTTCGGCCGTAGATGTCGGCAATCCGGCCGATGGGCACCAGGCATACCGCCGTGGCCAGAAGATAGGATGTGGCAATCCAGCTCAAGGCCACGGCATTGGCTTTCAAATCCCTTCCTATGGCCGGCAGGGCCACGTTCACCGCCGACAGCATAAACGGCCCCAAAAAAGAGGTGACCGTGGCCACCGTCAGCGCAGAGCGTTCCAGTTTGCGGTCTTCAGTAGATGTCATAGCTATTTCAATCCCAGTTCCGGTCCCAAAATCATGGTGACGAACCGTTCTCCAAAGCGCTCTTCTGCAACCAATTCGCGGATACGTTCAAAGGTTTCAGATTCGCATCCCCCAATTTCGGCAGCCTTCATCGTGTAGCCGTAGGCATCTTCAACATCTATGCCGGTGATCTCGTAGCCATATCCTTTTACCAGCCAGTGCAGGGCCGCCATACCGGCCTCCACGGCAAATTCAGGTTCGGTCTCGGCCAGGTCCCGGGCCGCCCGGGTGAGGGTCCTGGGATCACAGGGGGTGCGATTGGCCAGCTCTATGGCTTCATTATAGAGCCCCACGGACTTGGCGGCGGCAAACCACTTGCCTTCGTCACCGGGGGTGTCGTTGACAAGGTCTTTCAAAATATCAGCAGGCTTTTTTTTCGGATATTTTTTGACAATGGCGCGAAAGGTCGCCAGATAGGTGGTTTTCTGATTGGCCGCCGCGGCATACCGTCTGTAGGCTTCCTCGGCCATGCCGCTGGTCAGCAGGATTTTTTCACAGGCTTCATCGATGATGGCATCCGGTTCATTCAGCCCCCGGGAGCCCTCGGCAAAACGGAGGGCCTGGGCCTTTTTGCCCATGGCCAACAGCGCTTTCACGCCCCATCTCCGCTCAGACCAGGACTTGTAGGGCGCCCCTTTGAGCAGTTCCACGATTTCAGTATGTCGCCCGGCCTTGAGCAGCGCGCTCAGGCAGGCCGATGTCCCCTTGAAATGCATGCCCGGTTTACTGTCCGGACGCCATGTCATCCGTAATACGCCGATAAATTCGTCGGCCCAGTGGGATGCCCGCTCGGGGGTGACGCACAACTCGCCCCAATAATCGGGAAGCCGTTCGATATACGGGATATCGTCCTTTTCAACTGCCATCCAGAGACGGATCATCCAGCGGTCACGGAGTTTGTCCTCAGCCGGTGCCTTGGCAATGACGGGCACCAGGGCCGCGATGGCATTGTTCACCGCCGCGCCGATGGCCCCCGAGGAACTGTCCACCTGCTCAATGGCCGGCGATATCTTTTCAAGAAACAGGACGGCACCTTCGCCCCCCAGGACAGGGTCTTTACGGGCGACTTTTTTGATTTCCGAAACCGCTTCCTTGATCCGCTTGATGGGCGTCTGGGACCGCCAGCCATAGGCATCCCGCCTGAATCGGGCCCGAAAGGCCCATTTGTGTTTGGTATTAGAGGGCATTATTGTCAGTTTTTCCTTTTTTCAACGGATTTTCCGTCCGGGCCATCCGGATAACGGATGGTTTTATTAAAATCACTTTCGATGCGATCTATTCCTATAATCCACGGGAGTTGTAAAGGAATTCTTTATAATTGAACCTTCAGGCAATTTATTTTCTAAAAAGATGATCTCAGGTGTTTTGTTTGGTTGTATTTCAGCCAAATTCACCTTGGGTCTTTCAAGAACTAAATTGATTAAATCTTGACTTCCGCCCCGTTCCTGCTGATAATAAATTTGTTCTCTGCCAGTGGCAGGAGAACCTGCAAAGGCTTCCGCTGAGCCCGCCTGGCAAATCAGCGGTTTTTTGTTTTTAGGGAACCCACTTCGGGCTTCCTTTTATTTTGGCAAGTGTTGAGGAGTTGTCCGCCACATAAGCCGTGACTCATCCCCATGGGCATCAGATCCGGACAGCGGTTTAATAGTACCACTCTTCATGCGCCAGGGGGGTCCGGTTTAACGCTTCCCGATACAATCGCCACTGGGGCATGAACCGATCCATCAGCGTTTTGAATCGATCGTTGTGAAGCCTTTCCAGCAAATGGACCATTTCGTGAACCAGGATATAGGCCAGGCACTCAGGTGGTTTTTTGGCCAGTTCCAGGTTGATCCAGATCCGTTTCGTGGCAATGTTGCAGGCAATGTCGGGACGTTTCTTGTTTTCCCCGGACACCGTGACCTCTTCGGCAATGGCAAAATCATTTTTTTCTGGTTTCCGCCAGTTGATCATCCAAACCGCCTGAGACTGCTGACCGGCCCCCTCCCGGACCTTCACGCCGTAACTCAACAGCCCGTAAACCGCCTGATTGGCATCATATAGGTTGATGCCTTCTCCCAGGGCCGCCGCCCGATCCAGTTCGCGCAAGGCCTTGTTGATCAGCACCTGGCCGATACCCTGGCGCTCAAGCCATTGGGAAAGAAGGCCCTGCTCGATATTGCGGTTATTGTTACGGTCTATCCAGTTACCGAGGTAGGTGTAGTTCAAATGCTCTTGAAACAGCTTGACTACGCGCTCCTGTGTTGCCCGCTCTCTTTGGCCGACGGTGCTCATCATATTTATTCCTTATTCAAAAAGAACCTTTTGCAGTTTGGCTGCCGCCTGCCGGCGTTTACTCGGATTCATGCGCGCCAGATTGAGCATCTTCCACTGGATGGCGGGCAGTCGCTCCACCTCCGGTAACGGAAAATTCTGCCAATCCTGAGTTCCCTGCTTGAGCGCCAGCAAAAAACGCCGGTCCGCTTCGGTCATAACGGCATAGATCTTTCGCACCAACTGCGGCAGTGCTTCCCGCAAGCGTTTAAGGTCCACCGGTTCATAGGTCATGCCCTTGAACTCCTTCCGATACAAAGGCGCGATATCCTGGGGTTTGGGCGCCAGCAATTCGACCATGGGCCGGTTGTGACCCATCAGATAGACCATAAAGGCGTTTTTCAACCGTTCATTGATGCCTTCATGCTGGAGGAGCCAATACACATCGTACAGATCCCGCGGATGCTGACGATCCAAAGCCGCGCAGATTTTACCGCCATAAAGGTCCTCGAAACTGAGGACCGGCGTGCGGGCGAACCCAAAGGCTTTTTCCGCCCTTGCGGATAGTTGGCGATCCTCGGCCGGGTAAACACTGCCACGCAGTACCGGGCTGACCTCGATCTTGACATGGATGTCACCCTGCCGCACCAGCAGCTTGAGGCGTTTGTCCGTGTCCTTCAACACAGACGCCTTGACCTCGGTGCGGGGAATGTGCCGCTCGATATCCGCAGAAATGGCCCCAAGGGCCGTGTCAATGCCGGCCAGGCTGGCATCGCGATCTTCCACCGGCAAATAGGCCAAATCGATATCCACGGACAGGCGCGGCATGTCGCGCAAAAACAGGTTGATGGCCGTGCCGCCTTTCAAGGCAAAACACGACTGTTTGGCCACACTGGGCAGCAGTGCTACCAGCAGGCGCACCTGTTCAGTAAAGGGATTGTTCGATTCCACCGGCCATCTCCCGGGGTACGGTTATTTGATAGGTTGCATTATAAGCGCCGCCTTTGACTATCATGCGCTTGCCCCGGCCCAGATCGATGGGATCGGTTTCAAGGGCCTGACGCCAGTCGTGCCCATGACGGTCGGAAAACCACAAAAACAGGCGTTTGGCCTTTACCCGGGTGCAGGCCCGCAGCAAGGTATGGAGCAAGTCCGGCCGCAGGTTGACGGCCGCCTCGAAGAACTTGTCGGCCACGGAGAAATCCGCCGCATCCCGCACCCCGGCCAGCAGTTCCAGCAGGGCCAGCTCGGGCGTACTGTAAGGGATGGGCCAATCCCAGGCACCAAAAGGCTTGGGTTGCACCGCCGCCTCAGGTAACGAGTCAAAAAAACGTTGGTTATGGATTTCGAACCGGAAAGAAGATGGGAAATTGGACACCCAGACCGGCACTTTAGCCCCGCCGTAAAGGTCGATGCGCTGCACACCGCCGGCCGGCAGGTAGTGGGCCAGGCCTTGCAACTCCAAGGCGCTGCGGCCGCCCACACGCACGGTAAAGCCCATCTCACCAAGGGAGTAAACCACGTGCTCCCACTTGAGCGGCGGCCCCGGTCGTCGATAAAGCCCATGGGCCACAGGTTCCAGTTTCCCCGCCCGCAGGGCATAGTCCACCCGGGGGCGGCTGAATCCGCGCGCCTTGAGCCAGGCACGGTTCACCAGCTGCCCGTCGGGCAGGTAGTGTTCCAGGGTTTTTTCGGATGTGGGTGCCATAGTTCATAGAACCTTCTGAATGCATAGTTTATATATGCATTCAGAAGGTTTTGCAAACTATTTGTTTAAAATATATCTAAATTGCATAAATAATCGATGCAAATATCGATTTTTTTAAACCAAGGACTTTGTTTCAAAATAATTGACCGGAATGCCTAAAAAATATCTGATAGGTAGCGTGCATTTTTGGGGTCGATCTCTCGTTCCCATGCTCCAGCGTGGGAACGGTAGCTACCATTTCGTGCAAACATCCACCAGCCCTTCCTTCCCGATGTAGTTCCGGGCACTCGAATACCGCCAGTGTTCCGGTCGGTCCACATATCCACGTTCAACCGGGTTGTTGTGGATATAGTCCACTTTCAACCGCATCATCTCATCACCCTGAATCTCTTCCGGGTGGACGCCCTCCTGCCAGAACTGATAGGTGCGGTCCGATTTATGCGCTTTTTTATAAAACGCCAACTGGTCCAATATCATACGGATATTCTTTTCGCGTAAATGCCCGATGATCTGCCTGGCGGTATAAGATTTAAAGCGCGCCATGTCCTTGTCCAGTTGCTCGCTTTGAGCCACAAGATGAAGGTGGTTCTCCAAGATGACATAGGCATACAGTCTGAATCCTTCTTTAAAGAGATAGCGGAATGAGCCCAGAAGGATATCGACCGGGTCCGGGCGGGTAAACACAGGTATCCAATGCAACACAGTGCATGTCATAAAATGTGGTGCACTGATTTGACCAAATTTATACCGGTTTCTGCCCATGTCGCTTTCCAGTATGCGTTCCCACGCAGGAGCGTGGGAACGAGGAAGAATAAATTGAACTTTGACTTCCGCCCCGTTCCTGCTGATAATACATTGGTTCTCTGCCAGTGGCAGGAGAACCTGCAAAGGCTTCCGCTGAGCCCGCCTGGCAAATCAGCGGTTTTTTTGTTTTTAGGGAATCCACTTCGGGCTCCCTTTTATTTCTCTGGTTCCCATGCTCTTGCGTGGGAATGCAAAATTTTTTTTCATGTCGCTCTCAATTTTTTATGGGAGTGCCCAGGAAAGCATCATGCGTATCGAAAGTTCAAATATTGCGAATGAATTAATGAAAACCATAGAAAGAGCATAACCTTAAAATACCCCTGGTCGGCGATTTCGGCCAACAGCCGATTTATTGCCGGAGATAGGATCGTAGTCCGAAAAAGCCGGTTTCCCCTCGGGTTTATTGATAATCAATCAGTGAGCTGTGAAATAGTCAGCCCCATGGCCTTTGCTAATTTTTCCAAGGTGGCGGAACGACTGTTTTCCGTTTTTTCGATTTGTGAAAGGGCGGATTGGCTGATACCGGCCCTTTTGGCAACATCTTTTTGGGTTAAACCAAGATGAACGCGCCAGGCTTTGGCAAGATTGAAATCTTTTTTAACGATCAGCCCGACAACCTCATGGGGGACGCTATCTTCATCCGGGAATAATTTTAGGTATTCAGGGTATGGGATAACCGCGAAGGCGGGTTTCCCGTTCTGTTCAATTATTTGTACGTTTGTAGGTACGTTCATTTCTTTTTTTTACCTCCTCAATATACAGAATGGTAAAGGTTTCGTTGAAAATAACCCGCCAGTTGCCAACACGCAATCGGTAATTATCGGAGCTTTTCAGTTTCTTAACGTTGGCGCACTCTGGAAAATATTTAAGTTCATCAATAGCATCGTAAAGTCAACTTAAAATATAAGTATAAAAAAATAATTGATTTCCAGTGAGGCTGTTGTCAAATTGTTATCCGTGCTTCAAAAGAATCAGCAAAGGGTTGCGATATCTTGTGGCCCATGAGTAGGAGATATTTTGGCTACTTGCCTGTCGCATGCAAACCCAAAACCATTGACACAAAAGTCTGCCATTTGTTACAAGAACCCATTGATCATCCTCTTTGAGGCCAAAAGACCGAAAACCACCCTGGAGGTGATGTCATGAAACCCCTGACAAGTTCGGAAAAAGAAATGATTTTATCCCGCCTGTTTTGGGATGTCGACAAACGCGATGTTGATTATAACGAACTGTTGGATGAAAAATTAAGAAACATCGAAAGTGATGATGGCCGGAAATTTTTCAGCAGGATTTTATCATCCTGTGACTGGTACACCCTGCTGAAGCTGATGCCTTTATCCAAGATCAAAGTAATTTTAAGCGATCCTGTTTTAAACAGGCTCTATCCTAAAGACTTAAAAGACAGGTATCTTTATGCCAGAGGCGTATTATCTCGATAAGCTATATCCGTTTCAAGATCAAATTCTCAAGATTATTGAAACATTGGGTTTGGATTTTTATTTGACGGGCGGAACTGCCCTTGGCAGATGTTACCTGCACCATCGATACTCTGATGATCTTGATTTTTTTGTGAACAATCACAATGGATTCAAAAAGCAGTGCACTGCGGCGATTGATGCAGTAAAAATGAATTGGGATTGTGATATTGCGACGACGTCCGATTCTTTTGTACGTATCTTCGTTGAAGCAGACAGGGTGGTTTTGAAAATCGATTTTGTCAATGATATTCCTTCTCATTTTGGTGACATTGCAGGAGCGCCTCTATTCCATCGTGTCGACAACTGGAGAAATATCCTATCGAATAAACTTTGTGCCTTGAGCAGGCTTGAGGCCAAAGATATTGTCGATATTCTGTTCATCGGGAAAAAGTATCCTTTTGAATGGGAAAATATTATCGATGAAGCAAAAGAGAAAGATTTGTGGGTCGATCCCATTGAAATATGCCGAATCATCAACCAATTCCCCATTCACCTGATCGATGAGATTAAATGGATCATTGATGTAAATACGAAAAAACTAAAGAAAGAACTCAACGTGCTTCACGATGATATTTTCTCCGGCAATTCGAATTCACTGTTTAAAAGTGTATAATCTGCACCCGGTCCATGGGTATGTCTTTGGATTATAGGAAGTTGTTTGAAAAATATAAAAATCTGTTGAATGAGGTGCAGCGTTTAACAGAAGAAAACAGCCAATCATCCGCTGACCTCTTTTTTGGGTCTTTCTACTGACCGGAAATATCAATCCACATATAACGATATGCCTCTATCTCAAGGTCCTCTCCGGCTGGTATTGTTTGTTGGGTGAAGATTTCGGGGGCGTCACTCTTCATGCCCGACGCTTCGAGCTTTCCGGCATTCAATACCTGAGCGTATTCAGAAAAATTGTTGATAATCAGCAAACGCTGATCCCCACCATCTCGAATATAGGCGAACAGGTGGGGGTTGCCGGTAATGATGGAATCCCTTTATAAAGAAGGATCTGGAGTCATCCGGCTTTCCCTGAAATCAAAGACGAGGAAAGCCTGGCCGTTGTTTTGAGAGCCATTCGTAGTCGGGAAGGGTTGACCCAAAGGGATCTCGCCGTGAAAGCCGGTATTTCTCAATCCCACATTTCCCTTATGAAGCGGGGCAAGATGCCCATCGGAGTAATCCGAGCGAAGAAGTTGGGGAAGGTTTTGACCGCCGAATAATTTTATTTTTCAAGTTGATTTTTTTTATAAACAGGACTTTTTTCAAAGGGTTGGGTCTGGTAGTCAAACCGATGCTTCTCATAAAAAAATGACGCCAGGGGCCGCGTCACTCCGGCAATGCCATAATCCCGTGATCGCTGGACAGCATCCATGTCAAGCATGGCAATCATGTTTTCCTGAAGCTGGCCGGCTTTCTGAACAATATTTCCTTCAGGATCAACAATCAGGCTGCCCCCCCTGCCACCGGAAGCGACACCATTGATGCCAATCCCGTTAATACTGACCACATAACACTGGTTCTGGATAGCAGCTGCCCGGGCTAAAATAATTTCCTGGGACCGATCCTGAGTCCCTGCTGCCGTGGGCACTAAAATAATTTCAGCACCTTTGAATACAAGGTCCCTGATCAGCTCGGGAAACCACAAGTCATAACAATTGCAAAGCCCGATTTTAGCCACCCCAGGGATATCAAAGACCAGGGTTTTATCCCCGGAGCTCGTTTTTTCATGGGGCCGCCATGGATATAATTTATGATATGTGTCAATAATATTTCCCTGGTTATCAAACACAGGACAGGAATTATATATTTTATCATCTTTTATCTCGTACATTGACCCCGGTATAAGAAATACATTGTGCTCTCTTGCAATCCGGGAACACTTATCTGTAATAAATCCTGGAACTGTTTCGGCAAGTTTTTCAAAATTGGGTGACCCCTGTATGATGAGCTCAGAAGCCACAATAATCGTGACCCATGGACTATAATACTTTATCAACTCAATTTGTTTCACCATATTTTCCAGATTTCTCGCGATTTCCCCGGGGATAACTTCCAATTGGCAAGCAGCCAAACCTAGCAAACGACTCATAACAACTCCTTATTATCAATTAACTCACCCTGTTTCCATAATACCTCATGGAAATGACATCTCACCCAGCTATGGTCACCGGTTCTGGATACCACAGGACTTTTTTGCCTGCAGATATTTTCCGTATAATTACATCGTGGATGAAAATGGCATCCCGATGGTGGATCGGACAATTTAGGAACCTCGCCTTTGAGTATTTCCAACTCAGTTATTGATTCCGGGTCTGCAACGGGAACTGCGTTTTTCAAGGCTTTTGTATAGGGATGCCGTGGTGCATCAAACAATGCCCCGCTCTCCTGAACCTCAACGATCTGTCCGGCATACATAACGGCCACTCTTGAACAGACATGTTCCATGATGCTTAAATCATGACTGATAAACAGATAGGTCAGGTTAAATGTGTCCTGTAAATTTTTCATCAGGTTGATTACCTGGGCCTGTACAGATACATCCAGGGCGCTGGTGGCCTCATCAAAAACGATAAATCTGGGATCGGTGGCCAAGGCCCTTGCTATACAGATTCTTTGCTGCTGTCCCCCGGAAAATTCATGAGGATACCGATAGATATGTTCCGGTCTCAAATCCACAAGATTTAACAATTTAACTGCCTGTTCAAGATAATCTGCTTTTGAAACCCCTGTATTTAAAACCAGGGCCTCTTTTAATATTTTAAATATGGTCATTTTGGGATTTAAGGATGCTTTTGGATCCTGAAATACCATCTGCATTTTGGCCCTGTAGGGTTTAAGACCTTTATTGGTAAGCGTTCCGATCTGGTCACCCATGAATCGAATATTACCCGAATTTAAAGGCGCTATCCTTAAAACAGCTCTTCCCAGGGTACTCTTCCCGCATCCGGATTCACCGACAAGCCCGAGGCATTCGCCCTTAACAATATTCAGACTGACATCATTGACAGCCTTTATCCAGGAACTGGGCTTTCCCAGGAGGGTTTTTTTATTGGGGAACCAGGTGTTAACTTTTTCCAGTTCAATTATGGGCATATTCATTCTACGTTTCTTTATCATTTATCTTATTACGATGGATATAAAAAACAGGAAACCTCATGGTTGTCTTCAACACTTACGCTTTCGGGTCTCTGTTCCCGGCACACGTCCATGGCATGGTCGCATCTGCTATAAAAACGGCATCCTTTTGGCGGGTTCACAAGATCCGGGATAATACCAGGGATAAAAGATAAGGATTCATTTTTACCCGGTTTTGGAACCGCCTTTAAAAGTCCTCTGGTATAGGGATGCAGCGGGTTTTTAAACATGTTTTTTGTTTCGGCAATTTCAACGATTCTGCCGGCATACATGACAGCTACCCGGTTGCAGATCTGGGCGGCAATACCCAGGTCATGGGTGATAAATAAAATGGCGGTTTTTTTGGTTTTACAAAGATCTTTCATCAGTTTTAAAATATGGGCCTGGACCGTCACATCCAGTGCAGAGGTCGCTTCATCTGCAATTAAAATTTCAGGTGAGGAGATAAGGGCCATGGCAATTCGAACCCGTTGGGCCATACCGCCGCTGACCTCGCCTGCATATAATCTAAGCAGTCTTTCGATATCGGTGAGACCGACTTCATTCAATTTTTCTCTGGCAATGAGTTGCAGGGCCTGTTTTTGACTGCATTGCTTTTTTTGTTTCAAATCCACAATTCGGTGGGGCAGGTAAAGCCGGATGAGCCTGAAAAGTTGCTCACCTATAGTAAAAATCGGATTAATACTGGATTTGGGATTTTGAAATACCATGGAAATTTTATCCCCCCGAATGGTTTGAAGCGCCTTTTCCGGAAGAGATAACAGATCCTTTCCGTCAAACAGGGCACGGCCCCTGATTTCTCTATTACGGCCCGGAATCAGATTTAGAATCGATTTGGCTGTCACACTCTTGCCCGAACCTGTTTCACCGACCAGGGCCAGTATTTCTTTCGGATAAAGATCAAAGCAAACCCCTTCAAGTATTTCTGCCTGACCCCGCGGGAGATTGAATGCAACGGCCAACTCCTTGACCTGCAGGACCGGCTCGCTGTCATACTGGACGGACGGGCCATGGGGTGTGTTCTTATTAACAGCACTAGTATTCAAATTTTATTTCCTCGATGATTCCTGACGTCACGCATCATCCATTGGAATCCAAAATATCTTTGAGGGCATCTCCAAAGATATTGAATGCGATCACCACCATGAACATGGCACATCCCGGGACAATGGAAATCCACCATTCCGTAAGAATGTTCGGTGCACCTTCCCACACCATTAATCCCCAGTCTGCCATGGGGGGCTGGGTCCCCAGACCGATAAAACTCAAAAGGCCAATGGTAATAATGGCCGGTCCCAGATCCAGAAGAATCATCACCATGACCGGGGTCATGATATTGGGCAGAAGATGACGGAATATAATATAGATCTTTCCATACCCCAGCATCTGGGCGGCTTCCACATAAAGGGTCTGCTTTATGGAAAGCACCTCTGCCTGAACCAGTCTTGTATACCAGGGCCACCAGGGAATAATCAACGCAATGATCGCCGTAGACCAGCCCGCACCGATGAGAATCGAAATTGCCATGGCAATCAGTGTGGAAGGAAAGGATAAAAACAATTCAACCGTTCGTGATATGACAGCGCCTGATATCCCCTCATTATATCCGGCCCACAATCCTAAGGGAACGCCGATCAATGCCGCAAAAAAAACAATGCAGATGCCGCCGAAAAGAGAAATCCTGGCACCAAAAATCACCCGACTGACCATATCTCTGCCATAAATATCGGTTCCCAGGGTGTAGCTTGAACAAGGGGCCTTGAGCCTGTGTTCAAGGTTGACGGCACCGTTACCCTGGTCGGGATACGGGGCGATAACCGGTGCAAACAATGCGGCCATCAGCGCCAGAACCAGTATGATGAGTGACAAAAAAGCCGCTTTACGCTTTAACAGGCGTTGCAGCTGGAACCATTTCATCTTTCTGTGTTCCCGTTTCACTTCATTTGCCATTATTTCATATGAATCGGTTTGCATTGCCATGGCCTGCCTCTTATTTTATCCGTGGATCAACAATCCGCCGGATAATGTCCATTGTTGTATTTGCAATGACATAGACGGTGCCAATCATAAGGGTGACGCCCATTAAAGCAGTATAATCAAGGCTTGTAATTGCCGCCAGGGAATAATATCCGATGCCCGGCCAGTTAAAAATCATTTCCACATAAAATGTCGACAGCAGAATAATGGCCACAGACAGCCCGATAACGGTCAGTACAGGGGACATGGCATTTCTAAGCCCGTAATAAAAGAACAGGACCCGTTCACTGATGCCCGATGCCCGTGCTGCCAGGATATAATCCTGCTCCATGATATCCAGCAAGGACGATCGGGTAAGTCTTGCGATAATTCCCCAGGGACCGACACACAAGGCTGCCACGGGAAGCACCATATGCCAGGCGGCATTGAAAAATGCCTTGAAGTTTCCTGTGATAAGGGTGTCAATCGTGCTGAATCCGGTGATATTTTCTATGGGATTGGTAAATTCTAAAAACGAATCAAGTCGTCCCTGTAACGGAAACCACCCCAGATAATTAAAAAACAGCAATTGCAGAAGGAGTGCCAGAAAAAAAATGGGAACTGAGACAGCAGCCGATGTAAACCATTTTATGATGCTATCTATATAACTGCCATGGAAATAAGCAGCGATCACACCCCAAAATATACCAAAGGATGAGGCGATAAGGAGTGCCCAGAATACCAGCTCAAAGGACATGGGGATTTTTTCAAGCAAATCTTTGAAAACAGGACGATGGGTTCTTAACGAAACGCCCATATCCGCATGGATCAATCTTCCCATATACCGCTTGTACTGGACAATCAGCGGCTTATCCAGGCCCAGTTCCATCCTGGCCCGTTCGATTTGTTCCGGCTTTGCGTTCCCACCGATGTAAAGCGCCGCCACATCCCCGGGAAGTGATCTGGTAAAAAAGAATACCAGGGTACTCAGGACGATAAGCAAAGCGATCAGGCCGACAAAGCGTTTACAAAGAAACCAAAGCATGGGCAGCACCACTTTCGTATATGATCACAGCCTCCCACCTAAATCAAGGAAAGGATAATGGTTGGTCCGGGAGGCTGTGACGGGTTGACGATAGACCAGCCCCTTGACTATTCAATATACATTTCATAGAAAAACGGCACCTGCGGATAGGCAGGATTCATCACAACACCCTTGAGTTTTTTATTCATGGGCCAGTTTTCACGGACATCCACCACCCAGGCCACCGGTACATCATTTTGAACCAGATTCTGGGCCTTTACATAAAGATCCAGTGCTTTTTCCGGATTAGCCCCGGTTGTTTCATAGGCTTCCCTGATCAGTTTATCATAGGCCGCATTTTTGTAATATGCCAGGTTCCAGGCGGGTTTTTCTCCCTCATCATGGAGGAGAGAATAAAGGGTTTCATATGGATCACTATATGTTGGCCACCAGAGTAAAAGAAAAATATCCTGTGCTGTCTTCGGATCTTTTTTAGCCATTGCCCATTGAGTGTTCCATGCCAGCGCCTTAATTTCAACATCCACGCCTATTTTTTTGAATTCGCTCTGAATTAAAGGTGCAAAACGGGCTTCCTGCTGATTTTCCGCCGCATATGTCAGTGTCAGTTTAAACCCGCCGCCCGGATGCCCGGCTTCGGCAAGAAGCTTTTTTGCCAGTTCAAGGTCATAGGTATACTGAATGACATCTTTCGTGCCGCCGAATTGTCCCTGGGGGACCGGGCCACGGGCCTGACTGGCATTCCCGTTAAATCCAATGGTTACAATATCCTGATAAGGAATCGCGTGGGTCAATGCTTTTCTAACCGTTACGTTGTCCAGCGGTGGCCGTGTCGTATTAAAAAATGCCATATAATTCTGGTAACTGGGTCCATACATGACCGTTGTTTTTGAAGCATTTTTAACAGAGTCATAGCTGTCCAGCGGAATCCTGCCAACCAGCATTGCCTGGCCGGCCTGAAGCATCTGAAGCTGGGTCAGCGGTTCTTTGGTGAATTTAACCAGAATATTCTCAACATGTTTGCCATCCCAGCCGCCCCAGTAGTCATCAAACTTTGCCAGCATCCAGGATTCACCGTCCTTATAATTTGTCAAGGTATATGGCCCTGATCCGGCATCATTGCCTTTGTTAAACCACTCTGTATCTTTGTCAGCAACTTTGGGGCTCATCATATAAGAGGCATAGGCCGATGCAGCAATCTGAGGCAGGGGAACAGGTTTGCCCAGAATTATTTTTACCGTATACTCATCAATAATCAGGATCTGTTTTAAATCCGCCCATATAAAGGCAGCACCCTTGCCGAGTTTTTTTGTTCTTTCGATGGAAAATTTAACCGCTTGAGCTGTAAAATTCGTACCATCATGGAACTTAACCCCTTTTCGAAGATTGAACGTATATTCCAGACCATCTGCCGATACCGTGTAGCCAGTGGCAAGGACATAACTGAAGAGTTCCTTGCTGCCCGGGGGATTTACTTTGATCAGTGTTTCATAGATATTGGCCATGTAACCCAGTTCTGTAGAATAGGAAACACTCGGGTCAAGGGTTGTAATACCATAGGGCGATGCAAACACCATATTTTTTTCTGCCGCCCATGAACTTGTGGCCAGCAGAAGTACCATTGACAGTAAACAAACGATTTTTAAAAAAACATGTTTCATTTTTTTGCCTCCATACGTTTGGGGTTGTGTTAACTTCAAATCCAGATGAGAAATCTGCCTTCTGAATTTGTAGCGCTTATCTAAACATTGAGATATATTCTTATTCCCAGTTGATGCAGCAGTGGGTATCTCTGATGAAATCAGAAACAACTTTCGCATCTCCTTTCTCAATCAGTTCAATAAATTTGAGATGCTCGGCATAATTCAATTCACGGACTATTTCTATCCATTTACCCTTTGCACCAAAATCAAACAGTCTCTGGCGAAAAATATTCACCTGAGATAACAACATCTTGTTTGTGGACAAATCGAGGTAAACATTATGGAATGCCGTATTCAGATCAAAATACCGGTTGAACTCCTCGTCAGACACACACGCATACATCTCTTCGTTAATCCGTCTCATTTTTTCGATGTGTTCCGGCGTGATTTTATCAAATATTGAAAAAAGCGCCCTTGAATCCAATGCCCCCAGAATTTCATATATATCTTCCAGGTCTTTCCGGGACAACTCATTGATCTGGATCCCCCGCTGGGGCAAAAACGTGACAAACCCTTCAACCTGAAGTTGTAAAAGCGCATCCCGCAACGGGGTCCGGTTAATGCCCAGCTGGCTGGACAACTGGTTGATGGTTACAAATGAACCTGGTTTTATGTTTTGATTCTTCAGTTTTTCCCTCAGGTGTTCGTAAACCTGAGTCCTTAACAGGTGAAAATTAGATTGAAATGGTATCTTCATATATTTTTTCCTCACTCCTTAAACCTTTAAATTTTATCAGTCAGTGCAAGACATCCATTTAGAATCAACAATTAAAACTAATATATTAGTACACTAGTGTATTTGTCAAGAAAATTATTTTATAAGTTTGAGTTGTTTGGTTTTGGCGATTTTCTCACCACGCCTTATCTAAAGACTTACAGATGGCTGTGAGGCACCCAGTTTTTTGGATAGTTTTGTGGTACTAAACCCAGCTTTTTCACTGCCCAATAGCACAATAAACTTCGTGCTTTGACAGTACCCGGGTATTTGCCAACTATAGGGATAATTGTCAGAATTTCAGTTTCAGAATTGCGCGAGGTACAAGCATCGGTTGGAAGCGGCGGATAGGCGCACGGTTACGGATACAGAATCATTTGTGTACACCGAAACAAAGCAATGGTTTTCCCGGATTGCCTGTGACTGACCACGGCGTCCCAGACTTGTGTGGTCCTTCCCATGTGAACTGGATTGGCAACACACTCAATAGTTCCGTCCCGGGCTGTTCCCAGGTGGTTGGATTTAAGTTCAATGGTGGTGAAGCCTGATGCGCCTTCGGGGAGGTTCGAGAGACATCCGTTACCGCACAACGTATCCGCCAAAGTGACTACACTGCCGGCATACAGAAAGCCGTTCGGGGCGATGTTTGATTGTTTGACGTCCATCTCAGCCCTGACTTCGGTTTTGTTCATATGGGTAACGACAATGCCGAGATACCCAGGCAATTTATCGGTAAATATTTTATTAAAATATTCGGGGGTTAACAAAAGGCCTCCTTGTGGTGGCGCCGTTAATATGCCGCCGGACCCAGAGCGAGGAATGAACGGCGGGGATGGTCGGGTGTATGCATTTGTTAACCGGTTGCCAAAAAACCTTCATGAAATACGACTGTACCTCGAGGTATTTTTTTATCGAACGGCAAAACAAGAAATACGTCTTGTGGGACACCTTCATGAACTAAACTTGGAATATTTTTAAATCCGAACCGTTGATAGTATCCAGGATCACCCACAAGGGCACATCCTTTACCACCTTGGGCCTTGAGTAAAGATAACCCTTCGTTCATTAAAGATTTTCCAATGCCTTGTTTCTGGAAATTCGGCATCACGGAGATAGGACCAAGTCCAAACCAATTTTTACTGCCGTCTGAAATCGTAACGGGTGAAAAAGCGATATGGCCGACGACACACCCGTCAATCTCCGCCACTAATGATATCGTCATTGCATTTGCATTGCGTAATTCATGAATAATAAACTGTTCAGTTTTGTTGCTGATGTGAAGGTTTTTAAAGGCAGCCATCGTAACTTCCGATATGGCTACTATATCCGCTTTTGTTTCATTTCTGATTATCATGTTAAACCTGTTTTTATATGTTTAATGCGGGTTAACATTCCGCTTAACCGGTAATGCGGGCTCATCCCGCCGTGTTCGTTCGGCGACTTATCGTTTTGTTGCCATTGCCTTGAAAAATGTATAGCAAAAAACGCCATCTGCTTCTGTTGTCCTGTACAACCCCTTGATTCCGTCATCAAAGGTTTTTTCGTCAATTAAACCAGCATCAACAGAGGATTCACGCACGCCTTCAATCATTGCCGTGAAAGTGTTCTTTGTGAAGCCTTCGACGGCCTGGGGTTTACTTGAATCTACATAAACCATTCGCGGAGATACGTGGATGGAACTGAAACCTGCTGCGTTTAAGAGAGGATATAGCGCTCTGCCGATATTGGCATTGCCACCGGTTCTTTTTTGCAGTTCGACCTGGCATTGAATCGCTTTGTGCGCCGCTTCACTGTCGGGATAAAAATAAGCGGATCCATGGTCTCCTTCGATAACAGTGATTGTACCGCCCCCCTTGAGAAGATTTTTCACGCAATTTAGTGCTTCAAGGGGCCTTGCCAGATGTTCAAGAACAAAACAAACAAAAATATGGTCGAATGATTCCGGTTTAAATGGCAGTTTAAAAATGTCCCCTTGCTGGAAGCCCACATTTGTGAACCCTGCTCCCTGGATTTCTTTCTTCGCTTCTGCAACCGAAATCTCAGATATATCAACTGCGGTGATATGTGCATGAGGACTGTTACGGGCCAAAGTTATGGTTTGTGCACCTACACCGCATCCAACCTCAAGGACTTGGCACCCTGCCGGATAGAATGTGTCAGAATGCAATAATTCGACAAGCGTTGACGCTTGGTCCTGTAATCGTATGTTTTCTCTCTGATCATACCCGTGAACGTATTTCATATTTATTGATCTCACCTTTCATTCGGCCGAACACACTGCTCATTAGCAGACAGGCAATGTAAAACCCCTGCCGTCCTGGCCGTCCCCTACAGCGACAAAAAACAAACCATCGTTGACATCAATGTTTTTGTCGATCACGATGTCCGGCGCATTATGAGTTGTTTCGTACCCGAATGCATCCTTCCACAAAGAAATGGCTTGATCCCTGTGTTCAATATTATCGAATGCCGTGATTTTGTATCCCATCGATTCATTCCTACAGCGAATGCCGGCGTCAACGGTGCGCTGCAGCGAGTCCGACTGAACGCCGATGGTCGCTGACGTCAAATATCGATTTCAAACAGCACTTTTGGATCGTCAGGTTTGTTGTAATCGAGGGTGACTTGAATGCCGTCAATCTCCGCATTTCCTTTTGAAATGGTAAACCCGATCTTTTTATGAAATTCAATTGATCCTTTATTCACCGGTGATGTGCAAGCCTTAATTTTGTTACGACCATTTTCCTTGCAAATTTTAAAAAATCGATCATACAAAAATTCGCCAATTCTGATGCCACGATAATCCGGATGGACTCCGGCAAAGTGGATGTAACCCTCATTTGTTCTTGATGGTGATAAAAAACCGATCAAGAATGCTATTAAACCATCGTCTTTTTCGATAACAAATGAAGTGTTGCAAAAATGGATCAGAAACAGCTTGGGCAGCATATATGACAGGTCTCTACCACCCCACCAATCTTTCAAGGCACTTATTATCCTATGATGATCGGATGGCTTGCTGTCCCTGATTTTTAACCCATCTGGTAGCTCACGATGCATACGGACCTCTATCAACTTAGTTTTTACAGCGGACGTCCAGATTCACCGATCGGGTGGGAAGGCTGGAGAAACTTTTTGAATGTTTTCTTTTCCAAGTCAGCAGAATCTCCAAAGAAAGTGCCGTGGCCAGCCAGGTCTGAGTGAAAGCTGTGGTTATAGCCAAGGGGTTTCTCCCTTTTCATATCTTTCAACAGCCTCAAATGGTGTTGAATATCCATTCCGCTCTGCTGACAGATACACGAAAGACACTGATTGATTGCCATTTCCATAGTGTTGATTTGCTTTGGAGCATACAAACCGATTGTCATCCGTTTCATCTCATTTATGCTGCCCGTGAGTTTTCGGTTCCCATTTTTCCCGAGGAAGTGAGATGTCGGGTTGCGATACCAAGGGCATGCATTGATGATGTCGTTGGCTATAGCCTGGGGGCACGAAACTGTGTTTTGCGTCGAACCAGTGTAAACAATGTATATTCATGAACAATGAATAACATCGGAACACGTCCGATCATCACAACGTCGACCTTCCAGAAGTCTCCTGAACGTTCCTCAAGGTCCTTCCAATGAATGCGAAAACGTTTGGCGGCTTTATTGCTCAAATTGATCATTTTTTATATCGCAGTCCCGGTTATTTGCTTTCGAGTTCTTTAAATACCCTGTTGGCAATGCGGAAGCAGGATACTGCCGCCGGCACACCGCAATAGATTCCGACGATGTGAATCAGCGAGCGAATTTCCTTTTTGGTCACACCGGTCCGTTGTGAGCCCCGTAGATGCAGCTCCCATTCATCCATTCGGTTGAGGGCGGCTATCATCACCAAATTCAGCATGGAGCGCGTTTTTAAATCAAACGTATCGTCGCCCCAGCCGAAACCCCAGCACCATTCGGTCATCGCTTCCTGAAAGGGTTTGTTGAAATCGTCCGCTTCATGTAGCGTAGATTGAACACGTTTAGAGCCCAAAACGGCGGTGCGTTTTTCGATACCTTTTTCCAATAGTTCCTGTGCCATGACAATTCCTCCTTTTTGACCCGTTGGAGACTGTATCTCATAATAATAAATACTAATAAGCGACAAAGTAGAAATAATATTTTAAAAAATCAACAGAATTTACCAATAACGACCATCAGTGACCGTCATGTGCATTCAGCACTTGTCAATATCAAAATAGTTGACGTCAATCGCCTGCAGGCGGATAATATGGCGACATACTGAAAAAGTGTTCGTAAGGAGAACCCGCCATGACCGACACGTTGATCAAAAATGCACGAATTTTCGACGGCACCGGGGCATTGCCGTTCCGGGGTCACGTTCGTATTGTGGATGACCGGATTCAGTCCGTGGTCACTGCCGTCAAAACGGAGGGCGACATCGTTGCCGGCAGCGAAGCCGCCACTGTCATCGACGCCGACGAGCTGGCCCTGGCGCCCGGGTTTATCGACTGCCACAGCCATTTTGACTGGGTGCAGCCCCTGCCGGACCATGAGACCTTTCTTTATCCCATGCTGGAACAGGGTATCACCACGGTGGTCACCGGCAATTGCGGTTTTTCGCCGGCACCCATGCCCGCAGCATTCCAAGCGATGCTGAACGCGTACGCCCGGATGCTCATGGAGCGCCCCCTGGCCAGTCAATGGGAGGAAATGGGCGGGTTTCTCGATTATCTGGCGGCCATGGACGGACTGATGTTCAACCATGTGCAGATGGTGGGGCACGGCACTGTGCAACTCGCAGCTCTTGGCAACCTGAGTAAACGCCCCACCGCCACGGACCTGTCCAGGATGAAGGAGATGATCCACCAGGCCATGGACCAGGGGGCCTCGGGTCTGAGCCTGGGGCTCATGTATCCGCCGGGGTTGTTTTCCACCCGGGAGGAACTGATCGATCTGGCCCGGGTGGTCGCTGATCGAGGGCGACTGCTCACCGTTCACAAGCGGGCATTGTCGCGCTACTCCGGCGCATATCCGATTATTCCTTTTGTCAGCCGGCCCCACAACCTCCGTGCTCTGGAAGAAGTGCTGGCCATCGGGTTGGAAACCGGTGTGAAGGTTCAGATTTCCCATTTTATCTTTGTGGGTCGGCGAAGCTGGCCCACGGCTGAAAAGGCCATGGAGATGATCGAAGGGGCCGCCGCGCGCGGGCTGGAGATCATGTGGGATATCTACCCGCACTTTTGCGGCAACAGCTATCTGGACGTATTTCTGCCGGCCTGGTTTGTCGAAAATCTGGGTGACAATCTTGAAAAGCCTTTCGCCATTCGTCGGCTCAGGTTTGAACTGGCGCTGGCCAAACGACTCTTGGGATTTGACATGTCCGATATCTGGATCATGGATGCCGCCTACCCTGCGGGGGAAAAATACAACGGCAGATGCCTGACCGAAATCGCACAGGCAGAAAACAGTGACCCGGTTTCCACCATGCTCAAAATCATCCGCGACAGCGACAGCAAAGCCTTGCAGCTCACCTATGGATACAGCGGCGATGACGAAAACGAACAGCTCATCGAAAAATTGATGGCCCACCCCCGGTGCCTGTACGAAACCGATACGATCCTCAAGTCCAGGGGATTTGCCAACCCCGGTGCGTACGGGGCTTTTCCCCGGATACTGGGACATTTTGCCCGGGACAAGGGGGTGATGCCCATGGCGCAGGCCATTCACAAGATGACCGGTGCCACGGCCCGGTGGATGGATATTGCCGACCGGGGGGAGATTCGCCCGGGCGCATACGCCGATCTGGTGCTTTTCAATCCTGCCACCATCGCCGACAATACGACAAAAGAGGATACCGCCCGCCGCCCCACCGGAATCGACAAAGTTTTCTGCAACGGCATGCTGGTGGTGCAGGACGGTGAATATGTCACCGGCAAAAAGGCCGGTCGGGTGATTCGGTATTAAAGGGTTTCCCGGTGGGGTGTATATTACAGGCAATCACAAATTTTCAAAGGAGGGGATTATGCCGCTAACTAGTATCAAAAAAAATGCCTTTGTTTTTGTACTCAATGCGTTCATCATTACACTATCTCTGTTCAGTGTTTCGGAAAGTGATGCCGAGGACCATAAGACCATTATTGAGCTTTGGGAAGCGGCAAAAGCACCGGATCCGGTTGAACTGAAAGAGATAAAACTTGATCCTGCCAAAACAGCATTTTTAATACTGGATATAGAAGAGCGAACGTGCAATCTCAAAAGGAGACCGAGAT
Source organism: uncultured Desulfobacterales bacterium (assembly GCA_942490765.1). Taxonomy (GTDB): domain Bacteria; phylum Desulfobacterota; class Desulfobacteria; order Desulfobacterales; family 4572-123; genus 4572-123. The sequence goes on along the minus strand of CALNYM010000031.1, from coordinate 60,285 downwards.
GTGTCGCTTCTGTGCCGGGTATTAAAAAATTTTTAAGTTATGCAAAGAAAAACGGCGTTTTTGTCGTCTATAGTCTGACAAGCAAAGGGACGTCTGAATCTATTTTGTCAGATGTTGCGCCTGCCGGAAATGAGCCCATTGTTAAATCAAGCGTCGATAAATTTTTTCATACAAACCTGGAAACTGTTTTACAGAGCAGAAAAATCGAATCCGTCATCATATCGGGTACGACCGCCGAAGGTGCTGTCATTCACACGGCTACCGGTGCAGCCATGCGCGGGTTCACGGTCATTGTGCCGGTTGATGGCATGTCTGCAGAAACGCTGTATGCTGAACAATATACGGCCTGGCATCTTGTGAATGCGCCCGGATCAAGAAAAAGGACAACGTTAACAAAGTTCGATCTGATTGCGTTTTAATGTAAAACAAGAAAGATATCCCGGGCAGGCCTCAATTGCAGGAGGACAATGATTTGGGAGGAGATCAGCAGAACAAAGCCAATGAGACATTTAACTTGATCCAGATCGGCGGTCTTGAATTGTTTGTTTTTGGCGATTTGATTCGACCTGACCGTCCATGGGTATTTGTTTCTCATGGCATTGCCGAGAGTGTTAATGACTGCATGGATTATGCGCGCTCACTGGCAGCCCGCGGTTTACTGGTAATCGGTATTGAACACAGAAATCACGGTCGTCGATTTATTTCAGATACGAATCGTGATATCTATGCTGAAGGTGGACCGACGGAAATCATCGGTATCGTTTATGGTACAGCGCAGGATATCTCCATGGCCATTGATCTCCTGGAAGCACATTTCGGATTCTGCCCCAGGGCCATTGGTGTTACCGGCCATTCTTTGGCGGGCCGTACCGCGTTAACAGCATTTTTACTTGACGCACGAATTGACGTTTGCGCTTCGTTAATTGCGACAGGGGATTTTAGGCAGTTATTACAATGTAAGTATAGACAGAAGGGGTTGGACGAGCGTGAGATTACGTCGCGATTGAATGAAGGCTTTCTGAGGTTGGTTGATCAGTTTGATCCAGTGTCTAATCTATCCAATCTTAACGATCGCCCGTTATTATTGACAGCAGGTGAGACAGACCGGGTCGTCCCGTCGGCCTGTATAGAGCTGTTTTATGAAAAAGTGAAGGCGGTATACCCAGACGATCATCGGCTGGAACTAAAAAAGTATCCGGGCGTTGCACACAAAGTGACTTCAGGAATGAGCGCATATGCCGCTGCCTGGCTTGAGAAGTGGCTCTTTACCGGCATTCAAAGGAATAGGTGCTTTTTTTGAAAAAATAGCCTGTATGGCAATGAGAGGATTTTTTTAAATATGCGTAAATTGGCTTTTGGATACTCCACCCGGTGCAATGTCCGGTGTGAGCACTGCGTGGCCGTTGGCGATATTCCTGACAACAGGAAGATGGACCGCGAAAAGGCAAAGGAGATCATTGGTGAAATGGCCCGGGCAAAGGTTGCCGGCGTCAGTTTTTCCGCGGGTGAACCGTTTTTGTATTTCGATGAAATTGCAGCGCTGGTGAAACTGTGCAGCCAGGTGGGCATATATACGAGAATTGTGACCAATAGTTTTTGGGCAAAGACAATAGAGGCTTCAGACCGATTTGTTTCAGCGCTTAAAGAAAACGGGCTTTGCCAGTTGAGACTGAGTTACTCAAGGTGGCACCAGAAAAATATAAACAGAAACAATGTGTTGAATGCGGCACGCAGTTGCCGGAAGATGGGGCTGAATTATTATATCTCATTTGTGACCGATTTTTCAAAAGCCGATGATTCGTATGAAGCGTTTCTGCGGCAGCATGACCTTACCTTTTTCCCCGAACCGGTCATCTACGCCGGTCGTGCGGCATCTTTCAAGCGCCGGCATATTGCCACCGATTATCAGGCAAACTGCTGTGACATGAACCCCTACCTGACGCCGGACCTTGATATGTATGCCTGTTGTGATGCCGGGAGTCATTTTTCCAAGACAAACTTTTTTTACCTTGGGAACCTGAAGGATCAAACCATGGAACAGCTTTTTACGAAAAGTGAAACAGACCGGCTCCACAATCTCATTAGAATGATGGGTGTAACCCATATCGCCTCTTTTACCGGTATGAAGGCCCGCGAGATAATCACCTATAGCAAATGCGAGCTGTGCCGGAAACTGTTCAACTCCCCTGAAACGCTATCAAGGCTGCGATCAGGCGTATTGCAACTGGCAGCCTGGCACCGATAGTGATCCTTGTCGATGACAAACAGGGGCGGGTGGTTATATTAGTAGATTATGGGAAATCGTATCGTGACTGAAATATGTAAAAAATGTGGTGAATGTTGCAAACATTATCCGTTTGTGGAGCTGTCTGCAGATGAGATAACTGTTTTGGAACAGGCAACAGGCTTACATGCCGATGTGTTTACAAACGCAAAAGGTAAACTCGTTGAAGAATATTTTTTGCAATTTCAGGAAAATGGAAATTGTTTTTTCTTAACTGAAAATAAAGGTTGTTTTTTTTGTGGCGTATACGAAGCAAGACCTGGAACGTGTAGAAAATATCCCTCAAAACCCCTGCAAAAAAAAGCCTGTGATGCAAATAGTAAAAAAAGCTTGAGTCATCCCTTCGGCTGACAAATCAACCCCGATGGTAGCAATCAAAATAGGAGCAATCCTTTGGATTTAATCGTCAGCCATCTGAAAATTCCCATTGAGAAAGACGGGATTGATGAGTATAAGAATGCCGCTTCACAAAAACTGGAAACAGGCCAAGGGGCCATTTCTATCGAGAAAATTCTCAGTAAGTCCCTTGATGCGACCAATCAAAAACAGTTCTACTACACGGTCTCATTGGTCGTCAGGATTGACGGCCCCTTTGAAAACAGGCAAAATTTTCCCGTATACACACAGCCCGCAACGGTGATCCGGAAAATACCCCATTATAATGATCGGCCGATCATCGTGGGTTTCGGTCCTGCCGGCATGTTTGCTGCGCTTGAACTCATTGATTGCGGTATTAAACCGCTAATATTTGAAAGAGGTGAAAAGATAGAAAGACGCTCTGTTGATGTTCAAAAATTTATAAAACAAAGGGTGCTGAATCTTGAATCAAATATCCAGTTTGGTGAAGGCGGTGCCGGATCATACTCGGACGGGAAACTGTTTTCCAGGCGAAATAATAACTCGAGTTATGTCAATCGGGTGTTGAAGATGTTTATTAAATTTGGCGCCCCCGAAGAAATAGGATACATCAGCAAACCCCATTTGGGGACCGATCTCTTGTGCGCTATCGTCCGTAATATAAGAGCCTATATCCTGGAAAGGGGGGTGAGATATATTACGGCTCAAAAAATGACGGACATCCTGATATCGGCGGGAAAGGCCTTGGGTATTATCATCAATGGTGAGCATGAATATCTTTCTTCAAGTATCTATATTGCCCTGGGGCATTCTGCCCGCGATACATTTGAGATGATGCATCAAAAAGGGATTGCCCTTGAGCAGCGGCCGATTTCTGTCGGTGTGCGAATCGAACATCCTGCTGAAACGATCAACCTTATCCGATATGGTGATAAATATAAAAATTTTAAAGACTTGGGGGCTGCTACCTATTCTTTGAATTATACCAACCGAAAAATCAGGCGAGGGGTTTATACCTTCTGCATGTGCCCCGGCGGTGAGGTGATTAATTCTTCATCGGATCAGGGCATGATGGTTTTAAACGGAATGAGCGGCTCACGCAGGTCTTCCGCATTTTCAAATGCAGCGCTGGTGGTAATCTGCCATGCCGATGATTACAAATCAGCCAGCCCACTGGCGGGTATAGAATTTCAAAAGAATATTGAACGAAAAGCCTTTACCGCGGGGGGTGGCCGCTGGAAAGTACCTGCACAGAATTTGATGAATTTTTTAGGTGAGAAAAGTGCTGCCGGTTTAAATGAAAACTCGTATAAGATGGGGGCCGTTTCGGCTGATATGAAAGATATCTTCCCCGGATTTGTGGTTGATGAGCTGTTGGCCGCATTTAATAAATGGAAAAAAGAGGTCCCCTTATTTGTATCACATCATGCGATATTGTTAGGTGCGGAAACAAGAACATCCTCTCCTGTACGGATTAAACGCAATGACAATTTTGAATCTGTAAATATACAAAATTTATATCCGGTGGGCGAAGGGTCAGGCTATACCGGCGGTATCACCAGTTCTGCTGCCGATGCAATAAAGGCCGTTGAAACACATGTATCCTGACCCGGATAAACCGGTGCTGTTGAAAAGGCGTACGCCGCAAATCACAAATTACAAACACCAAATGTCAAACAAATTTCCAAATCACAATGTCAAAATCTCAAACAAGATCAAAAGCCATCTGATTAACCCCATATCGTCTTGAATTGTTGTGCATTTTGTTTTCTCCCTGTTTTGGAATTTTAATTATTGTGATTTATTTTTGACATAGAAAACACGAATTACAGAATTAAGATATTAAACTTTTCCCGAGACCTTGCTCTGGAAAAGAGGTCCCTTGGGACAGCTGATATTAACCACGAATTCCAAGTTTGACTCTATTCTCGACTACTTGAAGACTACTCAAAACTATTTTTTACCATGAAGGACAGGAAGAACATGAAGAAATCATTATTTTGTCCTTCATGGTAGATCAAATTACAGATTGACCATCGACAAAACTTTGTCGATGTTGCGTTGTTAATCGCCTAAATTATCAGAAACCGGGACAATTTTGATGCCCGTTTTATCCGGTATTTGCCAGAAGATTGGCCGGTTTTGTGTTCATGACTTTTCGCGATGCCGCCAGGGCGGTACCCATGCAGATACCGGTGGTCAAAAAAAGAATCAAAAGGGACACCGGTAGGTCAAATTGCCAGAGGTTGTCAAAAAAATACCCGGAAATAGCCAGTGAAAATCCAAAACTCAACCCGATGGCGAACAGGGCAGCGGTAAACCCGATAAATCCGAATTCCAACAGGGTGATGGCCTGGATCGATTTAAAATCCGCGCCCAGAACCTTTAACAGGTTGATCTGGTTTTCATTTTTCCAGGCCTCGTGACGGGCAATGGAAAAAATAGAAACCAGACCGGCAGCAATGGCCAGCCAGGCCATAAACCGGATGGACAGGGAGAGCCTGTCCGTGATGCCCAGCAAGGTGCCGGCCATCTGGGTCACATCAATGACCGAGACATTGGGAAAGGCGTTTACAATTTTGTTTTTCAGCTGCTGACGGTTTTCCGGTGCCACATGGGAGATGGCAGCCAGAAAGGTTTTGGGGGCATCGTTCAAAACCCCGTCCTGGAAAAGCAGGAAAAAATTAGGCTGGAAACTGTTCCATCGGACCTTGCGCAGATTCACCACCCGCCCCTCCATGGGGAGGCCCTGGATTTCGAATCCCAGGTGATCCCCCAGGGCCAGGTTGTATCGTTCGGCAAAGGATTTTTCAACGGAGACCTCAAAGGGGGCTTGTGACTCAAACCGCCAGGGGGTTCTGGACAGGGGGGTTCCCTGAACAATGGTTTCCGAAACATCCAGATCCTGGCGATAAGAAAAATTGAACTCCAGTCGCCGCCCCCGGCCCCGGGGCCCGGAACCTGCCTGCCTGGATTCGAACGTCCTGTTTTCGTCATAAAAGGGCTGCCGGTTCACCGTCAGAATCCGTCCCCTGACCATGGGGGACATATTGACCAGATCGACCCCCTGGCGCCGGATAAATTCGATAAAGGGCAGCCGTTGTTCATCCTGGATATCCACCAGGAAAAAAACCGGTATTTTCAAGCCTTCCGGCCGTATGATTTCGTTTTGCAGCCCTTTCTGAACCTGGGGGATAATGGAAATCAAAAATGCGCCCATGGCAATGGTGACAAAACAGGACAGGGAGGACCATTTGTTCCGGAACAGGTTCCGGAAGGCAATTTTTCTCACCGGGTGCCGGGTTGCGGAAAGGGTTCTGCATCCTGAAAAAATAAGCCAGCCGGCGCCGGATAAAAAAACCAGGGCCAGGGCAAATCCGGCCACAAAAACACTCCCGTTCCTGATGGAACCCGCCACCAAAACCGACATCAGGAAAAAAGCCGCAAGCCCTGGCAGAAAACTGGCCACCTGCCCCAGCACACGGTTTAACGCTTCTCCTGTCTGGGCCGGTCGGGTTCCCCGGAGCAGCATCAGGGGCTTTATCCCAAAAATACGGACAAAAACCGGCAGACAGAAGATCAGGCTGCCGGCCATACCCATGCCCATGGAAAGCACCAGGGTGACAGGATCTATGGTAAGCCGGACGTTATTGGGGATCAACCCCTGGAAAATGACAGGAAACGCCGGCACCAGAAACAGGGAAAAGACAACCGAAAGACATGACGCCACCGTTCCCAGTAAAATGAGCTGGAGGCTGATATAGAGGTAGATTTCCCGATGCTTTGCCCCGATGCTCATTAAAATGGCCACTTCTTTTTGTTTGAGATCCAGATAGCCCCGGAACAGGTAGGCTGTGGCAATGCCGGCCAGGAAAAGGGCCACAACGCTGACCAGTCCCATATACCCGGTAAAATATCCGGTTATCCGACCCAATCGCTGATTGACATCCTGGCTGTCACGGATGCGGACGTGCGGCTGTCCCGGAAAGGTTTGTGAAAATCGCCGGCGAAGTTCGGCGGCAAGGCCCGGGATATCCGCATCCCGGTTGAAGCGGTAATAATGCGCATATCGGATCCGGCTGCCGAATTGGATTAACCCCGTGCCTTCCAATTGTTCGATGCCCATATAGATTTTAGGGGCCAGCTCAACAGCGGTCAACGATTTTGTCCGGATCCGCCGTAAAAAAATTCTGCACATAAAAGGTTTTATTGCCAAGTTTAAGGGTGGGTGTCACATCGGCAGTACCCGATATACCCAGGGCATGGGCTGTGTCCCGGGTCATGAACACCCCCGGTTTTTTCTGGATATCCTTTTCCCCGGCGTTTCCCTCCAGGGCAAAGGCACCATACAGGGGATACCCGTTATCAATGGCCATCACCTGTATCAGGCGGGCATTGTCCCCGGCTTTCACCATGGTATAAAAACCGATGCGCCGGGCATGGGTCTTGTCCGGCCCCAGCACCTCGTCTGCCAGTGCCAATTCCGCAGGAGTCAAGGGGCTGTTGGCGGTCAACACCAGGTCTGCCGTTAATATTTCCTTTAAATTTTCATCCAGGTGGCGGTTCAGGGAACGGCCAAAAGAGTGGATGGCGATAAACCCGGCAAGACCGATGGACAGGTTTAATATGAAAAAAAGGGCAAACCCCCTGTTTTTCATCAGCTCCTTCACGCCTAATCGTATCCAGAGCATCAGACCAGCCTGCCCCGGTCAAGTTTCCTGATTTTCTGGCATTGATTTGCCAGGCGTGGATTATGGGTCACCAGGATCAGGGTTTTATTTTCTTTTTCCACCAGGTCAAACAAGAGCCGGGCCACTTTTTCCCCGGTTTCTATATCCAGATTACCCGTGGGTTCGTCTGCCAGAAGCAGGGCCGGTTTAATGATCAGTGCCCTGGCAATGGCCACCCGCTGGCATTCCCCGCCGCTTAACTGCCCGGGCAGGTGATGTTGGCGATCTGACAGGGCGACTTTTTCCAGCATGGCATCGGTCTGCTCTTTGATTCGGTCCTGTTTTAGAATTTCCAACGGCAACCGGATATTCTCCCGGGCCGATAAATGGGGCATTAAATGAAACTGCTGAAAAATAATCCCGATTTTCATGGCCCTGTACCGGGCGAGACGACTTTCCTTCATGGCACACAAGTCCTCTCCAGCGAGGATGACCTGGCCCTCATCCGGGGTTGTCCAGACCCGCGATCAGGGAGAGCAGGGTGGTTTTCCCGCTGCCGGACTGGCCGGTAATGGCATTGGTCTCCCCGGCGTTGAGACTGAAGCTGACGTGTTTTAAAACGCTAAGGGGGCCGGACCGGGGCTGGTGAAAGGTTTTGCTGATATCCTTGACTTCAAGTATCATAACTGCTCCAGGATGTAGGGAAATACTGTGGCGGCAATGACCCTGTGACCTTTTTGGTTGGGATGGATGCCGTCTGCCTGGTTCAGGGCAGCTTTGCCGGCCACATCTTGCAATAAAAAGGGAATGAACCCGATGGTGTGTTTTTTTGCCAGAAAAACGAACACCTCTTCAAAGGCCTTTGCATATTCGCGTCCGTAATTGGGTGGGATTTTCATGCCGGCCAGGATGACCCGGACGCCTTTTTCCTGTGCCAGGGTAATGGTATTGTCCAGGTTTCGGGCCATTTCAACGGTGGAAAGCCCCCGAAGCCCGTCATTGGCCCCCAGGGCCAGCACCAGAATATCCGGTTTGGCTTTAAGAAACCATTTGAGCCGGGAAAGCGCGCCTGCAGTTGTGGAACCGCTGATGCTGCCGTTGGTGAAATTGATCTTTTGAAACCCTTTTTCTTTGAGCATGTCATGGATCAGGGCAGGGTAGGCCTGTTCCGGTGCCACCCCCAGGCCGGCGGAAATGGAATCCCCGATGAATAAAACATGAACACTGTCGTCTGCGGCAAAAACGAGGGGCGCAGGCCCTGGCCACAGCCAGGGGACAGACAGTAACAGAAAAAATAATGAAAAACGCTTCATGAGTGGCATAACCGTTGTCCTGTGTTATTTATTAAAGTATTAATATTGTCCTTGAATCGGGTTGTGTAAACCCCCTTGTTTGTGATATTTTTAAAACACGACTTTTTTGAACACCCAAAGTCGGCTGTCAATTTTATAAAAAAAATAAATACGGTGAATCCAGTAGCCATTTCAAATAACGTTTACGAGAGCATCATGATAAAATCAAAAATAAAAATAAGAACGAAATATGTGCCTGCCGGTATCAAGATTCTGTACGAGGATCGAGACATCATTGTGATTGATAAGAGCTCGGGGCTTTTAACGGTCAAGGCAAATTACGAAGCGGAAAATACGGCGCATCATTTGCTGACAAATTATGTTAGAAAAGGAAATCCAAAGGCAAGAACCGAGCTGTTTGTTGTACATCGGCTGGATCGTGATACATCCGGTGTTTTGATTTTTGCCAAAAGTCTGGAAATTCGTGAGAAATTTGCACGGCAGTGGAAAACTGTCGAAAAAAAATATATCGCCCTGGTCCATGGCAATCTGGCTGAAAAAAGCGGTATAATAGAATCCTATCTTTCCGACGGGGAAGATTATAAGGTGCGATCAGTCAAGAATCCACAGGACGGGCATCTGGCCATAACGAAATACAGGGTCATAAAAGACTCTAAAAACTACAGCCTGTTAGAGATTTATCTGTTGACGGGTAAAAAAAACCAAATTCGTGTCCACTTGTCCGAAAAGGGGCACCCGGTTGTCGGTGATATGAGATATGGAAAGAACATAAAAGGCCGTTTGGGGTTACATGCCGTCTCCATTAAATTCAAGCACCCGTTTAATAATGAAGAGATGCTGTTTGAAACGAAAATACCCCAATATTTTTTGAATTATTTTAGCCTTACAGAGAAACTGTAACGCAGAGATCGGGCGAGAAGACCTTTTCCGGATGGGCAATAATTAACAGGGGCACATTGATATGCCTGACATGCTGGTCAAATTGTACGATCTTCCGAAAGCGGAATCCCTCATCCAGAGGCTAAAGGATCAAGGGATCGCCATTCGTATTGCCATGTCTTACGAAAAGCATCTGGTTGTCGGGTGGGTCCGGCGCTTATTTGGTGAGGGCTGGGCCAGTGAGTGCGACGTTGCTTTCAGCAACCATCCCATTTCCTGTTTTATCGCCACGGAAAAAGGCAAAATCATCGGCTTTGCCTGCTATCACAGCGCGTGTAAGAATTTTTTTGGTCCCACAGGTGTTGCCGAGGGGAAACGGGGCCTGGGAATCGGCAGGGCCTTGTGCCTGTGCTGCCTTCATGCAATGGCTGCGGATGGATATGCCTATGCCATCATCGGCGGGGTCGGGCCTGTGGAATTCTACGCCAGGATTGCAGGGGCAACAGTAATAGAAGGGTCTTCGCCCGGCATTTATCGTGATCCGTTGACCGGAAATCCCATTCGTTTATAAAACTCAGGCAGCCTTTTTTTGGGGCGCTATTTTAAAAAAGGCAATTGAAAAACCCATACGCGATGGATTGAAGCGGCTTGCTGACCGGTACGATACCAAAAAGTAAATGCCTCATTGCTGTTTCAACTATCCCGGGGCCTTATCGGGTCAATTTGATCCACACGGAACAACGAGACGTCATGCGCTCATTAATTTTTATTGGCCTTTTATCAGGCTTTTTTTTTAGTTCAACATTTATTTTGAATCGGGCCATGAGTTTAGAAGGGGGGCATTGGGTATTTCTCTTGTATTTACAGGCCTGATATTAACCTGGCAATTTAATAGGCCACATTAAATTTTTTATTTTGTCAGCTAAAACCTGGTCCTCAGGGCCCGGTCAGAGTTCAGTGGCTCTGCCGTAAACGTGCTCGTGCTCGTAAACGTAAACGATCTTGGAACCGGCAACCTGGGATTGAAGAAAAATGCCTGAGTAAAACACTTAGATCGATTCGTTTTTTAAAAGGCGTACAATTGCAATGTTTCGTGTACGGTCACGCTCACGCTCACGTTCACGAGCACGAGCACGTAAGTAAACAGTAACTATGCCCTTTGGGCTTAACTCAATACCGGCCCTTCTGGGGTCGGATTTTTATTCTTCTCGTAAACTAATCAATAATGAATATCTATGGATGTTCTACACCTTAGTCCTTAATGTATTTAATTGCCGGATTAATATTATTCATCTGCTACCAGGAGATTAATCATGAAATGGCTTAATTCCAAGCGAGGAGAGCATGCATGAAGTGGTTAAAAAGAGTTTCAGTTTTGGTTATCCTTTTTTTTATATTAATCGGTATTTCCGTTGTCATCATCATCAATCCATTCGGCGCTTCTCCTTTGAATAAATATACAAAAACAGGTGATTTGACCCTTTCAGGATTGACGGCGCCGGTAAGGGTCCAGCGGGATGAAAAGGGCATGGCCTATATCTACGCGCAGAATAAAGAAGATCTTTTTATGGCCCAGGGCTTTGTGGCCGCACAGGACAGGCTTTTCCAGATGGAACTGACCAAACTTTTTGCATCGGGTCGAATTTCCGAACTGGCCGGGGAAAAAGCCAAAAATCTGGATGTCAGAATGAGGACCCTTGGTTTTTATCGAAATGCCAAAAAGCATGCTGAATTGCTCAACGATGAATCGCGAATGTTTTTGCAAAAATACGTGGACGGCGTAAATGCGTTTATTGAAACCCGACCCAAAAGCATTCATCTGGAATTCAAACTTGCCGGTATAAAGCCTGAACCGTGGACCATATCAGACTCATTGGCGATTTTGTATCTCATGGGGTGGAACAGTGCCGCCAACATTGATATTGAAATCATTGCCCAGATGCTTGTTGAACGGCTGGGACCGACCCGGGCAGCGGAAATTTTTCCCATTATCATCAATCCCGACGATGACCACCCGGCAACTGCGGATATTGTGAAATCTTCTTTTCAAACCGCTCAATCGGGTATTGTGTTTGATCAACGCCTGCTCTCTTTTTTAGATGAGGGTCCCTTGAGGCTCGGCAGCAACAACTGGGCGACAGGCCCGGGAATGTCCAGTGGCGGTAAACCCATTGTGGCAAATGATCCGCACCTGGATGCCAGGATTCTGCCGGGTCCATGGTATCCCTGCGGATTGATAACGCCTGAAATCCGCGCCGTCGGCGTCACCGTCGCCGGTATTGGCGGGATGGTCATCGGTCGCACCGATCATGTGGCCATGGGGGCGACCAATGCCTACGGTGATACCCAGGATCTTTATATCGAAACCATGGACCCGAACAATTCAAACAACTACCTTGAGGGCGATCTATCAATACCGTTTACGGTGATTGCAGAGGACCTGAAAATCAAAGACAAATCCGCATCGGGCGGATTTCGGAAAGAAACGATAACTATCCGCCTGACCCACCGGGGGCCTGTTATTTCCGGAGTTGCGACTGGGTTGAAAACCGATAAGGTGATATCCATGCGGTGGTCGAGTTTTGAGTCCATGGGGCCGGCCCTCGGACTTGATAAATTGATGGAATGTAAAACCGTGACAGACGTTCGGCAGGTGCTGAAAGATGTTCATCAGGTTGCCTTGAATTTTGTTTTTGCCGATTCTAAGGGAAACATCGGCTGGCAGACCACAGGCCGCCTTCCGATCCGTACCCAGGGGGAAAGCCTTGTGCCCTACAGGGTTAAAGATGAAAAGGACAACTGGACAGGATGGATCCCCTGGGAAGAGATGCCCCACGCGGTGAACCCGGCACGTGGCTGGATCGGTACGTGCAACCATTTGACTGTAGACCGAACCTATCCCTACTATTATACCACTTACGCGTCACCTTCCTACCGGTATCGGCGGCTCATGGAACTGCTGGATGCACCGGGAAAGAAATCAGTGAATGATCACTGGGCATTTCAACGGGATGCGGTCAACCTGATGGCTCGTGAAATATCGCCGGTAATGGCTCAGGCCCTTTCAGCTCATGAGGATACAAAGAAGATGGGGGCTATTCTGGGTGCCTGGGATTTTATCGATGGTCCGGAAAAGGCGGCGCCGACAATATTTCAGGCGGTATACCGTGAGTTTGCCCTGCTGGTTTACGCTGACGAACTGGGGGACGAACTCGCCGGCACCATGCTTGAAAACTGGTATTTCTGGGAAGAGCGTCTTCAGAAAATGGTGCTTGACGGCAAGTCTTCATGGTTTGACAATGTAAATACAAAAGATAAAAAAGAAACCCGGGATGACCTTTTTCATCAGGCGGCGATACAAGCGGCTGAAAAGATAAGCGCTGTTTCAGGCGATGACCCTGCTAAGTGGCTTTGGGGGAAGGTGCATCAGCATGAACTTTTAAGCCCCATCAGGAGATCAGGCGTCGGTAAAAACTGGCTGGGCGGTGGTTCGCATCCGGTGGCCGGGTCCGGAGAAACACTTTATCGCGGGATTTATGATTTTAACAAGCCGTTTAAAATTACGGTTTCCGCTTCCCTGAGGATGGTGGCCGACCTGGCTGATCCTGATAAAATTGCGGCCGTTCTACCCGGCGGTGTGACCGGGCGGCAGTTTGACCCCCATGCCACAGACCAGATCGACGCGTTCATGAACGGTGATAAAGTATACTGGTGGTTCAGCGATACAGCCATCACCGAACATACCCAGAATACATTGACACTCAAGCCGCTTTAGAAGGGCTGCTTTTGACTCAAAATATGGCAATACGTGGAAGGCGTCACAGATGAACCTATGTTTTTTTGGCGTCGGCGGGGTAGGCGGGTACTATGGAACGCTTCTGACGCAATATTTAAATGAAACCGGCAAGGGGGATTCATATTTTATTGCTAGGGGAAGGCACAAAGCCGCTATCGTCGAAAAAGGCCTGCTTTTGAAAAAAGAGGGCGGGAAGCATAAGATTCTGGTTAAACCCAAATTGTGCACGGATACGGTTGCGGATTTGCCTGTTTGCGATATTGTTGTTGTATCGGTGAAAGGATACGACCTGGAGCAGGCTGCCCGTGAGATTGATAAAATTACAGATGAGAATTCGATGATCCTGCCGCTTTTAAATGGGGCTGATATTTACGAACGGATGCGACCGCATTTGACCAAAGGACATCTTTTGTCCGCCTGTGTCTATTTAGGGGCCCATATCGAATCGCCCGGCGTCATTTTCCAAAAAGGGGGAAGCTGCAAGATATCCATGGGCAATGACCCGCTCTATCCCGATGTTTATCCTGAAAAACTCATATCGCTTTTTAAGGATGCCGGTATTCTGGTTGAATTTTTTAAAGATGTGAATGTTGCCATATGGACAAAATATATGTTTATTGCATCCTTTGCGCTGGTAACCGGCACCTATGACAAAACCATCGGTGAAGTCGCAAACGACGAAAAACTCAGCATTCTGGTTAGAGATATCATGCAGGAAATAGCCTTGATTGCAAAGGCCCTTAAAATAGAACTTCCTGCCGATATTGTCGAAACATCTTTTTCAACAGCCCGGCAGTTTGGGGTTGACACAAAAACCTCATTTCAAAGAGATGTTGAAACAAAAGGCAGACAAAGTGAATGGGATTTGTTTGGCGGTACCCTCCTGAGATATGCCAAGCGGTTTAATATCCCTGCTGATCATACCCAAAAGACCCTTGATATGTTATTGAAAAAAATTGATTCAATTTGTCAAAAAATTTGAATCGGAACCATGCGAAGATGCCGTCATCAATTGCATGTATTCTTGGACCTCCCATCGCCAGCATGAAAAAAAGTGTCAAGCCGGTGTGAATGATTGTCGCTCGACGCCCTATTGCGCTTCAATGATGCCGTGGGCGGTAAAAAACAACCCGGAGAAACAGCAATGAAAAAAAGAGGGCCCATTCTGATCGTTTCGGTATTGATCATTGTCGCTGCTATGGCCTGGTTTCTGCTTTTTGAGGAAGAAAACAAGTCAGACACCATTATGGTATCGGGAAACATTGAAGCAACAGATGTGCAACTGGGTTTCAAGATTACCGGAACGCTTGAGGACTGTTTTGTAGCTGAAGGCGATACGGTATCCAAGGGTTTACTGCTGGCCCGTTTGGAAAATATGGATCAGAAAATTGCGGTGCGCCTTGCCGAGGCAAATCTGGCCCGGGCAAAATCTGTCCTTTCAGAACTTGAAGCGGGAAGCCGTCCGGAAGAGATAGTGCTTTCCAATGCCAAGGTTCTTCAAGCCCGGCAGATGGTTCTGGAACTGACCCGCGGCAGCCGGGTTCAGGAGATTGAAAGTGCCCGGTCAGATCTTGAAACAGCACGGGCTGCGGTAAAATCAGCCCAGGCCCAACTGACCCAGGCAAAGGCGGATTATGATCGGTTTTTAACCCTGTATACAGAAAGCGGTGTCAGCCAGCGGGATTTCAAGTTGTACGAGACCCAGTATGAAGTCGCCCGGAACAGGGCAACGGAAGCGGAAACAAAGGTGAATATCGCCCGGCAGGCCCTGTCCCTGCGCAGGGAAGGCCCGCGGTCCGAACAGATTGAAAAAGCAAAGGCGGCCCTTGTCCAGGCCCAGGCGGAATATGCCCTGGTGAAAGCAGGTCCGAGAAAAGAAAAAATCGACCAGGCAATGGCCCTGGTGGATGAAGCCGAACAACGGGTGAATCAGGCCAGGCAGCAGCTGTCTTACACCGAGCTTTGGGCCCCCATGGCAGGTGTCATCCTGAGCCGATCGGCAGAGCCGGGTGAGTATCTGAATCCGTCTACCCCTGTGGTGACCCTGGGAGATCTCGCTCACCCCTGGCTGAGGGCCTTTATCAATGAAAAGGATCTGGGCAGGATAAAGCTCAAAGACAAGGTGGTGGTGACCACCGATTCTTTTCCGGACAAACAATATCAAGGAATTCTTTCTTTCATCAGCAGCCAGGCGGAGTTTACCCCAAAATCGGTCCAGACTTTTGAAGAAAGGGTGAAACTCATGTTCAGAATAAAGATTGAATTGTCCAATCCCCAGGGTGAACTTAAACCGGGGATGCCGGCAGACGCCGTTATCCCCATTTCCGTAAATTAAAATGGAAACCATTGAAAAAAATGTGTCGCCCGCCATTGAAGCCCGGAATTTGACCAAACAATTCGGTACCCTCACTGCTGTGGACAATGTCAGTTTTCAAGTCAACAGGGGTGAAATATTCGGCATTGTCGGACCTGACGGCGCCGGGAAAACCACTACGTTGCGCATGCTTTCCAGCATCATGGACCCGGACGCCGGCACTGCCGCCATCGTCGGTTTTGATACCCGGACAGCGTCTTTTGCCGTAAAAGGGCATCTGGCCTATATGAGCCAGCGGTTCGGCCTGTATCCGGACCTCACGGTGGCCGAAAATATTTCATTTTATGCCGATCTTTACGGAATGCCCGTAAAGGGGCG
Organism: uncultured Desulfobacterales bacterium; assembly: GCA_942490765.1. Lineage (GTDB taxonomy): Bacteria > Desulfobacterota > Desulfobacteria > Desulfobacterales > 4572-123 > 4572-123. The sequence goes on along the minus strand of CALNYM010000031.1, from coordinate 44,294 downwards.
TGAGACGCGTATCGCCGATCTTTTAGGGTTCAGTCACATGCAGCCTTTCAGAAAAAGAAAGGCCGGGGACCTGTCAGGGGGAATGAAACAGAAATTGCAACTGATCTGCGCCCTGATTCATACTCCGGCGGTTCTTCTTCTGGATGAGCCCACCAACGGTGTTGATCCTGTGAGCAGAAGGGATTTCTGGCGTATTTTGTACAAGATTGTCAAACAGGGGGTCTCCATTCTGGTGACTACCGCCTATCTTGATGAAGCTGAACGCTGCGACACGATCGGACTTCTGGACAAGGGAAAACTGCTCGCCACGGGAACGCCTCAAGAGATCAAAGGCTTGATGAACGGCAAGGTGCTTACCATCAGAAGTCCGGATGCCAGAAAGATCAGTAAAGTGCTTCAAGCGGGATTGACCGGCCTGAATATAACGGTTTTTGGAGATACGCTGCATATTGTGTGTCAGCAGATTCAAGCCACACAGGAAAAGGCCCTGGCATTGATTCAGGAAAAAGGCCTAAGGGTTGATGAAGCCAAAGAGGCACTGCCCAGCCTGGAAGATGTATTTGTCAGCATGATGTCCAGGGAGGGGGCGGAGAGCCACCTTGCAGCACAGGGCGTGGAAACCCATTCCCTGCCCGGGAATTCCGTTCACAGGCCTTTTGAAGCGTCCGGACAGATGTCGGCCGGTATTGCCGTCCAGGTGGATCACCTGACCCGGGTGTTCGGCAGGTTTACGGCTGTTGACAACTTAAGCTTTCAGGTACAAAAGGGGGAGATTTTCGGGTTTCTGGGACCCAATGGTGCCGGGAAAAGTACCACCATCCGCATGCTCTGCGGCTTACTTCTCCCCAGCGGTGGCAGCGGAAAGGTGGCAGGCTTTGATGTCCACACCCAGACCGAACAGATCAAGCAGCACATCGGGTACATGAGCCAGAAATTTTCCCTGTATGAAGATCTCACCGTTGAAGAAAATATTGGTTTTTATGGGGGCATTTACGGGCTTACCGGTATTGCCATGGACGCTCGAAAAACATGGGCCATGGAAATGGCCGGCCTTGCGGACCATGGAAAAACCCTCACCGCTGTTTTAAGTGCAGGATGGAAACAGCGTCTTGCCATTGCCTGTGCCATTCTCCATGAACCCCCCATCCTCTTTCTGGATGAACCCACCAGCGGTGTTGACCCCTTAAGCCGGAGGCGTTTCTGGGATCTTATTTACGGCATGGCAGACCAGGGCGTTACCGTGTTTGTGACCACCCACTATATGGAAGAAGCAGAATACTGTGATCGAATCTCCTTAATTTATAAAGGCCGGATGATTGCCATGGGAACCCCCATGGAGCTGAAAACCCGGCATATGCATGAACAGATTCTTGATCTGAGGTGTGACAGACCCCAGGATGTGGCTCAGGCGCTGGTCCATCTGCCCGGGGTAAGAGATGCCTCTCTTTTTGGTGCCGGTCTCCATGTGGTCACCATGGATACGGTGCTGGCTGAACGAGGGATCCGCCGAAAATTTCAAGACCTCGGGATCACCGGGTATAAAATTGAAAAAATTTTGCCGGGCATGGAAGATGTCTTTATCTCCCTGATCGAAGAAAATGATCGAAATGAAAAGGCCGGCAGACACCAGGATACCCAGCCATGAAGCGTCAACGTCTTTTTGCGGTTGCCAGAAAAGAGTTCATCCATGTGTCCAGGGACTGGCGCAGCCTGTTTCTCTCCCTTGCCATTCCCGTGATTCTGATCATGCTGTTCGGGTATGCCCTGACCCTTGATTTAAGAAAAGTGCCCACCGTGGTCTGGGACCAGTCTAAAAGTCTTGAAAGCCGTGACCTGTTGAGCTTGTTTGCTGGATCCCCCTATTTTTCCATGGTGGGCTATCATGATACCTATAAGGGGTTGCAACTGGCCCTGGACAGGGGAAGCGCCATGATCGCCATTGTGGTACCGTCGGACTTTGCAGAAAAAATTCGTGCCCGGAAAAAGGTGGAAATCCAGATCATCGGTGACGGCAGCGATGCCAACACCTCCCGCCTTGCCCTGGGGTATGCCACCGCCGTGGGCATGATCTATTCAGCCGCCGTCACCGCAAAAAAGATGCAGCTTCTGGGAAAGGCAAACCTGATGCCGCCCGTGGAAATGGTCAGCCGGTCCTGGTACAACCCGGACCTGCGAAGCCAGAATGTTATTATTCCCGGGATCATCGCCATTGTCATGGTGGTCATTGCCGCCATGCTCACCAGCGTCACCATTGCCCGGGAATGGGAAACCGGAACCATGGAACAGCTGATCAGCACGCCTCTGGAAGGTCCTGAACTGATTTTTGGCAAGGTGATGCCTTATTTTGTCATCGGCATGACCGATGTGGCCATTGCCGTTGCCATGGGCAAATGGCTGTTTCATGTGCCGATTGTGGGAAATGCAGGCCTTCTTTTTGCCATGGCCGCCATTTTTTTGACCGGTGCCCTTTTCTGGGGGATGACCCTGAGCATTGTATTAAAATCCCAGGTCCTGGCCAACCAGATCGCCATTGTTTCCGGATATCTTCCCACCCTTATCCTCAGCGGGTTTGTCTTTGCCATTGAAAACATGCCCCTGCCCATCCAGTGTATCACCTATATTGTACCGGCCCGCTATTTTATTGCCATTTTACGGGGAATTTATCTCAAAGGCATCGGGCTTGAAATTCTCTGGCTGGATGCATTGCTCCTTTCCATCTATGCCGGTATCATGATTCTGCTGGCCAACCGAAAATTTAAATTCAAACTGGAATAAGCATGATCCAACGCCTCAAACAGATGCTCATCAAGGAATTTTTACAGATGCTGCGGGACCGGCGCATGCGCATGATTATTTTTGGAATGCCCGTGATCCAGATGGTGATCATGGCCTTTGCCCTGACCACGGATGTGACGGACATCCGCACGGCAGTACTGGACATGGATAAAACCCCTTCATCAAGGGAACTGATCAGTGATATCACGGCGGGCGGTTATTTTCAGATCGTTCAGGTGCCCGTATCCCAGAAAGAGATTGCCGGTCTGCTGGACCATGGGACGGTAAGAGCGGTGATACAGATACCGTCAGGATTTGAACAGGCCATGGCAAAAGGTTCAACGGCAACGGTGCAGGTCCTTTCAGATGGTACGGACAGCAATACCACCGCCATTGTCCAGGGGTATGCCGGCCGCATCATCCAGGCCTATTCAAACCGAAAACTGGCACGAACAGATTGAAAAACAGGGGATGAATGGCATGTCGGCCCTGGTGGATATCCAGACCGGGCCTGGTTTAATGCAAACCAGGAAAGTCGTTACTATTTTATTCCTTCCCTTATTGCCGTGATGCTGTTTATTTTCAGCCTGCTTTTGACCAGCATCGGCATTGTCAAGGAAAAAGAGATCGGTACCATTGAACAGGTCATGGTAACCCCCATCCGGAAAATAGAGTTTATCCTGGGCAAAACCATTCCCTATATGATCACCGGTTATATCTCCATGACCATCATGCTCTTTGTGGCATTTGTCGTTTTCGGCATCCATGTCAAGGGAAGTCTCCTGCTGCTCTACGGGCTTTCCGGACTCTATCTGTTCGGGAACATGGGAATTGCGCTGTTGATCAGTGCCAGTGCCTCAACCCAGCAGCAGGCCATGCTCACCAGTTTTTTGATTTTAATGCCCTGCGTGATGCTCTCCGGCTTCATGTTTCCCATAAAAAACATGCCGGATCTGGTTCAGTATGCCACCTGGCTGAATCCCATGCGCTGGTATCTCGATATTCTCAGGGGCATCGTCATGAAAGGCGCGGGCATAAACGGTTTGTGGCCGGCCATTGCCGCCCAGTCTGCCCTGGCCGCTTCATTCATCGTTTTGGCCTGGGCCAGGTTCAGTAAAACCTTATCATAACAAATGCCGGGTGGATTCCATTGTTGCCCTGCGCCATGAATAGACACCGGTGGGCCAGACAACCACGGTATTGTGAAGGAGGCGTGACACATGATTGAAAAAGTCTTGCACCGGTTAACGCCATATATCGGTTTGGTGCTGTTTCTGGCGGCTCTGCTGATCGTACATCAGGAACTCAAGTCGCACACCATTGCCGACATTATGAACGGCCTGGGGCAACTGCCGTTGTCCAGCATTTTGCTGGGCATATTGCTCACAGGGGTCAGTTACCTTTTTCTGACCGGTTACGATTTTCTGGCGCTTCGTTATCTAAACCGGAAAGTGCGGGTCCGGAGCGTTCTCGTTGCCGCTTTGATCAGTTTTTCCATCAGCAACAATACCGGACAGGCGCTGATCAGCGGTTCATCCATGCGGTATCGCTTCTACAGCCTGTTTGGGCTGACCGGCATGGACATCGTTAAATTCTCTCTGTTTTTAAGCCTGACGTATGTGCTGGGCGCCGCAACCCTTTTCGGCATCAGCGTGGTGACGTCACCTCAGATGACGGGGTCGTCATTACCCCTGGCCCATACTGTGCGCCTGCTTGCCTGGGGGGCAATGGCAGCGCTTGCCGGCTACTGGTCCCTGATTTTGTTTCGGAAAAAGCCTTTCATCATCAAGAATATGACATTTTCCCTGCCGGGTCCCTGTCTTTCACTGGCCCAGACAACCATTGCCCTGGTCGATCTGGTGCTGAGTTCGGTGGTCCTTTATGTGTTTCTGCACGTTCATTCGGACATATCGTTTCATTTTTTTCTCACTGCATATATAGCCGCCCAGATCCTCGGGCTGTTCAGCCAGATTCCCGGAGGCCTGGGCGTATTTGAAGGGGCGTTTCTTTACCTGCTGGGGGGCAGCGTTCCGGCATCCGCGATTTTTGCATCACTGCTGGTGTTCAGGTTTGTTTATTATTTTGTTCCGCTTGTACTTTCCGGCGCCGGCCTGCTTGTCTATGAACTTGTGCAGCACCGGTCAATGGTGAGTAAAAATGCTCAGATGGCCATGGATTTTCTCTCCCGCGGCATCCCCCATCTCTTTTCGATCCTGCTGGTTCTGTCAGGGGGTCTCCTGCTGATTTCCGGATCGACACCAACGGATCATGGCGCGTTGAAATGGCTCTATGAGACGGTGCCGCTGCCGGTGGTGGAGGTCTCGCATCTCATCGGCAGTATTGTCGGCGTACTGCTGCTGTTCATGGCACGGGCGGTGAGGCTGCGCATCGATGCGGCCTATTTCGGCATTCTTGTCCTGTTGGCCACAGGCGGGATCGCCTCCCTGCTCAAGGGCTTTGACTGGCAGGAAGCGTCGATGATAGGGGTGCTCCTGATTCTGTTTTTGCCATCCCGGCGGTTTTTTTACCGCAGGTCATCGTTACTGACCATTGAATTTTCCTGGTCGTGGCTCGGGTTTGCAGGCATTATTTTGATCGGTTCAGTCTGGATAGGTCTTTTTTCCTACAAACATGTTGAATATACCCATGACCTCTGGTGGCAGTTTGCCTATAACAGCGATGCACCCCGGTTTTTGAGGTCTTCCCTGATCGTTTCGGTAATGGTGCTCTCCTTTGCCGTTTATCGTTTGTTACGGGTACGGCCGGAACCGGGGTCCTTGCCGGATCAATCCGAGATTGAAGAACTGGAGCCCCTGGTACACGGCGCCCATGAGACCCAGAGCCATCTTGCCCTGTTGGGGGACAAGATCATTTTTTGGGGCAGGGATCGACTGTCCTTTCTAATGTACGGCACAACCCCAAAATATTGGATCGTCATGGGCGATCCGGTGGGGTCGCCGGAAGATCAGGAGGCCCTGGTCTGGCACTTCCGTGAACTGGCGGACCAAAATGGTGCGAAGGTCGCCTTTTATCAGGTTTCCCAAAACAATTTACCCTTGTATCTCGATCTCGGGCTGATGCTGATCAAACTGGGAGAAGAAGCCCGGGTTCCTCTGCAGGATTTCGACCTGAAAGGCGGCAGACGTTCCGGGCTTCGCCAGACCAGCAACAAACTTTCCAAAATAGGCCTGGGATTTCAGATTCTGGAACGGGATCAGGTGAGCGCCCGAATGGATCACCTGCATCAGGTTTCAGATGCCTGGATGAAGACGAAAAAGGCCGATGAGAAAGGCTTTTCCCTCGGGTTTTTTTCTGAAGACTACCTTTGCCGCAGCCGATGCGGGGTGATCACCAAAGATGATACGATTCTGGCCTTTGCCAATCTGTGGGAAACCGATACCAGGGAGGAGGTGTCCATTGATCTGATGCGGTATGCATCGGATGCACCCAGCGGTACCATGGAGTATCTGTTTATTGAGCTCATGCTTTGGGCCCGGCAGCAGGGGTATCAGTGGTTCAATCTGGGGATGTCACCCCTTTCAGGACTTGAGAAGCACCCCCTGGCCCCCCTGTGGCATAAAATCGGAAACGCCATCTTCAAATACGGAGACGATTTCTATAATTTTGAGGGGCTGCACGCCTATAAAGAAAAATTTAACCCGGTCTGGCAGCCACGGTATCTGGCGGCACCGGCATTAAACGTACCGTCTGTTCTTCTGAATGTCACCGGGTTGATTGCCGGTGGCTGGAAAGGGATATTTGTGAAATGATCCTGTCTGGCGCTTTATCGTCTGTTCTGATGCTGCCGGGTTTTTTGCGGAAAGTTGCAGGCCTCTGTCTCTTGTGGATACCTTTGTTCGGGGGTTTCTTTCGGCAAACGGATAGCTGAAGGGTTGGTTTTTTTGGGGGGGGATGATGTGTCGGGTGCCGGCCGACCGGTTCATTCAGGGCGTCCGATCCAGTTTATTGAGCACAAGGACCAGCACAAGGGTACCGGCAAGCATCCAGATAGGACCGAAAATCCACAGGCCCAAAGGAATGGCCAGATAATACCCGCGCATACCGAGGGTATAATGAAAACTGGCATGGTTGATGCCGCCGGCCATGAAGTCGTGATTGGCAACGCCATTGGTTTTACCCGGAATGCCAAGGTCAAAGCTGGCATGGTTGAAGTAGCGGATGGCGAGGGTAAAGTTGAAAAATGAAAAAAAGAAAACGACAAACAGCGACAGCATTTTGATCATCCACATGGCTTCACTGGGAGATCCGGCCAGATTCAGGGCATGGGATATCTGGGAAGAAACAGAGGGTTTGATCGCCGTGTTCAGGATGCCCAGGCTGATCAGAACCGCCGTGGATGCCAGGAAGCTGGAAGCCATTATCCAGTTGCGGAAGGTCTGGACGGCCAGGATCTCTCGGTGGTTCTGCATGATGTTCATCGCCCATAGCGATCGCAGATGGTTGGTAACACCGATGGATGTCTCAAGGGGCCTTCGGCGGACCAAAAATGCCAGTCGAATGTGGTAGACCCCAAGGATGCCAAAGCTCAGAACAATTAAAACAAGCTCCAATAAGGTGATCATTGGCCAGTCTGCTCCGTACATGCGTGATATGTTTATTATCTGATTTTTATCCAGGACCAAGGGCCGTTTCTCGGGTTAAATGCCGCCGGTTAAAATTTCGCTTTTTTTGACCCTGGACAAAATTAAACAGGCTGAAACGGGTTCGGGAAAATGCCGTTTGCGTTTCATGTTTCCAGTAAAATGGACTGCCCCCCGACAAAATCCATACTTTTTAATTTTCCCCGAACAAATTTTTCATCTCCGAAAAGACCGGTCATTAAAAAACCGTCATCCTTGGCCTCGATGGTGGCGACATCCTTCATGACCTCTATCAACTGACCCTTTGAATCGATACTGACGGTACTAAGACACATAATTTTATCCTCCGGGGGTACCCGTAAAAGGTTTTAGAACGTTAATCATTTTCTTTTTTTTATTGGAAACGCCCATGTTTCCAGATTTTGGGATTATCGGTTTGAAAACAAAAAATCAAGAACCTCTTTGGCAGCAACTGTTGCTGCGCCCGCTTCGAAGGGCATACCGTCAAGGCCAGCCTCGAACACAGCCGGATCTTCGGGAACAATCCCGATAATATCGATATTGTTTTTTTCCAGCTCAACCTTTAATTTTTCGGCCACTGAGTTGGATTTGACCTTGTTTAAAACGGCCCAGACCGGTTTTTTCATCTCTATGGCGATTTCTTTGATTTTGCAGGCAATAGCCATAGACTCGTAGGACGGCTCGACAATGATGAGTAGTGCATCTATACTGGCATCAACACCTCTGCCGAAATGTTCAATACCAGCCTCCATATCGATGAGCGCGATTTCATTTTTCCGGAGCTGAAGTTTTTTTAAAAATTCACGGTTCAGCACCCCCCATGGGACATGCGCACCCCTCAAGGGATTGAAGAATTTTGCCGATGCTGACCAGTCGCAGTCCGTTTTGCCCGAGAATATAACCGGCCGGAATATCTTGTATGCGGATAGACGACTTATTGAAAATGTTTGCCTGGCCCATTTTTTCCTTGAGTTTCTTTTTCCCTCCGACCAACTCCATCAGTGGGATCGGTGGTTTTTCAAAACCGAGTGTGCGATAAAGACCGGAATTAGATTCATCGGAATCGACCACCAGTACCTTGATCCCTATGGTTTCAGCCTCTCTGGCAATCAGCCCGGTGAGAGTGCTTTTACCGCTGCCGCCTTTGCCGCAGACCGATATTTTCATAAAAGATCTCCTTTTGTTAAATTGTAGGCTGCTCATACGCCATTTTAAATCAATGCAGCGTATTTAATTGTTTTGCGAAGTGCAAAATAAAGTGCGTTTTGTTCCAAATCACAGATTCTTACCATCACTACCGGTAGCTGCATAATAGACATTACCATTTCGCCGCTCGGTTTGAATTTTTTCGGTACGGATCAGTTTGCCTAAATATTTGGACACTTCGTTGAGGTGCATGCTGAAAACGTCTCCGATCTGGTCCGCCGTACACGGGCGTCGCTTGAGCATGGCCAGCACCGTTTCCTGGTTTGCTTTAATATCCTTTAAGCGGGCCGTGCTGAATTCTGCGATTACCTCGGCCGGCGGATCAAACAGTTGGATAAACGCTTCCATCTGCTCTTTGGAAACCGGGGCGGCAAATTCTTCGGCCGGCGGTCTAACCGCCGTATTCAGTTGAATGCGGTCGGGCTTAATTTTTTTGGCGATGGCTGCAATTTTGCGGACATCTTTTTCCATGCCGTTGATGCCTTTGAGCAGGAAAACCTCCATGTACAGCTTGCCATGGAACTGGGCCCGAAAATCCATCTGTCCCAGCACCTGCTGTTCAAAACTCAGTTGTGAATGGGGGCGATTGACCCATTCATAAGAGTCCTGATCCCAGGCACTCAGGGAAACTTTGACCACATCGGACCGGGCCGCCGCATCTCTGACTTCGGGAAGGTGCAGCATGGTCCCGTTGGTCAGTAAAACGGTGGGAATGCTGCTGTGGCTATGCACAAAATCGAAAATTTCGCCAAATTTGGAATGCAGTGTCGGTTCACCCGAACCCGAAAGGGTGATGTAGTCGGCCTGGCCATCTGTTTTCAGCCAGGTGTCCAGTTCGGAAAGCACATCATCCATTGGAACATATTCTTTCCGGATGATCGTTTCTTCAGGTGTTCTGCCCAGCTGGCAGAAGACACAGTCAAAGCTGCATGTTTTGAAAGGGGTCAGGTCTACCCCAAGGCTGCGGCCAAATCGGCGGGAAGGCACCGGGCCAAAAAGGTATTTAAATTTTTTTTTCATGACTTGCCTCACTTCAGTTGATTACCGGCTTGGTTTTTTAAGTCCGGAAGTTGGTTTTTTGTTTTATTCAAGTGTTTGTTTAAGATATTGCGCTTTCTTTTAAAGGTCAACCTTTTTTACTCGAAATTTTACCCGGTGTCAAAAATTGAATTTATTTCTGAACTATTGACGAGATGTTTCATCCACGTTAAGGTTCACCCGTATTTTTGAAAATCATATCCTGTCGATTTAATTCAATACCTGTCCTTATGCGGTTGTTTTTTTATTGCACCCGGAATAATGGTTGACATTATCTTTAATGATCAGCAATCTTTGTGCCAGTTTTTATGGTTTTCCGGTGACGAAAGGTAAAAAATGGATGCGTATCCTTTAAAGTGGATAACAAAATCATTGGCAGTGGGATACGCCCCCCGCTCTCAAGACCATTTGCAGTCCATACACGCTGCCGGGATTCGGGCAATTGTCAATCTTTGTGCCGAATGCTATGATTTACATGAAGCGGAAAGAGATTCAAATTTTGAGGTCCTTTATCTTCCCATTGCAGATGAAGCAGCCCCGGGTATTGACGAACTGGACGTTTTGATCGGCTGGATAAATCGACAAATCGAGTCGGGAAATCCGGTTTTGGTGCATTGCCGGTATGGGATCGGTCGTACCGGAACGGTTGTTTTGGCGTTTTTGATGCATTCCGGGTATGATTTCAAAACGGCCCGGAAAATGATGAGGGTCACGCCATCCTGGCCTTCAAATCGTGTGCAGAAAGAATTGGTTGACCATTACATTGTTCGGTCCCGCGGATTCTCCATAAATGAACAATTTTCGAACACAAGGTCCACCTCGGTGGGTAAATATTTCGAAAAATTGAAAGCCGTTTTAAAGTGGAATGACTGATTATCCCTATTTCAGGTTGCAATTCATTGTCTTTGCACTGGTATCCGCCGCGTTTACGAATATCTATGTCATTCAGCCGGTGCTGCCGGTTATACAAAGCGAGTTTTCGGCTGATATGGTGGTGGTTTCTTTCACTGTGTCTGCCGTTATCTTCGGCATCGCCCTATCCAATCTTCCTTTTGGTGTTTTGGTCGATAAATTGCCGATATACCCGCTAATTTTGGCAGGTGGGATTCTGGTGGCTGTCAGTGGCCTGATTTGTGCGGTGACCAATAACCTCTGGATTTTGATTGGTGCCCGTTTTCTCCAGGGCATCTTCATTCCAACCCTGACAACCTGCCTTGCCGCCTATCTTGCCAAAACACTTCCGGTCGCCCGGTTAAATGTTGTAATGGGCGCTTATGTATCTGCAACAGTGCTCGGGGGATTGTGCGGTCGCCTGCTCGGCGGCTGGATTCATCCGCCATTGCACTGGCGATATGCTTTTGTCTCGGCGTCCGTACTCACCCTCCTGGCCACCTTTGCTGCGGTGCGCTGGCTGCCAAGAATTTCAGACAAAACCGGGAAACAGAATGATTCGGTTGGTTTTTTGGAATTACTGAAGCGCTGGGACTTATGGTGCGTATATCTCTGCGCCATGGGCAGTTTCGCAATTTTCTCATCCATTTTTAACTATTTGCCATATCGGTTGTCCGGGCAGCCCTTTGTTTTTTCCACCGAAAAAACAACCCTGTTTTATTTTGTTTATGTTGTTGGTATCTTTATAGGGCCAACAGCAGGCCGTGTCAGCAACCATTTTGGCAGCGGGAACACATTGCTTGCCGGAAGTGTGGTTTTGGGAGGGGCTTTGGCCCTTCTCCTGTTACCTTCAATCACCGCGGTCATACTGGGGCTTCTGGGTACCTGCGCCGGTTTTTTTACGATCCATTCCGCTGCAGTGGGTTCTCTCAACCGTAAACTTTTGAGCGGGCAGGGACGTGCAAATGCCCTCTATGTGCTGTTTTACTATGTGGGTGGGTGGCTGGGTATTACAGGCTCAGGGCTGGTTTACAAACAAGGCGGCTGGCATGGATTAATCGCCATCTGCATGTCGTTTTTGATTATCCCGGTGGGTGCCGGAATTTGTGAGCGCAGAAGTCACAATCGCCGATTTTGAACGTCCAATAAAAAGGAGGCCCTTGCCATATGCTTCGGATTTTTAGAAACGAACTGCAGGAACAAGGCCGCTTTATCGTAACCCTTGAACTGGTGCCGGGGCGGGAGACCCGGGGACGATCAGTGGATACCATCATGGGCATTGCCCGTGACGCTTTTAGCGACGGCCGGGTCACAGCCGTCTCCATCACCGATAATCCCGGCGGTAATCCTTCCTTGAGCCCGGATGTGATCGGCTATGACATATTCAAGACCGGCATGGATGTCATCGTCCATTTTACCTGCCGTGACACCAACCGGGTGGGCATGGAGAGCCGTGCCCTGCAACTGGCCAGAATGGGTATGAAAAATATTCTGGCCCTCACCGGTGATTACACCGGCAAGGGCTTCGGGGGCCAGGGGGCGCCGGTGTTTGATCTGGATTCGGTACACCTGCAGGTTTTATTGTCCATACTCACAGAGCGCATTCAGGCATCGGGTGACCCGGACGGCTTTTTCACCGGCTTCGCGGTTTCGCCTTTTAAGATTACCGAAGGGGAGTGCTATGCCCAATACGCCAAGTTTTGCCGTAAAACTGCTGCAGGGGCTAAATTCGCCATTACCCAGTTGGGGTATGATGCCCGCAAATTTGAAGAGCTCATACTGATTCAGCAGCGCATGGGCCAGCCCATTCCCACTTTGGGATCGGTGTATCTGCTGTCTCCCAAAGTCGCCGCGATCATGAATCAGGGCAAAGTGCCCGGTGCGGTGGTCACCGATGCCTTGCTTGATAGGGTTCGCCGGGAGTGGCACCAAAAAGAAGCCGGGCAAAAGGCTGCTGTCGAGAGGGCCGCCCGTCTGGCCGCTGTTTTAAAAGGGCTGGGATACAAGGGTATTCACATTGGGGGCATCCACAAAAGCTTTGGCGCCGTCGGGAAAATGCTGGACCGACTGGCCCTTATCGAGAAGGACTGGCTTGAATTCTTGCCTGATTTTGATTTCCCGCAGCCCGGCGGTTTCTATGCCTTCCCCCGTCAACAAAAGACAGAAAAACAGGCGCCCCGCTTTGGAGAAAGCAAAGTGCATACGGGCCTTATGGAAAAGGGGCACTTTAATCTACTCCGGAAAGTCCACAGTATTTTTTTTAATGCCGATTCTCCCATAGCCCCCTTGAATCGCATGGTTTGCCGTTTTCTGGCAAACTGGGGTAAAGGTCCTCTTTTGATGCATCTGACGGAAGACCCGGTTAAAAAACTTCTGCTGCACTGCGAATGTTGCGGGGACTGTGCCATCCAGCATGTGGGCTTTCTCTGCCCCCAGTCCGGTTGTCCCAAACATACCCGCAACGGCGCCTGTGGCGGCAGTCAAGGTGGTTATTGCGAAGTGCATCCGGAACGGCTTTGCGTATGGTATCGCGCCTACCGGCGATTGGCATCCGCCGGCACCCCGGAAGCCATGCGGGAAGGATGCATTCCGCCCCGCATGTGGGAGTTGGACCGCACCTCGGCCTGGCTTAATTTTCATCTGGGAAAAGACCATCAGCGGGCTTCCAATGAACTGGCCCGGTTTTGCCGGGAACGGTCGTGCCGGTTATGATAAAATTATGGCGCCTATCAGGAAACAGCTTTATGGTTCCTCGTTATTTTGTGGGGCTGTCGCCGGTCAAATTTACCCATACGAAACAGTCAGGCGTCATCTTTATTTGCCTACTGTAAAAACAACGTCTTCGTTATTCTGCCGCCGTTCCCGCACCCGCCCTTTGCGAAAGGCAATGACCCGGTCCATTTTAGGCGCCTGATCCGCCGAGCAGATAAAGCTGAAGTTTTCACCGTCATCAAGGTGTGAAAGACGTAAACTTACGTCCTGGAAACCCTTTCAGCAGTCATCCCGATAATCTGTTAATTCAAATTTTTGAATTTTATCTGCTTGTATTTCAATACGTTCCAATGGTAAAGGTCCTTTTTTTAGGTTCCTCGCTGTTTCAAGTGGGGCGCCCCGGGTTACTGTCATCCGGATGCTCAAAAAACTTGGCGCTAAGCGGTCGTAATGCCGGACAGGGGATTACCGCAACCTGCTTGTCAGTTATTCTTTGTAAATAGAGATACATGGTAATTGTTCGGTCGCTGTCCGGCCTAACGATCGCTAAGCCCCTCAGACAGTTTCAAGCATCCGGATGAAAGTATCCCGGGGCTTTATCGAGTCAATTTTACCCATACGAAACAGCGAGGAGCCTTTTTTTAAAACCCTGCGGCGTACAGCAACCCTCCTGTGATAAGGCCGAACACAAGATTGAAAATTTTTATTAAAACAGAATCCTTGATACTGTATGACAAAAGGGGCAGCATGCCATGTCCGTCCTGTACAAAAGACGCTGTGAACAGCACGGAAAAAGGGACCATCCCCTGAGCGTACAGCATCACAAATATGAGATGCGGACCGGATTCCGGGACGATGCCAAGAAGTGCTCCGGCCACCAGCACCCACCCCATATGGTGCCTGATTATGGCATCCAGGTTCCAGAAAGACAACCCCCAGTGAACAAAAAACAGGGCCCCGAATGTCCATAAAAAAATGCGTAACAGATGTTTTTTGATGATGTGATCCCAGATATGGAACTTCAGATAGTGTTCTGTGGCCACTGATGTAATATACAGGGCGCACAGAGACAGGAGGGTGAATGTCATGCGTTTCCAGTTCCATGAAGAGGGGCCGATAATGCCCAGGAAGACGGATATTAGAAAAGCAAGAATCAGGCTTATTATCCAAAATCGAGTAAAGGTCAAAGACTGAAAGTTGTTGATCAGGTTGAGGGGGCGAAAAGTATCGTCAATTTTTTTCTGCTCATTCTCATCGGATTGGCAGTGTTCACAGTTGCTTTGAAGACAGGCCTCACAGGGAGTAATGCCCATCAGCAGGATGAGTTTATCACTGATCCGGGCAAACAGGACACCGCAGCCGAAGAGCAATCCGAAAAGCGCCATGGCCGCCTTTGGAAACTGTGCCAGCATGACAAAGGCTTCATCTCCGGATGTGGCAATCATGCCGCCCACAATGGCACCGAAACCGATCAAACCGTGTACATAAAAACTCACGTTCATGAAAGCGCCCAGGCAACCCGGTGTGGAACCAAAAAAGGAAGAGAGGACATATTGACGCCACCTCCCTCCCTTCATAACCCCCGACATCCGTCGGTGGCTGACCGTATCCACAAAATCCACCAGCAGCATCATGACAAACACGAAAACGGATATGATTACGGAATGTTTAAAAATAGATAACGTTTCCATTGGCTGTTTTTGGGGCTTGTGCAAACCCTCTTCTTTTTGCTGATGCGTAAGGGTTTCTGATTCAGCGTGTCATACTGACTTGCTTCTGGCGGGATATTGACTCATTTGGCTGCTCTGAGTGCCGCCAGATCGATGAAAATATCCGGGAATATATACAACAAAAGGCATCACGGGGCCCCGCAGTGTATCCGCCAAAGGAAAACTGCCGAGAACATGATCATCGGAGACATGATCATAAAAATCAGCATATACCCGCAGGTGGCGATTAAAAGACCTGCGATTAAGGGGAAAACGGCACTGGTAAGGCTCAAAGCGCCACTGAGGCCGGCATATATGGCCCGGTTGTTATCAGTGCTGATTTCCAGCAAAATGCCGTCTATGAAAATTTTATAGGCCGTGACAGAAAATCCGGCAATAAAAAAAATCCATTGATAGACCGCAATACCATATCTGGAAAAAAACAGGGCCGCCAGCGGCAGCAAACCTGCGATAATGATAAAGCCAAGAGCAATCCCCTTGAACTTAAAATATTTGGCAATCTGATTCCAGACAATGGTCGAAAGGATCATCCCCGTAAATTGCAGCAATAAAAAATTACCCACCTGATGCCAGCCCAGACCGAACAGCGATTTGGAAAATGCGACATAAAAGGGAATAATGGTAAACCCCAGACTGGCTGAATTGATCAATAAGATATAGTTTTTTAGATTGGCGTCGGATTTCAGCATATGCGGCAGGGCCGTTATCATGCGAATCATGCTGTAAAAATCCGGGGTGTCGGCGGGTTTTTCTTTGATCATCAGGAACCCGAAGGTCGCAGCAAACAGCAAGCCGGATGCGGTGAAAAAAATCACCGTATAGTTTCCAGGATAGGGAAGGGCGACTACCAGGCGGCGAACGGCTATGGCCGACACCAGCATGCCTGCAGCCGAGATAAATTGTTTAAAGACTAAAAAGCTTTTGCGCTGGGGGCCAATGAAGGTTTTACCCATAATATCGGTATAGGAGATGCCGGCGAAGGCACCGCTTACGGCAAAAAGGCCAAGCCATAAAAAAACCATGAATAAAAGATGGCCGGGAGCACTGGAAGCGGCCATTGACAATGTGTACCCCATGCCGGCCAGGGCGAGAACCCGCAGATAGATGCCGGCCAGTAAAAATGGTTTTTTACGGGCCCGACCGGCCAGAAATCCTGCAAATAAAAGCTGAGTGATCATGGGCAAGCCGACGGAGATCCCGGTGAGAATGCCGACATGCACACTGGAGCCCCCGATATTCAGTACAAACGAGGAAAGTATGGTATTGACGTCAATAAAGGTGGATGCCAGTGCCAGGAAAAGGGCATGCCAGATAAAAGCATAAAAATTACGCCTGTAATGTTTTGTGGTAGCCATGTACCAGCCCCAGTTTCATCTCTCTTTCCCGGCATGAAATAAATTTTTTTGAATCGGCGTCATAATACTTGAACCCTTGGTCAGCCCCCTTCAGGTAGGTATCGAGGGCAAGATCAACGGTTTCCAGGTTTGTAATGACACAGTCAATCTGTTTGGCCGTAATGGCGGCCACGGATTTTTTCCCCATGCTGCCGCCCATAAACAGGCTGCAATCTCCAAGCAGATCGAGGATGGGGGCTGTCTGGCTGTGAGAATGGCTTCCATCGTCGGTTTCCGCATACGGGTTGCGGCGTAATTCCCAGTTCGCGATCTCTCCATTCAATATTTCAATAATCTGGAAATACCGACTTGAACCAAAATGATCCTTGCGGACTAACTTCCCGTCATCGGTTGCCATGGCTATTTTCACGTCAGGGCTCCTTTTATTCCCATAACCATCATCCGTCTAACAGCGGATTTTGTTTTCCGGCCGTTTTTATTCTGCTGTACTAAGCCTGCAGTTTTTCCGCCTGCTCTGTGAGTAGACCTTTGAACCGATCCAGGGTAATCGTATACGGAATAATCGGTATCCCCATCCAGTCCGAATATTCCAGGAATTCTTCGGGTTTTTCCGCCATATAAACATCCAGATAGCCAATGCCGTCCAGGACAACGGCACCGCCGGTGTGCCTGGGGAAATTTTCATTGGCCAGGCCCTTGTCCCAGCCCTTGAAGACCTTATGGCGAAATTGAATCCAGCCCGGGGTCATCCACCACACTTTTTCATCGCCGGCCACCTCCTGTGCAATGGCATCCCGTTCTTGTTCGCTGGCCAGCATATCCATGCAATGGGTGGCATTGATCCGGGCGACATTTGTTCCCTGCTCTTCGATAATGGTTTTCATGGTTCGAAAGGGATCATCTGCGTTCACGTAACAGAATTTACCGCCGTAGACTACCAGCACCTTGTCCGCTTTTTCCTTTGCCAGGTCGATGCGGGCAATGAGTTGCCGTTCAAGGTCATGGATATCTTCATGCAGCCCCGGGGTTGTAAAATAAAGATGGTTCGTGTCCAGAAAACCGGTTTTTTTTAAATGATTCAGCTCAAGGCTTACGGTGCCGCAGGCAACAACGGCAATGTTTGAAAAGGATATGGCGGTCATGATAGTGCCTCCGGGTTTAATATTTTTGGGCCAGCGCATAGCCGGCATGTACTGCTGTGAAGATATCTTTGACGCTGTGGGCGTCGCCGATCACCTCAACTGCTGCCACGTTGCTGCATAAATTTTCGTCGGGTGCCTCCGCAGAAATCATACCGGACGACAGGATGACGGTCTGAAAGGGTTTCAGAACAATCTTTTTTTCGTCCTGTTCTATCTCAACGCCATCGGTGCTAAATTTTTTAACCGTTGTATGGGGCATGAGGGTGACGTTGGGCATTTTTTCGATTCGCATCAATGTCAGTTTTTTGGTGATCATTTCCATCATGCTGCCGATGGGATCGGTCCGCTTGGTGGCCGTTACCTCAAAGCCCTGACTACCAAGCTTTTCCGCAATTTCAAGCCCGGTTCTGCCGGCGCCGATGACAAGGACCCGGGGTCCCAGTACGGGCTTTTCCCCACTGAAAAATTCAAGGGACGTCATCTGGTTCTGACCTTCCAGTCCATTGATTTCAGGAATATTTTGAACCGCCCCGGTGGCCCAGACCAGAAGGTCCGGTTGGACTGCTTTGACCAGGTCGGCATCGAGCTGCTTACCGGTAATAACGTCATCTACAATGGATCGCACCCGATATTCCAGATGGTCAAGGCCCTCTTGCATGGCCTGTTTTCCCGGGGCCTGCCAGGCCAGATTGAACTGGCCGCCAAGGCGAAGGGTTGCCTCCACCAGGGTCACATGATGCCCCTTCTGGGACAGATAGAGGGCCGCACTCATACCCGCCGGTCCGCCGCCGGCAATGAGAACCTTCAACGGCTTGGGTGAGGACATCAGCTCCGGCAGCCCCATCTGCGGATTTAAATTACACCCCAAAGGCTCACCGTTTTTGAGCCGATGAAGACACCCCTGGAGACAGTAACCGCAATAGTTGACCTCCTCGTATAACTTCTGTTGCCATTTACTGATAAGATCCGGATCGGCAAGAAGCGGTCTGCCCAGGGCCACCAGATCGGCCAGACCATTGTCCAGTGCTTCGGTAACCGTTTCCCTCCGGCCCATTCTGCCGGCGGCAATGATGGGCAGTGCAGTGTGTTTGCGTACCCAGGCAAGGGCATCCATCTGAGGTTTTTGGGGCAGGCTGCCATGGTGAAAATACCAGGGCGGACTGAAGCATGCGCTGCCCATCCCCACGTGTATGGCAACCACTCCGGATTCTTCAGCCAGGGAAATAAACGGTTTCAGGTCTTCGGGTGCGATTCCGTATTCCGGGGACATTTCACTGCCTGAAATTCGGACCAGAATCGGCATATCCGGTGCTCCGGCTTTGACCCTGGAAAGAACCTGTCTTGCAAAGAGAAGCCGGTCCTGGCCGTAAGCATCTTCCCGTTTGTTAATTTTACCGTTTAAAAATTGAGACACAAGATAGCCGTGTCCCCCTTGAATTTCAATGGCATCGAATCCTGCCGCTGTTGCTTTTTGTGCGGCAGTTTCGTATCCGTCAAGAATGGCATGGATCTCCAGTTCGGTCAGGGGCTCGGATTTCTGCCCGGTGCTTGGGCAGGTGAGGGGTGAAGGCGCCTTGGGAACGCTTCCCGATGCCTTTGGATTTGCCCCGGCACCGGCATGGTTCAGATGGAGGCAGGCACGACGGCGCTCACCGTGGATAGCATGGACAATTTTTTTGAGTTCGGCGCTGCTTTCGGGCAGGTGTATGCAAAGCTGCTTGGGATGTTCCCGGCCATCAGCAGTTACGGAAACCGGTTCGAGGATTAAAAGCCCAGGGCCTTTTTGGGCGATCTGCTTGTAGAACATAAGCTGCCGCTGGGTCACCTGGCCGGCCGGCGTGCCATAACCGGTTTTGATGGGCGGAAATACAAAACCATTGGCAAGTTCCAGATTGCCCAGGGAAATTTTTTTATATATTTTGTCCATGCCTCCTCCTCATTACTATTGCAATGTTTTTTCAATGGCTTCAGAAAGTGTTTTTTCACCCTGAAGCCCCACAAAACGTCTCACTTCTTTTCCATTTTTAAAAATGATCAATGTGGGAATACTGGCAATTTTCAGTTGCATGGCGATTCTACGGTGTTCATCAACATCTATGACCACCGATGCGGTTCTGCCTTTAAACTTTTTGGAAAGTTTCTCGATAATGGGCTGCTGCGCACGGCAGGGGGCGCACCATTGGGCGCTGAAATCCACCAGTGTCACCCCTTTGTTGATAACGGACTCAAAATGATCGGTATCCAATGTTTTTTTTAGTGGCATTACGGCCCCCCTGCAAATAGGCGCTTGCTTCTTAATGTTGTTTTTTCTAACTTAAAGCGGGGCCCGGTGGGTCTGAATCAGAACCAGATGTTAACATTCGTATCGGCCCGGACCGGTAGGATAACCGTTTATTCGCCCTGCTCCAAACGCTTGATTTGCCGGTGGTGAAATCACAACAGGTAAGGGTTGGGAACTGGAGAATGCACTATTTGCAGGCTAACAGGGCAAATAAACGGTTTGTTTGGGAATCTGGGTGAATTGTTTCATCCGCCAAAATTGCCGGCGCCAAGGACCTGTATGGCATCTTCTGCTTTCACCCGAAAATTTTTCATGGTGGCATCAAACTTCTCGCGGTCCGTCCTGATATCGTCGATTCCCATGTCTGGTGTGCAGTTCTCCCGGATATCATCGATCCTCTGGTCCATTTCAGCCACAAGGATGTGCAGATCTTCGATATTGGGCAAAATTTTCTGCTTCTCACTGCCGGGCACCTGTTCTATTTTACGGGTGATGTCATAAAGGATCGCCTTCCATGCGGTGAGTTCCATTTCCATTGTTTTACAACAATTTCTTGCTTTCATGATTATCTCCTTTTCTTAAAGGGTGAATGAATGCGAGTTTGCCGATTGTACTCGGCAGATATCGCGGTTAGAATTATATAAATCAACAATCATGCCACTTTTGGGGACAGCGTGTCATAAACGGTTACAAATATTACAACTACCTGTATTTGCATTCTAAAATTTTAATTAACGCATGGTTTTAAATACAGCGGCATCAAATGAGCCCGCATATGGTACGTTACTTTATCATTAGGTAACGCCCAAAACGTTAAGGTAACCATCTGCCGGGTCGGAAAAAGTTGACAAAGTCCACGGCGTTCTTTACAACAGTGCTGGATGGATCAGGAAGATGAATTTCCGGTCCCTCCAACTCTGAATCTATTTTGACCATGGTCGTTTGTTTTTCAAATAGCGTTTTTCGGATCGTCTGGAGGTTATAACTATCATGCAGGATCAAATCCACGCACTATGGAACAATCGATTTATTTGCCAAATCATTGATTCCATGGCCGATGGCGTTTTTACCCTGGATAGAAATGGGCGGGTCACCTCCTGGAATCCGTCCATGGAGCGGATTTCAGGATATTCTGCTGAAGAAGCACTGGGCGAAACATGCCGAATATTAAAGTTTAACCGCTGTTTTGGCAGGGAATGTCCGGTGGGTATCAAAAACTGCGGCATCTTCAAGCACGGTTCATCCGAAGCAAAGGAGTGTTTTCTCGAGCACAAAGACGGTCACGATGTGCCGGTTATCAAAAATGCCGGGGTTGTGCGTGATGAAGAGGGGGAGATTCTCGGTATCGTCGAGACCGTTACGGATATGTCCGAGCTTAACACCGCCAGGGCAAAAACTGAAGAAGCGGCTCTGCGGCTTGGGGAGATGCATCGGCTGAACAATATCATCGGCAAAAGTCAGGAGATGATCCAGGTTTTCCGGGCCATTAAAGCCGCCGCTGCCAGTGATGCCACTATTCTGATTCAGGGCGAGAGCGGCACCGGCAAGGAATTGGTGGCCGGCGCCATACACTACAACGGATATCGGGCGGATAAACCGCTGGTGACGGTAAACTGCAGTGCACTGTCCGAATCATTGCTGGAAAGTGAACTGTTCGGGCATGCCAAAGGGGCCTTTACCGGTGCCATTCGAGATCGGGTGGGCAGATTTGAGGAAGCCAAAGGGGGGACCATTTTTCTCGATGAAATCGGTGAATTGAGTTCCTATATTCAGGTCAAACTGTTGCGGGTCCTTCAGGAGCGGGAGATCGAGCGGGTGGGGGAATCTATCCGGCGCAAAATAGACATACGCATCATCACCGCTACGAATCGGGACCTCTACGGCCTTGTCAAAGAGGGGCGATTCAGGGAAGATCTGTATTACCGTCTCAAGGTGTTTCCTATTTTCATGCCGCCGCTGCATCAGCGCAAAGAGGATCTTCCCCTGCTGTTGGGCCATTTTATAAAAAATTTGAAACAAAAAACCGGCAAGCTGATTACAGGTGTTTCGCCCCAGGCATTGCGGACCCTTATGGATTACAATTGGCCCGGTAATGTCCGCGAACTGGAAAATGCCATTGAACATGCCTTTGTGCTGCGCGACAGGGGACAAATCGAATCGGTGGATCTGCCCGTGGAAATACGGCAGACCGGTTACCATCTGTCTTATGAAGATGCCCGGCCAACCGGTTCCAGCGTTTCGCGGCCGTCACAGAAATTGACCAAAGCGCACCTGATCCAACTTTTGGATCAATGTGACTGGAACAAGGCCGAAGTGGGCCGCCGTATCGGCGTCAGTCGGACGGCTGTCTGGAAGTATATGAAAAAATGGGACATACCGCTGAAAAAAATCTTGTAGAAAACAAGGGCCACGGCAACAGCCCCGAGAAAATACCCTGGGGTTTCGAACCTGCCGTTTGACTGGGCAGGGGGTAAAAATAGCAAATCGACCCAACGGGCCTGTCCCGGAGGGCCGATCTGCCGCAAGTGAGAGAGGAAGTTAAGCATTAGTTTGGAGGTAATGCATCGCGTTGAAGCGCTCACCAATAATTGAAAGCAATTATCAGGCCATAAAATGATTTCAGGCTATCTGAAGAACCTTTATTGTTTGTTGATATGGTAGCGCTTCATTTGTTTCCATACGCTGGTGCGTGAGATGCCCAGGATACGTGCCGTCTCGGATTGGTTTCCGCCTGAACGCTGCAATGCATCCATCAGTCGGTGTTTTTTGATCTCGTCAAGGCCCATGACCGAGCCTTCGGCAGGGTGCCCGGGGGTGTCCGGATACTGAAAAATTTTGGCCGGAAAATGGCGGGGCGTAATCATTGTTTCCTGACAGGAAACAAACGCATACTCCAGGGCGCTTTTGAGCTCTCTGGCATTTCCGGGCCAGGAATACTGCATCAGGAGATCCAGGGCTGCATTACTGATGCCTTGAATCGGTTTGCCGCTTTTCAATTGAATTCTTCTGAAAAAAGACTCGGCCATCAGCGGAATATCCCCGATTCTGTCTCTTAAAGGTGGAATCGAGATCGGGATCACATTGATTCTATAATAAAAATCTTCTCTGAATGCCCCCTTTTCCACCAATTGCCACAAGTCTTTGTTTGTCGCCGAGATGATCCGCGCACGGATGGGGATTGGTTGGTGATCGCCCACCCGTTCAATGACTTTTTCTTCAAGGACCCGCAGGAGTTTCACCTGGGTGGAAAGGGGCATATCCCCGATTTCGTCTAAAAAAATATTTCCGTCCCGGGCCGCCTCAAATCGGCCCTGCCGGTCTTTAAGTGCCCCGGTGAAAGCCCCTTTGACATGCCCGAACAGCTCACTTTCCAGCAGCGATTCGTTCAGTGCGGCACAGTTGACCTTGATATAGGGGTTCGGACTGCAGGCACTGCACTCATGAATCGCTTTGGCCACCAGCTCTTTCCCGGTCCCGCTTTCACCGAGAATGATCACCGGCGCATCCGATGCGGCGGCATTGGTGATCATATCAAACAGCCGTTGCATGGATACTGAAGCGCCGATGATGCCGTGAAACCGGTCTTCCGCCTTAAGTTCCCGCCGAAAGGTCTCGATTTGGACCTCTTTTTCGATAAGATGGGTAATGTCGGTAATGGTTTCAACAGCTCCGGTTGAATTCCCGTTGGCATCCTTGAAAATCGACGCGTTTTTCACAACCTGGACATAGCTGCCGTCTTTGCGCATGAACATGCATCTTTGTTTTTTCAGCCGGCCGCTTTCAAACAGGGCGCAATAGTGATGATCGTTGAGTTGACGCACTTTCCGGCAGGTGTTGCAGTTTAATATGGAGCAGGACCGACCCACCAGCTCTTTACGGGGATACCCGGTAATGGTCTCAAAGGCATGGTTGACGGATATGATGGTGCCGGTTGTATCAACGATCATGACCCCGTCCTGAATCGTATCCACTACGGTTTTCCAATAGGTATTCACTTCCTGTTCAAACATCATCAAGTATCCATATGTTTAATTTGTTAACAATTGTATTGTTAACTTGTTTAACACATGAACACGTCTATGGCAACCTTGAATTTAAAAAATAGAACATCATTTACGGCTGTATCCCCCTTGAATTTTTTTAGAGCAGGACAAATCATTGGAATCTTTAAATATAGTCATTACTGGGCTTTCAGACCGGTTGCAGATGTTTTTACAAAAGGGACCGTCAGGCCCTTCACGCTGAAATTTTAATCATGGCATCTTTTTTGCTAAGGGTAACCACAATAAACTGAACACACGGGGGAAATAGATGCATACGCTTGATCTTAGGGGGATGATTCTTCCTTTTGTATTACTCAAGGTAAGCAATGCCTTCAAAGAGATCGGCATCGGGGAAACCCTGGAAATTATACTAGGGGATTCGGATTCAGTGCGTGATCTTATGAAAATTCTGCCGCCCCAGTCATATGAGCTGACAGTTATAAAAAAAAATAAAAAAGAGGATATTGATTTTTGTATCCAATTGTTGAAAAAGCAACCTGAAAAAAAGGAGAATATCATGTCAAATTAAGATTCAAGCCCCGTGGGTATCGGCAAGGTCAAGGTCGGCGAAATTATAGAAATTTATTCAAATGATTCCGTTACGCGGAGCGATATTCACGCCTGGAAGCCGATGCCGTATTCGTTTTTTAATTCCGGCATCAATCGGGTACGCGGTTGGCTGGATGGATCATCGACCCTGAATACAACTTAAAACAAGATTAAAAAAAGGAGAGATATTATGCAAGACAAGGTTCTTATTTCATTATCCTGTGGCACCAACAACCCCAATCGGTCCACCCGGGCCATTCACCTGGCCACCGTGGCTCATAAGGAAGGCAAACAGGTCACCATGTTTCTTTTGGATGAAGCGGTTTACCTGGTAAAGGAAGGCCTTATCGAACACCTTCGGGCGGCCACCGGCGATATCGCCGATGACTTGATGACCTATCTTCAAGCCCATGAAGTGCCGATTCTGGTGTGTACCCCATGTGCCAAGGCAAGAAAAATTGAAGAATCCGATTTGATTGAAGGCGCGCGAATGGCGCCGGCATCTGAACTGATTCACCTGGCCTGCGAGAGTACGGTCATCAGTCTGTAACGATGAACGATGCCGATCTGAAATTAAAAATGAGATGTGGGGTTTCTTCACATTGCAAGGATATTTCTGGGTTTTTTGAAAGGAGTAGTGATGTCACGCAAAGTTTTAATTGTGGGCGCGGTGGCATTGGGCCCCAAGGCCGCATGCCGGCTTCAAAGGCTTGATCCATCTGCCGAAATAACCATTATCGATAAAGACAGTCTGATTTCTTATGGCGGATGTGGTATTCCCTATTATATTGGCGGGGATGTATCCGACATTGAAGGGTTGTATTCCACCGCATCCCACCATGTAAGAGATGTCGAGTTTTTTGAAAAATGCAAGAAGATCAAATTGCTATGTCATACTGAGCTTGTTTCTATTGATCGGAAGGCTAAAAAAGCGATTGTGCGCAATCTGGATACCGATCAGACCGCGGAAATGGTATATGACCAGCTTGTTTTAGCCACCGGATCTACGCCTATTCAGCCGCCGATTCCCGGCGCCGGCCTGGCGGGTGTTACCACCGTCGCCAACCTTCACAACGCCATTTTTGTTAAAGAGTTGGTTTCCAAAGGCAAGGTCAACAAGGCGGTTGTCATTGGTGCCGGGGCCATAGGGGTGGAACTGGCTGAGGCCCTTACCGACCTGTGGGGTGTTGAAACCACGTTGATCGAGATGATGGATCAGTTGCTACCCCCGGCATTTGGCAAGGACATGAGCCGACTCATTGAAAATCATATGGCGGACAAGGGGGTCAAAATCCTTCTTTCTGAAGGGGTCACCCGTATACTGGGAGATGAAAAGACCGGTGTCACCGGTGTCGAGACCAATAAATCTCAAATCCCCTGTGATCTGGTGATCATGTCGGTGGGAGTGCGGCCCAATTCGCAGATTGCCAGGGATGCCGGACTTGCCATCGGCATGTATGGCGGGATATTGGTGGACAAACGGTTGCGGACCACCGATCCCAATATTTATGCCGGAGGCGATTGCATTGAAATGACCCATCTGGTGAGCGGACAGCGGATTCCCATGCCCCTGGGGTCACTGGCCAACCGTCAGGGGAGAATCATCGGAACCAACCTCAATGGCGGGTGGGCGGAATTCAAGGGTACGGTGGGCACGTTCTGTCTCAAGATTTTCGACATGGGCATTGCCCGGGCCGGTTTGACCGTCAAGCAGGCAAAGGATGCCGGTTTTGATCCGGTATATGCAGTGGTTGCTCAGTCGGAGCATGCCCATTTTTATCCGGACCAGGAACCGATGTATATTAAGCTCATCGCCGATCGCAATACCAATAAATTGTTGGGCATCGAAGCTGTCGGAGCAAAAGGGGACGCGGTCAAGGCGCGAGTGGATGCCGTGGCGGCACTTTTTCAATACAACGCGGATGTTTCCGGGGTCTCCAATCTTGAGGTATCGTATGCCCCGCCCTATGCATCGGCCATGGACGTTGTCAATGCCGCCGGCAATACCCTTGAAAATATTATTAATGGCCAAAATACACCCATTGACGTGGGGGATTTTGTTGACGCGTTTGAACAGAAAAAAGCAAGGGTGCTGGATGTTCGCGGGAAGATTGAATCCCGGCCTTTTATTGAAAAATATAGCGACCAGTGGATAAATATTCCCCAGGAGGAACTGGCGGACCGTATTGATGAACTGCCTTTGGATCAGACCCTGTGTCTGCTGTGTGATACAGGTCCGCGTTCCTTTGAAACGCAGCTTTTTCTAAGCAGCAAGGGCATCCATAACACCCAAAACATCCAGGGGGGCTTTGGCATGCTCAGGAGCAGTTTTCCCGAGTTCGTACCGGCCTGATAAAACGCAGTACCTATAAATTATTTCTAAAATTTCAGAAGTGCTTTTCATACCAGATCGGCCCGAAGGTATTGTTACCTTTGGGCCGATCTGGTATATGAGGCGGAAATGCTGCGCCTCATCTTTTTGGGTTGCACCGTCCACCGAATTCGGCCCCTGGAAACAGTGAGGCGCTCTAAATGCTTTGATGCCGAGGAAAAATCATGAAAATTGCCGTACCTGCAAGCGCCCCGTACCTGGATGCTCCGGTGGCATTGAAATTAGGCACAGCCCCCTGGCTATTGATCGTCGAAACCGACACCATGGCCGTTGAAGCCATTGAAGCGCCTTTGGATTCAAGCGGTCCCGGGGCCGGCATCGAGGCCTTGACCCTGATTCTGGGGCAGGGCGTTCATACGATTTTGATCGGGTTTATCTCACCGGGTATTGCCGCCACCCTTGCCGACAGCGGCATCGACATTGTGACCCGGACGACCGGCACGGTGCGTGCCGCCGTTGAAGATTATCTGGCAGGACAACCCGGTATGAATCAAAAAACGGAATCTGCACCAGGACTGTTATCAGCGGTCCGGATAATCGAGGCTTTGAAAAAATCCGCCAACCAGTTCCGGTCAATGGCACCTGTTTTATTCGGTGTCATCCTGTTGACAGGGCTTTTTCAGAGTTTTATTTCAAAAGAGTTGATCCTGACTGTTTTTCAGGGCCATGGGCTCACAGATGCAGTGGCCGGGACCCTGCTGGGAAGTATTCTTGCCAGTAACCCGGTGAACAGTTATGTGATCGGTGAGACCCTGCTGAATATGGGTGTCAGCCTGTATGCGGTGACCGCTTTTTTGTTTGCCTGGGTCAATGTCGGCATTGTTCAACTACCGGTTGAAATTGCCGCCCTGGGCCGCCGTTATGCCGTTACCCGCACAACGGCCGCTTTTTTACTGTGTATTCCCATGGCCTTTTTGACCGTTTTTATTGTGGGGGTACTGCCTTGAGCCGTGGAAAAAACAGCTCCCCAAAATCGGGGCTATTTCAGGGTCTGCGCATCTGGATTTTTCCTGGTTGCATTGTCCTGATCTATGCCGCTGTTTTTCCGAGTGCGCCGGGTAAAATCGCTGGGGCCCTGCGGGCAAGCCTGCATATCTCAGGTCAGATGGCAGTGCCTCTGGCAATCGCTTTTGGGATTATCGTGCTGCTGAACCTGCTGATCAATCCCGCTATGATATCCCGTTTTCTAGGCAGAAAAGCGGGGATCAAGGGGCTTGTTCTCTCCACTGGCGCCGGCATTCTCTCCATGGGCCCCATTTATGCCTGGTACCCCTTTGTTAAAACCCTGCGCGAAAAAGGGGTTTCCAATTTTCATACGGCCAACTTTTTGTCAAACCGGGCGGTGAAACCGGCCATGGTGCCGGTAATGGTGGCCTATTTTGGATGGCGATTTACGCTTGTATTCATGATCTTGGGTATTTTCAGTGCGTGGATGACGGCCCTGGCCGTTAAAAAAATTACGAATTAGATTGTTTGTACCCACATTTGGTCGGACTGTTTTTTATATCTCCATCGGAAAATATTTGGCGGGCTGTTTTTATTTCGGTATTTTTATGGAAAAACAAAAAAGGGAGCCATGATGTATGTCCGAAAAAAATCAAAAAATTCAGGGTAATCTCTTTCCACGCCGACTGGACGGGCCACTTTGTTCAGCAGTGAAAGCAGAAGGTGTATGGATTGAAGACGCAGCAGGGCGCCGCTATCTGGATGCGAGCGGCGGTGCAGTGGTGGTGAATGTCGGGCATGGCAGAGAAGAGATTGCCCGGGCTGTTTCAGAACAGATAATGCGCTACGATTACATCCACCCTACGATGTTCAGCTCTCCCGTTGTCGAGAAACTGGCCTCGGCCCTGGCTGTTCATTCACCGGTAGGACTGGACCGGTTTTATTTTCTTTCCGGAGGCGCCGAAGCGGTGGAAACCGCCATAAAACTTGCCCGGCAGATCCACCTGTCCGCCGGTCGATTGCAAAAATTTCGTTTGATTACCCGATGGAAATCATATCATGGTTTGACCCTGGGTGCTTTATCCGCCATGGGGAGAACCGGTTTCAGGGTCCCCTTCGCACCGCTCTTGAACGATGCCGTTCATATTCCACCCCCTTATTGCCTTCGCTGCTCCTATGGCCTGCATTTCCCCGAATGCGGTCTTCGCTGTGCACTGGCGCTGGCGGAAACCATTGAAAATATGGGACCGGAGACGGTATCGGCATTTTTGGCCGAAACCGTGGGGGGCGGTACCCTGGCCGCCTGCCCGCCCCCTGAAGGGTATTTTTCCGTTATTCGGGATATCTGCGACAGATACGATGTGTTATTGATTTTGGATGAGGTGATGTGCGGCATGGGCAGAACCGGGCGCTGGTTTGCCTGTGAACACCAGGCTGTTATCCCCGATATCATCACACTGGGCAAAGGTCTTTCGGGCGGCACACTGGCATTGTCGGCTGTGGGCGTGACTTCGGATTATTTTGACCTTGTCTGTAGAGACGGTGGCACCTTCATGCACGGCGGGACGTTTACCCATCATTCGGTGGCCGCCGCCGCAGGATTGGCCGTTATCCGGATACTGGAACGGGAGAATCTGGTGGAGCGGGTCCACCGATACGGCAAGGTGCTCGGTGATGCATTGAAAGATCGTCTGGGCTACCTTCCCTGGGTGGCGGATATTCGGGGCCTTGGGTTTTTATGGGGCATCGAACTGGTGCGCAGCCGCAAAACCAATCAACCCTTTGACCGGAAAGAGCAGGTGACAGAGAAAATCTGGGAAGCGATGTTTCAAAAAGGGGTTATTGTATATAAATCCACCGGAATAGCCGGTACCCATGGGGATGCGCTTATCGTAGCGCCCCCTTTTATCATCAGCGAAGATGAAATTGACAGGGTTGCCGATACACTTCGAGAGGCGATTCTGGAAATCCTCGGCTCTGAAATGTAACCCTTAACCGGAGAGAATTTGTGACATGGAAAAACTCATTATCACGGTGGCCCCCACCGGCTCTGTCCCCACCAAAGAAATGACGCCGCATGTGCCCGTAACCCCCGATGAGATCATCCGGACGGCAATGGCCTGCGAAGCTGCCGGCGCCTCGGTAATACACATCCACGCGCGAAACCCGGCAGATCAGTCGCCTTCCACCGAGGTTGCCATTTTTGATGAAATTTACACCGGCGTAAAAAAAAATACCCATCTCATCATTCAGATTTCAACCGGGGGCCGGGCCGGAATGGCCTATGCATCACGAAATGAGCGGCTGATGCTTAAGCCGGAAATGGCCAGTCTTACCACCGGATCGGTTAACTTCCCGGATTCGGTATATGAAAACAGCCCGGCGCTCATCGAGGCCCTGGCCGGGGATATGCAGCGGCTCAACATTAAACCGGAAATGGAGATTTTCGATACCAGCATGATCAGCAATGCCCTTTCACTGGTCTCTAAAGGCCTTGTTGCACCGCCCCTGCATTTTGATTTTGTGCTGGGTCTTAAAGGCGCCCTTCCGGCCACCATCACCAACCTCGTTCACCTTAAAAATACGATCCCGCCGGATGCCACCTGGACCGTGGCCGGCATCGGTCCCGCCCAATTGCCCATGAACACCCATGCCATCCTCATGGGGGGTCATGTCCGGGTCGGGCTTGAAGATAATATTTATTTTTCCAAAGGGGTGCTTGCCACCAATGAACGCCTGGTACAGCGGGTCGTCGATCTGGCAAGGATTTTCGGACGTGAGGTGGCAAACCCGGATGAAGCCCGGAGAATCATGCATCTTCCACTGGATAGATAGCGGTTGTGCAATTATAGTTACAGACCTCGTGAAAATACATTTTTTTATCGTTCCCACGCTCCTGCGTGGGAATGCATACGGGGCATCCGAATGGGCAGATATTCACAACAACCCCGTTTAACGCGGATATGTGGATCGGCCTGAACTACACTGGTAAGGACGGGCAATTCGATATCATTTGAGCCTTTAGATCGTTTTCGTTCAGATACTACTTCGTGTTCGTCCAGAAACGAGGATTTTCGTTCAAGATCAAGGCATGCGAGAAATTTTACCGCAGGCATATAGTTGATATTCCGAGGATAAATTTTTGAGCATAACGCAGAGATTGGGCGAAAAGACTGTTTCTGGATGGTCACTACTTAACATCATGGATCCCCAGACTGCCCAGTGAAAACTGATCGAGAATGATTTCATAAAATTTTCTTGTTTGAGGCGGCGTGAGTAATTGTTTTTTCTTCAATAATATGCTTGATTACCTCATTTTCGAGTTCATCCTGATAGCGTCGTACCTGGGCACTGATGGTCTCAATCCTATCCTTATCAGAAGGCTCGTCGAATAATGCATGGGCAAGGTCTAAACGCTTTTTGCATAAGTTTTCCCTGATTTTAGCGACTTTTGGCAAAAATGCATTTCGGATTTCCATTACCTGACGGCGCTGGGTATCTGTCAGGTCAGGAATCAGGTCAAGATAGCCCTGGGCGGTTTTATTGTTTTTTGACCGGCTGTCAAGCCTTACGTAAAGCAGGCCGATGATTATTGTACAGATCGCCGTTGCCAATAGAAAGCCAGCGATAAAATTCATATCAATCATGAGACACCTTTATTGATAAAAAGTAGTGAGATAATTGTTTTGAGTCGTGAGAAATAAATTCCAAGCTTTGTTTTCCCTAAAATTCATGCCGCATAATTTTCATTCTCTGCCAAAATTGTTGAACCTTTGCCGTCGGGTATTGGGCGTATTCAAATCAGCGTAAAAAATATTCTGCCCATGGAATTTGGCGGCAAATCGTAAAATTCTTCCAGAGCATCATTTTGGCTGGATGGCTGCTTCAGGATGGAAAGCAATATCGATTCGATTATAGTTTTTATAAAAAGCAACGGGTTCCGAATAGGGGCGCCCGGTTTAGTCCGGTGTTGCTGACGATTAAGGTTTTTTTTAAGTTTTTCATGGAACGCATCGGAAACCGTTATTTCCGGTAATTCATTCAATAAACTGTCTATTATTTGCAATGTTTTATATTCTTTCCGGCAGATATCACAAACTTCAAGGTGCTTTGCAATGTCCTGCGCTTTATCCGCAGCAAGTTCACGGTCCTGGTATGCGGATAATCGATTGTGCAGATCGGGGCATTTCATGGACTTACTCCTCTCTTGTTTCATCTAAACGGGTCTTCAGGTTTTTCCTCGCCCGAAAAATCAGGGATTCCACGGCCGTTACAGATCGATTTAATACGTCGGCAATCTCTTTATAGGAAAGGCCCTGGGTAACCCTCAGCAACAAGGCCGCTTTTTGTTGTTCGGGTAAATTTGCAATGATGGCCAAAATTTGTTTGTGGTAATATCCGGTGGTGATAGTATCGGTTGCATTCCCATGGCCCAGGGTCTTTTTGGCGGTATACGTCTCTTTTAAAAAATCGGCCTGTCTTTTCCGACGGTGAATTTCATTGATGGTCAGGTTGTAGGCAATTTTGAACATCCATGTTGAAAATCGCGCCTTGCCGGAACGGATTTCATATCTGGGGATGGCCTGGTATGCCCTCAGGAACACCTCCTGTACCAGATCTTCCGCCAGTTGACCATCCCCGATCAATCTGAATACAAAGTTCAACAATTGTGATTGATAGCGTTTTACCAGTTCTTCAAATGCCGCATCATCTCCATTTTGAAGTAACTTGACAATGTTAAGATCCGGATCATTCATGTGGTTTTCGGCAGCGGCATCTTTTAGTATTTGTGTTATCCGTCAAGTGCGTTAAAAGATTATGGAACCGCATTCGACTGGTTATTTTGCATTCACAAACGGTATTCCCATTGATGAACTGTTTGTTTTTTGGACATTGGGTGCAGTGTAGCGCATCTTCGAGAATTTGTCTAAAATACTGTAGATCATCCGGGGGATTTTCTATAATTGACTGTATCCGTTCATATTTGATGGGGCACACGGCCGGCTTCCTTTTTCTCCGGAAATGAACAATTGTCGGAATAATAAAAATAATTTTGATTACCTCATCAAGTTAAACAGCGCAAACGTAAAAAACTTGCGGTTTTAAAAAATTTGCAAGTTTTTTGTTTCCCATCTGTTTAACATTACAAAGCGGATAGAAAGTTTACTGAACGGAAATTTAGTTTCAGTGTGCGCTGATACGGGAGATATAAAAACGCTTTACACGTTTACCGAGCCTTCAACCGGTGTTGCGACACCACAAAAAAGGAGGCAAATATGGAAGCTTACCATTATGTCTTTTGTGACTGGACCCTCCTGGATATGACCGGCAGATTTTTCATATTTTGTGTCTGGGGGTACTATATGGGCAAAAGCGTTACAGACTCCCTGAATTTAACATGGGCGTTAACTTTTCTGGGTGTTCTTTTATGCGCTTTTATCCATACCTGGACGCATTTTTGCGACCTGCCGCAATTCGATGCTTATGATGCAGGATTGTATAATGAATCAATTGAAGCGGCACGAAAAGAGCTATGGCAATACGGTATCAAGGTGTTCGTTTTCTACTTGACAGCGGGCCACATCGGTTATCGCGCAGGACGGCAGAAAGCCAAGGTAATAACAGCCGAACTGAACAGGGTGTTTGAGACTTTAAAAAAGCTGGAAGCTGAAGGACTTATCAAAGAAGATGAAGCGGATTTTCGGCCAGACAGGAAAATACCCGGTTTTTCTCTATCATCTTGGTTAAGCAATAACCCATTTTTTAAAAAACTGGTTCGTTATGGTGCCCGTAAAAGATAGGCGGGTACGACTGAACAACCCGGGTTTCGGAGGAATAAAATTATGATTTTTCCTGTGTCAGGTGTTGAGGTTAACCCGATAATACCCTTTGTGGTGGCATTTACCGTCTCTTTTTTTACATCCATGGGTGGTGTCTCCGGAGCCTTTTTACTGCTGCCGTATCAGGTCAGTTTTCTGGGGTATACCGCGCCATCGGTGAGCGCCACTAACCAGGTGTTCAATGTCGTTGCCATTCCCAGTGGGGTATACCGGTTCATCAAGGAAGGACGCATGGTGTGGCCCCTTACCTGGGCGGTTATTATTGGTACGCTGCCCGGGGTGTTTATCGGGGCATGGGTGCGAATCGAGTACCTGCCCAACCCGAAAAATTTCAAGTTTTTTGTGGGATGCATCCTTTTGTATATCGGGTTGCGGCTTGTTCAGGATATTTTGAAAAAAAAAGGTGGTGCCGGCGGGCAAAAAACCGGCAATTCAAAAACGAAAGATACCTTTGTGGTCTCCATTACCCAATCCTCCCTGAAACGGGTCGAGTTCAGTTTTGATGATCAATCCTTTGGGTATACGCCCTCCATCGTTCTGGGCATCTGTTTTTTAGTGGGTATTGCCGGCGGTATTTACGGCATTGGCGGCGGTTCCATCGTTGCTCCTTTCTTTGTGGCCATTTTAGGGCTGCCGGTATATGCCGTTGCCGGTGCTGCCCTCATGGGAACCTTTATCACCTCGGTTGCCGGTGTTATCTTTTACCAGCTTCTGTCTCTGGTCTACACGGAAACATCGGTATCGCCGGACTGGCTGCTTGGCTTTCTGCTGGGATCCGGCGGATTTGCCGGGATTTACCTGGGTGCCCGCTGCCAGAAATACGTTCCCGCACGGATGATCAAACTGGTGCTTTGCATTTGCGTAATGGGGGTGGCCGCAAAGTACCTTGTGGGCTTTTTCCAATAGCTTTTAAAATGAGGGAAAGGCGCCCTCTTTTGCAGTATTCTTTTCGGGAAGATTGAGCCAAACGATGGGATGGATAAAAGCACTGTAACAAGGGGGGCGGGAACCGACTGGAGACTTAGCTTTCAAGATATGCTTTCAGCCTGCCAAGCCCTTCTTTGATTTCGGGTATCTCAATGCCCGAGTAGGCCAGACGGACATAAAATTGTGTTTCATCTTCCAGTGGACGGCCGAAATGGGCCCGGGTGCACATGGAGACACCGGTTTCGTGAAGGATCGATTTCCGAATCGTTTCATAATCACAAAGCCCTTTTTTTAAAACGGCTTCCGTTACATTGGGATACAGGTAAAAAGTGGCGTTGGGGGAAAAGCATCGGACGCCCCTGATGCTCTTGAGGATCTCAACGGCAGTATCCCGTCTCCCTTTAAGAACTTCGAGAATCGCCTGGGCCTCGGTCTGGTCACCCGTCAGTCCCTCGATGGCGGCATACTGAATGAAGTGGTTGGCACACGACTCATCGTTTACATTCAGCCGGGTGATGACATCAATGACGTCTTTGGGGCCGACGGCAGCACCCAGCCGCCAGCCGGTCATGGCAAACTGCTTGGAAAAAGTATAGAGAATTACGCTGCGCTCGGCCATGCCGGGCAGGGCGGTAAAGGACTGGCTTTTCCCCTCATACCGGATATCAAAATAGGCTTCATCGCAAAGAACATACAGGCCATGCTTCAGGACCAGATCAGCCAGTGCTTCCATCTCTATCCGGCTGCATTCGGCGCCGGTGGGGTTATGAAGATCGTTGAGCACCAGAAACCGGGTTCTGGGTGTAATCATGTGCTCGATTTTTTCGATGTCGATTTCAAAGTTGCCTTTCCCTTCCATGTAGCCGTAGGGCAGGGCCCTCCCCCCATGGAATTCGATTTGGGATTCGTAAATGGGAAAACCCGGGTTCGGGTAGAGCACCTCATCGCCCGGATTCATCAGGGTCATGAAAAATTTGCTGATGGTGGGTTTGCCGCCTGGTTGGATGGCAACATTTTCCATGGTGTAATCCACGCCATGGGAACGGCTGACGGTTGAGGCCAGCACTTCGCGTAGCTTGGGAACACCGGCATTGGGGCAGTATCCGGTTTTCCCTTCCCGCATGGCCTTGGCAGCGGCTTCAATAATATTTGCAGGGGTGATGATATTCAGGTCACCCAGGTGAAACGGATAAACCTTGTTGCCTTTTGCAGAAAAAGCAGCGGCCTCCGCTGACACCGCAAAGGCGGTTTCCGTTCCCAATTGTGAAATCCGCTGTGCAATTTTCATGTGAATGCCGTATCCTTTCAAATTCTGTTTTTATGACGGTTTAAGCCGATAAATTCTGATCACTGAGCTTTAAAATAACCTAAATCGAAATTTCATTCAAGTTTTTTAAAGCTTCAAGCTTTTTATCTATATTTGATGGTCTCGTAAAAAGTCGGATTTAGACGGTCTCGTAAAAAGTTCAAATTCAAGGCGTGCAAATTTTGCAATCATTAGGCGTACTGATCGACCGTTGAATGATTGCGCAACGCAGGAGTTGGGCTTTTTACGAGACCATCAAACTTGCATATTTAAAAAACGTGTCTAATATTGTCATAAATCATTTGACAGTTGATCTGATCTGTGATTATAGGTACCTGTTTTGACTGTTGTGGATTTTGCGTGGAGATGCTGTCCAGATCATTTTGGGCGGCATTTTTTTATGGTTTCAAACAGTCGGCATGCGTGGCATGCGTATTTTTTCTATAAATAAGACATCCCGGCAAAAGGACCGTACCGGGCCGGCAGTTCGGCAGGCAGGTACATTACAGGATTTTTGTCAGGGAAGAACAATAATATTTGACCACACGGGGAATTCCGACGGCGGAAACTCGTGTCATCGAGCACGATGATTTGAAAAACGGGTAGCCGGCTTTATCCATGATTCCAGGGCGGAAAAGCAGTTGTTGTCCGGTGAGATCGTGCATTATCTGTGCGACTGGTTGATCAATAGCAGCAACTGAACATGTGCTGAGCCTTTGACAACCCTCGGACGTAAACAACGTGACGGTATGGTGCATGCGATCCTCGGGTGTATCCCATACCGGCAAATGACTGGAGATTATGGAATTTCAAGAATTAGGATTGAATGAACAACTGTTACAGGCGGTGACGGAACTGGGGTTTGTAACCCCCATGCCGATACAGGAAAAAGCCATTCCCGTGCTGTTGGAAGACCGGCAGGATGTGGTGGGACTGGCCCAGACCGGTACCGGAAAAACCGGGGCCTTTGGCTTGCCGCTGCTGCAGCGTATCGACGAATCGATTTACCAGCCCCAGGCGGTTGTCCTGTGCCCCACCCGTGAGCTTTGCATACAAATCACCAACGACATAAAGCAGTTTTCACGCCACATGGCCGGTGTTCATACGGTGGCCGTGTATGGCGGTGCCAGCATCGTTACCCAGATGCAGCAGATAAAACGGGGTGCTCACATCATCGTGGCGACACCGGGGCGGCTCATTGATCTGCTCCATCGAAAAGTGGTGAAGATGGGCCAGGTCTCTGTGGCGGTGTTGGATGAAGCCGATGAGATGCTGAACATGGGATTCAAGGAAGAGATCGACAAGATCCTGGATACCCTGCCCACAGAGCGCCGGATATGGCTGTTCTCCGCCACCATGCCGTCGGGTGTCGCTTTCATTGCCAAAAAATATCTTAAGAATCCGGTGAACATCACCGTGAT
Source organism: uncultured Desulfobacterales bacterium (assembly GCA_942490765.1). Classification (GTDB taxonomy): domain Bacteria; phylum Desulfobacterota; class Desulfobacteria; order Desulfobacterales; family 4572-123; genus 4572-123. The sequence goes on along the minus strand of CALNYM010000031.1, from coordinate 7,119 downwards.
GGGGAAACACCGAAGCCCCAAGAACATTGCACACATCTGCTACACCCTGCGGGAAAAAGACCGGTATGAGGCCCTGAAACGGGTGCTTGATTTTGCGCCGGGTATTTTCGGTCTGGTATTTTGCCGGACCCGAAAACTGACCCAGGAAGTGGCTGCCAGCCTGATGAAAGACGGCTATGACGCGGATGCCCTTCACGGCGATTTGTCCCAGTCCCAACGGGATTATGTCATGGGAAAATTTCGGAGCGCATCGGTGCGTATTCTGGTGGCCACCGATGTCGCAGCCCGGGGCCTGGATGTGGACGATATCACCCATGTGATTCATTACAATCTGCCCGATGAGACGGAATTGTATACCCACCGCAGCGGGCGGACGGCCCGGGCCGGAAAATGCGGCGAATCCATTGCGCTGATAAATATGAAAGAAAAGTATCGGGTTCAGCTCATTGAAAAGCGATGCAAAATCAAGTTTGATTTTGGAAAACTGCCTGTGGGCAAGGACATTTGTAAAAAACAGCTCCTCAGCCAGATTGGAAAAATTGTGGATGCCAAGGTCAACGACGATGATTTCGCCGATTACCTGCCTGCTGTATACGAGGCATTGAGCGGCATAGACAAAGAGGAGCTGATCAAACGGTTTGTGTCCGCCGAATTTACCCGTTTTATAGAGTATTACCGCCATGCCGGTGATATCAACGTGAACACTGGAAAAGCGGCGGGTGCCTGGACCGGAGATAAATCCGGGGCAAAGACGGATGCCAAAGCCGGGACCCGGGCCGGCACCAAAGGCGGGACGGCAAAACAAAAGCCCAGCATCAAGAACCGTATGAAGGGCAAGAAAACCCAGCGGTTTTTTATCAACGTCGGCCGGCTGGATAAAATTAATCCGGGCGCCATCATACGGCTGGTCTGTGACCAGTCGGGTATCCGATCCAACATGATCGGCCAGATCGATTTAAAACGGGAATTTTCCTTTTTCGAGGTGGACGCCCAGGCCGCCGGTAAGGTGCGTCAGTTTGTCAAAAATGCCCGGATGGACGGCAGGGCCGTCACGGTCCGGGAGGTTGTCGAAAAAGACGGCGACAGCCAGAATGACGGCAACTCGTCGCCCAAATTCCATAAACGGAAAAAGCAGCGTCACCTGGCCGCTGCTGCGTGATAATAATCTGTTTTTATATATTTTTACCATGAAGGCCAGAACGTGAAGAACACGCGGAATTATTTTTGTGTGTTCTTCACGATTTGATAGATTAAATGATCAAGTCTTAGAATCAAGGCCCATTTTTTCCCCTGAAATTACGGCTGCTATCCGCCGTCCGGATTCATTAATTCGGAAACCTGTCACATAAACCACTAAAGAAGCGCGCCTTAATTTAAGAAAAAATTGTCCTTGACTTGGGGTCCACTTCTCACTCAAACAAGGATTGAACGTGACCGCTTTGGCAAAAATTCTTCTGGTTGACGATGAACGCGAGTTTGTTGTCGTCCTGACCCAGCGATTGGCCAAAAGAAACTATTCCGTAACCTTCGCCCATAGCGGAAAGGATGCTTTAGCCCGACTCCAGGAAGAAAAAAACATCGAAGTCGTCATTCTGGATGTTAAGATGCCGGTGTTGGATGGGATCGAAACCCTGAAGCGAATCAGAAAGAAATGGCCGCTTGTGGAAGTGGTCATGCTCACGGGACATGCCACCATCGATTCCGCTGTCAATGCCATCAAAATGGGGGCCTGTGATTACCTGATGAAACCCGTTGAAATCGAACAACTGGTTTCAAAAATCGAGAAAGCAGCCCGCAGAAAGCGACATCGGGATCAGTTGATCCTTGACGTATACATGACCCCCTATCTCACCCGGCGGGAACAGAAAGCGCAGATTGCCAAAATTGTCAGGGACTCTGCCCGGTGGTAGGTAGGTGCCATTTTTTTGCAACCCCCAACACTGATGAACTCGTAAAAAAGTCGAATTTTTGGACGGGCTCGTAAAAAGTTCAAATTCAAGTAAAATCTTCATTTATTTTGCTTTAAAAAACCTGTCCTCTGGGCCAGGTCAGAGATAAATGGCTATGCCTTGGCGTTTTGTAAAAAATAACAAATTCCAAGCATCAAAATACAAGGAAATAACAAAACACAAGCACCAAATTACAAACCGGTTCAAGGTGATGTTTTTTTGTTTGGGATTTGAATTTTGATCATTGTTATTTGTTTGAATTTTGGGATTGTTAATTTTGAGGTTACGTGATTAGAAGAATTCGACCGTAAATCAAAACCCCTCTAGGGTCTGCTTAGCTCGGTCTCTGGGCAGGATCTCAGATGAAGTGGAGAGGTAGAAGGGAAGGTATTCGTTAAACAGGCACTATTTCTTCAGACGAAACAACGCAGTTGACCTTCGCTAAACTGACCCTGAAATAAAGGCAACAAGGGTATAGTCGAATCTCTGGGAAATCTCTATAACGCAGGTAGCTGGAGACTTTTTCGACATCGCATCACCCGGCAGAAGAAAGCCCTTGTACATGGCGCTCCAGTTGCGAACGCTTAACCCACCCGGTAAGGTTGGTCGAGGTACGGATCAAGAAAATTTCACAGGGCCCGGTTTGCATTTTGTCGCATTCGGGCGCGACAAGGTCGACTGCCAGTATTGTCAACTCACTGCCCGGCGATACGTAGATCAGTGATTTAGGCTCATGACGCTGCAGCCGAATAGGAAATGACGTGCTTACTGTAACCGTAAGGCCGATAAAGTAGAGGCTTTGTGGTGTCTCGGTCAGTTTGGGTGGCCTTTGGCTCAACCTGAAGCGAGCAGTAGTGGAAAAGTTGCCGTGCCATCTGTTGACATACAGCTCGCCGGCGCCAGGAACGGTAACAGATCCTGTAATTTCGGCTAATCGGATGATGTGGCGCCCATCATAGGCATATATATCACTATGGGCATAGCCGCCATCCACCTCGACAATCACCTGTAACTCCTGCATGCCGTCCTCTCTGTCGATATCCAGCCCCTCGATGCGCAACAAGGTTTTTTCGCGATCTTGTTCCACGACGTGCAAATCATTTATCATCAGTGTATAGCCGCTGTCTGTCTTTTGTGCACGGACTTTGTCTGGGGTGCCATCGCCGTTCAGGTCAATGCGCAGTTCGAGGGGTGCGGCCATCGCAGCGGTGGTAATCACACATATAAAGAGGATGAGTCCTGTCGTATTTTTTATCATCATCACTCCCCGTCGGTTGTTTCGGACGACAGTGGCAAGAATGGTTACGGTCTAATTCGATGGCAGTATATCGAGTGAATAACCGATAATTTTCCAACCTGCCTTTGGTGAAAAATCGATTTGAGGGGTGAACACATGGATGCGTTCCCTGGGATCAACGGCCAACAGGGGCAACCGCTTTTCTGCTTTTTGTTGAAGATAATCTTCAAAAAGAAAACTTTTCGGTCAACAAAGTGGTCTTCATCTGTGCCCCCTGGGCTATCAGGCCGGCCAGTTCCGCATAATCAATATCGGCTTGAAAAGGTTCTTTACCCCTTGCTTGAATATGGATTTACGCTCATCCATACCGCCTTCGGGCCCCCGGTTTCTGATACTGTAAAGATTGTTCGATCCGAATTCCATTCTATAGTGCAAGGCGGCCAGTGCATTGAGTTCTATGTTGGGGGTCAATGCCAAAAGACGGCCGATGCCGATGAGGCTGATGTGGCGTTCGGCGTGTTCCGAGACAGGATTGCCGTAGTAAGTGGGCAGTCCTTCCATTCTTGATGCCTTGACGTGATCATAATTGCTCGGTCAGTAAAACCCTGAACCCGTTGGCGACCAACGAAGCTGCCACAGTGCGTGCAACGGCATTGGCGCCGATAATGAGAAAATCCCCTGGGTTCCGGTTCAACCACCTTCAGCCATTTGGCGATGGGTCTGGCCGTGGCACTCTGCAGCAATACGGTCCCGATGATGACCATGAAGGTCAGCGGCACCATCTTGGATGCCTGAGGAAAGCCAATGGCTTCCAGTTTGATGGCAAACAGGGCACATATGGCCGCGGCAACGATGCCGCGCGGGGCGATCCAGGCCAACAGGTGACGTTCGGCCATGGGCAGTTTGGACCCCAGGGCGGAAACCTGAACATTTAACGGACGGGCCAGAAATTGAATAGCGGCCAAGACCCCCAGCCCGCCCCAGCCCAGTCCGATGAAGGCGGCAAGATCCATCCGGGCCGCAAGCAGGATGAACAGCACCGAAATAAGAAGGACGCTGAGGCTTTCTTTAAAGTCGAGTATGTCGTCGAGTTCGATCCCTTTCATGTTGGCCAGCCAGATACCCATCACCGTCACGGTCAGCAGGCCCGATTCAGCTTCCAGTGCATTGGAAACGGCAAAGATCCCGCATGCCAGCGACAACGCCGTAAAATTGTGAAGGTATTGCGGAACCCAGTGCCGTCGCAGAATAAACCCGAAAAATTGACCGCATACCGCCCCCAGGATCACACCGATGGCCAGAATTTTTCCAAAAACAAGCAGCCCGGTACCGAGACCGCCCTGAACCCCTCCGGAAACACTGAATTCAAAAACCAATACCGCCATGATGGCGCCGATGGGATCGATGAGAATCCCTTCCCATCGAAGAATATTGGCCACATTTTCCTTGGGTCGAACGGTACGGATCATGGGAATGATGACCGTGGGGCCGGTAACGACCATAAGTGCACCGAATAGAAACGAAACTTCCCATGAAAAACCGACCAGCAGCCGAGCGGAAACCGCCGTGATCATCCAGGTGATGAGCATTCCGCAGGTGATCATGTTGCGGATAACGCGCCCCAGGCCGGGGATTTCATGCAACTTCAGAGTCAGGCTGCCTTCAAAAAGGATAACGGCAACTGAAAGCGAGACAAAGGGAAAAAGAAGATCGCCAAACAGCCGGTCGGGGTGCAGCCAACCCATCACGGGACCGGCCAGAATACCGCTGAGTAACAAAAAAATGATGGCCGGCAGTTTTACGCGCCAGGCGATCCACTGACAACATATACCTGTGAAAAGAATGAGCGACAACATGAGGACCGCGTGTTCGTTCATTAAAGCTCCTTAATTGGTCCGGCTTTTTTTTTTTTTTTGGATCGATAATGGAAAACAAAGCAGACCGTTATCTGTAAAGTATAATTTGGATGTTTTTACAATACGTTTTTTATCATTACAGGACAAATTTAAAGTTAAATTTTTTAAAAATGGCATCATTTTCGTTGAACGCCATGCTGTCAGCTATTGGCTTTCAGTTCGAAACGATAAAGGAATCCTTTTGCTGATTGCTAAAAGCTTACTGCTGATCGCTCAATTCAGGTTACACCGACCCTGTCCTATTAAAACGCCTGCAAATCAATGAAATTATATTCAAAACTTGACTTTCGAGCCAGTATTTGATATCTCCTCTTTGCATGTTTACTTAAATGTGAAGATCTGAAGTGCTCTTAACCTTTAACAGGTCGGGATAATCAGACATGGTGAATATAAAAAAGCCCCATTACTCAATGAATTCTGAGTGATGGGGTTTTGTTGTTTCTGGCAGATGTTTGTCAGGCGATAAATTCAATAGTCGGTTGATATTGAATTTGGGATTATGGCAAGTTATCAAACGGTTTTAGCAGTCTGTTTTTCTTCGTGCGATACTCTTACCATATGTGCTGAGAGTCACGAAGTCACACATTTGATCGGTTAACATTACAAAGTGATGTTATCCAGATCTGCACATCTACTTGTTATGCATATTTTGGAAATATGTTGACTGACAGTTAAGAAATGTATCCCCGTATTTTAATTATTGAGAGCCACGGGAATAGTTATGAAAAGGAGTGTGCCTGATGGAATTTAATCTAAAGCAAAGTACACGAGTAATCCTCCTCTTTTTCGATCTTTTCCTGCTTACATTTTTTAGTTGGCTCGCATTTGACAGCTGGTTTCCGTCTTTAGGTAATAGTGGCTTCTGGTTCTATACAGCATTGCTTAGCCTTTTACTTGGTAACCGATTAATTACACCATTTTATAAATAAAACCTGTTGATGTTGTTGCCTATAGTGTGTCTGCGCTTGTTGCTCTTTTAGTAGTAAATGACTGGGGAAAGTGGGCTATTGACGAAAAACTATTTTTTCTATTGCTGTTGGCTACTGTTCTATTTTGTTAATTGCTTCTTTTGTGCAAGTTTTCACAAAAGATTCGACTAAGGAATGGGTACAGCAGCTATCCACCAACCTTCGTACCGCTGTGAACGTCCTCAAGTACCCCGGCGATCCGCATGTTTTCACACTTTCGCTGAACGTCAAAATTTAGCAAAAAGGGGGAGCTGGGATAGGGAAATGACAGGATCGATTAATTCGGGCCGGAGAATCTTTCAATAAACTGCCGGAAGATGGTCAAAAATGCGTTAATAAAATAGGATGGATCTGTGTTTGGCAATAAAAATCCATCGCCACTCACGGTGGTTGTTTTAAAATACGGTTTTTAAGAATAAAAAATTAAGGAGGGATGCCGTCGTCAGGGTTAATAATAAATTTCAATAGGCTTTCAAAGGATGGAAATATCAAAATTCTTATGGTGCAACGCAACTGATTCCAGTACTCTTTACGGGAAGTGAACTTTACTACGGCATTTTTGATAAACACGGTCGGACAATTCAAAGATCTGATGCATGAAAAAAGCAAGAAAATTGAAAAGCAATAAATTGTAGGACAGAAATTTTTTGCCGTGTCCAAAATTATGTTCCAGATGATATCCTTGATTCTTAAGCGTGTTAAACGCTTCATTTTCAATTTTCCATCTTGCCCGACCGCCTTTAACCAACTGGACAATGTTGTCTTTTGAGATGGTGATATCGGTTACCCAACTGTTATGATAATTTGCTTTATCGCCTTTGAATATCGTGTATTCAAAATAGTTGACGTTGTCGGCATCTTTTGAACCATTCAAATGGGATATCATTAACCCATTGGTAAAGGTACCGCTCGGCCTTTATGATCGAAAGTTTTCAAGTTGCTGTGTTTCACCCATTTGATGAAATTCTGAAAACCATTGATGGAGAAACGTATGAACGGTTGGTTTTGCAATAAGGATAAATGACATCCCGTATCTTGTCAGCTCGTCA
>CALNYM010000030.1:0-15920 GCA_942490765.1 uncultured Desulfobacterales bacterium | reverse complement strand
TTTGCCTATCCCAAGCCGCTCTCCAAGTTGGCGGGCCGATTCCCAGGCGTCATGGATTGCCCCTCTATCCTCGCATAAAACAATTTTTGATATAATTTATTGCATGTCCAGCCAGTGAATGCTATAAGTGCATATGAAATGCATTCAAAAAAAACATATCGGGAGGATAAAAATGAAAACATTGACAATACGGGGGATTGATCCGGTACTTTCAAATGCCATTAAATCTCTTGCTGTGGAAAATCAGGAAAGCATCAATCAGACCGCCTTGAAAATATTAAAAGATGCTGCAGGTGTGTCATTCAAGCCTGTTTTCAGGACATTCACCGATCTTGATGCTCTTGCCGGTACCTGGTCTGAAGATGATGAACAACAATTTAATCAAGTCGTCGCTCATTTCAATAAAATTGATCAGGAATTATGGATATGAGAAAAGTTCTGCTGGATACCAATATATATGTTGCTTTTAAACGCAATGATGGGGAAGTTGTAGACGCCTTTCGGCATTTGGATTACATCGGTATGGATATTACGGTACTGGCTGAGCTTTATTCCGGTTTTAAATGTGGGGAAAAAGAAAAACGTAATCATATGGAATTAAACGAATTTCTAAATAATTTTCGGGTACATTTACTTGGGCATGATCATACGACTGCGGAATATTATTCCAGAATTTATCTCAATTTGAGAGAAAAAGGCTCGCCGATTCCGACCAATGATATCTGGATTGCTGCTGTGGCAATGCAAAATGGGCTGGCTGTTTTTACAAAAGACAATCATTTCTCCCATATTGACGGACTGATTGTTCAATAATTTTTAATACCTCCAAAAAATATAAATATCCAGATCATTATTACCGCTGATATTGTAAAAGCCGGTTAGCCAGCTGGGCAAAGCCTTCACCTCCGGGGGCAGCGGTGACATAGGCGGGCAGGTGGGTCATGCGGTCTGTAAACTTCATGACGTTGTTGACCCCGACGCTCAAGGGGAAAAATCGGAACATGGGTTCATCGTTGGGAGAATCGCCGCAATAAACAAAGTGCGCTTTTTCTTCTGCAAGGGATACCTGCCACTGCTGTTGAACAACTGTTTTGGTCATTTTGAGCTTGTCATAGTCGCCGAACCATCCGTTGACATGGATGGAAGATGCCTTGCAGGTGGCACCGGCGTCTTCAAACAGGCGGCATATCTGGGCGATGGCGTCATCGCCCAGCCGGGGTACATCTTCGCAGAAATCAACGGCCAGATCCGCTTCCCGGTAGGCCTGGTCACTGGCCAGGGCGGTACCCTTGACGGCAGAGAGAATTTTTTCACCTAAGGAATTCAGCCGCCGCCGTTTTTCCTGCCGAACGGATTCGGGATCGGAAAAATATCTTCCAAGCTTTCCTCTGGCCTTGTCCATCCAGAAATAGAGGGCGCCGTTTTCACCGATGACGGCATCCACGGGCCACATCCGGGCGATGTGATCACACCACCCGGCGGGCCGGCCGGTTACCGGGACGGTCTTGAACCCTGCCTGCTGCAGGTCCCACAGGGCCTTGAACGCGCATGCCGGGATTTTTCCATCCAGAGAAAACGTGTCGTCAATATCAAAAAAAACGCCTTTGATTTTTTTGATGTTGTCCGGGGGAAGCGTTTCAAGGGGCATCAGTTTTTTTTCAGTTGAATTCATTGCAGATCACTTTTTAAGCAGCCATTGTGTGGCCTGATTATATTTTTTTATGAGAACATCCCATAAACCGGCTGTTATCCGCCGTGATGCTCTGGCAGGCCGCAGGTTGAATCCCTTACAATCGACTGGCTTTCAAAAATATGGTGTTTCTTTTTTTTCGGGTTTTCCACCACTATTTCGGCTGCCTTGCGGCCCATTTCATAATATGGCAGCCGGACCACTGTCAAGGGTGGTTCAAACAGAGACAGGGTGTCATTGTCGGCGTAGGCCACAATGGAGATATCCTCGGGTATCCGGTAACCGGCATCTTTTATCGCTTTCATACACCCCGGGGCCATTTCATAGCCGGCCAGGACAAAGCAGGAGATATCGGGAACGTCCTGAAGCAATTGCTGTGTCTTTTCATAGGCTTCCTGCTGATCATACCGGCAGAATGTCAGGAGTTTTTGATTAACGTCAAGCCGGCTGTTGTCAAAGGCTTTTTGATACCCCCGGATAAACCGGGTACTGACCACGGCATCGGCCGGGCCGGCCAGCATGGCAATGTTGCGGTGCCCCAGAAAAGTCATGTAGGAAACGGTTTTGGTGGCGTTTTTTTCGGAATCGATACCCACATAATTGATGTCGGCATTCCCATTGTAATACTCCACCGCCACAAAATTAAATTCAAGACGGTTTAGGTTTTCGATATAACTTTCGATATACTCATGGGTGGTGTCCCGGGTATTGAAAATGATCAGGCCGTCCAGGGTGTTTTGCCGTGCAATCTGGCTGATGGGCCGGTGCTTGTAGAGGTTTCGGCCCCCGGAGAAAAGCACCAGGTCAAAGTCTTTTTCATTGAGGACATCCTGAACCCCGGCCATGAGTTCCACCATGGTATAATTGCGAAAAATAGATGTCATATAGGGGGCGAACAACCCGATGGAATTGGACTTTCCCGACACCAGGCGCTGGGCCAGCAGGTTTGGATTGTAGTCAAGCTGCCTGGCGGCGTCAAGCACACGTTGGCGTGTCCGGGGACTGACTCTGGAACCCTTGGCATTGTTGATTACAAGCGATACCGTGGTGTGAGAGACACCGGCCAGTCGGGCAACTTTTTTCAGGGTCATGGTCGAAATTCCGGCGGTTTGAAAACGGGTTTATTTAACGTTAAACTTATACAAATTTAATGAAATTTACTTTTTTTGTCAAGAGATGTGAAACATAAAGATATTTTCTTGACATTTGGTTAATTTTATATGCAAAAGAGAAAATAAAGACAATTTATTTGAGCCGACTTCAGGATTTGTGCCAAAACAGGGTTTTTAAGATGTTTTGGGTGCATGTCAGGTTTTATAAAAGCCTGGCATGGTGTTTTTTTTCAATAACGAGTTTAACGTTAAACTTAATAGTTGGACGTATTGTTTTATTTATTGAAGAATGATTAAAAATCCGGGAGGTTACCATGTATGATGATTTGATCAGGGCAATGGAGACGGCCGTCGTCGAACTTGACCGCTGGCCGTCAAAAACCGTTTTTATTTTTCATCACAACGATTCCGACGGTCTCAGTTCCGGGGCCATATTAAAAAAAGCCTTTGAACGAAAAGGCTTTAAGATTGAACGATATGCCCTGGAAAAACCCTATCCGGCCCTGTTGCGGAAGATTTATGAAAAGCAGGGCAAGATCATTGTTTTTGCCGACTTTGCCGGCCGAATTGCGCCGCTGCTCTCGGACTTGAACCAGGGTCGAAACCTCACCCTGATTCTGGATCACCATGTGGCCAAGCCGGCCACGGACCCCAAAGTATACAACCTCGACCCCACATTGTTCGGACTCAAGGGGGACCGTGACATGACCGGTTCCACCACCTGCTACTGCTTTGCCCGCACCATGGACCCCCGGAACATCGATCTGGCGGCAATTGCCGGTATCGGGGCCGTGGGCGACAAGTTTTTTGTGGACGGCCGCCTGGTGGGTCAGAACCGGGACGTTGTGGCAGAAGCGGTGAACCAGGGCATGATGGCGGTCAGGGACCAGGCGGTGGGAGAACGCTATTTTATAAAAACCGGTGGCAAAATGATGCCCTGCGATGAACTGGGGGATTATCTGGATGTCCTCGGAGGTGCGGGATATTACCGGGATGGGCCGGACATGGGGGTTAAGGTCTGCCTTGAAGGCGTTTGCCCGGAATCGGACCGGATGGTGGCATCGTTCAAAGCGGGCCAGGAAAAGGTTTTTGCCCAGGAAATAGAGCAGATCGAGCTAAACGGGATGATCCAGACACCGGGTATTCAGTGGGTGGATGTGAAAGATCGGTTTACCCCCATGGGGGTTAAAATGATCGGCATTTTCTGTGAGATTCTGGTAGAAAAAAAGCTCATCGATCCTGATAAATATGTGGCGGGTTTTCAGACGATTCCCAACCATATCCCCGGCTTTGGGCCCGTGGCGTTTAATGAGACGAAAATATCCATGCGGGTGTCCCCCGCCATGGAACAAAAAATTATCGCAGGAAAGATGCCGGGGCTCAATACCTTTTTGCCCGAGGCCACCGGCATCCTGGGCGGGTTTTCCGATGCCTGTCATACCCTGTGCGGTGCCACCACCATCGCCATGGGCAGGGAGGCACGGTTGATTGAAGAGATGCAGAAAATTCTGGATCGGGCCTAAAGATTTTTTATCCGCAGATTACACGGATTACGCGGATTTCAAGGAATACACAACCCATCAAAATTGACGGGTTTTACAAACAGCATAAGCGTTCATAGTTATCGGTTGCCGGTTACAAACCGTAAACTGTGAACCGGCAACCGTGAACGGTAACTAACGACCAGCAATAAGCAAAAATAGGAGGATTCATATCATGGGCAAGGGAACGGCTTTTGGCAAAACCATTCTGATTGGTGATTCGTTTGTGCTAAACGAGGTCCCGGCGATTGTTTCAGCGATCCCGTTTGAAACCGAAGCGATTGTGGAAAGGATCGACGGCGAGGGCTGGATGGTTGAGGACCACCGTATCGAAGTGCCTGGCTATATTGCCAAGAAAAAGGCACACCATCTGGCATCGATCAAAAGAATTTTGAAGGTCATGCAGATCGATACCACGCAAACACCCATAAAGATCACCCTGGGCGGATCCTTACTGGCCGGCAGCGGCGTGGGGGCCAGTGCGGCCAGCTGCGTGTCCCTGGCCCGGGCCCTGGATGATGAATTCAATCTGGGATATACCATCGAGCAGATCAACCATGTGGGCTGGGAAGGCGAACATCCCTATCACGGTGAGCCCAGCGGTGTGGACAACACCGCCTCGACCTATGGGGGGTTGCTGCAGTATTATATCAAGGATGGTAAGAAAGGCTTTGAAACCATAAAGGCCAAAAAACCGTTGGATCTGGTGCTGGCCAATACCGGCATCACTGCGGATACCACTAAACTTGACGGCATTGTTACAGGGGTCCAGGAAAAAGATCCGGCCAAATTTGCCGCAACCATGAAAATCATCACCGACCAGTCCCTGGAAATGAAACAATCCATCGAAGACGGCGATCTTGCCAATGTCGGGAGGATCATGACCGAAAACCATAAGATTCTCATCGATATGGGCATCTCCCATGAAAAACTGATTTATCTGTGTGACAAGGCCATTGCCAACGGGGCCCTGGGTGCCAAGCTCACCGGCGGCGGTATGGGGGGCTATATCTCGGCCCTGACCCCGGGAAAGGCGTTGCAGGAAAAAGTGGCATCGGCCATGGAAGCCGAAGGGTACAAGGTGATCCGGGCCACCATCGGCGGGTAGGCCGGTTATGACAAAAAAAGCCCGGCGATTGGCAGGCATCTGCAATCGCCGGGCTGTCTTCAATTGTTTTAACGGTCTGTATTAACCGGCCTTGACCATTTCACGCCGACGCCTGAATTCGTAGGTGACCGCACCGACTATGGTCAACGTGATAAACACCACGGCCAGGGCATTCATGGCCGGACTGATAAAACTGCGCAGTTTGGTGCCGATATAAATCGGCAGTGTCTGTTCAATTCCGATGGCAAACAGGGTGGTGTTGTAATTATCGAATGACTGCATAAAGGCCAGGGCCACAGATGAGAGCAGGGCCGGCCGCAAAAAGGGCAGGGTTATTTTCCAGAACACCTGGCGATGGGTTGCCCCCAGATCAAAGGCGGCTTCTTCCTGGGTCAGATCAAAGCGCTGGGCCCGCGACATGATCAACAGCATGCAGTAAGAGGTGATAAAGGTCGACTGACCGAGAATGGCAGTCCATAACCCACCGGGCACATTCAGGTAACTGTCCCAGAACAGAAAGGTCGAAATTCCCAGGATAATACCCGGCGTCAGGATGGGAGACACCAGGATGCCGTAAACAAAATCCCGGGACTTGAACTGCAGTCGGGTCAGCAGCAGGGCGCCGCCCAGCCCCATGGGAACCGATATCGCCACCACCGAGAACGCGACGATAAAGCTGTTCACCAGGGCATCCCACATCTGCTCATCTTTGGCCAGTTCGCCGAACCACATGAGTGTAAACCCCTTCCAGGGGGTAATCTGGGGAATGTTATTGGCATTAAAAGCGATGATCGTCATAAAAATCAGCGGCAGAAACATATAGGCGAAAAACAGGGCCAGGTAAGCGCCGATAATAATCCTGAAAATAGATTTGGATGATTTCATTGGGTAAGTTCTTTCAGACCGACCTTGAATAATTTAAGCATGATGAACATGAAAATAACGCAAAGCAGCATTAAGACCGTTGCATAGGCGGCCCCCTGATTCCAGTTGGCACATTCAAAATTGGTATTGATGACCTGGGTGAACCAGAAACTGCTGGGACTGCCCAGAAGCTGGGGCGCCGCTACGGTTCCGGCGGCCAGCATGAAGGTCATGGTGCAGCCCACGGCGATGCCGGGTTTGGCATACGGTATCACGATTTTGCGGTGAATGCGCAGCCAGGATGCACCCAGATCGCGGGCTGCATCAAGCTGATTGCGGTCCAGACTCTCAATGACGTTGTATATTGGAAAGACCATGAAAAGGATATAGGCATAGGTCATTCCCAGGATGACGGCCCCGTTGCCGGCGCGAAAATTGATCGGGTCGGAAATAAATCCCAGCACCATCAGCAATTTGTTCATGATGCCGGAATCCGCCAGGATGATCTGCCAGGCAAAAAGCCGCAGCAGTTCATTGATCCAGTAGGGGATGATCAGTCCCAGCATCAATAACCCCACCTTGGCGCCCCGTGCCACTTTGGCCAGGTAAAAGGCGATGGGATAACAGAGGGCAAGGGCCACCGACGTCACGATGATACTGGACCAGATGGTCTTGAAAAAAATTGACATGTGTAATTTGTTGGTAAAAAATACCATATAATTTTTCAGGGTCCAGACATCTTTGGGGCCACCAATGTCCCTCAGTGACAACATGGGCCGCAGTGAATAATCCAGCATGATCAGCTGGGGGATCAGAATCATGAACACCATCCAGGCACCCACTGTAACCATAATGTAGGCGACGCCGATTTTACCCAGGTCTCTTATTGCATTCTTCCAGAAATCAATCACTTGAAGAGTCTCCATCTTCTAACAGGAAAGCGTTTTTCCGGTTGAACGTTACGTTGACGGTCTCACCTGCCTTAATCCGGGGGGCACTGCCGTCATTATTGAGCCGCATGGTCAACAATTGCCCCTGATCGGTCTTGAGTGTGACAACCGCATAGGCACCTTCAAAACTCAAATTCTGGACGTCGCACGTCAATAAGTTAGGCGCATTGGGGTCTGTTGTCATAAAAACCGTCTCCGGCCGGATAAAAATAGTCCCATCCTCTCCCTGGCTCAGCCGTTGCGGATTTTTACAGGAAAACGGACCGAAGGATGTGTTCAAGATCGCATACTCACCATCAATACTGGTGATGGTGCCTTTGAGCCGGTTGCTTTCACCGACAAAGGCCGCCACAAAGGCTGTTTCCGGGGTGTTGTAAATGACATCCGGCGGTGCCACCTGTTCCAGTTTACCAATGGACATCACCCCCACGCGATCCGACATGGTCAACGCTTCGGTCTGATCATGGGTAATGTAGATAAAGGTGACGCCGGTGCGGCGTTGAATATTGCGCAATTCAGCGCGCATATGGTGCCGTAATTTCAGATCCAGGGCCGACAGGGGTTCATCCAGCAGCAGCACGGCGGGTTCAACCGCCAGTGCCCTGGCAATCGCCACACGCTGCATCTGCCCGCCGGAAAGCTCACTGGCCCTTCTATCCCCTACGCCATGCATATCCACGAGTTCGAGGAGGCCGTCCACTTTTTTCATTCGTTCTTGTTTTGGCACGCCGCGCACTTCCAAACCGAATCCAATATTTTCAGCCACCGTCATCAGGGGGAACAGTGCCAGATTCTGGAATATCATGGCCGTTGGGCGGACATTGGACCCAATTCCCCGCATGTCCTTGCCGTCTATCTTAATCTGTCCCTGTGTGGGATCCATAAAACCGGAAACCAGACGCAGCAATGTGGTTTTGCCGCAACCCGACGGTCCTAAAAAACTGAAAAATTCTCCGGCTTCGATATGCACATTGATATCGCGAACAGCATAAAAATCACCGAAACACATGCTGACATCGGCTATTTCAACATCTTGCCCCATACGATAAATTCCTTACGTGGTCGGTTGTTTTCTTGATAAACTCGTAAAATGTCGGATTTAGACGGTCTCTTAAAAAGTTCAAATTCAAGGCGTGCAAATTTTGTAATCATGAGGCGTAACCATCGTACGTTGAATGATTGCGGAATGCAGCGCAACGCAGGAGTTGGACTTTTTACGGGACCGTTTTTCTTCGTTACGATAAAAAGCAGCCACGCCCTGTTCCATCAAAACAGGAGCAGGGCGTGGGTGTTTTTCCATTGGATTTAGGCAGCCTGGAATTTATCCCTGTATTCGGTTCGCGCCGGTACAAACCATGCCGGCTCGGAAACATACCACCACAGCTTTTCAAGGGCATCTCCCGGATACGCCTCGGCAAAACCCTGTTTTGTTTTTGCATCCAGCAGATCGGCAACGCCTTTTACAACACTGTTGTAACCGGTACTTTTTGCCATGATAGCCCCGGCTTCCGCTGTATAGGCCCAGTTGATCCAGGCATAGGCCTGCTCAACGTTTTCGGCATTCTTGACAATGCCCATGGAGTCAACCCAGGTCATGGCGCCTTCTTTGGGGGCCATGTAGGTAACGGGCTTGCCTTCCTTTTTCATGGTCAGGATCGGACCGTCCCAGGTCTGGCCGATGACGCAGCCGTTCTGCAAAAATGCCAACTGGTGATCCTGGGCGTTGTTCCAGAACATTTTGATGTTCTTTTTTCGGGCAATCAAAAACTTTAAAATTTCATCATATACTTTGCGCATTTTGGTTTCATCGCGATAGGTATCGTACATTCTGTCCGATGGCACCTGTCCGATGGCATCCAGATACAACCCGGCACCGATAAATACCGAATGGGGCCGGCATGTCACTTTCTGGTTGAACTGGGGTTCCCACATGGTGCCAAAAGAAAGGTCACCATATTTATAATTCAGTTCGTCGGTGTTAAAGGTGATCGCTTCTGTACCCCAGTCATAGGGCAGACCCACACGTTTACCCCGGATAACACCCCCCAGTTTTTTGGATTTTTCATAAAAAGCGGGTTCAAGGTTATTTAAATTGGTAATTTTGCTTTCATCCATCTCCTGATACAGTTCAAATTCCATATGCAGTTCAAATTCGGTGATGGAGGGCTGGGCAATGTCGAAGCCCTTGGCCCGGGAAGCGCGCAGTTTGTTCATGCACTCCTGGTTGGTGGAGTAGTTGGTTACCTTGACCTCGATGCCGGTGGCTTTTTCAAAGGCTGCAATGACTTCCGGTTTTGAGTAATCGGGCCAGGTGAAAAGATTCAGCTTGCCCGAAGATGACAGGGCATCTTTGATAAACCAGGGCCCCATGCTTGCCGTTGCATACACGCCAAGGCCCATGGCCGCCGATTTTTTAATAAATGACCGCCGGGTAATGGTACTGGTGCTTTTTTCTTTTGGGTTGATTTTTTTCATTTACATGTCCTCCTTTAGGGGTGAGTGTCAGTGGTAACAAAAAAAGATGCAAGGCGTATGGCACGATTGGCCTGGCCATATCCGGCATTGCACCGGTAAATGGTAACGATGGTTTGTTGAACAACAGATGGTCGTATGTACAAAATCGTGTTCGATATTCTATTGTAAATCAGATGTATACCGCAAAAAAACTACCGTCTCAAATATCATTTATTACAAAAGGTTGTGAACTAAAATTATTTCGTAGAGTAGCAACATTATTGCAGGATGGATAAGAACTTGCAGAAAAAACCTTTTATAAACAATAACAATAGAATTTCTTTACATCATTTCGGGAATATATACAATTAACTTTTTATTATATTATTATAACTAAGTTGATAGAATATGATAAGACGGAACATGGTGTCTAAAAAACCCTTTCTTCTTTGAAATGCAGTTTGTCCGCCTCCGGAAAGATTCGTACCAGGTGCAGGTGCATATCGTCGCTGCCCAGACCTTCATAATACAGGAACATATTGTCATCGTTGGCATGATTGATGGAAGACAGGGTGCCGCACATAAACTGGGTAAAGGTATTCCCGTGATACAGATCGGTGCTTCTCATCAGTTCCAGTTCGTGGGTATGGCCGCAGAAGACGTTTTTTATGTTATGCTCTCGTATAAAATCAATCATGCGGGCGGAATTTTTCAGCGGACATTCGTCGGTGCCTAAAACAGAATGATGGATGAGCAGGAGCGGCAGGTCATATTCCATCTGCTTGATTTTCTCTGAAACCGCATGCAGGATCTCTTTTTCAACAAATCCGTCATCACTGTAAATTTCGTTGGAATCGATGCTGATAATCAGGGCGGATGTGCCATCAACCGAAATGGGTTTGATAAAATTGATGTCGGTAAAATTGTCACTGACCTTGGTTATTTTCCGGTCCAGAAAGAGATTTTTTTTACTGGTTTTCATCATTTCAGACAGATAGATGATATCGGGGTTGTAAATATATTTTCGGAATAGCTCATGGGAGCGCATATTCCTTTTGTCATGATTGCCGATGATGGAGATGACATTTTTGCACTTGATGGCTTTTAAGAAGCGCCCCGCATTGACATACTCGTCTTGCAGTCCATCTGTTGTACTGTCACCGGTGTTGATGACGATATCGGCATTAAAAGAATTGATTTTTTTCAGCAGACCCTTGTCGTCTCCATCCCAGTGGCGGGGGCCGAAATGCATATCCGAGATATGTAAAACATTCATGCGGGCCCCCTTACTGAAAGTAAATAGACATTGTTTTTGAAAATTGCCAACACCGTTGTTGCAGAGTACCTATTTACTACACAGCAACGGTAATTATATCGATATGTTTAATTATTGTAATAAAATAATTTGTTTATCGTAAAATATCAAGCTTTATTTTTCGTTTAATTTATTTTTCTTTTTTATTCATTGTTGACATCGTGGCATATTGAAAATAAGTTAAAACTTAGAAAAGAGAAAAATTTTGCAAAAGACAGGCGTTGCCGGAATTTTATAACAGAGAGGGTGTGCCATTATGGCTGGATCACCAAAATATCTGCCCGATGATATTGACCGGCAAATTATTGCCGAGCTTCAAAAAAACGGAAGGGCCTCATACAAGTATATCGCCGGGAAGCTGGACCTTTCCGACGGTACCATCCGGTTGAGGGTCGGAAAGATGATTGCCGAGGGTCTGCTTAAAATTACGGCCCAAGTGAATCCGCTTTATTTTGAAAACAGCATTCCTGCAATGATCTGTATGAGCCTGGAAAAGAGAGACCATCGCCAGATTATGGAAAAGATCGTGCAGATGAGCGGTGTCAAATCGGTGGTCAATTCCACCGGTCGCTACGATATCGTGGCGGAAGTTTTTTTTCATTCCCGGGAAGAATTGCGGTCCTTTTTGATGGAAGACCTTCATCAGATCGGCGGGATATTGTCTTCGGAAACATTTATTTACCTGGATGCTATCCATAAATGGGTGGATTTTTTTTAGCCTGCAAAAATGTGAAAAATTAGAATCTGGCTCTGTAAGTAAATACGAATTCTGGCTTTTTAAAGCAAACAAAAGCGTAAAACCATTGGAGGCTCATATGAAGGCATTGGTCAAAGCATTACCGGAAACCGGTCTTTGGATGCAGGATGTGCCGGAACCGGTTGTCAACGGAAACGACATTCGCATCAAAATCAGGCAGACAGCCATCTGCGGAACGGATCTGCATATTTTTAATTGGGACCAATGGTCTCAAAAAACCATTAAAACCCCGATGATTATAGGCCATGAATTTGTCGGCATCGTGGATCGTGTGGGAAAAGAGGTCACCGGCATCAAGGTGGGAGACCGGGTCTCGGGAGAAGGCCACATCACCTGCGGCTTCTGCCGGAACTGTCGGGCCGGCAAACGGCATCTCTGCCGCAATGCCGTCGGTATCGGCGTCAATCGCAGCGGTGCTTTTGCCGAATATCTGTCCATTCCTGCGGGCAATGCCTTTCGCCTGCCGGATAATATTGAAGACGAGATCGCCGCCATCCTGGACCCTTTTGGAAACGCGGCCCATACGGCCCTGTCGTTTAATCTGGTGGGGGAGGATGTCCTGATCACCGGTGCCGGCCCCATCGGCATCATGGCCGCGACACTGGCCAGGCATGTGGGCGCAAGATTTGTCGTGATTACCGATGTGAATGACTATCGCCTGAAGCTGGCATCAACACTGGGCGATTTTCGCACGGTGAATGTCGGGCGGGAACGGATACGGGACGTTCAGAAAGAACTGGGCATGCGTGAAGGATTTGATGTGGGGCTGGAGATGTCGGGTATTTCCGGCGCATTTCACGAAATGCTCGAAAATATGAACCACGGTGGTAAAATCGCCATGCTCGGCATTCACGCCGAACCGTTGCCTCTGGACACGGACCAGGTGATTTTCAAGGGACTGACCCTCAAGGGGATATATGGCCGGGAAATATTCGAGACCTGGTACAAGATGACCACCACGCTCCAGTCCGGATTGAATCTCCGTCCCATCATTACCCATCGGTTCTGTGTAGATGACTTCCAGAAGGGGTTCGATGCGATGAACAGCGGCCAGTCCGGCAAAGTCGTTTTGAACTGGACGAAAAGTGAGAAATGACCGATTAAAAAAGGCGGAACACAGCGATTTCCATAAGTTTCCAAGCCCTCACTATTCAATTTTCACTATCCCCCCTGTAATGGCAATGGATAGACGTCTTTTTGCATAACTTTTACTTTGAAATCCAGCGCTCCTGTTATAGAGTAAGGCCACCTGCATGAGATAATTGCATTGTATATCCGCCAGAAGGCTCAACCCCGGGAGACAACAGATGAAAAATCCCAAGGCCACTGTTCTCATTGTCGAAGATGATCCGGCCATTTTAAACGGTCTGCTGGATGTCATGGTTTTTAACGGGTATGAGGCTGTTGGCGTGGAAGATGGAGGGGATGGGTTGGCATAGGGACTCAAAGGGTCCTATGACCTGATTCTTCTGGATGTCATGCTGCCCACCATGGACGGCTTTTCCATCTGTCGCAAAATTCGCCGTAAAAAACCGAATCAGGGTATTATCATGCTCACGGCCAAGGGTGCGGAAACAGACATCGTCACCGGATTCAGGGCCGGGGCCGATGACTATGTGAGCAAGCCTTTTTCCCTGCAGGAATTGATGGTCAGGATAGAGGCCCTTCTGCGCCGCATGGGCAAAAATCCCGGAGACGTCAAGATCTCCTGCCACGGTATGGTTTTTAACGGTAAAACACTTCAGGCATCGTACAATGAAAAGCGCATGGCCTTGACCCGGAAAGAGATGGATATCATCGCCTATCTGCATCAACACCGGGACCGGATCATACCCAAACACGAACTGCTCACAAAGGTCTGGCATTACAGTGATGCGGGAATTGAAACCCGTACCGTGGATATTCATATCCTGATACTTCGCAAGATAATCGCATCTTTGATCGGCGACCTTCCTTTTATTACGACGATCCGGGGCGAGGGATACCGCCTGGAGCCCGACCGATGAAGAAACTGCGGTTGCTGATCCTTATTTTCTGCCTGGCCCTTTCTGTTCCGCTGGCCTATATGACCCTGCGGACGTACACCGGAATGGCCCGGGAGGAGATTGCAAAGCTGAATTACTTTGCCGGTCAGATGTTTGATGAAATCGAAAACGAACTGTCGGCTATTGTGGTTTTGGAAGAAGCCCGTTCGGTGGATGAGTATAATTTTGCCATGACCCGGTCCGGTTCAGATTCAGGTGCGGAATACGGCCAGTCCCTCCCCCTGGCTCGGACCGTCCTGCCGGCGTATATTCTCGGCTATATTCAAAACAACCCGGATGGTTCGTTTCATACGCCCCTGGTGGAAGAGGGGGGAAAAGTATTCCCCAAGACCGGGCCGACAGGGTCGCAAAACTGACTGCGGCCAACCAGATGTTCAACCGTCAGCGGTTTACCGGTGCCGGCATCAAAATGGCGTCGCCGACAGTGCCGGTTCCAGAGAAAAAAGAGAGCCCATCCAAAGGTTTTGCGGAGCAATACCTGAACCTGCCCAGTGCCATGAGATCTGCCAGATCTTTGGGGCAAAAGGAAAAACGGATCGAGGAAAATACCCCAGGCCAGGCCCGGCAGATTGCCGGGAAAGACAGACATAGGCAGGAAGTCAAGGCCAGAATCCCCGGCGGACTGCCGGGCTGGAAAGCCTGCAGAAAGAATCTCAAGCACTGACGGAAGATGATCTTTACAGGGCTGACGGAACAGATGGTGCTGCAGAACATAAAAACAACACTTTTTTCCCGGTGGTCGTCAGATGGCATGTTCGATGCGGACGGGCAAGCGGCTGAAATGCAAGCGCTGTCTTTTGAGCATCAACAGGAATCGCCTGCCGATGGACTGCCCCATCGCTACCAGGTGGAAGTCGCTCCCTTGCAGTCGGTTTTTTTAAACGATGATCAGAATTTTATTTTCCGGCGCATTTTGTTCGCAAAAAAAATTTTTCGCCAGGGATTTGTCCTCCAGGTGCGCGCCTTTCTCCGTCAACTTGCCGCAACGCATTTTATGGATCAGCCCATGGCAGGTTACGCGGGCTTGCGTCTTGCCGTAATGGATCGGGAACGGGCGGCCCAGGTATTTTCCTGCGGGGCTTCAGCGCCCCACCCCACGTTCCAGCTGGAAAGACAATTCCCCGCCCCCTTTGGATTTTTGCGGGCGGTATTGGCCTGCGAGGAGATTCCCCGGGCCGCTGGCCGCAGTACCTTGAATACCATGATGGTCCTTTTCGGTGCGGTGCTGCTCATTGGGCTGGCGGCCATCTACCGCAGTGTCCGGGCCGAGGTGGAACTTTCCCAGCGGCGCTCCCGGTTTGTCTCTTCGGTCACCCATGAACTCAAGACGCCCCTGACCAACATCCGCATGTATATCGAAATGCTGGAACAGGGCATTGCCCGCAGTCCTGAAAAAGAGCAGGCCCATTTCCGGATTCTCGGTTCAGAAAGTGCCCGTCTCTCCCGATTGATAAACAATGTCATGGAGATTTCCAGGCTGGAGAAAAAGCAGCGGCCCCTGTCGCTTTCTTCGGGCCGGTTTGAGGATGTGATTGACAAGGTAACGGCGGTCATGCAGGAGACTGTTCGTCAGGAAGGATTTGTACTGAAGACCGAACTGGCAGTGATATCACCGTTTACCTATGACGCCGAAGTCATGATCCAGGTATTGATCAATCTCATTGAAAACGTTTGAAATTCCTCGGGAAAAAGGCAGATCACCGGGAAATTTTGATAACCGTTCATGAAGAACCCAAAAATGTCGTGATCCGCGTCAGCGACACGGGCCCGGGAATTCCCCGGCATGCCTTGAAAAAGGTGTTTGACGATTTTTACCGCGTGGAGGGGGCCCTCACCCGCAGTACCGGCGGTACCGGCATCGGTCTGGCCCTGGTGAAAAAATTTGTTGCCGCCATGGGCGGAACGGTCTCCGCCGCCAACAATGCCGGCCCGGGCTGTACCATCTCCATCCGTCTGCCGCGCGGTCCTGTCTCAATTTAGCCCGTAGGCTTGCCGTGTAAAATGGGTAATCATCTTTGGCCCGGCTTTGAGCTGATCAAACTTTTGGCCTGCCTGAGACGTGCCAGGGTCAAGCGATACTCGTC
>CALNYM010000029.1:0-111683 GCA_942490765.1 uncultured Desulfobacterales bacterium | reverse complement strand
CCACTAGGCAAGGTAAAATGACATCCTGGTGGTGGGGGGACTGGGCGGCCAAGAGATCATGAACTAGGGTATCAGCCAGCCAATGGTCTCCTCAGGATTCAGCCCTATCCCCAACCTACTGCCTCCTTCCACCACACTGGCTAACCCACTACTCCTACAGCGCATAAGATTGAGAGAAATTCCGAGGGAAAGCGTCAGATCGATCGCCATTGATTACTTCCTACTTCACCAGCAGGGACAAAGGGGAGCTTGTTGAATGATAGCGGTGTCTTTTCCCCTTCAGAAAGTGATCAAACCATTGAAGTTGTAACCGGATCAACCGGACTGACTGCATTTGCTCCATAATCTTTAGCCCCCAGTTTTCGCCTCGTTGCAAAATGTCCCTCAAGGCTCGATAATGAGACGTTGGGGGAAGTGACTCTGCTTTGCCATGGCTTTCCATGGGGTGCGCCAGCATTTCCCCTTAAATAAGGATCAAACCAACTCCTAGCCGTGAAGCATGGGTAAATCGCACTCTTGGCCTTAAATTTTGTGGAGAAAGTTTTGCCCAATATTCATCACCTTCAGGTTGAGTTGTACCAAGTGTGGTAAAAAGACTGGGGAGCGAGAGTTTTCAAAATTTCAGGATAACAGGATCGGATCAAATAAGGGTAAATTACGGGCTGTTTGATAAAGCGCTGAAAAAGCCCCTCATCCGTTGTAAGCGAGCCGTTTCTGCTGCTAGTTGAATCGCCCAACTTGTGCTATTGTTAACAAAATGCCCCATTTTCATAAGCCCAATCCTGATAGATAAATCATAGGCCATCATAGCAAAAATTTGCTTTAAACAGGGATGATTATGCACCATACGTAAAGTTGAGTCATGGCTTGATAAGAGAAGCCATACATTCCAAATTTTCCGTACTTCCAAATTGAGACAATTCGTTCTAACGTATCGTAACCATCTGCAATTTCGACTCCAAACAAGTTAAATATTCCCTCAGAGGTTCCTCTAATTGCAACATCTTGAATCACCACAATATAGCCCTGTTGAGCATACCAAATTGCGAGTGCTGCAACCACTGTAGAAGCGATTTTACGTCCGTAAGGTTGACGCATTGGGAGGATAGGAAATAATTCCTCACTATCGGGACGATAAATATCAGCATCCAGTCTGATGCCATCACGGGTCATTAGGAAGCCGTTTTTCGTTTAATTGTTAACATGAAAATCTTTCATAATTCAGCATTCAGAATTTAGAATTAATTCAATGTTAGCTCTTCTTTTCTACCTAAGATACCTAGTGTCGCCAAACGAACAAGACCATTAAAATAAAGCCAATAAACATAATCCGAAAAGTGCACCAATTTGAGTGTCTAACTGTGTTTCTATCAAAACCAAAATTCAGGCGCAATTCCCTGAATTAAAGCGGGCAACCACTTAGGAAATTCATGAGTTATCGAGTCATAAGTCCAAAAAATAATAAATACTTAAAAGCGTCCCCGCATTACTGCCCGCTCCCCAAAACCACAATAATCCAAGCGTTAAGGTGAGTATAGCCCAGTTAGTGGGAAAATCAAAGAGTTGCCAGGCAAAAAATGCACCTGTGACCATGATCGCACTCTCTAACATAAAGGCTTGTACCTTATACCAAAAGACATTTTTTCCTGAGCGCCACGGGGAATTTCTTCGTCTTCTCGGATAGCTTTAAGAAATCCTTCCGGCTTGCGAATGTTCTAACGAAACCAAAACCGCTATAAACCAGTGCTAAAACAATTAAAATTGGCCATTAACATCAATCCTGCCTTGTAGCTGAAAAAAGGCCAGGGCAATCATCCCGGTTCACATATAGACTAACAATGATTGCTCGTGCGATCGCCTCCATGAGGATTACAATTCCTCGCTTGCAAGGTTGATAGCTTTTCCCTTGAATTTCCTGACTTTCTCGCCATTGGTACTTTAAAGATCGCAAAAGCAGCCATTCCTGCTCCGACTGCGATGAGGGTAAACAGCAGAATCATCACGACTTCAGAGAAGAGACTGGGGTTAAAATCAAGGGGTAGAGGATAGCCATACACCCCGTAGCTCCCTTTCGTTAGCCATTCTTCGTTATTCGCCACCAGACGAATTAACTCCGAGACACCAAAAGTTACAATGGCTAAATAATCCTCCCGCAACCCAAAGGTAGAAAACCCAATAAGTAACCCTAATAAGGAGGCAATTCCCATTCCTACAAAAATAACAACATAAAGAGGATGATGGGGACACCTCGAAGAGTTAACAAGGCGGTACTATAGGCACTAAGGGCTGTAAACGCCACATGACCAAAATTACCCCGCCCCTGCAAAGCCCCATTGTAAATGGAGTCCGAGGGTGGATAGGGCACAAACGGCGGTTGAGATAGTTAGAGAGATTAAATAACCGAGCATGAAGATTTTTGATTTTTTCCCAGATAATAACAAAGGTTTGGAGCTTAACCTATCCCTCATTCCGCATTAGCACTCCAGCGCAGGAATTGCGAGAAAATTATGAATTATGAATTATGAATTATGAAAGGATTTGAGGGACATCTGGGATTATTTAAAGTTAAAATCGCAAAAAACTGTTATTTACGCGCTTTATCTTCTGTCTGGCATGAAAATATCATAAAAATTTTGACAGTAACTCCAACTTTCAGCGGAGTTTAAATTGAGTTAGAGTCGAAACTAGGGCAGAGATTTTGAATTAGAGTACTCTAAAACGGACAACGATCAGAAGGTTTATAATCTTAAAACCCAACAAAACCCCATTGCAAGCGGTGGCTTTTCACGCTCGTTCAACCTAACTACAAAAAAGTTAAATTTTTAGCCGTTGCGAGTATAACCAGGAGGCAGAAAGTCTAACCCAGAGATTTCAAAAGAGTTACTAGCCTTGATTTTTCAACAACATAGACGTTTCTCAACTTCCCAGAAGGGATAGAAACTTTAGCCCCAGAAAAAAGCGATGATTGGGGTTACAAAACCCAACTTTTTTTGTTGCTTAACCCGTAGAGCTTGTTTGAGAGCTTGACCTAGAAAATCTTTTTCAAAAGGATAAATTTTATTACCTACTCGCTTAGATAACTGTTGCTTCTTAACAATAACTTCTCCGCGATGGGATTTAACATCAGTCGATGTAGGCTTTATTTTTGAGGAGAAATACACACAATATCTGCATCTCCTAAACGATTTTTTAAGCTCATATTATATTCACTCGCCAACCTTCTTGCTCTAGTTGGATAAATTTGAGCCATCTTTTTTCTCTCCTAGCATCTTGATCGGCATGATTAGCTCTTTTTTCATAAAATCCTATGAGCACAGAACCCAAAGCAGCAACAACAATCACTACATAAACAATCGGGGGTAAATTGCAACAAAGGAGTCTTGCTGATAAGAATTAGAGGAGGGCAGAGACTTTAAAAAATCCTCCAGTAATCTTAGGAAAAAAAGATGGGAATAAAGAGAGTATAACTGCTGAAGCGAAAGAGACAAAGATATTATCCCCTCCTCGACCAGCACCGCTGGTGTCGCACAGAAGTGGCAAAGGTTCTTGAAATAGACCGCCGTACCCTGCACCGCAAACTGAAAGAATATGGCATCACCGATGCCAGGCAAAGTGTCCAGGGGCGATCCACATGAAATAGTGAGGAACCATTTGTTTTGTAAAAACCCTATCGCTGCATAAAAAACATGAGCTATTGATCTAAATCAGCCAAGAGAAAGAGTTCAACGAGAATGGTGTAATTTTTAAGGAATTCACTCATGGTGATATCCAGATAAAGTACAAAAGGGCACAATTTTTTACCCTACGGGAAAGCCGGATGACTCCAGATCCTTCGTTATCAAGGGATTGCGGTAGATGACTACAGCTTCACCCTTGATGCCTCGGCTCTGAAGCCATCCGGCTTTTGCAACGATAGGGAAAACGCTTTGAGTTGTTGAAATTTTAAATAACAAATCCCAAAAATCAAAATACCCCCTCAAAAACCCCTTTAAACAAAAAACCGTAAACAGTGAACCGTGAACGGGTAACCCTCAATCGCCCGCAGCTGCCTGCCCCTTTGAGAGACATTTTTGCCTCTCTATTATTTTTCTTTTAAAACGGGTAGTTAGCCACATAGCCAATTTCATGAGACTTTTTTGCCCCTATCCCCATTTTTTACCGCCCCATCCTTCAAATTACATATTGTCATTATAATCAGATAGATGAATATATTATCAAGCTCTGGCATATCCCTTGCTGTAGGAGATATGCATTCTTTGTCTCATATTTAATTTTCTCTGGTGACAAAATGGACTCAAACAACAGACAGATGTGGAGGTAGCTGATGGGGGAAAAGTTCAAAACGACCCGAAGAAATTTCTTAAAATGGAGCGGCACGGCCCTTGGGGGCCTGGCTGTGGCTTCCTATGGGTGCACCAAACCGAAGCTTTCCGGGTTAAAAGCACAAAAAAGCAAACCTGAAAAGGGGGAGTGGAAACACACGGCCTGTGCCATGTGCCTCATGTGCCCGATTCAAACAAAGGTTGTCAACGGTAGAATCGTGGATGTCCGCGGTGAGGATATTGCCCCCTGGAACGGCAATGTCTGCGCCAAGGCCTATGCCGGCATCTGGGGCCGGGTATATGCGCCGGACCGTATTCTGCACCCCTTGAAACGGGTGGGGGAGCGAGGGGATGCCAAATTTGTCCGGTGCTCCTGGGATGAAGTGACCACGGCCATGGCCACAACGGTGAAAAAATATTGCGACGCCGGTCACCCGGAATGGTTTGAGACCTGGTGGGGGTGCCCGGTGCAGACCGACAACATGTATTTCCTGCATTACTGGGCCAGGATCACCGGCACCAGTATCTCCTACATGCACGGCCAGATCTGCTTTGGCGATCATGCCGCGGAAAAAACCATCACTTTCGGCGGCAACCATGGCGGGGCCATGATGATGGGGGCCGCTGACTATGTCAACTGCAAGTATGCCCTCATTGCCGGACAGAATTTTCCCGGCAATGCCTTTACCCCGGGAACGGCTTTTGGTGCATCGGGTTTTTACCCGGTCTACCTGAAGGCCAAAAACAACGGCATGAAGGTGACGGTGGTGGATCCCAAACTGGCCGACAGTTCGGCCATGGCCGATGAATGGCTGCCCATCAAGCCGGCCACCGATGCCATATTTGCCCTGGGCATCGGACATATCCTTATCCGGGAGAATCTTTATGATGCCGATTTTTTGGCAAAATATACCAACGCCGTCCAATTGATCCGTTTAGACAACCGACAAGCCGTAACAGACAAGGCAGGGGCCTATATGGCCTGGCATGAAAATTCAAAATCGCCCGTGCCATGGGCAAGGCCGATCATAAATTGAGCGGGTTTTCCCTGGGTCTTGGCAAGACCTATACGGTGGATGGAATCCAGTGTAAGACCGTGTTTAATCTGTATGCCGAAGAGGCGGCCCAGTACCCGCCGGAGAAAGTGGTAAAACTGTGCGGCATTCCCTACCCGGCCTCAAAAATTGTGGCCATCGCCCGTCGCCTGGGCCATAACCGCCCATCTGTCCTTGTCTACCCGGGACTGACCACCGGCCGGTATGCCAACTGGTTCCAGGTACTCCGGTGCTACAGCACACTGAACATGATTCTTGGCAATATCGATCAAAAAGGCGGCCATTATCTGCCCAAACACGGGTTCAAGGGCGGTACCGGGTGGCCCGAGCCCCCGGAAGTGCCCGCATATCCGGATCCGGATCTCAAAACCGTACCGGCCCCCTGGGGCAATCAGATGTCCATCAAGTCCCTTGATAAAAAACCCTGTTACACCACGCCCAAACAGTTTCACCCGTCCACCTGCGCCCTTCCCTGGGAACATTTTGACGCCATCAAGGAAGGTCGTGTAAAGGCCCTTTTTTCAACGGCTGAAAACTCGGCCATCACCCAGGTGGACACGGAACTGGTGTTCAAGCGCCTTCACCAGCTTGAAATGATCGTGGTGGGGGAACAACTGCCCAAGGAATTTGTGGAACTGGCCGACTACGTGATCCCAGAGGCGTCCTATGTAGAGCGGAACCATCTGTTCACCTTTACCCCGGTGGCCCAGGACGGCAAGGAACATGCCATGGCCCTCATGCGATCAGCGGTCATTACCCCCCCGGGAGAATCCAAACCGGTAAGCTGGTTCATGACCGAGGTGGGCAAAAAAATGGGCCTGGCCCCCTATTTCGAAAACCTCGACCATCAGTATGAATGGTGGGATCGGATACTCAAAAAGGCCGGGGCACCGGTGACGGCAAAACAGCTGGTCAAAAACGGTCCCTACGTGGAAATCCATGACCTGGAATATAACGTGTTGTGCAAGCCCATCAAGACCCGCAGCGGTCGTTTCGAGATCTACTCCAATGAACTGGCCGAAGAGTGCTTTCAAAACCCGGCATCCTGCTGGCACAACAACACCTATGTGGATCCCATGCCCATCTATATCCCCGTTGCCGTGCCCAAGGCTGAAAACGAATTTTACCTGGTCAGCGGCAAGGCCAGCTGGCATCAGAAAAACGCCACCCAGAACAACCGCTACCTCATGGAGGACGGCATTGAGGGCGGATGTCCCTATACCCCCTTGTATCTCAACTCGGCCCGGGCCCAACGTCTCGGCCTAAAGGAAGGGGACCTGCTTGAAATCCAATGCATCGGGCCCACCAAGGCCGATGACCCCTGCGTGGTGGACGATTCGGTGGTGGGATACAAACAGAAAATCCGACTGCATCTCACCGAGGCCCTTCAGCCGGACACGGCCTGGACCTATTTTGCCACGGGGCACAGGTCCAAACTCATGCTGCCAAAGGTCAGAGAAGGCATCCTGCACAGCGCTTTTGTGCCATTGAGTGTCGAACCCTATGCCGGCGGCTGCGGCAAAAATTACAGTATCGTAAAAGTAAAACGGATCGGAGGTTAATGATATGCCCAGATATGGTATGCTCATCGATTTAAGTCAATGCGTCCGATGCCGGACCTGTTATGTGGTCTGCAAGGTAATGCATCATATTCCCAACCAGTTTGAAAGCGGCCAGAGTTATGCCCGCCTCAACTTTATCGAACCGGAAGTTGGAAAATATCCGGATGTAAGAAGACATTTTCTCCCCTTTCACTGCATGCAGTGCGATGATCCCGCCTGTATCAAGGTCTGTCCTGAAGATGCCATCTTCCGCAGGGAAGACGGCATCATCATTACTGACACGGATAAATGCATCGGATGCGAGGCCTGTGTCGAGGCCTGCCCCTACCGGGCCCGGTATCTGAACGAAGATACCGGCACGGTGGATGCCTGTAATTTCTGCGCTGAGCGGATTGACGCCGGTTTGGAGCCCTGGTGCGTGGAACGCTGCATCGGTCATGCCATGATATTTGGTGACCTGGATGATCCTGCAAGCGAGGTGTCCAAAGCCATTAAACGAACGCAGGCAAAGCCCCTGTCCCCCGAGGCAGGTACACACCCAAAGGTGTATTACGCCAGTTTGGATGTAAAGCCGGAAATCGTTTAAAAGCGAATATCATTTAAAAACCGTTCCTCTCCCTATCCTGGAGGGGAACGGAACCGGTAAAGTTTTCCTTTTTGCGGAACATAAGGGAAAATAATGCCCGATAACAAGGAGACCTTGCTTTGAAAAATATCAATCCCTATTTAAGAAGTGCCGTATACAAAGCCCTGGCTGACTTTTATCGCTACCCCGATCCCCAGTGGTTAGAAGATATGATCTGTCGGAAAAAAGAATTTTCAACCCTGTTTGAGGATCTGGCCCATCAGACCGGTTTTATTTCAAAAGGGTTAACGTCACCATTTTCATCCTCTTTTGACGGCTTCATCCTTGAGGACACCCAGGTTGAATATGTCAGACTGTTTGATTATCGTCCGCCCTGCAAGATATACGAGTCTGCCCATGTCAAACTCAAGGGCGATAACCCGGCCCAATTGTATCTGCTCATTGAAGGATGCTATGAGCAGTTCGGGCTGGCCATGTCGGAAACCTTCAAAGATCCCCCGGACCATCTGTCCATTGAACTGGAATTCATGCATTTTCTGGCCCACAAACAGGCCAGGGCACTGCAGGCAAATGATGAGAATGAAGTGGAAAAATATCTGCAGGCCCAAAGGGACTTTTCCGCCAACCATATCACACAATGGGTTCCCGAGTTTTGTGATTGCCTGACAAAAAAAGCCCGGCATGATTTTTATCGTCATCTGGGGGAGGTTACCGGCCGGTTTGTAGACCGGGATTCAGCTTATCTCAAGGATCTTTTTGAAGATGACTGAACCGGCGGGGACAAGACCGGCGGGCAGAACCCTTAACCGGAGACAATTTTTCCATAAGCTTCTGGCGCCCCACGCATATGTGGAAACAATAGCCGTTGATCCGCAAACATGTGTAAGGGGCCGAAGCGATTGCCGCCTATGCATGGACCAGTGCCCCTTTGAGGCGATGATCGTTCACAAGGGTCAGATTCATGTGATAAAGGATCAGTGCCACGGTTGCGGGTTGTGTGTCGCCGTCTGCCCGGTGGGGGCGGTTTCGGTTTCAGCATACGACCGGCAGGGAAAAAAGCAGCGCATGGTCGATCCCCTGACAGAACTGCCATCTCCGGAAAAAGGCCAGGTATTGGTGGTGACCTGTACGACCCAAAAAACTGCGGTATACGGCTGGATTTCCGGCACCCCCCAACCCGATCAGATCACCTGTGTGGCATTGCCCTGCATTGCGGCCACATCGCCGCTGTTCATGGCAAAGGCCCTGGAAATGGGATTTAGTACAGTAATTCTTCTCTGCATTGATGCCGACTGTACCAATGGTTGTGCCGTTCAAAAATGGCTGCCGATAATGGAATCCATCAACCGTTTCGTTCGGAATCCGGGCACCTCAGTGCCACTGATGGCCATCAATGCGCCGCCGATGGAAGCAAAGACTGATTTTCTGGGATTTATGGCGCAATTGCCATCCCGAAGCAGCACAATCAACCCTGAAACACCGGTCAGTGAACCATCCGATGATGTCAGGCAGGATCTTTGCCAATGCCTGTGCAAGCTGATAGAAGGCAGCCCGGCCGAGGGCCACCAGTTTAGAAATCTGGCCTTGCCGTTTTTTGACCTTTTCATCGATACGAAACAGTGCACCCTCTGCGGTGCCTGTGTCAAAAACTGCCCCACCCATGCCCTGGAGATGAAAAAAGGTACGGCCCGGCAACTGTTTTTTTCCAGCCACCGGTGCATTGGTTGCGAAACCTGCGTCCACACATGTCCGGAGCAGGCCGCATTATTGCACCGGATCTTTGATCCACTGGTTATTGCCAACAAAACAAAAACAGAAAAGGCCCGGGATGCCCAGGCCACATGCAGAAACTGCGGCAACCCCATTGCCAATCAATCCCTGCTCAAAAAGGTCGAGAAAGACCTTCGACAAAAGGGGATGGACAAATCCGCAGATACGGTTTTTTTATGTACAGCGTGTAAAAAGAAAAACGTTCTCCCAGCCTTTTTCAGCAGCCGCTCATAGCTATTAGCCATTCAATGCCATTAACTTCTCTGGTTCCCACGCTCCTGCGTGGGAACCAGAGATGCGTTTTCTGCCAGACGCGAAATAGGGGCTTGACACTGTGATTATAGTATGGCAAACACCCTGGCGAACCAATAAATAGAACTGGTTCAGACCCGATTCCACAAGAACCGGATGATATGTAATTCCCTATTTTATCAAATTGTTATATACAACGACCGATATATATTAAGACAGATAAAGGGAGAGGACAACCATAGCTGCCAATGAAAACACAGATCATCGCACACCGGGGGGCCTCCCACGATGCCCCGGAGAACACGATTTCCGCCTTTAATCTGGCCTGGGACCAGGGTGCCGACGGCATCGAGGGGGATTTCCATCTGACAAAAGACAACAAAATCGTCTGTCTTCATGATGATACAACGGAGCGGACCGGTGATGTCATCCTGAATGCTGAAAATGCCATGTTATCCGAACTTCGCCGGCTGGACGTAGGACGCTGGAAGGGGCCCGGGTGGGCAGGAGAACAAATCCCGACTTTAAGTGAGGTTTTAGATACGGTTTCCCGGGACAAACGCATCTATATCGAGATCAAATCAGGCCCGGAAATCGTTCCGTTCCTTGAAAAAGACCTGATAAAATCCCGGTTGCTGCCTGAACAGGTAATGATCATTGCCTTTGATGCCGGTGTGATTGCCGCGGTAAAACAAAGTCTGCCCATGTTAAAAGCGTTCTGGCTGACGGACTTTACCCGAAACGACCCGTATGGCCTGTGGACCCCTTCCGCAGAGGCAATTCTTGAAACAGTGACACTTTGCCGGGCAGATGGCGTTGATCTGCAAGCCCACAGCGTGGTGGATCGCAGTTTTGTTCAATTGCTGCACACCCATAAAAAGGAAGTTCATGCCTGGGATGTCAATGATCCGGCAACAGCCAGGCGATTTGAGGAAATGGGCGCAGAGTCCTTGACCACCAACCACCCCGGCCAGATCCGAAAGGCGCTTGACACCCGGGTAGCGACAAAGGCAGCCTGAGCCCTTTTGGAACCGGACAATTACCGTCCGTGCAGAAAATACTCCAACAGCTGCGACATGGCGGTGATCTCGTCTTTTTGCGCCAGTGCCCTGCGGATTTTAAGGACTTCCTGATATTCATCGCTGTCCAGCAGGGCCTCTTCTTTGCGGGTACCGGACTTCTGAATATGAATGGCCGGCCAGATTCGCTGCTCGGCACATTTTCGGCTGAGCACCAGATCCATGTTACCGGTGCCTTTGAATTCCTGAAAGATAATATCGTCCATGCGGCTGCCGGTATCCACCAGTATGGTCGCCATGATGGTCAAGGAACCGCCGTTTTCAATGTTGCGGGCCGTGCCGAAAATTTTACGCGGCACCACCATGGCACTGGCCCCCAGACCGCCGGTGAGGGTCCGACCGTGGCTTCGTGTTTCCGCATTAAACGCCCGGGCCATGCGGGTCAGTGAATCGATGAGCACCACGGTATCCCGACCGACTTCGGACCAGTGCATTGCCGCCTGCAGGGCCAGACGGGTCATGCGCATATGCTGGGCCACACTCTGATCCGACGAAGAGAAAAGGATATGGGCATTTTTCAGCCCGCGTTTAAAATCGGTAACCTCTTCGGGCCGCTCATCCACCAGTAACACATACACATCCACTTCAGGATGATTCAGGGCCAGGGCATTGGCCATGTGTTTCAACAGGGATGTTTTCCCGGCTTTGGGGGGTGAGATGATAAGGCCCCTCTGGCCTTTACCCATGGGCACGATCAAGTCCAGTGCCCTGCCCGTCAAGTCATCGGACCCCATTGTCATTTTCAGCCGATATAGAGGGTTGATGCTGGTCTGGCTCTGAAACGGGACCAGTGTCCCCCATTCGGAAATCGGCATTTTATTGACGGTCTCAATGTCGGAAAGCTTCAAATTCTCGCTGCCCGGCTTTCCTTTTGCCCCGGTTCCCTCGATAAAAACACCCTCCTGAAGGCGATTTTTCTGTATTATAAAGGCCGGGACAAATGTGTCCGCCGGTCCCGGCAAAAAGTTGTTTTCAAGGCTTCGTAAAAAACCGAATCCCCGGTCTAAAATTTCCAGATATCCTTTAACGGCTTCCAACTAATTAACTCCTGTGGTTATGAGGCATATATATTACCTCGATAATTATAGCATCCCGAACCACGTGCCCGAGATGTTGATATGAGATTACCTTCATCTTTTGTCAAAATATTTGATTCTTCCTCAACAGGATATGGGCGTGATTTGCAATATGGTGCTTGCAATGGGCTATTTGCGGCGTACGCCTTTTCAACAGCGCCGGTTTATGCGGCATAGGTGAGCAGCTGTAAAAAATCCTACACGATCAAATCTTTGTCGATTCTGCCACAGCAGTGAGCCGGTGTCAAAGAGAAACGACACGGCCTTTCCCGCCTGCCTTGGGAAAATAGCTGTCGAATGTGGTAAAATATGGTCGTTCCCACGCAGGAGCATGGGAACCAGGGAACATTCAATTTTATTCAGGCCCTGCCAGGTTAGATAACTTTAACTGGGTATGTTTGACACCACCGGCAAATCATGCTCTATTGACAAAAGGCAAAGTTTTGGACAATGCATGACTGTTATGAGTTGTGAATCAATATGATTAACTTTAGCAATAGCCGTATGAATAACCATGAAATTTGGTTTCATTTTCGGTTACTTGGGATAAATAAAAACTATTTTTCACCATGAAGGCCATGAAGGACCCGAAGAAAAATAAATGAATTTTCCGATCTTTCCCTTCAAGCGTCAGTAACTTCATGGTAAAAAATCAGATGTTGTTTGCACTAAGTTAATGGCATTGAGTTGTAAATAATGAGATCGGCAAAGCAGTCACTTTATCCCTCATTACTCAAATTTCATAACTCATCACTTTTTTACAAAAAAGACAAATAATGGAAAGGAAACAAATGTTTGATATCGTTAAACGATTTTTCGGGGCAACCGCTGCCGACAATTCCCCGGATACAGATCCGGATGCTGCCCACGACGTCCGCATTGCGGCATGTGCG
The DNA here is from genome assembly GCA_942490765.1 of uncultured Desulfobacterales bacterium. Taxonomy (GTDB): domain Bacteria; phylum Desulfobacterota; class Desulfobacteria; order Desulfobacterales; family 4572-123; genus 4572-123. The sequence goes on along the minus strand of CALNYM010000029.1, from coordinate 99,088 downwards.
CTGTTCATGGAAATGGGACGTATCGATGAAACCTTCACCGAATCGGAAACGGCAATGGTTCTTTCGATATTAAAGGAAAAATACAACCTCACGGAAGAACACGCCGAGGCCCTGATGATAAGGGCAGACAGGGAACTGGAAGAAAGTGTGGATCTGTGGCAGTTTGCCCGTCTGATCAACGAAAATTATTCCATCAAAGAAAAACGCGACATCATCGAAATCCTCTGGCAGATCGTCTTTGTCGACGGAAAAATGGACAAATATGAAAATTATCTGATGCACAAACTGTCAAACCTGCTGCGGTTGTCCCACGATCAACTCATCGAAGCCAAACAAAAAATAATCCACACCCGTTGACCGTGTTTGTAAATAAAAAATGCTCTGCCGTAAGTTACCGACAGAGCATTTTTTATTCTAACAGGGTACTGATTACCATATTGATTTAAAAATCAAGACTCACCCCGACCCGGAAATTTCTTCCCCGGGAGGGAAACCCTATCTCTTCTTCATAGTTTTCATCAAAGAGATTATTCACTTCCGCATAAACACTGTACATCTTCTTGAACGTCCTGGAAATCCTGGTATTCACGATAAAGTAATCATCGGTTTCAACGGATTCGTCATCAGGGGAACCTGTTGTCGGGAGGCTGTCATAAACACCATCTGCATAAATTCCCTGCATGTCCACCATAACCAGAATTTTCGGAATCAGGGCATTGAACCCGACGCCGAATTTATTTTTCGCGACACCGATCACATCATCGGTCACTTTTTTATCACTTTTATCTTCGGCATCGATATAGGTATAATTCAAATTCATCTTGAAATACTGGCAAAAAACCATATCCATAGAGGTTTCAAACCCTAACATAGAGACCTCTTCCACGTTGTCATATAATTCTTCACCGGTGTACTCATCCTCGTAATAGTCACGGGAGATCCAATCGGAGATATCATGATAAAAACCGGAGAAACCAACGGTTACCCGATTTCCGAACATCCGGTTAACTCCCAGGGTGTAATTAATGGTTTTTTCCGCAGAGAGATCAATATTCCCGGAGCTTGAATAGAGTTCGAACAAGGCCGGGAATCGCGTTTTCCGGGCCACGGAACCGAACACCGTGGTTTGATCCAGATCCCATGTAAAACCGATCATGGGGTTGACTTCTTCCATTGTTCCCGGGATTTCGCCATCCACCTGCCCGACAAGGTAGTGGTCATCGTCAAATTCATAATCTTCGGCGTCATCGACTTTAAACCAGTCATAGGCAATCCCGGCATACAGGGTCAGCCCGAAATCGGTAAAAAATTTCTGTTCCGTACCAATGGATCCGGTATAGGAGATATATTCATTATAGGGCAGATCCTCATCGCTTCTGTCCTTATGGGAATCACGTCTGTAATGCAGGGATACAGCCCCTGCATGGGATTCTGCCAGTGAAAAATCCGCAAACAGGGATCCGCCGAAAAAATTATCCTTATATGAAGATTTTGAAATTTCCGTTTCATAATCAGGGCCGTCATAGGATACATATTCGTCCTCGTGATTATGGTAAAAAAGCTTGCCCCTGAAGGTCAGATGATCTGAAACAAACTGCTTTCCACTCAGGTCCACCCCCCAGTCCGTATAATCCTCAAACCTTGAAAATGTTGAAAAACCGGCATCATCACCTCTGGTTTCATTTATTTTATAGACATCGGTGGCAGGGGGATGCCCAAATTCCGAATCCATGATGTGAAAACTGACAAAATATTCGGAATCCGGCGATGGAGTGATGCCGGCCCGGACCCAGAACCGGTCCTTTTCAAAATCAGAATTTTCCCGAAACCCGCCATCTTCATGGATGCCGTCCCTATCGGGCATTTTCGGGTTTCTCCGTGTTGCCGTTTCCGGTTCAAAATCATCGGAAAGGCGCCATCCGTCAGATTCTTCATGGGAGTAACTCAGCCAGTAATTCACGGCCCCGACCTGATTGCCATGGGCAAGCTCGGCTTTGTACGTATTGTTTTCTCCGATTTCCCCTTTAAAGCTGAAACTGGGCTTTTCGGATCCCTGTTTGGTGATCACATTGATGACCGCCACCTGGGCATTGGCCCCATAGAGAACCGACGGTGCATTCTTGGTGATCTCGATTCTGGAAATAATGCCGGCAGGAATCTGATCCAAATTGAGCTTCCCATATTAGGTCTCGTAATAAGGTATGCCGTCAATTAGAAAAAGGCTTTTTTCCTGGGAAAATCCGTGCACACTGATCTCAGGCTCATTTTTAACCCCCCGGGTCATGGTGATGCCCGGCGCAAACTGCAAGACATCGGCCACCGTCTTGCTGTTGGTGGCTTCTATCTGTTCTGCGGTTATCGTATCGGAAATACCGATATCGGAAACATCGGCTTTTTCCCCGGTCACAACAATCTCACCCAGCGTAAAAGTATCCTGCGATTGCGTCTCCGCAGCTAAAAGATTCCCGGCAAATATGCCCAGGCAAAAAATCCCGGCCAATAAATAACGTCCCGACATTGTGTTCTCCTCCTTTTTAGAAATTAAAATTTAGACCCGACTTCATTTTGAGAGAATATACAAAACGTCGCATTTTGTTATTTTGGTTATTTGTTGTCAAGAATATTTTTAAATTAACCAATTAAAAGAATTATATAACTTATACTAACTATAAATAACGATTAATTTGTTTTTCATGGATGATAGAAATAGTCTTTAATACGATTTTCTCATATTTTCCAAAAATCCCCATCCCAACCCGCCCACGCATTTTCCGTTGACCCAAGATTTTTATATTATCCAACAATTTTACGTTATTTTTGGAAATTATAAGTTTTTACTAACCCTGCATTAACGATTTTTCTTATAAAACAACTAATATATTGACATAACACCACTCATTTTCATATAACAGCCATGCTCGAATCAACGTCATGAATTTCATGCTCAACACAAATACGATGCTAAACCATCACGGGACAAACATGATAGAAAAAATCAAACCAAAACCTGTTTTCACCAAGACCGTGCAGGGTCTGTTGATAATTCTGTTTTCACTGTTTTTCATACCCGGGAATGCCATGGCAGACACCCCGCGCACCATCACGGACATGACCGGCCGCAAGGTCACTCTGCCTCGGGAGGTCAACCGGATCATTCCCACCTTTAAACCGGTGACCCTGTGCCTCTTATCCCTGGGACTCCAGAACAAAATCGTCGGCATCGATTCTCATTCCAAAAGGGACAAGCTGACACAGGCTGTTTTCCCCGAAGTTGCAAAGCTCAAGGGTGTCGGCAGCAAATCCACCGGACTTAATTTTGAAACCATTGTCTCTTTGAAGCCGGATCTTGTGGTGCTCTACGCCCAGAAGGACGGCCCTGTTCTGGCCCATCGTTTAGAGGCCCTGGGCATTGCATCCATCCTCATTTTACCGGAAAGCTTTGAAAACGTTAAAAAATCCATTGAAGTGATTGCCATGGCCGCAGGCCAGCCCGAACGGGCGGAAAAAACCGTGAAGGTGATGGACGACATGCTGGCACAGGTGGCGGGCAGGATCAAAACCATCCCCTTGTCAGAACGAAAGACCGGTTATTTTGCATCCCCCCGGGGTCTTTTCAGCACCGCCGCCGGCAATATGCTCCAGGACGACATCATGTCACGGGCCGGGGTCAGTAATGTGGCCCATGAACTGAAGGGATACTTCCAGGACATCTCTCCGGAACAGTTCATCACCTGGAACCCGGATATTGTAATCCTGTCCCGAAGTCTGGGCCAGCGGACAGTGGAACGGCTGAATGATCCGGCACTCGGCCAGGTTAAGGCCGTCCGGACAAAATCGGTCTACCGGTTTCCCTGCAACATTGCCCCATGGGACTTTCCCTCGCCGCTGTCGGCCCTGGGGACCCTCTGGGTGGCAAAAAAAGCCTATCCCGATCTGTTTGCCGATATGGACATGGAAAAACAAAGTAACCTGTTTCATCAAAAACTTTTCGGCAAGACCTTCCAGGAGATGGGCGGTACCCTCAATGATACCATATACCAGGAAGCTGCCAATTGATCGTGATTCCCCGGTATCCATTAAAGAAAAGCCCGCGCATAATCCCTGTTTTATGCCTGCTGCTGACAGTGCTTTTTTTGGGGTCTCTTCTGGCGGGCCGATTTAAAATAACCGTTTCGGAAATCACTGCCATCCTGTCGAGCCTGTTACCCGGCAACAGTCTTTCCCAGGATCTTATTTCCCAAAAGCTGGTTTTTTTGTGGATACGGCTGCCACGGTGCATCATGGCGGTTATGGTGGGCACGGGTCTGTCGGTGTCAGGCGCTGTGTATCAGGCCCTGTTCAGAAACCCGCTGGTGTCCCCGGACATTCTGGGGGTGGCGGCAGGCTGCACTTTTGGTGCGGCCCTGGGGATCATTTTGCCCGGTGACTCTTTCTACCTGGTGCAGATGATGGCCTTTTGTTTCGGCCTTCTGGCAGTGTCCATGGCCGTTGGGATTGCCCGGCTCATATCCATAAAGCCCGTTATTGTAATGGTTCTGGCCGGCATGGTGGTGCTCTCTTTTTTCAATGCCCTGCTGATGATCCTCAAATACTTTTCAGATCCGTACGATGAACTTCCGAGCATTGTTTTCTGGATCATGGGGAGCCTGACCCGAGTGACCTGGAACGACCTTTGGATCACCGCTCCGGTGACCTGCTGCGGGCTCGGGCTGTTCATGCTGCTGCGCTTCAGACTCAACATCCTCTCACTGGGGGATGTCCAGGCCCAGTCCCTGGGGATGAATCCCGCTATTTTCAGATTGATACTGATCCTTGTCAGCTCTTTCATGGTGGCCCTGACAGTGGCCACCTGCGGTCAGATCTGCTGGATCGGACTGATCATCCCGCATATGGCCAGAACCCTTGTGGGTCCTGAGCATGAAAATATGATGCCCGTAACAGCCCTGCTGGGCGCGATTTTCATGCTGGCGGCAGACGGTGCTGCCCGGTCCCTCACCGCCGCCGAGATCCCGGTGGGCATCATCACGGCCCTGACCGGGGCACCGATTTTTGCATTTCTGCTATACAAAAACAGGGGGAGCGGATGGCTGTAAAGCTGGAATGCAGGGGTGTTGGCTTCCGATACGGTAAAACCGATATCTTGCACGATATCTCGTTCTCCGTTGAGCCCAGCTCTTTTTGTGCCGTTCTCGGCAGGAACGGCTCGGGAAAAACCACCTTGCTCCACTGCCTCAACGGCATCCACAAACCCCATCAAGGGGAGATCCTCATCAACGGCAATACCATTGCTGCCATGACCCGAAACCAGATCGCCAGACACGTCAGCCTCGTTCCCCAGGAACACCTGGAAATATTTCCGTTCAAGGTGATCGATGTGGTGGTCATGGGCCGGGCCCCGTTTATCGGCATGACCCGTACCCCCTCACCAAACGATTACGACCTGGCCTTTGAGGCCTTGAAAACCCTCAACGCCCAGAGGCTGGCCACGTGTAATTTCAACAGGATCTCCGGAGGAGAAAGACAAATTGCCATGCTGGCCTGTGCCATTGTCCAGACCAGTGACATCATGCTCTTGGACGAACCCACCAACCACCTTGATTTTAATAATCAGTACCATCTTTTATCCCGAATCAAACAGCTGTGCCGGGCTCGAAAAACCAGCGTTATGGCCTCCATGCATGACCCCAATATGGCCATCTTGTTTGCCGATACCATCGTCATGGTTAGAAATGGAAAGATCATTGCCCGGGGACCGGCCCCCGAAGTCATGACCAAAACCAACATCGATGCCCTGTATGAAACAGACACAGTCCCGGTTAAAATTTCCGATACCCAACATTTTTTTCTCCCCGGAGAGATGATCAATGGCTGAAAGTCAAATTCCCATATCCGGTATGCCCCAGGGAGCCATGGAACACGACCATGACATCTCGAATTTTGATTTTTCCGGCAGATCCGGGACACCGGAAAAAATCAAAACCGTCCCTGCCGACGCGTCCTGCCGCCGCATCATCCTTACTGGTGCGGTTCAATGTGGCAAATCCACCCTTGCGGAAAAACTCATCTGTCGATTGAAAACAAAAGAATATGACCATGGCCGGTATCCTTGCCCGGGGCCTGTGGAAAGATAATCAACGGGAGGGCTTTGATCTGGTGAATATTCGAACCGGCAAGGTCACCCCCCTGGCAAGGCGGACGGCTGACCCGGATACGCAAAACAGCGGCAAAGTCCCCTTTTCCTTTTTTAAGCAGGGGGTGGCTGCCGGCTATGATACCCTGAGCGTTGCCGCATGTAAAAACGCGGCAATCATCCTGGTGGATGAAGTCGGAAAACTGGAGGCAAAGGGCCTGGGCTGGGCCGTTTGCCTTTCCCCTTTGCTGACCCTTTCCAGGCCCGTTCACATATGGATTGTCCGGGAGAACCTGGTTCACCGGATCTGCGAAATCTGGCCCGTTGAGCGGACCACCATCATCCATGCCGCCGACCCCGATGCCCTTTTAAAACTGACAACTGCCTGTGTAAAGGAACCGTAAAATGCCGCCGGCCACCCTGCCAACCCTGTACTACACTGTTTTTACCGTCTTTCTGATCGCACTGGGGTTACTGCTGGCCCACAAAAAACCCTGGGCAAAAGCGGCCATGCTCGCCGGCACCGCTGTCGCGGGCACAGGGGTCGTGATCCTGGTCGTCACACAGCACAGACTCCCCTTATACGGTGCCTTTGAATCGACCTTTTATATTCTTTTGGTTGTTTCCCTGCTGGAAATGGTATCCACCCGGTGCGCGGACACAATCCATTTCAGGGGCAGGATCAGCTTGTATACCGGCATTGCCATAGTGGTGATTCTCATTCTGGAGATCAATAAACCCATTGAATTCAATGATGATTTTTATATGTACGGTAATATCTGGGTCAATTTATTTTTCAACCTCAGACTCATGGCCGCCGGCTTTTTGATTCATGGGGCCATTTTGTTGAATGCTGCGGCATGGGATCGGCTCGATAAAATGCCTGCCCATGAGGCAGCAGAGCGCAAATGCGGGCAAAAAAAAGTGCTTTACCGGGCCCGCAACATTCTTTTAACCGGAATCGTCATCTATCTGGCCAGTGAATGGTCGGGATCATTATGGTGCCTCAACTGGCTCGGGGATTCCTGGCGATGGAGCAAGGGATTTTTCAAGGCGGCCATTATCTTTCTACTGGTCATGACCAGCTTTCATCTGCCGCCGTCCCTTTCCAAAGCACCCAGGACCCGGGCAATCATCGGTTCCTGCCCGGCCCTGTTTATCATGTGGATGATTTTTGTTCACTGAGGAAGAAACCATGATTCAAAAGATAGCCTCCATCAAACTGACATTTTTCTCATTGATCCTGCTGATCGTGCTGATGGGCGTGGGCGTCGTTCTCAGCCTGTTTCCGGCCTACACCAATGCCATCGAGAAGATGAACCAGACCATCGTTTATCACTGGATCGTGAACACCTGGCATGAAAACCCCCTTTTAACGGCCTGGGTCCTGCTGGTAACGGCTTCCAGTGCTGTTTTATTTATCAACACCGCCTGTTGCAGCCTGACCCACCAACTGCAAACGGCCCTGAAAACAGCCAGCGTCCGCCGGTGGTCCTTTTTTATCATCCATTTTCTCTTTCTCATGGTCCTGGCATGCCACGGCATCACCATGGTTACCGGCCACAAGCAGGATAATATCCAGCTTTGCCCGGGCCAATCCCATCTCTTTGGTGACAATTACCGCATCGACATGGTAGATGTTACCTTTGCAGACGATCTGAAATTTCTGACCATGAAGCGTAAAGAAAGCCGGCATTTGATGACCCGGAAAAACATTCATCCAACGCTGAATTATGCCGATATCGCCCTTTTTCAGAATGATAGTAAACTGGATTCACAACGGGTATTCATGCTCCACCCCATGCGATACAAATCCATACGGGTCACCGTGACAAAATTTATCGCCAGACGCCAAAACGGGCAGCAAACCGTCGGGGTGAACCTATCGGTCACCCGTAATATTTTCACCCCGTTTTTTTTCACCGTCTACGCCCTGATGATCATCACCTTGGCCTGTTTTGTTGCCATCACCTGGAAGCCCAGAACACAGGAGTCATAGCCATGCATCATAAAAATTTCCTACAGGTCCTGACAGACACCATTGACCGTCTGCCGGACCACCCTGTCAAAAACATCACCTACGGGGCCCACATCGTTGCCGTGGAAAGCCGAAAGACCGGCATGGCCACCTGGGCCTGGCACAAGCATCCGGTGCCCATGGAAGACCTGCCCGACCCGGGCAGGCAATATTCCGGAAAAAAACTGGCCCGTCTGGTAACCGATGCCAGTCCCCTGAAGGCCTCTTTAGGCATGGCGGCTTTGGGCTCACTGCTGCCGGACATCCCGTCCCAACACCTGACGGACCTCAATGCCGGGGACCTGATACTGGAACTGGGAAAAAATAAAAAAGTGGCGGTCATCGGCCATTTTCCCTTTGTGGAAAAAATGAAGGGGAAATTTGACGAACTCATGGTCTTTGAAAAAGTCCCCCAGGCAGGGGACCTTGAAGAAAACCGCATACCGGAAAAACTGCCCACTGCCCATATCGTGGCCGTCACCGCCACCACCTTGTCCAACAAATCGTTGGGCAATATCCTGGACAATTGCAGTGACACCGCCGTCAAACTCCTTGTGGGGCCGAGCACGCCGCTTTGCACTGCCATGTTTGAACTGGGCTTTGATTATATTGCCGGCAGCCTTGTTGAAGATCTGGCTCTTTTCAGGCAGGGCGTCCTGGACGGGTGCGCGTTTAAGCAGATCAAAGGGATAAAACACGTGATTTTGAAATCCGAATGATCTGATTAAATGTTAGAATAAAACCTGCCAAGACCATTACTGCAACCGACGGCCTAATGGTCGACATGGCATAGACACCAGAAATAAAACAACCACCACCACTACTACTACCATCACCGGTACTGACACTGCTACTGACACTGCTATTTTCGGCGCGGACACCTATACCAAAAAAAGACACCGCATATACCCTGTAAGTCACCGTACCTGTCTCACCGTCACCACTATAATCAACGGCAATAATATCTTCGACCGGAACCGCCGTACCCTCTCCGGCAAGCAATCCAGATCGTGTGCCGGCATGATAGATGGCAGCGTCCCCGAATTCAAATTCACCGGGTGCCACCTGTTGCAGATTAAATGGCAGGCTCAATATCAAACCGTTAGGGAATTCTGTAACGGGCCCGGCCGCGTCTTCTGCCGTAATGGCGAAAATCAATTCCGATCCATTCGTAAACGCTGTCGCCTCATAAGCAATATCGTCATCAAAGGTTAGATGGACTATATTTGCCGCCTCCGACGTCAAGTCAATGTCTGCCCCAACAATGGGAAGGAACGTTCCGTCAACGATAATTTCAAGATAGGCATTATTATCGACAGCTGTCAGCATATACACATCCGCTTTTGGATCAGATGGTAAATCGAATTTAAAATCAGTTTCACGGGCCGTTTCGACATGGATGACATCAACAATCTCCCCGTCAATGATGAGGGAAACAAATACATTTTCATTGTCTGGGCCTACTTTTCCGCTGATGCTCAGATCGTCCGTCGCAGGATCATATCCTTCGCCACCTGGATCATTTTGTTCGTTTGGATCTGTATTATTTATAAATTCCTGAAAGTCTGCATACCCATCTTGATCTGAATCATCCGTACCGTCTTTTACGCCAATGCTGCCGAAGTACGTTTCCTCCCAGGTATCGTCCATGCCGTCATTGTCACAGTCAGATTCATCAATGCAGACAGCGGCAACGGCAGCATACGCGTTCACTCGGCCCCCGGTAACCAGCAGACCCACTGCATCGTCCACCGGATCTACGGTGTTCATAATAAATGCTTTGACCTCTTGATAATCGAGGCCCAGGTTGATGGACAGCAACAATCCGGCAATACCTGTAACGTGGGGAGTTGCCATGGAGGTGCCCGACATAATATTGTAGGTATTATCCAGCACCGTCGATTTAATGTAATCCCCAGGCGCCATGAGGTCCACAGTTTCATTCCCATAATTTGAATAATCCGATAATTTATCTGACTTATTACTGGCGGCAACGGCCAGAATATTATCAAGATCATAGGACGCCGGATAATTCTTATCGTCTCCGTCATTATTATTTCCGTCATTACCGGCTGCGCATACGGCTAGGATATTCTTCTGACTTCCTAGCTGCAAAAGCAAATCCCTTTCCGAACGAACAAAGACGGGGCCGCCGTAACTGCAGTTGATCACCCTGGCGCCGTTATCCATGGCATATTCCATACCCTTTATAATATCAAAGGTATCCATGATTGTCGCCTCATCCGCCTGTACTTTGACGGGCATGATTTTAAGGTCCCAGCATACCCCGGCAACACCGAGATTATTATTTCCCCTCGCCGCGATAATACCGGCCACATGGGTGCCATGACTGTCATAATCCATCGGGTCATTATCTTCAGTTACCCCATCGCCGGCAAAATCCCAGCCGTGGACGTCATCCACCTTTCCATTGCCATCATCATCTACACCAGCAGTTCCATTGTATTCAGCCGCATTGATCCAGATATTATCAGCAAGATCAGGGTGATTATAATCCACACCGGTATCGATCACCGCCACCACCACTTCATTATTACCGGTGGTAATATCCCAAGCTGCTGGCGCCTGAATCCGGGTCATGCCCCATTGGTCGTTTAGAAAAGGGTCGTTCGGTACATCATTTTTATAGCGCAGGGCATGCTTTTCAGCGACGTCGAAAAGGCCTGACTGCATATACAGCGTTGCCGCAGCATCTTCATCCACACCCTTTTTCAATGCGATTTTCTGTAGCTGAAGGTTTTTGATAGTCTCCAGGACCCGGCTCCCCAAAGTTGTATGCACTCGATGGATATCTACAGGAAGAACATCTTTTTTCGCCTTCACCAGCAGTTCACCGGGTTTGTACAGCAACCGCCCCTTCTGGTCATACTTTTTTTTATCTGTGGACAGTCCGTTTACAGGCATTGTCGTAGTTTTCGTCATGTTTATCGGAGATATTTTCGAAATTGCCGGCGAAAAAAAATCGGCTTTGCCGGTCTTTATACCTGATGTCGTATTTTCCCCGGTGGCATCAAACCCATAACCGCTGACAATCCTGTAGGCGCCGGTTTTCGGATCAAGTGTGTAAACAACTGCGTGGTTGGCACAAATCTTTTTAAAAATTTCTTCAAAATCAACACCTTTTATGTCTATATTAATTTTATCATCAAGTTGATCTCCGGCGGTAAAAATAACCCCGGTTTTGCGGCTCAATTCGGCAAAAACATGCTTTAATTCAGCATTTTCGGTATGTAGGGAAACACCAGTTGGCCCGACGTGTATTTGAATTTTGCTAACGGGCACCGGCTCTTTACCATCCATTGATGGCTGGGGCTGAGCCATGGCATGAGAGAGCAAGAGAAAAAAAATTAAGACAACGAGAAACAACCTGAATTTCATCACACTCCCAATATGATGATTTCGTAAAATATCGGCTTTTTTACGAGAGCATCAAATATCATTAAATGATTTATCGCGTAGATACCACAATCAAAAATTTACAAACTATAAAAATCTCATTTGATCATTTTGAAATTCATTCTGATTAGCTGGAGAGCAGAATGAGCAACTTAAGTGCCATATTGCAGTTTATATTCTTATTATCTTTATTTTTAGTTATATTTCTTTGCCCGGCTGTTCAGCTCGGTGACGTCATAATTATTTAAACAACCGAATATATTATTATTTTGCTTTAAACTACTTGCTTTGATCAATCATCTTATTTTCAAAATCTAACGCAAAATTATTTTAACTTTACGGATAACCAGATTTCTTTATATAGAATGATAGACCAAATTAAATCCTAAAATGATCCTTACTTATACAATTTCTGTTCTTATCTGCCCAAAATTGTCACTTTTTGAATATCGCTTTATGACAAAGGGTGCTTACAGGGCTTAAAACAACGAAATATTTTATGCTTGACAACCATCTGAATTTCATTTATTTTTTATTTCACGATGAATAGCTCACATAAAAACTTAAGGGCATCAGCCGATACAACCTTTATATGCCGGATAAACAGCCAGGACGTCTGCGCAGATCTGTTTTTGGGTTTCTGGTGGTGGTGCAATCGGTGTGCGATGGTGCGCAACGTGTGATCCCTTGAGATATATCATGTTGTCAACCCAAGCCCGCCGTCTGAACAGACGGCGGGCTTTTTTTATCTGAAAATCAGGTGACAAAGAAGCGATGGAAGGATTTCTATCAATTGGTGATTACACCCCACATCTTTAATTGAGCTTATCTGCGTTTATCCGCGTGGATCGGCGGCTAATTTTAAAAAAAGGAGGAAATGAAATGACGATCAAAAATGTGCTTCTACCCCCGGCGGAAATGCCGAAACAATGGTACAACATTCTTGCGGACATCAAGATGAACCCGCCCTTGGGGCCTGACGGCAACCCGATCTCACCCGATGCGCTGGCACCGGTATTTCCCATGAACCTGATCGAACAGGAAGTCAGTACCGAAAGATGGATCGATATTCCCGAGCCGGTCTTGGATGTCCTGCGCATCTGGCGCCCGGCCCCGCTGACCCGGGCGCTTAACTTTGAAAGAGCCCTGGGTACACCGGCCAAAATCTACATCAAAAACGAAGGCATGAGTCCTCCGGGCAGTCACAAGCCCAACACGGCGGTACCCCAGGCCTATTACAATAAAATTTTCGGCATCGAGAACATGACCACGGAAACCGGGGCCGGGCAATGGGGCAGCGCTCTGTCCTTTGCCTGCGCCCAGTTCGGGTTAAAATGCAAGGTGTTTATGGTGAGAATCAGCTTTGACCAGAAGCCCTACCGCAAGGCCATGATGGAAACCTGGGGCGGGCAATGCGTCCCCAGTCCCAGCATGGAAACCAAAGCCGGCCAGGAAGCCCTTGCCCTGAATCCGGACACCCCGGGCAGCCTTGGCATTGCCATCAGCGAGGCCATCGAAGCCGCGGTAGCCGATACCAGTGGGAAAACGCGGTATTCCCTGGGCAGCGTGCTCAACCACGTGATGCTGCACCAGACCATCATCGGTCTTGAAGCCAAAAAACAATTTGAAATGATCGACGAATATCCGGATATCATCATCGGATGTGCCGGTGGCGGCAGCAATTTTGCCGGTCTGGCCTTTCCCTTTGTCTATGATAAAATCCATGGCCGTGATATAGCGATTTACCCGGTGGAACCCAGGGCCTGCCCCACCTTGACCCGGGCACCGTTTGTCTACGATCATGGCGATACCGCCAAATATACGCCAATGCTGCCCATGTACAGCCTGGGCCACAATTTTGTCCCCCCGCCCATCCATGCAGGTGGACTGCGCTATCACGGCATGGCGCCCACCGTCAGCCAGCTTGCCAACGAGGGAATTATCGAACCCCGTTCGGTAAGCCAGATGGACTCGTATGCCGCCGGCATTTTATGGGCCCGCACCGAAGGCTATATTCCCGCGCCAGAAACCACCAATGCCTTGGCCCTTGTCGTGGAAGAGGCGAAAAAAGCCAAGGCCGAAGGCAAGGAGAAAGTCATCGTCGCCAGCTTCAGCGGCCATGGTCTGCTGGATCTGGGGGCCTATGAGAAATATCTGTCAGGCCAGATGACCGATGTGGTGCTACCCGAGGAAGAGATGAAAAAATCCATGGAGATATTTAAGGATTATCCACTGCCTAAAATTTTGAAAAGCGTATAAAAAAAAGGGGTTCAGCGGTCTGATCGCAGGCACAGCCCGTTTTGCGATACAGCGCTGCTGAACCCTGTAACTTTTTAGTCAAAGGCATTCTGTTGTTTGGTGAGCGGGGTTCACACGGCGATACTGTTTTTTCAGCGGCATTCTGGCTATTGATGGGCACAGCCCACCTAGGATAATGAAAACATAAACGGAAAGGCTCAAATGGATTCAAAAATCAAAACCCTTGAACGCAGGTGCCCGCGGCTTGGCGGCCAGATCAAATTCGACTACTGTCTGACTGCGGAAAACCATTCACCCTGTTATAAAATTATCGACTGCTGGTGGGAACAGTTTGACGTTTATCACTATCTTGAAACGGCCCTTCCGGCAGAGCAGTTTGACGCCCTTTTAAAGACAGAACCACCCAAACCCAAAGCCACCACCCTGATCGAATTGATTGAGGCGGCCAGGCAACGCACGAAGGCGGAGTAGTCCTGCCGGCAAAAAATCAAAATTTTTAATAACGGCCACCCTTCGAACACAACAAAAAAAACGAAAAATCACCATGAAGTTCATGAAGTTTTTGTTTCAATTCTTTCATATAAAAAAACTGCGATTTCCAATTTAAAGACTTTCTATCTACTGAGAAACTCGTAAAAAGTTGGATTTAGACGGTCTCGTAAAAAGTTTAAATTCAAGGCGTGTAAATTTTGCAATCATGAGGCGTAACCATCGTACGTTGAATGATTGCGGGCTGCAGCGCAACGCAGGAGTTGGACTTTTTACGAGACCGTCATCTATTGGTGGGCACAGCCCACCCTACGATGTCGCCTCTCCAAAATATTTAGCCGATTGGTGAGCCACCCTGCGATGCTATTCAATATTCATGGGGTTCCCAAGTTGCCTTTCCAGACGTCTTTTCCCCGGTTGATTTTGGGTTTATCTGCATTTTTCATTTTATATTTCAATTCAATATGTTATATTTGGCAAGTATTGAGTGGTGAGTATTGAGTGATGAGAGAAACAAACCGCCATTTTTGTACTACTCAAAACGCATATTTCACTACTGTCCAACAAAAAAACCATCATCAAAAAGCAAAATGGAGAGGATCGATGAGCAGCACCAAAATCCTGATTGTCGATGATGAGCTGATCATGCGCGAGTCTCTTGGCGACTGGCTTGAGCAAGATGGCTACACTGTGGAAAAAGCGTGCAGCGGCAGTGACGCACTGGACCTTTTGAAAAACGCCCGTTTTGATATACTGCTGCTGGACATCAAGATGGAGGGGATGAGCGGGCTGGAGGTGTTAAAACGGGTAAAAGAAAGCGATCCGGACACCGCTATTGTCATGATCACGGCCTACGCCTCTGTATCAACGGCCATTGAAGCCATGAAAAACGGGGCCTGTGACTATCTGCTCAAACCGTTTGACCCCGGCGAATTGAGCCTGCTCATTGAAAAAATCATTGATAGTCAGGCCCAGGCCAGTGAAAACCTGTATCTGAGGGAAACCGTCAAGGAAAAAACCCGGTTCGAGAGTATGATCGGTCAGTCCGGCCCCATGCAGACCATCTTCAGCCTCATCGCCGATATTGCCCCTGCGGATTCCACGGCCCTGATCACCGGTGAAACCGGTACAGGAAAAGGCCTGGCAGCCAAGGCCATCCATTCCAAAAGCCCGCGCAGCCAAGGCCCCTTTGTGTCTTTTAACTGCGGTGCCATCCCCGAACAACTCGTGGAAAGTGAACTGTTCGGGCATCAGAAAGGGGCCTTTACCGATGCCCGGGAGACCCGTAAGGGGCGTCTTGAAATGGCCCGGGGCGGTACGCTTTTTTTAGATGAAATCGGCGAAATCAGCATGCGCATGCAGATTGATCTGCTCCGGGTTCTGGAAGATCAGGTATTTTACCGCGTGGGCGGTAGCCAACCCATTGAGGCGGATTTCAGAATCATTGCCGCCACCAATAAAGATCTTGCGGAAGCCATCAAGGCCCGCTCTTTTCGCGAAGATCTGTTCTATCGATTGAACGTCATCTCCTTTGAAATGCCGCCTCTGCGAAAACGCAAGGAGGATATCCCACTGCTGGCAAAGCACTTCCTGTTTCGCTTTTCAAGAGAAACCAACCGGCCCGTCAGGGCCATCAGCCGGGATGCCATGGATGAAATGATGCTCTACGACTGGCCCGGCAACATCAGGGAACTGGAAAATGCCATTGAACGGGCCGTGGTGATCGGTAAAGAAAAACAGATCATGCCCCATGACCTGCCCATCTTCCAACCGGATCACATGCAGCACGCGTCCGGAGACTCCATTAAAGAAATGGAAAAAAAACATATCCAGTACGTTCTGGATAAAAACCAGTGGAACATTGCCGGAACTTCAAAAATTCTAGGAATCGACCGATCCACCCTTTACAGCAAAATCAAAGCCCATAAGCTCCAGAAACCGGTTTGAGGCCCTTGTCTGACCATACCATCATCATCTCTCCTGTCGGCGCCTTTGCGCCTGACCTGCTGGAGGCCATCGGCCCTGCAGTTCACCGGACATACCGGACAGATGCCCGGGTAATGCCACTGCTCCATGATATTGAATTTGCATTTGACCCGAAACGCGCCCAGTACGGCTCCACACCTGTCTTGACAAAGCTGTCAAGTGCCGCCCCCCCATGGGCACTGAAGGTGCTGGCCCTGGTCCGGGAGGACCTGTTTATCCCGATTCTGACCCATGTTTTCGGAGAGGCCCAGATGGGGGGTAAAGCAGCGATTGTTTCCACGGCCCGACTTTACGACAACCTGTCACTGCCACTCCACCGGGATATCTTTATCCAACGGGCCATCAAGGAAATTCTGCATGAACTGGGGCATACGTTCAGCCTTCGTCACTGCCGGGACCATCGTTGCATCATGCACTACAGTAACAGTGTTGCCGATGTGGATCGTCGTTCCGATACGCTTTGCCGATACTGCGAAATACTGCTGGCAGACGAAATAAAACGGCTGACGCAATAATGAAGTGAGAATTCCTTCAATTCTCAACCGTCACTATTCAACCTTCAATTATACCCATAACTTCATGTTCTATTTTGTGCATAAAAAATCACAATAATCAAAAGACAAATTACAAACAAATCACAATGATTAAAATTCCAAACTCCAAAACAGGGAGAAAGCAAAATGCACAGCAATTCAAAATTATATGGGGTTAATCAAATAGCTTTTGATCTTGTTTGACCCAATTTTAAGATCAGGTGGACATTGTCATTTGGAATTTATTTGTCAGCCGGTGTTTGTAATTTGTGATTTGCGGCGTACGCCGTTTCAACAGCGCCGGTTTATCCGGATTAGGTGCTTCAGGTCCTCAAAAAAAGCCTGGTCAGCCGTTCCCATTCAATCTGGGGCAGGTGTCCATAAATATCATCGGCCAGAAATCCGCCGTCGGCAGCCAGGGGCCCGGCAGCCTCTTCAATGACGTCATACAGGCGATCAATTTCATGATTTAAAACAGTTCCGGATTCTTCCCCGATCTTCAGGTTCTTGAGGTCAACCCGTAAACCCTCGGCATGGACACGCATCACCCAGCCTTTGGCATAGGGGTCACTATTGGCCAGTGATCCTGTGTCTCTTAATTCGGCATTGATTGCCGTAACAACCCCGGTGACCGGCGACATGACCCTGGCATGGTTGTCATTCCGGCTGAGGGCAATATCGGTACGGCCCTGTTCTACCCGGCTGCCCACCAGCGGCGCCGTAATCTTGTCCAGGGGACCTAAAAGGCGAAGGGCGAATTCATCCAGCCCGATCCTGACCTGGTTATCTTCTTCCAGGCGAACCCATGTGTGTCCCTTGTGAAAATAATAACCCTGGGGCATTTTAAAACCCCTGATGTCCATGACATCCACCGGGTTAGATACCACATGCACCTGATGATCATCTTCGACATATTGATCGAATTCACAGGTCTTACACTGGTAATCATAGATGCAGGCCCGATAGTCCATATAACCGTTGGCATAATGGATACAAGGCCGCTTTCCCAGGGGGAGCCGTCTGAGTCGATCCGGAGAAAAAACTACGTCTTTTGATGGCTCACCGACAACACCGCTTTCCCGGCGATGTTTTCTGTTTTTCTCGGCCGCGGCCCACAGGTCTTTGTCAACCTGGCATTGACCACATTGAAAATCCAGCTCGCAGGAAATATTTTCCGCCCCACCACCCGTTGTCCATACACAGGGCTTGCCTTTTTCAGTATGCTGACTTGCTTTTAAATTCATATCTTCCCCCCTTGTGAAGTTCGGTTTCATCAAACAATTCTTTTTTATACACAATACAAAGCAAACTGCATGCCATCCTTTGTCTAAGTCCTATGTTTTATATAACCAACTGTTTTTGAAACTATTTTTGCATATCCCATAATATTTCCGTTTATATTTCATGGATTGATTGTTGGAATATTCCACACTCATCCCTGGTTTTCTCCTTCCACATGATGTCATTTTGTATTTTTATCTATTATACCAATATATTAGATTGTTGTTGGATTTCACAACAGGGCTGTCTGGTTTTTCTACAGCATCTTATGGGTTTATTGGTGCTGGGTTAATGGTTAATGGGTGATGAGAGCGTGAGAGCGGAAGTGCCATCGTAGGGTGGGCTGTGCCCACCAAATAGACAGAATACCTTATTGATCATTACCTCTTATCGGTATCCTGACCTGGCAAAGCCAGAACCAAATAAAACAGTGACGGTTGAGAAGTAAAAACTTGTGGTATCGCTTCGCTCTGTCTTATCGGTGGGCACAGCCCACTTCCTCGTTCCCACGCAGGAGCATGGGAACGAGAGAATTCATAAAATCGGCAGAGCAAACCGAATCCACATTCATCATTCCAAATTCACCACTCATCACTTTTTTTACACCTTTATCTTGAATTTATTTTCCCAAAACGGCATGTTGGGAGGAAACAAATAATCGGAGGGGATAAATGACGGCTCCTGTTGAATGGGAAATTGTTCTCATTGACGATGAAGAGGGTATCCGCAAGGTCATGACCATTACCCTGGCAGATGCGGGATACCATGTGCGGTCCGCCGGAAACGGCCTGGACGGCATCAAACTTTGCCAGACAGCTCCCCCCCAGATTGTCATTACAGATATCCGCATGCCCGGAATGGATGGGCTTGAAGTCCTGGCAGTCCTTAAAAAGTCCAATCCTGAAATTGAGGTCATTGTGATTACGGCTTTTGGCGACATCAACACAGCCATTAAGGCACTGCAGCTGGATGCCTCGGATTTTATAACCAAACCGGTCAATGACAAGGCCCTCCACCTGGCTTTACAGCGGGCCAAAGAACGCTTCCTGTCCCGCCGGCAGCTTAAAGATTATACCACCTTACTGGAAAAAGAAAATGCCCGGACCTCCCAGGAACTGATTAAAACCGTCAATTTTCGAAATAACCTGATTGAAAACTCCTTGGACGGCATCATGGGATGCGACAATTCCGGCACCATCATCATTTTTAACAAAAGCCTGGAAAAAATGCTGGGTTTTCCCAGCCGGGATGTCCTGCAGCAGATGACCTTTGATCAATTCCTGGAACCCGAAGCCGAAAAACTTTTCCGGCAAAAACTTGCCGGACCCGACCTCATCGGAAAAAATCGTCTGTTTCTTCATGAAACCGCCCTGCGCTCTCAATCCGGTGGACTGATACCGGTTCAGTTATCGGCCATCGTGCTCTTTGAAAATGGCCATGAAGACGGGATGGTCTGTTTTATCCGGGATTTGAGAGAGATGCACCGCTTGGAAGGGGAAATCAAGGACCAGGCCCGTATCCTGCACCAGGATAAGATGATGTCCCTTGGAAGGCTATCTGCCAGCATGGTACATGAAATCAACAACCCCCTGGCGGGTATCCTTACTTACACACGACTGATGGGCCGTATTTTAGACGACGGCCCCCTCCCCGCAAAACAGATCGAACGATTCCGGCAACATCTCAAACTCATGGAAAGCGAGACCATACGCTGTTCCGATATTGTCTCAAACCTGTTGACCTTTTCCAGGCGATCAACGCCTTCAAAACAACCGGTCAATGTTGAAGAGCTGCTCAATCGCTGCATTCTCCTGGGCCGGCACAAGCTCATGCTCAATCATATCAAACTCACCACGGATATCGACTCACCGATCCCCCTGCTGAAAGCCGACTTTAATCAGCTCCAGCAATGCATTATCAACCTTATTTTCAATGCCATGGACGCCATGCCCGACGGTGGCGACCTCTTTATATCAGCAAGTCATGATCCCGATGGCCATCTTGTTCGTATTACCGTCAAAGACAGCGGCACCGGTATCTCCCCTGAAAACATGCCCCGTATTTTCGAACCCTTTTTCACCACGAAAAAAGAAGGCTACGGTGTCGGGCTCGGCCTTTCCATTCTCTATGGCATCGTGGAAAGCAATAACGGCCGGGTCATTGTTAACAGCCGGCCCGGAGAAGGGGCGGCGTTTGTGCTTGAGTTTGATGTATGAAGCGTTAGGATGGAAGGTAGAAGGCGGAAGGGCCATCGTAGGGTGGGCTGTGCCCACCAAATAGGCCGAATTCCTTCGCCATAAAATCGACTGGGCAAAGCGTATCAACATTCATCATTGTCTCTTATCGGTATCCTATCTTATCGGTGGGCACAGCCCACCCTACGATAATTCCACAATTCATAAAATCGGCAGAGCAAAACGTATCCACATTCGTCATTCCGAATTCATCATTTTTTTTATACTGGGGTACTGGGTACTGGAGGTTGGGAGACAGGGCGGGAGAGCGGAAGGCGGAAGATCGGTCAGGCGGACATTTTTTCAGGGCAGGAAATCTTTTTGGGTATTTTGACGCTGAATCTTGATCCCTGCCCGATTTTGGAATCAACCCGAATGGACCCGCCATGCTGGCAGACGATTTTGTTGGCGATAAACAGTCCCAAACCGGTTCCCCGGTTTGCCTTGGATGAAAAAAAGAGGGTAAAAATCTTATCACGGGTCTGGCTGTCCATGCCGATACCGTTGTCGATAATATCGAATTGCACATTATCTCCCAATTCCCGGACCCGAAAAACCACTTGGGCTGGCGGGTCTACGCGGTGGTCGGGAAATGCATCCACGGCATTTTCCAGGATATTGATCAATGCCGAACGGATAAACCCCGCATCCACCTCAAAGGTTCCCGATAGGTTTTGAAAATCTTTGATAAATTCGATACCGCCAATTTTCATTTTGGGTGCCACCACCAGGGCCACCTCTTCGGCCAGGTTCACGATGGAAGCCAATTCAGGTGCAAGATCCCTTTCCTTGGCATAAAAGAGAATGTCCATCACCATTTTACGGACCCGCTCGGTCAGAAGTTTGACAACCTGCCATCCTTCCCCTGTTTTTTCCAGGTCCCTTTTTTGCAAACCGGCATCCACCAGATAGATGCCGCCATCCATACCCGTCAACAACCCTTTGATGCCATGGGAAATGGAGCTGAGCATCAGGCCCAGAGATGACAGGCGGTCCTGAAGCTCCGCTTTTTCCCGCAGAAGTGCTTCCAGATTATGGGTGTACTCCCTTAATTTTTGGCGCATCACGATCTTTTCACGTGCCCGTTTCAATGCAATCTTCAACACATCATCGTTAATGGGTTTGGTGAGAAAATCAGTGGCATCCTGCTTCAGGCTCTCGATGGCCAGGTCCATGTCTCCGTGTCCGGTGAACATAATCACTTCCGTGTCCGGATCTTCGTTTTTAATCTTCATGAGCAGGGCAATACCGTCCATGCCCGGCATTTTAATATCCGTAAGCACAACAGACGGTTTTTCCCGTCTGAAAATTGCAAGGGCCTTTTCACCATTTTCCGCAGAAAAAACGGTATAACCGCTGTCTGACAAAGATATTTCCATGACCTTGCGGATACCGGCCTCATCATCCACCAACAATATTTTATTGTCCATAAGTCACCGGTTGCCTTGCCCCTATTCCCCCAACGTCCCCCGGACAATCCCGATCAATTTGTCCGGATCAAACGGCTTGCTGACAAACGCCACGGCATTTTTGATGGCATGACGTCCGGCAAGGCCGCTGACCACAATAACCGGTGTGTTTTTCAGCTCAGGATCCCGTGATAGCCGTCTGTAAAAACGCGGCCCCCATTCATCGGGCATCTCAAGATCAAGGGTGATCAGGTCCGGATGCTCCCGCAGCAGCACATCAAACCCTTCCACACCACCCCCGGCTGAACAGGTCTCGTACCCGTTATCCTGAAACAGGCTGACAAGATACTTAACGATTATCGGGTCATCATCGATTACCAGTATTTTTTTTGCCATTTCACGGCCTCGCTTTCTTCATTTTTAACCGCTTGCGGTTGTCGATCCTCACGACAGATCATCTATTTCACGTGGCACTCGCCACACATAACCGGCCCTGCCTTTTGTTCCATATGGCACCCCTTGCAGCGGCTGTGGTAGGCGTTGACCACTTCCATGGGATAGCCTCCGCCCTTTGCATGGCATTCAGAACATTCCATATCCTCGGAAGACTCATCTTCGACCCGTTGTCCATCTTCATAGACATGATGACATGCAGCGCAGTCTTCTATTTCAGCCGCCTCATTGTGCTGGTCATGTCGGAAAACAGCCGCCGGCCGCATCCGCTCATTAAAAACAGAGTCGTTTACCTCGGTCACATCTTCCTGAGCGTAATCAGCCAGCACCGTAACTGCCAGAATAAAAAGGACAAGCGAAAAACCAGTCGCAAAAAGCCTTGGTTTCATTGAAATTTTCCCCTCTTTTAGTTCAAAATAAAAAAGTTTACAGATTTACTCGGGTTTTTCCATAACCTCGTAAATAATATCGCCCAGAAACTTGAGTTCCATGCCCAGTTCATTTTGCAGGATAATATCTTCAAGCCCGCCGTGGCAGTTATGACAGGGGGCGATGACAATTTTAGCCCCCTTTGATTTGGCATCAAATATCTGTTTGGCCTTGACCCGGTTACCCTCCACCCGCTTGTTTTTAAAAGGCGGGCCGCAATTGATGACGCCCCCCCCGGCACTGCAGCAGTAATTATGTTCCCGGTTGGGGTGCATCTCGATTACCGTTTCACACAGGGCATGGGCCACATACCGGTACATATCATGCAGGCCCCGGCCCCGAATAATGTTGCAGGGGTCATGCAGGGTAACCGGCAGCTCATACTTTTTGGCGACCTTTATCTTTCCGCTTTTGAGCAGTTCATAGTAGAACTCAATGGCATGAATGACGGGAATCGGCGGCATTTTCCATCCCAGTGCCCGGTTTCCCATGTCATAGACAGAGCGAAACGCGTGTCCGCATTCTCCCATCACGATGCGCTTCACCTTGAGCCGCATGGCGGTTTCGAAATGAGACCGTTTCAAACGGCCCATCATCTCGGTATCGCCCGTATACATACACATATCACTGTTGTCCCAGCCCGGCGTAGCCGGCATGGTCCAGTGGATCCCGGCGACATTCATAATAACCGCAGCCTGATAGATGAGCTGGGCACGAAATTTCGGCTCCGGTCCGATAACCGAATACATGATATCGGCCCCTTCCTTCTCCAGGGGAATCCTCAGGTTCGGGATCTCATCCTGGGCCTCTTCCTCCTGCCATTGAAGGGTATCGATCCATTCATCCTCCTTGATCCACATCTGATTAAAAGTGGCACTGTGGCTATGAGCCGTATCCTGAATGTACTGCGGCGTAACACCGAGGAGGTGGCAGATGCGACGCATGAACAGCATCATATACGCCACATCGATACCAAAGGGGCAGTACATGGCACATCGACGGCACAGGTTACACTCGGTATAAGCAATTTCCGCCGCCTGTTTGATAAAATCAGCAGATACACGGCCCTTTTTTTGAACCACCTGGGCAATGGTCTGTTTAACCTTACCGGCCGGGGAATACCGCGGGTCTTTATCAAATGACAGATAAAAATGACACGCATCACTGCATAATCCGCAGTGAACACAGGTTTCGACATATGTTTTCAGCCGGGCACCCCCCTCGCTTTTCAGCATCCCGGTGATCACTTTTTCAATATGTTCGGGGGTCAGGCCTTCAGCACCTTTTTCAATCCCCTGATCAATGATCCTGCTTTTCTCAATGGATGCAGGTTCAGCCATGTTGACGCCTCCTTCATTATTCACTATTCAATTTTCAGTATTTTTTTGGATTACCAGTCCCTGGCATGTCTGACAGCTCCGAATTCCGACCCGATATATCCGCGGGTAAAGGGGAAAAACAGCATGTGGCTTAACTTGGTAAACGGAATGGCGGCCAGCAGAATCTCTCCTGCAAGCATATGGACAATCATCATGACCGTATATCCGGGCAACTGGTGGTATGCCCAGAAACCGGTGATAAAAGGGGCCGCCACCAGGCCCAGAATAAGGTAATCCGAAATGGACGTCAGGTATTTTACGTCCCGCAGGAACAACCGCCGTCCCAGAAAAAAAAGACACACCAGGATCACCAGAACCGTCATGATATCCGCCCCTGAATCCGGTATGAACCACCAGCTGATCCCCCAGGCTTCGTTGATCAGCACCACATGGGCAAACAGAAAGACCGGCGCCAAAATGAGGCACAAGTGAAATGTGAAAGTCGCAACGGTAAAAACCGGTTTGCTTCTGGAATTCACACTGCCAAAGGGAACAATCCAGTGCAAAATGGATCGCAGTGCAAAAAAAAGACTCATATAGGAATACACTGCCTGGTCCTTTTTACTGGCCAGGATCGCCCGTGAAATAAGCTGGTACAGGCTTCCACCGATAAACAGGATAAAGGCGATCCATACCAGGGGACCTGAGACAAAATTATAGATATCATGCATGATGCAACACTCCTTTCAACCGGCAATCTTCGTTAACGGGATCACCTCTCGATAATATTTACCGGTTCCTGATCCACCCTGTATGCCCCGCACCATCATTTTTTCACCGTCCGGGCTGAAGACCGGCGCCCACAGACCATCATAGGCCGTATCCAATACCCGGCCATTCACCGCCAATACAAATTTTCCGTTTTTCTCGGCTTTTACCGCGACATTCCGGCCATCGGGACTGAACACCGGCTGCCAGACCATATCAAAATCGACATCCCATGGGTGATCGTCAACAGCCACGGTCCAGCGGTCATCTTCCTTGCCCAGACAGGCCAGATGGTTGCCGTCGGCGCTGAAAACAGCGTCCGTCACCAGTCCACCAAAAGTAGTGGACCAGGGGATGCCGTCCAGGGCCAGGGTCCAGCGGCCATAGCGGGGGGATACAATGGCGGCAATCTTTTTGCCAGCCGGGCTGTAGAAATGGTGCAGCAGTTGAAGAAAAGTCCTGTCCCAGACCTGTTTTCCATCCAGGGCCAGGGTCCAGCCGCCGGGCAGTCGGACCGGCGCGGTAATGCCGCCGCCATCGGGTGCAAACAACGGTTTCCAGATGGAAGAAAAGCAAGTATCCCAGGGCTTGCCGTCCACGGCAACGGTATAGTCGTACAACGAGGTTCTGACCTCGGCAGCCACGTGGGCATTATCCTGGCTGAAGACGATTTCCCAGGCGTTCACAAAATTATTATCCCAGGGCTTGCCGTCCACGGCAACGGTATAACAGCCCGCCTTGAATTTAAATATTTCCCCTTCCTTAAAATCCACCGTCTGAACCACCGCTGCCGTTTTTCCACCGTCCGGTGCCAGGGTAAAATTACTGATATTAAAAAACCCCTCGACCCAGGGTCGATCATCGCAGGCCGCATAATATTTTCGACCCTTTTGAACGGCTGCCCCCACATGCCGGCCATCACCGCTGAAACAGGGGCTCCAGACATATTCAAAGGTGTTTTCCCAGGCAAGGCCATCCACGGCAATGGTCCACATCCCCGTATCCGACACAATGGCAGCAACCCGGTTGTCCGGGGTAAATCTTAAATACCAGACTTTATCAAAACTATTTTCCCACGCCTTGCCATTTACACATGCCGCATATTCCATTTCACCGGTCTTTACGACAGCGGCCAGTTTTTCTCCATCCGGGCTGACATACGGCTCTTCAATCCATTCAAATGATTTTCGCCATTCGCCGACATCGGCAACCAGACGCTTGGCCGTTGCCCAATCCCAGGCACTTGAATTATGCATTCGTTACTCTCCTTCCTGTAAGCACCGCGAAGATAGCAGTCTATTCCTCTAAACGTATAATAATACCTAAAAATAACTTTTTATTCAATATATAAATTGCCATTATGCGGTAAAATACCACACCTCCGGTTTATCGTCCGCACGTTGGTTTCCACGATTTCATAGCATCTGACCCCGATGCCGAACACAAGCGCTTTATTTTTCCTCTGTTTTATGTTGTACGGCGGGAAATGAGATCACAAAGCAGGTCCCGCCGCGTTTACCGTTCTGTATCTCAATATCACCATGGCAGTCCCTTACAATACTATAGCTGATGGAAAGACCGAGGCCGGTCCCTTTGCCGACTTCTTTGGTCGTAAAAAACGGTTCAAAAATCTTATCTCTGATTGCCGGGGATACCCCCTTACCGGTATCTTCGATGCTGACCTGGACCTGATTGTCTTCCAGTCGGCTGCCAATGGTGATTCTCCGCTGCTCCGGCGGAAGTTCCAACAAATTTGGCACCATAGCACCAAGGCAGTGTTCCTCGATGGCATCCCGGGCATTAATCAAAAGATTGATAAAAACCTGTTCCAGTCGGCTGGGTTCTCCCATAACAGGGGGCAAATGATCGGCAAGCCTCCAGGCCACATCAATACCACGCAGCTTAAGCTGCCGGCTGAAAATATCAACGGCCTTTTGTAAAACATCATTGACGTTAACCATTTCAAACCGCAGGTCTGATTTTCGCCCGAACTGCCGCATGTGGTTGATTATTTTAGCGGCCCGATCCACATGGTGGTCAATCTCTTCAGAAAGGCTAAGGAGAATCTCCGGTTTAATCGGCTCATTTTTCTGAATTTTTCTCATAAAAAAACTACTGGCGGTCTTGATGACTGAAAGCGGCTGATTCAGCTCATGGGCAATACCTGTGGCCATTTCTCCCAGGGTCGCCATCTTGCCGGCCTGAATAAGCTGTTGTTCGGTTTCCAGCCGTTTGGTGATATCACTGGTAATGGCCAGAAGAACCCGGTGGCCCTGATATTCAGTGGGGGAGAGTCGGATATTGACAATGACAATCCGACCATTTTGACATTTTTGCCTGGCTCGAACAATCAAAGATGACGTGAGTATCTTAAAGGCATAATGGTCCCGGTCGGTCTCCCTGAACAGTTCCAGAAAGCTTGTGTCGATTAATTCATCCTTTGCATACCCATAAATCCCGCTCATGGCATCGTTACAATCAAGGATATTCAATGTATCCAGATCCAGCACAAACACCGGCATGGGAATATGCTTAAATATCTGATGATACTTTTTTTCCGATAATTCCAGCCTTTCCTCAAGGGCTTTTCGCTCGGTAATATCCAGGCAGACCTCCATTACCGAAACAATCTTCCCATCAGGGTCCCTGATGGGAGATGTTTTGGCTACCCAGTGAGTGGTGCTGCCGTCCTTATTGATACCCTTCTCCTCGCCATAATGGGAGCCCCCTTCCTGAAAAGTTTTTTCCACCGGACAGTTTTCACACTTGGCATTGCGCCCTTTGTAAACATGATAACAAAAATCCCCCGGGGCCGGGTTAAACTTGTCTGCGAATTCACTGTTATAGCGCAGCAGTTTAAAGTTGCGATCCTGGATTGTGATAATGCAGGGCACCAGCTCAAATAAGTTTTGATACTTGTCTCTTTGCTTTTTCAATTCATCCTGTTTTCTCCGGATCTCATAGCCCATGTCGTTTACGGCGGCACTCAAATGCCCCATTTCGTCCCCGGGTACCGCCTCACGCTCGCTCACATGTTCCCCCATGGCGATCTTTTTCGTACTTTCAATCAATCTGTTGATGGGCTGTTTCACAAACCGGTATACGATGAAAAAAATAAAACCCGAGGTGGCCAGAAATACAAATCCGGCCAAAACAATGATGCCCCGTTCAAAGGTCAGGATTTCCTTATCTGTCTGGGCCAGGGATACGACCACATCGAGCACCCCCAGCACTTTCTTATCATGGGGATGCACGTGGCAGGCATCTGTGGCGCAACCGGGTTCATTAAAAATCGGCGTGATAATGCCCAGACGCCGCTGCCCCTGATCCGATTCGGTGATCCGTATCCGCTGGGACAGGTTCAGTTTTGTCAGCGGCAGGCGCCCCCCGTGGCATATAATGCAGGCATGGGCTTTAATATCGGCCATCTTCCCGATTTCATCGATATTGCCGGCGAATTTTATCTCCCCCTCTTTGTTATAAATCCGAATATCTAAAATTTCCGCCTGGCGGCCGATATTGGTAATAATCTGGTTGATATCATTTCTTGAATTCAGCATCATACTGTAATGGGTGCCCAGCTTTATGGTGGTGCTGAGCCGGTCGGTCTGATCCACGATATCCTCCATCACCCTTTTTTTCTGATAATTGATGTTGAAATAGGCCCAGATGGATACGCTCAACAGCAGAACAATACCGGCGGCCAGAATCAGTTTGGTTACCAGGCTATAACGAATAGATATGAATTTCTTGTTCATGATAATGCCTCAGGTGGATTTCACAAAAGATTGCGGCAGTTTAATATCAAATAACCGGGCTGCATTTTTCCCTAAAATTCGGGTTAAAGCCGACCCGTCGATACCCAATTTGCAAAGGCGTTTTATTTCACGATCCCAGGCATAGGGCAAATTGGGAAAATCCGTACCGTACAAAACCCGATCGGTCCTGAAAGAAGCCAGGGGCGGCAGATTCGCACACGGCAGATAATCCGCCAGGACCATGGTGGTATCGACCCAGAGATTATCGTATTGTCTCAGCATGCGCCGATATTCAAAAAATTCGTCTGCCCCCAGATGCGGGATACAGAGCTGGAGATCCGGATATCCCTGTAGAACTTTTTCAACAAAATCGGCACGGCATATTTCATAGGGGTCACACAGGTAGGCAGGACTCTTAGGTTCCCGGCCGGCATGGATGATGAGGGGTTTCTTGTATTGAGCGCAGACGCTGTAGATATCATTCATAGCCGGGCTGTCCATCTTGAAACACTGCACATGGCTGTGAAGTTTGACACCTTTTAATCCGGCATCAAACGCATCCTGCAAAATAGTTACCGCATGAGCTTCCCCCGGGAAGACCGTGGCCATCCCGGTAATGTTCGGGTTACTGCGGCACAGGTCAAGCATATAGTCATTGAGCTTGCGGGCCATACCCGGTTGGTGGGCATACTGAAGGGCCACAATATGATCTATTCCCCTCGAAAAAAGAAATTCCAGCAGATCCGCTGTTCGCAGCCGATATCGAATGGGCCAGCCGAACTGGTCAAACCAGTCCCATACGGCGGTGAAAAGTGCATCGGGGAAAACATGGACATGGGCATCAACCACAAATCCCAGTCCCTTGGGGATGGTCTGTCCTTCCATGTCATCAAGGGCAGGCAAAGGGGCATTTAGCATTTGCGGCCCCCGGGAGCTTGCAGCATCCAATTTATCTGAGGCCATGAAGAACCACCTTTTAAATTATTTTTAAGGGATTGTGAACAATCATAATAGAGTAAATATAAAAAAAGTACAAGAAGCGGTCATCCTTCACCCCCTAAATTTACATTTTTCACCGATGCAAGCGTCCCTTTGCCGCCACGAGGCAGCCATAGCCGGTATTGACAGAAACGCGCACTTATGAAATACGTGCTTATTACAGCCGAGCCGGAACTATATTGGATATTGAAAAGTGAAAACTTAGTTACTATTCACCCATTGACCTATAGACAGGATATCGCCCTTGCAGACCACCCATAAAATCTATTATAAAAATGCCAATGCCATGACATCCGTGGCCGCCAACAGTGTCGACCTGATCGTCACATCACCACCCTACCCCATGATTGCCATGTGGGACGACATGTTTATCAAACAGGATCCGGCAACCGGGAAGGCCCTTGAAAACAATCGAGGGTACGATGCATTCAAGTTGATGCACAATACGCTGGACAAGGTCTGGAGCGAATGCTACCGCATATTGAAAAATGGGGGTTTTGCCTGCATCAATATCGGTGATGCCACCAGAACCCTGAATGGCAACTTCATGCTGTATCCCAATCATGCCCGCATACTGAATCACCTGCTTAAAATCGGTTTTACCTGCCTGCCCGCCATTTTATGGCGCAAGCAGACCAATGCGCCCAATAAATTCATGGGATCGGGCATGTTGCCGGCTGGGGCCTATGTGACCCTGGAACATGAATATATTCTTATCGTCCGCAAAGGGGGAAAGCGGGAATTTGAAAATGACTCGGAAAAACAGAATCGTCATGCCAGCGCACTGTTCTGGGAAGAGCGCAATACCTGGTTTTCCGATGTATGGATGGACTTGAAGGGCACCACCCAGAAACTGGTCGATGATACCGTCAGAATCCGCAGTGCCGCCTATCCCTTTGAATTGCCCTTCAGGCTGATAAATATGTATTCGACTAAAGGGGATATTGTGGTAGACCCTTTCTTCGGCATTGGAACGACGATGCTGGCGGGTATGGCCACCGGACGCAATACCGTCGGGTTTGAAATTGAACCGGATTTTTCCGATGCCATCCACACCCGGACCCGGGACATTGCCGACATTGCCAACCAGCGAATGGCAGACCGGCTGAGCAGACATATTGAATTTATAAACACACGGATCGAAAGTGGTCGTCCCTTCAAACATACCAATGCCCATTACAACTTCCCGGTCATCACCAATCAGGAGAAAAAGCTGCTCTTGAACAGCCTGGAAACAGTCAACAGGACCGATAAAAACACCTATACGGCCATCTACGCCCAGACTCCCCAGAAAGAATTCAGCTTTGCCCCGGGAACATTTACAACCCCGCTGCAATCACCCGGTGCCCTGAAAACAAACCCCAAAAAAAAACCTGGAAAAAAAAGACCGGCGCCTGTCCAGTTGAGCCTGCTGGATTAACCGTATACGATCACGGAAGCCCTCGAATATGCCCGCCATCTTACAAAAACAGCTTGCTCCGGCAGCCCCCCATTCGGAAAAAATCACCGTTTCAACAGCCACCATGGTAAAGACAGGCATCATTGCCGACAGCCATGGCCATGTACAACGGTTATCGGACGTCATCGCCTTTCTGAAAGCACAACACTGCCTTCGCATGATTCATCTCGGGGACATTTGCGATTCCACCTCTCCGCAAACAGCCGATGCCTGCGTAGCGCTTATGCAAAACAATAACATCATGGCGGTCAAGGGCAATAACGATCATGCCATATCCCTGAACGATGCCCATCACGCCGGAGATATCGTTTCCCCGGCGACAATCAATTATCTTCGCAATCTGCCGCTTTTGCTGAAAAATCGAAAACAACTGTTTACCCATTCTCTGCCATTTACAGAAGAACTCGGCCTTTCCAGCATGGTGGGTACCCTGACATCCAAAAACATCCTTCGCTTTTTTACGAACTATCCTGGTTTCATCCTGTTCCGGGGCCACAGCCACAACCCTGAAATGATCCGCCCCGGAACCCCCCATTTTATCCGCAGCCCCCTGGTAGTGGGCCAAACAATCGATCTGAACCGGGCATCCCCCATGGTATTTACCTGCGGGGCCCTGACAGGCGGTCATTGCCTTATTATAAAACCAGATGGCACCCTTACCTGCCTTTGCTTCTGACCCATTCATTGACGGTGTCGTAAAAAGTCTCTGTCTAATGCGTTATACGGGTTGTCAGAGACAACCTTATGGTTGCGCCTTTGTCCCTGCAAACCACTATGCCTTTAGTGATTAAATTCCGAAATTCGTGTTTTTTATATCAAAAAAACAGAGGGAAGCGATACAACAAGTTTTCAACCCTCAATATTCAATTTGGTTCTGGCTTTGCCAGGTTAGGACCGCATGGACCAGGGTATTTCAAAACAGATGGACATGGCGAAAGCTTAATGTTATAGTTATTTGGGTTTTCAAAAAATGTGGTATAAAATTTGCCAGTACATCATTGAAAAAATAAATACTATGTAAAATGCACATTCAAAAAAAACATTATAGAAGCGATGGTACCATAAACCAGGGCTATGCTTTCCTTACCCAAATACTTTTCAAAGCTTCCCGACACCCGGGATTTTCATCTCAAAACATACTCTCTTTGCTTCTCCCTGGATAAGTTGACGCCGGGAGTGGATAATGTCCGATATGATGTGCATCTGAGCCCCGCCTTTCTGAAATCCGTTGGCAACACCATTTTCGAAATTGTCGTCAGCCAGGCAAATGCCGAGCAACTTCTGAAAATGGAAAAAAAACAAACCTGGAATACCGAAAAGGATGAATTCAAAAAACGGTGCGGTGATATTCTGCTTGCCGGAATCAACCGAGCCAAATCCGACCGTGAACTGCAGATCGATTTTCTGGCACAGGCGGCCATCGTAAAATTCATCACCGAAGAAACTGGGCGCCAATTTACGCACCTGCTGGAAAAACTGGAACACATTACACGCAGAAATGAATTGGCACAACATCAAAACCTTGATTTTACCATCAGGGTCAAAGACGAGCACGCCCGCATTAAACAAGAGCGCAGAGCCATCATACAAAATGTCGCCAGAGAAATATTCCGATGGTTTAATGATGTTCAGGACAATCAGGTAAAACAGATGCGAGAGTCGAATTTCGGCCCCATCGCGATTCTACCGAAAGAATTTTTCAAAAATCCCATCCTGCATACAGAGCATCCCCTAAACGACTTTTTCATGCTCGAAGAATATGTCCTCATGGGTCACCGTCTGGATGATCCCGACCGGTACGAAGCAATACTATCCCTGAACAGAAATCTTTTAAAAACCATTCTTGCACCCGATCAGATATCAGGACATCAATCAAAGGACGCCACGGGTAACTACGGTGAAACCCCACAACTGACGGAACAAGACCTCATCGATATGCACATCGACAGCCTGGTCAAACATCCGGGGAACATCGATACCCTGTTGAATGCGTTTAAATCAGAAGAAAAACTTAAATATCTAAAAAAAAATAAGGGTGCCAAAGAAAAAATAAAAGAACTAACCGTACAATACCGCAAACAACAGGCCTTGCTGAATTATGCTTACAAAATTTTCACTAAAGCCGGCCTGGTTAAAAAAATATCCGCCGCCTATGAAATCGGGCCGCTCTGCCTTGAATATTGCCCGCCCCTTGCCCCCCAGCAAATTCTGCAGTTTCTGACCATCCGCAGAACCCGGTCCAATATTATCCAGCAACTCAGACGACTCGAAGGATTTTACAATAAGGCATTTTCCATCATCTCCCTGAAAAATAAAATAAAAACGCTAAGGGGAATGAATACGATCAAAAAAAAAGAGTATTTAATTCGCTTTTTAAAAGATTTTACGCGTTACCACCGTGACCTGCATAATTTCAAACTGATCAATCTGGCCATGGACCGGATTAACCTGACCCGGGAAGATAAAATCATCACCCTATCGAGGGCTAACCGCACACTGCATGAATTTTTGCTCCCCCATGAATATGTCTTAGAAGAAAAACCGATCATAAACCACGTCATCCTGAAAGCCGATGTCCGGGGATCAACGGACATCACCCACCAGATGAGAAAACGGGGACTGAATCCGGCATCTTATTTCAGCCTAAACCTTTTTGATCCGATTAATTTTATTCTGTCGGAATACGGTGCCGAGAAAGTATTTATCGAGGGGGATGCCATCATTCTTTCGATCTTTGAGCATCAGAATACCCCCGGCGGGTGGTACAGTGTGGGCCAGGCCTGCGGCCTTGCAATGAAAATGCTGCTCATTGTAAAACGATACAATGTTTTAAACATCAAACACCATCTGCCAATCCTGGAACTGGGAATCGGTATCAGCTACCAGAACCATCCCCCCACATTTTTGTTCGACAATGAAAAACGGATTATGATATCTCCGGCCATCAACCTTGCAGACCGCTTGGCCAGTTGTTCTAAGAGGGTGCGCAGCCTTCCGGCCCTGAATAAACGCCCCTTTAACTTGTATGTTTTTCAAACCGCTCGGGAAGCGGCCATATCCGCAACCAGTGATGATCTCTTTTTAAGATATAATGTCAACGGTATCGAACTCAGCACTCAGGCCTTTAAAAAACTTTCGGAAGAGATAGATCTTGAAAAACGCACTGTTCTAATTCCGGAATTACAGAATACCAAAATTAGCATTCATACCGGTAAATTCCCGACAATAACCGGAAAATATCAAAATTTAATCATTCGTGAGGCACACATTCCCGAAATTGCTGCCGATACACTGAAAACCATCGGACCTACCCATCGAAAATATTATGAGGTATGCACCAACCCAGAACTTCATGCGTATTTAGAAAAAAATACATAAAAAAAACCGGATGCACCGCACCGGTTTAATCACTTCATTTACAATTTGATTCCGGGTTACCCGGGTCAAGCTATGGGCAATGTATCCTCGAACAGGTCGATACATTCCTTAATCGCCCTTTCATACTTTGGCAGTAGTTTGACGAACTGACAGCCAATCCCTCTTTCAGACACAAAAACCGCCTTTGATTTGGTCTTGATATACTCATCGAGTGTCGGAATCTTAAGCAGAACATCGAACAGCATCCCTTTTTTAATAACCGAATTGTCCGGTAATTCAACAAAACAACCGCCAATGCTGATATCGGTTACCTTTTTTAACCCCTTTCAGGCCCCCGATAAGGGCCGGGCAATGGAAATCAAGTCGTACGTGACGCCTTTTATTATATTCGACATCGTTTATCTGCCTGTTAAAATCCACCGGATGGTATGCTCCTCACAACCGTAAAATAAACCAAAAACGACAAAAGACCATCGGTTGAAAATAGACTTACTCTTCGACGGCATGGCAGGCTTTACAACCGGTAGGACCGGTGGCGCTTAAGCGGGTCTCTTTGTCGTTCAATTTCAATGCCTCGGCCTCTTCCTTGTTCTGCTGTTTCAATTCCTGGTGACAGCCGACACACTGTTTATGAAAGGCGAACTTATAATATTTGATCGATTCGCTGGTATACTGCAAATGCTTGACCGGTTTTTCCGGTGATTTCGTTAAATCATGGCAACCGGATGTCGTACAACCCTGAATGGTCGATTCATTATCCCACTTATGGTGACACTCTTTACAACTGTAATTAAAATGGACGGCGTGCGGAAACGATACCGCAGGCCGCATCGGGTCTACTGAATCAGGCGCGGCAATGGAAAAGGACCCCATGGGGATACACATTTCGGATTCACTTTCCACGGCACCGGCCATACCCAATATCCCGCCAGTTAATAAGGCAATCATTAAACACAAAATCACAATACCCATTCTCTGCATTATCACTCTCCTTACCATCTGTTGATCCGCGTCCAGTCAACCCGTATTCCAAAAAACCGGTTTAGTTCAAGCGTACAGCCCCACCTTTTTAATTTGCTTAAAACCAATCGGCAGTTATATAAGATATTCACAAAAAAAAAACAATATAATTTTACGTTTTCATAGGGATTATTCGGATTTAATAATTTTAAAATCCCAGACACTGGCGCTATAAAGATCTATCAGTTTAACGGTTGCCTTTTCCGGCGTTTTTGTTCGCCACGTCAGCGTAAACTCCTCATCCCCCATTTTATCTACAGCATAGGTCCACCCCTCTTTTTTTTCGATGAGCGTCAAACAAACCACGCCGCTGTATCGCTCTCCTTTTACGCTTGCTTCAGCTTTATGAATGATCATTTTTTACGACTCCGGTGATGAACAGGGTCCCTCCGGGACATCAGCAATATTTTTTTAAGGGTTGATGCGTTCACAAAAAATATTTGACCTTCGATCATGGATACCATGGCCTGCACGGTCTGGCGTCATTAAGTCACCTGCTGTGCAATCATTTATAATCTTAGCCAGTTAAGTACTGTCTATTATGTATAAAACAGTCTTTTGTCAAGTCTCTAATAAAATCGTCAAACACACGGATCCCGCGAACATGGGATCACCTTAAAAGCACATTGAAATCCACAGAAATACCATGGAACAGTTGCAGGGACTTGTCCAGGGACGAAAAACATGTTTTGGTTGACACAACGTTGAAACCATTTTACGCTTTTTGCACATTAGGCTGTTTTTCATTTTATTTGTCATTGTACTGCAAAAACAAAAGGAACGATGCCATGCGAGGATATGTCCAGGTTTATACCGGAAATGGAAAAGGCAAAACAACAGCTGCTCTGGGGCTTGCACTGAGGGCTGCAGGCGCCGGGATGAAGGTTTACATCGCCCAGTTTCTCAAAAAAGGCGATTACAGTGAGATAAAGGCCCTGGAAAGATTTTCAGATCTGATCACCGTGGAACAATTCGGCAGCGGAAAATTCATAAAGGGCAAACCATCACCGGAAGATATGGCCGCCGGCATCAGGGGTCTTGAAAGAATAGACACCCTGTTGACCGCCGGTCGGTTTCAGGTCATCATCATGGAAGAGGCCAATGTCGCTGTCATGTGCGGATTGTTTCCGGCATCGCGTCTGCTTGATCTCATCGATAAAAAACCCGATGACATGGAACTGGTCCTGACCGGTCGAGGCGCCGCTCCCGAGATCATCGAAAGGGCCGACCTGGTTACAGAGATGAAGGAGATAAAACATTACTACAACAAAGGTGTTCAGGCCAGGGTCGGTATTGAAAAATAATCAGTGTTCACAGGGTACCGCATCTGCTTTGTTGTCGGGCACTTGAAGTACAGGAAGTACGCCTGTGTACCCTCCGCCTCGCATCTGCGGCACCCTGTAAACACTGACATTATGGCAACTTACGGTAAAATCGGCGTTATACATCCGTAAACGGTTACGAAAAGTAAATTCTGGCGCCTATTTCACCCCCGCTCCTGTTTGATATGTTCATAAGCTTCCTGAATTTCGCGAAATTTATCATTGGCCAGTTTCACAAACTCATCGGGCAGCCCCTTTGAAATGATCTTGTCCGGATGGTACTCAAACACAAGTTTGCGGTACTGTTTTTTGATCTGTTCCATGGAATCGCTTCTGCTGCACCCTAAAACCGCGTAGTATTTATCAAATTCTGCAACATATTTGGACCGCAGTTTCCGGTAAATTTCATCACTGAACCCGAAGGTATTAACGGCTGATAAAATCAACCGCTCTTCCGTATCGCTGAGATTGCCATCGGAAACGGAAACCCGGAGCAGGACATCGATCATCATCTCCAGGAGCCTGGGTTGATACTGAAAAGCATGATAAAATTGCGCCGCAAAATCCTGAAAACGCTGGGGTGAATTGCCGGCTGCATGAAAAATATTAACCGCGGCCTGTCGACTTCCGGGGCTCAGGTTCAGGTCCTGCTGCATAAAATTCTCGATACTGTCAATCTCTTCTTTTGAGACACGGCCGTCGGCGGAGGTAATTTTTGCCAACATGGAAAATGTCGCTACAAAAAAGGTCATCTGTGCGGACTCGCCCATGGAAAGCCGGCTGTTCTGGCCTTGCCCAATGTAAGTCGTTCCATCGTTTTTATCAAATGCGTGACCAAAGGCAGCCCCGGCAACCGCACCCAACGGTCCCCCTAAAGCAAAACCGATTGTACCGCCGAAAATCTTCCCAAACCACCCCATAACGTACTCCTTTGTGTCGATTCTTTACTGCTTTAATTAAATAGAAACAGCGTTACAATCCACGAAAACTGCCATCGAAGAGCACCCGCCATAAAATGGCAAAAAACCATTTTTATGATGGAAACAATTTAGGACTTGCATCCGCATAAAATCCCTTGTAATTAACAAAACAATATCTGGCTGAAAACATTAAAAATAAAAAAATAGACCCAACATGAATACAATAACGATCATTGTGGCACTTTTGACGCTCTGGCTGGTAATGGGCCTGGGCTACTTGGCAGAATACTTCAAGCTTCGAAAACAAGGCCAGTCCCTGCCCGAAACGCTGAAATCCATTGAAGGCATCCTGTTTATCGCCAGTATTTTTATTCCGCCCATCGTCATTATCCTCTATCGATAAACTGGAACGTATCAGGCATTGCTGCCAGGGCCTCCACCGTTTCAATTTCAATTTGATGGCGCCGGTCAACATGCAGTTGTCCATCGTTATAGGCAAACCATAACCGTTCATGGGTGGCTTTGGGGGTATCCGGCCCCCGGGTTCCCTCAGGATAGTGTTCGATCCAGATCAGCCGGTCCGGCAAAAATCCATACTTGTTCATGACAGTGGCAGCGATGAGCACGGCACCATCGGTCACGTTGATCCCGGCCTCCTCGCCATCTTCAGACTGGGCCGCCATCACCACCGCATTTGTTTCCCCCATATAAATATCAAGATCACATCGGCTGATAATCGCCAACTGGGGATGAACCCAGCTAAACGGCTTTATTTCAATATGTCTGACCGCCATTTAAACTCCTTTTGTTGCGCGTACCGGATCACCCCTCATTTTCGGCCATGGGCTATTGATTATTCGCATCGTCCCGGTTCTTCCATGCTTTATATTTCTGCAGATCTTTTTCAATCACATACAGACAGATCCCTATGACAGCAGCATCGTCAAGCTGCCCCCATCCCGGAATCCAGTCCGGAATAAAATCAAACGGGCTGAAGACATAAAAAATTGCCAACAAAACCGCCGTCAAGGCCCCCCATGCGACATCCCGATAACGGCCCGTGACATAATCTCTCATCAGCAGCGCCAGCAGCTTCAAGTCACCGATAATACGACCGATAAAATTTATTCCACCTAAATTTTGACCTGATCCTTTTTTCTGCATACTGATCTTCCATCTTATTAAATCGGGCACTTGTAAATTAATCGGTAAATAGGCATCATTCAAATCTCCCATCACCCCAATAAACATGTGATAATGTAGGCAGTACCCCGGAAAAATCAAGACAAAAGATCGCGACACAAAAAGGCACGGATGCAAATCATAGAATGACCTGTTGCTACCAAACCGTTGAACTTATTTTTTATTTACCGCCACGCGGTTCGCAAACTGCCGGCAATTATGGCGGCCGGATAAAATTTCTTTCTTTGCCCCAAAAGGCCGGATATTGAATATTCCTGTTGACTATTTTACATAAATTAGAATATTGATTATCGTTTATACATCATCATTTACCATACGAACAAATGGTTAGGATTAAAAATGATACAACTGATCAGAGGATTCAAGGATATCCTCCCCGGAGAAGTGGAGCTATGGCAGCATATCGAAAAAACAGCCATCACGCTTTTCCAGGATTTTGGATACAAAGAAATCCGGATACCCATTATGGAACGAACCGAGCTTTTTGCAAGAAGCATCGGTGAAGATACGGATATTGTCGAAAAAGAGATGTACACCTTCCCGGATCGCAAGGGAGATCTGATTACCCTCCGGCCGGAAGCCACGGCGTCGATCTGCCGGTCTTACATTCAGCACAAACTGTATGCTTCCGATCCGGTCCGAAAATTTTACACCATCGGCCCCATGTTCCGGCGGGAAAGACCTCAGAAAGGCCGCTACCGGCAGTTTTACCAGATCAATCTGGAGGTTTTCGGTATCGAATCACCCCTGGTGGATGTTGAACTGATATTCCTGCTGACCACCCTGCTCACACGGCTGTTGATTTCCGATGTCCAGGCCCATATTAACTCACTGGGATGCCCTGAGTGCCGCCCCCAATTCAAATCGGCCCTGACGGATTTCATCGTCTCGGCCGGAGACCGTCTCTGTGCGGACTGCACCCGGCGAAAAGACAAAAATCCACTGCGGGTGCTGGACTGCAAGGTGCCCGGGTGCAAAGAGGCCATGGACGGGGCGCCGTCCATCATCGACTATTTATGTCCCGACTGCCGGGATCATTTTGAGACCGTTAAATCCGGGCTTGAATCCCTCAAGGTGCCGTTCACTGTGGACCCGCGACTGGTCAGAGGGCTTGATTACTACACACGCACCACCTTTGAAATCCATACAGGCGCCCTGGGCGCCCAGAGTGCAGTGGCGGGCGGGGGGCGATACGACGGCCTGATAAAAGCCCTGGGAGGCCCGCAGATGCCGGCCATCGGATTTGCCATCGGGTTTGACAGGCTGGCTGAAATAGCCGCCATGAACAATGATAACTTTACAAAAAGCCCAGCCCTCTTTATCGCAGCCCTGGGAGAAAAAAGCAGCGCCATGGCCTTTGAATGGTCCTGCGCTTTAGGTCTTGCCGGCGTGGTCTGCGAGATGGATCTTGGCGGGAAAAGCCTGAAAAGCCAGATGAAACAAGCAAACCGCCTGGGCGCAAAATATGTGCTGATTCTCGGAGACCGGGAAATTGAGGA
Organism: uncultured Desulfobacterales bacterium; assembly: GCA_942490765.1. Lineage (GTDB taxonomy): Bacteria > Desulfobacterota > Desulfobacteria > Desulfobacterales > 4572-123 > 4572-123. The sequence goes on along the minus strand of CALNYM010000029.1, from coordinate 58,806 downwards.
AAACACCGCAATTTTGCGCAACATGCAGACCAAAAAACAGACATCCATAGGACTGGATAATCTTGTGGACCGTATTCTAACAACATTAGGATCGGAAGCGAAATAAATTGAACAAAGATTGCGAAGGATTTGGGTTCGCCTCCAAGGCGCGTTGAAGACTGCATACTTTACGTATGTGGGCTTTAAGGCAACGCAGGAGGCGGGCCAAAAGACAAGTAATATTGTTCAAGTTATTGAGTTTGCGATCCTCAGAAAGGAATTAATATATTGACTGACATACTCGGAGACATGAGACGCACCCATCACTGCCGTGAACTGGGGGCTGAAGATATCGGAAAACAGGTGGTACTGATGGGCTGGTTGCAGCGTCGGCGGGACCACGGCGGTGTTATTTTCGTAGACCTGCGGGATCGGGAAGGCCTTACCCAGGTGGTTTTTAATCCTGAAATGGGTACGGCGGTCCATGCCAAAGCCCACGCCCTCCGCAGCGAATATGTGATCGGTGTCAGAGGCACGGTGGCGCACAGGCCCGACGGCATGGTCAATCCCGAACTTAAAACCGGCGAAATCGAAGTGATGGTCTCTGAACTGCGCATCCTGAACCCATCCAAAACCCCGCCGTTTCTCATCGAAGACAGTGCAGAGGTATCGGAAACCCTGCGGTTGAAACACCGTCAACTGGATCTTCGCCGCCCCTTGCTCCAAAAAAACATTATCATGAGACACCGGGCCGGGGCATCGGTGCGCCGATTTTTAAACGAGCAGGGGTTTATCGATGTTGAAACCCCCATGCTGACCAAAAGCACGCCGGAAGGGGCCCGGGACTACCTGGTGCCCAGCCGTGTCAATCCCGGTCAGTTTTATGCCCTGCCCCAGTCACCTCAGCTGTTCAAGCAATTGTTGATGATCTCCGGATTTGACCGCTATTACCAGATTGTCAAATGTTTTCGGGACGAAGACCTGCGGGCCGACCGCCAGCCGGAATTTACCCAGATCGATATGGAAATGTCCTTTGTGGGGGAAGAAGATATCATGCAGGTTGCCGAAGGCATGATCGCGGCAGTGTTCTCGGATGTTCTGGAAAAAACGCTGACCCCGCCCTTTGATCGCCTCACCTATGACGAGGCCATTGACCGCTTTGGCCTGGACAAACCGGACATGCGCTTTGGCCTGGAATTAACGGATGTCTCGGACATTGTCAGGGATTCAGGATTCCAAGTCTTTTCCAGTGTGGTCAAAAAAGGGGGTATTGTCAAGGCCCTGAATGCCAAGGGCTGCAGCGGTTTTTCCCGCAAACAGATCGATGACTTCACCGATTTTACCAGCATTTACCGGGCCAAGGGCCTGGCCTGGATCAAGGTCAAGGAAGATGCCTGGCAGTCACCCATTGCCAAATTTTTTACCGATGAGGAAAAACAGCAGCTCAAAGAGCAGATCGACATGGCACCCGGAGACCTGGTCTTTTTTGTGGCGGACCAGCCCAAAATCGTCAACGACGCTCTGGGGCATCTGCGAAACCACCTCGGGGAAAAACTCGGACTCATTGATCAGGACGAATTCAAATTTGTGTGGGTCACCCATTTCCCCATGTTTGAATACGATGAAGTGGAAAAACGGTACCAGGCCCTGCACCATCCCTTTACCGCTCCCCTGGAAGAAGACTATGCCCTGCTGGCCGATGATCCCCTTGCGGTCCGGTCCCGGGCCTATGATCTGGTGTTGAACGGATTTGAAATCGGCGGCGGCAGTATCCGTATTCACCAGAAGGACCTTCAGGAAAAAGTATTTGATGCCCTGGGCATGACCCCGGACGATTATGCGAAAAAATTCGGTTTTCTGATTTCAGCCCTGGAATACGGTGCCCCCCCCCACGGCGGGATTGCCTTTGGATTTGACCGTCTGGTCATGCTGCTTTGCAAGGAATCGTCCATCCGGGACGTAATTGCCTTTCCCAAAACCCAGCGGGCCGCATGCCTCATGACCGACGCGCCCTCGGAAGCGGTGAAGGCCCAATTGGATGAGCTTTCACTGAAAGTGAAAAAATTTGACAAATAGCCTATTTTTGGCTTGACATTAAAACCATTGTCGTCTAAATTCGGCGCTTCAGTTGAGGGACGAAGAAATCAACCGAAAGCCCATTGATCCCCAGTAGCTCAGTCGGCAGAGCAAGTGGCTGTTAACCACTGTGTCCGCGGTTCGAGTCCGTGCTGGGGAGCCAAAAAATTCAAGGGCTTACAGATTTTTACTCTGTAAGCCCTTTTTTATTACCTAACTCAAGTTTGACACTTGATTCTTGATAGTCCAGTTATTTCAAGGTACTACGATCCCCCAAAAAGTTCTTGGCACTACCTTTTGATATTTTGGCCATAGCTTACGCGTCCTGTATCGTAGCCGGCATCGCCACTCCAACTGACTGGAAGATTTTGCCACATATAAAGGAAATTCGAAAATTGGTAGAGACCCAAGGCCAGGGAACAAAGGATCTATTGGTTTCTTGAAGTCAGGTAAACCGAAGGACTAAAAGCTTCGGGGGACAAATCTGTGAACCAGACGCCAGAAACCGGCGCTGGTGACCTCAACCGTTCACCTCTTAAAAAATGAAAAGGGGAAACAAAATGGAATACAACAAAGATAAAGTTGATGAATACACACTGGCATTACTTTATCTGGTAACCCATGAGATACATGAAGGTATTGGTGCAAGAGCATGGAAGGGCTTTGATTGGGCTACCCTGAACCGGCTTCATGAAAAAGGGTATATTTCAAATCCTGTCGGTAAAGCAAAATCCGTTTCTATGGATGAAGAAGGTTACAAAAAAGCCGAAGAGCTCTTTAAAAAATTTTTTGCCACAGATTAATCGCCTGCGGCGAATCGGGTAGCCGGGGGTGTTATCCCCCCAGCCCCACACCACGCGGCATGCGGGTCAGCACCGGGCGGTTCACGAAGATTCTGGGCCGTAGCCGGGAGCATGACCAAAAACAGTTCTTTAACAACAATTGGGGTCACATTTCGATTAGCATCTTAGTCGATATCTGTTTGCGCAGATGCTATCAGAGAAAGATGCCAAGGCTATGAAGAATTGAGTTTAAAGGTGCCTTGTATCACGACATAGCCTGGCATGAAGCTTTTTTCGATACCGAGTTCATCGGCTGTCGTGCGAAAAATGTCTTGCAAAGTTCGAGGGGAGATGCGTTTATTGAGTATGGAAAAAAACAACGGTCCTTTTTTAAAACGCTGTTGTTGCAAATAGTTGCGGATGATTTTGCAAAGGCTATGGGGCAGCAATAGTGTACGCTGTCGCTGTCCTTTTTCCCTGATCCACATCAGGCCGCAGGTGACATCAATTGACAGAACCAATTTTTCGTATTTTTAAAAAAATTGCCAATTCATTGAGCCTGCTGTTCTAAGCCTGAATGGAGCGCGCCGAGAAATCGGCCAACTGACAATATTCAAAAAACTGGCAAAAATATTGATGGGGCAGAATTCACCTCCTGTTTGTGATCATGCTTCATCATGGAACACCCATTAATAAAAGGCAACTTGCGCTAACCGCGGGGTTTGTTGGTTATGCGATAGAAAATACAAAAAAACAAAATGCTAAATAAGTGAGCGTAATCAGCCATGTTAACAGCATACAAAGTAGAAAATAATTGCATCGTCCAAATAACTCCATCTGCAGGTTTGAGCTGGCTTGAAGACGCAGTTTGGATCGACTTGGTTAATCCTACTACAGAAGAAAGAAATAATATAGAAATGTTCAGTGGCATTTCTTTGCCCAAAATCCAGGAAACTGAAGAGCTGGAAGCCACTTCCCATTATGAAGTATATCCTGACGGATTTCAGGTAAACTGTTCATTTCTTAACACGATTGAAAATACATTAAAGAATATAAATGTTGCATTTTTGTGCAATGCAAATTGCCTTATAAGCCTTTGTGCACATGAAATACCCGCTATCCGATTACTTAAACGGCAATATCAAGATAATGCAAGGATAATTAGTGAGCCAAAATCAACCCTAATCGCCTTGCTTGAAATAAAAATTGAAAAACTTGCAGATATGTCAGAAGGTGCCTATTTATCGATCGAAAAAATTAGCCATCAAATATTCGAAAGGAGCAATACTGATTTAGAAAAAACGATAGATGATCTTTCCAGACAAGATGACTTGAATGGAAAAGTTCGCTTGTGTCTCATGGATGGACAACGGGACTTAAATTTTTTACTCAGGAAGGGGCAATTGACTGAGGAAAATTGTAATAATTCGAATGAAATGTTAGAGGATATTAGAACTTTATTAACACACAACACTTTTCTTTCAGAAAGAATCGACTTCCTTTTAAATGCCGCACTTGGATTTATTAATATTGAACAAAATAAGATTATTAAAATATTTTCTATAGCTGCGGTGGTTCTTATGCCGCCAACAGTTATTGCGAGTATCTACGGTATGAATTTCCATTTCATGCCGGAACTCTCGTGGCCATGGGGATACCCTCTTTCATTATTACTAATGATTTTAGCCGGAATCAGTCCTTATATTTATTTTAAAAGGAAGGGGTGGTTGTAAAGCAAGCCTTTCAGATCATCCTTTAACGCATAACCATGCAAAATTCAGTCGACGCAAAAAGCCGCGTGGCTGGTTATAAACTGAGGAAATCAGAAGCATCAATGTCTATTTGGTCTTCGATTTCCTGGAGCATCTTTAGCTCTTTCATTGACACGATATAGGCAATCGGTTCACCGCGCCGAGTCAGGACAAAAGATTCACCAGAATACGCTACCCGGTTAATAATATTGGTGATCGGGGTCACCTTGAATTAAAGCCTAATGCCTTGATACGAAAAAGCTACATGATAATCCACGGCAAGACAAATGGCGCTAATCGCGGGGTTTGTTGGTTATGCCAGTAATAAGGCAAGAAGGGAGAAATATTATGAAAACTAAATTGGTATTATTTCTATTAACAAGCTTGCTATTCTATGCATCTAATGTCGCGGCAGACAAAACCATATTGGCTGGCGGATGTTTTTGGTGTATGGAGTCAGATTTTGAAAAACTTGAGGGTGTCACCGATGTTATATCTGGGTTTACTGGCGGAACTTTAAAAAATCCGACTTACAATGGGAACCATAAAGGGCACTTTGAAGCCGTAGAAATTACATATGATCCAGATAAAATTAGCTATAAAGAGCTGTTGGCGCATTACTGGATAAACATCGATCCTTTCGACGAAAAAGGACAGTTTTGTGATAAAGGCCCAAGCTATTTAAGTGCAATTTTCGTAGCAAACGAAAAAGAGAAGAAAATAGCTGAACAATCTAAAAAAAAAGTAGCAGAGCAATTTCCTGACAAAAAAGTTGTTACACCAATTTTAGAAGCATCAATCTTTTACCCCATTAAAGGTAATGAAAGTTACCATCAAGATTATTATAAAAAGAATCCAATTCGCTACAAGGGCTATCGCTGGAATTGTGGTCGTGATAAACGATTGAAAGAAATTTGGGGGGATAAAGCAATACATTGATATGGTTGTCATTGAAAAAAACTATAATGGGGGAACATTCGTGCAGAACGTTGAGTTATTTGCACTTCCAGGCAGGACCGAAAGAATGTTTGGCTCCTCGCTGTTTCGTATGGGTAAATTTGACCGGCTACAGCCCCGGGATGCTTTCATTGTCATGCTCGAAACTGTTTGAGGGGCTTAGCGAGCGTTCGGCCGGACAGCCATAAAATAGCCCCCATAGCTTAATTTTTACATAAAATATCAATATGATGGTTTGTGCCAAAGACCTGTCCGGCGTTACGACCGCTTAGTGCCGAGTTTTTTGAGCATGAAAATGAAAGCATCCCGGGGCACCCACACAAAATAGCGAGGAACCGAATGTTTCTGCGTTCATTGCAGGTTTCGTAAATGGGAAACAGCCTTTTCGACAACTGCCACCGTTCGGTCTATTTCAGGCAGGGTGGTAAATCTGCCCGTGGAAAACCGAACTGTCCCCATGGCCCACTCCGGGGGGACCTGCATGGCGGTCAGTACATGCGACAATATCACGGTATCTGAATGGCAGGCTGCTCCGGCCGATACGGCAACCTCAAGACCGACCTCCTCTATAATGCGATTGGCGGCCAGGCCCTTAAAAGCCAGACTCAGAGTATTCGGCAGCCGATGTTCAGGATGACCATTGAGACGCACATCATCCAGGCGCGTCATGATACCCCACTGTAGTTGATCGCGCATTTGTTGCATATGCGCCATATTTTTTTTCAGATCGCGACTGGCCACTTCACAGGCTTTCCCCAGCCCGACAATTTCGATAACATTCTCTGTGCCTGCCCGCCAACCGTTTTCCTGCCCGGCGCCATGGCAAAACTTATCGAGCTGAACGCCTTTGCGGACATAAAGGGCGCCCACGCCCTTGGGCGCATAAATTTTGTGGCCGGCGACTGAAAGCAGATCGACCCCCATTGCACTAACATCTACATCGACTTTACCCGTGGATTGGGCTGCATCCGTGTGCATCAATACGCCATATCGGCGGGCAACAGCGGCAATGTCGGCAACAGGTTGTACCGTGCCGACCTCGTTGTTTGCGTGCATCACGGTAATCAGTATGGTGTCCGGTCGAATAGCATCCGCCACAGCCGCCGGTTCAAGCATCCCCTGGTTATCCACCGGCAGACAGGTGGTCTCGATTCCCTCATTTTCAAGATAGCGACATACCTCCAAAACAGCCGGATGTTCAAAAGCAGTGGTAATGATATGCCCGCCTTTGGCTTTTCTGCCTCGGGTCACCCCCAAAATCGCGTGGTTATTGGCCTCCGTGCCCCCCGATGTAAAAATAATTTCTTCTGGACTGCAGCCCAGCAAGCCGGCAACCTGCCTGCGGGCAGCCGCCACCGCCTGTTTCGGTTTAATGCCATACCAGTGGCTGCTGGATGGATTTCCAAATTCAGTCTGCAAAAAGGGCATCATAGCTTCGACGACTTCAGAATCGTGGGGGGTGGTGCCGTTATAATCAAGATAAATCGGACGGACCATTACAACTCCTTTGCATGGCATTTTTCGCACAGCGGCCGATAAACTCGGTATCAGTAGAACCAATCAATTAAATTACTTCTCTTGAATATCTGCCATCGGACCATCGCTGGGTTGGGCGTCGCCGGAGAACTTTTTATTCTTTCTCGGCTTTTTAGGCCTTGCAGGCAAACTGTACCAGATGGTTGGATCTGTGAAACATCGCCATCCCCACTTAAGAATGCCGACAAGGGTAAATGATATCCAAAGTGCCCAGACGAGCATAGCGGCTCGATAAGCAAGCATTGGGACTGAATAAACCCATGCCCGGGGGAGGGTGTTGTCGCTCACGTCCTGATACCATCTCAGGAGATCACTTCTTGAACCGTTTCCGACGATATTCATGTCCGGGTGACCGAGTAACCCTTGAGAAATTGCAAATACCAGCGACCCCAGAGCCAAAACCGTTAACATGCCAATACCGATTTGCACCAGATTAAACGTTTTCTTTTCAAGAGTTGCGGCTTTTTTTCTAAAATCAAGGGCAATGAGCCAGCCGACGACGAAAAAGCAGGCTGCAAGGTTACTCATGGACATCCCTATCCCCAGCAAAAGCCAGTGGTAAAACTTAAGGAGTGTCAATCCTGTCATCGAGAGGCCGAATGCCACAAGTACAATGATAAAAATGACTGACCAAAAGAGAACTGCAGGGCCTGCCAGTTGTTCGCCGCCGACAAATAAAGGCCAGCGATTGTGTGGCAGAAAAAGATCAACACTGGCATTGACACTTTGGGTTCCGAGGTCAATTTCCGGCGTCCTGAACCGGGAGGCCATCCCTTTTGAATCAAGCCATTGCAATTTAATTTCCTGCTTGCCCGGGGTAATCGGCAGCGGCACCTTCCTTCCCTCCTGGCGAATCGGCTGAATTTTCCCACCTATTTTAACTTCCTGAAGCTGGGTGTCAGGCGGCAATAAAATGATGTGCTGCCCCCCCTGGCTGCTTTTAATTGTAAGCGATAACTTCGTATGGGTTGTCCGGCTACCCGGCCGCACTTCAAGGTGACTTTTTTCAATAGTCATTGTCTGGCCGGTAATACCGGCGGGGCGGGAGATCTTTAAAATGACTTTTTCACCCGGCCATGGATGCCAGGTCGGGTACCACCTGTCTCCGGTTTTATGCAGGATTACCGGAATACCATCGGTTTCCAGATGGTATATGGGACTGACATCGACTGTCCATATTTCAGTCCAGGCATCTGTCTTTGAATGGGTCAGTATGATTGAATCAACCGGTTCCAAAAAGGATTCCCATGTCATGTTATCCTGATCGGCGCTCAGGTTGATTCGGGCAATCCCGTTGTCAACTTGAACCCCTTCCGTCGTCACTGATTCTCCGGGAAGGAGGGGAATATTCATGACTATCGCCGAACCTTTTGGGCTTATTCGCTGAATTTTAGTTTCAACTTTCCAGACAAGGCCTAATAGTATATTTCGTTCTATCAGGGCAAATGACGGGAGTAAGCCAGTCTCAAGGATCTCTGTTATTTTATTTTCCTTTTCAACAATTCGTTTGAATTGTAACTGGGCGTCAAAGGTGCCGTCAGGATGAACACCCTCTACAGACCACCCCTTGCCGTTATTACTGCGTGATGCGGTTTTAAAGGAAATGGCAGCTGTAATGTATTTTGCCTTCGGATTGCGCCGTTGAGTTTCAACAAGTGTTTGCCGGACGGCACCAGTACCCACAAATTGTTATCTGATCGAAAGAGCCCCTTTACATGGCCGTCATCCACCATGACTTGTTGGGGCAGCCAATGTTTAGCATGACCCGGCAGGGGAACAGCAGTGTCGATTTGAGCGTCTACACTGGCAACAATAGAGAGCTTTTCCGGAGTGATCGTTATTTTAATGTCCGAGATATCGGCACAGGAAGGAAAACAGTCATTTTTTTCAAGGAGCCTTTCCTGCAATTCATTGAGCATCTCCCGGGAAGGGATCTCGCCTGCCTGAATAACGCCCGGATTCAAAAAAGAGAGCATCAAAAACATAGCGATAAAAAATGTTTTCAAATTTGGGAGATAAAATCCTTGGCTGCGTCTGTATCTTATTCCGCACATTCCCAATGCCAGAAGGAGAATCAAAAAAACACGAATAAAAGAAAGAACAAAGTTTATTCTAGGGCCAATTAATGTAAATGAAATGGTTTGATCGGGGGTCACTGGCCCGGACCAGCTGAAATTTATGGTTTCAAAGGGTTGCCAGCTAGGAAGGCCCGGGCCTGTTTGGGTGAGCGCCTTTGGATCATACTGCAGGACCTGGTTTCGATAATATGATGACGGTCGCTTCCCATAGAATCCGCAACAACACTTTGACCATACCCTTGGCCATCCCTGCTGCTTTCTTTACCGCTGCTGTTCCATGCGGACTCTGCGGTCGGCTTTGATCGAGGGGCGAAGGCGTCTGCTGCGGCCGGGAATAATCCGACATAGATGTCCAGGGCCTTTCCAATTGAGGGTAAATACCGATCCTGAGAGCCTGGATTGAATACGGTATAACAATAATCAAAAGCATCAGGCAGGCCACCATCTGATAGAATTTAACGGTCTGCTTGAATTTACCGTCCGGCAGGTGTTTAAGTAAGGCAAAACCGATCAACAAGGCCAACCAGATATATCTCGGGGCATTTGGCTCATGATAAGTCAGCACCAGGGTTATAAAGGCAATCACCGCCAGCGGTTTTGAAAAAAGTTTTGCCAGAGAAATGGTAAAAATAAGAACAATAAAAAAATCCAGGAGGGTCCATCGTTTAACCCAGGTATGCGGAATATTGTCAATACCGCCTGCGTTGATCAGTTTCCAGCCTGGCGGTAAAAACAGTTTTCCCCTGACCTGCTGAAAATCATGGTCCCAACCGGTTGCCGGCAGCGTTGAGATATTTCCCTGGTAACGGCTGTCCGCAGCGAGTTTTAAAATGCCCTTTCGAAGCTCTACACCTGTTTTTTTCGACCCTTGACGTTGCGTAATGAACTGTTCTTTTCCGTCTACGGCAATTCTGCCGAGTTTGATCGAGGGGCTCATTTCCAATCGCCAGTTCGTATTTTTTGTCCCCCCGATATTGTCCTGAATCGTATACCCGGACCCATCAAAGCGTAACCATAAATTACGATTCAGCGTGAGCTGGTCAGGCGCCGGGTGTGGATCACCCCGTTTGATTTCATGCAACCGCATGGTTTCTCCGGGAAGCAATCTGTAGGCAGGATGTTTTCGCCAGGTTTTCGGGATAGACGTTTGCTGGGGGTCAATGGGCGCTACACCGTCAACTTCAACTATCCTTAAGTCGGAACGGGCATTAAATGACCAGATCTCCTGCTCCGGCCAGAAACCATCATCAGGGCGTTCAAAGGAGAGCGTCTCGACTTGACCGATATGCCGTATTGTTAATACAAATCTGTGCCGACCCGGGCGTACCTGCACCCGAATTCTCGCATCCTTTTCCAGCCGGGCCGGAAGTGAACTTTGCAGGGATACCGGAATGAATTTATCAGGAGAATATATGGGTCCAAGCGTGATTTCCCGAGCGGATCCTGCGACATCGAGACTGACATTGATCTCTATCAGGGTGGGAATGCTGTCATCAATCAGCCTGAAACTTTCTATCTTCAGGCGATTTTCTATTTTTTCTTCCTTTTGATCTGTTTTCAACCACAATATCCCTGATGCATCTATATTCGGGAATTCAATTGTATGGTCGTTCACAGATAGGGCGATGAGAGCAGATTGCAGCGGCACTTGTAAAAACTCAGGCAGTTTGGACCATGTAAAATTACCGGTAAGGGTATACGACCCGGGTTGCAGCAAAATTCCGGGCCTGCCGTATTTCTGCATCACAACGGCAGGTTTTCCATCAACCTTCACATCCCGGGGCCATTGTTTACTGTTTCCCGGCAATGTGACCCAGCTCTCATGCTGAATCTGCCAGAACTGACTGAACTCACCCCCGTTACCGTTTAAATCGACAATGAGTTCTGTCGGCCAATGGCACTGAAGTTGTTCGGGGTTGTTGTATTGAGGAATACATTGCAATTGATCCTCTTTGTCATGCAATACCCAGTCAACCCAGGGTTGAAGTGGCTCCGGAATATTGATGGCGATATTGGCTGAGCAGGGTTGGTAGAAGACAAGTAGAAAAAGCGCTGTCAAAAAGGATCTGAATATCGTGTTAAAAAAAGGACCATACATTTTCATTATTCTTTTCCTTTTCTCAAACATTTCTTATCAAGCTCGCCAAAAACCGGACCAGGCAGCGGCGTTATCCGTCCGCCGAAGGGCTTTGCCGGATAAGTTTATTGCCCGGTTTTTGCGACGGACTCAAGATGACCGGGATATTTGTTGCCAAAAAGAAATTGATCGTCTTTATAAGGAGCCAGAATGTCAATAAAGGCAGGATAATCACCTGAATCAGAAAAACACCGACATATAAAAACGTGAGTTGTAACAGGTTTTCTATGATGTCGCCCATGTGGCTGGCGGTGATTCCGATGGCATCTTTAAATTCCATGGATTTTTGCTTGAGAAATGACGCACTGTTTTCGATAGTTTTCAAAACGCCATCGATTTCCGGAAGGGAAAAATCTTTTATTTTATCAAGCCTGGCAGACACAAGAGAGAGTTCATTGGTGGCTTCTGATATTTGATCGGCAAAAAAATGTTTTTGGAGAAACGTATTTGCCACAGATGACATGGGAAGGCAAAAACGGGCGACAACAATAATGATGAGCATCCCCATGGCTCCTTTTTTAAAACGGGCGATCCTTTCGTTTTTAAACCATATGAGAATGGACAGGGCCAGGAGGAAGACGGCAAGGATGGGCGGTGCAAGGGATACGCTCATTTCATAGGCCAGTTTCTGAACTCCCAGAGAGGTAATGGCCGTGACCAGCACATCAGACAGCCGCTCGGTCATATCATCGATGGGGTCCAGGGCCTGTCCCACAGCCAGGGACACACCGATGCCCGCGGGTTCCAATTCCAGGTGCGATTCTTTTACAATGGAAACAGAGGCATTCACGACCCGGCAGGTGGCATAGGCCACCCCGGCTTTGGTGATGGCTTCACGGAAATAGGTATCCGTTGACGCGTCTAAAACCGGAAGCCTGAGCCCGGCGGAAAAAAACAGTACTACCGCTGCCAATATCCCCAGAAATGATCCGATGATGTTTCGTTTTTGTGCAGTTGTCATGTTCAATCGCTCAACTCATAAAGTTGCAGGGCAGCCTTATTTACCGCAGCATTTTTTATATTTTTTCCCGCTGCCGCACGGGCAGGGATCATTGCGGCCCGCTTTTTTTTCCACCACTGCTGGTTTCGGCAAATTCAATAATACCTCTAAATCGGTAATATCCTCGGGTTTATCCGGTTCTAATCCAATGGTATAGCGCCATCCCTTTTCTTCAAATATGGATACGACTTCCGTTACTCTTTCTTCTGTCTGCACGCTGACAACCGCAGGCTTTTTTGTAGTGCCCAATTTAGCCGTCTTTTGGCCATTAAATTTTTTTTGCATCTTTTCACCATTACCCCTATTGTAGTAATCATTTATCGGTTTTACCGTTTCCCTTATAATATAGCCTATTGATTCTGATGGATCAAGCCCTGAAGTAATAAGGCCGCCCCGAAGGACGGCCTCACCATTTCCAATATTTTTTTACGCCTCCATCACCTTTACCGTGTGCGAAGTCTTTGTGCTCCGGGTCATAATAAGGTACCCCAGGGAACAAACATTGATGGAATCGTAAAAAGTTGAATTTAGGCGGTCTCGTAAAAAATTCAAATTCAAGGCGCGCAAATTTTGCAATCATGAGGCGTAACCATCGACCGTTGAATGATTGCAAAATGCAGCGCAACGCAGGAGTTGGACTCTTTACGTGACCGTGAGCATCAGGACTTTGACAATTTAATGGTCGCATCCGCCGGCAGTGCAAGGCCGGCGGCAATCTCAATGGCCTTGATGATCCCTGCCGGAACCGGACAGGCTGCGTGGGCACAGTATTTTTCGGCCACCCGCAACGTCGTTGGCCCTTGCCCCCTGAAGCTGATCTCCTCAAACGGATTGACGTGTTTTAACGACTCGGCCAGCTTCTGGATTGATTTACAATCGCTTTCAATGGAGATATCACATTGGGATCCATCCATTGCCGTTTCAACCGTTGTATTAAAGCCGCAGATACCGGCAAATATCTCTGCTTTCGCCATATTTTTTTCCTTTCGTTTCAGGTCGCAAAAAAAGCTTCAAGTCGCAAGTTACAAGTTCCAAGCCTCACCACTCACTACATATACAGGGCCTTTAAAAATTCCGCCTGAAATTTTTCACTGACGGTGAGTTCCAGGTACTCGACCCGCTCGCCGATACCGGCGGCTTCAGCCCGGCGTGTGGTGGATAAAAGGGCCTGCTTTGCACCAATGCCGGCGGCATTACCCACCTGCCGAAACCGATTCAGGGGGATATCGGGAAACATGCCGATACCGACGGCAGCTTCAACGCTGATGTAGGAACCAAAGGCACCGGCAATAATAAATTCATCGACATCCCCTGCCGTGACACCTGCCGCATCCAGCAACAGTTCAATGCCCGCCCGCATGGCGCCCTTGGCCAGTTGAATTTCATTGATATCGCTGCGGTTCAAGACAATATCATGACCGGTTCCGGTTATGTCGGCAGCTGCCAGAAGCACTTCGGGCAATTTTTCACCCTCGCGTACCAGGGGATGCTTGATATCCAGTGCCCCCTTGTCGTTCATGGCCCCGCATAGCTTGAGCTGGGCAATGGCATCCAGGATACCCGAGCCGCAGATCCCCACAGGGGCCGTATGGCCGATGGTCTGGAAGGCCAGCTTGTTGTGGACAATCTGAACCCTTTCGATGGCGCCGTCAGCGGCCCGCATGCCATACCGGATATGGGCCCCCTCAAAAGCGGGTCCCGAGGCGGTTGAGCAGGCGATCATGCGACCATGGGCTGCAAGGGTGATTTCCGTGTTCGTGCCGATATCAAGGCTGATCACCACGCCTTTTTTCTTGTGGGTATCCGTGGCAAGAAGCATGGAAAGATGATCGGCCCCGACAAAGCCGGCAATATTGGCCAGCAGATGAACAGTGGCCCCGGGCGAAAAAGCCAGATCGATTTCATCCGCCTTGACATCCAGCGGTGACGATACCGCCGCCACATACGGTGAGAGGCCCAACTGCTCCACCGGCAGCCCCAACAGAAGATGATGCATGGCGGTATTCCCCACCATGACCGATTCCACGATCTGGGTCGGCGCATAGACCGGTGCTTCAGTGTCGCCGTCTGTCCCGGCTGCAGCGCAGAGATCAATGGCCAGTTCATTCAACGCATCGATGATGGCTTTTTGCAGAATATCCGATCCGTTCTCATGCATGAAAGAATAAGTGATCCGGGCCATCACGTCTTCACCGTAGGCAATCTGAGGATTCATGATGCCTTTCATGGCAAGGGTTTTTCCAGTGGCCATATCCACCAGGTACCCGGCCACCTTGGTGGTGCCGACGTCCACGGCCATCCCCAGCAAAGGGGTTCCGGGCGCACTGACACTGACCAGTTCATCGCCGCGCAGCCCCACCCGAATTTTCCACTTGTTTTCGCGCAACAAGCCCGGAATTTGTTTAAGAATAGTCATTCGGCGGCAGCGCAGGGTAGTCCAGCCGTTTTTCAAAACAGCAGCGCTGAGCCGCTCAAAATCCGCCTGCAAATCAGTGGCCTCGGCTTTTGACAAGGTCAGATCCAGGACCTCAATGGGCGATTCAAATTCAAAACTGATTTCTTCGCCTTCCACCTGGGTGCGCTGGGTTGCCGTCATGGACTCGGGGGGCACATCCACCCGGGTGGGCCCGTAAATTTCGGTCTGACAGGCCAGCCGTATGCCCGCAGCCAGATCATCGGCGTCCAGGACGTCGATTTCGGTCTCGTTCGGCTGACTCACATGGTCCTGGCCATCCAGACGGACCCGACAGGCGCCGCAGGAACCCGCACCGCCGCAGATAGCTGAAATACCGACCCCCGCCTCCTGAGCCGCTGCTAGAATCGTTGTGCCGGAATCAATCTCTACATGTTTGCCGATGGGTTGAAAATCCACTTCAATTTTCATCTTCAAAAATCCTTTTAAATTTTTTTAAGTCAAAAGATACTGTTCTTCTGTTCTGGTGAATAGATGCATAAATTCTGTTATCCCGTAAACCCGACACCTGGTAAATACAGAACCAAACCAAATATTATATAAATTTAAGCGCCCAATATCCATAAATCTTTTTTTTAACCGAAAAGATCGATGATTTCAATATCTATGCCATCTTTTTACTTTCAGATTCTTTTCTCTTTTAAGTTATAGGAAAAGGCGACAATCACCGCCTTCTGACTTTTTCAGCGACCCTGTTACCTGAAACAACCTGGCCGCCTGCAAAGACGGAGACAATCCGACAACCGTTATGGTAACGCATGAATCGTTATCACGGAGGCCCGGTAACGCAACTAAAAACCCGTTTATCCTATCGATGCAATCTTCTTATAACGGCGATACCTTTCATAACAGACTATTTTTATCCAATTTTATCATTCTACAACGATTTGAGTACCCGATTTAGTCCCAATTGGCACAATTGTTGATATAGCCCTCTGGACACAAAAAAACGGACGCCTGTTTGAAACAACACCAACCAAAAAACCCATTAGGGAGGAAATATGTGGCATATTTTATCCAAGCTTCAAAAAAATCTGGTATGGGCCATCCCCATAACCATGTCTCTGGGATTGTGTTTCGGCTATTTTTTCAATGCGGCCCCCCTGAAAAAATTCATCATCCCGGTAACCTTTATCATGGTATACCCCATGATGGTGACCTTGAATGTAAAAAGTATCTTTAAAG
Organism: uncultured Desulfobacterales bacterium; assembly: GCA_942490765.1. Classification (GTDB taxonomy): domain Bacteria; phylum Desulfobacterota; class Desulfobacteria; order Desulfobacterales; family 4572-123; genus 4572-123. Next base: position 42,852 of record CALNYM010000029.1, on the reverse strand, counting down.
GTCGGGATACCTCCCTGCAACTGACCACACAGTTTATCAATTTTGCCGTCATCCCGGTGATTGCTTATTTTACCGGCAAAATATTTTTTTCCGGCGGACTTGAAAAGCATGCCCTGTGGGCAGTGGGTCTGTTTCTCATCGGTGTACTGCCCACGTCGGGAATGACCATATCCTGGACCGGTTTTGCCCGGGGAAACAAGGAAGCGGCCATCAAAATGGTGGTTTTCGGTCTGATTATCGGATCATTGGCCGCACCTGTTTTTACTAAAATTTTCATGGGCGCCACCGTTGCAGTCAACATGCTCCACATGTTTAAACAGATTGTCCTGTTTGTTTTCGTGCCTTTGTTTGCCGGGCTGTTGACCCAGTATGCGGTTAAAAAAAAATATGGGGAGAAACAGTGGAACCAACGGATTAAACCCAAATTTCCGCCCTTTTCAGCCCTGGGGGTTATCCTCATTGCTTTTTTAGCCATGTCTCTCAAGGCCAAAAACATTATTGCCAATCCCGGCGACATCCTTGTGATCCTGTTGCCGTTGGTTGTTTTTTATCTGATTTCCTATGGGATGCTGACCATCGTCGGCAGGCTGTTTTTCAAACGGGAAGATGCTATTTCTATGGTATTCGGTGTAGTGATGCGGGACCTGTCCATTGCCCTGGCCATTGCCATGACCGCCTTTGGAAAGCAGGGAACCACCATTGCCCTGTTGATTGCCCTGGCCTATGTCGTCCAGATCCAGAGCGCTGCCTGGTATATCAAACTGATCAACCGGTTGTTCGGAAAGGCGGCAGACGACATTGAGCCGGCATTGATGCCAGACAAAAAAATGGCACAAATACAGGCCTCAGACGCTCCTTTACCCCTTGAAGGTTCCGCCCTGGTGCCTGAATTTAAAAAAATTCTCTATGCCACGGACCTGTCCGACACGGCGCGGCATGCCGTCAAATATGCGTGCAGTCTTGGAAACCGCTATCAGGCGGAAGTGACCGTCCTTCACGTCATTCCGGACCTGCTCGAAGAATTTTCCACAGGCGCAGGCATAAATCTTATGGAACATATCGGGCGCAAAGAATGGGATGCATTTAACCGCACCAGCATCGCAAAGGCAAAGCGTGCCATCCAAAACCGAATACGTGAAACCACCCGCACAGTGATCAGGGAGGTTCCATTTTGCCCCCTGACATTGGAAAATATCATGGTAAAAGTCGGCAAACCGGTGGAGCAGATCGTCGAAAGTGCCCGGCAGGGGGGCTTTGATCTGGTGATAATGGGCGCCCACGGTCATGGAAAACTGGAAGAGGCCCTGGTGGGAAATGTCACCACAGGGGTCATTCGAAAATGCACCATACCGGTGATGACCGTGCACCTGCCCTGACCGCTTCGATAATCAAATAATCTCTGAAAAAAAATCAGACCAAGCAGTTCCAAATTTTCAACAATTGTGTCTCATTTTTCATTGACAGATTCCGGGTGATATTAGAATAGAAGAAAGCATCATAGATCGCTTTGGCATATAGGGTGTGGCAAAAAAAATTCTACGTTCACCATCAAAAGGAGAAGAAAATGAAAAAAGTATTGTTGGGATTTGTTTTAGGGTTATTTCTGTTCAGCGGTACCGCTTTCGGCGGATATGAATATAAAGTTAAAGTCGCTCATGAAGGGACTGATGTTACCCCTTCCCAGGCTTTTGAAATGGTGCAGAAAGATCCCGGTCATACCGTGATTATCGATACACGGACACGGGCTGAATATCAGTTGATCGGTCATCCGGTGGGCGCCTATAATATTCCGCTGAAATTCTGGACTGGAAAATTCGAAGGAAAAAAATACGGCATGTCAGATAATCCCGACTTTGCTAAAGCGCTGCTTGCACAATTCAACCCGGCCACTGACAAACTGATTTTTATGTGTCGTAGCGGAAAAAGAAGTTGTCTTGCATGTACTGCTGCGATCACAGCAGGATGGGATCCTAAAAATCTGTCCAGCATGTCCGGTGGTTTCGAAGGCGATAAAATTTCAAACGAAAACAGTATATACAACGGTCAGAGAAAACTTGACGGTTGGAAAAATGAAGGCCTTCCTGTAACCTATCATATTGACAAAAAGCTTGTTTACCAGTCTGATCTCGCACAGTAATAACGAAACACTGAATTGCCACACAGCGATCAGGTCGCGGAAACAATACATTTATCGGAATCAGGCTTACATTTTGACTCGCCGGTTCTGCCGGTTGATGGAACGCGGTCACGCACTGACGCAATGCGTCATCCCGGGTTAAAAAGACAAGCAGGACGACAGAATAAATTATTTTTTCCGCGGCCCTAAACCTCTAAGCGTTGCCCGGGCACCAGTCCTTCTCCGGCCAGGTAGGCATGAATCTTCCGGGGAGAAAAGTTGATCATATTCTTTGAAAGTTTATGGACCCGGCATCCCTGCCGCGCAAGGGTATCTATACCCGGATATAAAAAACGGCGCATCCTTGCGGAAGCCGCGAGAATAACGCTGCCGGCATGTTTGGCGGCAGCCAGTGTCCGGATGCGTTCGAGGATCGCGGCAGCAAACCGGCGTCTGAGTTCATCCATGTGCTGATCCCGTTTGTCGTCATATCCGTGGACTTTCCCCCCCAAAGGGGCGGCAGCGCCCCGACCAGTCTTGGAGTCCGAAAAAATATCCCTGGCATCGCCGACTTCCGGATTTTCGAGTTCTCCACAGGCAGTCAACCGGGGACCGGACTCCAACTCCGGGAATTCAACCGGTTCTATGGTGAAAAAACGTGCCTGCGCACGATTGACCAGTACAATCAGATAATTGCTCATAAGCCTGCCTCCATTTATGGGGAAACGGTTTGGGGTTATTGGGTTCGTGCTGCATATTGAACTTATGGGTCAGCCATAAGTTCAAGCGCTTTTTCCGCGAGGAGATATCTTTGCCGATCGAATCAAGTCTGCCTGGTGACAAAATGGGGTCTGGGGGAATTGTGTTCAAATTCAGATACACAAACAGCAGGAATTCACGTAGCGGTGATCAGGGCAACACCGACATCCGTTCCATTTCTAAAATCCAGTGCCTGCAAATATAAGGTATTATACATTGATTGCCTGCAAAATCAACTTCAATGTGTTCCGGGTCAGGCCCTTATCCCGGACAGGGCTTTGACAGATCCGATGACAACGATTTTATCGTCCTGATTCAATTTATCGTCTGCCCTGGGAATGTATTCAAAAGAAGAATCCTGATTCTTCTTTATGGCAATGACCTGTACATTGAACCGGTTGGTCAGGTCAATGGTTCGAAGCGTCTTGCCTGCGAATTTGTCGATGGTCATTTCCCGGATAATCATCTCTGAATCAAAGGGAAGCCTTTCAATGAATCCGGGCATATGGATGCGGTCCGCCAGCTGTTTGGCCGCCATATGTTCGGGTATGACGACCTCATCGACACCGATCTTTCCCAAAAGTTTGGCATGGTCCTCATTAATTGCCTTAACCCAGACATTCTCAACGCCCAGTTCTTTCAAATACATGGATATCATCGTACTGGCGGCAATGGAATTCCCGACACTGACCAGGATATGGGTCATGTCGGATATGCCCATCTGTTCCAGGGCCTCCTCCCGGGTGGCGTCTGCCTGAAAAACCTGGGTAAACACCTTTTGCGCCCGTTGAATATTTTCAGGCTCACTATCGATCCCCAGCACCTGATGTCCTAAATTCAACATTGTAATGCCGAATTTATATCCGAATTTTCCCAAACCAATAACGCCGATTTGCGGTTTTCGCGCCATGGGTGGTGCTCCTTTTTATTTTTCCGGTTTGTCGTTTATTTTTTATCCGATCATCGGATTTTTTTCGGGAAGGGTATACCAACTCTCTTTTTGAAACGCCTGCACGGCTGAAATCAAGACAAGGGGGCCCAGACGTCCCACCAGCATTAAAACAATTAATATCCACTTACCGGCAACAGTGAGCGTCGGGGTAATTCCGGTACTCAGGCCCACCGTGCCGAAAGCCGAAACGGTCTCGAAAAGAATTTCCAAAAATTGTCCCCTTACCAGGTCATGGGGCTGGTCGCCCCCTTCGGTAAAATCAAGCATAAAAGAAGCAATAAAAACAATAGCCACGGCAAATACGAATAGAACGAACGCTTTTTTGATGGCATCTTCGCTGATGGCGAATTTTCCAATAACCGATTGCCGGCGGCCTCTTAACTGGGACCAGACAGCCGCAATCAACACCCGAAATGTGGTTACCTTGACTCCTCCGGCGCAAGAGCCCGGCGCACCGCCGATGAACATCAACCCCAGCATAATAAACAATGATACATTGGTCATTTCCGAAATATTCAGGGTATTGAAACCCGCCGTTCTGCAGGTCACCGACTGAAACAGGGCGCTTAAAACAGCATTCTCGGTTGCGGTCATCCGGTGATAGCCCACAAACTCAGCCAGATAAATTAAAATCCAGCCCAACAGGATCAAAAAGAGGCTGGTTTTCACAACGGTCCGTGAATACCAGCTCAAACGGTTATTCACGTTCAATGTCTCTGATTTAAATCGATTGATGCCAACACTCTGCCATTCGATAAGAACCGAAAACCCGATACCGCCCAAAAAAATCAGGGCGATAAACGTCAGGTTGACGCCCCAATCCCCCTTCCAGGTCATCAGGCTGTCATTGAACAGGGAAAAGCCTGCATTGCAAAATGCTGAAACAGCATGAAAAATAGCTGAAAAGGGGGTAAAGGCATTGGGGGCCTGCCAGAAAAGCAGCAGGGCACCGAGCAGCTCGATGAAAAAAGTAACACAGAATAGCTGGATCAAAAACCGGCCCAGGGCAAATCCCGGGTCGTGCAGCAGGGATTGTCCAACAGCAATACGGTCGGTAAAAGAAACCCTGCGCCGCCAGAGATACAGCGCCAGGCTCGTAAATGTCATAATGCCCAGACCGCCCGCCTGCATCAGCCCCAAAATAACGACCTGGCCCCAGCGGGTAAAAAAAGATCCGGTGTCCACAACTGAAAGCCCGGTCACGCATGTTGCCGATGTCGATGTAAAAAAAGCATCGGTCCACGACAGGGAACCGGCTTTGCCGCCTTGGCCGTTGTGGAGCAATAGCCCGCCGATTAAAATAACAACCACAAAAAAAACAACGGGCAATAGCAGTGGTGATCGGGTCAAATTTCGCATTTTACTCTAAACTTTGATTCATGGTAGCGATGCATCATATTTGTTTGAACCGGCAGAAAACCGAATATCACTTTATCTCAAATAATGAAAGCGTCTAAACGGAATCGGCATTTATCACCATCCCGCCCTTGGATGCAATACAAGAATAATCAAGATACTAAAAGCATCGGGTCGACCATTCGGACCGAAGCATGCTCATCATCACCAGGTTCCAGTATTGATTTTTGTACCGGCAGGCATGGCGTTGGATCCCTTCCCGAAAAAACCCACTGCGCTCATAACACCGGATGGCCGAAAAGTTAAAGTCGAAAACGCCCAGTTCAATACGATGCAGCCCATACGTTTCAAACCCCTGGGCCAGGGCCTGCCTGACCATCTGTACGCCGATCCCCTTCCCCCTGCATCCGGGAGAAACAATGACCAACCCCAGCCTGCCCATCCGGTTTTCCCAATCAATGCGATGAAAGTTGATACCGCCCAGCATCTCATGACTGTTGCTGTCAACCGCCTTAAAGGCCAGCCGCTTGGGGTGATCTCCCCTGCAGGTGTTCAGGTATGTTTGCAACTGATCATGATCCAGGGGAAACCTGAAGGTCCGACCGGCCCACATGATCTCCTGTTTTCGGGAAGTGATCCATGCTACCAGGGTTTCGAAATCCGATGCTGTGAGCGGAAAAAGTTCAATGTCATGTCTGTTCATCTCATTATCCTTGATGCTTTTGTAAACTTTATTTGCCATCCCTCTGCCCATCATTGTCAGGAAAAAAAAATTTGAGGTGGTGGATATCACATGATCGGGCAAACGCAATAATCGGGGCTGAGTATCTGCCAATACCGATAATTCGGGCCATGAACATCCGGCAGTTCTCTTTGCTCAGGATATCCGCCGATTGCAGAATACGGGGAAAAAGCAGTGCATTGATATAGGGAATCCGGTGGTCCCGGCACCAGGCAGCGCCCCTGCCGTCATCAATGATGATAAACTCCCCTGCTCCCTTGTCGAACAGCAAAAGGGTGTCCCGCTCACCTGCGCCAAGATGGCTTGGCAGGTCTGTTTTCACACCCTGCTCGTCCCCGGGAAAAGGGTTCAGGGAAATCACCTGAATTTTGAGACAGGCACGACACCGTCGGAAAAAGTCGGCACCGGCATATCCTTTACGGGTCACTTCCGCATATACCGATGTTGCCATCCGGATGACATAGGTCTCCATGAGGGACTCAAACAGGCCTGTTTTAAACAACAAAATTGCCGAGGAAGCATCGACAAGGGCCTTTCGTTTGTGCGAACATGTTGACGTCATACGTTAACCCTGCTGTAAGATATCTATTTTTTACGAGACCATCATTTTTTAGTATCGAAAAATCAGATCGATTACAAGCTTGGAGTGGGGACTAGTGAGTTCATGGGTTATCGGTGCGGGATATCAGGGTATGAAGCACACTGCGTAGGTCGGGTTGAGTTAAAAAATATTTCGACATGAACCGTTTATGTGTTATTTTATAGAAATACAAACAACATCGTGGCCTCCCGGCCCGCGTTTTTACCGGTACGGTGACCGCTTCAAACCTTAAAAAAAGGATACTGCCATGAAAAAGCATCATTTTTTACCATTTGTCGTTATCGGTGTGGCCCTTCTGGTTGCAGGGTGCACCACCAGTTACAAGGCAACGCCACTGCCCTTTAAGACGCCTTCCGCCTACGGCAACCTGACCGTGGTGGCTCAGGCCCAGATAGGGGCCAAAGCCTATGCGGACCCAAAGGAGGCCAAAGCGGCTTTTGGGTTTGACATAAGGGGTGCGGGCATGCTTCCGGTACAGGTGGTTTTCGACAACCTGGGACCCCATTTTCTGGAGATTGACGGAACCCAGACCTTTCTTGAAGATGAATCAGGCAATCTCTGGCCGATTTTAAGCACCCAGATTGCCTATGACCGGGCCACAAAATATGCCCAGACCCAAAAAATATTTAAAGAAGGCGCCTACTCAGGATTTCTGGGAGCTGCCGCAGGGTCCATTATCGGGGCTGCCGTGGGGATTGTTTCAGGAAACAACATCGGCGAATATGTTGGAAAAGGGGCTGTCATTGGCGGCGCTGCAGGCGCCACCATGGGCGGCGCCCAGGGATATGGCTCCGCCAACGATGCCCGCAGGGCCATTGTCAACGACCTGAAGGAAAAATCACTCCAAAACCAGGCAATTTCTCCAAAATCAATGGCCCATGGTATTATCTTCTTTCCCGGGGAAGCCAAATCCGTCAAAAAGCTCCGGTTAAAAATTACTGAGACAGATACGGGTGAGAGTCATATCATCACCTTTGATATTTCAGGTCCGGTACAGAAATAAAAAAACCTGGCCCAAAGGACCCGGTTTTTCAGGACAAAATAAAGCCATCAACAGGAGCAACGGCATGGTCACCAAAGCGTCAGCCGGAATCCATTCCCCTGCATTCTGGATAGCGCAGTGGGATAAACTGCAGGGTAACGACACGACCCGTGTCAGCAAAGGATACGCGTCTGCCGACTACTGGGATGCGGCAGCCAAAGAATACGACAATGGCCTTGACAGGCCCTACCACCAACGGCTGGAAGACCTGGTGACGCGACTTGAGAAAAACCGGATGCTCGCCGGCGGCACAACTGTTCTGGATGTGGGTTGCGGCACCGGCTCTCTGGCGTTTTTACTGGCCGGCCGGGGGGCCCAGGTGACGGCTGTTGATTTTGCAGGGGGTATGCTGCAACAGGCCAGAGCCAACTGCCCTGCCGGATGTAAAAACCGGGTCCACTTTGAACAGGCAGACTGGAAAAAACTGGATCTGAAAGATCGGGGATGGTTGAAAAAATTCGACCTTGTCCTGGCCCACATGACACCGGCGGTGAAAACCCCTGACCTGTTTTTAAAACTGATGGCCGCATCCCGGCAAAGCTGCTGTGCCACCAGTTGGGCCGGAAAACGGGAAAATAACCTCAGACTGGGGCTTTGGAACAAAATTATGGGAAAACCCCTCCGGGACCATCCCGCCGACCTTCTGATCCGGTTTAATCTGCTCTATGCCATGGGTTATTTCCCCGATATTTTTTTCGCCGACGTTTCCTGGCAGAAAACAATGTCCGTTGACCGTGCTCTGGATTATTTTTTCAACTTTTTCAAAGGTATATCCACAGACCCCGAAACCATTCTACGAAAAAAAATCAGAGATTATCTTGAAGAAATTGCCGTGGACGGAAAGGTCGTCAAAAAAAATTTCGGCCAAACCGGCACCCTTTGCTGGCGCGTGGATAAAGACCACTACACCTCATACAGATAATCCAGGTATCCGAACACCAGATCGGTGATCTGCTGGTTACCGTCGATACTGCCCCCAAGACCGTACAGGGCGGTTGTTTCGGCAACTTTTCCCTCATTGACCCTGGCGTAGGCGACACCTTCCTTTAAATCTTCGATCAACTGTTTTGCCACATCCGGAACAACCGTCTGGGGCATGGTCACGCAAAAATGCATGCCCGGCGGCAGTTGCAGGCAATTAAACCGCCATCCTTTTGTCTGCATAAAATCATTTACATGGAACACATCCACTGTATCGGACACAAAACTGATCACAAAAGTGGAATCGCCCACCAGTGCCAGCTCCGGAATCGCTTCCACGCCCTTTTTAATTTCATCGGCAACGGTCATGATGGCTTTTGCCGCCTTTAAGTACCCGTCTTCCCCCAGATACATCATGGACGCCCAGGTGGCTGCGGTCAAACCGCCGGAACGGCTCCCGGCAGCCGTGGGAGAGGCGTAGATGCCGCCGGCCCAGTCCGGAACATTGAAATACTGGTGCCGCCGCAGCGCACTGTTTCGATACAGCACCACGGAGGTGCCCTTTAACCCGTATCCGTACTTGTGGGTATCCGCCGACATGGACGTCACCCCGGGCAGGCGAAAATCAAAGGTCGGGATATCGTAACCCAGTTTTTCGATCCAGGGCAGAATAAAGCCCCCCAGGCACCCATCCACATGAAAACCGATTTTATGCTTTACAGCCAGATCCGACAATTTTTCCAGAGGGTCTATAAGACCGTAAGGGTAGTTGCCGGCACTGCCCACAAGGGCGATGGTATTTTCATTGATCCGGGCTTCCATTGCCGCCGGATCCACCCGAAAGTCGGGCCTGGAAACCGGTATATGGACCATCTTGATCCCAAAGTATTTCCCCGCCTTATCAAAGGCCGGATGGGCCGTATGCGGCATGATGATCTCCGGGGCCGTGATATTTTTTTCAACCCGGGCATGGTCCCGATAGGTTTTCATGGCCATGAGAATGCTTTCACTGCCCCCGGAAGTCATTGTTCCGCACACCTTATCGGCCGGATTGCTTTTTTCAGGTGCATCCCCATGGAGCATTTTTGCAGTCATGGCAATGATCTCGCTTTCCATTTTGGACATACTGGGGCATAAATCGAACTGAAGCGTATTCACATGGGAAAACAGGGAGAAAGCCTTATTCAGATAGGCCCGGTGGTCCTCACCGGCATGATAAAACGTGCCCGACACCTTTCCATTTTTCCATTTTGCATTTTCCGTCTTGGCCATGAAGGAAAGATCCGCCAGAATCTTATCCCGGTCACGCCCTTTTTCCGGCAGGTGATCAAAACTTTCCAGGCGGCCCTTGTACGGTTTATACGGGTCGACATCCTGCATTTCTTTTTCCTGATCAGACATGGGGCTCTCCTTTTGTTTTTTTTAAAATCATTTATTCATAATTTATCGCCATCTTCTACCTTCTACCTTTTTAATCTAAAGCTTATTCAGGTCAAAGGCATTCTGTCTATTGGTGGGCACAACCCACGCCCTACGATACGACCTTCTATGCCCATTCAAGGCCTTAAACACCGGTTTATTTTTCTTGAACAGCTGACGATACTGGACATACATCCTATCATAGATTTCCTTTTTTGAACCGTCGGGTTCAAACACTTTTTTAATTTTGACAAGACCGGCAATATCTTCCAGGGAACAATACCCCAGGGACCTGAGTACCAGCAGGGCCGTACCGCGCACCGTGGCATTGACCGGATCATCCACCTGATGAACGGGAATGCCCAGTACATCTGCGTGAATCTGTGCCCACAGGTCCGAAAGCGCACCGCCCCCGGAAAACCGGATGCTTTCCATTTTTCGGCCCATGAGTTTTTCAGCCGGTTCCCGGGTCCAGCGATTATTGAACGCAAGGCCTTCCATAATCGCCCGTGACAGATGGGCACGGGTGGTCTGCAGGGAGATATTCATGAACCCGGCCCGGGCATGGGGCTGTTCATCGGGAACAATGGATCCGTTGAGCCAGGGCAGAAAAATCACCCCATTGCTGCCCGCCGGCGCCTGGGTTGCCATGGCATTAAACCGCTGGTAGGCATCATCCGGTTTCATGCCGGTCTCGAACGCATCATCCGGATAAACGAACTGATTGAGAAAAAACTCTACACATCTTCCACCGGCTCCCTGCTCTCCCAGCAGGTAATACCGGTCTTTAAAAGGGGCGGGCAGCGTTGTCATCACATGGGCAAGATCGGTTTTTTTAAAAGGCAGATGACAGGTCATGTACATGGATGTCCCGATATAGATGATGGATTCAAAATCCCGGACAGCACCGGAGCCGATGAGGGAGGCATTGGAGTCGCTGATCCCGGCAACCACCTTTGTGGACGGCAGCAGCCCGAGTTTTTCTGCCACCGACGGTTTCAATGTGCCCACGACGCCATCGTTTGGCAGCAATGTGGGCAATTTTTCTTTGTCCACACCCGCCATGGCCAGCAAGGCATCGCTGTATTGCACAGAACCCCACTGCCGGTTGTCCACAACACCAAAGGGGACCATGGTTTTCTGGGTGGCCGTAATCCGACCGGTCAACCGTGCCGTCAGGTAATCCATGGGTTCCAGGAACTTATAGGTTTTTCGGTAGATATCCGGCCGTTCATTTTTAATAAAAAGCACATGGCCCAGAGAATCGATACCGGACAGGGTGGGGGCCAGCCCGGTGAGCTTTACCCATTTCAAAAGCTTGAGCAGACCATACCCCTTGATGCTCGGGAACCCGGCCACAATCTTCCGGTTATATTTTCCACCCCGGGTATCGAGCCAGTGAACAGCGTTCATGAGGTGGTCGCCGTGTTCATCCACCGGTACGGCCAGGGACCACTGGGAATCGCATCCGATGGCGACAATGTCTTCTTTTGCCACATGAGCCTTTTGGATCACTTCTCTAACCCCCGTCAATGCCCCGTTCCACCATTCATCGGGGTCCTGTTCCGCACCGCCATGGGGCAAAAGACAGGTGGTGATACGCCCTTGGGTACTGGCCTTCACATGGCCGTTATCCGCCACCAGGGCCACCTTGTGGCCCCCGCTGCCCAGATCAATGGCCAGCACATATTGGGTGGGGCCTGATACGGATTTTTCCCTGCTCATCTTTTCCGTCATAATATGGTTGCTCCTCTTTAACCGGTCTATCATCCTTTGATGGCATGGATATCGCTATTGATTTGTCCCGGCCGAAAGGCTGTCCAGCAATCCTTTAAAATCCATATCCGTGAAGAGGTCTTCCCGTTTAAAAAAAATTGAAAAAAGCGACATGCCTTCGGAGAAAGCAATCAGCGTCAGGCTCATCTGCCGGGCAATCATCTCATCCTTGACAAAATTTTCAACCAGTGAAAAGATCCTTTTTTGCCAGTGCTGGTAGTGGTTACGCAGTTTGTCCATTATCTTTTGATTGTAGAGTGACAGTGCCCAGATCTCGGTAAATATTCTGGCGGCGTCTTTATTAAAGGCAATCTCATTCATCATCCACTGATACTGCTCTTCAAATGATGTTATATCGATCTCAACGTCCTTGAACCGGGTGGCAAAACGCTCCTCAAACAGTTCAAAATAATGATCAAAGGTGTATCCGATGTATTGGAGGAGAATATTTAAATTGTCAATCAGAAAATTACAACCTCATTACTTGCTATCTTCAATTTAAGGAGCGACGGCTTGAAGACATTGATCCTCACGGAAAAGCCCTCGGTGGCCATGGACTTTGCAAGGGCCCTTGGCATGCGGGGGAAAAAAGACGGCTTTATCGAAGACGACCACCATATCATCACCTGGGCCGTGGGCCACCTGGTGGAACTCTACGAACCCGATGACTATGATCCGGCCTGGAAGCGCTGGGATTTTGAAAACCTGCCCATCATCCCGGCCCAATTCAAATACAAGCCTGTGGCATCCACCCGCAAACAACTCAATGTCATCACCGCGCTTTTGTCCCGAAAAACCATTGATAAAATCGTTATCGCCACCGATGCCGGGAGGGAGGGAGAGGTCATTGCCAGAACCATTCTCCTGACGGCCGGGGCCGCCATAAATTATCCTGTTTTCCGGTTCTGGACCAGCCAGGCCCTTACCCCCGGTGTCGTAAAAGCGGCGTTAAACGCACTCAAACCCGGCAGTGACTACGACCGGTTGTGGCATGCCGGCCGCTCCCGCCAGATTGCCGACTGGCTGGTGGGCATGAACGGATCAAGGGCCGCCACCATCAAGTTAAAGGACCTTTTCAGCATCGGCCGGGTCCAGACCGCCGTACTGGCCCTTATCGTGGACCGTCACAAGGAAAGGGCGACTTTTGTGTCCGAACCCTTCTGGCAGGTGAAAGCGTCGTTTTTAAATCCAAAGGGCGCGTGGCAGGGGCTCTGGGTGCTCGACACCCAGAGTCGCATCCCCACAGCGGCAGCGGCCCGGGACCTGATCCAACGGATCGAGAACCAGACCGGGGTTGTAACGGCGGTTAAAAAAGAAAAAAAGCAAACCGCACCGCCCCTCCTGTACTCCCTTACCGATCTCCAGAGAGATGCCAACGTCCGGTTTGGTTTTTCCGCCCGGCAAACCCTGGATATTGCCCAGGCCCTTTATGAACGGAAAAAATGTCTTTCCTATCCCAGAACCGATTCAAAGGTCCTGGGATCTCAAAATGTCGCCATGACGGCCAAGCTGGTGGAAAAACTTTCCGGGACCTATCGTGAAATCTTCTCCGGTGTGGACAAGGCCCTGATCCGGCAAAGCAACCACCGGGTGTTTAATGACGCCCGCCTCACCGACCACCATGCCCTGATCCCCCTGGCACCCATCCCCCAGAATGCCACGGATGCGGAACAAAAAATCTATGGCCTGGTCTTAAACCGTTTTGCCGCTGCCTTTTATCCGGACTGCCGGTTTGAGCAGACCGAAATTCACACCCGGGTTGGGGACACCGATTTTTTCCTCAGTCGTGGCAAGGTCATCATCGATGCCGGCTGGCAGAAAATCCCGGGGATCACAACCCGGTCACCGTCAAAACCTGAAGAAGAACAGGAAAACCTTCCGCCCCTTATCACCGGTGATCCGGCCCGGGTGACCGGCACCAGACGTTTAGAAAAAAAGACAACCCCCCCGCCGGAATATACCGAAGCCCTTCTTTTAAAGGATATGACCAATCCGGGAAGATATGTTCAGACCGCAGACCTGAAAAAAATATACAGAGGGGATGTGGGGCTGGGCACCCAGGCCACCCGTGCCCAGATCATCGAAACCCTCCTGGCCCGCAATTATATTGTCCGGGCAAAAAAACAGCTTAAAGCCCTGGAAAAAGGCATCCTGCTCATCGATACCCTGAGAAAATTCACCGTGGCCGGCACCCTGGCCTCGCCTGAAAAGACGGCCCGCTGGGAACTGGATCTTGATCAAATCGCCCGGGGAAACGGGTCCATGGACCAATTTCTCACCGGCATTGAGACCTTTGTTCGAACCATCGTGAAAGAATTTCACCAGGGGCATGTGCCGCCGGCTCCCGAGACCGTGATCGGCAAGTGCCCGGCCTGCGGTGGTGAGGTCGTGGAAAGATTTAAAAACTACGGCTGCGCCAACTGGAAAAAAGCCGACGCGCCCTGTGACTTTGTGATCTGGAAAACCATTGCCGGTAAAAAGATCTCCCCCAGGGCAGCGGGCTTCTTGCTCAGCGGCAAAGTGACAGGGCCATTCAAGGGCTTTATCTCCAAAAAGAAAAAACGCTTTTCCGCCGGCCTGCAGCTTGTTCACGAACAGGGACGCTGGCAGGTCCGTTTTGTATTTGACGATGTTCCCTCTCCTGCCCCCAATGCCCCTGTTGATACCCCTGAGGCGTCCCCTCCATCATCAACTAAAACCGATACCGGCGAATTGGGCGCTTGCCCGGTCTGCGGCGCCAAGATCATCGAAGGAAACCGCGGCTATGGATGCTCACACTGGCGCAAATCAGACGGCGGCTGCAATTTTGTCATCTGGAAGACCTTCAAGGGGAAAAAACTGACCCCGGCCAACATTAAAGCCCTGGTCACGGGTAAAAAAACCCGGGCCTGTGTATTTACAACCGACGATGGCCAGAAAATAAAAGCACGTCTGAAACTTGAGCAAAAAAATGATCATACATGGGAAGTGGTACCGGTGGATGGCTGAGGAATCGTGAATGTCAAAAAAATGCAGAAAATCCCCCCTTTTTTATGGATACACCATCATTGCCGCCTCTTTTATTATTCAGGCCCTTGCCTGGGGCATCAGCAATAGTTTCGGTGTATTTTTCGCTCCCCTGTTAAACGAATTTGGCTGGACCCGGGCCACCATATCCGGGGCCGCCTCCCTATGTTTTCTGGTGTATGGCGTCACCAGCATCCTCATGGGGACCCTCAACGATCGGTATGGCCCCAGACTGATCATGACCGGCTGCGGCCTTTTTTTGGGAATCGGTTTTTTGCTGATGTCAGGCATCCATTCCGTGTGGCACCTGTACCTTTTCTACGGGTTGATTGTCGGTGTGGGCCTCAGCGGAACGGATGTGGTCCTTTTATCCACCATGGCCAGGTGGTTTGAAAAAAAAAGAGGCATGATGAGCGGCATCATCAAGGTCGGCACCGGGGTTGGCATGGTGATCATGCCCATCTTCATCACATGGCTTTTGAAGGGCTATGGATGGCGCACAGCATTCACCGTGCTGGGTGTCATCATCCTGGGGGCCGTGATATTTTCCGCCCAGTTTCTGGTACGGGACCCGGCCCTCAAGGCCCAGTCCATGGACAACAAAAAACCTGATACCCAGAGCAGTAAAAACAAAATCGAGACGGGTTTGACGTTTCAGGAGGCCATATTCACCCGGCAGTTCAAAATTGTTTGTACGGTTTACTTTATCATCCTTTTCTGTACCTACACCATCCTGATGCACATTGTTCAGCATGCCATCGATCTTGGCATACAACCTTCGGTGGCGGCCGGAATTCTGGCGGTGGTGGGCGGAGTGAGTATTGCCGGCAGGTTTTTAATGGGAGCTGCCGGAGACAGGATCGGGGACAGACAGGCATTGACCATCTGTCTTTTATTTCTGTTAACGGCCCTTGTGTGGCTGCAGCTGGCCAGCCAATTGTGGATGTTTTACCTGTTTGCGATACTTTACGGTTTTGCCCACGGCGGATTCTTTGCCCTGAATTCCCCCCTGATGGCAAGGTTGTTCGGAACAAGATCCCACGGTCTTCTCTTTGGCATCGTCATCTTCTGCAGCACCCTTGGCGGGGCCATGGGTCCCTTTGCGGCTGGCTACATATTCGATGTCACGAGCAGCTACAAAATCGTCTTTTTAGCCCTTGCAGCCATGTGTGCCCTGGCCATCGCACTGACGGCAACCCTGAAACCCGTCACAAACGCTGAAATGTAAAATGATGTATGATGACGGAATGCTATCGCATTTTGATCCGCCCCGGTGAAATGCGCTACGTTTGCCCTGAAGAATTTCACAGGGCAGACAGATTACAACGCATCTTGGTTAGGTTTATGGGTACTGGGTTTCAGGTTCAGGTCATCGTAGGGTGGGCTGTGCCCACCAAATGACAGAGCGCAGCGATACCACAATTTTTCACCTCTCAACCGTCAATATTCAATTTGGTTCTGGCTTTGTCAGGTTAGTTTAAGGAATTCTGCCTATCGGTGGGCATAGCCCACCCTACGATAGGACAGCGTTTTATAAAAACGGCAGAGCAAAGCGACATCCATATTCATCATTCATCATTCATAATTCGTTTTTACCCGTGCACCTTCAAAACGTATACCCTATGGAAAAATGAAATCTGCCGGAACTTTCCCCGGCCAGGGGGTCCAGTTTCCAGCCATACAGAACGCCAATGGCCCCGATGGGGGTGACATAGCGCAGCCCCAGGCCGGCGGCGGAACGAAAATCGTCTGGAATGTCACTATTTTCCGTCTTCCGGATACTGCCGATGTCATAAAAAGCGGTTGCCTCAAAATTCATCCCCAGATCATAGCGAAGCTCCAGGTTTCCCAGAAGCGACTCCCGCCCCCCCACAGGATCGTCGTAGGCGTCAACCCGGAGCATATTCTCGTCAAAGCCCCTGACGCTGGCGGTACCCCCCATAAAAAACAACTGATCTTCCGGTATATTGCTGTCTGCTGTCCAGGGATGCAAACTGCCGTACCTGGCCCTTGCCGCAAGGGTCAGACGATGGACCGGGGTATAATAGGTCCGGGTTTCCAGGCGATATTTTAAAAAATCATCCAGAGAATTTTCCAGCCCTTTTGAAATATCCAGCATGGCAGAGGCGTATACGCCCTTTGTGGGTCGCGTAAAGGAATCGGTGGTATTGTAGAGCAAAAACGGCGTGGCCACCAGACTGGTTCTCGCCGAATAGGTTTCTTCATCTTCTGCCAAAATCGGCGCATCGCTTTGATGGTATTGATCCCGGCGTTCGATCAGCAGCGTCAGCGTGGATTTCAACCGGCCTTCCATGAAACTGCGGCCGAAAATCTGGGAAAGGCCCTGGCTGCTGATTCCGAAGCTCTGGTTGAAATCTTCGCGGTTTTCTGCATAAATACTGGTGGTGGATGAAATGCGACTTTTAAAAATCCGGGGTTCCGTAAAGGCAAGTTCCATCCGATAACCGATTTCACTCACCCCAAGGCCCGCTGACAGATCTTTGTTACGCCCCAGCAAATTCCGATCACCGCCTTTTAGATTAAAATACAAATGACTGACAGCATCATACCCGCCGCTCATTTCAAACCAATAGGGTTTTTCCTCCTCCACCGCTACAATCAAACTGACCTTTTCCGCCTTTTCCTTAAGTCCGGGTAGTTTATAAGAGGCGGCTTTAACAGCTGCAATGTTCTGAATATTGCGTCGTCCTTTGAGAATTCGGGTACTGGAAAAAGGATCCCCGCTATGAATATCAAGTTCAGCATCCAAAATTTGCGGATCAGTTCTGAAATTACCCGTATAATAAATGGCCCCCATTTCCATCCGTGGCCCCTGATCCACATCAAAGACAACGGCAGCAAGGGTCGGGTCCGGGTCTTGGATCACCTTTTCCTGAACCTGGACCAGGGGATACCCCTTTTCAGCAATGGTGGATGCCAGTTTATCTTTACTGCCGGAAAGCGCATCCGTTTTCAGGGCATCGCCTTGTTTAACGGTGACAAGATCCCTGGCAGAAGATTCGGTCAGGGCCGTCACACCGTTTACCGTAAGATCCGACACCCGGGTCCGGGGCCCCTCGTCAATCAAAAGGGTTATTCCGGCAAGGCGGATGTCGGTTGGCCGCCCTTTAGCATCAGCATACCAGTCGATTTTTTTATCGATTTTTATTTGGCGATACCCTTGATTAACATAAAAGGCTTTTATAGCGGCCATATCCTCCGCCACCTTTTTCGGGGTGTAAGCACCCTTTGAAAGCAGGCCCGGTGTACGGGTAAGCATCAGCTGTTTAATCTGCTTTATCGGAAAAGAACGGATGCCTTTGAGCTGAATCTCCCGGACAATGGATTGCGGTCCTTCATGAATGATCAGACGCAAACGGCGCTCGCTGCTGTTTTTTTTTGGTATTTCCGCTTCCTTGACCTCGACCCTGGCATCCAGGTACCCGTCGGCCCGATACCGATTGATAATGTTCCGGATACTTTTCTTCAGGCCGGCACCGTTGCGGTTACCGCTTTTGGAAAGCGTCAACTCTTTTTTAAGCGTCAACCAGCCCCAATACGCCCTGTTTCCTTCAAACCGGATATCATAGCAAGGCCCCTCAGTGATGGTAACAAGGATATCTGCCCGGGAATTGGCCCGGTCCATTTCGACGGTTGCCGCGACGCTGGCATCGGCATATCCCATTACCCGATAAAAAGAGAGCAGGCCTTTCACATCCCTGTCAAGATCCTGCTGCACGAACCGGCTGATACCACCGGGAAAAAGCGATGCCTGCCACAGGGACATGCGCGCTTTTAACCGACTGGTGGAAAATGCCCTGTTCCCCAGTATCTTCAACCTTCCGATTTTATAAAAATTTCCTTTTTTAATCGTGACATGAAGCGAGACCTGCCCGTCTTGGGGTCCTTTCTGATCGAAGATGGCAACATCAGGGGCAATATAGCCCTGGTCCTGAAACAGTTTGACGATATTGTTCTTCCAGGTTGCCGTTTTTTCCGGCAGATAGGCGCCGCCGACCCGGAGGGCCATGGCATTCAAAACCTCTTGTTTAAAAACCGGAAACGCGCCTTTAATATAAATTTCCCGGATACGCTGGAAAGGGGTCAGTTGAAAAACAAGCACAATCTCTTCCCTTGCCCAGTCCGGATCCGGCACATGAATGTGCTGAAACAACCCCGAGCTCTTCAGCAGGTCAAGACTCTTTTCAAAGGCTTTGGCGGAAAAAGGAACCCCTGCCGGGCATAAAATCATCTGTCGGGCGGTTTCTTCCAGCCGGGCACCATCGGAAACAGGTCCTTTTATGTCAACCCGTATGCTGCCTACAATCGGGGCAGTCTCAGCGCCTGCACCGCCGGAGCCGGTTTCCATGCCCAGCCCGTCCGAACAGATCAAAAGGCAGAAAAAAAAGACTGTAATTGTTTTATGCATCATGATTGAATGAGTAATGAGTAATGTGTTATGTGTTGTGTTGTGAGTGACATCACTTTTTACAGCCCACTGGGCGCAAGTAAAACCCTTTGCGGCTTTGCGTGAGACATTGCCCTTTGCGCGCAGCGCTATAATCTTTTTATCCGTGATGATCCGCGTAAATCCGTGGCTAAAAAATGCCCTTCTTTGCGACCTCGCGGTTCATTCTTCAATTACCGAAACTCCAACCGGAAAGTCAGCTCTCCGCCAAAATTACCGGCAGTATCCTGAAAAGCGCTCATCAGCAGATTTTCAAGGAGCCTGTATTCCGTAGAGGCCTGCTGGATGGTCTCTCCCTTTTGGGTTCGCGCCTCATATTTGACCGATATTCTACGGGAAAGTTCCTTGCCAAGGGTGACGCCGATATCATCCGACATCGCCCCTGCCCCGTTTCCATATTTTAATTTCACGGTATCCAAACCCGTGGCATCCCGGACACCGGCGCTCAGTTTTTCAGCAATCAGGTCCGCAACACGTTGTTCACCGGAAAAAGAAGCGCCGGAACTGCCCTTAGTGAGCTCACCAACCGTTTTTTTAAACAAAAGCAGGGATAGTATGTCGCCATGTTCCAAAGGCGGTGTCGATGTCAACTCAAACATAAGATTCTCGGGCGTGCCCAGGATATGGAGCATGACGATCCATTCCCGAACATCAGCCGTTGCCTGAATGTCCATGTCCGGTTCTATACGATACGGGTTGACGAAATCGATGACGGCCCGTTGTATTTCAAATTCAGTCTTCTGATAGGTAATGACCCCGCCATCGGCCTGGGCCCGCCCGCTGATAACCGGGTTGTCGAGTGTTCCCGACACCCGAAGCACAGGCACTATTTCCATAACCGCCATATTATTTTCCACCCGAACAGGTTGGCGGCCCTGAATACCGATATCCAGGGTCAAGCCATGCAAAAACGATATCTTCCCGGTTGAACTGTCCGGCGCCCCGGTTCTTTTGGGTTCCCGGATCCCCTGCAGCAGGTTCAGCTTCACATCCTTATAATATAGCCCCTCCAGGATCCGGATATTGCCCCGGATATCGCCCCGAACATCGAATTGGCCGGCACCTTGTTCAGCCGTTTTGTCGATGATACCGTCAAATTCGAGATTGCTTTCCAATAGCAGGTCCAGTGTGTCGGGAATCTTCACCGGAAACTGAAGGGCCGTTGCCTTAATGTTCCAGCTGTGAGGTTTGAATTTTTCAAGCGCAACAGTGCCTGCCAGGGAAAAGCTGCCTTGGTCCAGGCCCCCGGTGATCTTTTCCAGATGCAGGGCCTCGGGGGTTACCCGCACATGGCCGGAAAGATCGTGCAGGCGCTGGCCTGAGTCCGGCAGTGTCATGCCGAGACGATCCAAAACAAGATCTGCATTTAAGTCCGGCTGTTTCAGGGTCCCTGCCATTTTGGCAGAAATTTTTATATCACCCCACATGTCTGCATCCGGAAGCAAAAAAGGCACCATGCTTTTCACGGGGATAGCGCCCTCAAGGGCCAGGTTCATATCTCCGGCAAGATTCCCCCGGCCGGTCAGAAAAAGCGTGCCCTTCTGCAAAAAGGTTGCCGCAACACCGGGAATTTCAAAAACAGTGCCATCCAGTTCAGCCTTTATCTCCGGAATATTGACCCAGTCCTTCCCGCCATTGACAATTTTAACGCGGGACAGATCAACCGATACCCTGGCTTTATCCATCTGCCCTTCAATACCATGGGCACCGATGGTGCCACTGACACTGCCGCCGAACTCCTTGAGGCCGCCCATGGTAAACCAGGGGTCCAGCTTTGTATCATCCAGTTGGATAACGGCGTCAAACACTCGTTTATCCAGACGATAGCTTGCCTCAAGATCAAATCCCGGGTGCCCCCAGACTTTTGCCAGATGATCTTTGATGGATAGTTGCAGCTTGATATCGTCTACGGTTTGCTGATTGACCGCAATGTTGGTTATTAAAATCACACCGTCCATTTGGGGGTCGGTGAGGGTTCCTTTTCCGGAAAGATCAAAGGCAAGTCGACCGGAAACAAACTCTTGTACACCGACATCCCTGATATGGGAAAGGCTGACGCCCTGTGATGAAAGTTCAAAGGCACCGGCGCTCTGCCTGGGAAAAAATTTTCCATTGCCCGTGATCATTTCCCCGGGGGCCAGCGTCACCTGCAATTGATCCACATAAATATCCGATGCCGCCAGGTGGGCTGTGAGCTCAATCCCCTCAATGGCCTGGCCGGCCATGGAAAGGTTTTTGCCTTTAACCGCGATCTTTCCCGAAAGTTGGGTAACCGGACCAGCCAACTGCCCTGTGAGAACAAGCAGCCCGTCCAGATCGTTGCGAAAATCAGCCAGATGCAGCGGATCGCCGCTGAGTGTCACATCCACCAAAGGATCTTTCAAAGGCGCCAGGGTCCCGGCAGCCAGCAACCGTGCCCTGCCGGCAACGGACAGCCTTGACCGGCCGTTTTGGATCAACAAGGGTTCCAGCACCAGTTCACCGTCTGAAAAATGCCCCCGGGCATCGATATCTCCGATGCGGTTTTGGTTGACGGCCAGATCCTTTGCCGCAAGTGCCATGCTTGCCCGGGGGGCCGTCAGGTCCCCGTGCAGATGGACGGTGCCGATAATCTCGCCGGTAATATTGTCACTGCCGGAGAAATCCGGCAGGTTCACCGGGTTCAACTGCACGGTAAGGTCCATGGGAAGTCCGGTGCCTGATTTCAATTTCGGGTCCGGAAGAGAGATTGTGCCTGCGGCACTGATCTGGGAGTCCTGATTTTCAAGTGCAAACCGGTTAATATGGACAACCCGGTTTGAATCCACACCGGCGTCCAGGTTCAAAGCGCCCAGTTTCAGGTCTTTGAATGTCACGGCCGTGCCGCTCAATTCAAGATCCACCACCGGTGCAGCACGGGTGCCGTTGATACCGGCACGCAGGGTCACATCGCCCCCGGGGCCTGAAATGCCGAAATGGGACAGGAGATCAGCCATGTCCGGCACATGACCGGTAAGTGTGCCTTGAATCTTTTCAGAGTGTATCTCATAACTGCCCCTGCCATCCAGCCAATGCCGGTCGATTTCAACTTTTATGGCATCTGCTGATAGTCGATCCCCCGCAACGCTTGCCGTTACTTTTACGGTACCGTTCAGGGGACGGATCAGTCCGGCGGTCTCCCCCGGAGACCCCGGTTTCGAATCTTTGAAGACCAGGGCCTTGCCGCTCAATTCAAGATCCACCACCGGTGCAGCACGGGTGCCGTTGATACCGGCACGCAGGGTCAAGTCGCCCCCGGGGCCTGAAATGCCGAAATAGGACAAGAGATCAGCCATGTCCGGCACATGGCCGCTGATGGTGCCCTGAACCTTTTCAGAATGTATCTCATAACTGCCCCTGCCATCCAGCCAATGCCGGTCGATTTCAACTTTTATGGCATCTGCTGATAGTCGATCCCCCGCAACACCTGCCGTCGCCACCAGGGTGCCGCTCAACGGCCGGGCCAGTCCGGGCCCCATTATTTTTGTTGCCCCAAGTGCCAGTCCGATTGAAAAATCGGGGTAACCCTTGCCCCCGGACAATCCCTGGAGATCGGCATGGGTCTTGACTGTGGCTGCACCGCTCCATTGGGGGTCCCGGATCATCATCTCACCGGTCTTCAGGGACAGGTGTCCCGTGAATGCCGGCAGCATCAGGCCGGTGCCGGACAAAAAAATTGCCGGAGCATCTATCTCCCTGGATTTATGCGGCAACGCATATTTAATGTGACCCGACTCCAGCGCCAGGGAAACAATCTCGATCTCAAACGGAAATTTGCCACCGCTTTCCGCTGTAGCGGATTTGTCCGGATCAGGGGTCAAAAAAGCCTGCTGCACGTTCAGCCGGCCGGCAGCATCCATGACCATGCTGGCCATGGGATTTACGATCCGAACCTGCTCCACCACAAGCCGGTGTTTTAAAAGCGGTGCCCAGGCAATATCGATATACAGCTGCCCGATACCGGCCAGACGATCATTGCCGGGTCCGCTAAGTACCAGGTCATGGAATTCCATGCGACCGTCCCACAGGTCCACATCCAGATCCGACCAGGTGATACTGCCGGGAATCGCATGGTTTATGCGGCCCTGGACGTAGACCTGGGCCGTTTCCGTCTGCAACAACAAAACAGCGCCCCCGGCCACCAGGAGGATCAGCACAATTCCGGCGGCAGCGGTTATAAACAAAATTTTCAGTAGTTTCATTTTTTGATGGACTCGTAAAAAGCCGAGTTTGGACGGTCTCGTAAAAAGTTCAAATTCAAGACGCGCAAATTTTGCAATCATGAGGCGTACTTATCGTACGTTGAATGATTGCGAAATGCAGCGCAACGCAGGAGTTGGACTTTTTACGAGACCGTCATTTTTTAAAGGTCTGAACTGAACCGCCCTGATCAAAACCATCGGCCAGGGTTCGAATGGCTGCCATGTACTCGGACAGGCCCCGGGAAAAAATATCGTTATGGTTGGCCCCGGCAATGGTCAGCAGTCTCTTTTCCCGGGCCGAAGAGGCATCATACAGGGCCTGGCCGTCGGAAAAGGGAATGATATGGTCAAACTGTGCATGGATTATCAGGGTGGGTTTGTCGAATTTTTTAATCTTGGTCTCATTTTCAAAAAGATCCCCCTCTTTGAGTCCCAATGCGTCCGGGTCTATACCCAAAAGCCGCAGCAGGGGCAAGGCCCGGGCAAATCCGCTTTCGACGATCAGGGCGTCTATGTCCGACGACCGGCAGCAGGCCAGTTCAAGGGCCGGGGCACTGCCCAGAGATCGGCCCATGACCATGACAGGGCCTGTAAAGCGTTCGGAAAGGCGCCATTGGGTGACATAATCAAACACACGATGGGCATCGTGCATCATGGCCGTGACCGTAGGCGTTCCCGTGGAAAAGCCGTAGCCGCGATAGTCCACCGGCAAAAAATTGATGCCCATCTGATTGTAAAAAGGTCCCAGTTCGTCATAATCAGATACGATTTCGCCGTTGCCATGAAAAAAAAGAATGCTGGGCCCTGTCCGTGACGTCATGTGAAACCGGGCACCGATTTTATCCCCTTCCGACACCGGTATCATGTGATCGGTGACTGAACAGGGGTCCGTCTGCCCGCGGGTCTCGCCCCGGGCCGCTGAGGCCCTGGGATGAAATAAAAAATTGAGAATTTCCGGCCTGTCGAGGATGGTGTAATCCGTTTTTAAAATATCGTTCATGCCGTTTCTCCCTTTTTTGTGGCTTTTTTTCACTTATAGCAATAATGGCGATTTATGTCGACAGAATCGATTCAGAATTATCGTGGGTCCTGCCACCCACGTTTTTCAACACGGTTTTTTCTGAAAAATTGGCATAGCAGTACCGACACAAATGGGGGCAGGTATTATACTGGCCAATATCCTTACTGACGATACACCGGCATTCTTTTCGCTGCCCCTTGTCTTTCAGATTGGGGCGCTCCCTTGCCTCAAACCCGGAGAACAGGCGTTGATATGAATTATCCACACCTAAAAATGCCATCAACCGATCATCGGGGGAAAAATTTTTGATGATCAGTCCATCATCGATACATTTATTATGGCCGATGCCATGGGCACCTAAATCAACCTCTTCGGCGCAGGTGGCCACTTCAAGACCAAGATCGTCTCCTAATTGCCCCAATTTTTCCGCAATAAAGCAAATGTCTTCAGCACTGAAAAACCGATATGGGATACCGGCACGATCAAGGTTTTTGCGTACATTCGGGTAGACGGCGATATCCGCAAAACTGACCACCAGTTTTTCCGTATAATTTGAAATCTTCTTCCCTACCCTGTAAATTTTTTCGACAAGCGTCCGGGCATCGATACGAGCAGTCAGCACAAGGGGATCAAACCGCCAGATGACCCGCGCCTTCCCGATTTGATCCGAAAGCCGTTTAAAGACCGCAATCCTGTTGTGCAAAGGGGGCACTGCGGGTTCCAGATCATCAGCGTCATAGTCATTTAAGGTAAATTGAAAATAATAGTTGATCTTCCGGCTGTCCAGGACCTGAAGCGAATGAAGCATGTTTTCCGGATTTTTGCTCCAGAATACAAAGAGCCGGGTTTTATCAAAGCAAATGTACTGGCGTGCCTGGTTAAAAGGATTGATCCAGAGGCAATACCCCCGGTCCAGTCGGTTGAAAAACCATTTTGAATAAAATGCGGGAATATCCGTTGACCGGCTGGCAGAGACAATGACCGGGTGAATGGCAACCACGTTTTTGCCCGTATCCGTTCGGATCTCGCTTTTTTCCCAGCCTTTGAAGCTCATGCCCTACCCTCGAACCAATTGATCACTTCTCACTGACGGGCAGGTACAAGACGCTGCCCCTACGTTTCATTTTAAAAGGTGCATATCAAAAATCTCGCATTCCACCGGTTCATCCACGGCAATGGCTGTTTTTCCTTCCGGCATGACGATAAAACAGTTTCCGGCGGTCATGGAAGATAAAATGCCCGAGCCCTGGGTGCCGGTTGAGGCGACCACCAGGTCAGGGCCCTGGCGCCGGAGAATACCCCGGACAAAATGCACCCGGCCGGGCTTATTTTTCAAGGGTACCTGGAGTTTTGCCGTCACCGAGGGCAGCAATAGGTTCTCGGATCCCATCATTTTTAAAATTGCTGGCCGGGCAAACTGGTAAAAGGAGATCATGGTGGCCACCGGGTTACCCGGCAGCCCGATGGCGGGAATACCGTTAATCTCTCCAAAGGCCAGGGGCCGGCCCGGTTTCATGGCCACCTGCCAGAATGCCATATGGTTGTCTCCAGCAGTCATGACCGCCCGGACCAGATCGTAATCGCCTTTGGACACGCCCCCCGATGTCAGAATCAGATCGGCGCGCCCTGCCATGGCCAATTTTTCTTCCAGGTCTTGCCGGGTATCACCGGCAACGCCCAGATACAAGGGAATGCCCCCGCACTCTTTGATCAGGGAGATAAGGGTATAGGAATTCGATGTAAACACCTTGCCCGGCACCAGGCTTTCATCCAGGTCCACCACTTCGTCCCCGGTTCCCAGAACAGCCACAACCGGGCGTTGATGGCAATAAATCATTGATCGGCCCATGGAAGCCAGGACACCGATCCCCGAAGGCCCTAAACGGGTTCCCCGAGACAGCACCATGTCCTGCAGAGCGATATCCTCGCCTGCAAAACGAATATTGGCATGTTTTTCAGGAACACAATTGATGATAACCTGTCGTTCAGATTCCTCGGTTTGTTCCCGCATGACCACGGCATCTGCCCCAGGCGGTATGGGGGCACCGGTCATGATCCGAACGGCCTGGCGGGGCCCCACCGAACCTTTGGGCAGTGATCCGGCCGGCAGGTCATACAAGACTGACAGCCGGGCTCCCGGGACGGTAACGTCCTGAGTACGGACGGCATAGCCGTCCATTGCCGAATTATCCACCGAGGGTATGGCAATGGGAGATCGTATATCCCCTGCCAGATATCGGCCCAGGGCATCCTGAATATGCAGTTTTTCCGGTGCCAGCTTTTTTACCCGGGAGAGAATCGTCTGCCGGGCGTCGTCTATCTTCATCATTTGTATCACCTATCCGATTCTATCGTTCTCTTCCTTCTCTGACAATATCCACTATTTCTTTTGTCGTTACTTTTGCTTTAATAGAGGGCACGTCTAAGGGCGACGTCGCGATTGCTTCAGGAACCAAAGCGAAAGTCCGGCCGTCCTTTCTCCGAATGATCACTTTTCCTGTATTTTCTGCCTGCTTAAGGACTATCGCAAGCTTTTGCCTGGCTTCTGAATATGTATAAACCTGCATTTTAAACCTCCATTATTTCGACGTTGACAATTTGTGCGGATGCTTTGAGTTTTTTGTCCAAAGTCAGGAGCGGTGCTTTATGTCTGATAGCACAATCCAAAAAATAGGCATCGTATGCGTACATATTGGTTTGTTTGGACAGCTTTAAGGCCTTAACAAAGTCCGGTTCAGTATACCGAAGAAAAATGCTGTTGAATATTGACAACCCCTCTTGCGCCTCCTCAATCGTCAATCTGTTTCGTTTAAGCATCGCCGAAAAAGCGTTAGCTATTTCCCAGGGAATAGATCCAGGTCCAATGAGGGTATTTCCGTTGGTAAGCTCAATGATTTTTTTTCTCTCAGGCTCACCAACAATCACAGCAATTAATGCAGACGTATCAATAACAATGTCCATATCTACCTCCGGCGTGTTTTATTGTTATTGACAATTGTACAACAGTTGTACGATATGTCAAGATTATTGACATATAGAACGGTACTAATCATCGCATGGTAGCTTGCTCCCGTTAATTTTCAGGTTCAGCCAAGTCCACGGACGATCTGCGACAATGCGTATCCACCTCTCTTTATTCGTATTAAAAAAGAGACAAATAACTATTTTTTTGAGTTATCCATATCTTGTGGGAAGACGAAAAAATCGATTCCGAACTTGACTTTTAAGTTAGTGCTTGTTACTCGGATTTTTCATGTTTATCCAAACAAGAAAATCTGAAGCGCTCTTAACCTTTAACAGGTCGGGATAATCAGACACAATGAAAACAAAAACCCCTGTTTCTCAATGACAGCTGAGATGTGGGGTTTTGTTGTTTGCTGGCAATATAGTCAGCAGGCAATGGATCATATATTTTGATAAAAAGCCGTAGTGAATTTGGGATTAGGCAAGTTATGTCGCACGTTCTGACAATTCTGATTTTCGTGTGATCCTCTCAATCACCGTTTGAATTTGATTGACATCTCACGGTTTCACATAGTATTTTAATTAAATCATTGTGCTCATCTGAAGCTCAATCTAAATTTATTGTAATCTTTTCTAAATTTTTATTCGCTATTCCTCCTCATGTTTTAATCGAGTCTTGACCTTTGAGCACTTTGCCTTACTGAAATAGATACTGTGATGGTGGCGAGTTATGTCGCGTTCTGATAGTTCTGTTTTTCGTGTCCTACCCTTAATGTATCTGTATTGAGACATTAAGTGGCCCATTTGGTCGGATAACATTACAAAGGAGATAATATCCAGAGGGCTTGACGGCCTTCGCGGGCGGCTCGTCGAGTGCAAACAGATGGGGGCTAAGTTCGCGAAGTGGCGGGCGGTTATCGATATCAACGAGCGCGATGTTCCTACCGCGTTCGGTATTCGTTCGAATGCCCCCGTATTGGCGCGTTACGCCGCGCTCTGCCAGGAATTGGATATCGTGCCGATCGTGGAACCGTCAGTACTCATGGATAGTGCCCACGACATCGAACGCTGCGAAGTTGTCACATCCAGAGTTCTCGATGCCGTTTTCACCGAGCTTGATGTCCACCGCGTGCTGTTCGAGGGTACCGGCATGATCAAATTATTTAATCCCCTGTCTTTCAAAATCACAAAAACAATTGAAGAGGATATGGTGCTTTTGCGCTGCCGATTCAGTGAACCGAAAATATAATATCAGGCTTCGAGGATCTATGTCTCAATACAAAATTCAATTTCTGCCCCACAACAAAACGATTGAGGCTCCCGAAGGCCAGACCATCATCCGTGCAGCCCTGGAAGCCGGTGTTCATATCAATGCATCCTGTGGCGGCGAAGGTGTATGCGGCAAATGCCGTATCATTCTCGAAAGCGGAGACGTTTCCGGTGGTATCACGCAACGATTGAGTCAGGAAGATATCGATAAAGGCTATCGCCTGGCCTGCCAGAGCACCATTACGGGAAATCTGGTTGTTCGTGTTCCTGTTGAATCCACTATGGACGCAAGCGTGCTGAACATGCAAAGCACTCCCAGAAGGACGGCAAGTATTAAGGAGATGGATCTGACCGACCTAAAGGAGCAGAATCTGTTTGTTCCACCTGTGGAAAAAAAATACCTGGAACTGTCGGAACCCACAGCAGATGACCATCTACCGGATGTTTCACGACTGGTCAGTTTTTTGAAATTGCGTCATGGTGAGCACCGACTGGTGGTGAGTCTTCCCGTCATCCGGAAGATACCGGATCTGTTGAGACAACAGGGTTTCAAAATAACGGCCACCCTGGAACGCCCGATTCATGATGGGAGAAAAACGAACATCATCAACATCCAGTCGGGTGATACAACGGGCCAAAACTACGCCATCGCCATCGATATCGGGACCACAACGGTTTACGGTCAACTCCTCGATCTTTTCACCGGCAACGTGCTGGCAGAAGAGGGGGATTTCAATGGTCAGATCAGTTATGGAGAGGACGTCATCAGCCGAATTGTATACACCGAAAAACCAGGCGGTCTGGAAAAACTCCACCAGGTCATCATCCAGACCGTCAATAAGATCATTAAAACCATCGTCAAGCGAAGCGGCGTCGACGGTGGTAATATTTCTAATGTTACCGTGGCGGGCAATACAACCATGACGCAGCTTTTTTTAAAGGTCAATCCACGCTATATCAGACGATCACCCTATGTACCGGCGTCCACCATCTATCCCCCCATTAAGGCCATTGATCTCGGCATCGAACTGAATGAACATGCCAGCGCCCTGGTGTACCCGGCAGTATCCAGTTACGTGGGCGGGGATATTGTTGCGGGTGTCATGGGCTCCGGCATGTATCTTAAGGATAAGTTAACCCTTTTTCTGGATATAGGGACAAACGCTGAAATTGTTATCGGAAACAGAGAGTGGCTAGCCTGTGCTGCATGTTCCGCCGGACCGGCTTTTGAAGGGGGTGGTGTCGAATTCGGCATGCGCGCAACAAAAGGCGCCATAGAGGATTTCTCCATCGACCCCGCAACACTTGAACCCATGAATATCTGCATCGGCAATGTCCGGCCTAAAGGTATTTGTGGTTCCGGTCTCATTATCATGGTCGCTACGCTTTTTGAGATGGGCATCATCAACAACCTCGGTAAGTTTGAACGGGATCTCGATACACCCCGCATCCGTGAAAAAAACGGCATTTACGAGTATGTGCTTGCCTGGGAGGATGAAACCCAAATCGGTCGCGATATTGTGCTTTCTGAAATAGACATTGAAAATCTTATCAGGGCCAAAGGGGCAATCTACAGCGGCTGCATGACCCTCATCGAGGAAGTCGGCGTGTCGATTCAGGATATTGAACAGATTGTCCTGGCCGGCGGCTTCGGCAGCTATGTGGACCTTGAAAAGGCCATGGTGATCGGCCTGCTGCCGGAATTCGATCCGGACAATATAACCTATATCGGAAACGGCTCTCTCATGGGAGCAAAAATGAGTGCCCTCAGCAACCATATTCGACTGCATGTTGCAGATGTGACCAAAAAAATGACCAACTTTGAACTTTCTGAAACCCCCTCCTTTATGGATCATTACATCGCAGCCCTGTTTCTGCCGCATACCGATATGGAAAAATTTCCGAAACTGCAGAACCGGCTAAAAAATCGAAAATTTATTTTTTCGCAAAAAAAATAAATGTGTATTCTTTTTAGTGGAAATAGGGCTGAAATTTACACCAAGGGGATCAATTAAAAATCCACCTTCTCTTTTTTAGAACTGTCCGGTTAAACGTTGTAAATAGCCATGTCTAATCACACGCGTACTCCGGTTGCAGATAGCTGATATTAATTTGTACTTAAGTTTCATTTTTGGAGAATGGCGCTGTAATCTGACTTAAACAACCGTTTTTGCAATTAAAAATGGCCATTTAAGAAAGGGGGCACAATGCCAGGAGCGAATTTGCATTACACATCAAGAGTTGTTTGGCACATTACCCATCGTTGCCATAAGAGGGAATTTCTACTGAAGTTCGCCAGGGACCGACGGCGATGGCTGCGGTGGCTTTTCGCCGTTTTCGGCGCACTGACCGCGCTGGCGCTGGTGCTGCCCGGTATTTCGGCGGCGCAGAACCGCGTGCAACTGGCGCCTGGGTGGACCGTGTACCACGACAAGACCGGGCTGGTAGTGCCGCATCCGGTAGGGTGGCAGGTGCGGGCGTTGGGGGACGGGGGTTTCTTTGCCTTCCGGCCGGAGGGTGGCCAGGGGGCGACGGCGGTGGTGTATGTGATGCCGCTGGCCTCGGTGCAGGGCACGCCCAACGGCGTGGTGCAGGGGATAGGGCAGATCGCGCCGCAGCTCTTTCCCGGGGTGCAGGTGTTTTCGGTGCGCACGGTGTCGCGCTCGCCGGCTGTGGCCGTCGGCAATTTGAAGTTCAGCCCCCACGGGGCGCCGTTCGTGGGTTCGGTCATGTGCTACGTCGACGGCGGGCGCGGGGTTGTGTATGCCATCGCCGCGCAGCAGTCGTCCTGGGCGCGGGACCAGGCCACGCTGCGGCGCATGTTGTCGGGTTTCTTCTATTCGCCGCCCGGTGGCGCGGCTGGGCCGGGCGGGCCGGCGGCACTGCCGCGCATGGTGACCTGGCAGGATCCTACCGAGCGCGCCTTCACCGTGCCGGTGCCGGCGGGTTGGCACGTGCAGGGCGGCGTACGGCGCTTGGGAACGCTGGACGTGCGTATCGAAGTGGTGTCGACCAGCCCGGATGGGCGCATGATGGTGCGCATCGGCGACTGGGGGGTGCCGGCGTCGTTTATACCGATGAATCAGTTTCACGCCCAGGCGGGACTTCGTGAAGGGCAGCTCTTCTATCCAAGCGGCCCGACAGCGGGCCAGCAGATGATCCTGCGCTACCTGCCGGGCGTTCAGTTCCTGGTGCACTGGTATCTGCCGCAGCGGGTGGGGCAGTTCACGGTGACGGCCCAGCGCGACGACGTGCAGCTGTCGCAGCAGGTAACCGCGTTCCAGATGCGCATGGGCCTGCAGACGCAGTCGGTGTTCGGCGAGACGGCCTTCGACGCGCAGACCAGTCAGGGCCCGCGCAAGGGGT
Source organism: uncultured Desulfobacterales bacterium (assembly GCA_942490765.1). Lineage (GTDB taxonomy): Bacteria > Desulfobacterota > Desulfobacteria > Desulfobacterales > 4572-123 > 4572-123. Next base: position 10,854 of record CALNYM010000029.1, on the reverse strand, counting down.
ATGCCTTCGTGGAGACACGGGCGGACCAGATGCTGTGGTTCGTAGGCCGGCTGTGGGGCTACCTGAGCGTGCCGCAGGACGAGCCGTTAGCGGCGGCGGTGCTAAACCTCATGGTGGCAGGCTTTCGCACCAATCCGCAGTGGGGCATGGCGCAGATCCACGCCGCCGGCCAGGCGGCCGCGGCCCAGCACCAGGCCAATGAAGAAATCAGCAACATGATCACCCAGGGCTACAAGCAGCGCTCGCTGATCCAGGACCGCATGCACCAGTCCACCATCCGCGCCATCCGCAACGAGACCCTGCTCGTCGATCCCACCACCGGCAAGCAATTCGAGGTGACCGCCGGCAGCAACTATTACTGGCGCGTGCAGGGGGGCCAGCAAATCCTCGGCACGCCAGGGCCAACGCGACCCAATTTGCCCAATCACTGGGTTGATCAGATGGATGTCGTGCAATGAACCGCTTACGCGGTTACTCGACAACAACCTGTCACGCCTGCCGCCGGCAGTCATCGACAGTTGGTTCCGGCATGTCTCAATAATTTTTCCGATTACGTACTCAGACTACGTGGTTTTTACGTAGAAAACCTGGGTTGCTTCCATTGTTGTAACGGCTTATGTTATATATTTAACAAAAAATCAAAAAGGGCTTGGCTTACCCGAGTTAAATTCCAAGGGGTATAGATAGGATGGAAGAAGGACGGAAGATGGGGGATGAGAGACAGAAGTCAGAATGGCTCGAACCTCAAACCTAACGCGTGTTAACCGGATAGCGGCATGATAGAAATAGTCAGAAAAATGTTTGAAGCCAAACCCGGAGAATCAACCATCTCGGTAAAAGGCAAATGTTCAGACTGCGGGTGCGAGATCATTATAAGTATAACCTCTACGGCAGGAGGATTTGGCATACAGGGCGGCTTGTTATTTAAGTGTTCAGCGGATACGTATCTCGTCCAGTGTCCGGAGTGTTATAAAAATAACCCAAAAATAGACGATGGACAAAGCACGAGGGATGAGGGATGAGGGATGAGGGACAAAAGTCAGAAAATGCAGATAAAAGCGGCCTCCTACTTCGCAGCTCCGGTTCCTGACCTCCGACTTCTGAGTTCTGACTTCCATCGGTATCCCTTATCCGGAGATCTTGGCAAATTTACAATAAAGGGGGTAATCGTGCGCATAAACCCCTGCCTGTTTTACTCGGTGTGATCCACCACAACTAAAAAAATATATAGATAAATAGTTTTGACATATACCCTAAATTTTTATATAAGATATTTTCTTGCAAAAATTGATATTGCTCCACACCTTTAACAAAGGATGGACAGTCACAATGAATACAGAAAACCCCATTTCTCGATAAATTTTGAGAGGTGGGGTTTTGTTATTTCTTGGCAAGGTTTTTTGATAGGAAGTTTTAAATGTAATGATATTGGGATTATGTGGCAAGAGCACCAGAATTTTTTCAAGCCTTTTTTTGACCCAATCTTTAGGTAATACTCCTCTGTTCCGATTACCATCGGTTTTTTTGAAGGCTATAAACCAGGATAACGATCAGAAAAACAATGTTCACAGCTCAGCAAAACAGGTGGTTCACCCCGCCCAATAATGTCCGACTCTGGCAAACTGGTATGACTAGATCTCCTGTTGTACTGGGATCAGAGCACCTTAGAGCCATTTAAAATTCGGACGGAACGGGTGGACATTCTATGCCATAGCCGTCATTCGATTCTGTTGGTAGAACCGCCTGCGGCAGCTATCACGAGCCATCCCGTTGCCGAAACTGGAAACATCATTTTTACATCGTCACCACCGGCATCCGTCCGTGATTATTTTTTTAGTTTTATCCCATATAGCTCCTGTACGATATGTCGCCATTGGCCCAACGGCTTATCCTTGGCAAAGGCCGTTTCGAGTGCACCGGCTTTGCTCCATTTGTCTCGCAGATAGGGCCACATGGACAAGTAATAGTCACCGCGTCGTTCAGCCTTGGCATTCGTATTTCTCAAATCAGGAGGCAGATAAATCTGAGATGTACGCATCAGACACATGGCCATGCGGACAAAGCGACGGGCTATCCCGAAGTCGGCATGCTGACCGGCAGCCTCGCGACGGCTATAGTCGTCTTGTAAATCTTTGGGACCATAACGGCCGATATGGAATGCCGACTGCACCACGAAGTCTTTGAGGATATGGTTGTTTCGCTTGCTGACGTGGCCAGTTATCGATGGCCCCTGGCTGCCACCGGTTTGTTTGACCTTTGGGAACGATGCCGGCATAAGACGCCAGTTGATCCGGTTGACCGTTGAGCCAACGGATCACCGATCTCAGCGGTGACACCCGAAGCCAGAACTATGCCGATACCTTTAATGCTGGTTAAGAAGACCCCTTGGGTCTGGGCCAACAACTGGGCCATTTCTTTTACCAGTTGTTGGGCACCGTCAAACAGACAACGGTAATGGGCCACGTGGCTGGTCAGGGAAATCTGCAACGTGGCGGTATATTCTCCCGGTGTGGTGAGCACCTGAGATGCGTATCCCTGTAATTTGGCCGCAACCTGTTCGGCTTTTTTGGTTCCCCGTTTTTCCAAGTTTCGAACCAGGGCCGACCGCTGACGGCGACGGATTTGCGGTGCGCTGAAGCGTTCTTGCATCAGGTATAGCGAGCTGCTGGAAAAAGGAATGATGCCGCTTTTCTTCTCGTTCAAAAAACCGGGAAAGAGCCGATCGACAATAGTATGGATCCGGTTGCGGACTTCGGTCTTCATCTTGACCAGCTTCCTTCCGATGACGCACTATGGTTCGCAGGTTGCGATACACGCCTGATTGGGCCGGGCAACAGTTGGCCCTGCGGTTGAGCAGCATGGTGGCAATGCCCATCAGGTCCAGCCGATCCGTGCTGGCCTGAAGATTCTCCCGCTGCTTTTTAGCATCATGGGCATTGACGTTGGCCACCAGCCACCCATTGGCCCGAATCGTGTTGGCGAAATTCTCAGCATACGAGTTGACATCTTCACCGCCGAAAAAGACATGGTCGGACTGAATGTGACGATGCCGGCAAGAACGGTTGACCTGGCCGAGCAGATACTTGACGCCGTCGGCAGAATTCTTGACTGAAAATGGCTTTCGGAGTACTTCGCCGTTTCCATTACAAAACATGACTATGTGATCCTTTTTGGCGTAATCAATGGGCACGCACATCAGCTTTGACGGGTTGCCTGCCTTTTCGAACAGGCCAAGCAGTTCTTGACTTTGATTCGGATAGATGCTTGACTTTTTCATGGTGGGGCTCCTTTCGTGTATTGTGTTTCAGCTGCCTAAGGGCAGACTGATAAACCACATTACCACCGAATCACTTCGGATGGTTCTTTACACAAGGGAGCTTCACCTCTTTATGTTTGAAGAATGGGCAAAAAGCGGGAAACAGAATTTCCAATGACTGCCCGAGTGACAGAGCAGCGAAGGCTCCGCGAGCTATCCCCTGCGGGCTCGCTCGCCTCCCCTCCATCTGTCACTCGGAAACGTACCAGCTATCCCACGGTTTTACTTGCGTTTGACATCTGTAAATACACGAATCGTCACGAGCCTGCGCAGCACGGGCCGTCGCACCACTGAATGAAATTCGGCGTGTTACTACAAAATCGAGGCTGTTTTAGCTGCGTTTTTCAAGGTGGATGATCTGCTTGGGAGGCTTGATCTTTAACAAATTAAGAGTATTACGTGTGTCGGGGAAAATCTCGTTGCGCGCCAGGAACCGAAAATTTAAATTAAAAAATTCTGATACCTGCAGCTTGTCCAGATCGCGCCGGATTTTATGCCAGGCTTGCCGCAAATCAGTTCGGCTGAACGCTCGATCAGCAAGGCCAGCACGCAGATCTTCACGTGAGCCTCGATCCGCCGCGATGCCCAATGGTACATGGGCATCATTTTGATCTGGGTGCGCTTGAGCGAGCGGAAGCAGCGCTCGATGACCATCAGTCCTTTGTAGCCGCAGGCGGCATCCTCGACGGAGATGGTATCGTCGTTGGTCTCCAGGACCCATTTGCCGTCATAGCTCGGCCGCGTTGGATCTTGGCCCGATCGATGCGGATCGTCCTGCCTTTGGTGACGGTCAGGTAGCGTTTGAACCGACGTGAGGCCAGAAGATCAATGGCCCATTGGGCTGTGGCGCTTTTTGTGCTATCAGGTGGTTTGCAAGTTCCTCTTCCAGCATCTCAACTACCGCAGCCCGGTGCTTCTGCTGGCGTCTGGCTTCCCGAGGATTGAAGCAGAGGATATACCGTTTGCGTCGCACACCATCACCGACAATGACCTCCTTGGCTTGCAGGTTGTCACGGAACACCGTGTAACGACCGCGCTTGGTGAGCACCTTCTGTTTGATCTCGCTGACACTGGCCATACGGCAGGCCAGCAGGTACTTGCCACAGGCACGGGCAAGCTCCTCACGGTTGTCAAGTGAGTTCATCCCGGAATCAGCCACAAACATGGCGCGTCCCAGTTTCCAGCCTCTCAGGTCTTTACGAACGGTTTCGATGGTCTGAAAATCAGAGGTGTTGCCGGGAAACACCCAGGACCGTACCGGAATTCCCTCACGGGTAACGGCCAGGGCCACCACGACCTGGGGTGTCCAGGTGCCTTCCTTGGAATGACCGAACTTGCGCAGGTTTTCGCCACCGGGTTCATCATCTTCCCGGTCAATGGAAAAAGAGGCGGTGGTCGTGTCGTAAAAAATCACGTCGACGGCCAGGTTGAACAGATCGGCAGTATGGTTGAAGACAGCCTTTTCAACCGCCTCCGAATGGGCGTGCAGCAGGTCCATAGCCCGGTACATCTGCTTGAGTTTGAGCTGGCTGCAGTCTGGCAGGTAAACTTTTTCGAGCCACCGATCCCAGACACCCAGTTTTGACTCGGGTTCACACAGCCGGTTGGCCACCATGGCAAACAGCGCCCGTTCATAGGCTGGGTTAAGTTTGTCTTTGCGGATAATGGTCTCGAAGGTTTTCTTCAGCCCCACCCGCTTCCAGAGTTCCCCGATGGCCAGCACACATCCGTAACTGGTCGTACGGACCAGCTTGAGGTCCCGTGGCAGGCCCCAGGGTTCGCTCATTGCATGATCTTGCTTGGCATCGGCTGGGTCGAGGACGGTAAGGCCACAGACACGGGCAATGGACCTGCAGAGCCGGACCAGCTCGGCCCGGTCGAGCTGATCGGTTCGGCCGAAACTGTGGATCACTTTGGCGACGGGCTTGCGGGTGGTCGGGTGGCGTTCGTTGTGGGCGAGCTGGTAATACGCCACAACCGAGCCGTCTTTGTTCTTTCGCTTTGTCGTACGCAAATACATGCTTACACAGATAGCGTGTATTCACAATTATGTCAACACATAATTTGAAAGTCGTGTGCCTACCATTTTTGCGGTCGCCAATTTCATAACCTGCTGTTTTTACAAGGGGCGACCCGCCAAATACCCCGATTTTAGGGGTAGAAAATGCTTACAGATGGCAAACGCAAGTTTTAGCGGACTGTTCGTGTGCTATCCTACGTATCTGTATTTACAGACATTAAGTGGCACGTTTGGCCGGATAACATTACGTGGGTGGATGATAAATAGGCTGGCTACATTTTGTTTCTCGTAAACTCAGTAATGTAGAATATCTATGAGTATTCAACATTTTAACGTTTTGTAGAATGCCGAATTAATATCATGAGGAATCAATGTAATGGTTCGATCTGATATTCAAACAATCGAAATGTAAAATTCAAACCAAATTTATCCTTCATAAACGACATCTCCATCAATTACAGTAATATCAACCTTTAAGTTGAGCAAATCTGGACTCGCATGGGTTATATCGCCCGACATAACCACAAGATCTGCAAGTTTGTCTATTTCAATTGAGCCTTTTATATTTTCTTGAAAGCTCGCATATGCTGAATCAATAGTGTAATCCACGAAGCGCGGCCAAAGTATCGACGGCCTCCCGGTACCAGGGTTTTGCCACCGATGGTTTGTCGCGTATACGCATATAGGCCATGCATTGGATTGGGGTCCATCACTGGCGCGTCGGATCCTATGGGTACCCGGCACCCCTTTCAAGGAGGCTTCGCATCGGGTACATACCACACAATCTATCATCGTCTAAAGTACTTGGAAATATGAATCTCCCAACGCATAGATGAAAGGAACACCTAAAGATGGAATTATATTTAAATCTTTGAATTTATTTAACAAACGTTCGTTTAAAATCGAGCAGTGCTCCACTCGATGACGGCAATCTGCGCGGATATCGCGCCATTGCGTTCTCGTAAGCGTCAAGGACCATCTCAATGCTCTGTCACTGATCGCGTGAACGGCAATCTGATACCCGCCCTGTGCGCCTCCAGACCAATTAAATGTCTGTCCTGGGTCATATAGTTGATGCCTCTATTTTCCGGATGACCCGATAGGGATCAAAGAGGGCGGCCGCAATATCCGCAGGCGCCGTCGATCATTAGCTCAGGGGTCCCAACGCAAGCGATTACGAAACCTCGTGCGCGTATGGTTTCCAGGATAATGTTTCCCAAGTTTAAGTTCTTCTCCGGAAATCCTGACCGCAAAATGAATACGCTGTTTTATCCACCCCGGTAATGCCATTTTGAAATTCAGAAATTTCACTCGGCATACCGGCCACTCATATGTCCTGCAGGCTGGTGATGCCATACTTGAGGAAGGTCTGACTTCCCGATTCGGCCAACCATTGCCTGAGTCTTGTCCTTTGTCGGGTTGATGCTCATCCATATAAACGCGGGCTGCTTCAAAAAGCACACCCGTGGACACACTTTGGCATCGCGTTCGATGCGCCCCTGGGATCGGCGGTATCGGCATCGATACCGACAGCCTCCAGCGCCAGGCTGTTGGCGACAACGACATGGCTACAGGTCCGGAAAACAGCGACCTTGTGTTCTGGCGCAGCCTTATCGAGATCGTGTCGGTTCGGATGCTTTTCAGCAAGTGCGCTTTGCTCGTAGCCTCTGGCCAATCCACGCCCTTACAGGGGTCTGTAATGCTCTCCGGTGATGAGGGCTTTGTTATCTGCAATACTGGAAACGGTGTCCTGCGATTGGATTTGCCCCTTGCGCATTGCGAAAGAGTCGAAATGACAGTGCGCATCGTTCAATCCGGGAATCAAAGAGCGCCCGTTGAGATTGATGATTCTCGTTTCAGGTCCCGCCCAACGACGCACGGCGTCCCATGTGCCCACAGCCGAAATCTTATTGCCGACCACGGCTGCGGCTTCAGTCACACTGTTTTTGGCGTCGACGGTAACCACCGATTTTTTGAAGATAAGGTTTGCGTAAGTATTCAATTTGAGACCTCCTATTGGGTAATGGCAGGCAACAAAATGCCCTGCTCTATTTCAAAAAGCATGGGCTGCTTTGGCTACAAATGGATTTCGCTTTAGTGGCATCTGGGGTGAAAGGCACATCCTGTGGGAGGTCGTAGGGGACTCGGGGTCTCAAGCAAAATATGCGCGGTGTTCGATCTCGGATCAGGGCTCGGGCGCCGCAGAAAAAAGAGCTTGGTGTAGGGGTGGCGCGAGCAAGGCGCTGGAAATGCCGCCACAGTCTGCCAATTCGACCACACGGCCTAAATACACTACACCGAGGATCGCCATGTTTAACGACTGACAATGTGGGAGATAAACAGAAGCGAGCCATACATTTGCTTAAGACGGATCAATGAAATTGATGATCTGGGCCTGACAAAACGTCCAGTGACAGGCATTCATCGGCCACAATGATCTCGCGCAATATGATGGCCATGATGTGACGGCTGGCGCTGGCCTCCCGCTGAATTGGGAAAGCGGTCGGCATGTTCAGGTAGCAGCCCGACCTGACATTATGTGCCGAACCATTTGCCGTTGTTCGGTTGGCGTTGCTCTGCATTGAACTCTAACCCTTTCCGCAATGATATCCCGAACGCGCATGCGAGGATTCAGGAAGAATAGGGATCCTGAAAACAATTCCAGTCACCTGCTGCGCAAGCCCTTCAAGGCGCTTTTTTTAAAGCGGTGATATCGATTCCGTTGAAAACGACGCTGCCTGTTGTTGGCTCAATGAGCCTGAGTAAAAGCCTTGCCAGGGTTGTTTTGCTTAGCATCCGGATTCTCCAACAATGCTGAGGGTTTCATTCGGCATGCCGGCAAGTCCACATCTTGAACAGCTTTGATGGTTCTACCCCTGCTAAAGCCCCCTTTGTCGGTAAAAATTTTACTCAGCCCTTTAGCCTCTAACATCGGTTCCATTAGCAGAATCTCCCGAATATCGCCAACAGCAGGCGAAATGCCCTGACGATTTCAAACCGGGGCGGTTCGATATTGGGGCAGGCCTGCACGGTTTCAGGGTAACCGGGATGAAAAGAACACCCCGATGGCAGCGAATAAAGGCTGGGGACGTTGCCGTCACTGGCGCTAACTTTCTCATTCCTGTTCGCTCTGCCAGGCAGTGACAGGAGCAATCCCTTCGTGTAAGGATGCCGGGGTTCATAGAAAATGTCATCGACATACTTCCCTCGACAACTTTCCAGGCGATACATGACGGCAACACGCTTGGCCGTCTCGGCGAGCAATCCCAGATTGTGGGTCGAATGGCTGTGCCACTTTTTGCGGTCAGTCGCGCCATGATATCCATCACCCGGCTTAACCAGACATCCAGGGCCAGGTCGAAGCCTGTCGGCGAGCAGCAATTTAGGCTTCAACAGCAGGGCTTCGGCAATCATGACGCGCTGGCGCATACCCCACTGGAGTTGATGCGGATAGTCCATGATCGCCGGATCCGGAATTTCAACTCTGGCAAGCATATCCACTGCTTTCTCTTTGGCCTGTTTCTTGATACTTTCGCATTTTCGCGCACGGATTCAACAAGCTGGTTTTCGATGACAAAGCCGGATTCAGCGAAATCATGGGCCTTTGAAATATCATCGAGATCAGTTTGCCCGAATGACGCATTTCCTTTTGACAGGGACATCAGATTCTGTCCCATAAAGTCGATTTTTCCGGAAATTCATTTTTCCGGGAAAAGGCACCAGCCGGAGAATGCTCAAGGCGGTGACGCTTTTCCTGAGCCCGATTCACCCACGATGCCCAGTACCCGCCGGATTTAAACTTATTCAAACCCGTTAACTGCTCAGCTGCCACGTCGCGTGAACTGTAAAAATAGGTTTTCAAATCCTCAATTTTAAGCAATGGGTCCATTTCAACCTTCGGATCCAGAATATCCCGCAGTGCATCTCCGAAAAGGTTGAAGCCCAAAACGGCCTGTGTAATGGCGAGACCTGGAAACAGGGTCATATACGGATTGTCCATTATAAAATTACGGCGTCCGACAAGATGTTGCCCCAGACGGTGTTGAAGTGCGCCCAGCGCCTAAAAACTGAGTGCGTCATGAGAATCGCGTAGGCCATCGCGTGCGTCATCTGCGCGATCAGCGGGTCAAGCAATTGGGTAAAAATATGACGCACGAGAATGCCGCCTTTACCAACGCCCATAGCCACCGCCGCCTCCACGAATTCTTTTTCTTTCAGGGAAAGGACAGATCCCCTGATGATAAGAAACCGCGGCGCAGCACAACCAAAGCCAGCAACACCACATTCATTAGATGCGGTCCGAATGGCCATGACAGCAATGGCCAAGGCAGGCGGAAAGGACAGATCGCGTCCAATACCCGCAGGCATGATAACATGATCAACCCATTCGCCCAAGTACCCGGCCTGTAGCGCCCAATAGCAGGCCTACAGCGGCGGCCAGAAACATGGACATGATGCTTTTGCGGAAAAGAGATGCAGCCGCATTGACGGCGAAAAGATATCTCTGCCAAATTCATCTGTCCCGAAAAGTGAGATGCAGAAGGTTCCGCGAACGGGTTCATGAAATCGGACCTTCGGGTCCGCCGGGGCTACATAAGAGCCGAAAAGCGCCAAAAATACATTGAAAAAAATGATAGCAAGCCCGATCATGCCGACCCGATGATGCCAAATTTTGTGTGAAATTTTTTCATTATAAGCTACTAAACATAATTCTCGGATCGAAATAGACATACAGCAGATCGATCAACAAATTGATCACGCCAAACAAGGGCCACGAAAAGATACAACCCTGAATCACCGATACCCGCGAGTGATGGCAGTAACAACAAATTTACCCAATCCGCAGCTAAAGACGGTCTCCACTACAACCGCCAAGGATGATGCCGAACTGGATGCCGATCGTGGTCAAAGTCGGTGCAAAGGCATTTTTGGCGCATGTTTGAGCATCACCCTGATTCGCCAGCCCTTGGCGCGGGCATGGGTAACGTATTCCAAACGGACCACCTCGAGCATGGAACTGCGGATCATTCGGGCAACCACTACGGCCATAAAATCCAGAGGGTAACGCCGGCAGGCACATATGGAGTCCTGAAAGAAATTCTCCCATATCGGCACGAACCCCGTGGCCGGAAACCAGCCCAGATTGACTGAAAAGATCAGCAGCGTTGACCATTCCCAACCAAAAATTAGGAATTGAAACGCCAAGAATTGAAAAACACATGAAAAAATAGTCTTTTCGTACAGGAATACTCGCCGCCAAGATTCCCTGACGGACGCCACGCTTAGGGAAAAAGACCGCCAGTACCGACAATGTCAACGTAACCGGAAACCGCTCGAGGATGGACGCCTACAATAGGTCAGTGCGTGAGGGACTGACGCCCCAGATCCCCTCGGCATACGTTAAAGACCCACAGACTCACTGAAGATCGGTCTATTAAGGCCGAGTGCGCTATGCAGGGCTTCAATCTCCTTGCCTGCGCCTGCCCCCAGGATCACCGCAGCCGGATCACCGGGAATC
>CALNYM010000028.1:0-106738 GCA_942490765.1 uncultured Desulfobacterales bacterium | reverse complement strand
ATGACAGGCCACCTGCCCGCCTTCAGCCGTTTTTTTCAAAACAGGGCGTTGGTCCCGACAAACGGATTTGGCATATTTACATCTTGAAACAAATACACAACCGGGTGGTAAATTAAAGGGGCTCGGGACTTCACCTTCTATGGTTGAGGTGTAATTTTTTTCACCGGGAACCGTTTTAAAAATGCTTTCGATGAGCGCTCTCGTATATGGATGACAGGCAGTTTCTCCAATTAAATTCGCGTCAATATTTTCGACAATTCGTCCTAAATACATGACAATTACCCGATCGCAAAAATAACTGACCAAAGACAAATCGTGGGATATAAATAGAAATGTCAGATTTGAGCCGCTCCCTTAACCCTTCCAGGAGTTTAATAATCTGTGCTTGAACCGATACATCCAGGGCGGCAGTAGGTTCATCGAGTATCACAAACTGAGGGTTCAACGCCAAGGCACGGGCAATGTCCGCCCGTTGTTTCTGACCGCCGGAAAGCTCATGGGGATAGGCAAATCCATGATCTGAATTTAACCCCACCAACTCAAGGAGGGCAGTCACTTTTTTATGCTGCTCGTCTTTGGTGAGTTTGATCTTTTGAATTTGAAACGGTTCGCACAGACTTCTGTAAATCGTATAGAGGGGGTCCATTGCAGAATAGGGGTCCTGAAAAACCATCTGCATGTGCCGCCGTTGCCATCGCATCTGTTTTTTGACATTTTGAGGAGATCGGTCCCGTTAAAAGAGATGCTGCCGCTATCAGGTTCAACCAACCTGAGAATCAGGCGGGCCAAGGTTGATTTCCCGCATCCGGACTCACCAACGACACCGACGATTTCCCCTTTGTTAATTGAAAAAAACGCTATTGTTCACTGCCTTATGGTCCCGATGTTTGCGCAGATAAAAGTCCGCCTCTGACGCCGAAGGAGACTGAAAGATCATTGATTTCTAAAAATTTTTCCATGAGATCAATCCTTATTCCCATTATATTTATGGCAGGCGACCCGTGTGTCTTCTCCAAGCTCGATCAATTCAGGGGCTATTGTTTCACACCGTTTAAACCTGTCCGGACAGCGGGGTTGATAACGGCAACCCCTGGGGATAATTGTCAACACGGTTGGCACATTGCCGGAAATGGCATCCAGAGAACCTTTTTTTCATCCCAATCCGGGGATACAGTTGAGCAACGCCTTGGTATAGGGATGATGGGGAGTGTTAAATACGGTTTTGATGGGACCGAATTCAACAATGTTTCCCGCATACATGACGGCTATTTTATCGCATACCTGGGCAATGACACCCAGGTCGTGGGTAATGAGGAACAGACCGATGCCCCTGTCCATGGTCATCTTTAGGAACAATTGCATAATCTGGGCCTGCACAGTGACATCCAGGGCTGTTGTGGGTTCATCTGCAATCAATAATTGAGGATTGGCACACAAGCCTATGGCAATGACGATTCTCTGTTTTAATCCGCCGGAAAGCTGATGCGGGTATTGCTGGAAAACACGGTTTGCTTTTGGGATCTGCAGCCGTTCCATGATTTCCAGTGCCTTGAGCCTGGCAGAGCGTTTACTGATTTTTCTGTGTTTGTATAATCCTTCAACAATTTGATCCCCCACCCGATAGACCGGATCCAAAGACGTCATGGGATTTTGAGGAATAAAGGCGATCTGTGACCCCCGAATGGACTGCATCTCTCGTTCAGACAAGGATAAAAGATCTTTTTCGCCGAACGCTACACACCCGCGAATTTTACCCCCGACCAGGGGGGACAGCCCCATGATGGCATGAGCGGTCAAAGATTTGCCGGATCCGGTTTCGCCTACCATGCCGAGGACTTCGCCTTTTTTCATTTCAAAGGACACGCGTTCAATCGGCGTAATTTTTTTTTTATCCACGTAAAATTCAACTTCCAGATCACTGACTTTCAGAAATGTCATTAATGGGACTCCTTATTCTTAACATCCAAAAGGTCGATCAGGGCATCTCCGAACAAATTAAATCCCAACACCGTCAGCATCATGGCAAGACCCGGGAATAAAATGACCCAGGGCGATATAAACAGATATGCCGTGCCATTGCTCATCATCGCCCCCCAGCTGGGTGTGGGCGGTTGGGCGCCCATCCCTAAAAATCCCAGGGTGGCTTCCAGGACAATGGCATTTCCAATCCCAATGGTGGCGGCCACAATCACCGGCCCGATGCTGTTGGGAATCAAATGTTTGAAAAGGATGACCATGTCACTGGCACCCATGGATTTTGTGGCCTCGATAAACACCGCACTTTTCAATGACAGAATTTGTCCCCGGATTAAACGGGCGTATTGTGCCCAATAGGATAATCCAATGGCAACAACAACACTTTCCAGACCCGTACCAATGATGGCCACCAGCAAGAGGGCGATTAAAATCGCCGGCATTGACCAGGTCAAATCGGCAATGGTGGTTAAGGCCAGATCAATGACCCCGCCATAGAATCCGGCAATGGCACCGATAATGACCCCGATAAAGACCGATATGGCAACAGACAGGACACCGACCACAAAGGAAATCCGTGCCCCCCTGATGATCCGGCTCAACACATCCCGCCCGAAATCATCGGTTCCCAGAAAATGGGTTAAAGAGGGGGCTTCGTTCATGTTTTCTATGTTTTGTTCCTTGTACGAATAGGGTTCCAGAAAAGGGGCGGAAATGGCGATAAGAATCAGGAAGATAATTAACGCCGTTCCGATAAGGCCCAGTTTGTTCTTTGACAGTTTTTTCAGGATGACCACCCATGGCGGCTTATGTTCCCTGACAGTGTTTTCTACCATGTACGATTCTCCACGCCCTATTTATTTATAGACATCCCTGACCCTGGGATCTGCATACGCATACATCAAATCGGCAATAAAGGCGCCAATGATGACCGCCATGGTCAGAAAAATAAGCGATGCCTGTACCACTGGATAGTCCCGCCGGTATAAGGCGGACAGCAGCATGCTTCCAATCCCGGGACGGCTGAAAACAATCTCAATGGTTACCGCGCCTCCCAGAATCCACCCCAGCCGCAACCCGAAAATTGTAATCACCGGCATCAGGGCATTGCGAAAAATATGCTTGATCACAATGGCGGACCGGCTTAACCCTTTTGCGTATAATAAGAGCACAAACTCTTTGTTGTACATTTCCAGCATACTGACTCTGGTAATGCGCGCAACCAGTCCGGCCCCCCCCATGCCAACGGTTACGGCCGGCAGGAAAAGGGTTCTCAAGCTGCCGGAACCGGAAACCGGGAACCACCCGAGCATCACCGAAAAAATCAGCATCAGGATCAGGCCCAGCCAGAAGGCCGGGACGGTCACGCCGAGCAGGGCGATAATCATGGAAATATAGTCAATAAAGGTGTTTTTTGCAGCAGAGGAAATAATTCCCAGTAAAATCCCCAAAAAAAAGGAGACAAACAGCGATGCCACCCCCAGTCGAATCGTAAACGGCATATTGTAGAGAATCATATCCTTCACAGGCTGTTTCTCAATGATGGATATCCCCATGTCTCCGGTGATAAATTTTTGAAGCCAGACCCCGTACTGGACCGGGAGCGGTTTATCCAGCCCATAGGCTTTGGTCAATTCCACCCTGTCTTCAGCGGTTGAACCGGGGATGAGCAGGGAGTCGATGGGATCTCCCGGCACAAGATGGATCAGAGAGAAAACCACCACGGAAATAATAAAAAATATCGGGATTAACAACAATGTTCGTCGTAAAATATAAATCCACATAGGTCTTCCTTAACGCATCCAGTACAAACGGAACGTAAAAAAACGTCTTATTAATAAGACAAGGGAGGAAGGGCCGATGGCACTTCCTCCCTGTTAGAGGGTTAATTTACTGTCATATCCAACATCGGGGGGCCGACTAAATTTTTAAACCGTGGTGGCGACGACAGGGTCACGCGTTTGCTTATGGCATGATTGTTGGCTGTATTAATCAGCGGGGCCCAAAGGTACTGGGATAGCAGGTATTCATGATATTTCTTGAAATTTTCGATTCGTTCTTCAGATGTTTTGGATCGTGTCATGGCCTTGTGCATCAAATAATCAGACTCATTGTCATGCCACATGGACACGGTTGGATATCCCGGCCGGGTGGAATTAAAAAACCATTCCAGGATATCGGCATTATCCCAGCCATAGGATCGAACCACCAGATCATGGTTTCCTTTTTTAAATTCCGCCTTGATTGAGCTTGGATCAAATTGTTCAATTGGATCGCCACCCCCAGTTTTAACAACTGGGCCTGAATAATTTCAGCGATTTTGCGTTCATCCGAATCACTTTTGCACCATAGTGCAAGGGAGAGCTTTTTGCCATCTTTTGCAAGGATACCGTCACTCCCGGCGGTCCATCCCTCTTTTGCCAGGATATCTTTGGCGGTCGCAAGGTCAAAATGGATTTCATATTTTTTATCCACATTGCGTGCCGGCAAGCGATCGATCAGGTAGGTATAAGCAGGCGCACCAGATCCCTGGAAAACCGCTTTTAGAATGCTTTCCTGATTAACGGCAAGGGCAATGGCCTTTCTGATATTTACATCACTTAAAAATTCACGTTTGGTGTTCATGACCATATGAAAATTGGTATTGCTCGCCATGGTGATAACATTTGCGTTGGGATCCTTTTTAATTTTGTCCAAAAACAGTGTGGGGGCTTTTTCCAGAATATCAATCCCGCCGGTTTTGAACTCAAGAAACCGGGTGGAATCTTCAAGGATCTCTTTAAAGACGATTTTATCAATTTTTGCAGGCCCCTGGTTGTCGGAAAGCGGGCAGCCCCAATGATAATCCTTATTTTTCTTTAAAACGATTTCATCCCCTGTTTTCCAGGAAACAAATTCAAAGGGTCCGGTTCCCACAACATATTTGCGGCCAAACTCATCCCCATATTTTTCAACTGCCTTTTTACTGGGAATACCTGTAAAGGAGGAAGTGAAGTTATATAAAATGTTCGGATCCGGCCGGCTTAAATTTAAAACAACGGTTAAATTATCCTTGATATCAATGGATTCAACCGCGGCGACCATATACTTGGATTGGCCTTCCCCAAATTCTCCAAAAACCATTTGAGTACGTCTGCGTTCAAGTCAGAGCCATCATGAAATTTCACGCCTTCTTTTAAACTAAACGTAATCGTCAATCCATCCTCTGATACGTTCCAGGATTCTAATAAATGAGGATAGATAATCCCGTCAGCCCCCATTTCCACCAGCCTGTCATAAACCAGATAATAAACATTATTTGTAGTACTGGTTGTAAAAGGATTAAAACTAGCCTGGCCAGCATCAACTGCATCCATGGAAATTCTAAGGACTTTCTCTCCAGCATATAGCGGAGAATAAATCATCCCGAAAATTAAAGCTAAAAAACAAAGAATTCGTATGATATTAAATCGCCTTACCATAATGTGTCTCCTTATATTGTTAATAAATGTTTCTTGCCAGAATATGACGGTAATTATCAAAAAATAGCCGTTATTGTATCACCCCCCTTTTTTTTAATTTTGGACAGATAGAAGTTGTTATTTAATATTTGATGCTTTCGTAAAAAGCCGGAAATTTTTTTGACACATGATACAGATATATTAGAAGGCTGTTAAACTACATATTGCAGTTAAAATGAAATGTCAGGATTTTCTACGAGTTCATCAGCTACGGTCTTTAAGTTTTCCAACATTTTGAAAAACATCCTGGTCAAACCTAAAGTTTTTTATATTTTTACTGAATGGAAATAATCAAAGAATTGTAGGTCAGACATTTTTAAAAAAATTAATATATAGAAATTAAAAGTCAAGTAATTTTATATAAATAAAATATACTTCTATCAAATATTAATTTTATAAATTATTTGATAGGTATTTTTAAATAAAATCCCCCCAGATCCAGGCTCACTCGGGAGCTCAGAGATTTTATGGTCACTACTCATTTTGACGGCATATAATTTCCTCGGCAACGGGACGTTACTGAGTCCCAGGTTCTCGTAAATTTGTTTGTGTTCAGGCTCAGCATTGCTGCACAGCCGCAAGTGGTGGCGCTGAACCTGTTTATGCTCTTTGACATTATATTCGATGGTCAGCCGCTGATGCGTCGATAAAACCGCTCTGACTGTGGCCCATAAGCGATGGTCGCCGCCCTGACGCAATCTGTATTCTCTGGTTTGCTAAATATGATACGCCAGCACGGAGATAAACATGTGGGCATCGGCACGCTCTGCATTCTGGTGAAGGGTCTCATCATATTGAGCATAATTTCATATTCCCAAATCTCTTTGTCGGTCAGTTCCAGGCGGTCCGTGCGCAAGGCATAGCATCCGTCAAATTTACTAATTTCATCATACTGCGCACGCTTTTTCCAGACAACGGCCCTGGCATTAACGGATTTGACCGGTTTGTCTTCCGGTACAACCGTTACCTCATAGAGCTTGGATGCCCGCGGATACTTTTCCCGCAGGCGGCCGATCATCTCGACAACCTTGGCATAGCGTTTTGTGTGGCCCTTTTTGCCGAGACCGTCATGGTAGTACTGCAGCCGTTCGACAAACAATTGCTCCTGGCGATTGCGGATTCCGTAATCTTTGCTTTTTCTGGCTGAACTCCGGCACAGTAGCAGGGCCTGGCCGTCTTGTTCCTGCCGTTTCACTTCAAGGGTATATTCATCGGTTTGCCGAATCACCTTCATCTGCTGAGTATCTGCAACCGTAAAATCGCCTTTTCCGCGATTGACCACAATATAGTGAAACTGCTTTTTTCGCAGATACTTGATGTTCTTTTTGGTGGCAATGCCGGCATCTAAAACCACGGTTCGGTCTTTGGCCAGATTCGGACGTATGCAGATCAGCTTTTTAATGATCTGCGCCAGGGTTTTACACTCGGCCTGATTTCCCGGATACAGCTGGCTGTATTTAGCAAAACCGTGCTCGTCAACGACCAGCGCCAGGGTCAATAATTTGCAATCCGACCGTTTTTCTTTGCTGCGTCCGCGTTGGGCATTGGGGTTACCGCTTGCACGGCCTTCACAATAGGTATTGGTCAGGTCAAACAGGCACATTCGTTCCGGCAGAGAAAAAAGTTCCTTTTCCTCTCGGGCCAGGTGGCTTTCCAGGCTGTCTTTGCACTCAAACAGGCTGTCGCCGGCACGATACAGGGCTGAGGGACGCCCGCATCGGCAGCCCAGTTCATAAAGAGCCGATCTCTCCACCCCCGCCCCTCGCTGCCCGGGATACAAGCCGTCCGACGACCAGGGCCTCAAGCAACGGCAGGACATGCTCGGAGATCCCGTTGGCCATGAGGACCTCATGAACTTGAGCTCGTTCCAGATGCTGTGGCAAACGTATTCCGGTCCCAGGGAACCATTTCTCCGGCCTGCATCGAGGCGGTATCACATTTTATAACCGTACTACACCCTCCTATCGGTTGTATCTGGTTCTTTTTGGCTCGGATCTTTTGCAGCGCTTTCCGGGCATGCTTTTCAATCTTTGGGTCAGGGCTAAATAACTGCTTTTGGCCGTAAGCGTGGCCTCGATAGAGCCAGTTCTTTGTACTGCTCGGCAGGCACATCCAGATTGCCCAAATTAAGGATCAGCTTTTGCCGGGGACCTTTATCGGTGCGGACATTTTCTACCAGGGTGGTACTCGTATATCTTCCTGGAGTTACGATTGGATTTGCAGACCTTTTTAATATACATGATGTGGTGCATACTATGAAATCCGCGCCCTGTCAACAGTAAAATTAATCTATAAGTCACTACATATGACCTTTTAAAATTTCACGTCTAAAATAATCAATAGGTATAAGATTACGAGAAAGACCAAAATAGCTAAAAATTAGCCCCGAGGTGCTGATTTTTGGCGAACTTGGGTTAAAGTGATAATTTTCAGCCAGTTGGTACCATCTCAGTGATGCGTGAAAGGGCAGGGAAGACGGGAGTGACGGGAAAATGCGCCTTATGATCGACCTTGCCCATCCCAGATCACCGGTTCGGTGCCGGCCAGTAGTCGCTTGATGTTGTCGCGGTGACGATAAAAAATAAAAACCGTCATGATGGCGGCCGTGAGGGCAAAAACGGCTGAACCGGATGCCAGCCACACACTCAGGGGCAAAATGGCGCTGCCGGCCAGAGACCCCATCGAGGCCCGGTTGGTCACACAGATAACCAGAATAAAAACAAGGATGCTGACGATGCCCCCCATGGGTGACAGCACCAAAAAGCAACCGGCCCCTGTGGCTACCCCCTTACCGCCGTTTTTGAATTTCAGATAGATTGGATAAAGATGTCCGGCAAATGCCGCCAGGGCTGCAAGGCTTATGATAATTTCTCCCGATATAAAGTGGGTGCCGGCCAGGTTGGCGGCCCAATAAACAGGCAGCGCTCCTTTTGCCATATCACCCAAAAGTGTCAGGCCACCGAGTCTGGACCCGGCGATGCGCCTTACATTGGTCGCCCCTATGTTTTTACTGCCTGTGGCAGTGATATTTTTTGAGGCAAAGAGTCGGGTCAGAATTAGTCCGCAGGGAATGGCGCCCAGGAAATAAGACAAGGGAATAACCCCCATCAGGATCAGGACCATGAACATGAATTACCTTTCCATTTCGATGCGGGGCGGTTCACGATTGATCCATGCCGGGCAGTACATCGCATGAAAAACAATGGTAAAAATTATTTTTAAAAGAGTATCCGCAGTGATCTGCAAAGGGGCGTGCGCCAGCATGGACACTGTCTGGGTTTCCTTTTTGAGTCGCTGTTTGAGCCATATCAGATTTCTCAGAAACACAAGAATTCGATCTTTTTTTTCAGGTGTTGTCTGGGGGATATTGATGTTTTCCCTCCAACTGTCCCGGTAGCGCGCAAGGGCATCAATGGATGATTTGGCCAATTGTTGCCGGTTTTTTTGGCTTTTAAAAAAAGTCTGGGATGTAATCAACTTGAGGATCATTTCCCGGGTCTCGACTTTTGCCCGGCTCATCTCATGACAAAACATGCCGGCAACACCGGTGGGGACTTTTAGGGAAATTTGTTTGAGTTCAGGTTCTTTTTCCCTGATGTTTTCATAAAATTCATCGACGGCACCGCGCCAGAACACCCAGCTGCTGTTTTTAAATGCATCTGCCAAATTTTGTACCTGTTGCCCGGCCCGATGCCTTGCCCTGATAATCTCCGGCAAAAGCCGGCCGGTTTTTTTGAAAAGCAAGTCGCCGGTAACCGTATTAAAAATCGTTCCCAGCGCAGCATACCAGTCCTGGATTATCAGAATACTGGAAACATCGGTGAAAAATTTTTTCAACACACTTTTTTCAAAAACATGAGAGGGCGTTGCGTAGCAGGCCGTGCCGGCGAGCATTGGGTGCGTGAAGCCATTCTTTCTATCGGAAAGGTCAAAAGCCGTCTCAAGGTCAATAAGCCCCAGTGAATACGCGGATGGCCGGGACAATACGTGCGCATCATTTTTTTGTTTGCTGATAAGCAACATGTTGTCAGGTTTTAGATCTCTTATCGCAATATTTTTTATCTTCAGGTGGTATAACAGATCAAGGATACGGCTGATAATGCCGGCGAAACGGGGGCGACTGGCTTCAAAATGCTGTTGTCTGATATAACCTGCAACGATTTTTCTAAAATTGTTTATATCCGTTTTTTTGTCTTGAAATAGTGTTTCCAGATGCGTATTCCAGGCATCTGCAAGATCGTTTGTCATACCGCTATCGTCAGCCAGGGCGGACTTTCCTGCAAGATATCGGATAAACCCTGTCTCCATTTTGTGGGTTATGGCACCGAGTTGTTGGTTGTACTTTTTTTGCAGTTGAGCACAGCCAGCCATATACCCGATGTAAATGTCGTTGATATCAAAAAATAAATTTTCGGCAGATTGCCCATAAATGGCTGTAAAAACATCAACATCCAACAATGCCCCGGGATTATCGGTAATTTGTTTTTCAATTTTATCGGCAATCACATGCAGCGGCGCTAGGAGATCACTGAGAAAGGGATATTCAGAAAGATTCATAAAATAAACAAATGTGGGACCGATCTTCAAATATAGCTGGGCCTCGGGATGGTTTTGCAACTCATTTATATATTTTTGTTCAAGATTTTCAGGAGAAAGGCCTTTCCTGTCACAAAAACGCGGTATTTTTTTTAAAATTGAGGAGATGCCCGGCGTAACGCATGTAATATCCGGTGCCAGTTTTTCCGCAATGCACCTTTCGGCATAGATACCGGAGAGATACCGATTAAACGTGGTAATGGGCGTAGCCGGAATTTTAACAACCAGAATATCATCATAAACCACTTTGTAGCACCGGCTTTTACTTTGAACACCCGCACCCAGTGGTCCGATGGTGATACGTCTCGATTTCCAGTCTCCGTCCTGCCGCACGCTTAATTCATACGTGTTGTCAATTCCATTATTATAAGATTGCAGTTGCTTAGATTTGACAAGGCTTTCATCTGGATTGGCGACGCCTAATTGAATCCGGTACAGGTTCAGGAAAAAATGACAAATTTGTTCCTGATCGGTCTGTTTTGATTTTTCAGGCATAAGCGCTACCTTATAGAGGCGGTTTTCAGGCAATTGTAAATTTTTAATGATGAATAATATTTGTTACTCTAACAGATTCAGCCAGATGCTTCAACATCTGACTGATTTTACTTCCAGTTTAGCGTTAAGGCCGTCAGTCACTGTTTGTCCGGTTATTTGGCATAAGGCACGGCAAATATATTGCCGAAACCCTTTTTAACGCCATCATTCCGGCCGCTTATTGGTTTTGATGTTGACCGTGGATAAGATGTCGAGTATGCTATATATTAATTTTTAAAGCCATGGGAATAAAAAGTGAGGAAGTGAAAATGCCATTTTTAACGCTTCATCTTAACGGAAAGGTTCTGGGCGAATATCCCCTTGAACGCAATAAGACTGTTAAAATCGGGCGTCAGGAAGGCAACGATATTATGCTCAAAGATTCCTCTGTTTCTGGAAATCATGCCCAGGTCGAATTTGAGAATGAGCGGTTTTTTTTAACCGACCAGCATAGCAAAAACGGTACTTTTGTAAATAAACAGCTTGTGATCTCACGTGAATTAAAACACGGTGATAGCATAACCATAGGCAATCATAAGCTTATTTTTAAATACACCCCAAAAGAAAACCATCCTGTTGACGATGAAGAAACTATGGACCAGGCAACCATGGCCATCGACACCAGTCAGCATCGGTCCAAACTAGCCCACAGTATTTCAAAAATGGTGTCTATACATCCTGAAAACCAAATGCTTGGCATACTCTCTTTTCTTTCCGGTGACCGGCCCCCGGTCAAACTGGATAAAGAAAAAATTACCATCGGGAAAAGTGTCTCATCCGATGTTATCGCTAATGGCTTTATGGTGGGTCAGACGGCGGCCGTGATCAACAGGCATGACGGACATTATACCATAAGCTGCCTTGAAGGGCGGGCCAGGCTTAGGGTTAACTACAAAACGGTTAAATCAGTTGTTCGTTTGAACGAGTTTGACGTCATTGAAATTGGGCCTGTAAAAATGCAGTTCCATTCTCAATATAAATAACCGCCCTGCCCGGAGAATAAATTTGTTTTGTTCCCGATCCTTAACGTTCATGTCTAAAACAACAAAAAATAAAAAATATGCATGATTCTAAATCCATTTGGGAATCTCAAAAAACCGTTGCCGGCACCAATTTGAAATTCAGGATGCACCATAAAGCACTGCTCATATATCTGTCCGGTGCTCTGTTCCTCGCGTTGGTTCTTTTGATTATGCTTCAATTCCCGGCGGTGTCGGTTTTTATATCCATTGATTATCTTAGGCTGCATGAAAACTATATCACTGCGGGACTTGGCGCAGTTGCGGGTTTATTGCTGTGCACGATACTGCTCCTTGTCTGGTATCGATTTGTCGGCCCCATGGAAAAACTGGTCAACTATATTGTGGTTCGCAGCCGGGGTCAGGTGTCCGATCTGAATACCCGAATCCCGATAAACTGGAAGCCATGGTTTAACATAGTTTCGTGGGTTTTTGAAAAAACAGATAAAATGACCGTGGCACTTAGGGCCAATAAACAAAAATATGAAGAAAAAGCCAATTTACTGAAGCGGTTTTCATGGGTTTTTGAAAAAAATGAAGAACTGACCCGGAAAATTCAGGAAAAAAATGAGCAATTGCAGGCGGAAGTGGCAAGGCATGAAAGAACCGCCATAGAATTAAAAAAGCACAGAGAGCATCTGGATGAAATGGTAAAAGAGCGTACAGATGAACTCTCAAAGGCCAATCGCAAGCTTGAACAGGCCATCGAAAAGGCCAATGAGATGGCCGAGCAGGCAGATAGGGCCAATATGGCCAAGAGTGAATTTCTCGCCAACATGAGTCACGAAATCCGCACCCCGTTGAATGCGGTTATCGGGTTTTCAGACATTATGGCGGATACTGAACTAAATGAAAATCAGTGTGACCTTTTAAGCACCATTCAAAAAAGCGGAAACGCCCTGCTTTCACTTGTCAATGCGATTCTTGATTTCTCCAAAATAGAGGCCGGAGAATTATACTTTGAGAATATTGATTTCGACCAGGAACTTATCGCCTATGATGTTTGTGAACTCACCTTACTTAAAACCAAGAGCAAGTCTATAGATATCCCCTGCCATATCGGCGACAATGTACCCTCCTATGTAAACGGGGACCCGGTACGGTTCAAACAGGTCCTGACCAATTTGATGGACAATGCGGCCAAGTTTACCCAAACCGGTACCATAGAGCTGTGTATCGACGTTGAGGATGAAACGTCGACCCGGATACAGACACATGCGATTGTCCGGGATACGGGGATCGGTATTCCGGCGGATAAACGGGCGGCAATTTTTTCCCCTTTTCAACAAGTCGACGGCTCAACCACTCGAAAATACGGGGGGACCGGTCTGGGGTTATCGATTTGCAAACAAATCGCCAATCTCATGGTGGGTGATGTGTGGGTTGAAAGTGTTGTGGGGAAAGGCAGTACCTTCCATTTTACGGCATGGTTCAATAAGACAGAGCAGTCCGAGATCAAAAAAAAGGTGCCGGGAGCGCTGGCGGGCAAGAGACTTCTGGCTGTTAACGGAAGTGAAATCAGTCTGGATATATTACTCAAAAATTTGCATTCGGCCGACATGGACGCGGTGGGTGTGACCGACGGGGAAGCGGCATTGTCGGTGCTGCAAAAACAAATGGAAGAAGGGCGACCCTTTGATGTCTGCATCATTGATATTCAGCTCCCGGGAATATCAGGGTACGAAGTGGCCCGGCAGATCCGGCGTCATTTAAAAACGGATATTGTCCTGCTGGCAATGAGTTTGCCCATGGAACGAAATGCCCGTAAATGTGAAGAAGCCGGATTTGATGGTTTTTTAAAAAAGCCGGTGAGAAGAGAGATGCTGCTTACAATTCTGGCGCAATTGATCGGTAAAAAGCCGGATACGCAGAAAAAGAAAATGGTTACGCAATATACAGTGAGAGAGGAGATCAAGAGCAATGTCCGTATTCTCGTTGTTGAGGACAATCCGATCAACCAGAAACTGGTGAAAATGATGCTGAGCAATGCGGGGTATCAAGTCACGGTGGCCGACAACGGCAAGATTGCCCTGGAAAAATATACGGCCTCCCCCGGGGATTTTGATTTGATTTTTATGGATATTCAGATGCCGGAGATGGATGGATTTGAAGCTACCGGGGCAATTCGATACTGGGAAAACAAAAACCCCAAAAACGATAAGGCGGGAATGGCTATCCGGGCACAGGTTCCCATCGTCGCCATGACGGCACATGCGCTAAAAGGGTATCGGGAAAAATGTCTCAAGGCAGGCATGGATGATTATATTACAAAACCGATCAATCGGAAACTGGCCTTTGAGATCATTGAAACTCTGGTTTTAAACAAAGGTCATGACTTCAAGGTGTTGGCTCCCACCCCAAACCAGTGAGACCACACGCTAATGGTGCCCTCAAATATCATTGACAGTTTTCATTTTTTATGCGCTAGTACAGACTTTATGTAATAGATTTATATAAAATTTGCGGTAAACGTGTGTTGAGATATGGGGCATTTTGTTATGAAAATATTCGAAATAAAGGACATTTTAAAAGCGACTGTTGCGACAGGTGAAGATGGCCTTGACCGATCGATTGTTGCCGGTGGCGGTGCTGATTTGATGGAGGATATCCTTTCAGCTGTTGCAAAAGGGTCAGTTCTTTTGACGGGCTTAACAAATGAAAAGGTTCTTCGGACAGCTGAAATCTCAGGCGTTGGCGCAATTGTTCTGGTCAGGGGTAAAAAACCGGACCAGCGCTTTGTTGAGTTGGCGCAATCCTGTAAAATTCCATTGTTATTGACCAGTTACTCACTGTTTGTAGCTTGCGGCCGGCTTTATATGAGTGGTTTAAGAGGGCTCGACGGATCATGGTAGGATATAAAGCAGGTGATTTTTTTCAGGTCGTTTAATGCTTGCCCATCTGTCTCAACCCTTGGTTTGCCGATGGTTCAGGTGGCATGTCATTTTAAAAAATAATAGTTGGGCGACGGCCTTCTAACCGGTTGCTATTGTTATATTTTTTAATATTTTGGAGAATTCAGAAGTCATTTTTTCAGCGAAATAGAGTTCTGAAGCAAAATAGGAGACAGGAGTCGGCTAATGATACAGGCGCTTTGTATAATGGGGGGGTTGGGAGTTGTTATTGGTATTGTGCTCGCGGCGGCATCCAAAATTTTTTATGTCTATGTTGACCCTATGATACTTGCCGTAGAAGATGCCTTACCGGGTGCCAACTGTGGCGGATGCGGATTGCCGGGATGCAGTGCCAATGCCGAGGCGATTGTCGCGGGAAAGGCCGCACCGAATTCATGCGTTGCCGCCGGCCCCGAGGTGGGCATTGCCATCGCCGGTATTTTAGGTGTTTCCGTTGAAGCCAAAGAGCCTGATATCGCTAGACCGGGATGTACTTACGGTGTTCAGGACGCGGATCTTAAGTATATATATGACGGGCTGAACGACTGCCGTGCTGCGGCTATGCTCAGCGGTGGCATGAAGGTTTGCTCCATCGGATGTCTTGGGCTTGGCACCTGCGCTGCGGCCTGCCCATTTGACGCGATCGTCATGGGGGCCAATGGCTTGCCGGTTGTTGATGAAGAAAAATGCACCGGATGTGGTACGTGTGAGCGGGTCTGCCCGAAAAATATTATCAACCTTTCATCGGTCACGAGAAGAATTCTCAGGGAATATACCCTGGAAGACTGCACAACTCCCTGCCAGCGGGCCTGTCCGGCTGGAATTAATATCAAGGAATATATCCGGCAGATTACCCTGGGCAATTATGAAAAAAGTATTCAGGTCATCAAAGAACGGTTGCCTTTTCCAGGGGTCATCGGCAGGATTTGTCCCAGGCCATGTGAAGACCAGTGCCGCCGGCAGTATGTTGATGAACCGGTCGCCATAGATGCGTTGAAGCGGTTTGTCGCGGATTATGAAAAAGAGAACAACACCCGGGTGCAGCCATTTAAAGCGCCGGACACCGGTCGCCGTGTCGCTGTGATCGGTGGTGGTGTGGAAGGATTGTCCACCGCTTTTTTTACGGCCCGTCTGGGACATGCGGTCACTGTTTTTGAAGCAACTGAAAAACTGGGCGGACTCTTAAGACATGCCATTGCCCGGGAGCGCCTGCCCATGGAAGTTCTGGACTGGGACATTCAGGGCATTCTCGATATGGGGGTTGAGGCCCGGACCCAAAAAGCAATGGGCCGGGACATGACGGTGGATTCGCTGCTGGGCGATGGTTTTGAGGCGGTTTTTACCGCATCCGGGGGCTGGGACAACCGCATGATGCGTCACGCCGGACACGCGGTAGAACAAGTGCTGCCCGACACCTTTTTGTTACTGGATATTTTGAATTCTGGTGCCAGCGGACAGCCGGAAATTCGTTGTAATCCCCATTCGGTTATCGAAGGCGGCGGTCGCCTGGCCGTTGATGCCGCCAGAATATGTCTGACATCCGGGGCAACCCATATAACCGTTGCCTATAGAGAAACACGCGATCAGATGCCATTTGACGAAGATGACATCAGTGCTCTTGAAAAAGAGGGAATAAGCATTATATTTAACGTTGGTATCAGCCGTCTGTTGGGCGAGGGCAGCCATTTGACGGAGTTGGAATATATGGACATTGATACGGGCGCCAGACAAACAATCCCGGCACAAACGCTTATCGTTTCCGCCGGACGGTTCCCGGAACTTGTCTTTGCGTCACGCACCGAAAAAGATGCGGCCGGATCTGATGCAGATGGGGAAACGGTATTGCGCTGGGAAGGGGTGGAACCGTATAAAAGAATACCGCAAACAAACCAGACCGGTTTGTTTGCGGTGGGGGATGCCGTGACCGATTACGGTGCGGCGGTGAAAGCCATCGGGGCCGGTCGAAGGGGAGCGGCGTCCATTCATGCACTGATGTACGGTATTTCACTGTATCTGCCTGAAAATACGGTGAACCCTCAGGTGGTGATTCAAAACATTGCCCATGTTGAGGGGGTGGCACCCCAGGCGCGTGAAATCATGCCCCTTGCCAATGCCGTTGAACTAGCCGCCGGCAATGAAAAGGAAAAAGGATTCAGTGAAGAAATGGCCAGGCGTGAGGCGGATCGTTGCTTGCAGTGCGGGTTGATCTGTTATCAGACGCAATGTATAAAAAAATCCGCATGACACAGGGATCGGCTGATGACAATCCTTAAGCAGATGACAACTGCCATTCAACAAAAATGCAATGAATGGTGAAAAATTAACCCAAATTTTGATCAGAGGGACTGTTTCAGGTATCCGCGGGGATATTTAAAAATAGAAACTCATTTCAGATAGACTTATATACAGGTATTGTTGTGGCAATAGAAGAAGGTGTTGTAACCCAAATCGGGCAGGTTGACACGGCCTGGGTAAAAACCGTCAGAAGCAGCAGTTGTGAAGGGTGTGCATCCCATGATTCATGCGAATCCGCCGGTAAGGATATGAAGGTGAAGGCCATCAATCTGGTCGGTGCCAAAGTGGGGGACCGCATTGTATTGAATTTTCAAACAGGCGCTTTATTGAGAGCTACCTTCCTGCTGTATGTATTCCCGATCATATGTATGATCATCGGCGCCGTTGTCGGGCAGAAAATTGCGCCCGTTTTGGGCTATAGCTCATCTGTCATGTCCGTCTTTGCCGGGTTCCTGTTTTTTACGATTGCCGTACTGGTCATTAAAATAAAATCCGATACAATGTCGCGAAAACAGGAGTATCAGCCTAAGATAATACGGATATTGTAAGGGGGGTATTAAAACAACGGCGTTTTTTAATGATATATTAAAAACGATTTGTTTTTTTAAAAATGCAGCCCTGAATAAAGGTTCCAAATTAATAACGTAGAATTAAGCCGGGTTTCAACGAAAAGACAATGACTCAAAAACAAAAAATATATACCAACGGAAGTAGTACCGTCACTGTAATCTGCCCCCAGTGTCATAAAAGCAAGACAGTCGATATATCCGGGTATAAAAAAGCAGATACCGTTGCCATGATAGACTGTCGGTGTGAGTGTGGGCATTCCTACGAGGTGATGCTGGAAAGAAGAAAATTTTACCGTAAAGGTGCGGATTTTCCCGGAGCGTATATTCATAAAAAAACCAATTTGCCGGGCATCTATAGCCGTGAAAGTGAAGATGACCGGGGCCTTATGACGGTAACCGATATTTCTCGTACCGGCCTGAAAATTCGTGTAAATGTGGGACGGGATTTCCGCCCCGGCGATCATCTGACCGTGGAATTCAATCTGGATGATCGAGATCGATCGTTGATAAAAAAAGATGTGACTGTACGAAATATCCAGGGAAAATCCGTCGGTGTGGAGTTTTTTGCGATGGAAAATTTTGGCAAACTTGGCGCTTACCTGCTTAAATAGTGCCCGAATAAAATCCCGCCTGAAAATATCATCCGTTAAAGTGCAGATCTACCGGCTTTGACGGTCCTCTTCCAGCCTTGTACGGGGGCTGTGGCCATCCAACACAACCAGACAGAATTTTTGAACATCCAACTCCCCAGAGGCGAGCACTTGCCCACCTCTGTCGGATCCAACGTTGAAAGGGTGAATCACGAAGCCCTTCAGCCAGTTTTAGTATCCGAATACAGTATCTCGGGGGTTTACCGAGTCAATGCCGGGAGCCAGTCTATTTGATATGGCACTGAGCGCATTTTGTCGGCCCTGTTTTTTCTCCGGCCTTTTTTCGTTCTCTATGGCATTTGAGGCAAGTTTTGTTCATAACCTGTTTTGATTTAAGTTCTTTTTGGAGTTTTAATTTTTTAATGATGCCGGGTTTCTGGGGAAAAACACTGTGGCAGGCATTGCAGTCACCGATGGCATCCTGGTGCAGGTGGTGTGGAAAATCAATTTCGCCTTTTGTGCCCCCGTCCAGCCGGATATTTCTGGAACCACCATTCTGAACTGCAACCGCTATTGCTCCCGTAAAAATAAAAATTGTTATTATCACCACAATTGTTGTTGCTTTCATACGATTTCCTCCGGCAAGCTGATGGTTTTATGAAATTTTAAAAGTAATACGACAGATGCGATAATTTCAAGTCTGTATTATGTTAAACAGACAAAAAGGCTGTAGCCAGAACTCTCCTGATGGAAAAAGCAGAGACAGGTATTGTCTCATTTTTTAATGATACAGACCTGTCTCTCAAGACATGTCGTTGCCCTTATACCGGTCGTAAGAATGGCTTTTAAGGTCCGGTCTATTCATTCATGCGACATTCTTTATCCCACTCCGGACATGCGGTTTTCATATCCGTGTCGAATTTCGCCATGCACGCGCCGCATTCCAGTTCCACGTTGGGAACATCGCCGTATCTTGCCTTGATTTCCTCCGGGGATAAAATTTGGGCAAAACTGCAACCGCACTGGGGGCACGCTGTTTTTATGGTATATCTTTTTTTTGACATGATTCACCTCCAAACCGTAAAGTTTATAAAAAATATTATAAGACAAATAGCAACAATCATACCAGGATTTGCTTCACGGGTCATTTGGCAGTTTACGGTTCGGCGGTATATCCTCAGAGTGGTCGAAATCGGACTTGTTTTCGAGAAACTATACCCGGCTATATGGCACATTTATTGAATATTTAATTATTCAACATGTTATTTCTGAAACTGAAAGCGGTTAAATATGGGGAATAATATCAACAAAGCAGATGAGGCCATGAATATTTTAATCACCGGTGGATCCGGATTTGTGGGTAAGGCGCTTTCGTATTATCTGTTGGGACAGGGACATGTCGTCACGGCCATTGGTAGATCATCGGTCCATGAATGGTCCGGGTGTGAAAATTTTCATTATATTTCAGCGGATACCACTCAAAAGGGGACCTGGCAAGACCGGCTTCAAGAGGTGGATGCAGTGGTAAACCTTGCCGGCGCAACAATTTTCAGACGATGGACCGAACGATACAAGGCGCAACTTTATGATAGCCGTATTTTGACGACGCGCCATCTGGTGGCAGCCCTGCCCGAAAACCGGGATGTGACACTCTGCAGTGCCTCTGCTGCCGGATATTATGGCAGTCGGGGGGATGAACTGTTAAATGAAGCGGCGCGTCCCGGTGATGATTTCCTGGCCAAGGTCTGTATTGCCTGGGAAAATGAGGCTTGTCAGGCTGAAGCAAAGGGGATCCGTGTCGTTGTAATGCGTTTTGGCGTCGTGCTTGGAAAAGGCGGGGGCGCCATTGAAAAGATGCTTTTGGCCTTTAGACTTTGTGCCGGGGGACCCCTGGGAAATGGAAAACACTGGTTTCCCTGGATTCATATGGCGGATCTCATCGCTGCGATTTGCTTTCTTCTTGAAAACGCGGCCATACAAGGACCTGTAAATTTCTGCGCGCCAGGTCAGGTGAGGAACGCGGATTTTGCAAGGGCCCTGGGAAACGCCGTGAATCGACCCGCTTTCATGCCGGCACCGGCCTTTATGATCCATCTGATAATGGGGGAGCTGGGGAGATCTCTTTTAAACAGCCAGAGATCCGTTCCGGAAAAACTGACGGGGTATGGGTTTGAATTTCAGTATCCCGACATTGACAATGCTTTACGTGAAATAGTAAAATAAAAAATTCTCGCTGTTTCTGGTGGAGTGAGGGCACTATAGCGGCAATTTTATCCCCACGAAACAGCGAGGTGTTTTAAAATAAACTATTTTTACCATCAGGATGCGTTTATGTCTCCACTTCATGTCAAAAAAGGGTATGATTTAAAGATTGCCGGAAGGCTTTCTCCAGACGTCGAAGTACTGGAGAAGCCGGATCATGTGGCGCTTTGCCCCGAAAAGATACCCTTTATCAAGCCCCGGTTGAAAATTCGCCTCGATGATACGGTTAAAATTGGATCGGTTCTTTTTGAAGACAAGCGAAATCCGGATGTTAAGTTTTTATCTCCCGGTGGTGGGAAAGTGGTGAATATCAACTTCGGTCCCCGCCGGGTGATCCGGGAAATCGTCATACGTCTGGATGCTGATGAACAGGCGGAAACATTTGAACCGGTTTCAGAAGAACAGCTGGTACGGATTGAAAGAAAGGAACTGGTTGCAAAAATAATGGCCGGCGGGCTCTGGCCCTTTATTCGGGAACTGCCCTTCAGGGATCTGGCCCGGCCCGGCAAAACGCCACCGGCGATTTTTGTTAATCTGTGCCGCAAGGAACCGTTTCAAGTTGATCCGGATGTGTATCTGGAGGGTCAATCAGAGCTTTTTAATTTTGGTGTCAATATTTTACAAAAGCTGACAAAACAGGTTCATATTTTCAGATCCCCGGATCTTGCCACTGCGTTTCACCATAAAAACGGCGTCGTGACCCATGTGGTGCAGGGTCAGTACCCGGCGGATGATCCGGGGGTCTTTCTCTATTATACCCGGAAATCACCCGCAGACAACCATGCCTGGTACATCCAGGGCCAGGATGTGCTGCTTCTGGCGCACCTGCTGAAATTCGGCACCTATCCCTTTTTCAGGACCGTCGCCGTTGCCGGGCCTTCCGTGGAACAGGGCACCCATGTGCGAACCCGCATGGGGGCGCCCGTTTCCCATATTGTCCGGGATCGGGTTCGGGAAGCGGGCGTCAGATTCATCGCCGGGGGAATTTTCAGGGGGTATACCCTCTCTCCGGCATCATACCTCGGATTATACGAAACAGCGGTCACCTTGCTCCCTGAGGGCGATGAAAAGGAGTTTTTGGGGTTTGCACGGCCCGGGTTCGGCAAGCCCAGTCATTCCAGGACTTTTTTGTCCTTTTTTAACACTGCCGAACTGAAGATGGATTGTACGCTTCATGGGGAAGAGCGGGCCTGCATCAACTGCGGATACTGCACGGATGTCTGCCCCGTGGACATACTGCCACAGTTTACCTTGAAGCGTATTCTCGCAGGCGAGGTGGAGGACTCCCTTGCCCATGGTCTGCTGGATTGTGTGGCCTGTGGCCTGTGCACATACGTCTGTCCTTCCAAGATAGCGCTTTGTGACGCTTTTACCGCAGCCAAAAGGGCTTATTACCAGGAACTGGTGTGATGATGGGGGGAGCGATAAAAGAAATCCATGAAAATTATTAAAAATTTTTTTGAACGGCAACACCCGCTTTTTGCCAAGGGGGGGAAATTTGAAAAATTAGGACCGCTTTTTGAGGCGACCGAAACATTTTTCTTTCTTCCCGGTATCCCCACGACCAAAGATGCCCATGTCCGTGACAGCCTTGATTTGAAGCGCTTCATGAGCATCGTGATACTGGCACTGATGCCGCCGCTTTTTTTCGGTATTTACAATGCCGGGTACCAGTCCGCCCTGGCATCGGGACTACCCCTTGACATGGGTAGTGTTTTTTTAAAAGGCCTGGTCATTGTCTGCCCGATTATCGTTGTTTCATACGGTGTGGGATTTTTCTGGGAAATCCTGTTTGCCGTAATCCGACGACACCCCATCAGTGAGGGATTGCTGGTCACCGGGCTTTTGTTTCCCCTGACCCTGCCGCCCACCATTCCCCTGTGGCAGGTTGCCGTGGGCATCTCCTTTGGCGTTGTTATCGGAAAGGAGATATTCGGCGGCACCGGAAGGAATATTTTAAACCCGGCCCTGACGGCCCGGGCGTTTTTGTTTTTTGCCTATCCGGCCAGGATGTCGGGTGATACGGTGTGGACGGTGGTGGGCAGCACCACAGAAAAGATCGCAGACGCAGTGAGCGGCGCTACGCCCCTGGCCGTTGCCGGCCTTGCCGGCGCCCATGAAAAAATCGATTTACTGCTTGCCCAGAGCGGCTATTCCTTCACGAAATTGTTTGTGGGCAACTATCCGGGCAGTATTGGTGCCACTTCGGCCCTGTTATGCCTGATCGGCGCGGCTCTGCTGATTTTCTTGGGCATCGCCAGTTACCGGATCATTTTAGGAGGTGTTCTGGGGGTATTGTGTACCGGTCTTTTGCTTAATCTGGTTTCCTCCGATGCTACCATGGCCTGGTTTTCCCTTAACCCGTTTTATCATCTGGTCATGGGGGGGTTTGCTTTCGGTATTACCTATATGGCCACAGATCCGGTATCTGCGCCGGGCATGAACCGGAGTAAATGGATCTATGGATTTTGCATCGGCGCCTTAACCGTTTTGATCCGGGTGTTTAATGCGGCATATGCGGAAGGAATCATGCTGGCCATTTTGTTTATGAATCTGCTGTCCCCCCTGCTGGACCATTTTGAGATCAAACTGAGGCTGAAAAAAAGGATTGAAAATGTCTGATGCCCTAAAATCATTTCTTTTTGCAGCGGCAACCTGTCTGATTTGCACGCTCTCCCTTACAGCGGCATCCAGTGGACTGAAAGGGCGCCAGCAGAAAAACATCGCCATTGACCGACAGAAAAATATATTAAAATCAGTGGGACTGCTTGCTGAAAACAGCCAATATACACCGGCTGAGATAGACGGCCTGTACACGGCCAACATTCAGTGTATCCGGGTGGACAACACCGGCGCCATACTCACGAAAGGCCAACGGGCCGACAGGGAACTGCCACTCTATCTTTATATGAAGGACAAACAGATCCAGGCCTATGTCCTGCCCATTGATTCCCGGGGCCTGTGGGGCCGCATACTGGGTTATCTGGCATTGAAAAACGACGGCGCCACCATTGCCGGTTTTACGGTGTACAAGCACTCCGAAACGCCGGGACTGGGGGGAGAGATCGAAAAACAATGGTTCCGTAAAAATTTTGAAGGAAAAAAAATTGTGGACCATGCCGGTAATTTTCTTTCCGTTTCCATTGCCAAGGGCAATATTGAAAATGCGGTGGGCAAGGAGCGCCAGGCCAATTATGTGGACGGGATCAGCGGCGCCACGTTGACCGGAAAGTATCTTTCATCGGGGTTAAAGGATATCCTGGCCACCTATGAACCGGTGTCCCTGAAATTCAGGTCCAGGCAGTTGTTGCACTTGTCCGGCAAAGAAAAAACATGCCCAGCCAAGGAAGAAAAATGAAGATATCCCAGACGCGGCAGTTTAAAATATTCTCAGGGCCCTTTCTCAAGAACAACCCCATTTTCATGCAGATGCTCGGTATCTGCAGTGCCCTGGCAGTGACGGTGCAGTTGAAGACCGCATTTGTCATGGGGTTGTCCCTGACCTTTGTCCTGGCATTTTCAAATCTTATCATCTCTTTGCTGCGCACGGTCATTCCCAGAAATATACGGATGATTGTGGAACTCAGCATCATTGCCACGCTGGTCATCATCGCCGATGAAATACTTCGGGCTTTTTTTTACGATATCAGCAAGCAGCTTTCCGTTTTTGTCGGACTGATCATCACCAACTGCATTGTCATGGGCCGGGCTGAAACGTTTGCCCTGGGTAATCCGCCGGGCCTTTCTTTTCTTGACGGACTCGGAAACGGGATCGGATACGGCAGTGTTCTGGTGGCGGTGGCCTTTATCCGGGAACTTCTGGGCTCGGGCAAGTTGTTCGGCTACAGTGTTATTCCCCACAGCTTTTATGCCGCCGGTTATGAAAATATGGGATTCATGCTTCTGGCACCGGCGGCGTTTATCATCATCGGTCTTTTGGTCTGGCTCCAGAAATCCATTGTAAAGGATTAAGTGTAAATGGAAAATCTGATCAGCATTTTTTTAAATTCCGTATTTGTCGGTAACATCCTGCTGGCTTATTTTCTGGGTATGTGCTCCTTTGTTGCCATTTCCAAAAATATGGACACGTCTATTGGTTTAGGTCTTGCCGTGGTTTTTGTGCTGACGCTGACAGCGCCCATAAACTGGCTGATATACCACTACCTGCTGGCGCCCGGTGCCCTTGCGTGGGCCGGGTTTGAAGATGTGGATCTGAGTTTTTTAAAATTGATTACCTTTATTGCGGTTATCGCGGCAATGGTGCAGGCGGTGGAAATGATCATCGACCGGTATTCCCAGGCCCTGTATAACGCCCTGGGGGTTTTCCTCCCGTTGATTGCCGTCAATTGTGCTATTTTAGGCGCATCGCTGTTTATGGTTGAACGAAATTATTCATTTTCTGAGTCCATTGTTTTCGGTTTTGGCTCCGGTGTCGGCTGGCTGCTGGCCATTGTTTCCATGGCGGCTATCAGAATCAAGCTCATGTATGCCAATGTGCCAAAAGGGCTGGAAGGATTCGGTATCACAATGATTGTTGCCGGTTTGATGGCCATGGGGTTTATGCTTTTTTCGGGAATAACACTTTAAATAGGTAGACGGTAGAAGGTTGAAGGCAGAAGGTGCTAATCAAATAGGCAGGATTCCTTTACCTAACAACCTTCAGTCTTCAACTAAACACCTTGTCAGGTATAAAAGGAACCCGGTTTGATTTTTATCATCAGCATCGTCGTGTTTTCATCGGTTATTCTTTTTCTCGTGGCCCTTCTTTTACTGGTTGAGGCAAAAATCGTAAAAAAAGGGGCCTGCGAAATCGTTATCAACGAGGATCAGGATAAACGCATACACACGAAAATCGGTTCAACGCTGTTGTCTACGCTGGCGGATAACGATATTTTTATCCCCTCCGCGTGCGGCGGCGGCGGTACCTGCGGCATGTGCAAATGCAGGGTGGATAAAGGCGGCGGCAGTGTTTTGCCCACAGAACTCGCCCACTTGAGCCGAAAGGAAAAAAAAGGCAATATCCGTCTGGCATGCCGTCTAAAGGTAAAAGAAGACCTGCATATCCATCTCCCGGAAGAAATTTTCAGTGTCAAGAAAATTCAGGCAACGGTGGTATCAAACGAGAATGTCGCCTCCTTTATCAAAGAACTGGTCCTTAAAACAGATCCGGAACAAGCGCTGGAGTTCGAGGCCGGTGCCTATATCCAGATTGATATCCCCGAGCATGAATTGTCTTTTGGCGAGTTCAGGGCCAGGATGGCAGCGCGGTTCCGGCCGGTGTGGGACCGGTTTAATCTATGGGGGTTGCGATCCAAAACCGAAAAACCGATATTCAGGGCGTATTCTCTGGCAAACCCGCCTTCTGAAAAAAATACGCTGCGGTTTACCATCCGCATTGCAACCCCACCGCCGGGTGTTGAAAAAGCCCCTCCGGGGATGGGGTCATCTTATATCTTCAACCTGGATAAAGGCGATAAGGTGACTTTAAGCGGCCCGTATGGTGATTTTTTTGTCAAGAATACCCAAAAAGAGATTTGTTTTATAGGGGGTGGTGCGGGAATGGCGCCCCTGAGAAGTCAGATTTTACATCAACTCAACACATTGAATACGACCCGGCCGGTCTCTTTCTGGTATGGCGCCAGGTCAAAGCTGGAGCTTTTTTTTGATGATGAGTTCAAGGCCCTTGAGAAAAAATTTAAAAATTTTTCCTATAACGTGGCCCTTTCACAACCCGAGCCCGAAGACCACTGGGATGGGATGACCGGTTTTATCCACAATTGCCTTTATGACAATTATTTGAAAGACCATATTGATCCCACGGAGATCGAATACTACCTGTGCGGTCCGCCCATGATGCTGGATGCTATCATTGAAATGCTTGACAACCTGGGTGTGGAACCGGAAATGATTGCCTTTGATAAATTTTAAACGGACAATCCCCATTGCCGCCGGTTATCCATCAACGCGAAGTTATGATGCCAGCTGGGGCTTCCTGTATTTACGACAGGGCGTTTCGTTTGCAGATTAAAACCCCATTTTTTCAGGATCGCGCCGTTCGGGAACATACGGGTGGTCGCTGGTTGCCGCGTTCCACTCGTTTGAAACATAGAGATTGCAGTAACAGCTTCCATATTCTTCCACATCAGGCTCCCGGTAGACACAGGGGCAGATGATATCCCTGTCTTTTTCTCTATCTCCCGAGGCAAGTCTGCACGGGCAGGCCATATATCCGTACCGCTTTTTATTGGTGAGCAGGGCATTTAATAAATCAAGGACTTTTTCTCTGTCTATATTAAAATAATACCCTTTGGGTTCCTGGCTTTTTTTCAGCATTTCGTATAAATTTTGTGCTTCCATCATAGTCCCAGCGCCTCTTTTATCTCTTTTTCCTTGAACCCCACTATGATTTTGTCGCCGATAATGGTGGTTGGAAAAGAGCATTTCGGGTTTATTTTTTTTACATCTTCCAGTATTAATTTGCGTTCTTCACCGTCCAGCAGATCCACGTCCTCAAATTCATACTGGACCATGCAGTCGGTCAAAAGTTTTTTGGTTGATTTGCAGTGGCTGCATGTGCTCAGGGAATATATTTTAACCTTTTTTGGGGGCATCGTCCGGTCTCCTTTTTCATTTAAAATAACACATTCATCGCGTTTTTTCAATAAGGCAATCCATATCCATATCATCTCTTATACCGAAACGGGTTAAGGCAAAATCGTATTTAACCGGATCATCGGGAACAATGTGCTTAAACGCCCGGGTAATTTCAAGGGCAGTTGCCATATTGGCCTGCTTTCTGTTTGTAAATTTCAGGGCAAGGCCGATTTTGTGCATGTGGGTATCAATGGGAAGCAGAAGTTTGGATGGCGGTATCTTTTCCCATCCACCCGGATCGACCCCGTCTTTTCTCACCATCCATCTTAAAAAAAGATTCATTCGTTTGCAGGCGCTGCCTTTTTCAGGCAGGGCCACAAGGTGCCCGGGACTTTTTTGATGGTCGACAAGCTGATGTGAAAACAATCCCATGGCCCGGACAATCGTATCCTCTTTTTCCGAAAAGCCACTTAAAAAACAGTGATAAAGAGAACCAAACCGGTCTATTGTATTTTTAATCCCGAAAAGTAAGGCGGCAAGATGACTTCCCGTGGCAAATCTGTGCTTGAAATCCCTGAATTCTCTGTTAATAAAGTCATGATCCGCATTTAATAAAAACAGATACGGGGAGGCGCCCATGGGGCCGAGGACCTGGGCGACACTTTCTAAAATCTGGGCCACCCTGCCGTAGGCGAGTGCAGATGCAATCAGGCCGGCTATTTCACGGTCTCTCAGCGCCTTGTAGGAATACAGGAATTCAAGGGGATCCGGATGAACATACCGGCGCCGGTTATATTGCTGGTAAAGTTTATCGAGTTCACATTTCAACTTGTCTGGGGACACGGTGCTTTTTTCCTGTTGAGCCCATCGATTTTTTATTAATTGTCTAAATATAAGCCGGTGTGTCGAAAAGAGAAGGGGGTTTTTATTTTTTCATTAAATAAAGACGCTGCAAGAAGTGAAAAACACTGTTTTATTTCCGGGATGAAGTTATTTATCATTTTAATATTATGATGAACTCATAAAAAGTCGATTTTAGACGGTCTCGTAAAAAGTTCAAATTCAAGGCGTGCAAATTTTGTAATTATGAGGCGTACTTATCGTACGTTGAATGATTACAAAATGCAGCACAACGCAGGAGTTGGACTTTTTACGAGACCGTCATATTATAGATAGAAAATGTTTTTACAGGGGCAAACCAGGAAAATGGAACGTGCGGGAAGCGCATTCAACGGTGCTTGACAGGAACAGAAAAGGATATATAATCTATACTAAATAGGTATAGATTATATATCTTATGTTTCAGAGTATCTTTGATGACGCAAAAAAGGAGTCAAAAATGAAATTTATACAAAATCAGAAGGCCGATTCCACTCTGGATCTGGTTTGTCGCATGTGTCCGCTACATCTTCTGGAACCCGGGGAGAAACTGGCGTGTCTGGAAAAAGGGCAGGTGCTGGAAGTTCTGACCGATTATGACGGTGCGCTGGAGGACATTCCCTCCTGGTGTGAAAAATGCAGTCAGGAATTTCTCGGCATGGAAGAGGAAGAAGATTGTTATAAATTGTATATTAAAAAGACCCACTAAAGGAGATTGTCATGAAACGGGTATATATGGATCATGCATCGGCCACGCCGGTACAAAGGGCGGTGGTTGACGCAATGCTGCCCTATTTTGACCGGCATTTCGGCAATCCGTCCAATGTCTATGACATGGGACATGAAATCAAGAAGGTTATAGATGATCAGCGGGAAAAGGTGGCCGCACTGATCGGTGCCGAATCCGGCCAGATCATATTCACATCGTCAGGCGCTGAAGCGAACAACCTGGCGATCAAAGGCACGGTCTTTGCCGGCCAGAAAAAGGGTAACCACCTCATCGTTTCAGCCATAGAGCATCATTCGGTTTTGAATTCGGCCAGATTTTTTGAGCGAATGGATTATGAGGTGACGTTTCTGCCGGTGGATAAATATGGGCTTGTGGACCCGCTGCGTCTGCGTGATGCCATACGGCCGGAGACGGTCCTGGTGTCGATCATGCACGCAAATAATGAAATCGGCACCATTGAGCCTATAGCAGAACTTTCCGCCATATGTCGGGAACAGGGCGTTTTTTTCCATACTGACGCGGTGGCCACAGTGGGCAACATACCCGTGGATGTCAATGGTCTGGGGGTGGATCTCCTGAGCCTTTCAGGGGTCTCCTTTGGTGCACCCAAAGGGGCCGGCGCACTTTATTTCAGAGAAGGGTTGAGGCTCATGCCGCTGATTCACGGGGGTATTCAGGAAAGCGGCAGGCGAGGCGGTACCGAGAACGTTCCGGCCATCGTCGGCCTTGGCACGGCAGCAGAAATGGCTAACCGGGAACTCTATGAAAATGAAACCCGCATGCGCAACTTAAAGGATCGGCTTGTGACCGGTATTCATGACCGCATCGAAAAGGTCACATATACCGGCCACCCCGAAAAAAGGCTTCCGGGGCATGCTAGCTTCTGTGTCAGCGGCATCGAGGGTGAAGCATTGATTTATCTGCTCAACCATCATGGCATATATGCGAACACCGGCTCTGCATGTGCTTCAAAGGCCCTCAAGACATCACCTGTTCTGGTGGCTATCGGCGTTCCCCCGGAACTTGCCCAGGGGTCCATTGTGTTTACACTGAACAGCACAAATACCATGGCGGATGTGGACCATGTGCTCGATAAGTTCCCCATCGTTGCGGCAAGGCTTCGGGAGCTATCTCCCGTCTGGAATCAAAAATAGGTTGCCGGGAAGGATAGATCAACCCATGAAATTATCAGCCAGAAGCCGTTATGGAACCCGAATGATACAGGAACTGGCACGAGATTATGATAAGGGCCCTGTCAGAATCGGTGAGATTGCAAAACGGCAGAATATATCGGTCAAGTATCTTGAGCAGCTTATCATTCCCCTTAAACGGGACAATTTTATAAAAAGTGTCCGGGGCCCCAAGGGGGGCCATATGCTGGCACGGCCCCCCGCAGAAATTACCGTGGGACAGGTTGTCAGAACCCTTGAAGGCGGGACCGCTCTGGCCGATTGTATCGAAAATCCCGATGAATGTGACAGAGCCTGTGGCTGCATAACACGCAACATCTGGGAAGAGGCCTCAAACGCCATGTATGATAGCTTGAATGCCATAACATTATCCAAATTACTTGAGATGGAAAAAACAGATAAGGATCTTAAACACTCGTTGAGGAGGCAAACATGTATACAGAAGAAGTAATGGACCATTTTTCAAATCCGAGAAATGTGGGTATCATTGAAGATGCGGACGGCATTGGAGAAGTGGGCAATCCTGTTTGCGGGGACATGATGACTTTTTATATCAAGGTGAAAGATGATGTCATAGCGGATGTAAAATATAAGACCTTCGGATGTGTGGCGGCCATTGCCGTGTCCAGCAAGGTCAGTGAAATGACCAAGGGAAAGACAGTGACAGAGGCCAAGGCGATCACGAAAAAAGCCGTGGCCCGGGCCCTTGACGGCCTGCCAAAGGAAAAGATGCACTGTTCCAATTTGGGTGCCCAGGCCCTGAATGAGGCAATTAAATCATACGAAGAAAAGAAAAACGGTACAACAGGCGTCACAAAAAGGGCAACCAAAACCCAAACAACCTGTGGCCATTGTCATGAATAAAAACCGGTGATTTACGTCCACTCTTTTGTACGGGGACATTCAGGAATATGGAAATGAATAATATACAGTCTAAAAAGGTTGCCCTGCATACTGCAGATGGTGCCTGCCGGACGTATGAGCAGGCATTAATCGGGGAAGAGCCTCTTTTAATACGTGTTGAAGACCAGCCCTATTCGGTCATTATGCGTACCCCCGGACAAGAGATCCCCCATGTGGCGGGCTTCTGTCTGGGGGAAGGTATTGTGGATGAATTTGAAGATTTTACAACCATTGGTTACTGTGAGGGGCTGGACCCCAACGTGGTGACGGTGACGCTTCATCCTGCCCGACGGAAAAAGGTGGCGTCCCTATTAAAAAGAGGGTGCTTTATCAGTCAGACCAGTTGCGGCATCTGCGGTAAGGAGATGATGGAAGAACTGGCTCAGGCGCTTACACCGGTTCAAGACGAAAATAAAATCAGCATTGGCCAGGCCGTTGACTGTGTCGGCAAACTCAACGATTATCAGGATCTTTATCAAAAAACCCATGCATCTCATGCCTCCCTACTGTTTGATTCGCGACTCAATGTATTGTCGTCGGCCGAAGATGTGGGTCGTCATAATGCCCTTGACAAGAACATCGGGCAACTGCTTTTGAGCCGTCGGTTGTCAGAGGCCCGCATGGCCGTCCTCTCCTCCCGGATCAGCTATGAGTTGATTCAGAAGGCGGCGCGTGCCCGTCTGTCTATCCTGGTCAGCATGTCACGCCCCACGGCCCTGGCCGTTGAATTGGGAAACCGGTTGAATATGACGTTGGCCTGTCTGGCCAAACCATCCGGGTTACTGGTATTTTGCGGGGAACACCGCCTGGTCAAAAACAGTTAGTGCCCATCCGGTGATGAGGATTTTGCTTTTCCGCTGTTTCAAATGAGGCTTTATCTGTCTTATGATACAGTTTTGTGCCACAAGCCATAGTGAGACGAAATTTCCATCATTTGTTTTATAATATTAAAATGTTATAAGTCCTGATCGTGTCAATGCCTGAACGGTATGTCTTGATGAATGATCATGTGCCCGCCTTTTTCACGCCAGTTAATATCCCCTTAATTTATGTCAAATTGCCGGGGGAAAGGTGGTTGTTGTAGATCCGGTGCATAAAAAATAAAAAAAAGGCCTTTTCTGGCACGCATCTTGATATTATAATATGACATCGGGTATATTTTTTAGGTCCGATTATTGGTCGTTAACAATCCACTGGATTGAAAATTTGTGAAACCCTGCGATAAAAATATTAAAGATACGCTTCAAATGGCAAATGATATGATCGACCTTGCAAATAAAGGCGACCTGGATAGGGAAGATACGGGATGTGGTATTCTTTATGGCGTATTGCGGGATTGTGCATATAAATTGAAAAAGCTCGCTGAAACGGAGAAGGAAAGTCACATACGGAAGGGCTGGTGGGGATAAAGGCGTCGTAAATCCAGTTATTATACAAAATTTTTTCGAAAATGATCTAACAATAAAGGCTCAGTGCAAACGGACCGGAGGAACACATGGAAAACAGGATATTGAATACCCTGAAAGAGGCCGGAAAACCGGTGAGACCCGGTGATGTGGCCAAACTGCTTGGGGAAGACAGCAAAGATGTGTCAAAAATTATCAGTAAATTGAAAAAAAGCGGTAAAGTGGTGTCCCCAAAGC
Source organism: uncultured Desulfobacterales bacterium (assembly GCA_942490765.1). Classification (GTDB taxonomy): domain Bacteria; phylum Desulfobacterota; class Desulfobacteria; order Desulfobacterales; family 4572-123; genus 4572-123. Next base: position 74,569 of record CALNYM010000028.1, on the reverse strand, counting down.
GGTGTTTCTACACATTGGCTGATGTATAGTGGTGTTACAAAAAATGTCGGTTATGCCTGTTTCACAACGGGTGCTTCAAAATACTTTTACAAAAGACCAAAACAAACAAGAAAGGGTAAAAAATATGAGCTATGCTTTTAATATAGATGAAATATTTGAAATGGCTGAACAGATTGAAAGAAACGGGGCAACCTTTTACAGGGATGCGGCGGCCTCGGTTACCGATCCTGGTGAAAAGACGCTTTTGAGAGAATTGGCTGAAATGGAAGATCAGCATGAAAAAACATTCGCCGATTTAAGAGCAGGCCTGCCCGAAAAAGATAACGCCACAACGGCATTTGATCCTGAAGACGAGACAATGCTCTATCTTCGAGCATTGGCCGATGTTAAGATATTTTTTGAAAAAACAATCGACACCTCGTCAATGGAAGAAATCCTTAAGGCGGCTATTATCGCCGAAAAAGATTCCATTGTATTTTACCTGGGCATGAAAGAAATGGTTTCGGAAGATTTTGAAAAATCAAAACTCAACACCATTATCAAGGAGGAGATGGCGCATATCAAACTCCTGAGCGGCAAGCTGGTGGCCCTTCACAGATAGGCCGATAATAAAAACGGTTACAGAAGATTGATAGGGGAAAAGCGGCCCTATCCGGGGTCGATTTTGAAAAGATAACATTTAAAGAAACAGATATAAAATGGAGGAAACATGACGGCGTTAAAAGGAACACAAACTGAAAAGAATATCTTGACGGCATTTTCTGGTGAATCCCAGGCAAGGAATCGGTATACCTATTTTACAAGTCAGGCCAAAAAAGAGGGCTACGTTCAGATTGCCGCTATATTTGAAGAGACGGCAAATCAGGAAAAAGAGCACGCCAAACGCTTGTTCAAGCTGCTCGAAGGCGGAGAAGTTGAAATTACGGGCGCATTTCCCGCCGGTGTTGTCGGCACCACCCTTGAAAACCTCAAAGCATCTGCCGAAGGCGAAAATTACGAGCATACTCAAATGTACCCCGGATTTGCCAAAGTTGCTCGGGAGGAGGGGTTCGATGCCATTGCCGCTATATTTGAAGCCATTGCCGTGGCGGAAAAGCAGCATGAAAAAAGATACAATGATCTGGCGGCAAACATTGAAGCGGGCAGCGTATTCAAGAAAGCCGAGAAGACCGTTTGGCGATGCCGTAACTGCGGTTATCTCCACGAAGGCACAGAGGCCCCGGGTATGTGTCCTGCCTGTGCACACCCCCAGGCCCATTTCGAACTGCTGGGCGAGAATTATTAGCATCCACAGGGCAGCGGCAGTATATTGTGATGGCCCTGTAAGAAGTCTTCATATACTGCTGTATAGCTGTCGTGTGGCGTTTTGGCACTCTCTGGGCAGGCCTTTTCTTCTGAGCAACTGCTGATAATCCCTGTTTATGAAGATTTTATCCAACCATCGTCTATTCTTTTTGCGGGATCATCTGTTTTGATGATCCCGTAAGAGACCTGTCCAGTTATCTAACCATTAGAGAGTGTCTTCTGTTTTTTGTAAGTAAGCAATATGATCGGGGTAAGATCGAGTCTTCGATTTTACAAACAATTAATGGGTTTTATCCCTTAAAAGGAGGAACAATCATGGCGGAAAAATTGGAAATTTATAAATGTGAAGTTTGTGGAAATATTGTTGAAGTACTGCATGGCGGTCCGGGAGAACTCGTGTGCTGTGGCCAGCCCATGAAGCTTTTCAAGGAAAATACCGTGGACGCGGCAAAAGAAAAACATGTTCCCGTGGTTGAAAAAATTGAGGGGGGCATAAAAGTCAAAGTCGGTGATGTGGCGCACCCGATGGAAGAAAAGCATTATATTGAGTGGATTGAAATTATGGCTGATGGCAAGGCCTACAGGCAGTTTTTAAACCCGGGTGATGTGCCGGAAGCCACCTTTTATGTGAAAGCTGATCAGGTCTCGGTAAGAGAATACTGCAATCTTCATGGCCTATGGAAGAGCTAAGTGCTCATAAATAGATGGTTATGGTCACGTTGGGAATGTCGAATCTAAATTAAGCGATTAGCAGTAAGCTTTTAGAAATTAGCACAATAATTTCAAAATATTGTCAAATGCCATCATTCCACCCATTGGGTAAAAATCGCATTACCGTTAAACGCCCAGAATATAAGCTCTAACCGCTAATGGCTAAGCGCTAACCGCTCATTTTAGGTTCGACATTCTACGGTTCATCTTTCTGTGGTTCTACTGTTCGAATTTTCCTAGGTTTGGTATACAATTATATTCTGCCATAAAATACACGAAAATAAGTGTTAAGCGTCGAAGACGACAGTATTCAAAACACAAAATCAATAAGGGAGGTTTTATCATGTCCACGCCAACACATTGTCCGGGATTTCAGAATTTCAAGAATTTGAAGTCGTTTAAATGTAAATGCCCCGAATGCGGACACGAAAAAGAAATTTTTTCAGATGAATTTGATAAAACACACCTCTGCGGCAAGTGCGGCAAGGAAATTGATTTCAATCAGTGCACGCTGGATGGTGCCGCCTGATGATTGCCGGCATTGGTAGTTTTCCAACCCATTGTTAATGTTTTTTATATAAATGTCGTGAGATGGGTAAACACTCACTACGCATTACTTTTATTTTGTCAAAATTTTTTATTTTTTGCCCCGAGGAATGGGGTATATTCAAATAAAGGGGTGATGTATGGATGTCGTGATGCTTTCCCGGTTGCAGTTTGCCGTTGCAACCATGTTTCATTTCCTGTTTGTTCCGCTCACATTGGGCCTTTCCGTGATTATCGCCTATATGGAGACAAAGTACGTTAAAACAGGTGATGAGACTTATCTGAGGATGACAAAATTTTGGGGCAAACTTTTTTTAATCAACTTTGCCCTGGGGGTTGTTACCGGAATTACCCTGGAATTTCAATTCGGCACCAACTGGTCCCGCTATTCCGCATACGTGGGGGACATTTTCGGTTCCCTTCTTGCCATTGAGGCGACGGCCGCCTTTTTTCTGGAGTCCACCTTTATCGGCATCTGGATTTTCGGTTGGAAGAAACTATCCGCCAAAGCCCATGCAGCGGTGATGTGGCTTGTGGCCGGTGCCGGGATCCTGTCGGCCATATGGATCATCATTGCCAATGGCTGGATGCAACATCCGGTGGGGTATACGATCCGTAACGGCCGGGCCGAACTGACCGATTTTGCAGCGGTTGTGTTCAATAAATTTGCGATTCTGGAATTTTTTCACACCATATTCGCGGCTTTTATTCTGGGCGCGTTTTTTGTCATGGGGATCAGTGCTTATCATCTGTTGAAAAAACAGCATATTGATTTTTTTACGCGTTCTTTTCGGATTGCCCTGGGGTTCGGGATTGTTTTTTCAATTCTTATCGTCATCGAGGGGGATATGCACGGTGTCCATGTGACCGAAACCCAGCCGGTGAAGCTTGCCGCCATGGAGGCGCATTGGGAAACAGGGACAAGGGCCCCCATCACCCTTTTTGCCATACCCGATGAGGAAAATGAACGAAACAGCGTTGAATTTGGTAAAATACCCGGAATGCTCAGCTTTTTGGCATACCATGATTTTAACGCGGAGGTGAAAGGGCTCAGGGATTTCCCGAAAGAGGAACGACCCCCGGTTTTGATTACCCTGTTTGCATTCAGAACCATGGTGGCCCTGGGCACGCTGTTTCCCCTTCTGGCCATCATCGGCTGGTTCAAGCGCAACCGTTTGACCCAAAGCCCGCGGTATCTGAAAATAATGATCTGGGCTATCCCCTTACCCTATATCGCCATCGAACTGGGCTGGGTGCTTGCAGAGGTCGGACGTCAGCCCTGGATCGTTTACGGTCTGATGAAAACATCGGATGCCGCTTCTCCTGTGGCCGGAACCCAGGTGCTGTTTTCTTTGATTGCCTTTTTTCTGGTATACGGCCTGCTGGGCGCCGTCGGGTTTTATCTGATGGCCAAAAAAGCCATGGCCGGCCCGGAAAATGGACCGGCAGGGACAAAGACCATGGGAATGGATGAAGCGCCTGAAGTTGTTTCAGAGTAATTTATCCGGAACGTTTTTTGATTTATCGGGCAGCTGGTGTCATTCAATGATTGTTTGCTGAATTTTATACGATGGTGTTTTAAAATCGGGGGTAAAAAATGGTTTTACAGTCAATTTGGTTTTTTTTGTGGGGGCTGTTGTGGGCGTTGTTTTTCATGACGGACGGTTTTGATTTCGGCGTTGGTACACTTTACCCGTTTCTGGGTAAAACCGATGAGGATAAACGGATCATGATTCATTCCATTGGTCCTGTCTGGGATGGCAACGAAGTATGGCTGATAACAGCCGGTGGTGTTACCTTTGCCGCTTTTCCACTTGTTTATGCCGTTATGTTTTCATCGCTGTACTCTGCATTGATGCTGATTCTGTTTGCATTGATTCTACGAGGCGTGGCGTTTGAATTCCGTGGTCAGGTGGACAATCCCCGTTGGAAAAAAGTATGGGATGGCTGTATCTTTATCGGCAGTTTTGCGCCGGCCCTGCTTTTCGGTGTGGCGTTTGCCAATATTTTCCAGGGTATCCCCTTTGACCGGCAAGGTGTTTATCATGGAACCCTGCTGACATTGCTGAATCCATATGGCTTGCTGGGGGGTGTTTTTTTTCTGTGTCTTTTTCTGGTGCACGGCGGCCTGTGGCTGTCTTTCAAAACCGAGGGGGATCTCCATGAAAGGGCTGTCGCCGCCACCGGTAAATTATGGATTGTATTGCTGGTTGTGGCGTTAAGTTTTCTCATTGCCAGTGCCTATACCACACGGCTCTATGATAACTATGTGGCCCATCCGACCCTGTTCAGTGTTATTTTTATAACGGTGGCAGCGCTTTTCGGTGTAAGGGTGTATCTGGCAAAAGGTGCTTTTTTCAAGGCATGGCTGGCTTCCTCCCTTACCATTATCGGGTCCACTTTTTTTGGCATCATCGGTCTTTTCCCAAATCTGTTTCCTTCCAGCATAAAGGCAACATACAGCCTGACGGCCTTTAATGCCTCTTCCAGTCCCCTGACCCTGAAGATTATGCTGATTGTCGTGATCATGTTCATTCCGGTTGTTCTGGCGTACCAGATATGGGCCTACCACCTTTTTAAAGCCAAGGTGACAAAAGAAGAGGTAGGCTATTGATACGTCTGATTCGGCGAGATCGGCGTGTTTTGTCCGGAGATGCCGCAATGGACACATATTTTCAATTTGAAATTTAGGTGAATATGTGCGATTAGAACTCATATCTCATTACTTTTTATGAAACAATATCACAAAGGAGATTGCGTATGCCTGAAGAAATGGAAGTGGGGTGTGCACGACCAACAGGAGGGCCTGTTGGTGAGGCTGTTGAAACAAATGAAAAAGAAGCGGTAACAATTAAAAAGGAGACACCTGCTATGATAAAAGTCGGTCAGAAGGCACCTGATTTTACTGCCCCTGCATACCTTAATGGAAAGTTCGTCAGCGTTAAATTGTCTGAGTACCTGGGAAAATGGGTGGTATTGTGTTTTTATCCGGGTGACTTTACCTTTGTATGAGCGACTGAAGTTTCGGCAGTTGCCGAAAAAAATGCTGAATTTGAAAAACTGGGTGTGAGCATTCTTTCCATGAGTATTGACAGTGTTTTTGTCCACAAGATGTGGAATGACCATGAATTGTCCAAGATGGTGGAAGGGGGGATTCCTTTTCCCATGCTGTCGGATGCAGGGGGAAAAGTCGGTACGGTGTATGGTATTTACGATGAGGTCGCCGGGGTTGAAACCCGGGGAAGGTTTATCATCGACCCGGATGGCGTGGTCCAGGGGTTTGAAGTTCTCACCCCTCCGGTGGGAAGAAATGTGAAGGAATCGTTGCGGCAGATTCAGGCCTTCCAGCTGGTACGCAACAGTAAAGGGGCAGAGGCCACTCCGTCCGGATGGGAACCGGGGAAAATGACGTTGAAACCAGGTCCGGATCTTGTGGGAAAAGTCTGGGAGGTATGGAAGACAGACATGGCGTTTTAGGACCACGTTGATTTTATGATGGTAAAATCAGGAAAGGAGAGAATAATGGATAAGTATGTATGCACGATTTGCGGTTATGTGTACGATCCGGAGCAGGGCGACCCTGATAATGATGTCGCGGCCGGAACCAAATGGGAAGATGTGCCGGAGGACTGGGAATGTCCGATTTGCGGTGCTTCCAAAGAGGATTTTGAAAAAGAAGAATAAGGTTTTTTGTCCCGTGGTTGTGTAGAAAGCATTCACAGCCACGGGATATTTTTTGCGACCCTAACAGGAGAAACCGATAACTATGGAACCGCTTGAAATCGCTAAAGGCATTTACAGTGTAGGCGTGACCGATTGGAATATCAGAGATTTCCACGGGTATTCTACACATAGGGGAACAACCTACAATGCTTTTTTAATTGTAGATGAAAAAAATATTCTCGTTGATACGGTTAAAAAAGAATTCTCCGGTCAGTTGCTTGATCATATTTCACAGATTATCGATCCCAAAAAAATCGACATTGTCGTCAGCAATCACTCGGAGATGGATCATTCCGGGGGCCTGCCCCGGATTATGCACAAAATCGGAGAAGATAAACCGATCTATTGTTCCAAGATGGGCTTTAAAAACCTTTCCAGCCATTTCACGCAACAATGGCATTATCATCCTGTTGAAAACAATGAGACGTTAAGCATTGGTAAAAGAACACTGACCTTTCTTGAAACCCGGATGCTTCATTGGCCGGACAGCATGTTTACCTATGTAAAAGAAGATAAACTCCTTTTTTCCAGTGATGCTTTTGGGCAGCATTACGCCGGTGTGGAAGCCTTTGATGACCAGCTCGGCGATGCGGTGATGCTGCATGCCAAGAAATATTTTGCCAACATCCTCATGCTCTACGGGGCGAAAATCTTAAAGTTGATTGAAAAGATTCAGGAACTCGGACTTGAATTTGACATGATTTGTCCGGACCATGGTGTTTTCTGGAGAAAAAACATTGGGTCCATCATTGAGGCCTATGGAAAATGGGGCCGGCAGGATTCTGAAAAAAAGGCCGTGGTGATTTACGATACCATGTGGCACAGTACGGAAACCATGGCAAACGCCATCGTCTCCGGACTGGCATCCGAGGGTGTTCCGGCAACACCGATTCATATCAGAAGCTCCCATCGAAGCGATATTATAACGGAAATCCTCGACGCCAAAGCGGTGATCGTTGGATCTCCTACATTGAACAATCAGATGTTCCCCACCGTCGCAGATGTTTTGACCTATATCAAAGGCCTTAAGCCGAAAAATAAAATCGGTGCTGCCTTCGGCTCCTACGGCTGGAGCGGTGAGGCGGTCCGGCTGATCAATACAGAACTTGAAGCAATGAAATTTGACATCATCGATGCCGGGTTGAAATTACAATATGTGCCCGATGGTGATGGGGTCAAGGCCTGCTATGAATTTGGCAGAAATATCGCCAGGGCCATGTGATTGGAAGTCGGGGCCGGTTTCAACTTCGGCCCTTTTCAAAAGACAGCCGCTAAATGCCGAACAAGGAATGCCGAGTGTTGAAGCATGCGGGTTGGATTTAACTTCAGCCTTCAACAGTCCTTGTTCGACATTCCATATTCAAAAAATAAAGACGGCTGATCCTATCATCAATTTCCGCCGGTTGTTTTTTTTTCAAGCCGCCCCTTCTACCGTCTGTAAATTATGGTACCCATTCGTATGCCCGGCATGGCATGCCAACACTGCGATTGACCCCTCCCGCGATTTTTTTAAATTCTTGACATAAATCAAGGCCGGACACAATTTATTCTGATATTTAATGGAGAAACTGCATACAGGATGGCCTTTATCCTTTTTATGGTTATAAATGCTTGAATGGAGGAAGATTATGAAATGTCCGGGACAGGATACGCAATATTGGAAACCGAGTGCTATTTTCGAGGAAAAATGCCCTAAGTGCGGCCATGTCGTGGAATTTTTCAAAGACGATACCGCCCGGAAATGCGGTCATTGCGGTCACCGGTTCGTCAATCCCAAGATGGATTTCGGTTGTGCCGCCTATTGCCAGTATGCGGAGCAATGTCTGGGCACGTTGCCCCAGGCGTTTCTGGACCAGAAGGCAGACCTGTTGAAAGACCGGGTCGCCATTGAAATGAAGCGCTATTTTAAATCGGATTTCAGGAGAATCGGTCATGCCACCCGGGTGGCCCGGTATGCGGAACATATCAACAAGGCAGAAGGCGGGGGACTTGCCGTTATTCTCTGCGCCGCCTACCTCCACGATATCGGTATTCCTGAAGCGGAAAGAAAATATAACAGTACGGCGGCCAGTTTTCAGGAACAGGAAGGCCCGCCCATTGCCAGGGCCATTATGGAAAAACTCGGGGCAAAACCGGCCATGATCGATACGGTGTGTGATATCATCGGCCATCACCATCACCCGCGACCTGAAGAAACACTGGACTTCAAGGTGCTTTATGATGCGGATCTCATCGCCAACCTGGAAGAAAAGCAGGATAAAAAGCCCATGGACCCCAAAAAATTTGCTGACATTATTAAGCGGTCATTTTTGACAAACGGGGGCAGGGAAGAGGCCAAAAAGGTTCTGGGTATTAACAGAGAGGAAAATTCATGAAAGTAAAACGAAAGATCATCAAAATAGATGAGGACCTCTGCAACGGATGTGGACAGTGCGTGCTTGCCTGTGCGGAAGGGGCCATTCAAATCATTGACGGAAAGGCCAGGGTGATGTCCGACAACCTGTGTGATGGGCTCGGTGCATGCATTGGAGACTGCCCCGAAGGTGCCCTGGAAATCATCGAACGCGAAGCCGAGGAATTTGATGAAGTTGCTGTGGAAAAACACTTGACCCGGAGCAACCCACAGGATGCAGCTCCGACAATGGCCTGCGGATGCCCGTCAACACAGATACAGACCTTGGCATCTTCTGTTCCCTGTGAGGCAGCGAACATGCCGGTTGCCATGGAAGATGCCCGATCGGCCCTGACCCACTGGCCGGTCCAGATACGGCTCGTGCCGGCCCATGCACCGTTTTTAAAAGGCGCAGACCTGCTGGTGCTGGCCGACTGCTGTGCCGTGGCCTATCCGCGCCTGCATCAAAACATGCTCAATGGTAAAGTGGTGATGATGGGATGCCCCAAATTTGACGACAAAGATGCGTATGTCGATAAATTTGCGGATATTTTTAAGACGGCGGGTATTAAAAGCGTCACCGCCGTGGTCATGGAAGTCCCTTGCTGTTCAGGGCTTCCCATGATAATAAAAAAAGCAATGGCTGCAGCCGGTAAAAAAATTGACCTCAAGGAAGTCGTTATCAGCACAAGGGGCGACATCGTTGAGCAGGCCCGGACCCGAATCGCGTAAGCTGATTTTTGCCGGGTTGTTTCAGGGCACCTCGACATAAACGGATTTCTGTGAACGGTGCCTTGCAAGGTGCAATAAATTAAATTCAATATTTGTGGGGGAACATGCTGGACTTGACGGTTAACCCGGAAATTGTCGAAAAAAATGTTAAACGCTGCAAGGCCCAGGGTATTTTGCTGCCGACGTTCGAGCAGATGAAAAATCCGGAAAAAATTCCGAAAAAGATCAAAGCTGAACTTAAAGGTGTGGGCCTTTGGGATGTTCATCCAAGAAATCTGTTTCGCATCACCTGGGCCAATGAACCGGTTGCCCATGGTGGTGGTTACACCGGCGTGAATTATATCGTACTGCCACCGGAACTCACCGGATGCAGGGCCCCCATCGTTGCCTTGATTGGCAAATGGTTCCCCACCGGTGCACACAAGGTGGGGGCAACATATGGATGCCTGGCGCCGCAGTTGATCACCGGCCAATTCGATCCGGACCATCAGAAGGCTGTTTGGCCGTCTACCGGGAACTATTGCAGGGGGGGTGCCTATGTGGCGGCTCTTCTGGGTTGCCGATCAATAGCGATTCTGCCCGAAGAGATGAGCCGGGAACGGTTTGAGTGGCTGAAAAAGATCGCCGGTGAAGTGATCGCCACCCCGGGATGTGAAAGCAACGTAAAGGAAATTTTTGATAAATGCGGGGAACTGAGGCATCAACGCGATGATATCATGATTTTCAATCAGTTTGAAGAATTCGGTAATCCCATTTGGCATTATCACATCACCGGATATGCAATGGAACAGATGCTGGCCGAGCAGATGGGACCCACCGATCGTCTTTTTGGGGCTGTTTTTTCTTCCGGATCGGCCGGCACACTGGGTGCCGGGTATTATCTGAAAAACAGATTCGGACAGCAGGTAAAGATTGCCGCCGCAGAAGCCCTGCAGTGTCCGACCCTTTTGAGCAATGGTTTTGGCGGCCATCGTATTGAGGGGATCGGTGATAAGCACATTCCGTGGATCCACGATGCGAAAAACACCGATATGGTCATTGCGGTGGACGATGAAACCACGATGCGGATGCTTCGTTTTTTTAACGAAAAAGAGGGCCGGAAGTTGCTTGCAGCCCGGGGCGTATCTGATGATCTGGTTAACAATCTGGATCTTTTGGGCATATCGAGCATCGGAAATCTGGTGGCAGCGATCAAGTTTGCAAAATATTATGAGCTGACTGAAAAAGACTATGTGGTCACGGTTTTCACCGACTCTCTTGAACTCTATGGCTCTCGCCTGACGGAGTTGGCCGATGAGAGGGGACCCTACTCGGATTACGATGCCCATTGCGATGCGGAACGGGTACTGTCAATCAATATCGAGTACGTGCAGGAGTTGAATTACTACGACCGGCGACGGATCCATAATTTGAAATACTTCACCTGGATCGAGCAGCAGGGCCGGGCACTTGAGGAATTGAATGCCCAGTGGTATGACCATGAAAATTATTGGTCCAGAATCGTTACTGCCGCCGACCAGATCGATGGTCTGATTCATCAGTTCAATGATCGTATCGAAAGTTAGACGGCATTTTGGTCGTTGTCAGGGATCGGGGCCAGGGGTTTATAAATTTGAATTTAACCGGATATTTGTGATTGCCATTAAAAAACAACGTGTTCTGTCTGGTGTGGCCGAAAGGGGTTCAAAATTTTGAACCCCTATTCCCACTAAACTTATTTTTTGCGGTACAACAGATTGTTCGATAAACTTACTGTAGTTGGGTATTGTTTTTAACTATTTGAAATAATGTATAAAAATTTTTATTTGAAATAATTTATGAAAAAATATAAAGTTGGCAGGTTATTTGCTTTAAAAATAGTTAACCTAATAATTTTTTCATCTGTTCTCCTCCTTAACGGCCAATCGGACTATTCCGGTTGGCCGTTATACATTTGGCACCCCGCAAAACAAAAAAATCGTGACAAACCTGCAAAAGCACTTATTTTTATTGTTACGTGTTTTTGGAATTTACGAAAATGATTTTTATCATTCATGTTTTGCATATGATGGAGGTTTACAGATGGCGTTTGAAACCAAAGAACAGGTCCTCGAAGAAATTCTTTCCCAGCCCAAACCAAAATGTCCCTACTGTCATGAGGAAATGAACTTGTGGGAGGTTCCGCCCATTACATTCAGCGACGGACTGGGGTGGGGCGTGCCCTATCTGTTCATCTGTTTTAATGACGAGTGTCCCAATTACAAAAGTGGCTGGGACAACATGATGGAGAACTATTCCCATCACGCATCTTACCGGTGCATGAACTATCCGGGAACCGATACGTTTGAGGTGATGCCTGTTTTCAGCCCTGTGGGCGCTACCGGTCAGATCATCGATGAACAGGCGTTGATGGAAGAGGCGGTCCTCAAGGAAAATATCAAGAAAGGATTTTCCATACTGGCCGATTGTTATGTCAACAAGGACGGGGTAACTGTTCTGGGCCTGTTGACGGATGTGACTCAGCCCATGCGGGTCAGGGTTAAAGCGGCTGAGATGATCGGCGACATCGGGGAATTGGAGGCCATCGACCCGATCCGGAATCTGAAGTTCGGAAATGATGTTTTGCAGAAAAACGTGGCAGAATCGGTGAAAAAAATTCATGGCCGCTATTTTACCCGGGAATGTCCCTTCTGTGCCGAAATCATCAAGGCCCGGGCCAAGATTTGTAAGCACTGCGGCAAAGAGGTGGCGGGGGTTTGATGGGTGCTGTTTTTATTTTTGATCTTTCATCAGCTGTTCCAAGGCTTCGGCGGGCATCCTGAAAGAATGGGCCTCAGCGGGAAACGTTGCTTCCTGAACCTCTTTTTTGTACTCGCCAATGGCCGCTATGATGGTTTCTCTGATATGGGCATACTGCTTGACGAATTTTGGAATAAATTTGTCGAAAAGGCCGATCATATCGTGGGTTACCAGGACCTGGCCATCCACATCCGGTCCTGCTCCGATACCGATGACCGGTATCTTAACCGCCTGGGTCACCAGCTTGCCCAGGGGGGCTGGAACCGCCTCTAAGATAATGGAAAAAGCACCGGCATCTTCCAGGGCCCTGGCATCGTCGATAATTTTTCGGGCCGCAGCCACATCTTTTCCCTGCATCTTGAAACCGCCCAGGGCACTGGCGGTTTGAGGGGTCAGGCCGATATGTCCCTGCACCGGTATGCCGGCCTTGACAATGGCCTTGACGGTCGTTGCGAAATCGACGCCCCCCTCCAGTTTGACAACATCACAGCCCCCCTCTTTCATTAAACGACCGGCATTGATGACGGCATCCCGGATGCCGGTATTGTAGCTCATAAAGGGCATGTCACCCACCACCAGGGGATTTTTACAGCCCTGCACCACGGCCCGGGTGTGGTGGATCATATGTTCCATGGTGACCGCCACGGTGCCCTCCATCCCCATGACCACCATACCCAGCGAATCGCCCACCAGGACGATGTCTACGCCGGCCTGGTCCGCCATCAGCCCGAAGGGATAGTCGTAGGCGGTGACCATGACCAGTTTGCGGCCCTCTTCTTTGGCCTGCTGCACGTTCAGTATCGATACTTTATTCTGGTTCATATCTTCGCTCCTTGTCTCTTAATCATTGAATGGGGACGGGGCCTAAAAAACTTTGGCCATGAGTGGAATGGCGATAAAGGTACCAATGGCACTACCCAGGTTGGTGAAGACAACCACCAGAAGAATTCGGGTTACCTTGTTGTGCCAGAATCCCTTGATGGATAAGATATCTTCCGGCAGGCGTTCGAAATCCCGTACTTTGGGTTTTCTGGTAAAGGCTTCCACCAGGCCCGAGACCCATCCGGCTGCGATCATGGGGTTTAAGGATGTCAGGGGGGCCGCCAGTATGGAGGAAATTATGGTCAACGGATGGGCCAGGGCAATAATGGCGCCCAGTCCGGCCATGATACCATTGGCTGCAATCCACCAGAAAACCATGTCAGTCCCTGCCTTTGCACCGCCGTAAAAAAAGCCTGCCATTAAAAGCGCCATGATGGCAATGGGCAGAACCCATTTAAAAATGCCGCTGAATTTGCCTTTTGGGGGAATTTTTTCCAGTTCCTGGATATTGATGTGGGTATTCCAGTATTTTTTAATGCCCGGTACATGACCGGCACCCACCACGGCAACTATTTTTCGCCCAGGGGCGCTTCTTATTTTTTCCGCCAGGTACCGATCCCGTTCGTCAATCAGGATTTCCCTGATCACCGGCATGGATTTGCCGACTTCTGCGAGCAGGGATTCAAGCATATCTTCCTGCTTCATTTTTTCAATATCTTCCTCGGAGATATCGTCCACCTCACCCACGGAGAGCAGCATCTGAAAAAGGATTTTCAGCTTTGCCCACAGGCTCATTACCCGCCAGGTACGGGACAGGGTCACCCGAATATCCCTGTCTGCCAGGTGGATATGGGCATTGATGGCTTCGCCGGATTCGATGGCCTGAATCATTTCAGCCCCGGGTTTGATATCAAATTTTTCAGCGATTCGTTTTTGAAAGGAGGCCAGAAGCAGGTTGGACAGCAGTAAAAATGTTTTTTTTTCTTTGATGACCTTAACGATATCCATATCCTGCCAGCGGGCTTTTTGCCGGATCGACTGAAAGCGGGACTCGCAGAGTTCAACACACACCGTGTCCGGTGTTTCCCGCTCTATTATGGTTCTAACAAGATCGGCGCTCTCTTTGGATACGTGGGCGGTTCCCAGGAGAATGATTTCACGGTTATCTGATTTCAGGTGGTGAACCATATTGCTGTTGTTTGTCATTTGAATTTTGTATATATTCCTTTTAAATTGATTTCAATTCTTTGTTTTTTTAACCGTGAATCGATAAAGGCAAACCGTTACCAGAGACAGGGCCATTAACTGCCGATGACCCAAAAGATTAAAATAGATATCAGATCCCAGATGTCAATGCAATCGGGAATAATCGCATATTTATCTCAAACGTAAAAACAGTACCGGAGGTCGCCAATGCCGGATTCCAACCGCTATATGATTGCCAAAGAACCCTACTATCTGCCTGTGAATAATGAAATCGCCATGTTTGAAGCATCCTCTGATGCCATGCTGCCGGTAATGCTCAAAGGACCCACCGGCTGCGGCAAGACCCGTTTTGTGGAACATATGGCCTGGCGCCTGAAACGCCCGATGATTACAGTGGCCTGCCATGAAGACCTGTTTGCATCGGATCTGATCGGTCGGTATCTGCTGAAAAACGACGAGACCGTATGGATGGACGGGCCCCTGACCCGGGCCGTGCGGATGGGGGCTATCTGCTACCTGGATGAAATTGTGGAAGCCCGCAAGGATACCACTGTGGTCATCCACCCGCTTACCGATAACCGGCGGACCCTGCCCATTGATAAAAAAGGGGAGATTGTCAGGGCCCATCCTGATTTTATGCTCGTCATTTCGTATAACCCCGGTTATCAGTCGGTTTTAAAAGACCTCAAACAAAGCACCCGCCAGCGGTTCGTCAGTCTGGCTTTTGACTATCCGGCGGCGCAGCAGGAGGCTGAAATTGTGGCTAATGAAGGGCAGATTGACATGCCAACGGCCCGGAAACTGGTGTTGCTGGGACAAAAAATAAGGAATATCCGGGAGCACGGGCTCACCGAAGGGGCCAGTACCCGGCTGCTGATCTATGGTGCCCAGTTGATGAAAAGAGGGGTGGCGGCTGCGGATGCCTGCCAGTGTGCCGTTTGCCTGCCCCTCACCGATGATGAACGGCTGCAGAAGACAATGCGTGATTTGATAGAAGATATCTTTTGAGTAACCCGATGACAGAACCCATGGAAAAATTGTTTATCGCCGACCCGGTCATTGCCCATAGGGTGGAAACGGCGCTGCAGCGCAAAAAAGGGAAGGGCGATTTCCAGGCCGCGGTCATCATGGTCGACGAAACCATCTGGGCCCTTTCGCGGGAAACCACCTTTGGCAAGGCCGTGGCCATGGGGTTTACGGGGCTGTTGGGAGACACAGATACCGCCGGGATACAAAGATACGCCCAGATCGTCCATGGGGCCGGGGTGCAGGGCCCTGCCATCGGCAGGCTCATGGCCACTTATCTGGTGCCGGTCATTCGCCAGGGGCGTGGGGCATTGCTGGAACAGTTTCTGGCAACGGTTCAAATTATGATGGGAAAAGGGGTTTACACCCTCAAAGATCCTCTGGATGTGCTGGCAGGTCTTCTGGATGAGGGCGATCAGCGCGGCGCTGCCGCTTTTATGGATCTGTTGCAGGACACTTTCGGCCAACCCCTGACCTATAACCGGAGTATGCATTTTACCTGTATTCTGCCCAGGGCCGTACACGCTTTTTCACCTTTACAAAGGGCCTGGCAGGTCCGGCAGCTGGCCAGAATTATCCGGACGGATCTGCATCTTGTGGAACCATTTCTGGACGGTCTGGCAAAGGGACTGACACTCCTGCATGAAAATGCCCTTGAACAGTTTGTCTCTGCCGGATTAGAGAAATTTAGACAAAAACCCGATGCCGGGATCCGATTTTTATCCCTGGTCTCCAACCAGGGTAAGCAACAGTTTGCGGATCTGCAGGTGACCGTGGGACTGGGGATGCTTTGTTCCGATCTTAATTGTTATCTTTGCGCCAGAACAGGCCCGGGCCTGACGGTCCGTTCCATCACGTCACTGCCGATGAAAATGAGGATGATCGAAAATCCGCCGATATCTGTTTTTTCAGATGCCCAAGCGATCTATCTGCCGGATACGATCGGGCATTACCCTGATAGAAAGCAGAATGAAGGGCTTTACAAATGCCTCACAAAGGTTGAGGCTGGCCTCCATGAGTTCGGCACCTTTGATTTTGACCTGGAAAAACTGGCAGAAAGATGGCCATGGGGCGGGGGGGGGGCTGTTTTTGAAAAATCCTGCATGATGCCGGATTCAAAACAGGAAATTTCCGATCTGGACCGTTTTTTCGCCTTATTTCCGGAACCCAAACTGGCCGGGGACCTGTTTACCGTTTTTGAGCATGGCCGGATCCGGTTTTGTCTGACCCGTCGGTATCCGGGGCTTGTGAAAAACGCCGGTCCCCTGTTTCGAACCCAGGCACTTCAAATGGCGGAAAAAGAGCCTCCTTCCATGCTGTTCAGCCTTTATCTGGCGGTGGTGCTGGATATTTTCCCGGATACGTCGGGTAAGGCTGACGCCGTACAACAATCGGCGGTAAGAAAAATATCCGGGCTTTTCAGGCATCGTATGGAAAAAGACCCGGTTGTGGAAACCAGTGCCGAACTGACGGCAGTCGTATATGACCGCATGGCGGCAATGGTCGCCCGTCAGCGATGCCGACACCATATCACGGACGGCTATCGCTGTTTGCAAACCCCTTTTGGGTGCTGCATACGGCCGGATTTGTATCTTGCCGCCACCAGGGTATCTGAAAATATGGCCGGTGCCATAAAAGCCCTTCTTGCGGAAAAAAATATTGGGGTGTACAAAGCAGATATACGGCGCACCCTGGTCGAAAAAGGCGGAGCGCTCGATCTGGAGGATATCAAGAAACTGGTGCTGTCGGCCCGCAGAGCTTCCGATCCCGCCCTTGCCCTGCAAAAAGGGCCTTCTCTTGATCTTTCATGGCTGGATCTTGGTAGCTTTTTAAGACAAAAAGGTATCGCAGATCAGGCAACGGACAACACCATTGGATCCGTTTTTCGGTATCAAGAGTGGGATTGCACGCTCAACGACTACCTCAGTGATCATACCCGGGTTCTGGAAAAAAATATCCGTGGCATAAAAAATGATTTTTACAGCCACACCCTTCAGCGTTGCCAGGGACTTGTAACACAGATCCGCCATGCGTTTGAGCTTCTCAAACCCGAAGGCCTTGTCCTGCTGCGCCCCTGGATTGAAGGGGATGAATTCGACGACCCCGCTCTTCTGGATTTTGCCATCGATAAAAAAGCAGGCCGGATGCCCGGAGAGCGGCTTTATCGCAAGCGGATCAAACAGCAGCGTGATGTTGCCGTGCTGCTTCTGGTGGACCTGTCGCGGTCCACGGCCAACCGTGTCTGCCCGTCGGGTTCAGATCGGCCGGCCAGGGTACTGGATATTGAAAAAGAAGCCATTGTTCTCTTCTGCGAGGCCCTGTCCGTGGTGGGCGATCGCTTTTCCATCGCCGGTTTTTCCGGCACCGGTCGTCTGGGGGTTGATTATTTTAAAATCAAGGATTTTGAGGAGGCCATGGAAGAAGATGTCCGGCAGCGCATCAATGCCATGGCCCCCCAGCGCAGTACCCGTATGGGAGCCGCAATTCGCCATGCCACAACCCGGCTTGCCAAGGTGCCCGCCAAGGTGCGGCTGCTGATCATTTTAGGAGACGGCTTCCCCAATGACACCGGATATAAACGGGAATATGCCGTTTCCGATACGCGCAAGGCTGTTTTTGAGGCACACTCTAAACAGATATTTACCCACGCCATCACCGTCAATATGGTTCGTGATGCAAAGCTCGATGCGATCTATGGCGAAATGAGTCACAATGTGATATCAGATGTGTGTGAACTGCCCAGTCGTCTGCTTAGAATATACAGTGCCCTGACCCGATCCTGAGGTGCCGGGAACGGGCATAGTTTTTAAATAAATTTGTTTGCGACAGGATGCGATATGTTGATCTACGATGATATATATTCATGGGAAGGGTGGGGCGGTGCCTTGCGTCTGGGGCGGGGCAAATGCTGGTTGCGAATTTTTGATCTTCGAAAAGCACCTGATAAAATCGTTTTTCTGCGACCGTTGATCGCTGTGGTGACGGACGTTCCTGAAAGCAAAACATCGATTCGAAACTTCAGCAGCCATATCGCCACCAGTGTTACCCGGGAATTTAAGCTGGATCCGGACAGGTTGCTGTGGGTGGAATATTATCCGGCGCTGATATATGGGGCCGAGGGTGAAAAAATTATTCCCGAACGCTATGATGCGGTCACGTTTACCTGGCGGAAGGGCAGGGCCTTGCACCCGGTATGGAGAGCATTACAAGATTCCTGGCTCGATCTGGTCAAATCCCTCCTGGAAATGTAACCTGTTTTTGGTCATGGTCGTTATTTTCTTTCCGATCCCAATGATGACGGTCTCGTAAAAAGTTCAAATTCAAGAGGTGCAAATTTTGCCATCATGAGGCGTAACCATCGACCGTTGAATGATTGCGGGCTGCAGCGCAACGCAGGCGTTGGACTTTTTACGAGACCGTCAATGATGCAAGGAGGTGGGTATGAATGTTACTGATGCATTAAAAACACGGAAAGCCGTTCGGGCCTTCCTTGACAAGGCCGTTGACAATGAAACGATACAGCGAATACTGAACGCTGCAAAACATGCACCTTCCGGCACCAATGCGCAGCCCTGGCAGGTCGCCGTGGTTACCGGTGATACAAAGGCACGCCTGGAAAAACGGCTGGAGGATGCTTTTCGAAGCGGCGTCAAAGGGGCGATGGACTATCAATATTATCCCCGCAAGTGGAAAGAACCGTATAAGGGGCGACGCAGGGCATGCGGGCTTCAGTTGTATACGACACTTGAAATAACCCGGGAAGACAGGGACCGGCAGATGGAACAATGGGCCGCCAATTACAGGGCCTTTGATGCACCGGTGGTTCTGTTTTTCTTTATAGATCCGGATATGGAAAAAGGCTCGTTTCTGGATTACGGCATGTTTTTGCAGTCTGTCATGCTTGCCGCTGTTGAGCAGGGGCTCGCCACCTGCCCCCAGGCCGCATTGGGTGAATACCCGCATATCGTAAAAACAGCTTTGGGATATCCCGTTGAAAGCATTTTGATGTGCGGTATGGCGCTAGGGTATGAGGACATTCAGGCAAAGGTCAACAGTTATCGCACCCCCCGGGAAGCGTTGCACGCGTTTACCCGATTTTTTGATTAACCCTATGATTCGGTCGGTCCTAAAAAAAAGGGGCGGCCAATAAATTGCCGCCCCTTTTTTGTAATGCATTATTTTTTGTTTTTGCCCCCGTTATGTCCTGATCTTGAACGTCTGAACCATTAGGGATCATTAAAGCCCCGAACTATCTGGAATGGAGTGCGTGCCTGTGTATTTTGATGGTAAAAAATTTTTTTCCCGTAAGATAAAGAAGGGTAAAAATTTTTTTAATACTTTTTCCGGCCACCGACGGTTTGGGTTCGAAGGCTATCAAACCATACCCGCAATCACATTCGGGCAGTTCGTGCCTGCAATAGGGGCATCGCCTGGCCGCCGAACGGGATATCATTCCATTCGAATAGTAGTGGTAGCATGTGTTATTGTTTGCATATATATCCATTTTAAAAATCCTTTTTTTGATTTATAAGACTGCATTGACGGGGGGCTTATAAAACCAAAAAAAATGAAAAGCAATCCTTTTTTTTCCAATGGCGGTATCTTTTTTTTATATGTTTTTTTGTCCGGTGGGAGGTTGAGTATATGCTGCTGTATTTAATAGATATATGATTTGTGCCGAAACCTGTAAACGATAGAAAAAATGGGCTCCTCGCTGTTACATATGGGTAAATTTGACCGGTACGGTCCCGGGATGATTTCATTTTGCTGCTCGAAACTGTTTGAGGGGCTTAGCGATCGTTAGGCCGGACAGTCATCAAATAGTCCCCGATGGTTTTAATTTTACATAAATATCAATATGATAATTTATGACGAGACCCTGTCCGGCGTTACGACCGCTTTGCGCCGAGTTTTTTGAGCATCAAAATGAAAGCATCCCGGGGCACCCACACGAAACAGCGAGGAACCAAAAAATGATCTGCCGATGCATATAAATCGTTTTTAAGATGCTTTCGGGCGGTTTTTTTAAGTTTTCTTCGCTTGCCGTCTTTGATGGTACCGCAGGCTGTCAATATCTGCCCGGTTTTTATGAAAGTCGTGGCGCTGAGTTTTGAGTAGCGAGAAAGAAAGGGGCAACATTATGGAAATTTTACAGATACGCCTCAATAAAATGGCTGTATTTTGTTATCTGATCGGCGATGAAGGCAGTCGTACCGGTGCTTTGATCGATCCGGCCTTTGAAACCGGCCGGATATTGGAGATTGTAAAAGAAAAAGGATATCGTATCACCCATGTTATCAACACCCATTGCCACAGTGATCATACCGCCGGTAATGCCGCCATTATCGCTGCTACAAAGGCCAAACTGCTGATACATGAACGGGATGCCGAAAATCTGGGAAAGATGCTGAACCGGAGCTTTACCCGGATGCTCGGCGGCAAAGCGTCGCCCCGGCCGGATATCCTGCTCAAAGATAAAGATGTGATCACCATCGGCAGCACGGTGCTGAAGGTGATTCATACGCCGGGACATACACCCGGCGGGATCTGTCTTCTGGCGGAAAACAATGTTTTTACCGGCGACACCCTTTTTGTAGGGGCTGTGGGAAGAACTGATTTGCCCGGGGGGTCCTACAAACAGCTTTCCCGCGCCATTCGGGAGAGAATTTATACGCTGCCGGATGAAACGATTGTCTGGCCCGGCCATGATTACGGGATCTCTCGTGTTTCATCCGTGGCACGGGAAAAAAAGGACAACCCCCAGTAACCGGCCGGTGATGGAATTTTTTTGATCAAAAAAAAGGAATGTAACGATGAGGGAACAGGCCGCTGTTTTTAAAAGGACGTATGAAGACTATTTGACTCAAATTGGAAAACTTGATTTGACAGCTGTCTCTGACAGGCTGGGCGTGAAAACGGATGGAGACGGTGTGTTTATTCCTTTTTTCGGGATATTGCACAGGGTTTCACCCGCCGGGATTGTTGACCCCTCCGGTGAGAAACCCAATCATGCCATCTGTGTGGTTTTGAGTAAATATTTACTCATGTGCCCGGACAGCGAACCGGACGGGGATGAGTGGGCCGCCTATCAGGATTTTAAAGATGCGACTCCCTTTGCAGACGCTTATCGTAAAAATGTGGAACAGGCCCTCGCCATAAGCTTTGGCGGAAAGCTGGATGAACTCAAGCAGGCCTGTAAAATATTAAACGGCGGCGCCCCCAAGGGAATCAACCTGCCCTATGATCTGGCCATGTGGTTTGTTCCCCTTCCCAGGGTACCGCTGTTTTTGCTTTTCAATGATGGGGACGATGAGTTTTCAACTCAGTGCAAAGTGTTGTTTGAAAAACGGGCCGAAAAATTTCTCGATATGGAATGTCTGGCCATGTTGGGGATGTTACTGGCAGACTACCTGAAGACCGCGGCCAATATTTGACGGTCCCGCAAAAAATCCAACTCCTGCGTTGCACGGCATTTCATAATCATTCAACGTACGATAAGTACTCATCATGATTACGAAATTTGCACGCCTTGAGTTTGAAATTTTTGCGCGACCGTCTAAAACCGACTTTTTACGAGAGCATCATATTTGAGTCTGACAGAATCCGGAAAAGGAGACATCATCATGCAGACCAAAATGCCAAAATTGATTTATAGGGCACTTTTTATCATGGCCATACTGGAAGCCAGCTGCAATCCGAGCGGGCTTGACGTGAATGTCCGGTTTGATCGGATCGGGGGGCTTACAAAAGGATGCGCTGTTATTTTTGATTCAAAAGTGATCGGCCGTGTCAGCAATCTCGATTATGAAAAAAATGAAAATTATATTGTAAAACTATCCATACGTCCTGAGTTTTCCAATACAATTACCGAATATTCGCGTTTTGTCATTGTTGCCGACCCTGCCGAACCCCCAAAAAAGGCCCTTGAAATGTGTCTGCTTGAAAAGGGCGGTACTCTGCTGGAAAACAATACGACAATCGATGGATCCGATGTATTGTTACTCTATTCCGAAAAAATACGAAAAGAGCTGGAAAAAGGGTTTGACTATCTTAAAAAAGAGTATCAAAGAATCATAGACAACCTGCAGCATTTGCCGGAACAGGAAAAATTCAAGATACTTCAACAGGAGTTGCAGCAGTTGCTGGAGCAGATACAAGATTCCAGTGCAGCAACCCGGGAAAAATTAAAACAAGAGGTCCTGCCCCAATTGAAAAAGGAGTTGGACGAGCTCAGAAAAACACTGCGTGGCCTGGGCCGGGAAAAGGAACTGGAACCGCTGGAAGACCAGATCAGGGAGATCAGAAGTATTTAGGGGGACTTTAAAGGGAGCTTTTATGCGATATGGTGCCATGAATTTTCCGGTAAAACCGGTTCTCCGGGAAATTGAAACCTTTGCCGCCCTGGGATTTGATTATCTTGAACTGGCCATGGACCCGCCCCAGGCGCATTACACCGTTGTCCGGGAACGGGAAAAAGATATTGGTAAAGCCCTGAAGGCGCATTCCATGGGGCTTGTATGTCATTTGCCGACGTTTGTATATACCGCTGATCTCACCGAAAGTATCCGTAGCGCATCCTTGAATGAGATGTTCAAATCACTGGAGACGGCCGCCATGCTGCAGGCTTCCAAGGTCGTGGTGCATCCAGGCTATATCGGCGGTCTGGCTGTTTTTGAGATGGATTGTGCCAGGAAACGTGTCATTGACAGCCTGTCGGAAATTATCGAAAAGGCTAACCAATTCGGGCTTACTCTTTGCCTTGAAAACATGTTTCCCGCCTACCGGTCCTTTGTCGAGCCTGAAGAATTCAAGGGTATTTTCGGACAATACCCGGATCTCATGTTGACGCTGGACATCGGTCATGCCGCTATCGACAGTCCCAGCGGTCATCGGATTTTTGATTTTATCAAATTTTTCGGCCATCGTATCGGCCATGTTCACATCAGTGACAACCTGGGCCATGGAGATGATCATCTCCCCGTTGGAGAAGGGGCAATCCCCTTTCCCAAAGTCATCAAGGCCCTTCAAAAAGCAGGCTATAACGATACCATGACCCTTGAGGTTTTTTCAGAACAGCGGGATTTGCTGAAAAAAAGCAGGGACAGAATTGCCGCCATGTCGGTCTAAGAGCGGCATATCCATATATCCCATTAGGGTCCTCGCTGTTTTGTACGGGTGCCCCGGGACTGTACCGGTCAAATTTACCCATATGTAACAGCGAGGAGCCTCCCATTATATCATAGCACCTCGTTTCCTGTGATGCCTGGCTTACCGGGTGCCTTGGCTTAGGCAAATTGGGTGGTTTTTGCTAAATTGTAATTCAAAGTCTTGACAAATCATCATTAAATCACATAAACTTATAATTTTAAATGCATATGTAATTTGTTTGGTAGGGCCTTATATATAGCACTGTCGGCACTCCACCCCCAATTATTTAAAGGAGTTTAATCATGGCACAATTAATTTCAGAACGTAGGGATATTGATTTTGTTTTGTATGAACAACTGGGCATTGAGGCCCTGGTCAAGGCAGAAAAATACAATGATTTGAACCGCAAGATATTTGATATGATTGTGACCGAGGCCCGGAATTTTGCCATAAAAGAGATCTTGCCGACCTATGCCGAAGGAGATCGGGAAGGGGTCCACCTGGTGGACGGCCAGGTCAAGGTGCCCGAGTGCTTTCGAAGACCCTATCAACTGTTTGCCGAAGGCGAATGGATTGCTGTAACCGAAGATCCTGAAATCGGTGGACAGGGGTTGCCCCATGTGATCAAGCAAGCCGCCTATGACTACCTGGTGGGGGCAAATTTTGCCTTTACCGCCTTTGCTATTCTGGGGCACGGTACCGGTAAAATGATCGAGATTTTCGGAACCGAAAAGCAGAAAGCAATGTTCTTGAAAAAGGTCTATTCCGGAATCTGGGCGGGTACCATGCTGCTGACGGAACCTGAGGCCGGTTCGGATCTGGGCGCTCTGACAACAACGGCGGTGAAAAATACCGACGGTACCTACGCCATTACCGGCAGTAAGATATTTATCACCTGTGGAGATCACGATGTCACGGAGAATATCATTCACCCGGTTCTGGCCAGAATAGAGGGGGCACCCAAGGGGGCCGGGGGAATATCCATTTTCCTGGTTCCAAAATACCGGGTCAATGATGACGGCAGCATGGGAGATTTCAACGATATCGTATGCACCGGGGTGGAAGAAAAGATGGGTATCCACGGCAGTCCTACATGCAGTCTTTCCCTGGGGAGCAAGGGCGAATGCCAGGGGCTTTTGTTGGGTCAGGAAAACAAGGGCCTGGCTGTTATGTTTCATATGATGAATGAAGCCCGTCTGGGGGTGGGGGCCCAGGGGTACCTTCATGGCTCCGCTGCATATCTTTATGCGGTCAATTATGCCCGGGAGCGACACCAGGGAAAGGACCTGGCCAAAGGTAAAGACCCTGCTGCACCTCAGGTGCCGATTATTTCTCATCCGGATGTCCGTCAGATGCTGCTGCGTATGAAAGCACTGGTGGACGGCATGCGCAGTTTTACTTTTTATGTGGCCTATTGCTTTGACATGGTGGAATGTACTGCGGACCGGACGGAAAAAGAACGCTGGCAGGGGCTGATTGAGCTGCTTACACCGGTGGTGAAATCCTATTGCAGTGACCGCGGGTTCGAGGTGTGCAATCTGGCCATGAATGTTTTCGGTGGCTATGGATACACCCGTGAATATCCCGTTGAGCAGCTTTTGCGGGATTGCAAAATTACGACGATCTATGAAGGCACCAATGGTATCCAGGCCATGGATCTGCTGGGACGCAAGCTGGGAATGAAAAAAGGCCGGGTTTTTATGTCTTTTTTAACGGAAATTCAAAAAACCATTGCCGAAGCGAAAAAGACAGGTGGGTTGGAACAATTGGCAGATGCCGTTGATGTCGCCGTCAATCAACTGGGCGAGATCGCCATGCACATGGGCAAGACCGCCATGTCACCGGAATTTAAGACGGCGTTTTCTTTTGCCTCTCCATTTCTCGATTGTATGGGGGATGTGATTATGGCATGGATGCATCTATGGCGTGCTATGGTTGCCATGCCAAAGCTGGAAAAGCTTTCCGGCGGAAACGATCCTGCTGCCATCAGGGCCAAGGTGGAAAAGAACAAAGAGGCGGCCTTTTACGATGGGCAACTCAAGACGGCTGAATATTGCATTAATGTGTTGCTGCCGGTAACCCTGGGCAAAATGGCGGCGATCAAAGCAACCAGCCATGCGGCTGTGCAGATCCACGAAAAATCTTTTGGCGGACAATAAAAAAAGTTTGTCCGGCCGGCTATTGATCGGGCTGGATGATTAATTCGAAAATATGCTGTTGCCGATAAAATGTCTGGGCGATTTTATATTTTTGTTTGGGAGATAGATCCACAACCACTCTTACCTTGGCCATCGGTTTCTCATGATAGGCAACCCGGATCTGTTCAATCAGGGCATTGTTGCCTTTTATGATTCGCCCGATGCCGCTACCGATAAGCAATCCTTTAAAATCACACACAATTTTAGGTTGTTCAATATCGATTACAAAGGTTTCCGGAGGGTAATCACCGCTTAATTTGAAGGTCACTTTTTCTTTGTTGTTTGATATAATTTCGCTCTGGATGTCGTTGATCAGCTTTCCGGTGGCAGTATCAATGGGGGGCGCCTGCGGTTTTGAAAAAAGGTCCTGATGGGCCCATCCCAGCCGGTTGTCCGGCAGCTTGACGGCCAGCCATGAATCCTGGCGGTTGATGATGGCTACCCGGTCTCCTTTTTTCAGTTTGACGAGTACCGCTGATTTAACCGACGGCTTTATTCGGATGTTGGCGATGTCTACCTGAACGGTTTTAATGGTAGCAGAAAAGAGTGGGGCGCCAGCGGCATCTGAATTGTTTTCAGCGCCACATGCCGCTTGCGGGTAGAAGGATATTGAAAAGAGACCACAGCCGCACAAAATAAAAAAATAAAAAAAACCTGATGTGTAAAGCCGCCAGAAGTATTTCATCTTTGTCTCCGCTATGGGTTTTATGCAGAAAGGCTGCCACCCGGCAGCCTTTCTGTTTTTATCAAAATTTGTATTTTTTAATCCGTTTCATACTTAAAAGAGAGGCTTACCTTGGCCCTGTAAGCAACCACTTTTCCATCCTCCACCTTAAGATCCAGTTTGTCGATTTCTGCCACCCTCAAATCTTTTAGTGATTTCGAGGCGGTTTCCACGGCGGTTTTAGCTGCGTCCTCCCAGGATACCGTGCTTGTCCCTACCAGTTCTACGACCTTGTAGACACTATTGCCCATGATTTTCTCCTTTCTGTTGTGAGGGTAAATGTGTTTTTCATGAGCCCTTCACTGAAGCCTTGTAAAAAATTTGCTCCATGAGGAATGAAATCTGGCATAAATCCTGAGCAGGGGGCATTTAAAATAAACAAATTAAGTCAGTTCGAGAAAGTATGGCCGAAATGTAAGCTGTTGTTTTGTCGCAATCAGGCGGTCAGCAGGGCCTGTGAAAAACTGTATAACAAAAAAGAGCGTTTCGTCAAGGATGTCGAGGGGAAATTTTCCGTTATTTGGGATGAATAAATTCGGATCGGTTGTGAATTTTTATGCAACCGAATGTGTATTTTATTATACAGTCTTGGTGCCGATAATCCTTTCTGTGTTGTCGCCAAAGGAATAATCTGCCCGAATATCATCAAAAAAAAAGAATTTGATGTGGTATTGATTTTGCAGTACCAATATGAAAAATGTTTTAATATGCCAGTTTTGACAGCTCGATAAAGGCAAACCATTTCGAAAGGATGGGGCGCAAAACCACTGACCTAAGTTTTTTGGAAAAAAGATAGGGCCGCAGGGTTGCCGAAAGCAAAGATAATGCCTTCGAGATGTCATCGACGATAAAGAATTTGTGTTACACAGACAAATCTTGGAGGCTGCATGAAACTGCCAGTTGGTATTTTATCAAAATTCAGAAGATTTTTTCTCATCGATCTTTTGTCAATTATCGTTTTTTCTGTTTTCTTTTTTTCTGCCGCTGCTTTTGCCGGTACCGTCAAGCTGGCCTGGGATGCCAATACAGAGACTGATTTGGCCGGATATCGGGTTTTTTCTCACAGAACCAATGGCAGTTACGATTATTCTTCGCCGACCTGGTCAGGTACTGAAAACAGTTGCACCCTTGAAAACCTTGATGAGGGCAGCGACTATTATTTTGTCGTACGGGCCTTCAATACGGCCGGAGTTGAAAGTGGCGATTCCAATGAAGTGTATTATTCAGTACCGCAGAGCCAAAACACCCCGCCCATTGCAAATGCCGGTTCCGATGGTATCATCCCTGAAGGAGACCCGGTGGTCCTGGATGGTTCGGGTTCGGATGATCCCGACGGGACCATCGTGACGTATCACTGGATCCAGACCGCCGGTACGACAGTTACACTGTCTGACACTGCCGCCGTCAAACCCGGTTTCACGGCGCCCCAGGTATCCAGCGCCGGTGAGACGTTGACCTTTCAATTGACCGTAACCGATAATGGCGGATTAACAAACTCGGACACGGTTTTCATTAGCGTCAACGATCTTGTTTCTGTAGACAGTGATGGTGACGGAATCGCCAACAATCAGGACCCAGATGACGACAACGATGGTATGCCCGATATCTGGGAGGTTGAATACGGCCTTGATCCGCTGAACGCTGACGATGGTCAGGATGCCGATGGTGACGGTTTCAGCAATCTCGTGGAATACCAGTATCAAACCAGTCCCACGGATAACAGTTCAATTCCCCCCCAGACCCCGGTGGCCATTGCCGGCTTTGACCAGACGGTGACAGAAGGCGGCACCGTTACCCTGGACGGATCCGGCAGTTATGATGCAAATGGTGACATTGCAGCCTATCAGTGGACGCAGATCGATGGGCCGCAAATCGTCTTGTCCGATGAAATGGCTGTGGCCCCGACCTTTGTGCCCCCGACGGTTTCCGGTGATGATGTGGTGTTGTCATTTACCCTGAAGGTCACCGATGAGGATGGCGCCGAAAGTACTGACGCCATTGACGTGATTATCCAGGATAATGGCATCACCGGATTTCCCGCCGATGCCATCACGTTTTATGCCATTGACGGTCAGCCCCTGGCGGTGCAGGTTCATGACGGGGGGCACCTGGTGCGGTTGGAAGCGGTGGACCCTGATTTTGCAGCCGACACCCCGGATCGTCCCGAAGTGCTGCCTTACGGACTTCTTGATATGGATATCAAGGCATCGAGTCCCGGCGGTTCGGTTGTTTTGACCATTTATCTGCCGGAGAGTGCACCGGAAGATGCTGTATGGTATAATTACAGTGATGCCACCGGGTGGCAGGATTACAGTATCAACAGTGATTTTAACGAAGCCCGGGACCAGGTGACCCTTGTGCTCACAGACGGCGGGGCCGGCGATAACGACCGTCAGGCCAATGCCATGATTCTCGATCCCTCGGGGCTTGGTATCAGCAACCCGGAACCTGCTGCTGATCAGATAGATGTCACCGGCGACGAATCCAATGGCGGTGGTGGCGGATGTTTTATCGGTACGGTCAATACCGGATCGTTTTTAGTCCCGGGGTATCCGCACTGCTGGATACTCATGGTGCTGATTGGCGCCCTGGCTTTGGGACAAAATGCGGTTCCTCGCTATTTTGTGTGGGTGCCCCGGGATGCTTTCATTCTCATGCTCAAAAAACTCGGCACTAAGCGATCGTACCGCCGGACAGGGTTTTGGCACAAACCATCATATTGATATTTTATGTAAAAATTAAGCTATGGGGGCTGTTTTATGGCTGTCCGGCCTAACGCTCGCTAAGCCCCTCAAACAGTTTCGAGCATCAGAATGAAAGCATCCCGGGCTGTAGCCGGTCAAATTTACCCATACGAAACAGCGAGGCGCCCAACATGTTTTAAGACAGCGATAATAATACGCCCGATGATAATAAAAAAATGTCCGTAACTGTCCACGGGTTACTATTCCTCCCCCCAACAAAAAGTCACTTTTTCTCCGGTGGCTTTTTGTTGTTCTGCACCTGTATTCGATTACACCAAAAATAAACAGGAAACAGATCCCGGGGGCAATTGCGATGGCCGTTCAAGGCATTTTAATGGAAGGATGGGGGAATTAGGATCGAAAATGAAGTAAATTGAACAAAGATTGCGATCCTTATGTACCTGTCTTTTGAATCAACAGCGTATATTCAAGGTACTCATTTAACATTTTCTGGTTATCTTCCGGTGTGATTTTGCGGGGCAGAATTTCAAGTGCGCGTTCTGTAGCCTCGTCAATCAACTCGTCCCTGAATTGTGCCTCGGCCTGTTTGATATGGTTTTCTATCTTGCGTTGGGCCGTTTCCATCATGAATCGGCATTGTTGTTGGGCATCCTTGATAATTAGATGCTTTTTCTTTTCACCCTGCTTTAAAATTTTTTCTTTCAGTTTTGCAAGGTGAATATCGCTTTCATCCAGTTTTTTAAGCGCTTGTTTGGCCTTATGGGTTATTTTGTTTTTGTCTTCCTCGATCTGATTGATTTCTTCTGAAATTTCAAGTTTTCGGCCTTTCAGGAATTCCATTATGGGTGCTTTCCCGAATTTGAATGCCAGGAAAACAAGAATCAGGAAATTGACCCACATCATGACAAGGTCATATGTCGGTCGCCAGCTTGTGGCCGTTTCCATTGCAAAAGCATTACCACAGGAGATAAAAACGGACAGCAGAACGACAAAGAGCCAACATGGAAGGAATTTCCTTCGATTCATACCGTTGTTCATGGAAGCAGCCTCCGTTCCAACACTTTTTCCATAATACTGACAGCCAGCACTTCCGATTCGGCGTCCAATTTTTTTCTGGCGCTTGCAAGCTGGGTATCGGCATCAATTCGGGCATTGGATTGTAGTTCGCTGATTTCGGCCCTGACTGCGGAAAGCATTTTTGCAGATTTTTGAATTCCCTGTTCCCTGATTTTTTTACTCAATTCAAAGGCTTCATTTTGAACCACCGTTTTTTTTTGTATGATCTGATCCGTTATACGATCAAGTGATTTTCCGGCATCAACAATATCCAGATTTATTTTTTCCATATGATTTTCCCGTTCAATCATGACCTGTCTCAACGGACGAAACATGATGCGATTGATAATGAATAGAAAAATCAAAAAAGAGATCAACTGAACAACAAGTGTCTCATTAATACTGATCAATGCAATATTACTGATAATCTGCATAAAATGATTTCCAACCTGTTTTATTGCTTTGAGGTGGCAGGCTTCAGACAAAAAGCCCTGCTTTGATTGTCGTGTGATGTCGCGTCTGCCAGCCAATCCATAGCGCGTTAACCGGATGAATCCTTGTTTTTCTGCCGACGTTTATGTGGACGGGCGTGTTCGGGAAATTAAACGACAAATAAAAGCAGCAAGGCGATGACCAGGGAATAAATTCCGGTGGACTCGGATACCGCCTGCCCGACAAGCATGGTTCGTGTCAGAAGGCCTGCTTCCCTGGGGTTTTTACCGATGGCTTCACATGCCTTGGCCGCCGCCATACCCTCTCCGACACCGGGGCCTATGGCACCAAGCCCCATGGATAATCCCGCGCCTAAAAATGCCGCAGCCTTGATAATGTCCGCACCTTCAATTGCCATTTTTATCTCCTTGTTGAAATTGGTTTTTATTTTTTGCCTGGATCTATACAACAAAAATAAGGACCAGGGCAATTACCATGGAATAGATGGCCGTGGATTCGGCCACGGCCATTCCAACCAGCATCGATCTTGTAAGATCACCGATACTCTGTTTGTTACGGGCGACCCATTTGACGCCGCCGCTGGCGGCTATTCCTTCACCGATCCCCGGTCCTATGGCACCCAGGCCCATGCATAGACCTGCGGCCAGCAACGCCATGGGGGGTGCAAGGAAATCCGACGCGGGATACCCTCTGAAAATAAGAATAAATGCCACTAAAAGACCCAAGATCGCCGGCGTCTGGGTTATGGCCTGCCCCAGCAGCATAATGTTGGTGACCGGAGTGGCTGCCGACGGCTGACGGGCGATGCCCTCACAGCTTGCTTTGGCCACTACACCGCCGCCAATACCCGAACCAATGGCACTGAGCCCCGCAGCCAGTCCCGCCCCTAAAACAGCGGCCCAGGTCGGTGATGTCGGGCTGGCCGAGAAATCCGAAAATAAAAGGATAAACGCTGTCACCAGGGCAAATATGGACGGGGTTTGACATACGGCCGATCCGATGAGCATGTTGGTGGTTAACCGCCCACTCATGGCCGGCTGGCGGGCAACTCCGGTACACGCTTCCCCTGCGGGAAATCCGGAACCGATGCCCGATCCGATGGCGCCAAGCCCCATGGCCAGCCCCGCCCCCAATACCGCAGCGACGGTAATATAGGAGGTGGCAGTAAAATTGGTAAACAGCAGAATCATCGCCACCACCAGAGCAAAAATGGATGCCGATTCCGCAATGGCCTGCCCCACCAGCATGGATTTAAAAATATCCCCGGCAAGTTCGCTGTTGCGTGCTATGGCTGTATTGGCTTCAGCCGCGGTATAGCCTTCTCCGATGGCGGCGCCGATGGCACCGAACCCCATCGCCAGGCCGCCTCCTGTATAAGCGGCAAGATTAACCCAAGTTTGAATATCATAGGCCATAATTTATTTTACCTGAACCGAAATATATACGACTGTCAGCATCGTAAAAACAAAGGCTTGAATGGCGCCTACAAATAGTCCGAAAAAAGCATTTAAAAAAGGCGGAAACGCAATGCTCCAGGTTAGATGAGAGACCACCAGGATGATAATCGACCCCCCCATGATGTTTCCGAACAAACGAAAGGAGATGGATACTATTTTGGCCAGTTCTCCGATCACATTCAGTGGCATCATAAAAAAAATGGGTTCAAAATACTCTTTGGCATATGCCTTGAACCCCTTGCTTTTTATCCCGGCATAGTGGGCAATGACAAAACCCATCAGGCCAAGGCTTAAAGGTGTGTTCAGGTCTTTGGTGGGTTCTTCCAGATGCGGCACCATACCGATCCAGTTGCCCAGTACCAGAAAAAGAAACAACGCGAATATCAACGGTGCATAGGTTCGGGCCATTTCGCGGTTCAGGGCATCTTCGGTCAAATCATAAAGTTGGCCCACAAACAATTCCCCCACTATCTGAAGCGGCCCGGGTAACATGCTTTTTTTCCGGGTTGTGGCAATACCAAAGACAATCAGGATGGCGATAACAATCCAGGTCATGAAGATGACTTCCAGATTGAATACCATATTATGCCCGAAAAGCGGAACGATGAGTTGATGGATTTTGCCTAATTCTTCCATAGTTGTCGTTAATACCCTTGGGGTTGACTTTTTTTTTAACCACTTGCCCGGTAGACGGCAATACCCGGGTAAACGGTGACGTGCCGGTTGTATTCACCCTGTGGCGGTCGGCCGTAAATCCATGTCGTTGGCCATGCGGGGGGCTATTTGGCCCCCCTGGCGGGAAGCAACAGGTGCTGTAGATGATCACCCAGTATGACCGCCTGTACCAGGAAAAGCCCGGCGATGGCTGCAAAAAAGTTGAACTGATCCAGTTTGATTGCCAGAACAAGTGGGATTGCCATCAAACCGTATCTGAAAAAAATGGAGCCAAAAGCCAGAAGTAATGTCATGTTCCGGGTTTTGTTAATGCGCATGGGAAGGGTTTCGCCGATTAAAATAAAATTAAAGATACTGAACAACGTCCCGAATACCAGTCCTTTTCCAATGGGGCGATACCCTGCGAGGATAAAACAAAATCCGGCAATAATGGCAATAATGATTGCCATGGAACAGTATCTCTTTTGAGTTTGTCTAATCTGTTCCATTTTGCAGAGACCCCGGTGGTTTGTTTTTGTTTTGCTTTGGCGCTACCATTTCCATTATCTGACGATAGACCACGTTGGCGCCCCCGATGACGCCTAAAAAAATAAAAATAGTTAGAAATATTCCTTTTGTTTTCAGAAGGGTATCTATCAGTCGACCTATAAAAAAACAAAAAAAAATGCACCCGGCCATGGTGAGACCCAGTTGCATTACAAAAGAAAGGTTTTCCGACCAGGCCCGGCTGTGTCTTACATTAAGTGCGAGCCTTTTGGATATTTGCTTTTTCTGATGACGCATATTGTATCTATAATCACCGGGTAAATCGGAGTTGGACAGCTTTACTGTAAACTCCGGATTCCGGTTCATTCTCAGGTGATTGAATTTTACACGCCATGATTCACGTAAAATAAATTTATCATGAATCAATATTCCAAGTACAGCAAATCCAGTCGGTCATATGTTCGGGCGCATACTATAAAAACTAAATTGCTTTCATAAACTATTTATATCAAGCAAATCATCTTGCTGTCAAGGCTGGAAATCAAAGCGATCATAATTCTCCAGGAGGAGGTATCGCTTTGTTTGGTAAAAGTGGCTTCAGGGTCTAAAAAAAAATCCTGCAAAACGTCTGTTTCTTGGGCACAAACAATTTTTTTTTGTGTTTGACCGTATCTGTCAAACCCGTGTGTTAAAAATGATTCCAGGCTCATATGACTGTTTTCATATTTTCAATACAAAAAGTTGCTTACAGGGGGATTCAAAATGAAAAAAAATGAATTTTACCAAAATTATCAGGAGAAGTTTGAGTATCACGGAAACACGGCCATCGAAAGAATTCGTAAACGCGGCAGAATCGTGATTGCCCGGGACTGGCTTCTTTTTGATACGGTCGAAGAGGCTACCGATTATTTTAACAGCAGTTGCGGCATATAGAGATATCATGACAAATCGAATAGTTGAAAAAATAATGGAATGCCTGCTGATGGTTTTTACGATCATACTGGCAGCCCTGGGGACTTTGCTTTTGGGGGTGTGAGAAAAGTGTGGGATGGCTTGACAACATTTTCCCACTGGTATAATTTAGAATATGGCAAGGTTGCATGGATCGGAGGGGGCTTGACGATACGCCTGAAAAGCGACTGGACTGCGCCATCTCTTCTGCAAAAGAAATCAAACAGCTGATAGACCACGATATTCAGCACCCACCGGGCATAAATTCTGTTTTCCACCTTCTACAACCAGGTTTCAGTAATACACTATGAGAGGAGGGAATATGAAAACAAAACGCCGTTCCATCCATCAAATCGTCGAAGAACAGGTCCGGAAATGGCAGATTATGCACAGTGAACATGTTGAAAAAACAGTTTTTCCGGTAATAACCGTGTCGCGGGAGCCGGGCAGTGGCGGTAAACTGGTCGCCGCCGGCATTGCCGAAAAACTCGGATTTGATCTATTTCATCAGGAGATTATTCATGAAATGGCCAGAAGTACTCAGGCCGAGACCCGAATCCTTGAAACCCTGGATGAAAAAAGGCTTTCGGTTCTGGAAGACTGGATATCCTCACTGGTCCACAAGCGACATATCTGGCCTGATGAATACCTGCAGCATCTCATGAAAGTCATCGGGACCATCGGAAAGCACGGCAAGGCGGTTATCGTCGGAAGGGGGGCGAACTTTATTCTGCCCCCTGAAAAAAGGTTCCGGGTACGCGTCATCGCTCCTCTCAAGGACAGAATCAGCAACGTTGCCCGGGAATTCAACGTTGACATGGAAGAGGCCCAGCGTCATGTCATCAAATCGGAATCACAGCGCAGGGCATTTGTCCGCCAGTATTTCAATGCCAATATTTCGGACCCGCTGAATTACGATCTGGTTATCAATACAAAGGCATCTACCATAGATGCTGCCGTCAGGGCGGTTTGTGGCATTCTGGACCGTTGATATTCTTTTGATCAGATGCCTGCCGGTGATTGAAGCGATGGGATAATTGGGGGGATCAATTTCTTCAGGTGCCTGCAAACCGGCCCGCCAGTTCAGCGTAGCTGAACCCGGTCCCACCGAAGAGATCCAGGGCACTGCCAATGGTAAAATCAACGGCGCCCCGGCCAAGATTTTCGATGATTTTGATGTCTTCCATGGTGTGGATGCCACCGGCGTAGGTAACGGGAATTTGGGCCCACTGGCCGAGCAGTTTGACAAGGGGCGTTTCAATGCCCTGGCATCTGCCTTCCATATCCACGGCATGAACCAGGAATTCATCGCAGAAACCGGCCAGATGGTCCAGCAGGGCCGGTGTTATCATCTCATCGGTGAAGGTCTGCCAGCGGTTTGTTACGATCCGGTAACCCTCAGCCTGTCGGCGGCAGCTCAAATCCAGCACCAGGCGTTTTTTACCGATGCGCTCCACAAGCTGTTTCAGCCGTTTTTCATCCACTGTTCCGTCATGGAACACCCATGAGGTGACAATAACGGCGGATGCGCCCTGGTTCAGCCAGTCCTGGGCATTATCAATGGTGATGCCGCCACCGATCTGCATCCCGCCGGGCCATGCCTTCAAGGCGGCCCGGGCCGCTTTTGCATTGCCCGGTCCCAGCATGATTACATGGCCGCCGGTGAGTGCGTCCCTGCAGTATAGCCGTGCGAACCAGTGGGCCGGTTTGTCAGCCGTAAAGTTGGTTTTTATGGATTTTTTATCTTTGTCCGAAAGTGTCGCACCTACAATCTGCTTGACAACACCCAGATGAAGATCAATGCAGGGGCGAAATTTCATCTTTTAAAAGCCTCAATGGATTGGGCCCCAGCTTGAGGACCCGTTGGTGCATCTCTTCAACGGTTTCCGCAAACAATTTGGCATCGGAGGCACCAATATGAAACATATCCAGCCGGTCCCCTCCGATACCGATTTCATCCAGCAGTGTTTTTGTGTACTGCACTCTTTCCCACGCTCTGAGATTTCCTTCCAGGAAATGACAATCGCCGATCTCTCACCCGCCCAGGAAAACAGCATCCGCTCCGGATTCAAATGCTTTGAGTATATGAATTGGCTCGACTTTGCCGGTGCAGAGATACTTGACAATCCGGACAGACCCCGGATACTGCAACCGCTGGGAGCCGGCCATGTCTGCGGCAGTATAGGTGCAATAAGTACACAGCAGCCCGACGATCTTAGGTTGGAAATCTTCCATTCACGCCTCCATGGAATTTATGTCACAATAAAATATTTAAATTCATCGGGTTTTGGATTGTTTAATTTCTCCAGTATCCCAGTATCTTTTTAGCCATTGCGGTTTGTTATATTTGTCTAATACAGTGCCCCTATTTTGGCCAGATACTGATCGTTTGTATGATGACCGATGGTAATGGCACTGCGCGGACAGGCTGAAGCACAGTTGCCGCACCCCTGGCAGGCGGCGGGATCGATGTAGATCACACCTTCTGCCGCATCGAGCCTGGGTACGCCAAAGGGACAGGTCCGAACACAGGTCATACAGAGAACACATTGCTGGTTATTAACCACGGCCACGGCGCCGCCCACATCCCGTTCTGCCTTGGAGAGCACGGTGCAGGCCCTTGAAACAGCCCCTTTGGCCTGGGCAATGGCCTCATCGGCAAATTTGGGGCCATGGGCCAGGCCGCATAGAAAAATTCCCGAGACACTGAAATCCAGGGGCTTTAATTTCAGGTGAGACTCCATGAAAAAGCCGTCCTGATCCAGGGGAAGCTTGAAAACACTAGCCACTTTGCGGCTGCCCGGATGGGGGACGATGGCGGCACTCAGGGCAACGATATCGGCATCAAGGGTAATGTCCATACCCAGGTTGCAGTCAAACACCGTAACGGCAAGTCGGTCATTCTCCTTGCCTACCACCGGTGGATTGTCCGGGTCATAACGGATAAATCTGACCCCGGCTTCCCGGGCTTCTTTGTAGGCCAGTTCCTTGAATGAAAATGTCCGCATATCGCGGTAGAGCACATAGATATCGGCTTTTGGATTACCCTCTTTGATTTTAAGGCTGTTTTTCACGGCTGCCGTACAGCAGACCCGGCTGCAGTAGGGCCGATTTTCATCCCTGGAGCCGACACACTGAATCATGACGGTGGCCCCGGCAGCCTTGACGGCGGCATCCTGGTCAAACAGTTTTTGTTCCAGTTCCTTCTGGGTCAGGATGCGTGGGTCGTCTCCATACAGCCAGCCGTCAGGTTTGTATTCCTGGGCGCCGGTGGCGATAATAATGGCCCCGCAGGAAATTTCTATCTTTGATTCCCGGGTCAGAATGTTGCAGTTGAAATTCCCCACAACACCGGCATAATCCACAACCTCCGCCTCGGTATACACCGTTGTCAAGGGGTGTGCCTTCACCCGTTGAATCAGGTCTTTGACGTAATCGGCCGGGTGCGCACCATCTTCAGTATAATACAATGTCAGGGCATTGCCCCCCAAAACAGCACTTTTTTCCACCAAAGTGGTGGTATACCCCTGGTCTGCAAGGGCCAGGGTGGCGGTGAGCCCGGCCAGGCCCCCGCCAATGACAAGCCCCTTTTGGGTGATGGTCATGGAGACCTCATACAGGGGCTGCAGCTTTCGGGATCGGGCCACCGACATGCGCACCAGGTCCTTGGCTTTTTCCGTGGCACCCGCCTTGTCACCGGCATGGACCCAGGAGTCCTGGTCCCGGATATTGGCCATTTCAAAAAGATACTTGTTCAATCCGGCTTTCTGCAAGGTATCCTGGAACAGCGGTTCATGGGTGCGCGGACTGCAGGAGGCAATGACGACCCGGTTTAGGTTTTCCCGGCCGATGATCTCTTTGATTTCCGTCTGGGTGTCGGTGGAACAGGTAAACAGAAAATCATCGCTATATACCACATCGGGAATCGTGGCGGCATATTCGCTCACTGCTTTTACATCCACCACAGAGGCAATATTGATGCCGCAGTGACAGACAAATACGCCGATGCGGGGTGACGCATCCATAATATCTGTTTCAGGAGGGTAATGGCTGACCGATTCCAGCGTTCCCCTTGCACTGGAGATGATGCTTGTTGCGGCTGCGGCTGCACCGCTGGATTGAATCACCGTGTCGGGAATATCCTTGGGGCTCTGGAAAACGCCGCTCACAAATATCCCGTCTCTTGATGTGGCGATGGTATCTAAAGGGGGTGTTTTACAAAAACCAAACCGGTTCACGTCGATACCGAGTCTTTGGGCCAGTTCCCCTGCCGCGGGATGAGGCCGCAGCCCTACGCTCAATATCACCATGTCAAATTCTTCAGCCTGGATCTGGCCGGCCTCATCCACATAATTGATGGTCAGGTCGTGGGTCTGAGGATTTTCAACCACCCGGGAGATCATGGAGCGGACATAGCGCACACCGCCCTGATCCTTGGCACGTTCATAATAGCGGTCAAACCCCTTGCCCTGGGCCCGCATGTCAATATAGAAAATCGTCGGGTCGATATTGGGATTGTGTTCCCTGGATATAATCGCCTGTTTGGTGGCATACATGCAGCAGACATAGGAACAATAATCACACCCGCTGGCCGCATCCCGGCTTCCCACGCACTGAATCCAGGCCATTTTTTTCGGCTCGCGCTGATCCGATATCCGGGCGATATGGCCCTGGAAAGGGCCGGCTGCCGAAATCACCCGTTCGTATTCAATACTGGTGAGCACGTTGGGGTAGCGGCCGTGGCCGTATTCCGGTTTCAGATTGGCATCAAAGGGTTTGCCTCCCGGTGCCAGAATCATCGACCCCACGCTGATTTCTTCCCAGAGGTCCGCATCATCATGACAAATGGCGTCGGCTTTACAGACACTCACGCATTGGCGGCATTCGCAGCAGATGCCGCAATCAAGACATCTTGCCGCTTCTTTTTGCGCAGCTTCAGGAGAAAAGGCGGATGCGGCCTCCCTGAAATCTGTTGCCCGCTGTCCGGCATCGGCCATGGGGACCTGGGCCCTTTCCAGGTACTCTTTGTCCGGATCGATGGGGCGGTAATTGGCGCCCGGATCCGGCTTAAAATCGGTAAGGTCTTCAGAGGGCAGCGGCTCATGGG
This sequence comes from uncultured Desulfobacterales bacterium, assembly GCA_942490765.1. Classification (GTDB taxonomy): domain Bacteria; phylum Desulfobacterota; class Desulfobacteria; order Desulfobacterales; family 4572-123; genus 4572-123. The sequence continues at coordinate 35,368 of CALNYM010000028.1, read as the reverse complement.
CTATATACGCGAGAATGGATTGAACCGCACGTTTGCCCTGTTCTATGGCTTCAATGACCGACGCCGGCCCCGCCACGGCATCGCCGCCGGCGAAAACGCCTTGAGCGCTGGTTTCAAGGGTGCTGGCATTGACGGCAATAAATCCCCGACGTGAAAAATTGATGGGGCTGGTGCCGGTAAAATTGTTGTCCAGCTGCTGGCCGATGTTGGGCAGGATAAGATCCGCCGTTACTTTAAATTCGGAACCTTCCACTGGAATCGGGCGGCGCCTGCCGGATGCATCGGGGGTGCCCAGTTTATTTTTGATGCACATCACGCCATCGGCGGTGTTATCTGCACCCGTTATCTCTATGGGGGACACCAGGAAATGAATATGGATACCCTCTTCTATAGCATCCTTGATTTCATCAGGATCAGCGGGCATCTCTTCCCGGGTACGACGATAGAGTATGTCCACCTGCCCCGCCCCTAATCGAATGGCCGTGCGGGCACTGTCCAGGGCACTGTTGCCGCCGCCGATCACCGCTACCTTTTTCCCGTCAAGACGTCCGGCCTGTTTCAGTTTGACATCCCGGAGCCATTGCACCCCGTGCTGCACATTCTTAAACGCTTTTTCTCCGGGTATTCTGAGATCGACACCCTTCTGGGCACCCACCGCAATGTACACGGCTGAAAATCCCTCATTTAAAAGATCTTCAATGGTATGGTCGACTCCGATGGGCGCACCCGTTTTAATGGTAACCCCGAAGCGGGTAATGTTTTCAATCTCTTTTTGTAAAACGGTTTCCGGCAGCCGGTACTCGGGGATGCCCATGGCCAGCATCCCGCCGGCAACCGGAAGGGCTTCGAAAATAGTCGACCGGTATCCGGCAAGCCCCAAAAAATAGCCTGCGGCCAGTCCGGACGGTCCGGACCCGATAATGGCAATTTTCTCATCTTTCCAGGCGATGGCGGGCACCGGCAATGACGCCAGATCCACCTGGTCGGCGGCAAACCGTTTCAGGTCCCGGATGGACACCGCCGAATCCACTTCAGCCCGTCGACAGGCTTTTTCGCAGGGGTGGATGCAGACACGCCCCAATACACCGGGCAGGGGCATTTCCCGCATAATGATCTCGATGGCTTCCCTGTATTTGCCGACCTTGATCATGGCCAGGTAGCCCTGAACATTGATGCCGGCCGGGCAGGCCAGGGTACAGGGGGCCCGGTCTGCCTTGTCGATGGCAAATTCAGCGGGTATGGCCTGGGGGAAATGGCGATAAATTGCCTTTCGTGATCCCATATCCGCATCAAAATCAGATGACACATCCACGGGGCATACCTTGGCGCATTCTCCGCAGCCGGTACATTTATCAAGATCAATGTACCGGGCCCGTTTTTTGATTTTGACCTTGAAGTTCCCGGGCTTTCCGCTGACACTTTCAACACGGGACCGCGTGATGATTTCAATATTCGGGTTGGAGGCCACTTCAATGAGTTTGGGGGATATCATGCAGGTGGAACAGTCGTTGGTGGGAAAGGTTTTATCCAACTGGGCCATGATCCCGCCGATGGTGGAATTTTCTTCCACCAGATAGACCTTGAAACCGGAATCGGCGATGTCCAAAGATGCCTGCATTCCCGAAATTCCGGCGCCCACCACCATTACGGCGCCCACCGTTTCTTTTGGTACCGGACTCAAATTTTCCGTTTCAGCCATAGATTCCACTTTTTACGCCCTTTCTCACGCAAGACCGCAGTCCGCCAGCATCCGGCCCGGATCGACAAAATGACGCCCAAACCAATTGGTATATTCTGTCTGCCCCATCGCCATGCCGATAAGCTCGGTGATGTACAGCACCGGCAGATAATAATCGGTATTCATTTCCTTGTTTATCCTTGCCTGATAGGCATCCAGGTTCAGTTGACACATCTGGCAGGAAACCACAAAGCAATCGGCCTTTGCCTCCATGGCGCCTTTATAGAGCTTTTCAATCATGGTAAATGCCACGTCCTGGCGGGGCAGGATGTGGCTTGCCCCGCAGCAGTCGGTTTTAAAGGACCACTGAATCGGGCTTGCCCCCAGGGTCTTTAAAATACGGTCCATGCCCATGGGGTTTTCATAATCCTTTGCTCCGGTAATCTCCGGTGGCCGGCTTGACTGGCAACCGTAATAACATACCGCCTTGAGTGGTGTCAGGGGGGTGGTGACTTTGGAATGAATTCGTTGCAGTATCGTTTCGCCAGACAGAAAATCGACAATATCGAAAATTTTGGCTTTGTCACCGGAAAGGACGTAGCGATACTCGTCTTTTGTAGGCCCGGTGAGCACTTTTTCTGCCGTTTTCAGGCGGTTGAAGCACAGGGGGCAGGGGACCATCAAATCCAGCGCCTGTTTTTCGGCGATGGCGACATTTCTGCCGGCCAGTTCTATGGCCGCCCTGCGATTGATACTGTGTGCCGCCGTGGAACCGCAGCAACTCCAGTCCGGCAGGTCCACAAGGTCGATATCCAGCGCTGTGCATATCGACCGTATGGAGGCTTCATAATCGCTTGCGGTGCCTTCCAGTGAGCACCCGGGATAGTAGCTTATTTTCATGGCAGAATCTTTTTGATTTCCTGTTTGTCTTTGATCCCTTTTGGCAACAGCGGCATCCGGCCTTTTTTGAGCATGCTGAGGCCCATCCGCATATCCGGTCCCATGTCATTGTGCCGTAGTTTGCGGCCCAGCTCTCCGCTTCGAATCATATATTCCAGCATCAGGCGGCCTTCGAAAATACGGCCGCGGCGGCGGATCTCATTTAAAAACGAACGGTGAAATGCATACGTTCGGCTCTGGGGAATCTTAATGCCCGCAGCCACTGCGCGTTCTTTGAGAAAATCCATGACGCCTGCGATATCCACTCCGTTGGGGCAGCGGGTGGTACAGGTTTCACAGGCCGCACAGATCCAGATGGTAGAGCAGTTCAATACGCGTTGCTCCTGGCCGAGCTGCACAAGGCGGATGATTTGATCCGGAAAAATATCCATGGCAAAGGTGGCCGGACAGCCATTGGTGCATTTGCGGCACTGAAAGCAATCCAATACGCTGATACCGGTGGCGTCAAACAATAATTTTGCAAGTGTGTCGGAAGGCTTTAAGCGGGCTGTATCAGCATGGTCCATAACCGGTCCTTTTTTCTTCTAAAGCTTTGGTGCGTTAATAAGTCGGCGTTGATATGCATTAACCGGAAGGTCTTAAATTTTTTTACAAATCAAAAAGCTTTCGAAATAAGAACTAACTCAGTAGGATATAACACCGTTCATGTCAAGGGTGATTTAAAATTTTTTTACGCTATTTTTTTAAAAAAAGGATGGTTTCGCAAAGAAAATAAGAAACAAAAATATGAACTTTGTTTACACCGAATAACGGGTACCGGGTGGTTTTTTAATTATATGAAATCCGTGAATGATATGAATTCGTATTTCGCGAAACGGTATGCAAAAAATCGGGATTCGGCCCATAACCTGTTTTTATCCAGACATCTCAATAGTTCAGGTCAATTTTTAAAAAGTTATTCATTCTATGTATTAAATTCATATTTTTTACTTGACACCATCGACCTTTTTTTCCATAGTAATCAACAGCTATTCTATCTTGGGAATTTTCTTATAAACATACGTGTCTCCCATCGGTATAAAAAGATTTAAAACCCATTACCTGATACCTGAAATGTACGGTGGTACTTTTATAAAAACGCTGAACATAAACAAGGAGGATGAGGCATGAGCAATCCCTATGATGAGGCTTTTGAAAGTTCGATCAAGACACCTGAAAAATTTTGGGGAGCGGCGGCGGAAGACTGCCATTGGTACAAACGCTGGGACAAGGTCCTCGATGATTCAAAAAAGCCGTTTTATCGATGGTTTACCGGGGGGCAGGTCAATACCTGCTACAATGCGCTTGATTATCATATTGAAGCCGGTCGGGGAGATCAGACCGCTTTGATTTACGACAGCCCGGTTACCGGTACGGTCAAAAAATACAGTTACACGGAACTCAGAGACCAGGTTGCCGGATTTGCCGGTGCCATGGCAGCCATGGGCCTTACAAAGGGCGATCGCGTTCTGATCTATATGCCCATGATTCCTGAAGCCGCGATTGCCATGCTCGCCTGCGCCCGCCTGGGGGCCGTTCATTCCGTGGTGTTCGGCGGTTTTGCCGCTAAAGAACTGGCCACCCGAATCAACGATGCCAAACCCAGGATTATTGTTTCTGCCTCCTGTGGTATCGAAGTGAAGCGGGTGATTCCCTACAAACCCCTGTTGGACGGAGCCATTGAGATGGCTCACTCAAAACCCGAAAGCTGCATCATCCTCCAACGGCCCCAGGAGAGCGCTTCCATGATTCAAGGCCGGGACTATGACTGGAATGCGGTCATGGCGGATGCCCGGCCCCATGACTGCGTACCGGTGGAGGCCACCGATCCCCTTTATATTCTCTATACCTCAGGTACCACAGGGGTGCCCAAGGGAGTGGTGCGGGATAACGGAGGGCACATGGTTGCCCTGAAATGGAGTATGAAGGCTGTTTACAATGTGGATGCCGGTGATGTGTACTGGGCGGCTTCGGATGTCGGCTGGGTTGTCGGGCATTCCTATATCGTATATGGGCCGCTTCTGAAAGGGTGCACCACTATCCTTTTTGAGGGCAAGCCGGTGGGCACACCGGATGCCGGTGTTTTCTGGCGTGTGATTTCCGAACATAAGGTCAAAGCCCTTTTTACGGCCCCCACCGCATTTCGAGCCATTAAACGGGAGGACCCCTCCGCAGAGCTGATGAAAGGCTACGACCTGTCTAATTTTGAAGCCCTTTTTCTGGCCGGCGAACGGCTTGATCCGGATACGTTGAACTGGGCACAATCCAACCTCGGGGTACCGGTTATTGATCACTGGTGGCAGACAGAGACCGGTTGGGCCATCTGCGCCAACTGTCTCGGGTTGCATCATTTCAAAGTGAAGCAGGGATCACCGACCAAGGCGGCACCGGGATGGAACGTCCAGGTGGTTGATCCGGATAACAAGGTTGTGGCCCCGGGTGAAATCGGTGCCCTGGTGGTCAAATTGCCCCTGCCCCCCGGAACCCTGCCGACGCTCTGGCACAATGACGACGGTTATATCAAATCTTACCTGGAAGAATTTCCCGGTTATTATAAAACCGCTGATGCCGGCTTTATTGATGAAGATGGGTATGTTTTCGTCATGACCCGCACCGATGATATCATTAACGTGGCCGGACATCGCCTTTCCACCGGTGCCATGGAGGAGGTTCTGGCCGATCATCCAGAGGTGGCCGAATGTGCCGTTCTGGGGGTGGAAGATGCGTTGAAGGGCCAGGTGCCCATCGGGTTTATCGTGCTCAATGCCGGGGTGACCCGTGATCACGGTGACATCATAAAGGAAGTGGTCCAGATGGTCAGGGATCGCATTGGACCGGTGGCGTCTTTCAAAACCGCCACAGTTGTCCAGCGGCTTCCCAAGACCCGTTCAGGTAAAATTTTGCGCGGTACGATTCAGAAGATTGCTGACAATAAGGAATACAATGTGCCCGCCACCATTGATGATCCGACAATTCTAGATGAAATGGAAAAAGCGCTGAATTCCATCGGCTACGCCGGCAGCCGCAAATAGCCGGCAGTTTTGTAATGGCATCATTGTGATGTTTTTTGAATGAATTTTTTAAACAGCAGTAAGATGCCGGGTGGGTGTACTGGGGGGCACCCCAAAAACGCCCACCCGGCGTTGTCTTGTTTTCGGCGGGAATCGACAACCCGGCACCGGCAATAACGCTGGAAAAAAGGCCCCCAGAGCCAGCATAGGAATCCCCCTGACATCCGATAAAAATTATGTGTTGTGGATAATCCTTGTGTTCACCAAGGTTCCGTGCTATCAAAACAGTGATTTTTTTTTGGGGCAATCCATACCCATAGGGTCAACTATGATGAACTCGTAAAGGTTCGGATTTAGACGGTCTCGTAAAAAGTTCAAATTCAAGGCGTGCAAATTTTGGTGTCATGAGGCGTAACCATCGTACGTTGAATGATTACGAAATGCAGCGCAACGCAGGAGTTGGCCTTTTTACGGGACCGTCAACTATGATTCTAATTTAACAGGGAGGAATGATTAATGAGGCGTAAAGACCTTATTCTTCTGGCTGCGGTCATATTAACCGGGGCTGTTTTTCAATTGCTGTTTATTGCTGTCGACGGCAGAGACACTCCCGGCAGGGCCGCCGCCGCTTTTACAAAGGCCTGTTATGCGCTAGATGAATCAGCACTGAATAAGCTTTGCACGGCCAGCCAACCTGACGGTGCAGAACTGCTGGCCGATTATTTGAATGCGGTTGATGAAGAAGCCGCCGAGCTTGGATTCAATCGGAATTATATGCGGATGCAGTTGACGAATATCCGGACAGACATGATCAGTCGGGATGATACAACGGTGAGCGTCAAGGTCAGTGCCAGTGCAAAGCGTTGCATTCATCCTGCTTTTACAATGATCGCCAGACTTTTCAGGATTGGAAAAACCTATCAGATTGAACAAATTGTCAATGTGGTAAAAGAGGATAGCACCTGGAAAGTGTGCGACCGCCCTTTTGATATTACAGCCCATCGGGTCGGCTGAATTTACTGCCGGGCATAACTGCCCCACACCCTTAACAGGGCCGCTTCCGCCGGACAGGGAATCGGCCCTGCCTTTATTTAAGGCCTTATCTATGCAGCCTGTTTATATCCGCCTGCGCACCCGTGCGCGCCAGATTGCAGCCCGCCTCCCTGTCCCTTCTTTTTATCGGCATTTCCCCCGGGCCGTTGGTTTGTCCCTTGACATTATGGAAAAAACGCCGCTTGTGGGCCAGATTAAAGGCTGGGTAGCCGGGCACATAGAAGATGACTTTGGTCACGGTATGAAACATTCAATTAAAGTTGCCGGGGAAGCCGGTGCCCTGGTATTGATTGAAAGCCGACGCCTTAAGCGCCCCGACAAAGATATCCGTCGCCGGGTCGTCATCGCCCTTTGTGCCGGTTTGCTCCACGATATCAAACGAAAACATAAAAATCATGCAGTGGCGGGTGCTGCCTGTGCTGCCCGTATGTTAAGGCACTATCCCTTGTCCGCTGTCGAAATAGAAGAGATTTGCCTGGCCATTGGAAACCATGAAGCTTTCAGGCCGATCAAAAAGGTGGTTTCCCCTGAGGGTGCCATGATTTCCGATTGTCTGTACGATGCCGATAAGTTTCGCTGGGGGCCGGACAACTTTACAGATATGGTGTGGTGCATGGTTGACTACCTGAATCCGCCCATGGAAAAATTTCTTCAATACTACCCCCGCGGCCTGGATAAAATCGCTGCCATTAAAGATACCTTTCGCACGGCGACGGGAAAAGCGTACGGGCCCGAGTTCATTGATCTGGGACTTGCCATCGGGCAAGAATTGTTTCAGGCGATGAACTCCGAATTTGGGCAGAATTTTTAAGCACCCGGTGCCGATGAAATTATAGGACATCATCAGGATGGATTTGACGCGAGCCTTGATATGAATTACAATACGTTAGATAAGATATCAATGTGTGAATCTCCAAAATAAAGGAAATAATGAATCTGTTAAAAAATAAATGCCATTGTCCCGGCGCCCTTTTCATAGGGGCTGTTTTTATGACAGTGCTTTTGACGGTTCTGGGATGCAGTGATTCGGCCCCTCCGGAATCGGCTCCCGCTGAAAAGATGAGCCAAAGTTTCACTTTTTTTGATCTGGGCGTTAACACGCGTTTATCCAAAGAAATTCTTCAGACGCTGGATGACCGCTTAGGGTCCCATTCTCTTGAAAAGAGGGGGCTGATTGATTTTTCAATTCGGCCCACCGGGGCGCTGGAAAAATACTTCAGCGATCTGTATTCCCTTAACCGGGAACTGAATTCACCCGTGGGTGAACGGGTTGAATACGACATCAGACGGGTGATGTACCGGTATGCCGACCGTCGGGGAACGCCTTTTTATTATATTGAACTTGTCTTTTCCGGTGGATCCGGATTGCCGCTTTATTTTAAAATTGAACCGGTAACGGGTGAAACCGATTTTATGAACACCTTCCATGAAAAATACGGTACTCCGACCGTCACCAAATGGCCCCAGGCCGGGGTTGAATTTTTATCCTGGACCAAGGCCGGCGACCGCATGATCGTATCCATGGGAACGGATCCATACGGTGCACCCGAATATCATATCACCATTTTTTACACCCGCAATCTGGATCGCTTGCTGGCGCTTAAAAGATCCGGGTCTAAAGAAACTCAGGAAAAGGCCGTTGATGCCGGCAAGACGGCATTCTAAGGTCGAGCAATGAACGATTCCTGATTGCCCGCACCATCACCTGGACATGTGCTGCGGCCAGGGCTCCCGAGTTCACCGCTCCAGATGACAATTCGTCTTTTTTTGTCAAAGTTTTGTCACAACCCCTGCAGGGCATTGACACCGGCCCTGTCGTTTTTTATGCTACATAGTTAACAATTAACAGCGACTTATTTTTTAATGAAAAACAAAAAAAGGGTAAAACCCGGTTGGAAAATCGGGAAACCTGATTTATAAAATTCCGGAGTCAATTCCATGATAGCGTTTCTCCCCGGTCCGGTAAGGGCGGTCATTTCCCTGCTGCTGTATACCCTTAACACGTTGTTCTGGTGCACCCTTTTGTTTCTGGTGGCTTTTTTAAAGATCCTCATTCCCATTGGAAAGTGGCGTAAATTTTGTGAAAAAGTGTTGAACAACCTTGCCGGTAACTGGATTTTCTGCAACAACCTGAACCTGAAGATCACCAACAATATTGACTGGGAGGTCAAGGGTCTGGATGCCCTAAAGCACGATGAATGGTACCTGGTTCTGGCCAATCACCAGTCCTGGGTTGATATCCTGGTGTTGCAGAAAATTTTTCACAAAAAAATTCCCATGCTGAAATTTTTTCTGAAAAAGGAACTGATCTGGGTCCCGGTGCTCGGACTTGCCTGGTGGGCGCTGGATTTTCCGTTCATGAAACGCTACTCCCGGGAACTGATCAAAAAAAAGCCTGAACTGAAGGGCAAAGATATTGAAATCACCCGCCGGGCCTGCCGAAAATTTAAAACCGTGCCGGTGTCCATCATGAATTTTGTCGAAGGCACCCGGTTTACAAGAGAAAAGCACCGTAAACAGGCATCTCCCTATAATCACCTCCTCAAACCCAAAGCCGGTGGTGTTGCCTTTGTACTGGCCGCCATGGGTGAGCACCTGCATCATGTCCTGGACATCACCATTGTTTATCCGGTGGGACCCAATAGTTTCTGGGCCCTTTTGTGTGGAAAGATCGACCGCATTAAAGTGACGGTGGCGTCGCTGCCGCTGACCGACGATATTTTGGGGGATTATTTTGAAAACCGGGAATTTCGGGAGCGCTATCATGACTGGCTGAACACCCTCTGGCATGAAAAAGACAACCGCATTGAGGCCATGATGCAATCTTAATTGAACCGCAACAGCGAGCGCTAACCCCGTGGCTTGCCGCGGGGTTAGCGAGCGAATCTAAAATAGACAGAATTCCTTACGGTCGAAGATTCCTCGCAGCTTGCTGCGAGGTTCTTCAATCTTTGATCCTAAGGACCGCAAATTTTATAAAGTGAACGAAATTGCTTGCCTTTCGGCTCATCTACTGTGTTGCCCCAAAGGCCCCATACATCAAGTATTGAACCTTTGGCGCGCCTTGTATATGAGCCGAAATCCTGCGCTATTTCTGTCCACTTTATTGGGCCAGGTCGAGTGATGGCTATGCCATGACGATTGTAAAAAAAATAAAATCCAATCCAATCAATAAATCAAAAATTCAAACCGGTTCAAAGGATGGTTTTTTGTTTGGGGTTTTGAAATTTGTCATTTTTTTTTTTTGGTTGTTTTGAATTTGTAATTGAGTGATTAATAAAGTCAATCCCCTCTGGGGATAACCAAAGCCTGGTCCTTTGGGCCAGGATTCTTTACTTCATCTGCGGTCCTAATCAATGGCAATGGTGGGCATGTTCTGCTGTTGCCATTGACGCCAACCATCCTTTAAATAATAGGCTTTTTTATATCCCAGCAGCCGGAATTGTTCGGCCATCTCCGAGCTCAGAGAGCAGTTCACGCCATCACAATACGCAATGATCAGGGTATCGGGAGCGGTATCGGCAAGAAAGCGGTCTATCCATTTGTCCATATCTGCCACCGTCAGGTTTACCGCACCCGGAATGTGACCGGCGTTGAAATCAGGGGCTTCTCTGGCATCAACGAACAGGGCCTCGCCCGCATGGAAACGGTTAATGGCCTCGGCCATTGATATCTCCCCTATGGTAATTTGCTCTGACGGGCCGGTGGTGTCTCCCGGAGAAAACAGGGGAAGTCCGTCAGGGCGCAGCCGGTTTACCGTGAGAGCCAGTAAAACAGCCGTACAAACAATGATAAGGACTTCAAAAATGATTTTTCTGGTCATTATAAAGTAAGCCTGTTGATGTCGTCACCCTTCAGGATTTAAAAATATCCGGGGGTGCAAAACGCGGACCGGATCCGTGTATCCAGAAAGTGTCTTTACCTTAATACCCTTGAAAATGCAAATAAGCTTTGATAGACTGATTATCATTGCCCGGGGCCCGGTACAGGGCCTGAGATATCTTTTACCACAGCATCCCCGGAGAAACGCATTTGAATATAAAATCAAAGGCGCTGGAAGTTAATATCGCCGATTATCATGTCGATGTTGCCATCGATGAAAAATATTTTCTTCTAAAAGATGTCATGTCCCAGTATTACGGGATCATGGAAGGATTCAATACTTTTTTACAGGAACTTTCCCACCCGTATCGGAACTGGCAGTTTATCGTCAAGGAAGCCAGAGTCTATTCCTTGAACTATTTTCATCTCCTGAAGGGGCACCCCCGGGGGCCGGACGCCGCCGGTCTTTTTATCGGGATTTTGTCCGATGCCATTGAATTTACAAAAGACCCGGAAGTCAGGGTCGACGCGGTGGACAACCTGTTGTTGTTTTTAAATAAGATTTTCACCGATGCGGCCTCTGAATTTCCCCGTTTTCTACCGGTCATCAAGGATGCCTTTCATAGGATCGGGAAATATCCGGACGACCATTTTTTTCTGTTTGTGAAAAGCTATTATCAGATCACCCGGCTGGCCGATCAAATGATTCAAAAAATAGAGGATCGGCCCCGTGAACTACGGCCCGTCAAGGCGCTGCTGCAACGGTATTACCATACCGTATATGAATACTGGCTTGGAGAAGTTGATCCGGTGCAGTGGTTTGAGGCGGAGCTGGAAGAACCCCGGCATGGTGAAGACTGGCGGGACCTGTTTGATGATATATCGCACCGGCAGATCGCAAAATGGCACTCACAGCTCAACGGTATTCCCCTGGCCGGGGAGGCCACTTCAAAAGAGGCTATCAAACAAATGCTTGAACTGCCTGCCTACAGCCGGTTTGTTGATATTTATCGCCGGCTCCCCCAGCATTTGCTGGAGGCCGGGCGGGATGGAAAATGGGGGAACGGCTGGAAAGTCATTTTTTTGTTTCATATCATGGGTATCAAGGGACTGTCCATGATCCATGAAGAGGCATTAAGAGATATCAATCGGACGCTGACATGGCTTATCGGACATGAAAAACACTGGAATATCCGAAAGTTGATCAAAAAAACATTTTCCATTTTAAAGGATCAGGCCATCAATTTTCCGGCAACGGCGCTGGATTGTGTTCTGAATATGGGCAGGGGGGTGTATAAAACCGATGAGAAAGATCTGGTTAATTTTTTTATCAATCATGTGATTGACATGGGGTTCCAGACGCCCATGATCAACGGCATCGGCAATGACTGGCAGATTCGGGCCAACACATCCCATATTTTGAATATCCGGATGATCCTCGAATTGATCGAACAGCATCCGCAATGGTCCACCCGTCTGCTTTCCAGCCTTATTATTCACCTGTCGCTATGTGGCATATTCATCCGGGATACGGACCTGTTTCCCAGGGATATCACCCGGTTGTTAAACAGCGATATCAAGTCCGTGTATTACCTGGTCAAACAGCTCGCCCGGATTTTTCCCTCTTATTTCAATGATATCGGTGCCGAAGGAGATTTAAGGGACATCTCCACCCGGATTGATGAGATCTATCACCGAAAGGATGTGCTGGTCCATTTTTTGCGCAAGCAAAGCCATGTGGAAAGCAGTAACCGGATTATCGGTTTGATGGAGGCGGTCCTTGACTTTTGGAAAACCCGCGATAAATCAATACTCGAACCGTATATACCGCCGCAGATATACAGCGAGATCCGGACCCGGGGGCGCTATATCGACGATGTCCATCGTATCATGCAGTATCTTGAGAACCACGGGGTTGATCATCCATGGGATCTGTTGACCTGGCCGGAATCAAAATTACGCCCTTTGATTGACCAGGTGCCTGATGTATGCCCTGAGGATAAAGAGCGGGTCCAACTGGGTGTTGAACTGTATAAGTTTTTGCATCAGAAGTATAATCTTAATTTTATAGAGATGGACCGGTACCTGGCACGGCTGGGCACATCCGGATTTCCCGATTTGGAAGACCTCCGAAAAGCGCTTAAGGAAACCGATTTACCGAAAAAACTGTTCATGCTGCTGGAGTATCTCGAAAAACTCCAAAAATTGATACTGTCTTCGAAAAAGTATGAGATAAAAGAGGATATTTATAAAAAACGACATATTACCATTGATATCCCTTCCATGTACGGCAGTTATCATGAGACAAAATTTGATGCCCTGGGACTCACGTTCCGGATTGAATCACTGGTAAATGTGTTATTTGAAGAGCTGATCAATAAGGTCGATCTGCGATTGATCACGCGGACCACTTTTTACGAGGTTTTCGACCTGTTGATGTTGTTTGACAAGGCCCTCAAGATCGACGGTATGCGATCAGTGGAGAGTGAACGGCAATTGGATCTCCTTGCCCACTCACTGGAGGTGAGGGGGTTTTCATTTACCCAGTATGTCGATATTTTCAAAGGATTTGTCCAGGCCGTCAGAAATATTATCAACGACAATTTTAATAATGTTCACGAGGGTAACCTGGATCGGATTTTATCCATTTTGCCCCCGGATCGTCTGCTGGAAAAGTATACCTCCATTCAGGACCTGGGTGATCCTGAAAAACTGCATCATCGGGTGTCCGAGATTTTTTTTCGGGACCGGATTGCACTTTCGCTGGGGCTCCAGCAGTTGGATGTCTTCTTGGCCCACCTTTTAAATACATTGTTTTACCAGTCCCACAAGCTGCCGCCGGACAGACTCGGGATGTTGCTGAACTATGATCCCCAATTGGCGATTACCAACCTGGAAAAACCCAACGATAAGGTGACCGGAATTATCTTCCTGGGCAACAAGGGGCTTAACATGATGCGCATGAAAAATTTCGGTCTGCCCGTCCCCCCCGGCTTTATTATTACCACCGAAGTGTTTCGGTGTCGCGAGATGCTCGATACGTATCCTGAGGCCAACCGCAATTTTAAAAAACAGGTCATCCGGAACATCGCCATCCTGGAAAAAGCGACGGGTAAAATTTTTGGGAACCCGGAAAATCCCCTGCTGTTTTCAGTTCGCAGCGGATCTTCCATCTCCCAGCCCGGTATGATGGATACCTTGCTCAATGTCGGGATGAACGAGGATATTGCCGCCGGGATTGAGGCCGTCACAGGGAACGGGTGGTTTGCATGGGACAACTACCGTCGGTTTCTGCAATGTTACGGGATGGCGTTCGGTCTGGAACGGGATGATTTTGATTCCATTATCAGTGAGATGAAGCGACGGGCCGGGATCCCGTTAAAAAGGCACTTTACCGGCCCCCAGATGCGCAAGGTGGCGTTGACCTACAAAGGGCTTGTGAAAGATTACGGGATCGATATCGTCGAAGATCCGTTGAAACAGCTTCTGATCACCATCAAGGTGGTCTTTGATTCCTGGCAATCATCCAAGGCCGTGGCCTATCGCAGGATCATGGGCATATCCGATGACTGGGGTACGGCGGCAACGGTGCAGTCCATGGTTTACGGAAACGTGTCGCGGCAGTCGGGCAGCGGTGTTATTTTTACCCATAATCCCCACTGGTCCGGTGACAGTTTGAGGCTCTGGGGCGATTTCACCATCGGCAACCAGGGAGAGGACGTTGTGTCGGGCCTGGTCAGGACCCTGCCGATTTCCATTGCCCAGCAGGATATTGAGATGCGGGATACCGATACGACGCTGGAAAGCCATTATCCGGAAATATATGCGGCGTTGAAAGAATGGGCCCATGAGTTGATCGGCCGGCGCGGGTGGAGTCCCCAGGAGATGGAATTTACCTTTGAAGGTGCTGCCCGGGAAGATCTGTTTTTGCTTCAGACCCGGGATATGGCCATGCGTGAGCGTAAAAAAGTGTTGACATTTGACCCTGAAAAACTGTCTGAAAAAAATATCGTCGGCCATGGCATCGGGGTCAGCGGCGGCGCCATGAGCGGTCGGGTGGTTTTTGATCTTGATGAAATCTATCAATGGCGGGAACAGGAGCCGAATACGTTGCTGATTTTACTCAGAAGTGATACGGTTCCCGATGATATCCGCGAAATTAATGCCGCCGATGGCCTTTTGACGGCCCGGGGCGGGCTGACGTCCCATGCCGCGGTGGTGGCCCATCGCCTGGGAAAAACATGCGTTGTGGGATGCAGCAATTTGATCTGTAATGAAAAACAAAAATATTGCACCTTTGATGAGGCGCACCTGAAATCAGGGGAATTTATCAGTATTGACGGGCTGGAGGGAATTGTCTGTCAGGGGTTTTTAGAAGTCCGGAAAGCGTGATGGCGTCGTAAAGGTTCTCCATCTACTGCGTTATAGGGATTTTCCAGAGACTCGACATACCATATGTATGCCTTCATCCCTGGAAAATCCCTATGCCTTGTATATACGATTTTTACTTAGCCATCTCAAATACTTTTTTACGAGACCGTCATCCTTTGCAGGATGGTGGAATACAGGAGGAAGAGGATATGAGGGCTGAAAGCGGATTGAAACTGGGGATCAACGGGTTGGGCAGGATCGGAAAACTGACCCTGTGGCACCATGTGGCCCGCCGGTATTTCAGCGAACTGGTGGTCAATATCGGTCGCGGCGCCGGCACCTGCCTATCGGATATCGCCCATTATGTGGAACGGGATTCAAACTACGGGTCGCTGTGCGGGTATCTGCACGGCTGCAATGCCGTGCCGGTCATCAAGGACCTGGATGAAGAAAAGGGCACCATGACCATTGACGGCATGCCGGTTAAATTTTTGCGATCAAACCGGAATCCGGCTGAATTGGACTGGACCGGCCATGATGTCCGACTGGTGGTGGATACCACCGGTCAGTTTTTAGAGCCTTTTTTGCCACCGGACCATCCCGGAGGGGCCCTGCGGGGTCATATTGAAGCCGGTGCCGACAAGGTTATTGCTTCCGCCCCCTTTAAAATGGACCAGAGCCGGCCCATGCCCGAAGATGCCGTGACCACCGTCATGGGGGTGAACGGGGATGACTATGACCCCCGGCGCCACAGGCTGATTTCCAATGCCTCGTGTACCACCAATTGCCTGGCCCATATGATGAAGCCGCTGCTGAACGCCCTCGGACCCCATAAAATTTTATCGGCCTCCATGGCCACGGTGCATGCGGTCACCGGTTCCCAGCAGGTGCTGGATCGTCTGCCAAAGCAAGGGGCCGGGGACCTGCGTAAAAATCGCAGTGTCATGAATAATATTATCCTGACATCCACCGGTGCCGCCCGGGCATTACGCCTGGTGATACCCGAGATGGAACAGATCGGTTTTATTGCTGAATCCGTGAGAATTCCCAGTACCACCGGCTCACTGATCATCCTGGTGCTGAATCTTCAGGAAGAATTGAACGGGCCGCCTATCCGGCGGGAATTGATTAACACCATATATCGTCAGGCTGCGGCAAGTGATGCAAAGGGGTATCTGCATTTTTCGGAAAAACAGAATGTGTCCGGCGATATTGTGGGGATGCCCAGGGCCGCCGCCATTATCGAAGGCCATGAAACCCATACCCGCACGGCCGAGTTGAATGTCGATCTGGAAAATGTTCCGGGAATCGAAAACATCATCAGCTGCCCTGTGAAAGGCGTCACTATTCGTGTCCCGATCACCCAGGCTGTCATATATGGCTGGTACGACAATGAAATGGGCAGCTATGTCAATATGCTGGGGGACCGCACCGTTGCCGTGGCAGACACCCTGTGAAAAATTTTCGGTATCGCGTCGCTCTGTTTTTTGGTGGGCACAGCCCACCCTACGATGGCGACCCTATGGGCATGAGGGGTAAAAATTCAGGTGATGTTCATCGCGTCAGCGGGTAAGGCGTTGCTCAGCGCCACAAATTCGGCTATTTCAAGGGTTTCGGCCCTTCGTGCGGGATCGATACCGACCTTTTCAAGCAGTTGCCCGGCGCTTTGGGCGTCGAGGCGCAGTTCACTGCCGGCCAGTGCATTTTTCAGTGTTTTACGACGCTTGGAAAATGCCGCTTTAATGACGGCAAATAAAAGGGCTTCGTCGGTGGCCGGATGATCGGGGGCAGCCTTGAAACTGATTTCGAGCACCTGGGAATCGACATTGGGTTTTGGAAAAAAAAGGGTGGCCGGTACATCTGCAATCCTGCGGATG
Source organism: uncultured Desulfobacterales bacterium (assembly GCA_942490765.1). Lineage (GTDB taxonomy): Bacteria > Desulfobacterota > Desulfobacteria > Desulfobacterales > 4572-123 > 4572-123. Next base: position 18,617 of record CALNYM010000028.1, on the reverse strand, counting down.
ACCGCGCAATATTGGAGCATGACCGTGATGCGGCCATACTCCTTGCAGTCGGGCCGGGCCGTCAGGCGCTGGGCCAGTTCTTTTTGCAGCATGATGACGGCCCTGCGGATGACCTTTCGTGAACGAAGCAACTGGATAATGATCTGGGAAGAAATATTATACGGCAGGTTGCCGAGCACCAGAAGGCGGGTATCGTGCTGCCGGGCCAGCGCATTGATATCGATTTGCAGGATATCCTGTTCGATCAGGTCAACATTGGAAATTTCCTTAAGGGAAAGTTCTTGGGCTAAAAGATTCAGAACATCCGTGTCCTTGTCGACGGCGTAAATCCTGCGGGCCATACCGGCTGCCGGAATTGTCAGGGCACCTAAACCGGCGCCGATTTCCAATACAATGTCTTCGGACCTGACACCGGCCCGTCTCAGGATCATCAGGGCCGTGGACGGGTCGCTCAGGAAATTTTGTCCCAGATGTTTTTTAGCCCTCAGGTTCCGGGCATTTAGAAGGGTACGGGGTGATGTCATAATTTTTTTACACTATCATATGTCCGACAGTGGATGCAACAGGAGTCGCCAGTGACAAGGAAAAAAGGTAAACCCGTCAGCTTTGATGCCATGGTCAAATTTTTTATGATGAATTATAATATCGCCACCCGGTCGGATATTGAAAAGGTATTGGTCCGGATCGATCGTCTGGAGCAACTGGTCCGATCCATGGTGCTTCTGGGAAACCCAAAAGATACCATTGGCGGTGATCCCCGCACCATGGCCATGGGCAGCGGTTGCCCGGTCATGACCGCTTCTGAACGTGTCATGGAAGCGGTCCGGCGGTTACCCGCCGGTGCCGGGTTTTCGGAAATTCAGGTGGCCACCGGGTTTGGTGAAAAAAAATTGCGTAATATTATTTTCAGGCTCCATAAACAAAAAAAACTCCGGCGCATCAGGCGGGGCACCTATACGGCCGTTTAAAAGCGAAAAAGGATACTATTATGAATATAACATCAGACCCGAACAACCCCGGTTTAAAGCCGGGCGATGAGATATCCGGTTATCACATCACCCGGATGGCCCCCCTTACGGAAATCGATGTCATCTATTATGAACTGGCGCATCGGGCAACCGGGGCCCGGCATGTGCATATTTCCAGCGCCGATACGGAAAACACCTTCAGTGTTGCTTTTAAAACCGTTCCTGCCGATTCCAGCGGTGTGGCCCATATCCTGGAGCACACGGCCCTTTGCGGTTCCCGGCGGTATCCGGTGCGGGACCCGTTTTTTTCCATGCTTAAACGAAGCCTGAGCACGTTCATGAATGCCTTTACCGCATCGGACTGGACCATGTATCCGTTTGCCACCCAGAACCCCAAAGATTTTTACAATCTCATGGATGTCTATCTGGATGCCGCCTTTTTTCCCAAACTCGATGAACTCAGTTTTTGTCAGGAAGGTCACCGTCTGGCGTTTGAAGAAGCAGAAGCCACCGGAGACGGTTCGGCATCCCTCGCATACAAGGGGGTGGTGTACAATGAAATGAAGGGCGCCATGTCCTCTCCCAGCCAGGTCATGGGCCGTTCTATTTTAAACGCCCTGTACCCGGATACCACCTACAGCCATAATTCAGGGGGCGACCCGGCGGTGATCCCCCAACTGACACACGACCAGCTGCGGGAATTTCACCGGGTTCATTATCACCCCAGCAATGCGTTTTTTTATACCTATGGCAATCTGCCCCTTGCCAGGCACCTTGATTTTATTCAGGACAAGGTGCTCGGCCATTTTACGCCCATCGATCCGGGAACGGACGTGCCGTCCCAGCCGCGCTGGCAACGGCCCCGAACCGTTGATTACCCCTATCCGTTGGATCCGTCGGAAACACCTGAAAAAAAATGTCAGGTCTGCCTGGCGTGGCTCACCTGTGATATCAAGGACACCTTTGGGGTGCTGTGCCTTACCCTGCTCGAACAGATCCTGCTCGGCAATGCCGCTTCCCCCCTGCGCAAGGCCCTTATCGATTCGGGTCTGGGCAGCTCTTTGTGTGATAGCGCCGGGTTTGACGGCGATAACCGGGACACGTTGTTTGTGTGCGGTCTCAAGGATGTCAACAAGACTGACGGGGCAGCGATTGAAGCGATTATCCTGGGTGTTTTTAAGGATCTGGTGACGGCCGGTATCGACAAAGAGACCATTGAATCGGCCATTCATCAGCTTGAATTCCACCGCCGGGAAGTGACCAATACCCCCTATCCGTACGGGCTCAAGTTGCTGCTGTTTTTTTCCGGAAGCTGGTTTCACGGCGGTGATTCGGTGAGAAGCTTTGATTTTGATGCCGATTTGAAACACATCCGCGAAGCGATCAAGGCCGGCCCTTTTTTTGAAGACTGTATCCAAAAATATTTTTTAGACAACCCTCACCGGGTGTTGTTGCACCTGGTGCCGGATCAGAAGATGGCGGCCCGGGAAGCAATGCAGACCGCAGCCCGGCTGCAGGAAATTCAATCTCGCCTGACCGACGAACAGATTGAAAAGATAAAAAATCAAACCGATACCTTAAACCGCCTCCAGGAAAGTCACGAGGACCTGACCGTACTTCCCACCCTGGCGCTTTCGGACATTCCACCGCTGGTCCAAAGCCTCCAGCCCAGCCGGGCCTATGATTCAACGGCGGCACTGGGTTACAACCAGCCCACGGCGGGTATTTTCTATCTGGCCGGTGCCGCGGGTGCCGGCATTGTTTCCGCGGATAGTCTCGGGCTGGTGCCTTTTTTCTGCTATGCCCTGCCCAAAATAGGTACCTGCCGCCGGGACTATCTGGAAATGGCCCGTCGTATTGATCGGTATACCGGCGGTATGGGCCTGGCAGCAGCGTCCAGGACCTGTTTTACGCAAGAGGGGCAAAGCCTGCCCTTTGTCTCGGTGGGCGGCAAATGTCTGGTCCGTAACCGGCAGGCCATGTTCGATATTGTTCAGGAATTGATGTTTGAACATGCCTTTACCGATTTTTCCCGGCTGAAGAACCTGCTGCTGGAGTACCGGGCCGGTCTGGAAGCCATGGTGGTCCAGAATGGACATCAGCTGGCCATGTCTCTGGCGGCGCGTAATTTTAACACCACCTGTGCCGTCAGTGAGATCTGGCAAGGTATTCACCAACTGGGGACCATCAAGGCATTGACCCGGGACTTGACCCAAGAAAAGCTCGAGGGGATCTCAGAGACCCTTTCACAGATCGGCAAAGCCCTTTTCACGGCCCATAATTTTAAAATGGCACTGGTGGGCGAAGAGATGGCCCTGTCATCCTCGGAAAAAGAGGTGGCATCCATTTTCAATGGACTTGGGGACCATCCGGGAGACGGATTTGGTGCGCCGGATATTCAATGCCCGGCTGAGGTCCCCAATGAAGGGTGGTATACGTCATCAGCGGTTTCCTTTGTGGCCCGTGCCTTTGCCGTGGTTCGTATGTCCCATGCCGATGCCCCGGCCCTGGCAGTGATCAGCAAAATACTGCGGTCCATGTACCTGCATCGGGAGATCCGGGAGAAAGGGGGGGCCTATGGCGGTTTTGCACTGTACAATGCCGAAAGCGGTATCTTTTCCTTTGCCTCTTATCGTGATCCGCATATCCAGGCAACCTTACAGGCGTTTACCGGGGCCATGGGCTTTATCAATTCCGGCAAGTACGGCAGCGAAGATATCAAAGAGGCGATTTTGCAGGTCTGTTCCGAGATCGACAAGCCGGATCCCCCGGGCCCGGCGGCCCGTAAGGCGTTTTACCGCAGGATCGTTTCCCTGCCCGACAAAGCGCGCAGACAATTCAAGGCCGGTTTGCTGGAAATCAATCCTGAAAAGATTCAAACGGTTGCGGAAAAATATTTTGGGCAATCGTCACGAGGTCATGCCGTGGCGGTTATTTCCAGCAAGGAACAACTGACGGCCGCCAACGGTAAAATGGCGGATCATCCGCTGGAACTGCATCAAATTTGGTAAATTAGGTAGAAGGTTATTTAGGTAGAAGGTTGAAGGTTGAAGGGGACATCGTAGGGTGGGCTGTGCCCACCAGATAGACAGAATGCCTTCCTAAACAACCTTCGGTCCGCTAAATCAAATATAAAGGAAGTAAAAAATGGCAGATAAAAAAATTCGCATCGGTGCATTGATTTCAGGGGGCGGTACCAACCTTCAGGCGATTATCGATGCCTGCGAAAGCGGTGCAATAGATGCCGAAATGGTATTTGTTGGATCTGACAACCCCGGTGCCAGAGGACTTGAAAGGGCTACCCAAAAAGGGATCCCGACATTTGTCATTGATTATCCGGCCATTATTAAAAAGGTCCGGGAAACCCCGGACAAGGCGCGTTTGCCCGATGATTGCGATCTGGCCGATCTTATCGCCAGACAGCACCTTGTGGCCGGTGATGCGGATATGGAAAAGATAAACAGGTTCATGCACAGCCGGGTGATCGCCGAGGCCCAACTGCTTGGGGCCATGGCTGACCGGCCGTTTGATCTGCTGGTACTGGCGGGCTTCATGCGCAATCTCACCCCTTATTTTATCGACCGGGTCAACGTTGATCCCGCGAATCCGCGTATTATGAACATCCATCCGGCCCTGTTGCCCGCATTCCCCGGCGTTGACGGATACGGGGATACCTGGCGCTATGGCTGCCGGGTGGGGGGGTGTACCGTGCATTTTATCGATTACGGGGAGGATTCGGGACCCATCATCGGCCAGAAGAGCTTTGATATTCATGCGGACGATACCCTGGATGCCATTAAAAAAAGGGGGTTGGCCCTGGAATGGCAGCTTTATCCGGAGTGCATTCAGCTTTTTGCGGAAAATCGGTTGACGACAGTGAAGATGACGTATCCTTTAGATAACGGCGGGTATGTTCAGCGGCGTGTGGTAAAAGTGGCCCAGCCGCTGTAAGGGGTTGTCCCTGTCCGGGCCAATAGATCAATTGCGGTTTCTTACTGCGAGTATTGGCGTTGAACGCTTTGATTTACCACTCAGGGCCAGCGCTGTGTCGTTCCATAGTATCCTGTCACATCAGGGGACGAATTTGAATACGTTTAACGTCGACCGACGCGATAGTAATTTGATTTAAACAAACAGGATAAAAGAATCTATCATGCAGTGGTTGGAAATGGTTACACCACAATACCCCTCCTTTTTGTTTCTGATCCAGTTCAGGGCCCGGCGGATTTTTTTTGTTTTGAGCAATAGCCGTTCCAGCTTCTTTTTTCCGGGAAAATTCATGAGCGCCACCCCGACAATAATGGTCAAAAGCCCCTGACCCGGAATGAAGAGCATGATGACCCCCATGGCGACCAGCAGGACCCCGGCCATATTTTTGATCACCAGAAGACAGATTCGGGGCAGCAGCGCCAGGCGCTGAAGAAATCCCGGGGTTGTTTCCAGAAAATAATCCCAGGGTATTTTTGCGATGATCACCGGAAGGGCGACAAGGCTCACGACAAAGGTGACAAGGGAAAACCCGGACAGTCCTATCAACAAAAAGGAGTTTTCCGACCATGTCTTCACCCACTGGGCGATCAGGGTTGTGTCGCCACCGAAAAAAGAAACAATATATTCTAATATCATCATGGCCGGTACAGTTGAAAGTGTTCCATAGCGTGTTTTTTGACCGGTTCAGGGCCACGTCCGATCCGTTTTTTTTAAAATATGCTTGACGGTCACGGCGTTGGTCGCCAGAAATATGGTCAATTCCTCCAGGACATATTCATCGATTTCAAGCCTGCTTTTTTGAATCAGTTCGGCAAGGTTCACGGCAGCGTCCAGCATTTTGTCATATCTGTCCGCTTCTGTTTTTGAAATCACAGGCATATGGTTATTTACTTTTGACCTTGTTTTTGACCGCTTTTTCTTTTTCAGGTGCCGGTTGATCCGCTTTTTTTTCAGCAGCCGGTTTCGGCCGCGGCGCCAAGGGTTTTACATTTTTGAGAATTTTGGTGACCTCGGGTCCGTTTTTGGATAGAAAAACAGACAATGCATCGATTGTTTTTTCGTCAAGATCAATATCTTTACCGTTTTTTTTGATAAACCGGGACAGCGCCTCGGCGGCTTCCAGCATTTTGTCATATGCCTCGGCCTCTTTTTTAACCGTAAACACCTGATCCAGTTCAACGCCATTTCTAACCACAATATACCTTGTTATGACGGCCATGGGGAATGCTCCTTTCTTGTCGTTGTCGCCTGCCTTTGTTGTGCGCTCAAATAAGGATAAACAAAATGGGTCACCGTGCTTACCGTATTTGAGATGGCTTTTTAAAAAAAACACATGATGAAACAAAGCGTAATAGACCCGATAATGACCGGAAAGTCAAGGTTGTCGAGTCGGCAAACAATTATCGCCTGAGCACCCGGATCCAGCGCCAGACATTTAAAAGGCCCATCAATGCACTGGCAACATAGGTCAGGGCACAGGCCAGCAGGATTTTTCTGGCGGCGGGGATATCTTCTGCAGGAATATAGTCCCCCGAGGAGAGCAGGGGCATGGCCCGGTTAAAGCTGGCATCCAGCTCCGAGGGCAGGGTGAGCAGATGCACCAGCACCGGGATGCAAAGGGTGGCAAAGCCCCCTATGAAGATCAGCAGGCCTGCGGCCGGTACCCGGGTGATGATGGCAAATACCGGCACTACCATCATGATGCCGGCACCGATTTTTTCCAGTTTTACCGCCGTGCCGATCATGCGGGTACGGGTTTTCAGGGGCGGATAATGGTCATGATCCTGAATGGCATGCCCCACCTCGTGGGCCGCCACCACCACGGCGGTGAGGGTTTTGCGGCCGCAGCGGTCACTTGACAGACGAACCGTTTTTGTTTCAGGGTCATAATGGTCTCCGAGGGCGGTGGGTTCCACCGTCACGTCGCGCATATCCAGCCGGTCCAGGAGCAGCTGGGCCAGCTCAAAGCCGTTGCCGGAAAAATAGGCATCCCGGTTATAACGCGTCAATACACGCCGGGCCCACAAGCTGGGGCCATATAGAACCACAATGGCCAGTATAATCAGAAGAAAGATCATTTTATCCTTAATGCTTTTGTAACCGTTATTTGAAATGGCGCCGTAAAAATTGTAAAAACACCAGGATTCGGCGAAAAGGCCGTTTCCGGATGGACACAGGGTAACAAAATCAGAGGCTGGATTCAATCCCGGTTTTCTGTTTTCTTTATGTCTTGCAATCATGAGGCGTAACCATCGACCGTTGAATGATTGCGAAATGCAGCGCAACGCAGGAGTTGAACTTTTTACGAGACCGTCTCTTTTGAAGGGTTGATTTCACAGGCGTGTATGGTATCGTATATTTTTTAAATATAATAATGGCGGGAGGCAAAATGAGATCAACCAAATTACAGTTCCAGGGCAGTCAGGGCAATCTGCTGTCGGCCCAACTGGATCTGCCCGTGGACGGCCGCCCCATGGCCTATGCCCTGTTTGCCCATTGCTTTACCTGTACGAAAAATTTAAAGGCGGTGGCCTATATCAGCCGGGCACTGACCCGGCAGCGCATCGGGGTTTTGCGGTTTGATTTTACCGGGCTGGGGGAAAGCGAGGGGGATTTCGCCGACACCAATTTTTCTTCCAATGTGGGGGACCTGGTGGCGGCGGCCCGGTTTCTCGAAGCGGACTATGAGGCCCCGTGCATCCTCATCGGTCATTCCCTGGGAGGGGCCGCCGTGCTCCAGGCGGCGGCAAAAATACCCGCGTGCCGGGCCGTTGCCACCATCGGGGCCCCGGCTGATCCACTGCATGTCAAACGGCTGCTGAACGACCATGCCGGAGCGATTGCCGAAAAAGGCGAAGCAACGGTCACCCTCGAGGGCCGTGATTTTAAAATCAAACAGCAGTTTCTCGATGACCTGGCGTTGCCCCGCATGACCGCGGCCATCAAAAATCTGAAAAAAGCGCTATTGATTTTCCATTCCCCGGTGGACCAGATCGTGGGCATTGAAAATGCGGCCGGTATTTTCCAGGCGGCGCGCCACCCCAAGAGCTTCGTCTCCCTGGACAGGGCCGATCACCTGCTCGCAGACCCCGCCGATGCCGAATATGTGGGCACTGTGACGGCGGCCTGGGCCCGCAAGTACATGGGCCATCTTGAGGCGGAAAAGGCCGGAAAGCTGCCCGTTGATCCGTGGGTGACGGCCCGCATCGGCAGGTCCGGGTTTCGCACGGAAATCATGGCCAACGGGCTCTCCCTGGTGGCCGATGAACCCCTTGCCGTGGGGGGGTCCAATACCGGTCCGACGCCCTATGACTACCTGACCGCCGGGTTAGGGGCCTGCACGGCCATGACCCTGCGCATGTATGCGGACCGAAAAAAATGGCCCCTGGAGGAAGTGGTTGTTCATCTGTCCCATGGTAAGATTCATGCTGCAGATTGTGACGCCTGCGAATCAAAAGACGGCCGGGTGGACCGCATCGAGCGGGCGTTGACCCTGGTGGGGGACCTGGATGAGACCCAGCAGCAGCGCCTTCTGGAAATCGCGGACCGCTGCCCGGTCCACCGGACCTTGACATCCGAAATCATCATCGACACCCGTTTGAAGCGCTGACCATGGCCGACTGGTTTGTCTACATGGTCCGATGCCGCAACAATGCCCTGTATACCGGTATGACCACCGATGTCGAAAGAAGAACTGCCGAGCACCGGTCAGGGCGCCGGCGCTCAGCCAAATATACCCGGCTTTCAGCCGCTGTGGAACGGGTCTACCAGGTACAGCTGGAAGATAGAAGCCTGGCGGCAAGGGCGGAATACCGGATCAAGCAGCTGACCAAGGCAGACAAGGAGACCATTGTGCGGGAGGGTTTTTCCGGTCCCCGGCTGCTGCTGTTTTTAGGGCTCGGGCCTGATTCCTGACATCTGATCAACCAATAATCCAATGGACGTTACGTCCTTCTATGTTGATTGATTTAGGTCAAGTGAAAATGGATCAACTGGAGGAATAAAGGCAGAAGCTATATTTGATGATCATTCAGAACAAAAGCAGCCTGATTTTTAAATTTTGCTTCCACTTCATCAGTTGGAAAAGGATTGCGCGGATGAGGCAATATAAATGTCTTTGGTGGGTGTGGCCATTTTCAATTTTGCCGCAGATACAAGAAACCTTGCATCATCCAGCCCTGCAGGGAAAATATTGTTCGGGTATCGTTTTCTATACTTTGACTGATATGGTCTATTCGTTTTATCGGTGTGGGGTCGGCGTAATTGGCTCCAACACCACTATTGTCAAATTCAGCTTCCTCAGCGAGCTGAATTCGAAATTAAAATAACATCTGATGTGTTCATTTCACGGGTGATGGCCAGGGGTATTCCCCACCTTCCCCCTGAAGTTATAGATTGGCAAAACCCGTGGAAATCTTCAAGCTCTTCATAACATCGTTTACTTTATAAACGTCTTTGTAATAAGCATCTGCACCAATTTTTTCTGCAAAGAGATCTGATGCGGCTGCACCGCCAACCACAACCTTAACTTCGTCACGAATTTCCTCTTCTTCCAGTTTTTTAACCAAATCTTCCATTTCCGCTATATACCCAAGATTATCTCTTGACGACATCCACACGTAGTCAGCCTGAAGGTCCTTGACGGAGTCAATAATCTGATTTGCTGGTATATCAAAACCCAAATCAACCACTCCGTACCCGAACCCCTTCAGAAGCAGCATAGCTATTTGGGGGCTGGGGTCTTGGATTAATTCGCCTTTCCCAGTAGCTACAACAATTTTTGACTGCTCGATCCCGGCTTCATGCAAAGGAGATGCAAGTATCTCCATTGCACAATCAACACATATAGCAGATGCCAGATAATCCATACCCATGTATTCTTCGGATTTATACTTTTGGTCAACCACCTCCATTGAATGGGCCAGTGAGTCCACCATGATTTTTTCAGGATCGATGCCTTGGTCCAACGCTGCCTGGGTTAATTCAACAACCCCAGGCTGACCTTCTAATTTATGACATATTCCCTTGAATTCGGTGTCTCTATTACCCAGGATGACGTTATCGGATATTTTGTCAAGAAGCGTCTCTTCAATCATTTAAACCTCTTTTCCTTTCAATTATAGTTCGCATAAATTGCATAAAGTTGTTGACATAAAAAAAATTACAAATAATTCTATTTAAGTAAGTTATAACAAAACAAACAATTTGTCAACACCCACGCCACCCATTCCAGGAATCGACCAATTATTTGCTTTACGCGAAGAGTTCACATGATTTGCTAAAAGCAATGGGGGGTGTTGAGTCGATACGCCAACGAAAACGATGGAAAATGAATACGTTATAGGGTTTATAGCGCGTCATTTTGGAAAATGCATCGATTGGCTTGGCAAGGCCATTTTTCCCAATATAGATAACTATCCAAAGTGTTGGCCTTTACAGAAAACTGATCCAAAAAGTATGAATGAATCCATAAGACGCGATATCTGAGATGCGCAGCCGGAGTGTATGGCTTAGGCGTCAACAAAGAATATCCCCTTGATTACACATCAACCCGTCTTGAAGCGGCATTTCCAGCTTTATTTTTCATTCACCTTATTATACATTTACAGACAGAAACCAAATGCCTGATCAAGCGTTTGCATAATAGCAACAACCGAATACGTGGCGAATAAGAGGCTTGAATGAATTTGCGAAGCGCGACGAGGTGGAAGGAATTTTTATCGGTAGTGGTAATTGGTTTGGTTTTGTCAATTGCCCTATGGCAGGATAGCGCACAGGCTATCAAAGAGCCAGATAAAACTGCGGCAGATGGGGCGCTTTCCGACAAGGATTTCCAGGAGTGGCTTGCGGCGCTGCGTGCAGAGGCGCGCGGCAAAGGAATTTCCGATGCGACGTTGGACGCGGCGCTGAGCAATATTCTGCCGGTACAGCATGTGATCGAACTTGACCGACGGCAGCCCGAGTTCACCCAGACCTTCTGGACTTACCTCCGGCGGCGCGTAAAATACGACCGGATAATACGCGGTCGTGCGCTGCTGGCAAAACATCACGACCTGCTGAACAAGATCTGTGCTGAATATGGCATACCGCCGCGCTATCTCATCGCATTTTGGGGACTGGAAACGAATTTTGGCGGTTATGTAGGTAACTTCCGCGTGATCGATGCCCTAGCGACGCTGGCTTTCGACCGGAGGCGCGCCGATTTTTTCCGGTCTGAGCTTCTAAGCGCACTTCAAATTATCGATGAGGGTCACATTACGCCGGACGCGATGACGGGTTCCTGGGCCGGGGCAATGGGGCATATGCAGTTCATCCCATCCACATTCATCATACACGCCGTGGATTTTACCGGCGACGGCCGCAAGGACATCTGGGGTAGCCTACCAGATGCTTTCTCCTCCGCCGCCAATTTTCTCTCTAACATAGGCTGGCGGACGGGCGAAATCTGGGGCCGCGAGGTGCGTCTCCCTGAGAACTTCGATCTGACCCTTGCCACGATGGACAAGAAAAAGTCGCTTAAGGAATGGGCGTCGATTGGGGTGCGGCGGAGTAATGGTACGGCGTTGCCGCAGGAGGATATGGAAGGTTCCATCGTGCTGCCACAAGGCTATAAAGGCCCGGCCTTTCTGGTCTACAACAATTTCCGGACTATCTTGCGGTGGAATCATTCAATCAACTTTGCAATCTCAGTCGGCCACCTCTCGGATCGAATCATCGGCCTGCCGCAGATTGCGAACGGCCGGGGTGCAGAACATGAACCGCTTACGCGCGACGAGATCATGGAGATACAGCAGCGCCTCAACCACCTTGGCTTTGATGCTGGCTCAGAGGACGGTTTGGCCGGCCCCCGCACGCAAACCGCAATACGGGCATTCCAGAAAGAAAAGTCTTTGCCGCCGGACGGATATCCCTCACCCGCTCTTTTGAAATTTCTGCGGTCGCTGGTTATACCCTACCCACTGTTAACCCTAATATAGTATTTCAATTATTGTGTTAAAATTCAAAACTTGACTTTTGAGTCACTGTCCGATATTTTTTCCACGTTCACTTAAATAAGATCTTGTGCTCTGAACTTTAAAAAGAAGGATGAGCAAACACGATGAATATAAAAAATCCCATTTCTCGATAGATTCTGAGAGGTGGGGTTTTGTTGTTTCTGGGTAGATGCTTTTCAGACAATAAATTAAATCTCGGCGGTGATATTGGCAAGGTATCCCACGATTTTAGCGGACTGTTTTTCGTGTGCTATTCTTAATGTATCTGTATTGAGACACGAAGTGGCACATTTGGTCGGATAACATTACAAAGTGATGTTATGCAAGTCTGCACAATCACTTGTTCCTGGCGGTGCCGACTACGTTGAGTACCTTCCCTGTCGCTACGCGCTCGTGGTCAGCACTTGCGATTATGCAGCGCATATTATAGGTTTATTAAATGAAAATTAAATCCTATGCAATCATTATTTCATCCATAATAGGCGCAGCTCTTGTTATTAGCGGGGTTGTAATGGCCTTTAAAGGCTTAACATCAACAGGGGTTATTGACATTAAAAGCGCTCTTTTGTCTGGAAAAATTGAAAGTGGTTCCCTGGGTTTGTTTTTTGCCTTTTTGGGAATAGTTTTACTTATTGTTCCAATACTTAAAAAACACGAAAAAAAACTATTTCTGTTTATCACCAAAAAGCAAATGATAAAGAAATCGATTGGAGTCATTGGGAATCAGGAGAACTTATGGCCAACTTATGGAGGAAATTTTTCCAAATGAGAAGATTCCGATGATGAAATAGTACCTCTTTTGACGACTGTTTTTGGAAAAGAAATTGAGGATATGGTAAACCCTCAATTTGCAAAAAACTCTCAAAGACAGGTCAATTTCATTTATACATTATTATTGCTCCGGTGATCTGGACAGGACTACAGAGATTAACGAGTTTGTCTCCGAAAATGCTTGACATGGTATTTCTTGGATCTAAGCCATACAAAATGACCAGAAAAGATAGTAAGTTAACTGATAGTGATTTGGGTGAAGAACTCTTTTTATATGCGTTAGAAAATACAGTAGATTGGTGGTCAGTAAAAAACGAATATTTGCTGGGTGGGACAAATACCCGACATGTTTCTCACCAGTACATACGGAGTTAGCCATCTGGTTAGAACATCTGAAAAAAGTGGGTAAATTACATTCAAGATCTAAAACTACTGATATTGCCTAACGAATCACTTGAGAAGGGACTTAGCCACAAATTCTGGCGACCTCTCAGCCTTATCGTTATGCTTATGAAAGGAGGAATATAATGAAAAATTCTGAAGAAATATTATCTCTATTAGATAATTTATGGATTAATTTTAAAAATTGCAGGGCTTCATTTTCCAGCTATATCAAATACTATGATTGAGAAAAAATCCCTACAGCCCCATATTACATTGCTGATGATTTTCAAGTATCGTTTTGTTTTAATGAACCTTTGGATCAATCTAAAATTGATAAAATGCATGAAATTGACACATTGATAAAACCAAAATTTTGTAATTAGGCTATGCGCTCTTTTGGAGTCAAGGAACATTATCCCAAAGGATGAATCAAAAAAGATAGACCAAAATATTGATGGGTGGAAAGATATTGATCTTGTAAGAAGGCTTCAAAACCACTTTGCCCACTCTTCAGGAAAATATAATCCTTCAAAAAACGAGCATATCAAGACGATGGAGGTGCTTGGTGTATATCTTAATATTAATATAGATGGAAGATATGATTTTCCGCTTATGATCGATACTGAAGGAGCCCCCAGTTTAAAGGTTGTAGAAAGTATGCTGAAACTAAATGCGCATAACCCGGCAGTGCATTGGACAGCCATCGTTATGGTTTAGAAATTTCTAATTGATACGTGGAGAGGAACTGATGAAATACGTTAAGCCGAAGAGCGGCCTTAAATCATTCACATGTCCACATTGTGGAGTTTTATCAAGACAGTATCACTGGGGCTACAAGAATGAACAAAAAAGAATGCGGGTGCAATTTTAGAAGGTAGCAACCAATTCCCGCAGACGGTTATAAGGGTCAGCAGGTGTGAACATTGCACCAAACCAGCAATCTGGCACAAAGACAAATTGGTCTATCCAGATCGAGGTCCTGCTCCTGCACCAACCGCTCGGAAATGCCCAATGATATCAAAGCAGACTACGAGGAGGCAGCCAGCATTCTCACTCGGTCGCCGAGAGGTTCTGCGGCTTTACTGCGACTGGCGATTCAGAAGCTCTGCGTTCATCTCAGTGGAGATGGTAAGAACATAAATAATGACATTCAGACTTTGGTTACCAATGGACTTCCGGCACAGGTACAGAAGGCTTTAGATGTTGTACTGGAGTCACCGGGAATAACGCCGTTCACCTGGCCAGATCGACATAAACGACGTGGAAATTGCTGCAAGTCCTCTTCCCACTTGTGAATGTCATTGTTGAATACATGATTGAATTAACCGAATTAGCGGCCTGTATGAGGCTCTACCTAACAGTGCAAAGAATGCAATAGGCAAGCGGGATGGTAAACAAGGGGGAATCCATAACAACCGCATCAACTCGACTGGCAATTCCGCTGCGCTTGTGTGTCATGACGAGAGACGAAAGTCTTTCTTGCTGTGTTGAAGATGAGGGATGGCCCCTCGGTTTCGGTCATCAGAGACTGGGATCAAACTGCCCTATGCGGCATTTATTAAGAGTATTTGTCGTGAGCGATAGGGAAAAGGCAGAAAAATCTGTCAGGTGCGTTCTGAAGAGATGAATGCAAATGAACCACTGATGAGGTGTCGATATGGATAAATGCTGTCAAAACCGGGGAACGAGCGTATTTCCGGGATGAGTTTCGACGTTATCTGGTCACGGGCGAAGCGGCAGCCGGCATGGAGGTGGCATGAATTCAGAACAGGCTTTGGTACGGAACATGAGAACCTGTCGTCCTGATGTTAAGGGAGAAGTGGCGTGGTAATCCCACAAAATGAGAGTACCGATGCAGGGCACAGGGGCGGACTGCCTCGTAGTAGTGGTGAAGTTTCTGTAATGGAAATGGAGCAAAGGGGGCGGCCTGTCCATTCGAAAACCGGGGGTCAACCAGAAGATGGGAGGAACCTTCGGATGGAGATAAAACCTTTCAATATCCCCAAACGAATTGTCTTTGAGGCATTCAAGCGGGTCAAGGCAAACAGAGGTGGACATGGGGTCGATGCTCAGAGCTTAGCCGATTTTGAGCGGAACCTCAGCAACAATCTGTATAAGCTCTGGAACCGTATGTCCTCAGGAAGCTATCATCCGCCTCCGGTTTTGCGAGTAGAAATCGAAAAGCCAGACGGTGGCATCCGACCTTTGGGTATTCCAACGGTAACGGATCGGATAGCCCAGATGGTTGTAAAACTTCAGATCGAACCGGAACTGGAGAGACACTTTCACCCCAACTCCTACGGGTATCGTCCCGGGAAGTCGGCGCATCAGGCGCTTTTGAAGGCCAAAGAGCGATGCAACAGGCGTGGGTGGGTTCTGGATATGGACATCAAGGGGTTCTTCGAGGAGATCAATCATGACCTGCTGATGCGGGCAGTGAAGAAGCATGTCAAAGAGTCCTGGCAGTTGATGTACATACATCGGTGGCTCACAGCCCCGGTGCAATATGAGGATGGGCGACTTGAGGAGAAACGGAAAGGAACGCCGCAAGGGGGAGTTGTCAGCCCACTTTTGGCAAACCTGTACCTGCACTATGCGTTTGATGTTTGGGTAGAAAAGAACTGGAAAGGTATTCAGTTCGAGCGGTACGCCGATGATATTGTCTGTCATTGTGTCAGTGAGCGGGAGGCTTTAGAGCTGAAGGCGTTACTCGAATGTCAGGTTTAACCAATGCGGTTTGCAATTCCACCCGGAAAAGACAAAAAATAGTGTATTGCAAAGGGGGTTCAACAAAGGCGACTACGAAAAGATAGCCTTTGACTTTCTCGGCTATACGTTCAGGACCACGCTGGATCAAGACAAGGCAGGGCAAGCAAGGGCTTTATTTCCTTGCTGCGATTAGTCAGAAATCGGCAAAACGGATACGCCAGGAGATCAACAGCTGGCCATGGAAGTACTGGTGTCAAAAGGAGTATGTAGAGATACAAAGCTACAGCCGAAATAGACTGCGAGGCTGGATGAATTACTATGGTCTATTTGGCAAGAGTATTATCCGAAATGTCCTGTTTCACTTCGACAAACGATTGAGTCGTTGGGGCAAGGCGAAATACAAAAAGCTCAAGACACTGATACAGGCGGCGAGTAGAATCAATGGATTGAGACAGAGAGAACCCAACTGGTTCCCCCATTGGAGTGCTGCTTAGATGTTTGAGATAGGTTGGACAGGAAGAGCCGTATGAAGCGAGAGTTTCACGTACGGTTCTGTGAGAGGCCAAAGGGGAGGTTCCTTTGGCCTACTCGACCATTGCCATCCGGTTATGCGGAGCGTTAGGCGCACAATGAGCAATTTTTTTAACCTTACCAGATCGTCGAATAAAACCTATCAAGAGCTATGTTCTCCCGATAATCCGCGCCATTGCTAAAGAATGGATTAACAAGCTTTGGAAACAAACCCGAGCATACCTTGATCGAGACACAGCCAAGCGGGCTGGCCTTCAATTTCATCGTTCTGGGAGATGTACCCGTGTGCAGCGCTGCTTGAGATCGGATTGCCTGTAACTCTTCGGAAGAAGAGACGTCTCAAAGACGAGGGTCCAGATCACAGGTATAGCGCAATCATGGTTCGGGAAGCAATTGCTGTTACGTCCGGTTCTGTCCGATGCGAACTGGATTCGCAGCCAGGCGTCTGCCGCAGTGTCCCCCATGACAGGATAAAGTTACGTTCACGCGCCCTCGACGAAAAGAAACGAAAGTACGAGGGCTACCCCGCAAAGGCCTTGTTCTTCTCAATGAACCATGCGTGGTTGCAATAAATGCGGCTCAGGTGCCGTCGTCCAGGAAAGAACTGGATGTGCCAAGAATTGTATCCGCTGTTTTCCCATTTGGGTGGCCGATTGTAAGCATGGATCAAGCCTCAGGAAAACTGACAGAAACACAATATGCCTACCAGCCTGAAGTATTGAAAGATGGATCAGTCGTACCAATGACCTCATTTGAATCAACTGATTGTTCAGGAGTGAGTGCTGTGCTTTACAGTGCGGTCGATGTTTACAATCCATTGAATTTCATGGCAGACTTCGTCCTTGTTCACAATCCATACGTTGCGCCTCTCACACATGATTAATAAGTCGTGGCCATGAATACTGGAAAGATGGCAATCAAATAGTGGAGATTCATTATGTAAAGTGTTACCTAACCATCGCATTTGCCGGACGCGGCGTATGTGCCGCGCCACTGATGCGCTACGTTGCATAATCCAAATGATATCGCCAAGATTTGTGAAAATTATGATTACTTGCTTATTATGTTGCCATCTCACCTCATCTTATTGAAAGCATTTCAAGATCACAAGCGAATCGTACTGCAACGTATAGATTTTGCAATAATATCAAAAATAATAGCAACTTTCATCACGCCCATTTCATCCTCAAGAAAAAGTAGATAAATTTCTTTCTTCCAAGGCACTGTTTTCGTGTCCGGCTGAACTGAATTGCCGCCGGTTTCAGAGGCTGTCAGGTTCTTTCATGTCAGATCGGCCTTGATCTCTCTTCTCGATCAGTGTTTCTATCTCTGCATTGCGGCCTCAATACGGCTTGGGTGTATTCGGTAAATCGTTTCTGGATTTTCCTTCGGCGCGATAGATCCATTTGCAGATAGACCATGGTGGATTGACGTCTTCGTCCCAAACGGTTTTTAATATCGGTCACCGGAACAACCGGCCGCCAGCATGTTGATGGCACAGGAATGACGAAAGCTGTGAACCGGATTGAGAACTTCCAACCGTTTTTCCGATAGCGCCATCTGCTGGTATTTCCGGCAGAGTCGATAGATGCCATGACGTGTTAACGCCTTGCCATGCTGTTTTGATGAACAGTCGCAACGAATTAACCGATCTCGGTCGGCGGCGGTGGTTTTTCATATATGCCTTGATCATTTTCACCGTCGTCGGAGACAAGTTGATCTGTCGGAAGAGGTTGCCCTTGCCCAAAATGGCCAGCGTGCCGTGTTCGGGGTTGAAGTAATCCAAATTCAACTGGGCCATTTCGCTGGCACGGGCGCCGGACTCGAACAGCAGGTGCAAAATGGTGTAGTCACGAAAGCCCAGCCCCTTATTGATATCCACCGTCTTCAATACCTTATCAATTTCCTCAGGGTATAAAAAACCAATCAACTGCCGCTGGGTACGCTTTTGAGGAATAACGGTAATTTTTTCCATCGACGCCGACCATTGCGGATGGGTGAAGCGGATCATCTTGGCCAGGGATTTGATGGCTGCCAGACGGTGATTGCGGGTTTTGGCGGTGTTTTTACGTTCCGATTCGAGGTAACCCAAAATAGAGAGAATGATATCCGGGGTAAGGTGATGGAGCGAGCGAACTGACCTGATGCTATAGTGGCTGCGGCAAACGGTAAAAAACAGTTTGAAGGTATCCCGGTAAGCTTTGATGCTATTCGGGCTCACCCCTTTGATTTGCGGTAAATACTTTTCAAAAAACTGATGGATAACCGC